>CAVOVT010000011.1:0-675309 GCA_963699925.1 uncultured Gammaproteobacteria bacterium | reverse complement strand
TCGGCGCACCGCCAGCCGACAAGCGCCACGTCGTGTTCGATACGCCGCACGACGTGCGACTCCGGCGCGACGAGCTCACGAAGGAAGTGCTCGGCTGGCTGGATAAATACCTCGGCGCCGTGAACTAGCTCGGCGAAGTTCCCGCGGAATCGTGCACCGGATCGGTGCAAAATCCCTCCGCGGAAGTGCCGCCCCCGAGTTGGCCGCGGACGCGCTCGTGCGCTCGCGATCAAATCCGCGCCACGCCCTCCAAAGACAAGTGGTTCAGCGCGCCGGCAGCTCGTTGTAGAGCGTCGCGACGAACTGCGGGATGAACGCCGGCGGACCGCCGACCTTCTGGTCGAACTCCGCGGTCGGCTTCATCGCCTGCACTTCCTCGAGCGTTTTGCCCTCGGCCTTCGCCTTCGCGACGCGGTCGCGCACCGTGACGAGCACCTGGCGGTGGAACACGAGCGCGTCGCGATTCGCGACCGGCCCGTGGCCGGGCACGACCTTCGTGTTCGCGTCCGAGATCTGCAGGAACAGATCGATGCACTTCAAGATGCCGAGCACGCTGCCGCCGTTCGTGATCGCGGCGGCCGGCATCCCTTCCGAGCGGAACACGTCGCCGGTCATCAGCACGTTCGCCTTCTTGAACAGCACGGCCGTGTCGCCGTCCGTGTGCGCGGGCGGCAGCGGGATCAGCTGCACCTCCTCGCCGTCGAGCTCGATCGTGGTCGGGTTGTCGTAGAGCACGATCGGCAGCGCGCCGGCCGGCGCGACCGGCGGAGTCTGGCCGTTGCCGGGCGCGGGACGCGGCATCAGGAGCTGCGCGCGCAGCTCGGGCCGCCCCAAGATCGTGACGCCGAGCTTCGCGAAATTCTCGTTGCCGCCCGTGTGATCGCCGTGCACGTGCGTGTTCACGAGGAAGCGCAGCGGCGCCGGCGAGATCTGCTTGATCGCGGCGACGATCTTGTCGTGACGTCCGCGAACTGCGCGTCGACGAGCAGCACGCCCTCGGGCCCGACGAGCGCGGCCATGCGGCCGCCGCGACCGTCGATGCCGTAGACGCTGCCGCCGAGCAGCGTGGTCTTGACCGTGACCTCGGGCGGCGGGCCGCCCGCGGCGGGTGCGGGCGCCTGCGCGCCGGCCGTGCGGCCTACGAGCGCGAGTGCCAGCGCGAGTCGGCCGGCGCCAGTCTGATAGCAACGGTCGATGAACGCTTCATGGTGGACTCCCCCAGTCTTCGTTTTTCGTATTCCGCGCGAGCGGCTAGAACTTGAACGCGGCCTTAGCGTACAGCACGCGGCCGCGAGGGTCCGCGACTTTCGAATCGTAGCCGCCGTTCGTCGCGACGTGTGGCGGATCTTCGTCGAGCAGGTTGATCGCGCCGAACGAAATCGCGGGCGAGTACCTGCGGCCGACCGTGTAGGAGTAACTGCGCATCGAGCGTCACGTCGCTCGCGATCGGCCGATACGACTCCGGGCCCTGGCCGAGCTGCACCTCGTCGTCGAGGTAGGAGTCGATGTAGCGCACGTACGCGTTGACGCGTGTGCCGCTGATGGCGCCAGTTCACGAACGCGTTCGCGCGCCAGCGCGGCGTCGACGTGCCGAAGTTCGCGAAGTTGCGCTTGCCGGCGCCGTCGACGTGACCGGCTTGCGGATCGTCGAGGTCGTACTTCGAGATGTAGGTGCCCTCGGCGCCGACGCGCAGCGTGCCCTTCGCCGCGAGGTCGAACGTGTACGCGGCCGACAAATCGAAGCCGTCCGTCTTGAGGGACGACGCGTTCTGATAATACGGAGTCGACGCGCAGCAGTAGGCCGGTCGCGGGATCGCGGATCACCTGCGCGCTCGCCTGCGGGTCGCCGAGCGCGGCGGCGTTCAACGAGCGCTTGGCTGTTCTGCTCGACGATCACGTCGCGAGTAGTCGAACGACCAGTAGTCGAGCGAGAGGTCCAGCTTGGACCGCGGCGAGTAGCTCACGCCGAAGTTCAGCACGTCGGCGGACTCGGGCTCGAGCGGCGCGCCGTTCGGATTCGGCTGCGTGCGCACCGGGAAGAACTGCGGCGCGCCGACGCGCGGATCGATCAGCTGCGCGAGCGACGTCTGCGTGCCGAACGCCTGGAACAACGACGGCGCGCGAAACGACGTGCCGGCCGACGCGCGCAGCGAGAAGCTCGAGCGTCGGCCGCCACAGCAGCGCGACCTTCGGATCGGCGGAGTCGACGCCTTCGCCGTAGTTCTCGTAGCGCACCGCGGCCTGCACGTTCAAGGCTTTCGCGACAGCGGCAGCGACAGCTCGGCGAACGCCGCCTCGACGCTGCGATCGTTGCCGAAGTCCGGGTTGCCGATCAGGAACATGAAGTTGTCCCGGTTCGCGTTCGGCGTCGTAATCGTAGGAGAGCTTCTCGCGCCGGTACTGCGCGCCGAGCGCGAGGCGGATCGGCGAGCCGCGCAGCGTGCCGAGATCGCGAGTCACGTTAGCCCTCGACGATGTCGAGGTCGCTGCGCGCGTCGAAGCTCTCCTGTCCGGTCAGGAATGCGATCAATTCGGGCGAGTTGCGCGTGCCGGTGCCCGTCAGCGCCGTGCCGAACGGGTTGTAATAGTCGCACGGCCCGACGCCCGGCGTGCCGGTGGCCGGGTTGCACCCGAAGCCGCCGAGGCCGCGGAGCGCGGCGTCGAAGCGGTCCTTGAGCACGTCGCTCGCCTGCACGAAGAACGTGTTACCGCTGAACGTCGTGCCGAGGTCGAACGACCCACGCCTTGCCGATCGAGCCCGTGAGCGTGGCCGCGAAGCGCCAAGTGTCGGACTCGTGGACCGACGGCGACGGGCTGCCGCCCGCGCCGATCGAGCCGGCCGATGAACTGCACGTCGGTGCCGTAGGGGTTGTCCGGGTGCGTCGCGGGCACGACCGGGAAACGCGGCGAACGGGAACGACGGCGAGTTGTCGCGCTCGGCGTCGTTGCGCGCGAAGTGAGCTTCGATCGCGGCCCGTGAGGTCGTGCTCCATGTCGCGCGCAGAGCTCGCAAAGGCGTTGTCGCGCGTCTCCTTCGGGACGAGCGAGTAGAACGAGCCGAAGTCGAACTCGCAGAGCCCGAGCGGCACCGTGCCGATCGGCGTCGGGACCGCGGCCGCGATCGCGGGGATCACGGTCTTGTCCTTGCGCCGCTATCGCCGTGCAGTTCTGGTCCGCGAACACCGGCGGCTTCGCGCCCGGGCACCGGCGGCCGGCCGAGCTGCGGCTCGACAAAGTCCGCGATGCCCGTCGCGATTCGAGTCGTAGGCGGAGTTCCAGACCGCGGCGTAGACCGGGTTCGCGGGCCGAGTAGGCACGAGGAACGTGCCCGGGTTGCCGGCCTGGCTCAAGTCGTCGCTCGTCGTCGACAAGCGGCGGTCGGCGGTCGAAAGCATCGTGCGCGAGAGATGGCTGAACGCGACGAGCGCGCGCGTGCGGTCATCGCCGCCGCCGAATAGGCCGCTCAATCTCGAGGTCGCGCTGCGGCGTGCCGTCGACGGCTTGTGCGCTCGCCTCGAGATCGAAAGCCGTCGGCCGAGTCGCGAGTCACGAAGTTCACGACGCCCGCTACGGCGTCGGAGCCGTAGAGCGCGGTCGCGCCGTCCTTGAGCACTTCGACTCGCTGAATCGCGATCATCGGCGGCAGCGCCGAAGTGTCGACGAAGTTCTCGCCGCGATCCGTCGCGGCCGCGCTCTGCACCTCGCGGCGGCCGTTCACGAGCACGAGCGTCGAGCTCACGCCGAGCCCGCGCAGGTTCACGTTGCTCGTGCCGGTGGTTTGGTTCTGCGTGAACGCGTCGGGGTTGTTCTGCGAGCCCGTGTTGATCGTGAGCGTCTCGATCACGTCGCCGATCTTGTTGGCGCCGCTCGCCGCGAGGTCGTCCGCCGACAGGATCGCGACCGGTGACGGAGCGTCGAACTGCGAGGGCCGCTTGATGTAGCTGCCGAGCACGATCATCTCGTCGGCTGTTTCCGAGCCCTGGGTCTGTGCGCGCGCCGGCGCGGCGGCGAGCGCCGCGCAGACCGCCACGCCGAGCGCGACCGTACGCGTGGCCGTCGCCAACCCGAGCGGCCGAGATCGGTCCCATGCGGTGTCCCGAGCGCTCATGGCTTCCTTGTCGTCGTGGGCTCGTCCATTGCCGATGCGGCGTCGTTGTGAGCGCCTCGGCTCGCATCGGCCGATCCGCGCCGCAGGAAAAGTATAGGCCGCGGCGTGACGCAGCTCGCGCGGCGAATCGCGGCGAAACGTTTACAATGCGCGGCGTTCGAGAAAGGGGATTTCGTTGAAGATCGCGGTTTTGTTCGGCGGCGACAGCATGGAGCGCGACGTGTCGATCGCAAGCGCGGCGCAGGTCGTCGGCGCATTGCGCAGCCGCGGTCACGAGGTGATCGCATACGACTCGGGCCGCGGCCGGCTCGGCCGCGACGACGAGCAGCGCTTGTTCGCCGGCAAGATCGACAAGCTGCCGCCCGAGAAGAGCGCGGTCGCGGGCCTGCCGACCGTCGTCTCGGCTCCCGATCTCGCCGAGGTCGACCTCGTGTTCCTCGCGCTGCACGGCGGCCGCGGCGAGGACGGCACCGTGCAGGCGCTGCTCGATCTCGCGGGGATCCCTTACACCGGCAGCGGCCGGCTCGGCAGCGCGCTCGGCTGGGACAAGGACGTCGCGAAGCGGCTGTTCCTCGCGGCCGGCGTGCCGACTCCCGATTGGCTGATGGCGCCGCAGCCGCTCGACGTCGTCGAGCAGCGGATCGGCTTCCCTCTGATCGTGAAGCCGAACGGGCAAGGCTCGACCGTCGGGCCTCACGCTCGTGGACAACCGGCAAGGGCTCGACGCGGCGCTCGAGCTCGCGGCGGCCTACGACGCCGACGTGATGATCGAGCGCTATATCGCCGGCCGGGAGCTCACGGTCGGCGTGCTCGACGACCGCGCGCTCGCGGTCGGAGAGATCATCCCGAAGACCGGGCCGATCTTCGACTACGCCGCGAAGTACCAGGCGGGCGGCGCGGAGGAGATCTTCCCGGCCGACATCACCGCGCAAGCAGACGGCGCGCGCGCAAGATCTCGCGCTGCGCGTGCATCGCGCGCTCAAGCTCGACATCTACAGCCGCGTCGACTTCCGGATGGACGCAGACGGCGGAATCTGGTGCCTCGAGGTGAACACGCTGCCGGGGCTCACGTCCGCGAGCCTGCTGCCGCGCGCGGCGGCCGCCGTCGGGATCTCGTTCCCGGAGCTCGTCGAGCGGATCTGCGCGAGCTCGCTCGCGCGCCGACCGAAGCGCAAGCGCTGAGCCGCGGTCAGGCAGGCCGCGCGCCAGACTCCGATCGCGAACGCGAGCCACGCGGCCATCAGCGCGACGCCGCCGTAGGGCGCGAGCGCGAGCACGCCGCGCGGCGCGCCGAACGTCACGACGCCGATGCTGCCGCAGAACAGCACGACGCCCACGACGATGCAGCCATGCGGCCGCACGCAGCCACAGCGTTGGCGCCGACTCGCTCCGCGACGAGCACGACGCCGATCAATCCGAGCGAGTGGAAGAACTCGAACTCGATGGCGGTATCGAACGAGCGCAGCGAGCGCTCGTCGAGATTCGTGAGGACGTGGCTCGCGACGGCGCCGCCGATCGTCGCGTCGAGCAACATCAGGCCCGCAATGCAAAGCAGCAGACGAGCTTCGGTCGATGCATTCATACCGGTCTCCTGATCAGCCGAGCGCCGAGCGACAAGCCGAGCGCGGCCGCCACGGCCGAGCCGACGAGCACTGCGAGCTTAGCCGCGGCGAGTGCGTCTGCGCTCGGAAACGCGAGCGTCGCGATGAAGATCGCCATCGTGAAGCCAATCCCGCCGAGACAGCCGATCACGAGCACGCCGCCCCAAGTCACGCCGGGCGGGAGCGCGCACCAGCCGAGCCGGGCGGCGAGCCATGCCGTCGTCGACGATGCCGACCGGCTTCCCGAGCGCAAGGCCGATCGCGACCGCGCTCATGAGCGTCCGCAGTGCCGCGTCGTCGAGATCGATCCCGCCTATCCTGATCCCGGCGTTCGCGAGCGCGAACAGCGGCATCACGACGAACGCGATCCACGGATGCAACAGGCGCTCGATGCGCACCGCAGGCGGCGGCTCGTTCGCGCGCCGGGCGCGCATCGGCGTGAGCAGCCCGAGAATCACGCCCGCGAGCACCGGGTGGATGCCGGCATCGAGCAGGCCGACCCAGAGCACCGCGCCCGGCAGCGCGTAGAGGAACTCGGCTCCGATGCCGAGCCGGCGCATGACGAGCGCGCCCGCGAGGCCGACCGCCGCGATCGCGAGGCCCGTCAGCGACACACCGCCCGCGAACACCACCGCGATGATCGCGATCGCGGCCACGTCGTCGGCAATCGCGAGCGCGAGCAGCAACGCGCGCAGCGCAGGAGGCACGCGCTTGCCGAGCAGCGCGAGCACGCCGACCGCGAACGCGATGTCGGTCGCGGTCGGGACGGCCCAGCCGCCGGCGTGCGCGGTGTCGCCGCCGATACCGAGGTAGATCAACGCGGGCGCCGCGACACCGCCCGCCGCGGCCGCGACCGGAAGGGCCGCGAGCTTGAGGCTCGCGAGCGCGCCGTCGTGCGCCTCGCGACGGATCTCGAGACCGACGACGAAGAAGAACAGCGTCATCAGGATCTCGTTCACGAAGAAGTGCAGCGAGACGTCGATGTCGACGAGCACGCCGACGTGCACGAGCTGGATTTCCCAGAGGTGCTCGTAGGTCGCGTGCCACGCGGAGTTCTCCCAGAGCAGTGCGAGCACCGTCGCCGCGAACAGCACGACGCCGCCCGCCGCCGCGGTGCTCAAGAACGCGTCGAGCGCGTTGCGCGCCGCGGGGCTGTGCTTCGTGCTCATGATCGCTGGCTTGCTCGAGACGTTGGCCCGCGCGTCTCACTCGCGCGCTGGGTGCGACGGCTCTCAGAAAATTGGTGGGCCCGGTAGGACTTGAACCTACGACCAAGGGATTCACTCTGCCCGCCGTTTCCGGCGGAAGTGGACTATCTCTTCACCCGTCCGACGCGCGGGGTAGGGTGCGGGACGCTCGTGCCTGTCATTAAGAGCGCTCGAAGCTCTCAGGTAGTCTCTGCACCGTCCGGCGGTGCACCGCCGGCTTGGCTCAGGATTGCCGGCGATCGCACGCGGCGCTCACTGCCGAACGTCGTGCGAGCGGTGCGGTTTCCCTGAATTCATCCCGTCCACTCCGCGGCTCGTCGCGCGCGGAGGCACCGTTTCGATGAGTCCCCTGCTCTAACCAACTGAGCTACAGGCCCAACGCCGCGTATGGTACCCCGTCGCCGCGGCTCCCGCTCGCGGGGTCCCGAAGCGTAGGGGCGCGCTCACGGCGACTTCTGTAGCTTGCCCCCCGGTGCGCTTGCAATGAGTCGCACGAGCTCCTCGGTGACCTTCGGCTCGAGCCCTTCGGTGTGGCCCTTGTCGAGGCGCAGCACGTCGGCGACGACTTTCTTGCCCTTGCAGCCCGGATAGACGAACTCCTGTGCCGTTCCGGGCCGCGCGTCGCGGCCCCAGCTGGGTGGCCGGCCGGGGCTTGCGCCGGTGACATAGCCTTTCGTGGAATCCACGATGTCCGGGCGCCGTTGCCGCGCCGCGCAGCCGTATTTTTCCGCCCACGGCGACGCGGTCGGCAAACCGGTGATCTCGAGCTCGCCCGACGCGAAGATGTACGACAGGTCACACGATGGCAGCGACGCGACGCCGGGACGCGGCGAATCCGCGCCGCCTCCGGACAACGTGGGTGGCGGGCCGTTCGGTCCGAAGAAGTCCGGAGCGATCTGCGCGGGCCCGATGCGGCCGCCGGAGAGGCTCAGCCAGCCGTCGACTTTGTCGCGGAAATAGTCCGTGCACACGATCCGGTTCGCCGTGAGCCCGCCCTGCGAGTGGCCCGCGAGCCAGAACGCCTTGACGTTCTTTCGTCCGATCTCTGCGAGCAGGTAATCCACGACGTTGTGCAGATACTCGTCGTCGCCGTCGGCCGTCCACATCCGCACGGGCGGCTGGTTGGGGAAGATCGCCGCCGAGTTCGCGGCCGTCGGCGTCGCGATCACGAGCCGATACTTCTCTTTGTAGTCGAGGGCGGGGAAGTAATGACGCTGCCAATTACCGATCGATCCCGCGCCGTGCAGGCTCAATATCAGCGCGACCTTCTCGTTCTCCTTTAGATCGCAGGGGTAGTCGAGGAAAAATTTGCGGCCCGACTTGGGCTCCGTCGCGTTGCCGAGCTCGCCGAGAAGCGCCGGCACGCACGCGTCGGCGCAGTGCAGCGGCGGCGGGGTTGCGCATGCGACGCCGGCGAGCGTTCTCGGGCCGGCCGCGACGGCGGCGGTGGAACCGCAAATCAAGAGTGCGGCCGCGACGCGGAGTCCCCGAACACGATTTTTCGGCCTGGTCATCACGCACCCCCTTGGATGGTTTCGCCGATCCGAGCGGCTACTTGAACGCCGCCACGCCGGCCTTGGCTACCACTTCGTCCTGCGAGCCCGTGCCGCCCGAGCAACCGATGGCGCCCACGAGCTTGCCCTCGCTGATCAGCGGAATGCCGCCCCGCGAGGCGACCACGTCGTCGAGCGTGAGCTGGTAAACATTGCCGGTCTGAACGTTGGTTTCGAAGACCTTCGTTTCACGTCGGAACTTAACGGCGGTGCGGGCCTTGTGCACGGCAATGTCGATCGACGCCAGCTGCGCACCATCCATGCGCTTCAGCGAAACGAGGTTGCCGCCGGAATCGATGACCGCGCAAACCAGCCTCCAGCCGCGCTTGTTGGCGTCGGCCACCGAGGCTGCGAGCACAGCGTCGGCGCGGTCCAACGTCACTGGTGCGCCATAGGGAATATCGAAGGGCATCTTGTCCGGCACGGCGTCCAGCGGATTCGCCGCCGGGGCCGTCTGCGCGCGGCCGACCACGGGGACGAGTAGTGCCAGAGAAGACACGACAAGCGCGGAACGTAGGCTTGGGCTCACAGTGAATCTCTTTGTATTGTTGTGATGATGCAGGCGCGACGAAGCGATTGGTCCCGGACCACGCGAAGGATAGTCGCTGCGCTTCACGGTGCCAACGCGCCGTCAGTTGCGCTCAGGGGCCGGCGAAAGCCGACGGACGGCGGGTCGGCGCGGCGCGCGCCCAAGCCTCAACCTCGAACGTTCTTGACTGGGCGAATCGTGCGCCCCAATGATGACGGCGCCGTGCCGCACGGTGCCGCAAGAAGAACAAGAACAAATGGCCGATGCACTACTGACCAAAGACACGACCGGCAATCCGGCGCCGCTGGGATTACTCGCGTTCGGCATGACCACGGTCTTGCTGAACTTGCACAACGCGGGCTTCTTCGAGCTCAACAGCATGATTCTCGCGATGGGGCTGTGTTACGGCGGCCTCGCTCAAGTCATCGCGGGCATCATGGAGTGGAAAAAGGGCAATACGTTCGCCACGACGGCCTTCATTTCCTACGGATTCTTTTGGCTCTCGCTGGTGGCGCTGTTGCTGTTGCCGGCGACCGGCGCTTCCAAGGCGCCCGACGAGACGGCGATGGCCGCGTATCTAGCGATGTGGGGTTTGTTCACGGCGGGGCTGTTCGTCGGAACGCTGAAGATCAATCGGGCGTTGCAGATCGTGTTCGCTACGCTCGTCGTGCTCTTCTTCCTGCTCGCGATCGGCGACTACACGGCCGCCGGTCCGGCGTTCAGGCACTTCACCGGCTTCGAGGGCATCATCTGCGGCGCCGCGGCGATCTACACCGGCCTCGCGCAGGTCTTGAACGAGCTCTTCGGCAGAACCGTGCTCGGCATCGGCCCCGTCAGGCGCTGAAGGGCTGGATCGACCGCGACTGGCACTCGAGAAGACGTAGAAAAGAAAGGCCCGCTTGGAGCGGGCCCTTCGTTCGCGAGAGTCGCGCGGGATCGTGCGCTAGTCGTCGATCAGGAAGCTGCGAAGCTGATCCGAGCGCGACGGGTGACGCAGCTTGCGCAGCGCCTTCGCCTCGATCTGCCGGATCCGCTCGCGCGTGACGTCGAACTGCTTGCCGACTTCCTCGAGCGTGTGATCGGTGTTCATGTCGATGCCGAAGCGCATCCGAAGCACCTTCGCCTCGCGCGGCGTGAGCCCCGCGAGCACGGCGTGCGTCGTCTCCTTCAGGCCTTCGTCGGTCGCGGAGTCGATCGGCGAGGACACCGCCGTGTCCTCGATGAAGTCGCCGAGATGCGAGTCCTCGTCGTCGCCGATCGGAGTCTCCATCGAGATCGGCTCCTTCGCGATCTTGAGCACCTTGCGGACCTTGTCCTCGGGCATCTCCATCCGCTGCGCGAGCTCGTCCGGAGTCGGCTCGCGGCCCATCTCCTGGAGCATCTGGCGCGAGATCCGGTTCAGCTTGTTGATCGTCTCGATCATGTGCACCGGGATGCGGATCGTGCGCGCCTGGTCCGCGATCGAACGCGTGATCGCCTGGCGGATCCACCACGTCGCGTAGGTCGAGAACTTGTAGCCGCGCCGGTATTCGAACTTGTCGACGGCCTTCATCAAGCCGATGTTGCCTTCCTGGATCAGGTCGAGGAACTGCAGGCCGCGGTTCGTGTACTTCTTCGCGATCGAGATCACGAGACGCAGGTTCGCCTCGACCATCTCCTTCTTCGCGCGCCGCGCTTGCGCCTCGCCGAGCGAGATCTCGCGATTGATCTCCTTGACGTCGGCGATCGTGAGCGTGGCCGTCTGCTCGATCTTCTGCAAGCGCTTCTGCTTGCGCTGCACCTCTTCCTTGAGCTTCGCGAGCGCGGACGAGTGCTTGCGCTTGGAGCGAATGTGCTTGTCGATCCAGTGCAGGTTCGTCTCGTTCTTCGGGAACGTCGCGATGAAGTCCTTGCGCGGCATGCCCGCGTCGCGGACGCACAGCGCCATCACCTGCCGCTCGAGGCCGCGGATCTGAGCGACCACGTCGCGCAGCTGCGCGACGAGCGCGTCGAACACCTTCGGCGCGAGCTTGAGCTCCATGAACTCGTTCAAGAGGCCCTTGAGCGCTTTCTTCGTCGCGGCGTGCTTCACGCCTTCGGTCGGTGAGCGTCTCGAAGTACTTCTTGTGCAGGCGCCGGAGCTTCTTCAGGCGCGCCGCGACTTCCTCGGGATCGGGGCCCGTGTCGACCGCGCCTTCCTCGTCCTCGGCATCCGGATCGGCTTCCTCGGCGACTTGCTCGGCGCGCGCGCGCGCTCGGATCGGCGATCTGTTCGTTCGGATCGATGAAGCCCGTGATCAGATCCTGCAGGCGCGACTCGCCGCGCATGATCTGGTCGTGGTGTTGAAGATCAGCTCGCACGTCGGCGGGAACTGGACGAGTGCGCGAGCGAACTTGATCGAGGCCTTCCTCGATGCGCTTCGCGATCCGGATCTCGCCCTCGCGCGTGAGCAGCTCGACCGTGCCCATCTCGCGCATGTACATGCGCACCGGGTCGGTCGTGCGGCCGAACTCGGCGTCGACGGTCGCGAGCGCGGCCGCGGCTTCGTCGGCCGCGTCCTCGTCGTTCGAGACCGCGTTATCGGAGAGCAGCAACGACTCGGCGTCCGGTGCCTTCTCGTACACCGTGATGCCCATGTCGTTGATCATGTTGACGATGTCTTCGATCTGCTCCGGATCGACGATGTCGCTCGGCAGGTGATCGTTGACCTCGCTATACGTGAGGTATCCCTGCTCCTTGCCTTTCGCGATCAGCAGCTTGAGCTGCGATTGGCGTTCGTCTTCCTGGGGCTGAGCTGGCGTATCCATGTATGTTTAGGTTCCTCGGGGGGGGAGGGGGCGCAACTCAAACGGCGCACTATACCCGAACTCAGATCGGCCGGGCTAGGGCATAGTTCCGTGTGCTAACTCTCAGTTTTTCAATGATTTGAAGCCTACTCCGGCCCGGCGCCGGGCCGGTGGGCCCGAATCCGCTGGACGTTGGCATCCTTATCGGCGTCACGGCGCAGATGCTGAAGCGATTCCTTCAGCTCTTTGAAGCGCAGCGCCTTCGTCCTCGATGCCGAGCGGCGGCTCGGCGCCGATGCGCTCGAGGTGCTGAAAGTCGGGGTCGTCGCGCAGATTTTCCAGTAGCCGACGCCGCATTCGCGTCGCGCAGCGCCGCGGCCGTCGCGAACACGCGGCGCAGCACGTCGCTGCCGGGCTGGTTCAGGGCAGCGAGCTGCTCCGGCGCGGCAAGCTGGGCCGCGGCCTGCGGGTAGTGCAACGCGAGATTGATCACTTTCTGCACCGCGGTTCGACGCTTCACGCCGCCGGACGGCATCGGCTTTGCGGCGACGGGTGGCGCGGCGTCGTCGAGCAGTTGCTCGAAAATTTGCCGCGGGAGCCGCATCACATCGCGAAGCATCTCGAGTATCGTCTCGCGATAGCTGCCCTCGGGGAGCCGCCGCAGCAGTGGTTTGGCGGCCGCGTCGAAGCGCGCTCGGCCGCCGCCCCCGCGGTTGCTGAAGTCGACTCGGGCGTCCAATTCCTTCACCAAGAACTCCGGCAAGGACACGGCGGTCGCGGCGAGCGAACGGAACGCATCGGCGCCGCGGCTGCGCACGAACGTATCGGGGTCGTCACTCTCGGGCAGCAGCAGGAACTTGAGCTCGACGTTGCCGCCGCCGTACGGCAGCGCGGCCTCCATCGCGCGCCACGCGGCCGCGCGGCCGGCGCGATCGCCGTCGAAGCAGAACACGACTCGGTCCGTCAGGCGAGTGAGTCTTTTTATGTTGTCGTTCGTCATCGCCGTGCCGAGCGTCGCGACGACGTTCTCGACGCCGAATTGCACGAGGCTCGCGACGTCGAGGTAGCCCTCGACGACGATGATCTCCTTCGGCTTGCCCGGGTTTCTCTTCGCCTCGAACAGCCCGTAGAGCTCCTGGCCCTTGCGGAAGATCGGCGTCTCGGGCGAGTTCAGGTATTTCGGCTCGCCCGAGTCGAGCACGCGGCCGCCGAAACCGATGATCTGGCCGCGCACGTTGCGGATCGGGAACATGATCCGGTCGCGGAACTTGTCGTAGCGGCGGCCGCCGTCGTTCTCGCTGAGGAGACCGGCGACTTTCAGCTGCGCGAGCCGCGCGTCGGAAGTGCCGAGCGCCGTCAAAATCGTGTCCCAGCCGCCCGGCGCGTACCCCATCGCGAAGCGGCCGGCCGTCGGGCCGTCGACGCCGCGCTTCTTCAAATAGGCGATCGCCTGCGGGCTGTCGCGCAGCGCGGCGCGATAGATCTGATCCGCGTCGCGCAGCAGCGCATAGAGCTCGTCGTGCTCGCCGCGGCGTTCCTCGGACTGCACCGCGTCGCGCGGCACTTCCATGCCGAGCATCTCGGCGAGCGCCTCGACGGCCTCGGGGAAGCTCAGGTTCTCGTAGGCCATCAGGAACCCGATCGCGCTGCCGTGCTGGCCGCAGCCGAAACAGTGATAGAAGCCCTTCGTCGGGCTCACCGTGAACGACGGCGTCTTCTCGCGCGTGAAACGGGCAGAGGCCTTTGAGATTGCTGCCCGCCTTCTTGAGCGCGACGCGAGCGCCGACGATCTCGGCGATGTCCGCGCGTGCGAGTAGCTCGTCGATGAAGGCCTGTGGGATCCGGCCGCTCATGGTCCCGCATTATGCGAGCCCGGGACTCGGCCACAAGCTCGGCTTTGTTCTCGTTCGAGAGACGTAGGCGACGTCGGCTACTCGGGTGCGAGCATCGCGCGCACGCGCGGGCCGACCGCGCTCATGTCCACGCGGCCCGCGGCGCGCGTCTTGATGACGCCCATCACCTTGCCGAGGTCCTTGACGCTCTGCGCTTTGGCCGCGTCGATCGCTTCGGCGATCAGCGCGTCGAGCTCGGAATCGCTGAGCGGCTGCGGCAGATAGCCCTGTAGCACCTTGATCTCGTACTTCCTCTTTCGAGGCGAGATCCTCGCGCTTGCCATCGCGGTACTGCTGGGCCGAGTCGCGGCCCTGCTTGATCATGCGCTCGAGCACCGACGTCACGCCCGCGTCGTCGAGCGGCCGGCGCGTGTCGACCTCGCGCTGCTTGACGCCCGCGAGCGCCAGGCGCAGCACGCTCAGGCGCGGCTTGTCGCCGGCCTTCATCGCGGCCTGCATGTCTTCCGTGAGACGGTCCTTTGAGCGGCATGACCGAAGCCAGCGGATCAGTAGAGTCGGCGGCGCCTTGTGGTCGGGGCTCGGAGGTTGCGCTTCAGGTGCCGCTTGACGGCCGCGGCCTTCTTGCGCTTGCGTTCTTGGGTCGGTTTCTCGTAGAACTCGCGTCGTCTGAGCTCGGTCAGCACGCCGGCCTTCTCGCACGCTCTCTTGAAACGGCGCAGGGCCGCGTCGAAGTGTTCGCTTTCTCTTATACGGACGCCAGGCATCGGAACTCGCTCGCGTGACTACTTTCTTAGGGATCTTAGGGACCGTTATGACTCGCCGACCACAGAAAAATAGGCCGGCTAGGCCGGCACAAGAGCGGCATATTAGCCGCGCCCGGCGCGGCCTGTAAAGCGCGATGCGGGTACTCGGGATCGAAACGAGCTGCGACGAGACCGGCGTCGCAATCTTCGAGGAAGGCCGCGGGGTCCTTGCCGAGCGGCTCGCGAGCCAGGCCGCGATCCACGCGGCGTTCGGCGGCGTCGTGCCCGAGCTCGCCTCGCGCGATCACATCGCGAAGCTGCTGCCGATGGTCGAGGAAGTGGTCGCCGGCCGCGAACCTCGGGCTCTCGGACCTCGACGCGATCGCGTACACGGCCGGTCCTGGGCTGATCGGCGCGCTGCTGGTCGGCGGCTCGCTCGCCTCCTCGCTCGCGTACGGGCTCGGGATCCCGGCGGTCCCCGTTCACCATCTCGAGGGGCACTTGCTCGCGAGCATGCTCGAGCCCGAGCCGCCGGAGTTCCCGTTCCTCGCGCTGCTCGTGTCGGGCGGGCACACGCAGCTCATCGAAGTCGCGGGACTCGGCCGCTACCGGATCATCGGCGAGACGCTCGACGACGCGGCCGGCGAAGCGTTCGACAAGGTCGCGCGGCTGCTCGGGCCTGCCCTATCCGGGCGGGCCGGAGCTTGCGCGGCTCGCCGACGCGGGCAATCCCGAACGCTTCGCGCTGCCGCGGCCGCTCAAGAACCAAGGACTCGACTTCAGCTTCAGCGGGCTCAAGACCGCGGCTCGGCTCGCGATCGACGCCGCGCGCGGGACTCGCGCCGACCTCGATCCGACGACTCGCGCCGACGTGGCCGCTTCGTTCCAGGCCGCGGCGGTCGACACGCTTACGGGCAAGTGCCGCCGCGCGCTCGAGGCGACCGGCCTCGAGCGGCTCGTGATCGCCGGCGGCGTCGGAGCGAACAAGTCGCTGCGCGCGAGCCTCGCGACGCTCGGGCGTCAGGTCGGCGTGCGCGTGTACTATCCGCGGCCCGCGCTCTGCACGGATAACGGCGCGATGATCGCGTACGCCGGCTGGTGCCGGCATACTCAGGCCGCGAACGATTGGCCGCCGCGGATCATCGCGAGGCCGCGCTGGCCGCTCGCCGAGCTCGGGCCGGTGGGGCCGGCAACGAAATAGATAGAGGACGAACGTGGACAAACTCTTCCTGCGCGAGCTCAGGGTCGAAGCGATCATCGGCTTCTGGGAGTGGGAACGCCGCGTCAAGCAGATCGTGAGCATCGACCTCGAGGTCGCGACCGACGCGAAGGCGGCGGCGCGCGTCGATGCGGTCGAGGGCGCGCTGAACTACGAGCGGCTCTCGCAGCGCGTGCTCGAGTTCGTCGGCGGTCGGAGTTCAAGCTCGTCGAGACGCTCGCCGAGGCGATCGCGGAGATCGCGGTGAAAGAGTTCGGCGCGCCGTGGGTCAAGGTCTCGGTTGCGAAGCCCGGCGCGATCCCGCGCGCGCGCGACGTCGGCGTCGTGGTCGAGCGGCAGCCGGCGGACTACGGCTAAAAAGGGGACATTCCGCATTTCTGGCAGGGGTGAGTCGCGAAGATTTGCGCGGCGCATTGCCGCTAGAAATGCGGAATGTCCCCTTTTCACCAGCCGACGCTGCGGCCGCCGTCGACCGCGATGATCTGGCCCGTCACGTAGGGCGCGTCGCGGACCAGGAACAGCACGGCGGCCGCGATGTCCTCGGGCTCGCCGCGCGCTTGAGCGCGGTCTGCTTGATGATGCCGGCGCGCAGCTGGTCCGACATGCCGTCCCCCTCCGGCCATAGGATCGCGCCCGGCGACACGCCGTTCACGCGCACGTCGGGTCCGAGATCCTTCGCGAGCGAGCGCGTGAGCATCGCGAGGCCCGCCTTCGCGGCGCCGTAGACCGGGTGATCGCGCAGCGGCCTCTGCGCGTGTACGTCGACGATGTTGACCACTACGCCTTGCGCTCGCCCGCAGCGCGGGCAGCAATGCCTGCGTGAGGAACAGCGGCGCCTTCAGGTTGCTGCCGACGAGGTCGTCCCATTGCTCTTCGGTGACGGTACCGAGAGGCGTCGGGTAGAAATTCGACGCGTTATTGACGAGGACGTCGAGACGGCCGGCACGCTCGACCACGTCGTGCGCCATGCGCTCGAGCGCGTGCACGTCGCGTATGTCGGCGCTCATGCTGAACGCGGAGCCGCGCCGCTCGCGCTCGAGGTCCGCGACGAGGTCGCGGGCAGCGCTGGCCGAGCTGTGATAATGAATCGCGACGTTCGCGCCTGCGGCGTGCAGCGTGCGCGCGATCACGGCGCCGATCCGCTTCGCCGCGCCCGTGACGAGCGCCCAGCGGCCGTCGAGATTCAGTGGGCGTTCAACGCGAGCCACGCTGCTCCAGAAGTCAAGCGGACGAAGCCTAAGGTTACACTATCGGCACCACGACCCTGGCCGACCGATGGCTGCCTCCGTCGACCTTCCGAGCCCAAGCCCCGCCGCGCTCGAAGTGAGCGAGGAGCTCACGCGCGTGATCCGCGCCGAGATCCGTGCCGCCGGCGGCTGGCTCGATTTCGCGCGCTACATGCAGCTCGCGCTCTACGCGCCGGGCCTCGGCTACTACAGCGCGGGCAGCACGAAGCTCGGGCCGAGCGGCGATTTCGTGACGGCGCCCGAGCTCAGCGGCCTGCTCGCGCGCGCGCTCGCGCGCACGCTGCGCGCGGAGCTCGCCGAGATCGCCTCGCCCGCGATTCTCGAGCTCGGGGCGGGCTCCGGCGCGCTCGCCGCGCAGCTCCTCGACGCGCTCGCGGACCTGCGGCCGAGCTACCTGATCCTCGAGCCCAGCGCGGACCTGCGCGAAAGACAGGGTCGGGCGCTCGCACGCTTCGCCGGCCGCGTCTCTTGGCTCGATCGCCTACCGGAGCGGCCGAACATGAATGCGGTCGTCGCCAACGAAGTGCTCGACGCGTTGCCGGTCTCGCGCTTCGCGAAGCGCGGCGGGCGCGTTTTGCCGCGCGGCGTCGTCGATCGCGGCGACAGCTTCGAATGGGCCGACGGGCCCGAGCGCGACGACCTCACGGCCGCGGTCGGCGCGCTCGAGCACGCGCTCGGCGCGCCGCTGCGCGGACGGCTACGACAGCGAGATCGCGCTGCAGCTGCCTGCGTGGGTCGCGAGCGTTGCGGGCGTGCTCGAGCGCGGCTGCATGCTGCTCGTCGACTACGGACTCGTGCGCCGCGAGTACTACCATCCGCAGCGCTCGGTCGGGCACGTTGATTTGCCACTACCGCCATCGCGCGCATGCCGATCCTTTTCTCTTACCCGGCCTACAGGACGTGAGCGCGTGGGTCGATTTCAGCGCGTGCGCGGCCGCGGCGCGCGCGGCGGGGCTCGAGGTCGCGGGCTTCACGACGCAAGCGCAGTTCCTGCTCGCGACGCTCGCGGCCGAGCCGCCGACGGCCGGGACGGACGCCGCGGCGCTGCGGGAGCGCAGCGCGCTGAAGACGCTGCTCTTGCCCGGCGAGATGGGCGAACGGTTCAAGGTGCTGCTGTTGCGCAAGGGTGTCGCGAGCGCTTCGGCGAGCGCGTTGCCGGGCCGCGACTTGCGCGGCTGGCTGTGAGCCGCCGCTCTCGGCGCGCTCGCGAGATCAGCGCAGCGCGGCCTTCACCGCGTCGAGTCGCGCCTCGTGCAGTGCTTTGCCGAGCGCCTCGCCCTCGACGTTGCGTTCCTGGCGGATGTGCCCCGCGTCGACGGAACGCGCGGCGCGCAGCGCCGTGCGGAAGATCTCGCCTTGCACGTAAGGGCGTTCTTCGAGTCCCTTGCGGCCGCGCATGTCGGCCTCGCATGCGAGCAGGAACTCCTCGAAGCGCTCGGGCTGACGAAGCGCGTCGACGGCCGTGATCACCTCGAGCACGGTGCGCGGCTTGAGCTCGTCGGCGCGATGCACCGTGCCGTGATGGCGCGCGACGTGGAGCGCGAGATCGCGGAAACGGTTCGGGACGGGCAGCCGCGCGCAGATCTCGGCGAGCAGCTCCTCGGAGCGCCGCTCGTGACCGCGATGCGCGGGTAGCACGGCTTGCGGCGTCGTGCCCTTGCCGAGATCGTGCGTAAGGACCGCGAAGCGCACGGTCGGAGCGGGAGTGAGCCGCGCCGCGATCTTCAGCGCGAGCAGCACGTGCACGCCGGTATCGATCTCCGGATGCCAGCGCTCGGTTTGCGGAACGCCGAACAGCGCGTCGACCTCGGGGAACACGCGCTTCGAGAGCGCCGCAGGTCCGCAGCACTTCTATATAGGCCGCGGGATCGTCCTCGCCGAGCGCCTTCGCGGTCTCCTGCCAGACGCGCTCGGGCGTGAGCGCCTCGATCTCGCCGCTCGCCACGATCTCGGCCATCAACTTCTGCGTCTCGGGCGCGACCGTGAAGCCGAGCTTCGCGAACCGGGCCGCGAAGCGCGCGACGCGCAGCACGCGCAGCGGATCCTCGGCGAACGCGGGCGACACGTGGCGCAGCAAGCGCGCCTCGAGGTCGCGCCGCCCTCCCCAAGGATCGATCAAAGTGCCGTCGGCGGCGCGTGCGATCGCGTTGATCGTGAGATCGCGGCGCTCGAGATCCTGCTCGAGCGTCACGGTCGACGCGGTGTCGAACTGGAAGCCCGTGTAGCCGCGGCCGACCTTGCGCTCGGTGCGCGCGAGCGCGTACTCGTCGCCCGTGGTCGGATGGAGGAAGACGGGGAAGTCCTTGCCGACGCGCCGGATAGCCTTGGGCGAGGAGCTCGTCGGCCGAAGCGCCGACCACGACCCAGTCGCGCTCCTGGACCGGCAGGCCGAGCAGGGCATCGCGTACGGCCCCGCCGACCTCGTAAACTTTCATGGCCCGCATCATACCGTAGCGTCATGACACTCGAGATTCACCGCATGGCGAACGTTGGCCGCGCGCTCGCGCGAGTGGTCGTCGTTTGCGCGCTCGTATCGCTCGGGGGCTGCGCGTTCTATTGGCAAGCGATCGGAGGCGAGTTCGACCTGCTGCGCAAACGCACGCCGATCGACGAGCTGCTCGCGGACCCGAAGGTCGATCCGAAGACGAAGACGGAGCTCACCGCTGTCGCGGAGATTCGCAAGTTCGCGGTCACGGAACTGCTCTTGCCGGACAACAAGAGCTACACGACCTACGTCGCGCTCGATCGCCCGTACGTGGTTTGGAACGTGGTCGCCACCGAGGAGTTCTCGGTGCAGCCGAAGCGATGGTGCTTCCCGGTTGCGGGCTGCGTCTCGTACCGCGGCTTCTTCGACCGTGCGGACGCCGAGCGCTTCGAGAAGGAGCTCGTCAGCGAGGGCTACGACACCTCGAGCGGCGGCTCGAGCGCGTATTCGACGCTCGGCTACTTCGCCGATCCGGTGCTGAGCACGATGCTCGGCGGCGGCGAGCTATATGTCGCGAGCACGCTGTTCCACGAGCTCGCGCACCAGAAGCTCTATGTGAAAGACGACAGCGAGTTCAGCGAGGCGTTCGCGACCGCGATCGAGGAGTACGGCACGGAACGTTGGCTCGCCGCACGAGGTAACGAAGCGGCGCTCGCCGCGTATCGGCGCCGCCTCGTGCACCGCGCCGATTTCGCCGCGCTGATCTCCGCGCAGCAGGACCGATTGCGCGCCGTGTTCGCCACGAACGAGCCCGTGGAGCAGAAGCGTGCGGACAAGGCGCGCGCGTTCGACACGATGCGCGCGGACTACGCGGCCGTGAAGCAGCGCTGGGGCGGCAGCGGCGAATACGACGCGTGGTTCCGGGAGCCGCTCAACAACGCGGCGCTCGCGTCGGTCGCGACCTACCGGCGCTGGGTGCCTGCGCTGCGCGCGCGAATCGACGCGGTCGGGCTCGCGCAGTTCTACGCCGACGCGGGGGAGCTCGCGAAGCTCGAGGCGCCGGAGCGCGCCGCGCGACTCGAAGGGTGGAAGACCGCGGAGCTCAGCGCATCAAGATGAGCTGATTGCGGCCGCCGCGCTGGACTTCGAGGATGATCGAGCGCGCGCCTTCGATCACGCGCTTTGCCTCGCCGAGGTTGTGCACCCGGACCCGGTTGACCTTGGTGATCACGTCGCCCGTGTGCAGGCCGCGGTTGGCGGCGGGGCTGTCGGGCTCGACACGCGCCACGAGCAAGCCCGGCAGCTTCGCGTCGTTGTCGGAGAGCTCTGCGCCTTCGAAGGCCGGATCGAGCGGCGCGTTGCCGGGCTGTTCCTCGGAAGGTGCGGCGTGAGCCGCCGCCGCCGGCGCCTCGCCGAGCACGGCGTTGATCTTGAGCGGATGCCCGTCGCGAACGACGCCGACGACGACCTTCTCGCCGGGTCTGAGCAAACCTATCGCCGCTTTGAGAGAGCCCGAGTCGCGAACGGCGTGCTCGTTGATGCTGACGATCACGTCCTCGACCTGGATGCCCGCCCGCTCCGCGGCGGAGCTCGGGCTCACGCTCTTGACCAGCGCGCCCGAGTTGTCGTGGAGGTTGTAAGTGACGGCGAGCTCCGGCGTGACGTCTTGGATGCCGACGCCGAGCAGCCCGCGGCTCACCGAGCCGTACGAGACGAGCTGGTCCATGATCGAGCGCGCCATGTTCACGGGGATCGCGAAGCCGATCCCGATGTTGCCGCCGCTGCGCGAGATGATCGCCGAGTTGATCCCGACGAGCTCGCCCCTCAAGTTCACGAGCGCGCCTCCGGAGTTGCCGGGATTGATCGACGCGTCGGTCTGAATGAAGTCCTCGTACGCGTCGCGATTGATTCCGCTACGGCCGACCGCGCTCACGATTCCCGAGGTGACGGTGTTCGAGAAGCCGAACGGGTTCCCGATCGCGACGACGTAGTCGCCGACGCGCAGCTTGCTCGAGTCGCCGAACGGCATTTGGACGAGCGTTTCGTCTTTCACCTGCAACACGGCGAGGTCGGAGCCTTCGTCCGAGCCGACGACCTTCGCGCTCAAGCTGCGGTTGTCCGCGAGCGTGACCGTGATCTTGTCCGCGTTCTCGACGACATGGTGATTGGTCAGGATGTAACCCTTCTTCGCGTCGACGATCACGCCGGAGCCCGCGGCCTCGATCTCACGATGGCCGTTCGGGTTCTGGCCGTCGAAGTCGAAGAAGCGGCGCAGGAACTCGTCCTGCGCGAGCGGGTTGTCCGTTTTGACGCTGCCGCTGACCGCGATGTTGACGACGGCGGGCGAGATCTTCTCGATCATCGGCGCCAGGCTCGGCACGTCGCTCGGCAGCTGAGCCGAAGCGATCGATGCGCAAAGGCCGAGTGCCGTGAACAGCGCAAGCGAGCGCCGCCGGGCTTGTCGAGCGGGGAAATCGATCATGTGACACCTTGTGGCAGGTTGGCCGCGGATTTTGGCGCGCTCCGACACGCGCCAATGGCTAATTGTCTGGCAGGGCCGCGGGCCGCTGCAACCACCCGCACGATTTTGTTTGGCCCCGGTAGGGTTCACAACCTGTGGAATTCTTGTGGGCCGCGCGTGGATTTCCTGGACACAACATCTTGTGTCCCTCGGCGCTCGCGGCCAATCGGGAATCTCGTTCGACATGATTTTAGGTCATCCATGTAAGCCACTGTTTTTACAGTTAAACATCGTCGCCTTCTGTTTGTCACAAACTCTTGACAGGCGCGAACGGCGCGCCTACTCTACGATTCAACGACACAACATCTTGTGTCGTCCAACTTAAAGCTCAGGGACGGAATCGACGGCCGCCATTTGGCGGTCACGGGGAGTCTTTCGCGCTGGATTTTCTGGGTCGCGATCGCAATGTCGAGCAGTCCGACGAGCCGAGCGGGGCGGCTTGTCAAAAGGAGAAAGGGGTGGAGCGGTTATGAACATGGCGTTCGAGCTCAAAGCATCGAGACTGGCGGACATCGCGCTTCAAGAGGCGTCGCTGAACATCTGGGACACGAAGTACCGGCTGAAGACCAAATCGGGCGAGCCGGTGGACCGCGACATCGACGGCACCTATCAGCGCGTCGCGAAAGCGCTCGCTGCGGTCGAGGAGCCGGCGAAACGCGCCGAATGGTTCGATCGCTTCGTCTGGGCGCTGCATCGGGGCGCGATTCCGGCAGGCCGAATCACCTCGAATGCGGGCGCCGAATTTCACAAGCCCGCGACTTCGACGATCAATTGCACGGTGTCGGGAACGATTCAGGACTCGATGAACGACATCCTGAACAAGGTCCATGAGGCCGGCCTTACGTTGAAGGCCGGATGCGGCATCGGCTACGAGTTCTCGACGCTGCGGCCGCGCGGCGCCTATGTGAGCGGAGCGGGCGCTTATACCTCCGGGCCGCTCTCGTTCATGGATATCTACGACAAGATGTGCTTCACGGTCTCGTCGGCCGGCGGTCGGCGCGGCGCGCAGATGGGCACGTTCGACGTCGGCCATCCCGACGCGATGGACTTCGTCCGCGCGAAACGCGAGGACGGCCGGCTGCGCCAATTCAACCTGTCGCTGCTGATCACCGACGAGTTCATGGATGCCGTGAAGCACGACAAGCCGTGGCAGCTCGCGTTCCCGATCTCCCAGCAAGAGGCCGCCGAGGACAAGATCGAGCTCAGCGACCCCGCGCAGGTCGTCTGGCGCGACTGGCCGAGCAAGGCCAACTACGTGACCGACACGGGCGGGCTCGTCGCGTGCCGGATCTACCGCACGCTGCCGGCGCGGCGCATGTGGGACGTGATCATGTCCTCGACGTACGACTTTGCCGAGCCCGGCTTCGTGCTCATCGATCGCGTCAACGAGATGAACAACAACTGGTGGTGCGAGGACATTCGCGCGACCAACCCCTGCGGCGAGCAACCGCTGCCGCCGTACGGCGCGTGCCTGCTCGGCTCGATCAATCTCACGAAGTTCGTCGTGGCGCCGTTCAGCGATCACGCGTACTTCGACTGGGAAGAGTTCCGCGAGGTCGTGAAAGTTTTCACGCGCATGCTCGACAACGTCGTCGAGATCAACGGCCTGCCGCTCCCGGAGCAGCGCGACGAGATCCGGCGCAAGCGCCGTCACGGGATGGGGTTCCTCGGCCTCGGCTCCGCGATCGCTCTGCTGGGGCTTCGCTATGGGTCGCCCGAGTCGATCCAATTCACGGAGGACGTATCGCGGGAGCTCGCGCTCGCGGGTTGGCGGACCGGACTCGAGCTCGCCAAGGAGAAGGGCGCCGCGCCCGTGCTGCTCGAGGAGGTCGAGGTCACCGAGTCGATGTTGCGCCGCCGGCCGGAGATGCGCGCCGACGGTTGGGCTAGTCGGCCAGAAGATTCCGGGCCGCGTTCTGCTCGCGCGCTACAGCCGTTACATGCAACGCGTGCGCGAGGTCGCGCCCGAATTGATCGACGAGATCGAGAAACACGGCGCGCGCTTCACGCATCACAGCTCGATCGCGCCGACCGGCACGATCTCGTTGTCGCTCGCGAACAACGCGAGCAACGGCATCGAGCCGTCCTTCGCGCATCATTACTTCCGCAACGTGATCCGGCAGGGCAAGAAGACGAAGGAAAAGGTCGACGTGTTCTCGTTCGAGCTGCTCGCGTATCGCGCGATCGTGAATCCACGTGCGATGCCGGGCTCGACGAAACCCGGCGAGAAGCTTCCCGACTACTTCGTGAGCTCCGAGGACATCTCGCCGCGCGAGCATGTCGATATCCAGGCCGCCGCGCAAAAGTGGATCGATTCCTCGATCTCGAAGACCGCGAACGTGCCCACGGACTATCCGTACGAGAAGTTCAAGGACATCTATCTATACGCCCACGAGAAGGGCCTGAAGGGCTGCACCACGTTCCGCTTCAATCCGGAGGCGTTCCAAGGCGTGCTCGTGAAGGAGAAGGACCTCAAGAACACGACCTATCGCTTCACGCTCGCGGACGGCAGCACGATCGAGGCGAAGGGCGACGACGAGATCCAGTACGACGGCGAGATGCACACCGCGGCGAATCTGTTCGACGCACTCAAGGAAGGCTACTACGGCAAGCTCTGATCCGGCGCGACGAGCGCGCTGAAGAGGCGGACCATGGCAAAGATCACTATCGACAAGAAGATCGTGAAGTTCGCGGTCGCGAAGGACGATGCGGAAAAGAAGCCGCAACCTGCGCAACCGGAGCGCGACGAGCCGAAAATCATCCAGCTGCACGAGAAGCTCGAGCGGCCGGAGATCCTCATCGGTTCCACGTACAAGGTGAAGACGCCGGTGTCGGATCACGCGATGTACGTGACGATCAACGACATCGTCTTGAACGAGGGCACGAAGCACGAGCAGCGCCGGCCGTTCGAGATCTTCATCAACTCGAAGAATCTCGACCATTACCAATGGATCGTCGCGCTCACGCGAATCATGTCCGCCGTGTTCCGCAAGGGCGGCGACGTGACGTTCCTCGTCGACGAGCTGAAGGCCGTGTTCGATCCGCGCGGCGGCTATTGGCAGCCCGGCGGCAAATTCATGCCGTCGATCATCGCGGAGCTCGGCCACATCGTCGAGAAGCACCTGCTCGAGATCGGGCTGCTCAAGCGGCCGGATCTCAGCGACGATCAGCGCAAGATGATCGCGAGCAAGCGCGCGGAGTTCGAGCAGCGCGCGAGCCAGAAGGACGCGTTCGCGAACAACAGCTTTCCGGAGGGTGCGCAGCTGTGCAGCAAGTGCAACACCGCGGCCGCGGTGATGCTCGACGGCTGCATGACGTGCCTGAATTGCGGTTATTCGAAGTGCGGCTAAGCACGGCGCCGGCGGCGGCTAGCGCGCGCCGACGCTGAAGCTTCATCGGTCCGCCGTTGGTCCGCCCCGAACGAAACGGGGCGGGCCTTTTTTTCCGTCGCGACGCCGAACGGGTCGCAACTGAGTAGAATGGCGCCAGCGCTGCCCGGAGGCAGTCGCCTGTCGTGACTTTCACGATTCCCGATTTCTCGCGCGTCCGCGTGCTCGTCGCGGGCGACGTGATGCTCGACGAATATTGGTTCGGCGACACGGCGCGGATCTCGCCCGAGGCGCCGGTGCCCGTCGTGCGGACGCGCTCCGCCGAGCAGCGCGCGGGCGGCGCGGCCAACGTCGCGCTGAACACCGCCGCGCTCGGCGCGCAGACCGTGCTCGCCGGCATCGTCGGCGCGGACGACCGCGGCAGGCTGCTCGAGGCGCTGCTCGCGCAGCGCGGCGTGCGCTGCGAGCTCGTGCGCTCGCCGTCGCTGCCGACCATCCACAAGCTTCGCGTGCTCGCTCGCAACCAACAGCTGATCCGCCTCGACGCCGAGCAATCGCTCGAGCCTGCGCGCGCCCGAGCTCGGCGTGCGCTTCGCGAAGCTCGTGAGCACGGCGGACGTCGTCGTGCTTTCGGACTACGCGAAAGGCACGTTGAGCCGCGCGGCCGAGCTCATCGCGCAGTGCCGAGCCGCGCGCGTCCCGGTGCTCGTCGACCCGAAGGGCACGGACTTCGAGCGCTACCGCGGCGCGTTCGCGCTCACGCCGAACCGCGGCGAGTTCGAGGCGGTCGTCGGCCGCTGCGCCGACGGAGGCCGAGCTCCTGCGCAAAGGCGAAAGCTGCGCGCCGATCTCGATCTCGAAGCGCTGCTCGTGACGCGCGGCGAGCAGGGCATGACGCTGTTCACCGACGGCGAGCCGCACACGCTGCCGACCCAGGCGCGCGAGGTGTTCGACGTCACGGGCGCGGGCGATACGGTGATCGCGCTGCTCGCGGCGGGCGATCGCGGCCGGACTCGATCCGCACGACGCCGCCGCGCTCGCGAACCTCGGCGCCGGCATCGTCGTGGGCAAGATCGGCGTCGCGACGGCGAGCCGCTCGGAGCTGCAGCACGCGCTGCACAGGCAGGGCAGCGGCGGCCGCGGCCTCGTCGAGTTGCCGGAGCTGCTCGCGCTCGTCGCGGAAGCGAAGGCGCGCGGCGAGCGCGTCGTGATGACGAACGGCTGCTTCGACATTCTGCACGCGGGCCACGTGAGCTATCTCGAAGAAGCCAAGGCCTGCGGCGACCGGTTGGTCGTCGCCGTCAACGACGACGAATCCGTGCGCCGCTTGAAGGGTCCCACGCGCCCGATCACGCCGCTCGCCGATCGGATGGCCGTGCTCGCGGGGCCTCGCGGCCGTCGACTGGGTCGTGCCGTTCTCGCGAGGACACGCCGGCGGAGCTGATCGCGAAGATCGTGCCGAACGTGCTCGTGAAGGGCGGCGACTATCGCGTCGAGGACATCGTCGGCAGCGACGTGGTATTGCAGCAACGGCGGCGAGGTCCGCGCGCTCGGCCTGAAGCCCGGCCGTTCGACGACGGCGCTGATCGATGCGATCCGGCGCGAGCAATCCTGAACGGCGCGCACCGATAGTCTGGACGGTGCGAGATGTGGAGCGGCGCGGCGCCGAACCGCCCAGTCCTTCTGCCGACCACAAATGTTGCGTGCATGAAACTAGCTCTATTCGGCTATCTACCTACCGTGCTAGGGTCTTGCTCGCATACACAGGGGCGCGTGTTGCAGAGCTGGGCTCGGCCGACCGCGCGATCGTCAGCGCAAGGAAACAAGGCGGAAAATCAATGTCAGCGAATAACCAAAATCGACTCGGTCTGTTCGGCGTTACGCTACTGGCCGCATTGGCAATCGGCCTGGCGTCGCCGGCGTTTGCGCAGAGGCGCGGCGTCGACAGCCGCGCGGGAACCGCGGAGTTCGGCCTACAGATCATGGATTTCTCCGGCACTCACGTCACGGCACGCACGGTGCGGCGCTGGACGTGGACGGCGACATCGCGTGGGGCTTCGTCGGCGGCTACAACTTCACCAACAAGTTCCAGCTCGGCGGCTCGATAAGCTGGGCGAGTCCGGACTACCGGCTGAAGCTCGTACCGGACAGCGGCAGCCCGTTTCCGACCGTCAACGCGAACCTCGACCTCAGCACGTTCTTCGTCAACGGCACGTTTCACTTCTTGGACGGCCCGCTTACGCCCTACGTCTCGGTCGGGCGCCGGCTGGATCCACGTCGACTCCAACGTGGTGAGCGGCACGCCGAGCACGGGCTGCTGGTGGGATCCGTGGTGGGGCTACGTCTGCTCCACGTTCTATGACACCTATGCCGATACGCGCACGGGCTATACGTACTCGGTCGGCGTGCGCTGGGACCTCAACGACTCGATCGCGCTGCGTGCGGCCTACGGCGAGCTCGATATGGACACGAGCCACGCGACGAAGGACGTGAACCTCAACACGTGGCGCGCCGAGATCGTCTGGAAGTTCTGAGTCCGATCAATCGAGAAGGGGATACCACAATGAGAACGATCGCTTATCTAGCTCTCGCCGGCGTTTCCCTGGCGGCGGCGCCGGCGCTCGCGCAGCAGCCTGCCGCGAGCGCGCCTGCTCGCGAGCACCCCGCCGTCGGCGCGGTCGCGTCCACGACCGTGCGCGCGACGGTCGAGGCCGTCGATCTCAAGACCCGCGAGGTGACGTTGCGCAGGGATGACGGCGAGGTCGTGACGCTCGTCGTGAGCGAGGAGGCGCGCAACCTGCCGCAGGTCGCCAAGGGCGACGTCGTGACCGCGAGCTATCAAGTCGGCCTCGTCGTCGCGCTCGGTCCGCCGGGCAAGGCGCCGGTACGAGTCGACGATACGCAGGCAACGCGCACGGCCGCCGGTCAGAAGCCCGGCGGGTCGATCCAGCAGACCGTCGCCGTCACGGCAACGGTGGTGGGGATCGACATGCCGACGCGCACGGTGACCCTGAAAGGCCCGAAGCACACGGTAGACCTGCCAGTCGCGAAAGACATCGACCTCACGAAGGTCAAAGTCGGTGACCAGGTCGGCGCCGTCTATCAGGAATCGTTCGCGCTGACCGTCGAGCCCGCTAAGAAGTAGTAACCTGCGCGAGCTTCGGCCGGCGATCGAAGGATGCGCCGGCCGAGGCTCTCCGCTCTGCCTGGTCGACGGGCGAGAGAAGGTTCCAGCGTCGTGGCAGCCGAAGTGAATCTGCCCGCGGTTCAGGCCGCGTTCGCTGCCGGCGAGCTGTTCCTCGCGTATCAGCCGATCGTCGCTCTGCGCGACGGCTCGTGCGCGGGCGCGGAGGCGTTGATCCGCTGGCGACGTAACGGCTCGGTTCTCGAGGCCGCGCAGTTCATGCCGCTGACGGACCGCACGCCGCTCTCGGGCTCGCTCACGTATTGGGTGATCGACACCGTCGCGAGCGAGCTCGGCGGCTGGCTCCCCGAGCATCCGAGCGTGCATATCGGCATCAACATTCCGCCAGAAATCCTCGGCCGCGGCGGCATCGAATACGCGGCCGTGAAGTCGGGCCTGCGCGAGCATGCGAAACAGCTGATCTTCGAGATCACCGAGCGCGGGATACCCGACGACCTCGGACTGCAGGCCCTGAATCGAATACCGGAGACCGGCGCGCGCGCGGCGCTCGACGACGTGACGTTATCGGGCGCGAATCTCGCCTTGCTGACGCGCTGCCGCTTCGATCTCATCAAAGTAGATCAAACGCTCGTGGCTCAGATCGGCGCGGGGCTGCCGACGCCAGCGTGGCTCGACGGGTTGTCGAGTCTGCTGCGCTCGACGCCGCTCCAGGTCATCGCGGAGGGCGTCGAGAACGAGCACCAGGCGGATGCGTTGCGAGCCGCCGGCGTCCAGCTCGCCCAGGGCCACTGGTTCGCGGAGGCGCTGCCGGTGGATCTCTTCAAGCGCTATTGCGCGCGGAGCTCGTCGTGACGCCGCGAAATGACGCTTGATACCCCGGGCGTTGACGCGAAAAGAGCCTAGAATCGACGCGCGTCGATCGCGACGCGCGACAACCGGTAAGAAGACGTGGCCGAGCCAACGCACCCCGCGAATCACGATCTCACGCGCACGTTCTTAGTCATCCTGATCCTCGTCCGGGCTGATCGCGGCGAGCCTTTGGACACTGTCGCCGTTCATCAGCGCGTTGATCTGGGCCACGACGATCGTCGTCGCGACCTGGCCGTTGCTCGTGCACTTGCAGAAGTGGCTCGGCGGATCGCGCGCGCCGGCCGTCGTGCTGATGACGATCCTGATATCGGCGGTCTTCGTCGTGCCGTTCGGGATGGCGGTTGCGGTGCTGCTCGACCTCGCGGTCCAGGGCGTCGAGATCGTGCGCACCGCGCTCGACAAAGGCCTGCCGCCGCTGCCCCACTGGATTGTCTCGATCCCATGGCTCGGCCAGGCGATCGATACCGAATACCGCGATTTCGCCGCCCATGGTCCCGAGGGAGTCGCCGAGGCACTGCGTCCGTATGCACGCTCGGCCGCCAGCTGGACCGTGACGGTGACCGGCGGCGTGGGCGTGGTGGCCGTGCACTTCCTGCTGACGGTGTGTTGTCCGCGATCTTGTACACGCAAGGCGAGGTCGCGGCGCGACGGCGTGATCGCGTTCGCGCGCCGCATC
This sequence comes from uncultured Gammaproteobacteria bacterium, assembly GCA_963699925.1. GTDB lineage: Bacteria > Pseudomonadota > Gammaproteobacteria > Steroidobacterales > Rariloculaceae > FEN-1219. The sequence continues at coordinate 645,516 of CAVOVT010000011.1, read as the reverse complement.
GGCGGCGACCGGGCGGAGCACACCGTGCGCCTAGCGGCGAGCGCGGCGCGCGGCGTCGCGCTCGGCGTCGTCGTGACCGCGCTCGTGCAATCGCTGCTCGCGGGCATCGCGCTCTGGGTCAGCGGCGTGCCGCGCGCGGGCGTGCTGCTTGCGATCACGTTCGTGCTGTGCGTCGCGCAGCTCGGCCCGCTGTTGGTGCTGGTGCCGGCGGTGGTTTGGCTGTTCTGGTCGGGCAGCGTCGCTTGGGGCATCGCGCTCGCCGTCGCCACTGCGATCATTGCGGTGATCGACAACGTGCTGAAGCCGCTCCTGATCCGGCGCGGCGTCGATTTGCCGCTGCTGCTTCTGATCGCGGGCGTGATCGGCGGCTTGATCGGCTTCGGCGTCGTCGGCCTGTTCATCGGCCCCGTGATCCTCGCCGTCACGTACACGCTGCTCGTCGCGTGGGTGCGCGACGGCGATTCCGCGCCTGCGCGCGGAATGGCGCCATGACATCGAGCCCGCGCGCCGCGGGCTGCGAGCGATTTTGTCGACTAAGAGCGCGGTGAGGGACTCTGCCGCGAAGCAAAGAAGAGCAGATGGAGCGAGCAATGAGCATACGCAGCAATAGGACAGCGAAGGACGCGCGCACGAGCCGTGCGATCGTCGCGACGGCGGTCGCGGCAGCAATCGGAGCCATCGCGCTGTTCGCGGCGGCGACTGCGAACGCGGCCCAGGGCACGTGGCCGCGCAAGGTCGAGACCGACCGCGGCACGCTGACGGTCTATCAGCCCCAGCCCGAGAAGTTCGACGGCAACTCGCTCGAGGGCCGCGCGGCCGCGTCGATCAAATCGAAGACGGCGAAGGCAGCCGACGTTCGGCGTGATCTGGTTCAAGGCGCACGTCGATACCGATCGCGACGCGGACACCGCGGTGCTCCGCGACATCGTCGTGACGCAGGTTCGCTGGCCCGACAGCAAGCCGATCGACGAGGAAGACGTCGCGGGCGTTCCTCACGACGCTGATGCCGAAGCAGAGCATTCCGATCAGTCTCGAGCAGCTCAAAGCGAGCCTCGTGACGGTCGAGAACCAGAAGAAGAGCATGGACGAGCTTCGCCACGATCCGCCGAAAATCGTCGTTCGTGGAGGAGATCGCGGTGCTGCTGCTCTACGACGGCGAGCCGCGCAGGCTGCCGATCCCGAACACGGAGTTCGAGCAGGTCGCGAACAGCGCGCTCGCGGTCGTCTACGACAAGAAGACGAGGACGTACTACTTGAGCGGCGGCGAGTACTGGTACAACGCGAAGGACCCGAAGGGCCCGTGGCAGTCGATCCAGAAGCCGCCCGAGGCGATCGCGAAGCTGATCCCGACGCACGCCGCGGCCGACGCGCCGAAGCTCAGAATCCGCCGAAGATCGTCGTCGCGACCGAGCCGACCGAGCTGATCTCCACCGACGGCCCGCCGAACTGGCAGACGCTCGCGAAGGGCAAGCTGCTCTACATCGAGAACACCGAGACGCCGGTCGTGCGCGAGCGGCGACGAACAGCAGTGTTCGTGCTGCTCGCGGGCCGCTGGTACCGCGCGGCGAGCCTCGACGGGCCGTGGGCCGTCGTGCGCCCCGACGCAGCTGCCGGCCGCGTTCAAGGACATCGAGCCCGCGTCCGACGCTCGGCTCCGCGCGCGTGTCGGTCGCCGGCACGCCCGAGGCCGAGGACGCGGCGCTCGACGCGCTCGTGCCGCAGACCGCGGCGATCGACCGCAACAAGGCGAAGCTCGAAGTCAAGTACGACGGCGAGCCGAAGTTCAAGCAGATCGAGGGCACCGGCGTCGAGTACGCGATCAACACCGCCGTCGCAGGTGCTGCGGATCAAGGGCAAGTACTACGCGTGCGACGACGGCAGTCTGGTTCGCTCCGACAAGGCGCACGGGACCGTGGGCGGTCGCGGACAGCGTGCCGATGGACGAGATCCAGAAGATCCCGCCGTCGGAGCCCGTCTACAACACGAAGTACGTCTACGTCTACGAATCGACGCCCGAGGTCGTCTACGTCGGCTACACGCCGGGCTACATGTGGTCGTACCCGTGGTACGGCGTGCCGATCTACGGCACCGGCTATCCTACCCGCCTTACTGGGGACCGTGCTGCTACTACCCGCATCCGTCGCCGTGGGGCCTGCACCTCTCCTATAACCCGTACACGGGCTGGGGCATGGGCGTCACGTACTCGTTCGGGTTCCTGACGGTCGGCTTCGCGTTCGGCGGCGGCTACGGCGGCTACTACCGGCCCGGTTATCCGCCGGCCTACTACCGGCCGCCGTATTACCCGCCGGGCGGTTACCGGCCCGGCGGAGTCGGAGGAATCGGCGGCGTCGGAGGAATCGGCGGCGTAGGTGGAGTAGGCGGCGTCGGTGGTGTGGGTGGCGTGGGTGGAGTCGGTGGCGTCGGCGGTGTTGGGGGCGTCGGCGGAGTCGGCGGCGTTGGCCGCCCGGGCAACGGGGCGAGCCAGCTGCCGGCCGGTGCCGGAGGCGTTGGCGGTGTCGGCGGTGTTGGCGGCGTCGGCGGCGCGGGCAATGGCGCGAGCCAGTTGCCGGCGGGTGGGCGCAACAATCTGTACAACGGCGCGTCGGCCAAAGACCGCGTCGTGCCGGGTTCCTCGTCGGGATCGCGGAATCCCGGCGTCTCGACGATGGACCGACCCGCGTCCGGCGCGAACAACGTCTATGCGGACAAGGGCGGCAACGTCCATCGCCAGACGTCGCAGGGCTGGGAATCGCGCGACCAGGGCAACTGGTCCTCGCCGTCGAGGAGCACGCCGTCGAACCTGGGCACGGATTCGCGCGCGCGCCAGTCGGGCGCGTCGTCGATGCAGTCGCGACCGTCGTATGGCGGAGGCGGGCGGACGGGCGGGGGTGGCGGCCGGCGACGTTGAGGCGAGCCAGGCGACGTCAGCGAGTGGCGCCAAAGTCGACTTTGAAGTAGAGCAGCGCTCCGCGGTAGCCCGCGTCGAGGCTGCCCTGGAATCCGGGCTCCTCTGCCGAAACGTTCATCGAGACGTCGTTGTACGCGACGCCGAGCGCGAATCTTTTGCCGAACGAATAGTCGACGCCGACATACGAGTCGTGTAACCGTCCGTTGATGCCGCCCGTCTCGATCGCGAACAGCTCGGCCGCGCCTCGGAGCGTGAACCGTTGGCCGAACGCGTATTCGCCGCGCAGCCCGAACACCGGAAGTGGCGCGGTGAGTTGCTGCGACTCGGCCGTCCCGCGAGCCGGGTCGCTGACGGCGACGCCCGTACGAGCGACGTAAAGGCCCGCGACAACGCCGAGGAAACCTCGGTCCCGGCTCAACGGGACGAACGTGTAATCGAGCTTGTAGATCTTGAGCTCGTTGCGCGTGCTCACGTCCGAGTCGATCGCGAAGCTTTTGTCGCCGAGCGCGATGTTCTTCTCGAGCGTTTTGCTCGCCTCGCGCGAGAGATCGAACAGCGAAAAGTCGATGCGCTGCCGCTGCGTCAGCCAGACGTAGCCCGAGAGGCGGCCGACCGTCATGTACCGCTCCAGGCCGAGGTCGTCCTCCATGTCGATGTCGGTACCGTTGCGGGATTCGGAGTCGAGACGCGCGTCCGTGGTTCGTCCCGTGTTGAACGCGGCGAGCATCAGGCTGCCGCGTTCTGCCGCGGGCTCCCGGACTTCGGCGCTCGCGGCGGCCGACAGCGACGCGCCGAAAATCAAGACCGACGCGTACCGGCCCAAGGCCCCGGCGGGTAGTGCACGGCGTGCGAGCGACACGGCTGACTCAGTAGTAATCGTCGACGTACTTATACGGGTACGCCGGCTCGCGATAGCCCTTGCGCTTCTGGCGCTCCGGCAGCTCGATCTTGTCGCGCTTGAGCTTCTTGTACGGGACCTGCGCAAGCAGGTGCCGGATCACGTTGAGCCGCGCGCGCTTCTTGTCATCCGAGCGCACGACGTACCACGGCGCGAAACCGGTGTCGGTCGCCGCGAACATGTCGTCGCGCGCGCGCGAGTAGTCGTACCAGCGGCCATAGGACTTTAGATCCATCGGCGACAGCTTCCAGATCTTGCGCGCGTCATCCATGCGCCCGGTGAGCCGCTTCGTCTGCTCCTCGGGGCTCACCTCGAGCCAGTACTTGATGAGCTTCACGCCCGACTCGACGATCGCCTTCTCGACGAGCGGTACGGCGTTCAGGAATTTCTTGATCTGCTCCTCGCTCGTGAAGCCCATCACGCGCTCGACGCCCGCGCGGTTGTACCAGCTGCGGTCGAAGATCACGATCTCGCCGGCTGCCGGCAGGTAAGGCAGATAACGCTGAATGTACATCTGGCTCTTCTCGCGCTCGGTCGGCGCGGGCAGCGCGACGACGCGGAACACGCGCGGGCTCACACGCTCGGTGATCGCCTTGATCGTGCCGCCCTTGCCGGCGCCGTCGCGACCCTCGAACACGATGCAGACTTTGACGCCTTCCGCCACCACCCACTGCTGGAGCGCGACGAGCTCGCCGTGCAGCCTCTCGAGCTCCTTGGCGTAGTCTTTGCCGCTCAGCTCGTCGTGATTGTGCTTGTGCTTGTGCTTCTTCTTGTCCTTGGACTTGCGCTCGTCGGCGTCGTCGGTCTGCATGGCTTCCTCTTCTCGTTCTTTTTCGGTCGGTCGGGCCCGCCGCCGCACGAGTCTCGCAGGTCGGCTCGAGGTTTGCACGCTGCGTGCAGGCGAGCGTTGCGCCGAGCTCAGGCTGCGGGCACGAGCTCGCGGAGGCTCTTCGCGACGTTGTCCTGAAACCGGCGCCAACCCTTCGCGCCGACCAGCGCCTGATTGATCTCGAGCTCGACTCCCAGATAGCGCGTTTGCGGATGGCGCTTGCGGAGCCACGTGCTCAGTCCGTCGGAAGCGCCGCCATACGGGTAGTTGAAGCGCACGCGCAGTGTTGGATCGATGTTGCGCAGCGCGGCGGCCCAACGGCGGCAGAGCTCCGCCTCGTGCTTGCGGCGGCTGTCGTACAGCAGGCCGATATCGGCGTTGCGCACGACGCCGTCGAGCTCGGGCGTGAAGCTGTGCACGGCCACGTGCACGACCCGCCGGCCGCGCTCGATTTCGGCTGCGACGGCGTCCTCGACGGTCTTGCGATGCGGACGCCACCAGCGCGCGAGAATCCGCTCGCGCTCGGCTCTAGGCAGCGATTGCGTGAATTTCGACCAGATGCGCCGATTCGTCGGGGAGCGATTCGCTTCGACGAATAGCCGGCTCCAAGTCACTGCGTGCAGCCGCCGCCCGAGCTCGCGTTCGAAGCGCCGCGCGAGCGTCAGCGCGCCGGGATCCCAGCCCCGATGCGAGGCGAGCAGCTGCTCGGCACCGCGAAAGAGCTTGGCGTAACCGCTCGGTATCCGGTTGCCGGCGTGCTCGCAGGTGAGCAGCAGCTCGTCGCGCGACGATCGGGTGCTCATGACTTTTTCTCCGGCGCAAATTTCTTCGCGCCCTTCGGCCGTATCACCAGCAAGTTGCCGTCGTCGGAGCCGACGCCGAGAAAGATCGCGCCGATCAGACGGAACACGTTCACGCGATAGTACTTGGTGCCGTAGGCGGGGTTGTCGAGCAGCGGGTCCGCGATCGCGACGGACTGGTCGGCGTCCCGATATCCGCTCAGCACGATGAAATGCCCGAACGATTCGCCGCGCCACGTCGTCTGCCCCGGCCTCGGTCTCGCGCGAGCATTGATAGAGATACGTGCCATTCGTGCCCGTGAGAATCGGGAAGCCGTCGCCGAGCGTCTTTGCGATGAGCTCCGGCGTGAGATCGCCCCAGACGTACTGGCCGCCGAGCGTCAGGTACTGCTCCGCACTCTCGAGAGCCGGCCCGTAGCGGGGATCGCTCGCGAAGTTCTTCGCGACGCCGCGCGCCTTGAGCTTCGCGAGCAGGTCCGTCGGCTTCTGAAACCACGTGGGGTCGAAATGGCGCACGCTGCAGAGCCACATGGCCGCCTCGTACCCGCGTTGCAGCGCATGCACCGCGAGGTGCACGCCGAGTGTGCCGCCGCCCGGCAGCTTCGGCGTCTCTCTGATCACCTCTTCGAGCGTGATCTTGTCGCCGTAGTGGACGTAGAGCGCATGCAGCGCGGTCGGTCCGCAGGTCGTGTAATCCGGCTGGCGCTCGATGCGCACGTCGAGATCGATGTCCATGCTACCTCCGGGTAAGCGTCGCGAAGCCGAGCCGCGGACCGCCATGCAAAGCCGGCAAAGAGCCGAGCCACGAACGGCGTGCAGCGTACGCCCGGCATGGTCGACAGCGCAAAGAACGACACCGTCTCGGTATCGATGCACGCGGTTTCGTCACTGAGTTGTCTCTTGCCGATTTTCCATAGCGCTCGCCCGGGATGCCTGGCACGGTCGCTGCGGGGTGACGGACGCACGGCTGCAGCGCTGGTTGCGCGGCAGCACAGGGGCGATGGGTTGGACCCTAGCGCCAAACCGTGCTCTATCAGGGGTGCAGTGAGGAACAGAGCCAACGTTCAGAGAGTTCTCGCCGCGGGTCGGCGAGGCAACGGAGCTCATCGCACGTCTCGCGACGACGTGGTTGCGCGCGTGCTGCGGTTCGTCGATCGTCACGGCGGCCGCGTGCCCGACATGACTGCTCTCGGTGAAGCGGCGGGCGTGAGCGAAAGAACGCTGCGCTCCCTGTTCAAGAAAACCTTCGGCATCGCCCCGAACCGCTACCTGCGCGTGCGCAGGTTGGAGATGATTCGCGTAACTCTGGCTGCCGCGGACCCGGGAAGCCAAACGGTCAGCGGCGTTGCGCGACGCTTCGGCTATTCCGACGCGGGCCGGATGGCCGCGGAGTACCGCGCGTTGTTCGGCGAGTACCCTAGCGCGACGCTCGGGCGTCGGGCCGGGCGGCGTGCCGAGCGATCGGTGCTCTGAGCGCCTGCAAGGATTGGGACGGCAGCTCGCCGAACTGCGCTTTGTACTGCTTGGCCAACCGGCCGAAGTCCCAGACGCCGAATCGCGAGCAGATGGTCGTGACCGTATCCCGGGGCCCCGCCGCGCGTATCGCGGATCGGATCGCGTGCAACCGGTGGGCCATCACGTAGTGGTGCGGGCTCATCCCGAGGCATTCCCGGAAGACGTTGCGCAGGGTTCGTTCGGAGGCGCCGGCCGCGGCGCAGAAGTCTTCGATCTGGAGCGCTTGGTCTTGGTCTTGCGGCGATGCTATCAAATCGATCGCTTTGCCGAGCACGCGCAGCCGATTCGCGCAGGTCCGCTGCTCCGGACGCTCGCTCGCAGCGTTCGGCCGCAGCGCGCAAAAGAGAAGGTCGAGCACTTCATTGCGTGCGGCGCGCTCGGTCGCCGGCGCCTGCAATAGCTCCGGAGAGTGCGTGTCGATCTGGAATAGCCGATGCACGAGCCCGATCAGCGGCGCCGCGGCTTGCGAGCGTCGCGTAAAGCTTCCTTCGAGCAGCGCCCTATCGGATTCGTCCGCGTGCGCCTGCGCCCGTTCCCTCACGAGATCGACCGACACGGCCAGGTTCAACCACTGAATCGGCCTTTCGGTAACAGCATGAAATTGGTTGCCCGGCGGGCACCATAGGATCTCGTGACGATCGAGCCGTGCGCCGTTGTGCGTAAGGGACTCGGCTCCGCTCAGTAGCGAGAAAGCGTGAAAACTGTTGCGCGTGTAGCCGGTGTAGAGCCGGCCGGCCCCTTCGCGTCCCGTCATCAGTGTGACGCCGTCCAGATCGAGCAGGCGCAGACGCCAATCGTGCGATTGGCGCGTGCGCAGAATATACCGGCCCTCGAGCTTCGGTAGGGATTCGGCGAACTGCTCGAAATCGTTGCTGATTATTCTTTTCAAGCGCCCAGCGGCCCTGATTCGGAAGGGGACTACGTAATTTCGGCAACCGACGAGCCCGCGAGAGTACTCGCTTTGTTTTGCACTTGCAGCCTTTATGGCGGAGGAAGGTCCCGCTAAGCCCATATTGCCGATTTTACGTAGTGACAGGCGGCCGCCCGGGCGAGACTTCGAGCGGCTTCGACCACCAACGCAGCGCGGAGTCACGCCGCAATGATGCAAGGTACCGAAACGGGCGCAGTGGTCCGTCAAGCCCTCGTCGTAGACGAAGGACTCGCCGAGACGACGAGCGCAGCGGCGCGCAGCGTGCGTGCGCTCGTGGCGGAGCTGCAAGCCCGCGACATCCATGTCGTCGAGGCGTTGTCCTGCGAGGACGGCCTCGCCATCGCCGTATCCGACTCCGGCATCCACTGCATCCTGCTCAACTGGACGCAGGGCGACAACGACAGCCGGCTCTCACGAGCAGGCGACGCGATCTACTGCGCGCGGTGCGCGCGCGCAACGCCAAGCGTTCCGATCTTCCTGATGGCGAGCCGCAAGCTCGCGGGCACCGTCAGCGTCGAAGTCGCGACGCTGGCCGACGAGTTCATCTGGATCCTCGACGACACCGCGGCGTTCATCGGCGGCCGCGTGCAGGCCGCGATCGAGCGCTACGTCCAGGCGCTGCTGCCGCCGTTCGCGGCCGCGCTCGCGCGCTACGACCGCGAGCGCGAGTACTCCTGGGCGGCGCCGGGCCACCAGGGCGGCGTCGCGTTCCTGAAGTCGCCCGATCGGCCGCGCGTTCTTCGACTTCTACGGCGAGAACCTGTTTCGCACCGACATGGGCATCGAGCGCGGCGCGCTCGGCTCGCTGCTCGGCCACAGCGGCCCGATCGGCGAGAGCGAGCGCTACGCCGCGCGCGTGTTCGGCGCGCACCGCTCGTACTCGGTGCTGAACGGCACCTCGGCGTCCAACCGCGCGATCATGTCGGCGTGCGTCGGCGACGACGAGATCGCGCTCTGCGACCGCAACTGCCACAAGTCGATCGAGCAGGGTCTCGCGATCACCGGCGGGATCCCGGTGTTCCTGAGCCCGACGCGCAACCGCTACGGCATCATCGGGCCGATTCCCCCGGAGCGCCTCGAGCCCAAGGCGATCGCGAAGAGCATCGCGGCCAACCCGCTCGCCAAGGCCGCGGGCCAGAAGCGCGCGGTCTACTCCGTGCTCACGAACTGCACCTACGACGGCATGTGCTACGACGCGGCCGGACGCGGAGGCGCGGCTCGCGAAGAGCGTCGACCGCGTCCACTTCGACGAGGCCTGGTACGGCTACGCGCGCTTCAACCCGATGTACCGCGACCGCTACGCGATGCGCGGCGAGCCCGCGACACCACCCGAAGGACGGGCCCACGGTGTTCGCGACCCACTCGACGCACAAGCTGCTCGCCGCGCTGTCGCAGACGTCGTTCATCCACATCCGGGACGGCCGCGGCGCGATCGATCACGGCCGCTTCAACGAGGCGTACTGCTCGCAGGCGAGCACGTCGCCGCTCTATGCGCTGATCGCATCGAACGAGGTCGCGGCCGCGATGATGGACGGCCCGGCCGGCCAGGCACTCACGCAGGAGACGATCGACGAGGCCGTCGCGTGCCGGCTGGCGGTCGCGCGCGCCCGCGCAGGAGTTCCTGCGCGAAGAAGGACTGGTTCTTCGCGCCGTGGAATGCCGAGGAGGTGACCGGACCCGAAGACGGCAAGCGGATTCCGTTCCACGAGGCGCCGGCGGAGCTGCTCGCGACGGATCCGAATTGCTGGGTGCTGCATCCGGGCGAGAGCTGGCACGGGTTCGACGGATCTGCCCGACGGCTGGTGCATGCTCGACCCGATCAAGTTCGGCATCGTGTGCCCGGGCATGAAGACGGACGGCGAGCTCGACAAGACACGGCATCCCGGCCGACATCGTCACCGCCTATCTCGGCCGGCACGGCATCGTGCCGTCGCGCACGACCGACCACATGGTGCTGTTCCTGTTCTCCGTGGGCGTCACGAAGGGCAAGTGGGGCACGCTGCTCAACACGCTGCTCGACTTCAAGGCCGACTACGACCGCAACGCGCCGCTCGCCGAAGTCCTGCCCGCGGTCGCCGCGGCCGCGCCGCAGCGCTACGCCGGCATGGGCCTCAAGGATCTCGGCGACGAGATGTGGGCCCACCTGCGCAAGAGCAAGCAAGGGCACTGGCAGGCGCAGGCGTACGCCACGCTGCCCAACGCCGAAGATGACGCCGCGCCGCGCGTTCCAGCGCTTGATGGCCGGCGACGCAGAGAAGGTCCCGCTCGACGAGATCGCCGATCGCGTGGTCGCGGTCGGCGTGATTCCGTATCCGCCCGGCATCCCGATCGTGATGCCGGGCGAGAGCGTCGGGCCGGCCGACGGGCCCTGGCTCACCTACCTGCGCACGCTGCAGGAGTACGGGCACCTGCTTCCCCGGCTTCGCGAAGGAAGTCGAGGGCACCGAAGAGCGCGACGGCACCTACCACATCTACTGCGTGAAGGGGCCTTCCGCGTAAGGCGTGCGCGTCATGACCGAGTACGCCCGCACGACGCCATCGTCAGCGAGTTCTGATCGGACGCGCCGGTCGGCGCGGTCAGTCGCATCAAGTTCTACACCTACGTGGTTCAGAAATGACCCGCTAAGAGCGGGAAAGAGGACGACGGTATGCCAGAACAAAAGAAAATGAACCTGATGCAGCTCACGTTCATCGTCGCCGTGAACATGATGGGCTCCGGCATCATCATGCTGCCGACCAACATGGCGCAGGTCGGCGCGATCTCGCTGCTGTCGTGGATCGTGACGGCGGTCGGCTCGATGGCGATCGCCTACGGCTTCGCGCAGGCCGGCATCTTCAACCAGCGCCCGGGCGGCATGGCGGCCTACGCCGAGGACGCCTACGGCAAGGCCGGCTACTTCCTGGTGTTCCTGCTCTACTTCCTCTCGCTCGCGATCGGCAACGTCGCGATCGCGATCTCGGCGGTCGGCTACCTCGCGGCGTTCTTCCCGGGGATGTCGGCGACGCCGATCGCGACCTGCATCAGCGTGATCGCGCTGCTCTGGCTCACGACGGTCGCCAACTTCGGCGGCCCGAGCCTCACCGGGCAAGATCGGCTCGATCACGGTGTGGGGCGTCATCATCCCGGTCGGCCGGCCTCTCGATCATCGGCTGGTTCTGGTTCAGCAAGGACGACGTTCGCGGACGGCCTGGAATCCGCAGGGCTTGAGCCTCGGGGCAGGGCATGGGCTCGAGCATCGCGCTCACGCTGTGGGCGTTCCTCGGCATGGAGTCGGCGGCGCAGAACTCCGACGCCGTCGAGAACCCGAAGCGCGACGTGCCGCTCGCCTGCATGTTCGGCACGCTCGGCGCCGCCGTCATCTACATCCTCTCGACGACGGTGATCCAGGGCATCGTGCCGAACGCCGAGCTCGCGAAGTCGACGGGCCCGTTCGCGCTCGCCTACGCGCACATGTTCAACCCGACGATCGGCTCGATCATCATGGCGCTCGCGGTGCTCGCCTGCCTCGGCTCGCTGCTCGGCTGGCAGTTCACGATCGCGCAGACCGGCAAGGCCGCGGCCGAGGACCGGATGTTCCCGACGTTCTTCTCGAAGGTGAACAGCCTGGGCGCGCCGATCACGGGCATGATCGTGCTGGGCGTCGTGCAGTCGCTGCTGGCGCTGTCGACGATCTCGCCGTCGCTGAGCGAGCAGTTCAGCGCGCTCGTCAACCTCGCGGTCGTCACCAACGTGATCCCGTACATCATCTCGCTGTCGGCGCTGTTCGTGATGATGAGAGCCGCGAAGTGCCCGACGGGATGTACAGCCGCAACGCCGTGATCACGGTGGTCGCGATGCTCTACAGCGTGTACGCGATCTACGCCTCGGGCAAGGACGCGGTGCTGGGCGGCATGCTCGTGCTCGGCCTCACCTACATCGTCTGGGGCTTCATCGCGCCCCGCTTCGCGGGCTCGCAGACCGCAAAGTCTGCGCAGCCGTCCGCGAAGGCGGCCTGACCGTGCCGCGCGCAATCCCCGCAAGGAGAACAACTATGCAAGCTCAACGAATCGAAGCCTCGCGCGCGCGCCTCGCGTCTCGCGCGATCACGACCGCTCGCCGTCTCTTGCCTCGCGCTTGCGGCGCTGCCCGCAACGGCGCAGACGCTCGACCGGGTCAAGGCGGCCGGGCACATCAAGCTCGGCTACCTCGCCGACGCGCGTCCGTTCACCGCTCGCGGCGCGGGGGGCGCGCCGGAGGGCTACGCGGCACGCTCTGCCAGCAGGTCGTCGACCGCGTGAAGACGCGAGCTGGGGCTCGGCGCAGCTCACGGTGCGAGTGGGTGCCGGTCACGATCGACAACCGCTTGCGCGAAGTGCAGCAGGGCAACATCGACCTGCTGTGCACGCCGACGAGCGTGACGCTGGCGCGGCGGCAGGAGGTCTCGTTCTCGATTCCGGTCTTCGCCGGGCGGCATCCGCGCGGTGCTGCGCGCGGACGCGCCGCAGGCGCTGCGCGACGCGCTCTCCGACAGCGCGAGCCCGCATCCCGTGTGGCGCGGCTCCCCGGCGGCCAAGTGATCGAGAAGACGAAGTTCGCCGTGGTCACGGGCACGACGACGGCGACGCTGGCTCGAGGGCCGGCGCAGCTTCCTGCAGGTCGACGCCACCGTCGTGCCGGTTCCCGACTATCGCACCGGGCTGCAGAAGCTGCATGGCCGGCGAGGTCGACGTGTTCTTCGGCGAGCGCGCCGCTCGTGCTCGGCGCGATGGACGATGCGGCGCGGAAGAATCTCGTGGTCCTCGACCGCCTGTTCACGCACGAGTCCGGCGCGCTGGCGCTCGCGCAAGGGCGACGACGATTTCCGCGCTGCTCGTCGATCGCGCGCTCAGCGACATCTACGCGCGCAGCGAGTTTCCGCGAGCTCTACGCGCAGTGGTTCGGCGAGTTCGACGAGAACGCGCGCACGTTCTTCCGAGTGGAACACGCGCTGCCGCGAACGAATAGATGGACGCTCAGGAGCAACGTCGAAATGATCCAGCGAAGCATGCAAGCGGCTGCAGCATGCGGGCGCTCGTCGTGGACGACGAGCTCGGCACGCCCGACGGCCGAGGGCCGCGCCGTGCGCGGCGCTCGTGCAGGAGCTGCAGGGCCGCGCGATCGAGGTCGTCGAGGCGACCTCCGCGGAGGACGGCACGTCCGTGATCGCGTCGGACTCCGCGATCCACGCCGTGCTGATCGACTGGACGCTCGGCGACGACAAGGACGCACGCACGGCTCGCGCGCGTTCATCGAGTTCGTGCGCTCGCGCAACGACAAGATCCCGATCTTCCTGATGGCCGAGCGCGGCGAGGCGTCCGCGATCCCCGTCGACGTGATGGAGATGGTCGACGAGTTCATCTGGACGCTCGAGGACACGGCGGCGTTCGTCGGCGGCCGCGTCGTGGCGGCGATCCGCCGCTACCTCGAGGTGATGCTGCCGCCGCTGGCCGCGGCGCTCATGAAGTTCACGCAGGAGTACGAGTACTCCTGGCACACGCCGGGCCACACCGGCGGCACCGCGTTCCTCAAGTCGCCGGTCGGCCGGATCTTCTTCGACTACTTCGGCGAGAACCTGCTGCGCTCCGACCTGTCGATCAGCGTCGGCGAGCCTCGGCTCGCTGCTCGACCACACCGGGCCCGATCGGCGAGCACGAGAAGTACGCGGCGCGCGTGTTCGGCGCGCACCGCACCTACTGCGTCACCAACGGCACGTCGATGTCGAACCGCGTGATCTTCATGGCCGCCGTGGCCCGCGACCAGATCGCGCTCTGCGACCGCAACTGCCACAAGTCGATCGAGCACAGCCTGGTGATGACCGGCGCGCATCCCGACCTATTTCGTGCCGCTGCGCAACCGCTACGGCATCATCGGCCCGATCCCGCCCGACGCGGCTCAAGCAAGGACGCGATCAAGGCCGCGATCAAGGCCAATCCGCTCGTCACGAAGGGCATCGACACGCGCGCCGGTCTACTCGGTCGTCACCAACTCCACCTACGACGGGCTCTGCTACAACGCGCGGCGCGTCGAGGAGCTGCTCGACCCGAGCGTCGACCGCATCCACTTCGACGAGGCCTGGTACGCCTACGCGCGCTTCAACCCGATCTACCGCGACCGCCACGCGATGCACGGCGATCCCGAAGGATCACAAGGGGCCGACGGTCTTCGCCACGCACTCGACGCACAAGCTGCTGGCGGCGCTGTCGCAGGCCTCGTTCCTGCACATCCGCGACGGGCGCAGCCCGATTCCGCACGCGCGCTTCAACGAGTCGTTCATGATGCACGCGTCGACGTCGCCGCTCTATCCGATCATCGTCTCGAACGACATCACGGCCGCGATGATGGACGGGCCCGGCGGCCTGGCGCTCACCAACGAGTCGATCCAGGAGGCGGTGGCGTTCCGGCAGACGATGGGCCGCGTGCACCGGCAGTTCGCGCAGAAGGGCGACTGGTTCTTCAAGACCTGGAACGCGGACACGGTCAAGGACCCGAAGACCGGCAAGAAGGTCGCGCTTCGAGGACGCGCCGCCCGAGCTGCTCGCCACCGATCCCGACTGCTGGGTGCTGCACCCGGGCGAGACGTGGCACGGCTTCGGCGACCTCGAAGACGACTACTGCATGCTCGACCCGATCAAGGTGTCGATCGTCACGCCGGGCGTGGCCGACAAGGGCGGCCTCGACAAGCGCGGCATTCCGGCCACGCTCGTGACCGCGTATCTGCACCATCGCGGCGTCGAGGTCGAGAAGACGACCGACTTCACGATCCTGTTCCTGTTCTCGATCGGCATCACCAAGGGCAAGTGGGGCACGCTGCTCAACGCGCTGCTCGACTTCAAGCGCGACTACGACGGCAACGCGCCGCTCGCCGAGGTGCTGCCGGACCTCGTCGGCGGTCATCCCGACGCCTACGGCGGCCTCGGGCTGCGCGACCTCGCCGACCAGATGTTCGCGCAGCTGCAAGCGAGTCGCGGCAGACGCACTGGCTGGCCGAGGCGTTCTCGACGCTGCCGACGCCGGTCATGACGCCGAACGCCGCGTACCAGCACCTGGTGCGCGACGAGATCGAGCACGTGCCGCTCGAGAAGCTGGCCGACCGCGTGCTCGCGACGAGCGTCGTGCCGTATCCGCCCGGCATCCCGATGCTGATGCCCGGCGAGTCGACCGGCGCCGGACGACGGCCCGTACCTCGGCTACCTGCGCGCGCTGTGGGCGTGGGACAAGCGGTTCCCCGGGTTCGGCCACGACACGCACGGCGTCGAGAACCGCGACGGCACCTACTACGTTCAGTGCCTGAAGGCGGGTGCAGGGCGCACGCCGCAAGCGTTCGTGACCGCGTCCGGCCGCAAGATGTCGCTGCCGCAGGCCACGATGCTCGTGGCCGGCAACATGATCGGCACGGGCGTCTTCCTGCTGCCCGTCAATCTCGCGCAGGTCGGCGGCATCGCGATCTTCGGCTGGGTGATCGCCACCGCTCGGCGTCGCCGCGCTGGGTCTCGTGTTCGCGAAGCTCGGCGAGCTGAACCCGCAGCAGGGCGGCCCGTACGCTTACGCGCGCGATTTCCTCGGCCCGTACGCGGGCTTTCAGACCAACTACGTGTACTGGTTCGGCAACTGGATCGGCAACATCGCGATCGCGGTGGCGGCCGTGGGCTATCTCTCCGAGTTGCTCCCTTCGATCGGCGGCCCGTCGGCCGGCGTCCTCGCCACGGCCGTCGTGATCTGGCTGCTCACGTTCGCCAACATCCTCGGGCCGCGCGTGGTCGGCGCGCTCGAGACCTGGACGATGTCGCTCGCGCTCGTCCCGATACTCGGCATCGCGCTGCTCGGCTGGTTCTGGTTCGACTCCGCGACGTTCCTCGCCGGCTGGAACGTGAGCGGCGGCTCCGACCTGCACGCCGTGTCGCGCGCCGCGTCGATGGCGCTGTGGGCCTACATGGGCATCGAGAGCGCGGCGGTCTCGGCCGGCGTGATCGAGAACCCGAAGCGCAACGTGCCGCTCGCCACGCTGATCGGCCTCTGCGCTCGCCGCGGTCGTGTACATGCTGAGCTCCACGGTGATCATGGGAATCCTGCCGAACGAGGAGCTGCGGACGTCCCACGCTCCGTTCGCCGACGCGGCGCGGATCGCGTTCGGCACCGCCGGAGCGATCGCCATCAGCGTGTGCGCGGTGCTCAAGTCGCTCGGATCGCTCGGCGGCTGGATGCTGCTCGTCGGCCAATCCGCGAAAGCCGCGGCCGACGACGGCATGTTTCCGGCGCGTCTTCGCGCGCTTGAACCGCCACGGCGTGCCCGGCGCCGGGCTGCTGATCATCGGCCGGGCTCATGACGATCATGCTGTTCGCGACCCTGATCGCCGACGCTCGCGGGGCAGTTCAACCACCTCGTCGATCTCGCGGTCATCCTGGTGATCGTTCCGTACGTCTACGCGGCGGTGGCGGTCGTGAAGGTCATCTCCGACCGGCACCTGCCGGCAGCGACGTTCCAGACCTACAAGTGGCTCGCGCTCGTCGCCGTCGTCTATTGCCTCTGGGCGGTGGTCGGCGGCGATCCGGCGACCGTCGTGCGCGCGTTCGTCGCACTGCTCGTCAGCGTGCCTCTGTATCCGTTCTTCATCCGCTCGATGGAGGCGGCGGCCAAGCGCCGCTCGGCCGAGCGCGAGCCGCTCGACCCGCTCCGGCGCGACGGCCGCAGTCGTCCCGGAATGAAAGCCCGACCAGACCGAAGAAGGAGCTTGCGTATGCAAACGCTAGCCACGAATACGATCCACGTCGCGAAGCAAAGAGGACGCAAAGCCGCGGCAGTCGTGCGCGCTGGCCGGGCTCGTGTCGCTCACGGTCGGCTCGTGGGCCGCGTTCGGCCAGGACGCGGCGCCCGCGAACGCGCCGCCGCCGGGCCTGCCCTTGCCCAAGGGACTCGACTGGACGTTCAACTTCGACGCGACCCTCGGCGGGTTCGGCTTTGCGAACTCGCTGTATACGAACCCGAAGCCCGAGGAGCCCTCGGGCGATCTCTCGCGACAACTGGTTCGAAGGATCGGTCAAGCCCGCGCTGACCGGGGTTTACACGACCTCGAGCACCGCGCAGTTCTACGGGAAGTTGAGCGCCGTCGGCGAGCGCACGTATGGCGCTGCGCCGAGCCTCGTCGGCGGCGACGAGTCGTCGTTCGGCTTGGAAGACCTGTACGTCGGCTGGCGCTCGGGCGACAGCCTCGACCTCGGCAAGGACGCGCTCGACTTCACGATCGGCCGCGCGCCGTACACGATCGGCCACGGCATGCTGCTCTGGGACGGCTCCGCGGAGGGCGGCTCGCGCGGCGGCTACTGGACCAACGCGCGCAAGGCGTTCGAGTTGGCCGCGATCGGCCGCCTCAAGACCGGTAACCACCTGGTCGAGGGGTTCTATCTCGACAAGGACGACCTGCCCGAGGCGAACTCGTCAACCAAGCTCTGGGGCGCGAACTACCAGTACGCGATCGGCGAGGACACGACGCTCGGCGCGACCTACATGAAGTGTCTCGGCCGATCCCAGCAGGGCGCCGCAGCGCGACGGGCTCAGCGTGTACAACGTGCGCGCGTATCACGGCGCCGTTCTCGAGGATGAAGGGCCTGTCGTTCGAGGCCGAGTACGCGCTCGAGGACAACGGCAACGCGCTCGATTCCGACGGCCTGGAACCTTCTAGTCGGCTATCAATTGGAAGGCGGCTGGAAGCCGAAGATCTCTTACCGCTATGCGATCTTCGAAGGCGACAATCCCGCGACCGCGAAAAACGAAGCCTTCGACGGGCTCCTGACCGGTTTCTACGACTGGGGCACCTGGTGGCAGGGCGAGATCGCCGGCGAGTACTTCGTCTCGAACTCGAACCTCATCTCGCATCAGCTGCGCGTGCATCTGAAGCCGAAGGAGTCCGTCGGGATGGGCTTCATCTTCTACGACTTTCTGCTGGACAAGCCCGCTTCGGCCGGCGTCACCTCGAATGCGGTCGCGAAGGAGCTCGACTGGTACATGGACTGGAGCGTCAACGACAACTTCACCGTGAGCTTCGTGGTGGCGTACGCCGATCCGGGCGCGGCCGTGCAGCAATCGTCGGGCCGCACCGATTCGTTTGTCTACGGCATGGTCTTCGCGGCGTACAAATACTGATTCGTAGGTCGCGCCGCGCAGCTCAGCCGCCGAGCGCGATCGTGAACGTGACGATGACCAAGCCGATGAACACCATCACTACGCCGAGTGCGAGCGGCGAGCGGTGGATCACGCGGCCGTAGGCGAACCCCGCGATGAACAGCATGGCGACCGCGACCGTGTTCGAAGCCCGCATCGCGAGCCCCAAGCCATGAAAGAACATGAACGGCACCGCGACCGGAAAGGTCGCGAGGAACACGAGCAGGAAGACGCCGAATCCACCCCACCAGTCCTTGAAGTCGAGCCGCGCGCGGTGCGGCGGTGGCGGCAGCTTCAATGCGCGCTCGCGCAGCGAGTCGATCTCGGCGGGCTCGAGGAGCGACGCGACCACGGGCGGCAGCGCGTCGACGATCAAGCTTCGCGCTTCCGCCGGCGTCGTGGCGGCGAGCACGGCCTTATACGTCGCGAGGTTCCGGCCCTTCTCGGCGAGGCAACCCATCAGGTAGAACAGTGCGTCGATCACGCCCCATGCGAGGTTGCAGCCAAGCGCGCCGACGAGCATCGCGCGCACGTCCTCGCGACCGGACTCCGCGATGCTGAGGGAGCCCGTGAAGGTGAGCACCATGATGAGACCGAACAGCACTTCGGCGATCCGCTCGGCAGGCTCGATCACGCGCCGCGAGGAGCGGTTGGACGGAACCGCGGGAACGAGCACGCTCTCGGTGGCTGTGAGCTCGGAGTCGATCGGGCTGCTCATATGACTGGCGTCCGGAGGTTGCGGTAGCGTAGCCTACGCCGGCGCATCGCGAACGCAATGCCGGCCGCGCAAGCGCTGGGCGATTCCCGAACGTTCGCCGCCGGCGCATCTGCGGCTTTGTACGTATCGACGCACCCGGCGCCGCGCGCCGCTGCGCCACTCTACGGAAGGTGCGAACGATGGCTTGGCGCCGACGCGCGCTCAAAGGGCTGCTGTACGGGGCCGGCGTTTGCGTCACCGTGCTCTTGACCGTCGTGCTCGTGTTCGCGCTGCAAGCGCGCGCGCGGCTCGCGGACCTAAGACCGTGGCATCAGGTCTCACTCGCCGCGGAATTTCACGCGGGCGCGGACGCTCCGAAGACCTTCGCCGAATATCGCGCGCTCGAGGACCGGCTGTTCGCCGAGCTGCGCCGCAAGGTGCTCGACGATCCGGCGGCCGCGGACACGCAATGGCTGGGGCGCTACACGCCGGGCTCGATTCCGGCGCGGCTCGCGCTC
Source organism: uncultured Gammaproteobacteria bacterium (assembly GCA_963699925.1). Lineage (GTDB taxonomy): Bacteria > Pseudomonadota > Gammaproteobacteria > Steroidobacterales > Rariloculaceae > FEN-1219. The sequence goes on along the minus strand of CAVOVT010000011.1, from coordinate 626,245 downwards.
GAGACGCCGTACAACCGCTCGTTCGAGCTCGTGCCGGCCGAGATTCGCGGCGCGGCGTTGCTCGTGCATGGGCTGTCGGACTCGCCCTACAGCATGCGCGCGCTCGCCGACACGCTGTACGCCCAAGGCTACTACGTGCTCGCCCTGCGGCTGCCGGGCCACGGCACGATCCCCGCGGGGCTCACCGACGTCAGCTGGCGCGACTGGTACGCGGCCGTCGCGCTGGCGGCGCGCTACGCCGCGAGCCAGGCGCCGGGCAAGCCTTTCATCGCGGCCGGCCACTCGACCGGCGCCGCGCTCGTTACGCTGTACTCCGTGCGCGCGCTCGACGATGCCGACTCTGCCGAGGCCGCAAGGCCTCTATCTCGATATCGGCCGCGATCGGCATCTCGCCGTTCGCGGTGCTCACGAACGTGCTCGCGGATCTCGCGTTCGTCCCGGGGCTCGAGAAGTCGCGCTGGCTCGACGTGCTGCCCGAGTACGACCCGTACAAGTACAACTCTTTTCCGGTCAACGCGGCGAACCAGATCTACACGGTCACTCGCACGCTGCGCGCCGAGCTCGACGACGCGCAGGCGCGCGGCCGCCTCGCTGCGATGCCGCGCGTCGTGATGTTCCAGTCGGTCGTCGACTCGACCGTGACGGCGGGCGAGGTCGTGCGCGGGCTGCTCAACTACTTGCCGCCGCACGGCCACGAGCTCGTCGTGTTCGACGTGAACCGCTACGAGCAGCTGGAGGCGCTCGTCGCGCCCGGGCCGCTCGAATCGCTCGAGCGGTTGCGCGCGGCGCCGAGCTTGCCGTTCAAGATCACGGTGATCGCGAACCGGGACGCGTCGACGCGCGCGGTCGGCGCGTTCGTGCGCGAGGAAGGGAAGGCAGGAAGTCTCCGAGCGCGACCTGCCTTACGAGTGGCCGCGCGGAATTTTATCTCTCGGCCACGTCGCGCTGCCGTTCCCGGTCGACGATCCGCTTTATGGGCTCGAGGGTCCGCCGGAGGGCAGCCCGACCCGATACAACTTGGGCACGTTCCCGGCGCGCAGCGAGAACGGCGCGTTGGTCGTGCCGCTCGCGCAGTTCGCCCGGGTGCGGAGCAACCCCTTCTTCGGCGTGATTCGCGCGACGGTGCGCGAGACGCTGCCGGGCGCCGCCGAATCATCGACCGCGGCCGCCGCTCCGCCGTAGATGCAGATTCAGAATCGGAACACGACCCCGGCGCTCGCCTCGAATTGGTAGAGCGCCGTGCCGTGAATCGAGATCGCGCAGCCGCCGGTTTGCGGTCCGCTGTGGCAGAAAATCGCACCGTCCGTGTCCACGAACGTCGCGAAGACGCGCGCTTCGAGGCGTACGCCGACCCTGTGCGTTTGTAAGAGCTGCACTCCACCGCCGATCGAGCCGGAGAAGAAGCTCTCCGAGTCGACGCCCGCGAGCGTCGGCCCGAAATGCGTGACGCCGGCGGTCAGCGCGACGAACGGCCGCGTATCGTCGCCGTCGAAGAGATAGGTGCCGCCGAATTGGAAGTACTCGACGTCGAGGCCGAGCCTGGCGGAAGGATCGAAGGTGATCGGCGTCTTGAGGCTCGTGCGCTGCTGGCCGTAGAGCGCCTGCCACTGGGTGTTCACGTCGTGCGCGACGATGTTGAAGATCAGGCCCGCGGAGTTGCCCTCGTCGAGCTCGTACTTCGCCGAGCCGTTCTCCTGCTCGAACTCGCCGCCGATCCGATATCCCAAGTACGGAGTGAGCTCGAAGCGCGGGTCGCGGCCGTCGGCGGCGGCCGAGGCGATGCAGAGGCAGGACAGGATCGCGGCGCCGAGGATGGAAGCCGCCGTGCGCGTGCAGGTGCGCACGCGCGGCGGCCGATTCCGCGCGCGCATCACGCTACTGCTGCAGGAAGTTGTCGATCTCCATCACGTCCGACTCGTTCAAGCTGCCGGACGCCTGCTTGAGCGCCATTGCCGCGAGCAGATAGTTGTAGCGGCTCTGCGCGTAGTCCGTCTCGGCCGTGCGCAGCGCGTTCTGGGCGACGAGCACGTCGACCGTCGTCTGCGTGCCGACCTCGAAGCCCGCCTCGGTGGCGCGCAGCGCGGTGCGGTTCGACTCGACCGACTGCTTCAGCGCGCGCACGCGCGAGATGTCCGAGATCACCTGCAGATACGCGTCTCGCGTCTGGCGCTCGGTCTGGCGCGTGATCTGCTCGACCGTCTGAAGTGCCAGCCGTGAGTTGTAAACGTCCGTCTGGATTCGTGCGTGGGTCGCCCCGCCCACGTAGAGCGGAAACGTGAGGTTCAGAGACCAGTTGTTGCCGGTCGGGAACTGCGACGACGTGAAGGTCTGGGGCGACGGGATGCCGCTTGACGGCGCATAGTAGAGCGACTGAGTCGTACCTTGCGTCGAATCGGTATAGCCGGCCGACAACGTGAGCCTCGGATAGCGGCTGCCCTTGTCGATGTTGATCTGCTCGTTCGCGACGTCGTACGCGAGGCGTTGCGCGAGCAGCGTGAGATTTTCGGACAGCGCGCGGCGCACCCACTCGTCTTGATTTGTAGGGTCCGGATTGCGCAGCGGGAAGTCGTCCCTCGGTCCCGCGAGCTTCGGGAAGTCCTCGCCGATGATCTCGCGCAAGAACTCGTGCGCGGTCGCGAGCGTCTGCTGTGCGCTGATCTCCGTTGCGACCGCGGTGTCGTAGCCGGCCTGGGACTGCTGCACGTCGGTGATCGCGATGAGGCCGACCTCGAAGCGGCGCTGGGCCTGCTCGAGCTGCCGAGAGATCGCCTCGCGTGCGGATCGCGCCGACGCCAGGTTGTCCTCGGACTGCGAGCACCGCGAAGTAGCGAGTCGCGACCCGGTTGGTGAGGTCTTGCTTCGCGGCCTCGTACGTCGTCTCGGCTTGCGCGACGCGCTTGCCGGCCTGATCGAGCGTCTTCAACGCTCCCCAATCGAAGATCGTCTGCGTCAGGCTCAGGCTCCAGGTGTGAACGTCCTGGTCGATCGTGGTGCGATTGCCCGCCGGTACGCCGATCGTCGACAGCGCGCCGCCCGGCGTGTCCGTGTAGCTGCCTCTGATGGTGCCGGTGAGGCCGAGGTTCGGCAGCAGCGACGCACGGGCCAAAGGCCTCACCTCGCTGGTCGCGAGGTATTGCGCTTCCGCCTCCTTGAAGGCCGGGTCCCGGTCGAGCGCGAGCTTGTAGATATCGATCAAGCTCACGGCCGGCGGTTCGGGCGCCGGTGGTTGCGCAGGCGCGGGAGGCGGTGCTTGGTCGGGTGCCGGAGTAGGCACTTGAGCGTTCGCGGCGGCCGTGACCAAGCCGGCAATCGCGATCGCGATGGTCAACATCCGTTTCATGTGCGTCATCTTGGTTACCTTGCCTAGTTCATTAATACCGAGGAACTTGCGGATCTATCTCCGTTGACCAAGCGTCGATTCCGCCTCTGAGATTGAAGACCTGGGAGAAACCGTTGCCGAGCAGGAACTCGGCGACGCGCCTGCTGCGGCCGCCCGAGTGGCACATCACGACGAGCGGCACGCTCGCGGTCGAGCTCGACGAGCCGCGTCGGGACCTCGCGCATCGGAATATGGCGAGCTTCGGCGACCGCGGCCGCCTCGAGCTCGTCGTGCTCGCGCACGTCGAGCAGCACTACGCCCGTGCCGCGCTCGTCCGCGGACCAGCGCGCGCAGAACTCCGTGGGCGTGAGCTCCGGGACACCGGGCATGGCGCTGCCACGTCCTCGGTCAGAGGACGAACGGCTCCGGTCGCTCCGCGTTGATCAAGGGTGAGAGCACCGTCTCGAACAGGCTCTGCGAGGTCGTGCCGCCGGTCGGCAGCAACGTGATCAACCGGGCTTCCATGACCGGCACTCGGCCGACGACCACGAACAAGCGGCCCTGCGGCCTGAGCATCCGCACGAAGCGGTCGTCGAGCAGCGGGCATGGAGCCCGTCACGGCGATCGCGTCGAAGCGGCCGGGGAGGTCGAGCTGTAGCGCGTCGGCCGTCTCGATCTCGAAATTTCCGAGACCGACCGCCGCGAGGTTCGCGCGGGCGGAGGTCACGAACTCGGGGAAGATGTCGACGCTGTACACGCGCTCGGCAAGCCTCGCGAGACACGCGGTCAGGAAGCCGGTGCCGCTGCCGACCTCGAGCACCTCGTCGCTCGGCTCTACCTGTAGCGCCTGCAGCAACCGCCCCTCGATCTTCGGAGCGAGCATCGCTTGACCGTGGGCGAGCGGGATCTCCGTGTCGGCAAACGCGAGGTCGCGATAGTCCTTGGGCACGAAGCGCTCGCGCGGCATCGCGGCCGATGGCCTCGAGCACGCGATCGTCGAGGACTTCCCATGCCCTGATCTGCTGGCCGAGCATCTGCGCCCGTGCGGCTTCGAGGTTCATTCGTATTGAGTGCGTCTAAGCCGTGGGGAGGTGCGAACGCGGTAGAGTACGGAGTTTAGGCAGGTCCCACAAGGCGGTCCCTGAAGAATTATGGTCAAAACCGGACGATCCTCGGCTGACGTTGCTGTATCTTAAATCACCGTCGAAACAGGAATTTGCGCCCGGGCGGGTGCGACAAGAACAAGAGTCGGCGAAGGCGACCGCCGACGAACAAAGGCCGCGCTCTCAAGTGCCAGCAGGGATCTCGCTGTCGGAGTCTTTCCAGCCATCGGAAGCTGACGCTCGGTCGGGAGCGCCGGCCCGATTTCGCGTCGGCGACGAGCGCGCGCGATGACCGACGTGCTTGCGAATCCCGTTTTCGTGGTGGGGCTGCTTCTGTTCGTGCTCGTGCTGCTCGCGCTCGCCTGGGTCGGCTCGCGACAGCCGTACGTTCGCGAGATCGAGCGGATCAGGGAAGACCTGCACGCCCTCGTCGCTCGGCGGCAGGAGCCAGGCGCGCGAATTGCGGTCAACGGCCGGCTGAGCCCGTTCGTCGACATCGCGGCGAGCATCAATCGGCTGCTCGACCACGGCGCGGAACGGCCGCCGTCGGTGCCCGCGCCCGAGACGGCTCCCGACCCCTATGCGGGCCTGTTCGACGCGCTCGCGGACACGCTGCCCGAGGTCGCGTTGATCCACACGGACACGATCCTGTTCGCAAACCGCGCCGCGGGCGACTTGTTCGGCATCGATGCCGCAACGCTCGTCGGAAAGCCGATCGCGGATCTGCTCCGGCCCGCCTACCGAGCGCTGATGCGCAAGCACATCGCCGATCACCTCGAGGCCACCGAGCCGCTGCAGCCGATCGAGGTGCAGCTCATCAGCGGCGACGATCGCGGCCTGTGGGTCGAGCTCTACAGCAAGCGCCTCGAGTTCCGCGGCGAGCACGCATTCCTCACGGTCGCGCACGACATCACGCACCGCAAGAGCCTCGAGGCCTCGCTCGGGCGCGGTAAGCTCCAGGCGCGGATCACGCTCGAGTCGATCGGCGAAGGCGTCATCACGACGGACCTGAACGGCACGATCGACTACATGAACGAGGCGGCCGAGCAGCTGCTCGGCGGCACGCGCAGCGCGGGGCTCGGCAAGCGCCTGCTCGATCTGCTCACGCTCGTAGACGAGGTCGATCGCAGCTCGCTCGGCGACCCCGTCGCGAAGTGCCTGAGCGAGCGCAAGCGCATCAACCTCGGCCGCCGCGCGCTGCTCTTGAGCAAGCAGGCCGAGCGCGAGTTCTCCACCGAGCTCACGGCCTCGCCGATCCGCGGCCCGGACGGCCAAATCGCGGGCTGCGTCGTGATCTTCCACGACGTGAGCGAAGTGCGCGGGCTCGCGCGCGAGATGTCGTACCAGGCGAGCCACGACGCGCTGACCGGGCTCGTGAATCGGCTCGAGTTCGAGCGCCGGCTCGGCGCCGCGCTCGATTCCGCGCGCGGCGAGAGCGTGAGCCATGTCGTGAGCTACCTCGACCTCGACCGCTTCAAGCTCGTGAACGACACGAGCGGGCACATCGCGGGCGACAACCTGTTGCGCGAGATCTCCGCGCTCTTGAAGCAGCGCGTGCGCGATTCCGATACCGTCGCGCGCGTCGGCGGGGACGAGTTCGCGATGCTGCTCGCAGGTTGCCCGCTCGACAAGGCGCGGCAGATCGCCGACGACATCTGCCAAGCCGTTTCCGACCACAAGTTCGTGTGGCAGGACCGCGCGTTCGACATCGGCGTGAGCATCGGGCTCGTCGAGATCGGCAAGGACAGCGGCTCCGCCGAGGGCGTGCTGTCGGCCGCGGACTCCGCGTGCTACGTCGCGAAGCAGCAAGGCCGTGGACGTATCCACGTCTATTCGACGCGCGACGAGGTGCTCGCGCGCGAGCGCGGCGAGATCCAGTGGCTCCAGAAGCTGCAGCGCGCGCTCAAGGAGAACGAGTTCGAGCTCTACGTGCAGCCGATCGTCGCGCTCGCCGGGCGCACGCAGGTCGGGCCGGCGGCCGAGATCCTGCTCAGGATGCGCGACGAATCGGGCGCGAGCATCCTGCCGTCGCATTTCTTGGCGTCGGCCGAGCGCTATCAGCTGATGTCGCACATCGATCGCTGGGTCGTGCAAGCCGCCCTCACCGCGATCGCGGGCGGCGCGCCGAACCTGCCGAACGGACGCACCTGCGGGATCAATCTATCGGCGCAGACGCTCGGCGACGACGACTTCCTCGAGTTCGTCGTGGACGTGCTCGATCACACGGGCGTGGACCCGGAGAAGATCTGTTTCGAGATCCGCGAGTCCGCGGTCGTGAGCCAGCTCGATCAGGCGCAACGCTTCATCAATGTGCTGCACGGCATCGGCTGCCGCTTCGCGCTCGACAATTTCGGCAGCGGCATCGGCTCGTTCGCGAACTTGAAGAACCTAGCGCTCGACTATCTCAAGATCGACGGCGTCTACACCCACGACGTCGAGAACGACAGCGTGAACCGCGAGATGGTATCCGCAATGGTCAAGCTCTCGCGCACGCTCGACTTTCGAGTCGTGGCGGAGCAGGTCGAGGATCAGGCGTCGTTCGAGGCGCTGCGCGGTCTCGGCGTCGACTTCGTCCAAGGCTACGTCGTCGAGAAGCCCCACCCGCTTCAGTCCGTGCACTAGCCTTCGACGAGCAGCAGCGCGACGCCTGCGATCACGAGCGCCATTCCGGCCGCTTCGCGCGCCGATACGCGCTGACCGAACATGCGCCGCGACACGGCCTGAGCGAATAGCACCTCGACGAGCCCCAACGTGCGCACGTTCGCGGCCGCGGTGAGCGAGAAGCCGAGGAACCAGAACTGCGAGGCGAACGCGCCCATGAAGCCGGCGAACAGCGACTGCCGCCAGACCGCGACGCTGCGCGCGAGCGCGGCGCGGTCGAACGCCAAGAGCCATATGCTGAGCAGAAGCGCCTGAATTCCGAGCGACCACGCGAGCGTGGTCGTCGCGCGTAGAAAGTACGGGGCATCGCCGAGCGCGAGGATGCCGCCGCGGAAGCCGACGGCTGCGAGCGCGAACAGTCCGCCCGACGCGACGCCGAACAGCACCGGCTTCGCGTTGCGCGCGCTCCAATCGGTGCACGGCCTCGCGGCGACGACGACCACGCCGGCGGTCGCGATCGCAATCGCGGCGATGCGCGCGCTCGTGAGCGCGTCGCCGAGGAACACGAACCCGAACACGGCGACCTGCACGGCCTCGGTCTTCGTAAACGCGGTCGCGACCGAGAACGCGCGCGCCCGCATCGCCGCGAGCAGCAGCGCGGTGGCGAAGATCTGCGCGAGCGCGCCGGCCGACGTGTAGCCGATGAACGCAGTCGTCGGGACAGGAACCGGAGTGCGGGCCATCGGCACGACGAGCGCGAGGAAGCCGAGCGCGAACGGAAAGCCGTAGAGGAAGCGCACCTGAGTCGCGCCGAGCGTGCCGAGCGACGCGGTCAGGCTGCTCTGCATCGCGTTGCGCGCCGTCTGCCCGGCCGCCGCCACGAGCGTTGCGAAGATCCAGAGCATCGTGCGTGGCCTCTAGACCGGGATGCGACCGACGTAAGCGCTCTGCGGCCGGATCAGCCGGCCGAGCGCACGCTGCTCGAAGCAGTGCGCGGTCCAGCCCGCGACGCGGCCGACCGCGAACGTCGGCGCGAAGAACGCGGTGTCGAGCCCGAGCCCGCAGAGCAGCAGCGCGGTGTAGAACTCGACGTTCGTCTTGAGCCTCCTGCCGGGCTTGTACTCCTCCAGGAGCTCGAGCGCCTTCGCCTCCACCGCGCGCGCGAGCTCGTAGAGCCGCACGTCGCCGGCGCGGGAGAACATCCGCGCGGCCGCGACCGCGAGCACGTCGGCGCGCGGATCGCGAACCTTGTAGACACGATGGCCGAAGCCCATCAACCGCTCGCCGCTGTCGAGCTTGCGGCGCAGCACCGCCTCGGCGCGCGACGCGTCGCCGATCTCGAAGACCATGTCGAGCGCGGGACCCGGCGCGCCGCCGTGCAGAGGCCCTTTGAGCGCGCCGATCGCGCCGGTCACCGCCGAGACGAAATCGGAGCCCGTGGACACGATCACGCGCGCGGCGAACGTCGACGCGTTGAAGCCGTGGTCCGCGACCGTCGCGAGATAGGTCTCGAGCCCGCGCACGAGCTCGGAATGCGGCTCCGCGCCGCTCGACATGTAGAGGTAGTTCGCCGCGAGCCCGAGCGAAGCGCGCGGCGCGAGCGGCTCCTCGCCGCGGAGCAGGCGCGCGTAGGCGGCGACGATCGTCGGGAACGAGCCGACGAGCAGGCGCGCGGCGGCGCCGTCGTCGGCCGCGCTCAGCGTGCCGGCCGCCATTCGCAGCGCATCCATCGGCGCGACGCGGCGCGCGGCGGCGTCGCGCAGCAGCGCGAGCGTTGCGGCCGGCAGCGCGGCCGCGCTCACGCGCGCGCCCGAATATCCGGCCGCGTCCCAGAGCAGTGCGACGACGTCCTCGAACGCGCGGCCCGCGAGCTGCTCGAGACGGTGACCCGCGACGATCAGCTCGCCGCGCTCGCCGTCGACCATGCTGAGCCGCGTCTGCGCGGCGATCACGCCCTCGAGACCGCCGTCCGCACGAGCCGCCGTTTGCGTTTCCATGGCGCGGCAAGGTAAGTTATCTGCAACATGTCGTCAATATTGATCAAATAATCAACATGAGCACCAACAAGCCGGCCTGGATCGACGCGGCCGAGGCGACCGCATTGCTCGCTGTCAGCCGCGCCACGCTGTATGCGTACGTGAGCCGCGGCCGGATACGCTCCGAGTCGGCGCCCGGCGCCGTGCGCCGCAGCCGCTACTCCCGCGACGACGTCGAGCGGTTGCAGGCGCGCACGCGCGAGCGGCGCAACCCCGAGAGGGCGGCCGAGCAGGCGCTGCACTGGGGATTGCCGATCCTCGAGTCGTCGATCACGTTGATCGGCGACGGCCGGATCTACTACCGCGGCCGCGACGCGGCGGAGCTCGCGCGCACGAGCTCGCTTGCCGACGTCGCCGCGCTGATCTGGACCGGAAAGCCGGACGGCGCGCTGCTCGGCGAGCCGCCGCGGGTCGCCATTCCGAGCGGCGCGCGGTCCGCCGCGGACACGCCGTTCGTCGCGCGCGCACAGGCTGCGCTCGCGCTCGCCGCGCCCGCCGATCCGCTCGCGTACGACTTGCGCCCGCATTCGGTCGCGCGCGCGGGCTGGCGGATCCTGCATCTGCTCGCGCATGTCGCGGCCGGTCCGTCACGGGAGCGGACGATCGACGCGGCGCTCGCGGCGTCGTGGCGCGTATCTCGTCACGTCGACTTGATTCGCGCGGCGCTGATCCTCTGCGCCGATCACGAGCTCAACGTGTCGGCGTTCACCGCGCGCTGCGTCGCGTCGGCCGGTTCCTCGCCGTACGGCGTCGTGCTGGCCGGTCTCGCCGCGCTCGAGGGCACGAAGCACGGCGGCACGACCGTGCGGATGGAAGCGTTCTGGGACGCGCTGCGACGCAGCGCACGCCTGCGCGGCGGCTTCGCCGAGCGCCTGCGGCGCGGCGAGGCGATCGAGGGCTTCGGCCATCCGCTGTATCCCGCCGGCGACCCGCGCGCCGCGGTGCTGCTCGCACGCCTGCCGAAGACGAAGGGTGCAAAGTACGCGCGCGATCTCGTCGCTGCGGCGCGCGACGTGCTCGGCGAGGCGCCGAACGTCGACTTCGCGCTCGTCGCGCTCGCGCGCGCGCTCGGCCTGCCCGACGGCGCCGCGCTCACGCTGTTCGCGATCGGCCGCACGATCGGCTGGATCGGTCACGCGATCGAGCAGTACGAGCAGAACGCGATCATCCGGCCGCGTGCGAAGTACGTCGGCGAGAACCCTCCGGCCTGACGAAAAGCCGGGCGACGAGCCGGCACGGCGTGTACGCTGCATTGCCTGAGCACCACAGCTTCGGGGGAGGGCGATGGTGTTCCGAAGCGCCTACGCCGACGTCGACATCCCGAATCTGTCGCTCTCGGACTTCGTCCTCGGAGCGGCTCATGAGCATTCCGGTAAGCCGGCGCTCGTCGATAGCGCGACGGGCTTAGTGCTGACATACGGCGAACTGCTCGAGCGAGTGCGGCGCGCGGCCGCCGGCCTCGCCGCGCTCGGCGTCGCGAAGGGCGACGTCGTCGCGCTCAGCGCGCCGAACTCGCCCGAGTTCGGCGTCGTATTCCACGCGATCGTGCGGCTCGGCGCGGCCGTGACGCCGGTCAATCCGGCGAACACGAGCCACGAGATCGCGCACCAGCTCGAGGACTCCGGCGCGAGGCTGCTCGTCGCGGCGGCCGCGCTCGCGGACAAGGCGCGCGCCGCGATCCGCGAGACCGCGCGGCCGATCGATCTCGTCACGATCGACGGCACCGCCGACGGCTCGCGCTCGCTCGAGTCGATCGCGCTCGACGACGACCCCCCGGAGGTTCGGATCGACCCCGCGGCGGACGTCGTCGTGTTGCCGTATTCCTCGGGCACGACGGGCCTGCCGAAGGGCGTGATGCTCACCCACCGCAACATCGTCGCGAACCTCGCGCAGCTCGCGGGCGTGGAGCATCAGGATTTGAAAGCGCTCGTCGCGCGTGCTGCCGTTTTTCCACATCTACGGCCTGGTCGTGATCCTGAACTTCGGTTTGATGCGCGGGCTCACGGTGGTCACGATGCCGCGCTTCGAGCTCGAGCCGTTCTTGAAGGTGCTGCAAGATTGGCGGATCGAGCTCGCGCACATCGTGCCTCCCGTCGCCATCGCGCTCGCGAAGCATCCGGTTGTGGACAACTACGACCTGAGCCGCTTGCGGTGGCTGCTCTCGGCGGCCGCGCCGCTCGGACCCGAGGTCACGAACGCGATCGAGGCGCGCCTCGGCGTGCGGATGCGCCAAGGCTACGGCATGACCGAATGCAGTCCGGCGTCTCACTACACGGGGCCGGACGAGCGCCGTCCCGGCAAGGCCGGCACGCTGGTGCCGAACACGGAATGCCGGATCGTCTGCACGGAGACGGGCCGCGATCTCGGCACGAACGAGCCCGGCGAGGTTTGGGTTCGGGGGCCGCAAGTCATGAAGGGCTACCTCAACAACCCCGAAGCGACCGCGCGCACCGTCGACGCGGACGGCTGGCTGCACACGGGCGACATCGGCGTCGTCGACGACGAGGGCTATCTGCTCGTCGTCGATCGGCTCAAAGAGCTCATCAAGGTGAAGGGTTTCCAGGTCGCGCCGGCCGAGCTCGAGGCGTTGCTGCTCAAGCATCCGCGCGTCGCCGACGCGGCCGTCATCGGGGTGCCGGACTCCGACGCCGGCGAGGTGCCGAAGGCGATCGTCGTTGCGCGCGAGCCGCTCACCGCCGACGAGGTGATCGCGTTCGTGCACGCCGAGGTCGCGCACTACAAACGCGTGCGCCACGTCGAGTTCGTCGACGCGATCCCGAAATCCGCCTCGGGCAAGATCCTGCGGCGCGTCTTGGTCGACCGGGAGCGTGCTCGCCGCTAGTCGACGCGACGTCCCGCTAGAGCGGATCGGCGACGTGGACCTGCTCGCTCTTCAGCGCCTCGCGCAGGTCCGGCGACTCGAGCACGATCTTCGCGGCCGCCGCGCGGAGCCGATCGACGGCCTCGCCAGGCAGCGCGAACGACGTCGGCAGCTCGTTGAGGCGGGCGCGCTCGTCTTTGTCTTTGAGCGCCGCGAACGAGACCTCGACCGTGAAGATGTCGACGTTCGGCGCGTTCTTGATCTCGGCAATCCGCCATTCCTGATCGCCCTGGAACGAGGCCTGGTCGCGGATTTCGCGCAACGACGTCCAGCGCGCGTCGATGTCCTTGAGCAGCTCGACCGATTCGCTCGCGTAACGATCCACCGGCACGCCGGAGGCCTTGGTCAGGATCGACAGCGCGCCGGGTGGATTCTCCGCCATGTTCCAGTCCGTCCGTGGCGTCGACACCGAGTTCACGACGAAGATGATGAGCCGGCGCACGTGATCGAGCGGCGTCGCTTCGCCCGTGGTCTTGAGCGCCTCGAACGTCTCCAGCGAGTCGAGCACGCCGCGTAGGCCGAGGTTGTCCGCGACGGCGCCGTCGACGAGGTGCAGATACGGATCTTCCGCGCCGTCATCGAGCTCCTCGAGCTCGTGCAGGCGGTTCAAGACACGGCCCGCGGGGCGCAGCGGCTTTTCGGTCTTCGTGAACAGGCTTAGCCACGCCGGCTCCTGGTAGCCGCAACTGCCGCCGTAGTTGTTGATCGTGAGCGGCGATAGGACGACCGGCACGGCTGACGACGCGGCCGCCGCGCGGGCAAGCCGGAAGGAGCCGAGATCGGCGCACATCACGTCGAAGTTCTGCGGCACGAACACGACGCGCGACCCGGACGCGAGGTCCGTCGATCCGACGACGATCGCGGGCCCGCCGGCGCGCTCGAGGTCCGCATAGGTCGCACCGTGAAACAAGATCTCGTCGTACAGATTCGCGGCGAGCTCCGAGCGCCCCCAGCCCTTCGACCAGAGCGCGCCCCAGTTCAGCGGATTCGCAACGCGTTTGATGAGCTCGCCTTGCACGTCGCGCTTCAGGAAGCGCTGCTCGTAGTCGTCGAAGAGCTTTTCGCCGTAGAGGCCGTAGGCGAGCGCCGTGAAGCTGCCGCCCGAGACGCCGGTGATCAAGTCGACCTCGTCGAGCAAGCGGTAACGCTCTCCCGATGCCGCGGTGACCTCGATTCGGCGCAGCGCTTCGAGCACGCCATACGCGAACGCGGCGGCGCGCGTGCCGCCGCCCGAAAACGCGAGGACGACCAGGTCGTCCTGCCTGCCGCGGTTGCGCTCGAGGTGCTCGAACTCGTAGGCCGCGTTCTCGTGCTCTTTGAGCGGCGGGTTGACCGGCCGTTGCGCGCAGCCCGACGCAAGCAAAATCGACACTGCGGCGATCGCGAGCGCTCGATTCGTCGGTCTCACGCCGCGCCGCCTAGAGCGGAACGCGTGTTTGGGCTAACGGCGTTCATTCTTGTTCGCGGACGGCCCGCGGCCAGCAAGTTACGCTTGCGCGATATGCGCTGTCGAGGGCCGGGACCGCATTGTGCGCCGTGCCGGAATCGAAGCGCTCGCCCGCGGGACGGCTCGACGCCGCGGACTCGAGCGCAAGGACGAGCTTCAGCGGCCGTCGACGATCGGCTGAAGACGTGCGATCTCGCAGACCGCGATCGAGTGTGCGATGTGCAGCGCGGCGCGCTCGGAATCGGAGTGCTCGTGCACTTTTCCGTAGCCGCCTTCGCGCATCTCGAGCTTAGTCACGCACCATGCGGCGGCGTGTTGCGCGGCGGCTTGTAAAGGTTTGGCTTGCTCTGACTTCATGAGCGGACTCCGGCAGGGGTGTGCGGCGGATGTTCCGGAGCATCCTTGCATGGGCCGCCGGCTATTGCGCGGGGCTCCATCACGCTTTCGTCATCGCTCCAAAGCGCACGCCAGCCTGCGAGCCCGAGGGCGCGCAGCGTCGCCGCGTTTCGCGCGCCGATTTCCGTCACGGCAGGGAGCGCCGTCACCGCCCGCGTCACGCTCGCTTGCCGGAGCAAATGCAGCATCGGATGAGGCGAGCGGTTGGTGTAGTTGTCGACGTCGTCCGGCCCCGTGCCTGCAAATCGGTAGTGGGGATGAAAGCTCGCAATCTGCAGCTCGTCGCTCAAGCCGAGCGCGAGCAAGGCGGCGTCGGCTTCGTCGAGGAATTGATTGTAATCAGCGAAGTCGCCGAGCACCCACGGGTGGATCAACAGGGTCGTCTCACAGAGGCGCGCGTCCGTGGCGCGCAGATGGAGCAACTCTTCGCCGAGCTCGTCCAGGAGCCCGGCAGTCGAAGCTTGTGCGCTGACGCGGTAACGGATCAGCTTGCGCCGATGAACGCGCTCGGCGAACGGGCACAAACCGAGGCCGATGACCGCTCTTTCGAGCCACCGCTCGGTCGCGGCGATGACTCGCTGCGCCGGGTCCTGCGCGACCGTCACGCGGGTCCGCGCGTGAGATGGCGGGCCGGCGGCCGGCGGCGCCCCGACCCTACAGCAGCGGCACGCAGAGCAGCGCGACGATGTTGATGATCTTGATCAGCGGATTGATCGCGGGGCCTGCGGTGTCCTTGTACGGGTCGCCCACCGTGTCGCCCGTGACCGCGGCCTTGTGCGCGTCCGAGCCCTTGCCGCCGAAATGTCCGTCCTCGATGTACTTCTTCGCGTTGTCCCACGCGCCGCCGCCGGTCGTCATCGAGATCGCGACGAACAGGCCCGTGACGATCGTGCCGACGAGGAGGCCGCCGAGCGCCTCCGGGCCGAGCAGCTTGCCGATGATCACCGGCACGAGCAGCGGCAGGAGTGACGGCACGATCATCTCCTTGATCGCCGCGCGCGTCAGCAGGTCGACCGCGGTCGAGTAGTCGGGCCGCGTCGTGCCTTCCATGATCCCCTTGATGTCGCGGAACTGGCGGCGGACCTCGTTCACGACCGAGCCGGCGGCGCGGCCGACGGCTTCCATCGCCATCGCGCCGAAGAGATAAGGAATCAGGCCGCCGATGAAGAGGCCGATGATCACGCGGTGATCGGAGAGGTCGAACTTGAGGTCGGACAAGCCCGCCTCGCTCAAGCTGTGCGTGTAGTCGGCGAACAGCACGAGCGCAGCGAGGCCCGCCGAGCCGATCGCGTAGCCCTTCGTCACCGCCTTCGTCGTGTTGCCGACCGCGTCGAGCGCGTCGGTCACGTGGCGAACTTCCTTCGGCAGCTTCGCCATCTCGGCGATGCCGCCCGCGTTGTCGGTGATCGGGCCGAACGCGTCGAGCGCGACGATCATGCCGGTCATCGACAGCATGCTCGTGGCTGCGACCGCGATGCCGTAGAGGCCGCCGAGCGCGTACGCGCCCCAGATCGCGAAGCAGACCGCGATCACCGGGCAGCGCCGTCGCCTTCATCGAAACGCCGAGGCCCGCGATGATGTTGGTCGCGTGGCCCGTCTGCGACGCGGCCGCGACCTTCTGCACCGGGCTGAAGTTCGTGCCCGTGTAGTACTCGGTGATCACGACCATGGCGGCCGTCAGCGCGAGGCCGATCAGCGCGGCGCCAGTAGAGGTTCGTCGCGTTCGCGCCCATCATCGTCGTCGTGATCGGATAGAACGCGATCGCGGCGAGCACGCCCGAGACGATGACGCCCTTGTAGAGCGCGGGCATGATCTTGCCGGTCTTCGTGCTCGACGAAGAACGTGCCGATGATCGACGCGACGATCGACACGGCGCCGAGCAGCGATCGGGTAGAGCGCCGCGTTCTCGCCGAGCGAGGACGCCGTCAGGCCGCCGAGCAGCATCGTCGCGATCAAGGTCACCGCGTAGGTCTCGAACAGGTCCGCGGCCATGCCGGCGCAGTCGCCGACGTTGTCGCCGACGTTGTCCGCGATCACGGCCGGATTGCGCGGGTCGTCCTCGGGAATGCCGGCTTCGACCTTGCCGACGAGGTCCGCGCCGACGTCGGCGCCCTTCGTGAAGATGCCGCCGCCGAGACGCGCGAAGATCGAGATCAGCGAGCCGCCGAACGCGAGGCCGACGAGCGCCTTCAAGATCTCGGTCCTGCGCGTAGCCGAGCCGCGTGCAGCATCGACGTAGTAGCCCGCGACGCCGAGCAGGCCCAAGCCGACGACGAGCAGGCCCGTCACCGCGCCGCCGCGGAACGCGACCGTGAGCGCCGGCGTTCAAGCCCTTGGTCGCGGCCTCGGCGGTGCGCACGTTGGCGCGTACCGACACGAACATGCCGATGTAGCCCGCGAGGCCCGAGAACATCGCGCCGACCGCGAAGCCGATCGCGGTCTGCCAGTTCAGCGCGAAGCCGAGGATCACGAACAGCACGACGCCCGCGATCGCGATCGTCGTGTACTGCCGGTTCATGTACGCCTTCGCGCCTTCCTGAATGGCGCCGGCGATCTCCTGCATCCGGGCGTTGCCCGGGGAGAGCTTGAGCACCCAGCTCACCGTGACGACGCCATAAAGCACCGCGAGCACCGCGGCGCCGAGCGACAACCAAAGCGCGATATTCGGATTCACCGTATTCATCTCCCAAAACAGCTGTGCGACCGGGCGCGCCGCATCGACGCAGCCTCGTGAGGCTGGATCAACCCTGTCTGGAAACCGCGCCGGCGGGGTGCGTCGGCGGATGCGAACGGGTTCAACCTTGTTCTTCTGGCTTCGCCGCCCCCCGGCGAAAGCGGCGGCTACTTTAGCACAAACTCCGTCGTGAGCCGTCGCGTAACCCGCTGATTGCGTAGGCTGACATAACTCGGCAGGCCCGTTCTTGTAAGGCGGATAGTCCTCGCCGACGATCAGCGGCGCGAGGTACTTTCGGCACGCGGCCGTGATCGCGAACCCGTCCGGGCTGATGAAGTTGCGCGGCATCATCTTCTCTTTGTTCGCGACGTCGGCGAGCGGCACGCTGCCGACCTTCCAGCGGTACGGGCTTGTCGGACGTGCGCACGATCGTCGGCATCACCGCGTTCTGCCCCTTGAGCGCGAGCTCGACCGCGGCCTTGCCCATCGCGTAAGCCTGCGCGACGTCGACCTTCGACGCGACGTGGCGCGCCGCGCGCTGCAAATAGTCCGCGATCGCGTAGTGGTACTTGAAGCCGAGCTTGCGTTTCACGAGCTGCGCGATCGTCGCCGCGACGCCGCCGAGCTGCGCGTGGCCGAACGCGTCCTTGCCGCCGGCCTCGGACAGGAACCGGCCGTCGGCGTAGTGCGCGCCCTCGGACACGACGACGACGCAGTACTCGTGCTTCGCGACGCTGTCCTTCACGCGCGCGAGGAACGCGGCTTCGTCGAACGGAATCTCCGGGAACAGGATCACGTGCGGCGCGTCGCCTTCCTTCTCGCCCGCGAGCCCGCGCGGCCGCCGCGATCCAGCCCGCGTGCCGGCCCATGACCTCGAGCACGAACACGCGCGTCGAAGTGCGCGCCATCGACGCGACGTCGAGCGCGGCCTCGCGCGTCGACACCGCGACGTATTTCGCGACCGAGCCGAAGCCGGGGCACGTGTCGGTGACCGGCAGATCGTTGTCGACGGTCTTCGGCACGCCGACGCAGACGACCGGGTAGCCGAGCTCGCGCGCCGATCTGCGACACCTTGTGCGCGGTGTCCATCGAGTCGCCGCCGCCGTTGTAGAAGAAGTAGCCGATGTCGTGCGCCTTGAACACCTCGATCAGGCGCTCGTACTCGGCGCGGTTCTGGTCGAGGCCCTTGAGCTTGTAGCGCGCCGAGCCGAACGCGCCGCCCGGCGTGTAGCGCAATCCCGCGATGGTCTTCGCGCTCTCGGCCGTCGTGTCGATCATGTCCTCGGTCAGCGCGCCGAGGATGCCGTTGACGCCCGCGTAGACCTTGCCGAGCTTGCTCTTGTTCTTGCGCGCGGTCTCGATCACGCCGCACGCGCTCGCATTGATGACGGCGGTGACTCCGCCCGACTGGGCGTAGAAGACGTTCTTCTTTTTCATGCGCTCTCCCGATCCCGCATCGACACGGCGCTAGAGGATAGCAAACGACCTCGTCGATGGGGATCGCGGGGAGCGGAGTCGTCGCGTCTTCGCGGACGCGACGGCATTCTTACCTCAAGACCTCCTGGATGTCGGTCGGGCTGTCGTCGGCGACGTCTTGCGCGTGCGCGCCGCGCGTCTTCCTGTAGGCCTCGTGCGGCCGCAGGATGCGGACTTCGATCGTGTCGTCGTCGCCATCCGCGTGCAGCGCGCCGAGGACGTACGTTTGTGAATGTCGTTCCATTTTTTGGTCTTTACGCGGCCGTGGTTCCTTCGCGGATCACGACTCGGCACTCCTTCACCGAACCGATGGCGCACACCTTACGCGCCCCTGGTGTGTGGGCAACGTGTCTTTGAATTGATGCGTCGGTGTTCGCCGACACACGGCCGCCGCACCGGCCGCCGGCGCGGCCTTCGCGTCTCACGAGGGCAGGACGCCTGCTCATTACGTCGCATCCGTGGTGCGCAGTTGCGCGCCGCTGCCCGCGCCCCGGGCCACGCGTGCGCTCGCGGGTCTCGTCGACCGCTTCGAGCGGACGAGGTGTGGCCCGGCGCAAGCGCGGCATAATGCGCGGCAAATGGCGCGCCGATCCCGCAAATCCGGAAGCTCGAACGTGGAGATCGGCCCCGTGCCGCGCGGCACCGACACGGCGCCCGAAGAAGGGCCGTCACGCAGCGCGCGCAAGCGCGCGAGCGAGGAGCTACAAACGCTGGGCGAGCAGCTGGCCGCAATGCCGAACGAAGTGATCGCGAAGCTCGCGCTCCCGGAGCTTCTCGAGGAGGCGCTCGCGGGTGCCAAGCGTATCAAGACCTTCGGCGGTCGCCGCCGGCAGCTCCAGTACATCGGCAAGTTGATGCGCCGCCTCGATCCGGAGGTGCTGGAGGCCGTGCGCGCGGCGCTGCTCCGCCGCGCCGAGCTCGGCCGTCGCCGCAGGCCGAGCGAGCGTGGAGCTCGCGATGCCGACCCGAGCTGATCGCTACTCGTAGCGCAGCACGTCGGCCGGCCGCGCGAGCGCGGCGCGCAGCGTCTGCCCGACGACCGCGACGCACGCGATGCCGAGCGTCGCGGCGAGCGAGAACACGAACGGCCAGGCGGTGAGGTCGATCGGCGAGAGCAGCAGGTCGAGGTACGAGCGCGCGGCCCAATAGGCGAACGGCCAGGCGATCACGTTCGCGATCAGGACGGGGAGGCCGAAGCCGCGCAGCAGCATCGCGACCATCTGCGGCGCGCTCGCGCCCAGCGTCTTGCGAACGCCGATCTCCGGCAGTCGTCGGCTTGCAACGAGCGTCGCCATGCCGAACAGCCCAGACACGCAGATCACGAACGCGATCGCGGCGAGCCCCGTGAAGAGCTCGCTCACGCGAGCGAAGGTCGAGTAGCTCGATTCGAACACCTCGTCGAGGAAGCGGCGGCCGATCGGGACGTTCGGCGCGAGCCGCCGCCACGCTTCGTCGATGCCGTCGAGCGCGGCCGTGACGTCGTCCTTCGCGATCCGCGCGATCTGGAAGCGCAGGTCCGGAGCGAATTGATACATCGTCGCGTGGACGCCCTTGGGCCCGAAGAACGTGAACAGCTTCGTCTCGGCCACGCCGATGATCCGCAGAGGCTGCGCGCCGAAGCCGAACGCCTTCATCGTGCTTTCCGGGAAATAGACGAGCTGATCGACCGCCGCCTCGGGCGACGCGAAGCCGAATTGCTCGACGAACGCGCGATCGACCACGATCGCGCGCGGCTCGCTGCTGGGGGCAGCCGCCGCACCGCCGGGCGCGGGGAAGTCCGTCGCGTAGCGCTCGGGGCTGAACGAGCGGCCGGCCAGCAGCGGGATGTCGAACACCGAGAAGAAGTCGTAGCCGACGGTGTAGTTCATGACGCCCTTCCCGATCGCGTCCACCCCGGGCGTCGTCGCAACCGCGGTCATGCTGATCGACTCCCAAGGCACATTGCCGATCTCCGTGAGGCCCTTCACATGCGGCACGCGCGCGAGCTCCGCGCGCAGCGTCTCGGTTCCGACGCGCGCGATCTTCGGGTTGCCGACCATCACGAGCGGATCCGAGCCGGCGCCGAGACCCGTGCGTAGCAGGTGACGGTTCTGCAGCGTCGTGACGGTGACGGCGATCAGCAGGAACGTTGCGACCGCGAACTGTCCGCCGACGAGCAACGTCGCGAGCGCCTTCGGTCCGAGTCGGCCGCGCGCGGCGCGCAGCGCGTGCAGCGGCACGACTCTCGCGAGCACGAATGCGGGATACGCGCCCGCGAGCGCCGTCGCCGCGGCCGTCGCCGCGAGCAGCGAGATCCAGAAGCGCGGTTCCTTCCGCACGAACGCGCCGACGTCGGCCCCGACTAAGCGGGCGACCGGCGGCTCGAGCGCGAGGAACACGAGCACCGCGACCGCGAGCGCAATGCCGGTCAGCAGCGCGGCTTCGCAGAGGTGCTGCAACATGATCTGCGCGGGCGCGCGCGCCGAGGGTCTTGCGGAGCCCGACCTCGCGAACGCGGCGAATCGCGCGCGCCGTCGCGAGGTTCGCGTAGTTCACGCAGGCGACGACGAGCACGAGCGTGCCGAGGCCCAGGAGCGCGCCGGCCACCGAAAGGTTGCCCGGGAACGCGAAGACCTTGCTGTCCACGGCCTTGCCGAGCATCGAGCGCACGGGCAACGCGCCGAATTCGATCTTCGCGAACGCGGCCAACTCCTTCGGCACGTGCCGCGCCGTGAACGCGGGTAGGTCGGCCCGCAGCGTCGCGACCGTCACACTGCCGTCGCGCGGCAGGAGCACATAAGTGTACGCGTCGCTGTCGCCGAACCAGTTCTCGTTCGGCGGCGGCGGCGCGTTCGGATCGCGCTGCGATTCGCGCACGCGCTCGAGCACGTCGTGGGAAACGAGCGCGTCGAACGGCAACGCCGCGGCCTTCGAGCGGCCCATGTGCGTCGGCTCCGGCAGCGCGGCGATCACGCCGGTGACCACCGCGTCCACCGTGTTCTGGATCCTGAGCGTGCGGCCGACGGCGTCGGCGCTTCCCCACAAGCGTGTCGCGAGGTCCTCCGTCACGACGGCGCTCAGGGGCTTCGCGAGCGCGCCGCGTGCGTCGCCCGCGACGAACGGCAGCGCGAAGATCTCGAGGAAGTCCGAGTCGACGGCGACCGCCTTGCGGCGCACGGTCTGATCGCCGCTCGCGAGTATCGCGTCGCCGTTGAAGGAGATCGCGCGAGCGACGCGCTCGAGCCGCGGAAACTCGGCCTTGATGTAGCTCGCCGCGATCTCGGGCATGCCGGGGTCGTCCGAGTACTTCACGCTGCCGTCGAGGACGTCGATGCTCACCGTGAGCACGGCGATCCGGTCCGCGTTTGCGAACTGCTCTTCGGCGCGCTGCCAGAACGTGACCAACGCGTTCGCGAGCACGAAGCATGCGAGCCCGAGCGCCAAAGTGATCACGTTGATCGTGCTCGCGACCGGCGAGCGCCGAAGATTCCGGAGCGCGATCCACAGATAGTGACCGAGCAAGGAATTCCCCCCGAACGAGCCCCGCGCGCAACTATTGACCGGACGACGAGACTACCAGCTCTGGCTGCTCCCCCCGGGAAGCCGGTGCCGGGCGGCCGCCGCGTTCGAGCTGCCGCGCCGCCGCGTTGACGCCGCCCGCGCCGCGACGCTAGCGTAACGCCCTTCGCGAACGCGCTCGGAGAATAACAACCATGAGGATCGTGATGCTCGGCGCGCCGGGCTCGGGCAAGGGCACGCAGGCACAGCGGCTGCAGAAGGAGTTCGGCCTGCCGCAGGTGTCGACCGGCGATCTCTTGCGGCGCGCGGTCGCGGACAAGACTCCGCTCGGGCTCAAGGCGAAGGCCGTCATGGATGCGGGCGAGCTCGTCTCCGACGACATCGTGCTCGGCATGATCGAGGAACGGCTCGGCACGCCCGACGCCGCGCACGGCTTCATCCTCGACGGCTACCCGCGCAACGGCAAGCAGGCTCAAGACCTCGAGGCGGTGCTCGCGAAGCGCGGCCTTACGATCGACGCGGCCGTGCTGATGGACGTCGACTTCGACATCCTCATGAAGCGGCTCGCGGGCCGGCGTACGTGCTCGAAGACGGGGGCCGTGCTGAACGTCTATTTCTCGCCGGCCGCGGAGCTCGAAGCGTGCAAGAAGGCCGGCGGCGAGCTCCTGCAGCGCGACGACGACAAAGAAGAAACGATCCGCAACCGCCTCCAGGTCTATCAACGCCAGACTGCGCCGTTGATCGAGCACTACGAGCACCGCGGCTTGCTGAAGACGATCCCGGCGACCGGCGAGGTGGATGCCGTTTACCGGCGGCTCACGACCTCGCTCGGCCTGCGGCGTTGATTCGCCGTCGTCACGCGCGGCGCGCGCGCCGCGCTGAGGCCGACAGCGTCTCATTGGCGCAGCGAGGGCGCGCTTGACCCCGACGCTCTTGGACCGATCGTCCGCAGTGCTGGCTGCTGCGGGTCATCGCGCGGCGGTGGCGGGCGAGTCGGTCGAGCTCGTCGAGGGTGACATGCGCGACTTCGAGCTCGGACGCACGTTCTCGTTGATCTTCGTCGCCCGCAACTCGCTGCTTCATCTGAGCGAGCAGCGCGAATTCGCCGGATTCTTTGCGTCCGTGCGCGGACACTTATGCAACGGAACGGCGTGCTCGCGTTCGACGTCTTCAACCCGAGCCTCCCGCTGCTCGCTCGGCCACGCACCGAGCGGTTCCAGATGCTGCGTGCCGAGTCGGCGGCGCACGGCGAGCTCACCGTCGAAGCGACAATGGACTACGACCGCGAGTCGCAGGTCAATCGCGCGACGCGGTTCATCTCCACGCGCGAGAAGCGGGGTGCCTGGGTGGTTCCGCTGCACTTGAGGTCGATTTTTCCAGACGACGCTCGCGCCGCGGCCCGCGCCCACTACCCGAGGTCTAGACGCCGCTTGCGGGCGTCGGCTCCAACCCGAGCGCGCCGGCGCGCCAACCGTCGCGCAGATGCGCGGGCGGATACCCGGCCGCGAGCGCGACGAGGTCGCGCTTTGTCGCGAGGATCTCGGGCTCCAGACCGAGCGCCGCCGCGCGCTTGCGTGCGTCCTCTTGCAGCGCTTTGACCTTCGCCTTGTCGGGAGCTTCGCGCGCGGCGCTTGCGCGCACGATCGCCTGCACGTCGGCGTCGTCGCGCCGCGCGACAGCGGCGACGATGTCGTCGCCGTTGCGCGCGACGAACTTCGGCGGCATCCATTCGCCGAGCGCCTCGGGCGTCGCGGGCAGCGCGGCCGCGAGCGCGAGCAGCTTGTCGTCCTCCAACAGCCAGCGGCGCGGGCGGTCGGCGCGCTGCGCTGCGAGCTCGCGCCAGCGCACGAGCTCGAGCGCGGCGCATTGCGCCGCGAACGCGAGCCCGTGCACGCCCTTGAGGCGCGCCCAGAGCGCCGTCGCGTCGGCGACGGGCGGCTCGGCGAGCGCGCGCGCGCAGTCCTCGTGCAGCCATTCGAGCCGGCCGAGCTCCGCGAGCCGGCGCTCGAGCACGTCCCACGCGGGCAGCAGATGCCGCACGTCCTCGAGCGCGTAGTTCAGCGCGGCGGGCGGCAGCGGCCGGCGGCTCCAGTCCGTGCGCGCGAAGCTCTCGCCGAGCGTGACGTGCACGCGTGCGCTCGAGCAGCGCCTCGAGCCCGAGCTGCGGCGGCCAGCCGACGAGCGCGGCGGCGATTTGCGTGTCGATGAGCCGCGGCGGCATTCGCGACGCGCGCTGCCAGATCACCTCGAGATCCTGCCGCGCGCTGTGCAGCACCCAGGTGCAGTCTCGCGCGGAACAGCCGCTCGAACAGCGGCGCCAAGTCGAGCGGCGCGAGACAGTCGATGCACGCTGCGTGCTCGCGCGTTCGCGATTTGAATGAGGCAGAGCTGCGGGTAGTACGTCTTTTCGCGCACGAACTCCGTGTCGACCGCGACGAGCGACGCGCCGTCGAGCGCCGCGCACAGCGACGCGAGCGCCGCATCGTCTTCGATCCATTCGCTGACCGAGATCGTCACCGTCGTCCTTCAGCCTCTGTCTCCGCCGGGGCTGCGCTATTATCGCGGTCCATGCCCGCGGAACCAGCCCAGTGCTGCGACTGATTTTCGCGTTCGTCGAAATCGCGTTCCACCGTCGCAGCCCCGAGGATCTCCCGTCGTCGCGCGGGTTCTTCGTCGCCGTGCTGGTCGTGTATCTCGTTCTCGCGCTGGTCACGGCGCACTACTTGCAGCTCGTCGCGTACCCGGAGCTCATGGTCGCGCTCGACACGTTGCTCGAGCTGGGCTTCATCTGGGGCGTCCTGCGCATGTTCGAGCCGCGAGCGGCGTTTCCGTCAGACGGCGACCGCGGTGCTCGGTGCAGACACGCTGCTGAATCTAGTGAACGTGGCGCTGCTCGCCTGGCACCGCTCGCTGCACGTGCCGAAAGACGAAGTGACCATCCCGTACATGTTGACCTTACTCGTCCCGGTCTGGTCCGTCGACGTCTCGGCTTTCATCCTGTCGCGCGCGCTTGGAGCGGCCGTATGTTTTGGCCGTCGCGATCATGCTAGGTTACCTGCTGCTCTCGATCAGCGCCGACGCCACCCTCTTTCCGACGCCCAAATAATGCGGGTTCACATTCTCGGCATCTGCGGCACCTTCATGGGTGGGATCGCGGCGATTGCGAAGGCCGCCGGCCACGAAGTCTCGGGCTCCGATCAAAACGTCTACCCGCCGATGAGCACGCAGCTCGAGCGGCTTGGCATCGCGCTCGAGCAGGGCTACGACCAAAGGCACGTCGACCCGGATCTCGACTGCGTCGTCGTCGGCAACGCGCTGTCACGGGGCAAGCCGGTCGTCGAAGCGTTGCTCGACTCGGGGCTGCCGTACTACTCGGGACCGCAGTGGCTCGCCGACAACGTGCTGCGCGACAACTGGGTGCTCGCAGTCTCGGGCACGCACGGCAAGACGACGACGACGAGCATGCTCGCGTGGATCCTCGAGTACGCGGGCCTCGACCCGGGCTTCTTGATCGGCGGCATCCCGCGCAACTTCGACGTCTCGGCGCGGCTCGGAGGCGCGAAGTACTTCGTCGTCGAGGCCGACGAGTACGACACGGCGTTCTTCGACAAGCGTGCGAAGTTCGTGCATTACCGGCCGCGCACGCTCGTGATCAACAACATCGAGTACGACCACGCGGACATCTACGCGGACGTCGACGCGATCACTTTGGCAATTCCACCAGCTCGTGCGGACGGTGCCGGGCAACGGCTTGATCGTCGCGAACGGCCGTGACGCGAACGTCGACACGCTTCGCGCGCGCGGCGTTTGGACGCCGGTCGAAACGTTCAGCGCGCGCGGCGAAGCGGATTGGACGGCCGCGTACGAGTCGATCGGCGAGCGCTCGAGCTTCGACGTGCAACGCCGCGGCGAGCGGCTCGGCGGCGTGCTCTGGGGGCAGCTCGGCGAGCACAACCTCGAGAACGCGCTCGCGGCGCTCGCGGCTGCGCTGCACGTCGGCGTGCCGGCGGACGTCGCGCTCGCCGCGCTCGCCGAGTTCAGCGGCGTGAAGCGCAGGCTCGAGAAGCGCGGCGAGTTCGGAGGCATAACGCTCTACGAGGACTTCGCGCACCATCCGACGGCGATCGCGACGACGCTTGCGGGCCTCAAGAGCGCCGGCGCCGCGAAGACGAATCGTCGCGGTGATGGAGCCGCGCTCGAACACGATGCGCATGGGCGTGCACCGCGACACGCTCGCGCGCTCGTTCGCGGGCGCGGACCGCCTCTTCGTGCTCGGCGCGGACGACATGGGCTGGGACGTCGCGGCCGCGTTCGCACCGCTCGGCGCGAAGGCGAGCGTCGCAGCCAACGTCGACGAGCTGCTCGCGGCGCTGCTCGCGGAGCTGCGCCCGGGCGACCATGCCGTGTTGATGTCGAACGGCGGGTTCCAGGGTTTGCCGCTGAAGCTCGAGCGCGCGCTCGAGCGGCGGGCGCAGCACGGAAGTGCGTGACGAACGAGCTGCCGCTCTTCCCGCTCGCAACCGTGTTGTTTCCGGGCGGCCCGCTGAGCCTTCGAATCTTCGAGACCCGCTATTTCGACATGGTCGCGAGCGTGCTGCGCGGCGACAACCGCTTCGGCGTCGTCGCGATTCGCGCGGGCTCGGAAGTCGGCGAGGCTGAGACTTTCGAGGTCGGCACGACGGCCGAGATCGTCGACTGGCAGGACAGCGGCGGGCTGCTCTCGGTCAATGCCATCGGGCGCGACAGCTTCACGATCGAGGAGTCGCGCCGCCGCCCCGACGGGCTCTACGTCGGACGGGTCAGGCGTGCTCGACGAGCCGCCGGCGATGCCGCTGCCGCCGGAGCACTCGAAGCTCAAGAGCCTGCTCGCGACGCTGCTCGAGCAATTGCCGATCTACGCGGGCGTCGAGACCGCGTACGACGATGCAGCTTGGGTCGGCGCGCGGCTCGCCGAGG
Source organism: uncultured Gammaproteobacteria bacterium (assembly GCA_963699925.1). Taxonomy (GTDB): domain Bacteria; phylum Pseudomonadota; class Gammaproteobacteria; order Steroidobacterales; family Rariloculaceae; genus FEN-1219. The sequence goes on along the minus strand of CAVOVT010000011.1, from coordinate 599,857 downwards.
CGTTGCCATTCACGCTCGTGCTCAAGCAGTCGCTGCTCGAAACGCGCGATCCGCGCGCCCGGCTCGACAAGATCGCCGCCGCGCTTGCGCGCCGAATCGTCGCTCGCCTGACTCCGCGTGCGCCGTGCTACGCTTCGCACCCGCGCGCGGGACGACGCGCGAGACGGGTGAACGGGAAGTGAAGAATTACATGTGTCTCATCTGCGGCTTCATTTACAGCGAAGCCGCGGGCCGGCCGGACGAGGGGATCCCGCCGGGCACGAAATGGGAAGACGTGCCGCTGTCGTGGCGTTGCCCGGACTGCGGCTCCGGCAAAGAAGACTTCGAGATGGTCGAGGTGTAAAGGGGACATTCCGCTTTTCGCTGCGCGCGGCGTAACGGGCGGCGTAATGGGGACATTCCGCATTTCGCTAGCTGCGCTCATCGGTAGCGCGCGAGGTGCGGCGAAATGCGGAATGTCCCCATTAGTGCGGCGCGCCGAGCCGCTCCACGCGATGGCCGCGCGCGCCGAGTCTCTCGATCACGCTGTCTCGCCCCACGAGATGGAGCGCGCCGACCACGACGAGGTAGCGGTGCCCGTCCTTCAAGAGCTTTTCGAGCGCGTCGGTCCAGGCTGCATTGCGCTTCGTCACGAGCGCCGGATAGAGATCGGGGAAGTCGTCGAAGTCGCCGAGCAGCTTGTCGGTCATCGTCTCGACGTGCCCGTCGCGCCAGGCGGTCTCGAGCTCGCTCATCGTCGTATCGGCGGTGTCGAGCTCGTCGAGCGTCTGGGAGAGCATCGCCTGCTGGCTCTTGCGCGGCAGCGCCGCGAAGATGCCTAGCTGCTGATCGAGCGTCTCGAGCCCGACGATCTCCTTGTGGTCGCTCTTCGCCTTGCCGAGCAAGTAGTGCTCGAGGCCGTGCTCGGCGTCGAAACCGAGCTTGCTGAAGACCGACGTCGAGCAGCGTGATCGCGACTAGCCACGGCTGCACGTGGTCCAAGAGCGCGAGGTCGATGCCGAGCCCGCGCGCGCGCTGTTGCGCGAGGTCGTACACCTTCTTGTCGAGCACGGTCCCGAGCGTTTGGCCCGCGGGCAGCGCGGCGACGGAAAGGACCGAGGCTTGCTCGGTCGCGGGATCGAGATCGTCGAGGTCGATCTCCATCACGATGATCTCGGCGCGGCCATAGAGGCTGTCGACGAGCGGCGGCAGCGGATAGTCGCGCGCGCGCAGCGCGTGCATCGAGCCGAGCAGCGCGACTTCGCCGCCTCGCTCGCCCGCGATGCGCCACGCCGCGGGATCCGCCGCGGCGGGCTGCGCGTGCAGCACGGCGGCGAGCGCCGCGAGCGCGCCGGTCAACTGCGCGAGCCGCGTGCCCAAGTCACTTCCGTCTCGATGCGTCCGTCGGGATGCAGCTCGAGCCAGCGCGCCGCGGGCGGGCGCTCGTCGAGCGCGAAGAACTCGCTTTTCGGCAGGAACTGCGCGCAGGTCGACGGCGTGCTGAAGAACTGCACGCCGTTGTGCAGCTGTTCGCTTTGCTGATGCACGTGCCCGCAGACCACCGCGCGCACGTTGTCGTGCTCGCCGATGACGTCCCAGAACGCCGCCGCGTCGCGCAGCGCGACGCCGTCGAGCCACGCGCTGCCCATCGGCAACGGATGGTGGTGCATCGCGACGAGCACGTGCTGGCCCGAGTGCGCGTCGAGCGCCTTGCGCAGGCCGTTCAAGCGCGCGTGACCGAGACCGCCGGCGTCTTCGCCCGCGAGGAACGTGCTGAGACACAAGAGCGACCAGCGGCCCCGGCGCACTTCGCCGCCGAACTGGAACGGGCTCGCCGGACAGGATCTCGGCCATGAGGTTCGGATCGTCGTGATTGCCCGGGATCGAGATCACGGGCACGCCGAACGGCTCGAGCGTGGCGCGGAACAGCTCGTATCCCGAGCGGCTCTCGTCTTGCACGATGTCGCCGGTCGCGATCACGAGGTCCGGCGGCCAACGCCGGTCGCGCTGCGCGTGGTCGAGGACCTGCTTGAACGTGGCGTAGGTCGTCACGCCGCGCATCCGGCTGTCCGCGGCGGAGTGCAGATGGGTGTCGCTGATCTGCAGGACTCGGAGAGTGCGGTGTTCGGAGCTGAGTGCCATCCCTGAGCGGGCCGAATGGGAAGTCTCCGCGATCATACTTAATTCTCCCCCCTCGAGGCGGCGGGATTCCGTCACAATTCGCGGCGCCGGAACCAAAGCGCATTCGCTCCACGTCGGCGCGACTCCGCCGGACGCCTTATTGCGCCCCATGTCGGCAGTGCGCGACAATTTCAACCCGTTTCCGCTCCCGCGCCGCCGCGCAAACGGGCCGAGCAACAGGTCCGGGCCGGCGCAGTCTTGAGCGCGATTCGAGCAACCCGTCGATGGCAGTGAGCAAGAATCAAGATCCCGCGAGCGGAAGGCCGCCGCGGCGCCGGCTCGCGAACGCGATCCGAGCGCTCGCGATGGACGCCGTCGAGGCCGCGAATTCGGGCCATCCCGGCATGCCGATGGGCATGGCCGACATCGCCGAGGTGCTCTGGAACGACTACCTACGGTTTGCGCCGACCGAGCCGCATTGGCACGACCGCGACCGGTTCGTGCTCTCGAACGGCCACGGCTCGATGCTGCTCTATGCCGTCGCGTACCTGACGGGCTACGAGCTCGGGATCGACGAGATCAAGCGCTTCCGCAAGCTCGGCTCGCGCTGCGCCGGTCATCCCGAACGCGAGGTCGACATCGGCATCGAGACCACCACGGGGCCGCTCGGTCAAGGTATCGCGAACGCCGTGGGCATGGCGCTCGTCGGAGCGCTTTCTGGCCACGCATTTCAATCGCGTGGACGCGACGGTCGTCGATCACTACACGTATTTCTTCTGCGGCGACGGTTGCCTCATGGAAGGCGTCTCGCACGAGGCCAGTGCGTTCGCGGGCACGCAGAGGCTCGGCAAGCTGATCGGCTTCTACGACGACAACGGCATCTCGATCGACGGCGAGGTCAAGGGCTGGTTCACGGACGACACGCCGAAGCGATTCGAAGCCTATGGCTGGCACGTCGTGCCGAATGTCGACGGCCACGATTCCGCCGCGATTCGTGCCGCGATCGAGGCGGCGCGCGCGCAGCACGGGCGTCCGTCCCTGATCTGCTGCAAGACGATCATCGGCTTCGGAGCCCCGAACAAGCAAGGCACCGAGGCGACGCACGGCTCGGCGCTCGGCGCGACCGAGGTTGCGGCCGCCCGCAAGACGCTCGGCTGGGAGTACCCGCCGTTCGAGATTCCCGACGACATCAAGCGCGCGTGGGACGCTCGCGAGCGCGGCACGAAGCTCGCGGAGGATTGGCAGAAGCGCTTCGCGGACTACGCGCGCCGCTACCCCGATCTCGCCGCGGAGTTCACGCGCCGGATGAACGGCGACCTGCCGACGGACTGGGCCGCGCTCGCCGACGACGCGATCGCGAAGGCGGCGGCCGCGGCGAAGACCATGGCGACGCGGAAGGCCTCGCAGGCCGCGCTCGAGGTGTTCGGCCCGAAGCTACCCGAGTTCATCGGCGGCTCGGCCGATCTCACGGGCTCGAACAACACGAACTTCAAGTTGTCGACGACGCTGACGGCCGACAACCCGGGCGGCGACTACGTTCACTATGGCGTGCGCGAGTTCGGCATGGCGGCGATCATGAACGGGATCGCGGCGCACGGCGGCTGCATTCCGTACGGCGGCACGTTCCTCGTGTTCTCCGACTACGCGCGCAACGGCATCCGGATGTCCGCGCTCATAGGCTTGCGGAGCATCTTCGTGCTCACGCACGACTCGATCGGGCTCGGCGAGGACGGGCCGACGCACCAGCCGATCGAGCACCTCGCGAGCCTACGCCTGATCCCGCACATGCACGTCTGGCGCCCGTGCGACACGGTCGAGACGGCGGTCGCGTGGCGCGCCGCCCTCGAGCGCAAGAACGGGCCGGCCGTGCTCGCGCTCACGCGCCAGGATTTGCCGCACATGCAGCGCACGCCGGAGCAAATCGCAAGCATCGCGCGCGGTGGCTACGTGCTCGCCGCGGGCGCCGAGGCGCCGAACATCACGTTCATCGCGACCGGGTCGGAGGTCCAGCTCGCGGTCGGCGCGGCGCGTGAGCTCGAGGCTTCGGGTGTCACGGCGCGCGTCGTGTCGATGCCGTGCTGCGAGGTGTTCGACGCGCAGCCTGCGGACTATCGCGCGAGCGTGCTGCCGGAGGGCGGCGTGCGCCTCGCCATCGAGGCCGGCGCTACCGGCGGCTGGTGGCGGTATGTCGGGGGGCGCGGCGGTGTTCACGGCATCGACACCTTCGGCGCGTCCGCGCCTGCCAAGGCCGTGTTCGAGCACTTCGGCTTTACCGTCGCGGCCGTCGCGGAGCACGCCCGCCGTCTGCTATAACGCGCTGCTAACCGTCGACAACGTCGCGTCGAGCGGGTCGCTTGAAGCGCTTTAGAGATCAGTAATCTTAGAGAGGACTCTCCCCATGCCCGTCAAAGTCGCAATCAATGGCTATGGCCGGATCGGCCGCAACATCCTGCGCGCGCTCTACGAGGGCAAGCGCCGCGGCGAGATCGAGATCGTCGCCGTGAACGATCTCGGCGACGCGAAAACGAACGCGCATTTGACGCGCTACGACACCGCGCACGGCCCGTTCAAATTCCCGGTCGAGGTCGAAGGCGATTCGCTCGTCGTCGACGGCGACAAGATCAAGGTCTGCGCCGAGCGCGATCCCTCGAAGCTGCCGTGGAAAGCCCTCGGCGTCGACATCGTGCTCGAGTGCACCGGTCTCTTCACGTCGAAGGAGAAGGCCGGCGCGCACGTGAAGGCGGGCGCGAGGAAGGTGATCATCTCGGCGCCCGGCGAGAAGGACGTCGACGCGACCGTCGTCTACGGCGTGAACGAGAAGACGCTGAAGGCGAGCCACACGGTGATCTCGAACGCGTCGTGCACGACCAACTGCCTCGCGCCGATCGCGAAGGTGCTGCACGACTCGATCGGCATCGTGCGCGGCTTGATGACGACCGTGCACTCGTACACGAACGACCAGGTGCTCACCGACGTGTTCCACAAGGACTTGCGCCGCGCGCGCTCGGCCACGCATGTCGATGATCCCGACGAAGACCGGCGCCGCGGCCGCGGTCGGCCTCGTGCTGCCGGAGCTCAACGGCAAGCTCGACGGCTTCGCGATCCGCGTGCCGACGATCAACGTGTCGGTCGTCGACCTCACGTTCGAGGCCGCGCGCGCGACGTCCGCGAAGGAGATCGACGAGGCCGTGAAGAAGGCGGCGGCGGGCCCGCTCAAGGGCATTCTCGAGGTCAACGACGGGCCGCTCGTGTCGGTCGACTTCAACCACAACCCGGCGTCGTCGATCTACGACTCGACGCTCACGAAGGTCATCGACGGCAAGCTCGTGAAGATCTGCTCGTGGTACGACAACGAGTGGGGCTTCTCGAACCGGATGCTCGACACGACGCTCGCGTTCGCGGCGCTTTAGGACGCCGCCGGTTTCGACAGCGGTCGCTCCAACCAGCAGGGGACGCCCATGCCGCTCGCCGTCAAACGGATGACGGATCTCGACCTGCGCGGCAAGCGCGTGCTGATCCGCGAAGACCTCAACGTGCCGGTGAAGGACGGCAAGGTCACGAGCACGGCGCGGATCGACGCCGCGCTGCCGACGCTGCGTGCGCGCGCTCGATGCGGGTGCGCGCGTGCTCGTGATGTCGCACTTGGGCCGCCCGAAGGCCGGCAAGCCGGACGCCAAGAGCTCGCTCGCGCCGGTTGCCGCGAAGCTCGGCGAGCTGCTCGGCCGCAAGGTGCCGCTCGCAACGCAATGGCTCGACGGCGTCGACGTGAAGCCCGGCGACCTCGTGCTCTGCGAGAACGTGCGCTTCGAGAAGGGCGAGGAAGAGGACGACGACCAGCTCGCGCGGCGGATGGCCAAGCTTTGCGACGTGTTCGTGATGGACGCGTTCGGCACGGCGCACCGCGCACAGGCGAGCACGAACGGCGTCGCGCGCCACGCGCCGGTCGCGTGCGCGGGCCCGCTGCTCGTCGCGGAGCTCGAGGCGCTCGCCGCGGCGCTCGAGAAGCCGAAGCGGCCGCTCGCGGCGATCATCGGCGGCTCGAAGGTGTCGACGAAGATCGAGGTGCTGCAGTCGTTGTCGACGAAGGTCGACGCGCTGATCCTCGGCGGCGGCATCGCGAACACGATTCTCGCGGGCGCAGGCGCGAGCGTCGGCAAGTCGCTGTACGAGCCGGACCAGGTGCCGTTCGCGAAGCGTCTGCTCGCGGGCGAGTTCGGCAAGGCCGAGATTCCGCTCCCGACCGACGTCGTCGTCGGCACGAGCCTCGAGGCTGGCGCGAAGGGGCGCGTAACGCGCGTGGGCGACGTTGCCGCCGACGAGATGATCCTCGACATCGGTCCCGAGACCGCCGCGAGTTACGCGGACCGTCTCGCGCGCGCCGGCACGATCGTCTGGAACGGCCCGGTCGGCGTGTTCGAGAACCCCGAGTTCGCGGCCGGCACGCGCCGCGTCGCCGAAGCCGTCGCGGCGAGCAAGGCATTCTCGATCGCGGGCGGCGGCGACACGCTCGCCGCGATCGAGCAGTTCGGCGTCGGCGAGAAGATCTCCTACGTGTCGACCGGCGGCGGCGCCTTCCTCGAGTTTCTCGAGGGCAAGAAGCTGCCCGCGGTCGCGACCCTCGAAGAACGCGCGCGGAGCGCGAAGAGCTGAAGTGACCGACGCGACGCCGGCCGAGGTCCTGCTGCTGAAGCAGGCCTTTGCGACTGCGCTGCAAGCGGCCGCGCCGGCGGTCTGTCTGCCGCCCGCGCTCGCGGCCTATCCGCGCAAGCCCGCGCTCGTGCTCGGCACCGGCAAGGCGGCTGCCTCGATGACGGCTGCGTTCTGCGCGCACTGGGACGCCCCGACGCGCGGCCTCGTCGTCACGCGGTACGGCCACGGGCTGGAGAGCGGCGAGACGAGCGGCGGCGTCGAGGTCGTCGAGGCCGGGCATCCGTCGCCGGACGAGTCCAGCCTCGCGGCCGGCGCGCGCCTGCTCGCGCTCGCGGCGAGCGTGCGCGAGGACGAGTACGTCGTCTGCCTGATCTCGGGCGGCGGCTCGTCGCTCGCCGCCGCGCCGCTGCCGCCGGTCACGTTCGAGCAGAAGCGCTCGGCGGCGAACTACCTGATTCGTGCCGGCGCCGACGTTCGCGAGATCAACTGCGTCCGCAAGCATTTGTCGAAGCTCAAGGGCGGGCGGCTCGCGGCCGCCGCCCATCCGTCGCCGGTGATCACGTTCGCGATCTCCGACATTCCGGGCGACGACGTCGGCGACATCGCGTCGGGTCCGACGATCCCGGACGCGACGACGCAGGCCGACGCGCTCGCGATCCTCGAGAGGTACCGCTACCCGAACATCAGCGGAGCTCATGCCGGTGCTCGGGCGTCGGATCGCCGAGACGCCGAAGCCCGGGGCGCACGCGTTTGCGGGCGACAAAGTGCATCTGATCGCGACAGCCTCGACTGCGCTCGACGCGGCGACGACGTTCTTGCGCGGCCGCGGGTACGAGGTGGTTTATCTCGGCGACGACCTCGCCGACGAGGCGCAAGAGCTCGGCCGCGCCACGGGAAGCTCGCGAAGGAGCAGCGCTCGCGCGGGCGGCGTGTCGCGATCCTGTCGGGTGGAGAGACTCGCGTGGTTCTCGGCGAAGGCGAGGGTAGCGGCAGAGGCGGCCGCAACACGGAGTACATCGCCTCACTCGCTCTCGAGCTCGACGGGTGTCCCGGCGTGTGCGCGCTCGCGGCCGATACCGACGGCATCGACGGGCACGGCGACCACGCGGGCGCATTCATCGTTCCCGAAACGTTACGACACGACGCGGTGCTCGGCACCTCGCTCGCGACGCTACTGGCGCGCCACGACACTTACAGTTACTTTGATAGCGGCCGATATCTGGTGAAGACCGGCCCCACGCGAACGAACGTCAACGATTTCAGATTGATCCTGTGCCAAGCCATAAACCGTAGAGACTCGACGCCCCCCTCATCGACGGCAACGCGAAGGAGGACGTGCGTCGCCGCACGAAGATCGTCGCGACGCTCGGCCCGGCCACCGACGACCCGGCCGTCGTCGAGGAACTGATCCTCGCGGGCGCCGACGTGTTCCGGATCAACTTCTCGCACGGCACCTCGGCCGATCAGGCGAAGCGCGTCGAGACGGTGCGCCGCGTGTCCGACAAGGTCGGGCGCCACATCGGCATCATGGGCGACCTGCAAGGCCCGAAGATCCGCATCGAGTCGTTCAAGAACGGCCCCGTGACGCTCGTCGAGGGCGCGGAGTTCTTGCTCGACACCGGCATGGACCCGAACGGCGGCGATGAGCATGCGGTCGGCGTCGCGTACCGCAACCTCGTCAACGACGTGGCGCCCGGCGACGTCGTGCTGCTCGACGACGGCCTGATTGTGCTCGATGTCGCCCATGTCGAGGGCACGAGGATCACGTGCCGCGTGAAGCAGGGCGGCAAGCTCAGCGATCACAAGGGTCTCAACAAACAGGGCGGCGGCTTGTCCGCGCCCGCGCTCACGGACAAGGACCGGCGCGACATCGAGTCGGCCGCGCGCTACGGGCTCGACTTCATGTCCGTCTCGTTCGCGCGCAACGCGGAGGACATCGAGGAGGCGCGCTCGTTGCTGCGCGCCGCGGGCGGCCAGGCGCACCTCGTCGCGAAGATCGAGCGCGCCGAAGCCGTGCAGCACATCCGCGCGATCATCGACGCGAGCGACATCATCATGGTGGCGCGCGGCGACCTCGCGGTCGAGGTCGGCTACGCGTCGATGACGGGTCTGCAGAAGGGCTTGATCCGGCTCGCGCGCGCGCGCAACAAGGTCGTGATCACGGCCACGCAGATGCTCGAGTCGATGATCCATTCGCCGTCGCCGACGCGCGCCGAAGTGTCGGACGTCGCGAACGCGGTCATGGACGGCACCGATGCGGTCATGCTGTCGGCCGAGACCGCGGTCGGCCACTATCCGGTGCGCGCGGTGCGCACGATGGCCGAGCTGTGCGTCGGCGCCGAGAAGCACGAGACGTTCCGCCGCGCCGCGAACTATCGGCTCGAGGACGTGTTCACGCACGTCGACGAGGCCATCGCGATGGCGGTCATGTACGTCGCGAACCACCTGAACGTGCGCGCGATCATCGCGCTGACCGAGTCCGGCTCCACGCCGCTTTGGATGTCGCGCGTGCGCTCCGACATCCCCGTGTTCGCGTTCACGCGTCACGAGACGACGAGCCGGCGCGTGAGCATGTACCGGGGCGTCTACGCGGTGCCGTTCGATATCGCCAGCACGGAAGCGCAGACGCTCGACAAGGTCTTCGAAACGTTGCTGCACGACGGGGCGGTCGCGGCCGGCGATCTTGTCTTGTTCACGAAGGGCGATCAGCAAGGCGTGTCAGGGAGGACCAACACGATGCAGATTCTCACTGTGCCGGGCGCGCCTACGCGCCGCCGCGCCGAGTGCCTGAGAAGACGCGCAAAGCGCTCGTTCTGCCTGGCGCCGGTGCCCGCGGCGCATACCAAGTCGGTGTTCTCAAAGCGGTCGCGTCGCTGCTGCCGAAGAACGCGCCGAATCCATTCGCGGTCGATCACGGGCACCTCGGCGGGCGCGATCAACGCCGCGGTGCTCGCGGGGCGCGCCGCGAACTTCGAGCGCGCGATCCGCGACATGGAGCGCGTCTGGGCGAATTTCCACGCGAGGCAGGTCTACCGCACCGACAGTTGGACGATGCTGAAGACGAGCCTGCACTGGCTTACGGCGCTCGTGTTCGGCGGTCTCGGCGTGCGCAACCCGATCTCTCTGCTCGACAACACGCCGCTGCGCGCGCTGCTCAAGCGCGACGTGCGCTTCGGCGGCATTGCGCGCGCGATCGAGCGCGGCCATCTCGAGGCGCTCGCCATCACCGCGTCGGGCTATAGCTCCGCGCGTTCGGTGACGTGGTTCCAGGGCCGCCCGCATCTGCAGCCGTGGACGCGAGTGCGCCGCGTCGGCCGCGCCGAGCGGATCGACATCGACCACCTGATGGCGAGCGCGGCCGTGCCGTTCGTGTTTCCGCCGGTCAAGATCGGCGGCGAGTACTTCGGCGACGGCTCGATGCGCCATCGCGCGCCGTTGTCGCCCGCGATCCATCTCGGCGCCGACCGCATGCTCGTGATCGGCGTGCGCGACGAGCGGCCGGATCCGGAGCCGCCGGCCGGCACGGAACCCCTGCCGCCGACGTTCGCGCAGCTCGGCGGCTACATGCTCGACACGCTGTTCATGGACGGGCTGTATACCGACCTCGAGCGCGTGTCGAACGTGAATAAGATCATCGCGGAGGCCGGCACCGAGCGGGTCGTTGGCCTACGGCCGCTGCACACGCTTTTGATCGTGCCGAAGGAAGACGTGCGCGCGATCGCCGCACGCCACGCACACGAGCTGCCGCGCGCGGTGCGGCTGCTGCTGAAAGGCCTCGGCGCGACGAACCGGAGCGGCATGCAGCTCGTGAGCTATCTGCTGTTCGAGTCGGGCTTCACGCGCGAGCTCATCGACATGGGCTACCGCGACGCGATGCTCGATGGAGGACGAGCTGCGCACGTTCCTGTTCGATCAGCCGATGGACACGCTCTACGCCCCGGCGCACCTGAAGTTCGCGCTCGAGCGCTGACGGAAATGGGGACATTCCGCATTTCGCCGGCAACATCTAGCTCACCCCGCTGACCGAGAGCGAAATGCGGAATGTCCCCATTTCCGTCAGCGAAGCTCGTCGTGCTGGGTCCGGATCGGCCCGTACTGCGCCTCGAGACGCTTTGCGATCGCTTCGGCGACGTACACGGAGCGGTGCATCCCGCCCGTGCAGCCGATCGCGACCGTGAGGTACGAGCGCTGGAAGTCCTGATAGCGCGGAATCCATTCCCCGAGGAAGTCCGCGATCGCGGCGATCATCTCCTGCACGAGCGGCTGCGCGTCGAGGAAGCCCTTGACCGGCGCGTCCTTGCCGCAGAGCGGCCGCAGCTGCGGCTCCCAGTAGGGATTCGGCAAGCAGCGCACGTCGAACACGAAGTCGGCGTTCGCGGGCAGGCCGTGCTTGTAGCCGAACGACTCGATCATGATCGACAGCTTGCCGGGCCTGCGCGGCGCGACGCGCTCGCGTGATCTGCTCGCGGAGCTCGCGACACCGTCATGTCCGTGGTGTCGATCACGAGCTCGGCCGTGTCGATCACGGGGCCGAGCAGCTCGCGTTCCTTCTTGATCGCCTCGGCTAGGCTCGTGCTCGCGTCGGTGAGCGGGTGCTTGCGGCGAGTCTCGCTGAAGCGCGACAGGAGCACCTTGTCGTCGGTCTCGAGGAACACGACCTCGCACGCGACGGAGTCGGCTCGCAGCTCTTTCACGAGCGTCGGGATCTCGGCGATGTCGCTGCGGCGGCGATTGCGAGCGTCGAGGCCGACGCCGACGTTCTCGAATGCCGGGTCGTTGCGCAGCAGCAGCTCGTCGACGAACGAGCGCAGCAGCGTCGTAGGAATGTTGTCGATGCAATAGAAGCCGAGATCTTCGAGCGCGTGCAGCGCGACGCTCTTCCCCGAGCCGGATAGGCCGCTGATGATCACGAGGCGCACGAGCTGTCTCTCGCTTGGAGCTCCGTCCGTTGTGCGGCGCGACCCGAGGGGCCGGTCAGCGCGCGCGCGTCTTCTCCACTTCCTTGGCGTGATGGTCGGTGAGTTTCTCTTTGAACTTCTTGACCTGACGGTCGAGCTTATCGACGAGCACGTCGATCGCAGCGTACATGTTCTCTTCTATCGAGTCGGCGTGGATGGTGCCGCCGCCGACGTGCACCGTGGCCTCGGCTTTGTGCCGGAGCTTCTCGACCGTGAGGATGCAGTGAATGTTGGTCATGTGATCGAAGTGCCGTTCGAGCTTCGCAAGCCTCTTATCAACGTAGTTTCGCAAGGCTTCCGTGACGTCTATGTGATGGCCCGTAACGGTCAACTGCATGATCTACTCCTTCTTCATCCGACCAACTTGCTCCTCTTGCGGTCGCTCGACGAGGGGATTTTCATCGCCTCGCGGTATTTGGCGACCGTGCGGCGCGCGACGGTGATGCCCTCGCTCGAAAGCATCTGCGCGATCTGGCTGTCGCTGAGCGGCTTCTCGGGATCCTCGCCGCTCACGAGCTTGCGGATCTTCGCGCGCACGGCGGTCGACGACTGATCGCCTTCCTCGCCCGCGACGTGGCTCGAGAAGAAGTAGCGGAACTCGAACACGCCGCGCGGCGTGTGCATGTATTTGTTGGTGGTGACTCGCGAGACGGTCGATTCGTGCATCTCGATCGCCTCGGCGACGTCGCGCAGCACCATCGGCCGCATGTGCTCTTCGCCGAGCTCGAGGAATTCCTTTTGCCGTTGCACGATCGTGAGCGCGACCTTGAGCAGCGTCTCGTTGCGGATCTCCAAGCTGCGTATCAACCAGCGCGCCTCTTGGAGCTGCGTACGAAGAACATCATACTCCTCGCCCCTGCCGAGCGAGCCCGCATAAACTTGATTCACGCGTAGTTGCGGCGAGACCGCGTTGTTCAGCTCGACGATCCAGTGGCCGTCGCTGCGTCTCACGAACACGTCGGGCACGATGTAGTCCGAGGCCGGGGCGAACACCGCGGATCCCGGTCGCGGGTGGCACGAGCGGACGAGCGCGATCGCCGCCTCGAGCTCTTCGTCGGTCACCTTGAGCAGGCGCTTGAGCTGACCGAACTGGCGCTCCGCGATCAAACGGCAGGTGCTCGCGTCGCGATCGCGCGCGCGAGCGGCGAGCCCAGCCGTGTCGGGCGCGAGCTGCGCGAGCTGGAGCAGCACGCACTCGCTGACGTTTCGCGCTCCGATACCGGCGGGATCGAACTGCTGCACGAGCTCGACGAGCACCTTCTCGACTTCCTCGATCGTGACGATCACGTCGGGCGCGAGAGTCGCGCGGATCGTGTCGAGATCGTCGGTGAGATAGCCGTCGTCGTTGATCGCGTCGATGATCGCCTGGCCGATCGCCGTCGTGCGCGAGTCCAAGTTCTCGAGCTCGAGCTGCCAAAGCAGATGGTCGCGCGAGCGTCTCCTCGGAGCGGTCGGCGTACTCGAACGTGGTCGGCGGCTCCGCGCTCTTCGGCGCCTCGGCCGGCCCCGTCTTCTGGACGTCCTCCCACTCCGCCTCGCTTGCGACCGCAACCTCGGTCTCCTGCGCGGCCTCGCGCTCCGGCTCCACGAACTCCTCGGGGTCCGCGCCGTTGTCGGGCTCGTCGGCGTCCGGGCCGTTGTCTTGCGCCTCGGCCGGCGCCTCGGGCTCCTCGGCCTCGAGCATCACGTTTTCGTCGAGCGCCTGCTGGATCTGGGTCTGCAGCTCCATGATCGGCAACTGCAGCAGCCGAATGGCCTGCTGCAGCTGCGGCGTCATCGTCAGCTGTTGCGTCAGCCTGAGCTGTAGAGAGGGCTTGAGCATGAAGTCAGTTTAACGAACCGCAGGGTGGCGCCCTTTACAGGGAGAACCCTTCTCCTAGATAGACCTCGCGGACGCTCTTATTGGACAGAATCTCTTCGGGAGAGCCCGCGGCCATCAGAGCACCGTTGTTCAGAATATAAGCGTGGCCGCAGATTCCAAGTGTCTCGCGCACATTATGGTCCGTGATCAGCACGCCGATGTCGCGCTGCGTGAGGTGGCGGATGATCCGCTGGATGTCGAGCACCGAAATCGGGTCGACGCCGGCGAACGGCTCGTCGAGCAGCACGAACTTCGGCTCGGCCGCGAGAGCGCGCGCGATCTCGACGCGCCTTCGCTCGCCGCCGGACAGGCTCACGCCGAGCGTGTCGCGAACGTGGCCGATGTGCAGCTCCTCCATGAGCTCCTCCAATTTCGTCTGTCGTGCGACGCGATCGAGGTCGCGCCGAGTCTCGAGAATAGCGCGAATGTTGTCCGCGACGCTGAGCTTGCGAAACACCGACGCTTCTTGCGGCAAGTAGCCGACGCCGAGCCGCGCGCGCCGGTGCACGGGCAGCCGCGTGATGTCGCGGCCGTTCAGGCGAATGCTGCCGCGGTCGCACCGCACCAGCCCGACGATCATGTAGAACGCCGTCGTCTTGCCCGCGCCGTTCGGTCCGAGCAGCCCTACGACCTGGCCGCTCTCGATCGACAGGCTGAGGTCTTTCACGACCTCGCGCAACCGAAAGCGCTTGGTCACTCCGAGCGCTTCGAGCCTGCTCATTGGGCGGGAGCTGCGGCGGGCGCCTCTCCATCCTGATGCGGCTTTTCCGGCGGCGGCACCACGATGAACTGGTTCGGTTTGCCGCAGGTCGGCGACCCCGGACGTCACGCGCTTCTCGTTCAAGTCGTAGATCAGGTCGCAGCCGCCCCGGATGTCGTACTGAGCCTTGTGCACCTGCGCGTTGTCGGACAGGAGCAGCGTCTTGGCCTTGTCATCGTACACGATCTTGTTGGCGCCGCCCTTGTCCGACGTCTGCTTGTCCACGAACGTCGCGGCGCCGAGCAGCTGGCCGCGTGCGAGCTGCTTGTTGGCGAACGTGAAGACCGCGGAGTCGGCGGTGAGCTCGGTGGTGTCGGCGACCACGCGCACGTGGCCGGTAAAGCGCCACTCGCTGTGCGTATCGAAGTCGAGCCCGGTTGCGGTTGCCGCGTCCGCCGTGATCACCGTCTTGCATTGCGTGATCTTCGGCATCTGGACGTTGATCAGATTCGTCTTGTGATCGAGCACGAACGGGCCGGAATCGAGCCGCACGGGCTCCCGGCAATCCGAGCGCGCGGCCTGTGCCGCGAGCGCTTGGCTCGCGGTCAACCCGAGCACGCAGATCAGGAGGTTACGGAGCGAACTGGCCATGTACCTCGGATTCTAGCTCCATGCGGTCGGCCTTCAACAGCGTGCGCAGCCCGTTCCCCTCGACATGCCAGCTGCCGGCGGTCATCACGACATGCTGGTCGGTTTCGGCGAGCGAGGTCAGCGGCAGGAACCTCAGTTTCGACGTCGTGACGTGGACGGGTGCTCGGCCGTCGGTCGGCTGGCTTTGAATCTCGACGCCGTCGGCGAGCTCGATCTCGGAGCGATCGCGCGTCGCGGTCCCGCTGCCGGCGGTGATCACCCAAGGCATCTGATCGGGCGGGTGGTAGTCGATCTGCACGCGCTCGAGCAGGAGCCGGTCCTCGCCCGGCTTCTCGTCGAGCCGGTCGGCGAAGATCTTGTAGGTGACGTGCCCGTTCTCGTCGGTCCCGAGCATGCGCGCGCCGTGCAGGTAGTAACCGAGGTCCTGATCGCCGCTCGCGCGCGGGCGCGGCACTTCGATGGGCTCCGGCCGGCTCCACCACCAGCTCGCCGCTGCGGCGGCACCAAGCAGGACGATGAGGATCAAATTTCGCACGCGGCTTGAGGCACAAGGCGCGGCGTGATGGCCGCTTGGGGCAGTGTACGCGAAGCGGCTAGCGCGACGACGCGAATGCGTGCACCGTTTGGCAGGCGCGGCGCATGGGCTAGACTAGCTACCTCAACCATCCGAGCGTGCCGGCCTCAACGCGCCGGCGCGGCCCGCACGCAGCATGGACCCCCGCGACATCGCATCTCTGATCGAGCAGAACCTCGCGGGCGCGAGCGCGCACGTCGAAACCGACGGCCAGGGCCATTACGAGGCGACCGTGATCTGTGCGGCGTTTGCCGGCAAGCGCAGCTTGCAGCGGCACCAGCTCGTGTACGCGACGCTGGGGCCGCGCGTCGGCAACGAGATCCACGCGCTCGCGCTGAAGACCTACACGCCAGAAGAATGGGCCGAGCGCGGCGAATGACGGCCGCACGCGGCGGCGGCGTCTAGCCTTGGACAAGCTCGCGATCCAGGGCGGCCGTGCGCCTCGACGGCGACGTGCAGATCTCCGGCGCGAAGAACGCCGCGCTGCCGATCCTCGCCGCGACGCTGCTCGCCGACGGACCTGTGTCGCTCGGCAACGTGCCGCACCTGAACGACGTCACGACCACCGCGAAGCTGCTGCGGCGCATGGGCGTCGACGTCGATCTCGATCGCGACGACCGCGCGTCGCGGTCGACGCGGCCGGGATCCGCGAGTTCATCGCGCCCTACGAGCTCGTGAAGACGATGCGCGCGTCGATCCTCGTGCTCGGCCCGCTGCTCGGCCGCTTCGGTGTCGCGGACGTCTCGCTGCCGGGCGGCTGCGCGATCGGCGCTCGGCCCGTGAACCTGCACGTCGCGGGGTTGCGCGCGATGGGCGCGACGATCTCGATCGAAGGCGGCTACATCAAAGCCCGCGCTAAAGCGCTGCACGGCGCGCGGATCGTGCTCGACCTCGTGACCGTCACCGGCACGGAGAACCTCATGATGGCCGCGGCCTGCGCGCGCGGCGAATCGCTGCTCGAGAACGCCGCGCGCGAGCCGGAGGTCGTCGATCTCGCGAATTTCCTCAACAGGATGGGCGCGAAAATCGAGGGCGCCGGCTCCGATACGATCCGAATCCAGGGAGTCGAGCGGCTCGTCGGCGTCGCCTACGACGTGATGCCCGACCGGATCGAGAGCGGCACTTACCTCGTCGCCGGCGCGATCACGGGCGGGCGCGTGCGGCTCACGCGCACTACGCCCGAGCACTTCGACGCGGTGCTGCAGAAGCTCGAGGAGGCCGGCGCGCGGATCGCGCGCGGCACGGACTCGGTCGAGCTCGACATGCACGGTGCGCGTCCGCGCGCGGTGGACCTCCGGACCGCGCCGTATCCCGGCTTCCCGACCGACATGCAGGCGCAGTTCTGCGCGCTGAACGCGGTCGCCGACGGCACGGCCTCGATCACGGAGACGATCTTCGAGAACCGCTTTCAGCACGCGCTCGAGCTGCAGCGGCTCGGCGCGAATTTGTCGATTCAGGGCAACACCGTGATCTCGCGCGGCGTGCCCAAGCTGATGGGCGCGCAGGTGATGGCGACGGATCTGCGCGCGTCGGCGTCGCTCGTGCTGGCGGGTCTGCAGGCCGAGGGCACGACGATCGTCGACCGGATCTATCACGTCGATCGCGGCTACGAGCGCATCGAGGACAAGCTCGGGCGTCTCGGCGCGCGAATCGAGCGCCGCGCCCGCTGAAAAAGGGGCGCTGAAAAAGGGGACATTCCGGATTTCGCGGAGCGCGCATCGAGCCGCGTGGCAGCGCAGCCGCGAAATCCGGAATGTCCCCTTTTCAGCCGCCGTCTTGCGGCGGGCGCTCCTGGAGCACCGCTTCGGTTTGGAACGCCGCGCCGTTCGGGCGCACGACGCGGATCTTGATGTGCGTGCCGGGTTGCGAGCTCGCGACCAAGTTCATCGCCTGCTGCTGCGTGAACATCCGCTGGCCGTTGATGTGCGTGAGCACGTCGCCGGGCTTGAGCCCCGCAGCCGCGGCGGGGCCGCTGACGTCTTGGAGCAGCACGGCCGAGCCGTCGATGCCGAGCTGCCGCGCCTGCGCCTCCGGATAGGTCGTTCGTGTCGACGCCGAGATAGCCGCGGATCACGCGGCCGTTCGCGATGAGCTGCTCCATCACGCCGCGCACGAGGTTCACCGGGATCGCGAAGCCGATGCCCTCGGGCATCGTGAGGTCGCGAGGCGCGGCGCTGATCGACGGCCGTGTTGATGCCGACGAGCTCGCCGCGCGAGTTCACGAGCGCGCCGCCCGAGTTGCCGACGTTGATCGCGGCGTCGGTCTGGATGAAGTCCTCGAACATTCGTGATGCCGAGCTGGCCGCGGCCGGTCGCGCTCACGATGCCCATCGTGACCGTCTGGCTGAGGCCGAGCGAGTTGCCGATCGCGAGCACGACCTCGCCGACCTGGAGGCCGTCGGAGCGGCCGAGCGCGATCGACGGCAGGTCGGGCAGGTCGATCTTCAGCAGCGCGAGCTCGCTCTCCGGGTCCGAGCCGACGATCCGCGGCGTCGCGACGCGGCCGTCCGCGAGCTGGACGCGGATCTCGTCGGCGTCGCGGATCACGTGCCAGTTCGTCACGACGTAGCCGCGCCGGTCGATCACGACGCCGGAGCCGAGCGCGCGGCCGCGCAGCGCGACGCCCGGTGGGCGCGTTCGACGGCGTGAACGTGCGCTCCGTGTAGATCGTCGCGACGGCGGGCGCGCTGACGGACACCGCGTCCGCGTAGCTCGCGACGCCGCGGCTCGCGCGCCGGTTGCGCCGTGCTCACGAGGTCCGGGTCGAAACAGCACGACGAGGAACGCGATCGCGAGCCCGACGGCGGCCGATTGCGCGAAGAAGGCGGCGACCTTCCAGACGGGCGACATGCGCGCAGTCTAGCAGCTCCGGTGCCCGAGGCTCGGCGCGCTCTGGCCGTTTGTGTATAATGCGCCGCGCTGCAACAACCATCGGCGCACGATTCTCCATTCATCAATTCAAGTTCTTGGAGGCTGCCTGATGCTTGGCCCCGTGAGTCGAGGCGTGCTCGATGGCTGAGAGCACCGGCTTTACGCGCCGCCATTTCCTGACCGTCGCGACCGTCGTCACCGGCGGCGCGGGCGTGATTGCGACCGCCGTGCCTTTCGTCTCGTCGTTCAAGCCGAGCGCACGCGCGCAGGCGCTCGGCGCGCCGATCGAGGTCGACGTCAGCAAGCTCGAGCTCGGCGCGCTGTTGAAGGTCGAGTGGCGCGGCCACCCGATCTACATCCTGCACCGCACCGACGAGATGCTCGCGTCGCTGAAGCAAGGACACCGCGCTGCTACGCGATCCGATGTCCAAGGATTCCGAGCAGCCGCCCTACGCGACCAACGAGCACCGCAGCATCCAGCCCGCGTATCTCGTGCTCGAGGGCGTCTGCACGCACTTGGGCTGCGCGCCGATGCCGCGCTTCGAGGTCGCGCCCGCGGATCTCGGGTCCGCAATGGCCGGGCGGCTTCCTGTGCCCGTGCCATGGCTCGAAGTTCGACCTCGCGGGCCGCGTCTTCCAGGGCGTGCCCGCGCCGACGAACCTCAGTGTGCCGCCGTATCGCTACATCAACGACAGCACGATCCTGATCGGCTCGGACACGGGGAACTCGTAAATGGCGACCAACGAAGCCGACGTCTTCGACCGCTTGAGCCGCGGCTTGGGCAAGCTCGGCGCGTGGATCGACGACCGCTTCCCGATGACGAAGCTCATCAAGGAGCACGCCACCGAGTACTACGCGTCGAAGAACTTCAATTTCTGGTACGGCTTCGGCGTGCTCGCGACGGTCGTGCTCGTGATGCAGCTCGTCACGGGCATCTTCCTCACGATGAACTACAAGCCCTCGGCCGAAGGCGCGTTCGCGTCGGTCGAGTACATCATGCGCGACGTCGACTGGGGCTGGCTGATCCGCTACCTGCACTCGACCGGCGCCTCGGCGTTCTTCATCGTCGTCTACCTGCACATGTTCCGCGGGCTCTTGTACGGCTCCTACAAGAAGCCGCGCGAGCTCGTCTGGATCATCGGCATGTTCATTTATCTTGTGCCTGATGGCCGAAGCGTTCTTCGGCTACCTGCTGCCGTGGGGCAACATGTCGTACTGGGGCGCGCAGGTGATCGTGTCGCTGTTCGGCGCGATACCGGTGATCGGCAACGGCCTCTCCGAGTGGATCCGCGGCGACTTCTACATCTCCGACATCACGCTGAACCGCTTCTTCGCGTTCCACGTGATCGCGGTGCCGCTCGCGCTCGTCGGGCTCGTCGTCGTGCACATCATGGCGCTGCACACGGTCGGCTCGAACAATCCCGACGGCATCGAGATCAAGGAGCTACAAGGGGCCCGACGGCCATCCGATCGACGGCGTCGCGTTCCACCCGTATCACACGAGCAAGGACCTCGTGATCGTCGTGATCTTCCTGATCGCGTTCTCGGCCGTGGTGTTCTTCGCGCCCGACATGGGCGGCTACTTCCTCGAGCACGCGAACTTCGAGCCCGCGAACCCGCTGAAGACGCCCGAGCACATCGCGCCGGTTTGGTACTTCACGCCGTTCTACGCGATGTTGCGCGCCGTTCCCGACAAGCTGCTCGGCGTCGTGTTCATGGGCTCGGCGGTGCTGCTGCCGTTCTTCCTGCCGTGGCTCGACCGCTGCCGCGTGAAGTCGATCCGCTACCGCGGCTGGATCTACAAGCTGGCGCTCGCGGTGTTCGTCGGTGAGCTTCCTGTCGCTCGGCTACCTCGGCATGCAACAGCCGACGGGCCCGTCGTGGTGCTCTGCCGGATCTTCACGATCCTGTATTTCGCGTTCTTCTTCTCGATGCCGTTCTACTCGCGCAGTCGAGAAGACGAAGCCCGTGCCGACGAGGGTGACGCCGTGAGGATTGCCGCCGCTGCGTTGCTCTTGGGCCTCGGCCTGACCGGCGCCGCGCTCGCGCAGGAAGAGGCGGCGACGCTCGAGCCCGCAAACACGAACATCAAGAACGTCGCGTCGCTGCAGCGCGGCGCGAAGTACTTCGTGAATTACTGCCTCGGCTGTCACTCGGCGAAATACGTGCGCTATAACCGGCTCGCCGCAGGACCTCGGGATCACCGAGAAGCAGCTCGTCGACAACCTGATGTTCACGGGCGAGCACCCGTTCGACACGATGGCGATCGCGATGAAGCCGGAGGACGCCACGCGCTGGTTCGGCGTACCGCCGCCCGATCTCTCGCTGATCGCGCGCAGCCGCGGCACGGACTACCTCTATACGTACCTGCGCGGGTTCTACGTCGACCCGTCGCGGCCGACGGGCGTCAACAACATCGTGCTGCGCGGCGCCGCGATGCCGGCCGTGCTCTGGGAGCTGCAAGGCCCGCAGCGCGCGAAGTTCGGCACGGACGCGACCGGCAGAGAGACGTTCGAGGGATTCGAGCAGATCCGCCCCGGCCAGATGCCCGCAGCGCAGTTCGACGAGATGGTGCGCGACATCGTGAACTTCCTCGACTACATCGGCGAACCGATCAAGCGCGAGCGCGAAGCGCTCGGCATCCGCGTGATCGGTTTCTTGCTCGTGTTCCTGCTGATCGCCTATCTCTTGAAGAAGGAAATCTGGAAGGACGTTCACTAGTCCTCCAGATCGACGGGCTTGCTCGCCGCCAAGGAGATCCTCATATGACCGTCATTGCCAACCGTCGCTCGGTGATGACGCTATTTTCGAAGCCAGCCGATCCGTGGAGTCATCGGACGCGGCTCGTGCTCGCCGAAAAGAGCATCAGCATCGACATCGTCGATGTGGATGACGGCTTGCTGCCCGAAGATCTGCTCGATCTGAACCCGTACAACAGCGTGCCGACGCTCGTCGACCGCGACCTCGTGCTCTACGACTCGCGCGTGATCATGGAGTATCTCGACGAGCGCTTCCCGCATCCGCCGCTGATGCCGGTCGATCCTGTCACGCGCGCACAGTTCCGGCTCGCGCTGTACCGGATCGAGAAGGACTGGTACTCGCTCGCCGACGAGATCGGCACGGGCGTCGACCGCAAGCCGCCGGGCCGCGCGCGTCAAGGCGCTCGAGGAGAGCATCCTCTCGAGCGTCGAGATCTTCTCCGCGAAGAAGTTCTTCTTGAGCGACGAGTTCTCGCTCGTCGACTGCACGATCGCGCCGATCCTCTGGCGCCTGCCGCTGTTCAACATCAAGCTGCCCCCGACCAGCGCGGCCGATCCAGCGCTACATGGACGAGGTGTTCTCGCGGCCGTCGTTCCAGGCGAGCCTGACCGAGTTCGAGCAGGAGATACGCCAGTAGCCGGCTCGTCGACGCCGACCAAGCAGCGCCCGTATCTGCATCCGGGCGATGCACGAATGGATGGTCGACAACGGCTTCACTCCGCATCTCGTCGTCGACGCGCGCCGCGACGGCGTGCAAGTTCCGAAGGAGCACGTGAAGGACGGCAAGATCGTGCTCAACGTGTCCCATTCGGCGACCCGCGCGCTGAAGCTCGGCAACGAATCGGTGACCTTCGAGACGCGCTTCGGCGGCGTGCCGCGGCAGCTCGAGATTCCGATCGACGCGGTGCTCGGGATCTACGCGCGCGAGACCGGCCAGGGAATGATCTTCGGCGACGACGACTCGGCGCCCACGGGCCCGGGCGCACCGACGCCTACGCCCACGCCGCCGAACGCGCCGTCCAGCGGTCCCACCGCGGTGCCCAGCAAAGCACGCAAGGCGCCGAAGCTCACCGTCATCAAGTAACCCTCGCTCGCCGCGCCGCATGTCGCTTGCGCGGGCCAGCGGCTGTGTTGCGGATTCGGCATGGTCCGCGCGCGGTGAGCGATCACTTCGGCGCGGCCGAGCCCGCGCCGCGGGTGCCTCCCGGGGGACGCCAAGACGCCATCCCTGGAGCTCGGCGGCGCACATCCCTGTGCGCCGACGCCCCCGGGAGGCACCTGCGGCACGAGCTCGGCCGCGCACCACCGCCACCTCGCCGCGCGACCATTCGCCAGCGCGCGGCGCTCAGATGCGACCGAGCGCGTGACGATGTGCCAGCGCTCGGCAGAAAGCGCCGAGACGTGGACGCGTGAGGTCGGTCCCGAGACCGTCGCCGCACAGGGATGTGCGGCGCCGAGCCCCAGGGATGGTCTTCCGGCGTGTCTCGGGACCGACCTCACGCGGCCGCGTCTCGGCGCCGCTCTGCGAGAACGATGTTTTTCCGCTCGTCGCCGCCGGACGTTGTAGAGCACGCGCACAATCACGCGCGCGTCGCGGGAGCGGAGGTCAGCGCGGCTCGAGGAGCTCCGCGTCGATCAGGTCGCAGAGGCAGTGGATCACGAGCAGGTGCACCTCTTGTATCCGGCACGTGCGCTCCGCCGGCACGCGGATCTCGAGGTCGCCGGGCGAGAGCGCGCTCGCGATCGCGCCGCCGTCGCGACCCGTGAGCGCGACGACGCGCAGCCCGCGCTCGTGCGCCGCGTGGATCGCGCGCACGACGTTCTCCGAGTTGCCCGACGTCGAGATCGCGAGCAGCACGTCGGCCGGTTGGCCGAGCGCGCGGACCTGCTTCGCGAAGATGTCCGCGAACGCGTAGTCGTTGCCGATCGAGGTCAGCGTCGAGCTGTCCGTCGTGAGCGCGAAGGCCGGCAGGCCCGGGACGCTCGAGCTCGAAGCGGTTGAGGAGCTCGCTCGAGAAATGCTGCGAGTCGGCCGCCGAGCCGCCGTTGCCGCAGCTCAGGATCTTGCCGTCCTCGAGCAGGCATTGCGTCATCAGCGCGGCCGCGGCAGAGACCGCGGGAGCGACGACGATCGCGGCCTGCTTGGTCGCGATGCTCTCCTGAAAGTGCCGCCGGACTCGTTCTTCCATGGTCTTAAGCTCGCGCGCCGCCAAAAACCCGCCGCCACTGTGCCGTTAAGCGGCGGGCCTTCAACTGGCGTCAAACGCATTGCGAAGCCAGGAGACCCGCGCGTCGTCGGTGTCGATCGAGTCGAACGCGACGACGTCGAAGCGCATCGGCGCGTCGCGCCACTCGCTGCTGCGCATCAAGAAGTGGCGCGTCGCCCGAATGATGCGCGCGCGTTTCGCGGACCCGATGCTCTCGGCCGCGCGCGCGACGGCGCCGCTGCTGCGTGCGCGAACCTCGACGATCACGAGCGTGCGTTGCTCGCGGCAGATGAGGTCGATCTCACCGAGTCGGCAGCGGTAGCCGCGCGCGAGCACGACGAGCCCGCGGTCCACGAGGTACTCGGCGGCCACCGCCTCCCAGTGGCGGCCGCGCGCGAGCCGCATCGTCAACGCGTGCCGACGAGCTCGCGCGAGCTTGCGCGTCGGCAGCTCGTACTCTGCCGGGCTTGCCGTTGCGAAACTGCGCGAGCGGCAGCGCGCGATGAATGCGGCCATCGGTGTCGAGGCTGAGGTCGCCCGACATGCCGCGCACGGGCCATGCCGCGCGCGAGTCGTTGTAGAGGGAGCCGATCGAATTGATACGCGTCGAAGCCCATGCCGTAGAGCTTCGTGAGCCCGCCGCGCTGCGGCCAGTATTCCTGCAGGTCGCGGCGCAAATCGTCGGCGCTCGCGCTCGGGGTGATCAGCACGGGCGCGTCGGCGAAGATCAGGCCGTTCAAATCGTTGTTACCGGTCGCGTTGCCGGGATCGTAGATGTCGGACGTCGCGAACGTCGGAATGTCGCCGGCGGAATAGAAGCGCAGTTGCGGCGCGAGCAAACGTGCCGCGCGCGCGTCGTCGGCCGCGATGAAGATCGCGTCGATGTCCTGGCGTCGCCGCGGCTCGAACTCGATCGGCACTCCGAGATTCGCCGCGAGCCTGCGCTCGCGCTGGTTGCTGCGCGTGATGTTCAACAGGCTCATGATCGGCTGCGCGAACTCCTGCGAGCCGCGGTCGTAGCCCGCGTAGTCGAGCAGTCGACCGCCGCGTGCCTCGAACTCGGTGCGGAACGTCGCCAGCGTGCGCCGGCCGCGGTCACTGTTCGGTATGAACGCGATCGCGGTCTTCGCGCCGCCGAGCGCCATCGAGTCCGCGATCACGCGCGCCTCGTCTTCCGGCGATAGCGAGAACTGATAGAAGCTGCGCAGCGACGGCGTCGCGCCTTGCGCGAAATTCAGAGCGAGCGTCGGCACGAAGCCGGCCTGCGCGATCACCTGCTCGACATCGGCCGCAAGCAGCGGACCGACGATGAAGTCGGCGCCATCGAGCTGCGCGCGCAGATACTGCGCTTGGCTGCCGCCTTGCGCGGTGTCGTAAATGCGGATCGACGTCGTGTCGCCGGCCGCGCTGCGCAAGTGCGCCGCGACGAACCCGTCGCGTATCGCGAGCGCCTGCGCTCGCTGCGGCGACGTGAGCGGCAGCAGCAGCGCGATTTGCGTCGGGAATCCGCTCGCGCGTTGTTCGGCGAGCAGATCGGCGAGCAGCACGCCGGCGGCGGGATGATCGGTATACGTCTCGCGCCAACGCAGCAGCGAGCGGCGCAGGTCCGCCGGGTTGCTCGTTGCGATCGGGGCGAGCGCGAGCCACCCATCCACGATTCGATCGCCGGTCGGTGCGACCGGCGTCGCGGGCGGATGCTGGCGTAGCCCGTCCCAGATCAGCCGTTGATTCGCGAGGATCGACGCGGAGTCTTCGAGCCAGATTTCGCGCTCGACGAGCGCGCGCACCGCATCCGCGGGCCGGCCGAGCTCGAACAGCGCCTGTCCGCGCACCGCAGCTGCTTCGCTCTGCACCGACGCAGGCGACGGCTGCTGGACCGTGGCGAGCATGTCGAGCGCGGCTTGCGGCTTGCGGTCGCCGAGCTCGAGGCGTGCGAGCAGCACCGTGATCGCTTGCTGCTGGTCGCGGTTCGCGCCGGTCTTCGCGTCGTTGAGCCGGCGGCGTGCGAGCTGCGCGTCGCGGTGGCCGATCGACGCTCGCGCGCTCTCGATCAAGTAATCGATGTGCTGTGCCCCGGTCGTGCTCGCCGCGAGCTGCGCATAGAGCTCGGCCGCCGCGGGATCGCCGGTCTTGGCCGCCGCGCGCGCGCGCGCTCTCGAGGCTCTGGATCTGGCTCGCGGAAGCGGCTCGCGTCGCCTGCTGCGGCGGCGACGAGACGCAGGCGGCGACGCTCGCGAGCAGCAACGCAACGACCGGCCTCGTAGCTCGAATCCGCAGCGCGCTTGTAGACTGGGCGTCGATCATGAACGAATCCATTCGGTTTCCATGACGGCCGCACCGGCCTCGCGCGGCAAGCTTTTCGTCGTCGCGACGCCGATCGGCAATCTCGACGATCTGACTCCGCGCGCACGCGAAGTGCTCGCAATCGCCGATGTGATTGCGGCCGAGGATACGCGCCACACCCGGGGATTGCTATCGCGTATTGGCGTGGAAGCGCGACTAATTGCGTATCACGAGCACAACGAACGCGAGCGCGTCGCGGAGCTCGTCGAGCGACTCGCCAACGGCGCGACCGTCGCGCTCGTGAGCGACGCGGGCACGCCGCTGATCAGCGATCCCGGTTGGCGTCTCGTGCGTGCGGCGCGCGAGCAAGGCATCGACGTCGTTCCGGTGCCGGGACCGAGTGCGGCGATCGCGGCGCTCTGCGCGGCGGGGTTGCCGACCGATCGTTTCGTGTTCGAAGGATTTCTGCCGCGCGGCGACGGCGCTCGAGCGGCGCGCTTGCGCGAGCTCAACTCGGAACGGCGCACGCTCGTATTCTACGAAGCCGTGCACCGGCTCGCCGACACGCTCGCGGCGCTCGTCGAGCACTTCGGCGCGGACCGCGAGGCCGTGCTCGCGCGCGAGCTCACGAAGATCCACGAGCAGTTCCGCTCCGGCACGCTCGCCGCGCTCGCCGCCTCTCTCGGTACGGACGTCCCGCTGCTCGGTGAGTTCGTCGTCGTCGTCGCCGGCAACTCGTCCGACACCACGCCCGACACCGCGCGCGCACAAGAAATCTACGCAACTCTCGCCGCCGAGCTCGATCCGACGAAGGCCCTGCAACTCACCTCGACGCTGACCGGCATCCCTCGCAACGCGCTCTACAAGCTGCTTCGCACCTAGCTTCAAACAATCCGTCTCACTTTGCCGCCCGTGATCTACGACGGTGGTTGCGGCGAGGTGTGTCGCGAATGCGTGTCTCGGGGGCGTCGGCGCACAGGGATGTGCGCCGCCGAGCCCCATGGATGGTCTTCCGGCGTCCCCCGGGACACGCATTCGCGGCGCACCTCGCCGCAATTGCTCCGCCAATCGCGGCCGGCAAAGTGAGACACTACGCACTGGGAGTCGGCCGGGCAGTCGCTGAGGTTACACACCTCGGAGGAAAGTCCGGGCTCCACAGGGCAGGGTGCCAGGTAACGCCTGGGAGGCGCGAGCCTACGGAAAGTGCCACAGAAAATATACCGCCTCACAGCAATGTGCGGTAAGGGTGAAAAGGTGCGGTAAGAGCGCACCGCGCAGGTGGTAACACTCTGCGGCACGGTAAACCCCACCCGGAGCAAGACCGAATAGGGGAGCGCTGAGTGTGCCCACACGAGCTCCCGGGTAGGTCGCTCGAGGTGCGCGGCGACGCGCATCCCAGAGGAATGACTGCTCTCGACAGAACCCGGCTTACAGGCCGGCTCCCTCCTTTCCTTTAAATTCAATGCGTCGCGACGCTCGCCGCGCCCTTTTTCGCCAGATTTCGTCACCACTCCCTAACTCTCTGTCGGTACAAAGATTTCCAACTCGCCGCCGTTGACAGTCGACGGCGGCAGTCCCTATAGTGGCGCGGAGTGGCAAAAAGTGGGCGAGAATGGGCCTAGTGGTCCGTCCGGACTATGTTTCGCGGCGCTACCAAAGTCACCCTCGATGCGAAGGGTCGTATGGCCATCCCGACTCGATATCGGGAGCGGCTGATGACTCGCGCCGATGGACATTTGGTCGCGACGGTCGATCGTGACTACTGCCTTCTCATCTACCCGCTGCCTGATTGGGAGGAGATCGAGCGCAAGCTAGTCCGTTTACCTGCGCTGAATAAACAGGCACGTCGTCTACAACGCTTGATGGTGGGTTACGCCACCGAACTCGACCTGGACGGTCATGGCCGAATTTTGTTGCCGAAGGAGCTTCGCGAATTCGCCGGCCTAGAGCGGGAAGCGATGCTGATCGGTCAGGGCAACAAGTTCGAGCTGTGGAACGAAGAACGATGGAGTACTCGCCGGGACGAGTGGCTGGCTGACGACAAAGGCGAACAGACGGGCTTACCTCAAGAACTCGAAACGCTATCTCTCTAGAGCACGTTCGGTGTGACCAGAGCCTCTGGACACCGGCCTGTGCTGCTGAGCGAGGCGCTCGAAGGTTTGGCCTTGCGGGATGACGGTTGGTACGTCGATGCGACCTACGGACGCGGCGGGCACAGCGCCGAAATATTGGCGCGGCTCGGAGCTCAGGGACGGCTACTCGCTTTGGATAAGGATCCCGACGCGGTGGCTCACGGCGCGAATCGATTTGCGGCGGACTCACGTTTCACGATCGAGCACGCCGGGTTCGAGGAGCTCGGTGCGGTCGCCGCGCCCTGGCTGGCTGGCCGCCGGCTCGCCGGAGTCTTACTCGACCTCGGCGTCTCCTCGCCGCAGCTGGATCAACCCGAGCGCGGCTTCAGCTTCGCGAACGACGGACCTTTGGACATGCGTATGAACTACGGGCGTAGGCGCGACCGCGGCCGAGTGGCTCGCGAACGTGTCGCAGAGGGAGCTCTCGGACGTGCTCTTCCGCTACGGCGAAGAGCCGCGCGCGCGGCAAATCGCGGCCGCGATCGTTCGCGCTCGCGAAGCGGAGCCGATCACGACGACGCGCGCGCTCGCGGATCTCATCGCTGCGCACGCGGGACGCCAGCAAGGCCGCATTCATCCCGCGACCGCGCGTCTTCCAAGCGATTCGGATCGCGGTCAACGCCGAGCTCGACGCGCTCGAGCGCGCGCTGCCGCAGGCGGTCGAGCTGCTCGCGGCCGGCGGGCGGCTCGTCGTGATCAGCTTCCACTCGCTCGAGGACCGGATCGTCAAGCGCTTCATGGCCCGCGAGGCGCGCGGCGACGAGGCGTACGCGGGTATGCCGAACATACCCGCGCACGCGCGGCCGCGCCTCAAGCTCGTCGGCCGCCTCGTGCGGCCAGGCGTGGGCGAGGTCGAGAGCAATCCGCGCGCGCGCAGCGCGCGTCTGCGCGTCGCAGAGCGCGAGCGGTTCGAGACGCCCGCATGAAAGACGCGGCCGAAACGACTCCGTCCGGCCGGGCGATCGGCCGAGAGCTCGCGGAGCTCGCCGCGGTGCTGCTGCTCGCGGCTGCGGTCACGGCGTCGGGCGTTTGGGTCACCGACGCCAAGCACCACGCGCGGCAGCTGTTCATCGAGCTCGAGCGGCTCAACCGCGAGCAGGACCAGCTGCAGATCGATTGGGGGCGATTGCAGATCGAGCAGAGCACTTGGGCGACGCATCCGCGGATCGAGGCTCTCGCTCGCGAGCGCCTACATCTGACCAATCCGGCCGACGAGCAGCTCGTCGTGGTCGAGTCACCGAGGTGAGCTTGGGCGTGAGGAAGACCTCGCCGTCGCAGCAGGTCGAACGCGTGCGCTGGCGCGGCGCGGTGCTGCTCGCGCTGTTCGCGCTCGGCGCCATCGGCGCTCGAGTGCCGGATCCTGTACTTGCAGCTCGTGAACAAGGAGTTCCTCGCGGCGCAGGCGAACGACCGTCACTTGCGCACGGTCGAGATCTCGGCGCACCGCGGCGCGCTCACCGATCGCGACGGCGAGCCGCTCGCCGTGAGCACGCCCGTCGACACGATCGTCGGCAATCCGCACGAGCTCAACGACGCGCTCGATCGCCTCGGCGAGCTCGCCGACGCGACGGGCCAGGACGAGGATTCGCTCGCGCGCAAGGTCACGAGCAACCTCGGCCGCGACTTCGTTTATCTGCAGCGCCACCTGTCGCCCGCGAAGGCGGAGCAGATCATGGCGCTCGGCCTGCCCGGGCGTCAGCACGGTCCGCGAATACCAGCGCTACTACCCGGCAGGCGAAGTCGTCGGGCACCTGCTCGGCTTCACCGACGTCGACGATCGCGGCCAAGAAGGGCTCGAGGCCGAGTTCGACCAGTGGCTCAGGGGCGAGAACGGCAGCAAGCGCGTGCTGCAGGACCGTCTCGGGCGCGTGATCGGCGACGTCGAGCTGATCGCGGAAGCGCGGCCCGGGCGCGACCTGCGCTCGAGCATCGACTTGCGTCTGCAATACCTCGCGTACCGCGAGCTCAAGGCCGCGGTCACGGACACGCCGCGCGCGCTCGGGCACGGCGGTCGTGCTCGACCCGAACACGGGCGAAGTGCTCGCGATGGTGAACCAGCCGTCGTACAACCCGAACGACCGCTCGCAGTTCGCGCCGGAGCGCTATCGCAACCGCGCGATCACCGACATCTTCGAGCCGGGCTCGAGCTTCAAGCCGCTCGTGATGGCGGCCGCGATCGAGAGCGGCGGTTTCAAGCCGACGACGATCGTCGACACGTCGCCGGGCTTCCTGACGCGTCAACGACCGGATCATCACGCAGGACGACACGAACCTCGGCAAGATCACGCTCACGACGGTGCTCGCGCGCTCGAGCGACGTCGGCGCCGCGCGCGTCGCGCTCACGATGGAGCCGCAGGAAATCTGGCGCGTGCTCGCGGGCTTCGGCATCGGCCGGCTCACGGACAGCGGCTATCCCGGCGAGTCGGCCGGCCGGCTCAACGATCCGCAGCACTGGCGGCAGATCGGCCAGGCAACGCTCGCGTATGGCTACGGGCTGTCGGTCACGCCGCTGCAGCTCGCGCGCGCGTACTCGGCGATCGCGGCGGACGGCGTGCTGCGGCCGGTCTCGATGCTCGCGCTCGACAAGCCGCCGCGCGGGCGACGCGCGTGATCTCCGTCGTCGACGGCGCGGGCGCTCACGCAGATGATGGAGGCGGTCGTCTCGCCCGGCCGGCACCGGCAAGCGCGCGGCCGTGCGCAACTACCGCGTCGCGGGCAAGACCGGCACCGCGCAGAAGGCCGTGGTCGGCGGC
This sequence comes from uncultured Gammaproteobacteria bacterium, assembly GCA_963699925.1. Taxonomy (GTDB): domain Bacteria; phylum Pseudomonadota; class Gammaproteobacteria; order Steroidobacterales; family Rariloculaceae; genus FEN-1219. Next base: position 569,356 of record CAVOVT010000011.1, on the reverse strand, counting down.
CACAGCGACGAGCGGCACACCGCGTTCTTCGCGGGCTTCGCGCCCGCGACGCCGTCCGCGCCTCGTGGTCGTCGTCGTGATCGACGAGCCGCAGGGCGCCGCATACTACGGCGCGGACGTCGCGGCGCCCGTGTTCGCGAATATCGTCACCGGCGCGCTGCGCGTGCTCGCGGTGCCGCCCGACGCGCTGCCGCGCGGCGCCGCTGACCGTCGTCGCGCAGGCGCAGGTGCTGCCATGATGGCCGCGCTCGCGCCCCGCGATCGGATTCTCGGCGAGATCTTGGGCGCCGACGCCGGCGCCTACGCGCGGCTCGCGATCACGGATCTCACGCTCGACAGCCGCGAGGTCGTGCCGGGCGCCGCGTTCGTCGCGCTCCAGGGCGCGCGCGAGCACGGCCTGCGCTACGCGGCCGACGCGCTCGCGCGCGGCGCCGCGATCGTGCTCTACGAGCCGAGCGCGGTCTACGCCGACCCGCCGAGCCCGAGCCTCGCGGTGCCGAATCTGCACAAGCGCTCGGCGAGCTCGCGCACGCGTTCTTCGCGACGTTGCCCGAGCCGACGCTGATCGGCGTGACGGGCACGAACGGCAAGACGACGGTCGCGTATCTCGCGTCGCAGGCGCTCGGGGTCCCGCAGCGCGCGTGCGCCTACATCGGCACGCTCGGCTACGGCGTGCCGCCGAAGCTCACGCGCCACGCGCTCACGACGCCGGATTGCTTCACGCTGCACCGCGAGATCGCGGAGCTGCGCGCGCCGCGCGTCGCGCTCGAGGTCTCCTCGCACGCGCTCGCGCAGGACCGGATCGCGGGCCTCGACGTTCAACACCGCGGTGTTCACGAACCTCACGCGCGACCACCTCGACGAGCACGGCGACTTCGCGAGCTACGGCCGCGCGAAGGCGCGGCTGTTCCAGCTGCCGGGCCTCGCGCACGCCGTCGTGAACGTCGACGACGCGTTCGGCGCGGGCCTCGGCGGCGAACTTGCCGGTCGAGCTGCGACCTGATCCGCACGACGACTCGCGGCGTGCGCGGCGCGGACTTGAGCGCGCGCTTGAAGCGCGCCGACCTCGACGGGCTCACGCTCGAGGTCTCGGGGCGCTTCGGCTCCGCGCGGCTCGTGTCGCGGCTGATCGGCGACTTCAACGCGGAGAACCTGCTCGCCGCGCTCGGCGCGCTGCTCGCGCAGGGCGTGAGCGTCGCGGACGCGTGCGCGGCGCTCGGCGAGGCGCAGCCCGCGCCGGGCCGGATGGAGGTGCTCGGCCGCTCGCGCCGGTTGCCGTGGGTCGTGATCGACTACGCGCACACGCCCGACGCGCTGCGCCGAGTGCTGCGCACGCTGACCGCGCTCGGGCCGCGGCGGATCGTCTGCGTGTTCGGCTGCGGCGGCGACCGCGACCGCGGCAAGCGGCCGCTGATGGGCGCCGTGGCGGCCGAGCTCGCGGACACGATCGTGCTGACCGACGACAACCCGCGCAACGAGGATCCGGTCGAGATCGTGCGCGACATCCGCGGGGGCGTTGGCCGATCACCCCGACGTCAGCGTGATCCACGACCGGCGCGCGGCGATCCGGTCGGCGCTCGAGCGCGCGGAGCCCGGCGACGTCGTGCTCGTCGCGGGCAAGGGCCACGAGACGGAGCAGATCCAAGGTGCGGAGCGGCGGCCATTCGACGATCGCGCGGTCGCGGCCGAGCTGCTCGGGGGTCGCGCTTGATGGCGCGGACGCTCGCCACCGTCGCGCGCGAAACGCACGGGCGCTTGATCGGCGCCGACGGCGGTTTCGGCGCGGTCACGACCGACAGCCGCGCGCTGACCGCGGGCTCGCTGTTCGTCGCGATCGCGGGCGACAAGTTCGACGGCAACGACTTCGTGCGCGACGCGCTCGACAAGGGCGCCGCAGGCGCGCTCGTCTCGAGGGTCGCCGACCTGCCGCTGCCGCAGGTCGAGGTGCGCGACACGCGGCGCGCGTTCGGCGCGCTCGCGCGCGCCTGGCGCGCGAGCTTCGCGATACCCGTCGTCGCGGTGACGGGCAGCAGCGGCAAGACGACCGTGAAGGAGCTCGTCGCGTCGATCCTAGGCGTGAGCCGCTCGGTCTGCGTCACGCAAGGCAACCTGAACAACGACATCGGCGTGCCGCTCACGCTGATGCGGCTCGGCGAGGAGCACGACGCGCTGGTCGCCGAGCTCGGCGCGAATCACGCCGGCGAGATCGACTACCTCGCGAGCCTCGTGCAGCCGACCGTCGGCATCATCACGAACGCGGGCGCAGCGCACCTCGAGGGCTTCGGCTCGCTCGAAGGCGTCGCGGCCGCGAAGGGCGAGCTGCTCGACCACCTGCCGAAGGCGGGCACCGCCGTGCTGAACGCCGACGACCGCTTCCGCGCCGACTGGGTCGCACGCAGCCCGTGCGAGCTCACGGTCACGTTCGGCTTCTCCGAGCGCGCGGACTGCACCGTGATCGGCGAGCCCGACTTCGATACCTCCGGCGCGGACTTCCGGATGCGTCTGCCCGACGGCGAGGAGCTCGACGTGCGCCTGCCGCTGCTCGGCCGGCAGAACGTCGCGAATGCGCTCGCCGCGGCCGCGGCCGCGGAAGCCGTCGGCGTGAGCGGCGACGACATCGTGACGGGCTTGGGCCGAGCGACGGCCGTGCGCGGCCGGCTCAAGTCGCTCGCGGGCCGCGGCGGCGCGACGCTCGTCGACGACAGCTACAACGCGAACCCGGGCTCGGTACGCGCGGCGCTCGACTATCTCGCCGTGCTGCGCGGCACGCGGATTCTCGTGCTCGGCGACATGGCCGAGCTCGGACCCGAGGCGCGCGCACTACACCAAGAGATCGGCGAATACGCACGCGGACGGTGCGACGCGCTGTTCACGATCGGCGAGCTCGCGCGCGAAGCGGCCGCGGCTTACGGCGCCGGGCGCGCAGGCGTTTTCCGATTGCCAGTCCGCGCGCGCCGCGATCGAGCCGTTGCTGGCGCCGACCACGACGGTGCTCGTGAAGGCGTCACGCGTGATGGGGCTCGACCGGCTCGTGAAGGCGCTCGCGGCCGAAGCGAACGGCAACGGGCACGGCAACGGGCACGAACGGCAACGGCAACGGCGCGCACGGGCACGTGCTCGGCAACGGGGAGGCACTCTGATGCTGATCACCGTCGCAGAGCACCTCACGAAGTACTACACGGCCTTCAACGTGTTCAGCTACCTCACGACGCGCGCGATCATGAGCGCGCTCACGGCGCTCGTGCTGTCGTTCGCGTTCGGCCCCTCGCTGATCCAGAAGCTCACGCTGCAGAAGATCGGCCAGCAGATCCGCGAGGTCGGGCCCGAGAGCCACCAGCCGAAGGCGGGCACGCCGACGATGGGCGGCGCGCTGATCCTGCTCGCGATCGCGATCAGCACGCTGCTCTGGGCGAATCTGTCGAACCGCTTCGTCTGGATCGCGCTGGTCGGCACGTTGTTCTTCGGCGTGATCGGCTTCATCGACGACTACAAGAAGCTGATCGTGAAGAACTCGCGCGGCCTCAGCGCGTCGAGCAAGCTCTTCTGGCAGATCGTCGGCGCGCTCGGCTGCCGCGCTCGCGTTCTACTTCACGGCCGACAATCCGGACGTCGAACGCGCGCTGCTGATCCCGTATTTGAAGAACGTGATGGTGCCGCTCGGCACCGTGCTCTACATCGCGCTGGTCACGTTCGTCGTCGCGGGCTTCTCGAACGCCGTGAACCTCACCGACGGTCTCGACGGCCTCGCGATCATGCCGGCCGTGCTCGTCAGCGCCGCGCTCGGCGTGTTCGCGTACGCGGCCGGCAACGTGATCTATTCGAATTATCTCGGGATCCCGTACGTCGTCGGATCCGGAGAGCTATTGGTTTTCTGTGCGGCCCTGGCTGGCGCCGGCTTGGGCTTCTTGTGGTTCAACACCTATCCCGCGCAAGTCTTCATGGGTGACATCGGTGCTCTCGCACTCGGTGCCGCGCTGGGGCTCGTTGCGGTGGCGGTGCGGCAGGAACTGGTGCTTTTCATCATGGGCGGGGTGTTCGTCGTCGAAACCGTCTCAGTCATCATCCAGGTTGCCTCCTACAAGATGACCGGCCGGCGCATTTTTCGCATGGCGCCGCTGCACCATCACTTCGAGCTCAAGGGTTGGGCCGAGCCGAAGGTGATCGTGCGTTTTTGGATCAGCACCGTGATCTTGGTGCTGATCGGCTTGGCGAGCTTGAAGATCCGTTGATGGCGGAGACAACGGCGCTCGCCTTGGGCGAGATCGGACTAAAACGACTGTTCGAGCGGCCGCGCGCGAACGTGCTCGGCCGCGAGGGAGAATCGGTGCAGGGAAGTTCAGGCGCGCCGAGCTTGATCGTGGGGCTCGGAGCGACCGGAGTGTCGGTCGCGCGCTACCTCGCCTCGCTCGGCGAGCGCGTGCGAGCGATCGACAGCCGCGCCGCGCCGCCGGGGCTCGCGGCGCTCGAAAGCGCGTGCCCCGCCGCCGAGGTCGGTCTCGCGACGCTCGACGAGCGCTGGCTCGACGGCGTGAGCCGCGTGCTGCTCTCGCCCGGGCCTGTCCGTGGACATTCCGCTCGTCGCCGAGGCGCGCCGGCGCGGGCTCGAGGTGATCGGCGACGTCGAGCTGTTCGCGCGCGCGGCGAACGCGCCCGTGATCGCGGTCACGGGCAGCAACGGCAAGAGCACGGTCGCGACGCTCGCGGCCGAGATGCTCGCGGCTCAAGGCCTCGTCGCGCCGGCCGGCGGCAACTTGGGCCCGCCCGCGCTCGACATCTTGCGCGACGATGCGGACGCGTACGTGCTCGAGATCTCGAGCTTCCAGATGGAGACGACGGATAGCTTGCGGCCGCTGTCGGCCGTGCTGCTGAACGTCTCGGCCGATCATCTCGACCGGCACGGCACGTTCGAGCGCTACGCCGCGCTCAAGGCGAAGCTCCTCGCAGCGGCCGACAACGCGGTCTACAACGCGGACGATCGCGTAGTCGCCGCGATCGGCGCGCGCCATCCTCGCGCGACGCCGGTGTCGGTCGAGCGCTCGCTGACGCGCGGCTACTCGATCGTCGAGCGCGGTGGCGAGCGCTGGCTCGCGCGCGACCGCGAGCCGTTGCTGAAGCGCTCCGCGCTCGTGCTGCGCGGCACGCACAACGAGTCGAACGCGCTCGCGGCGCTCGCGCTGACCGAGAAGCTCAGCGTCGACCGTGCCGCGGCGCTCGGCGCTGTTGCGCCGCTTCGCGGGCCTGCCGCACCGCTGCCAGCTCGTCGCCGAGCGGCGCGGCGTCGCGTACATCGACGATTCGAAGGGCACGAACGTCGGCGCGACGCTCGCGGCTCTGAACGGTTTCGCAGGTCCGTTCGTCCTGATCGCGGGCGGCTTGGGCAAGGGCCAGGACATGGCGCCGCTCGCCTCGGGAGCGCGCGGCAAGCTGCGGGCGGCGGTGCTGATCGGCGAGGCGGCCGCGGAGATCGCGGGCGTGCTCGCGCCGCTGTGCCCGCTCGCGCGCGCGGGCAGCATGGACGAGGCCGTCGCGAAGGCCGCCGACCTCGCGCGGCGCGGCGACACGGTGCTGCTCTCGCCGGCCTGCGCGAGCCAGGACATGTTCAAGGACTACAAGGAGCGCGGCGACCTGTTCGCTCGCGCCGCGCAGGGGCTGCCGAAATGAGCGCCGCGCCGAGCCCAGCACGCACGCTCGACGTTCGATCCCGCGCTCGCGTGCGCGCTCGTCGTGCTCGTCGCTGCTCGGCGCGATCATGGTCGGCTCCGCGTCGATCACGATCGCCGACAAGCAGACGCTCGGCGCCGAGCCGCTCGGCTACCTCTATCGCCATCTCGGCGCGCTCGCGCTCGGCGGCGTCGGAATGGCGCGTCGCGATGTTGCTGCCGACCGAGCTCTGGTACCGGCTGAACTGGCTACTGCTCGTCGCGGCGCTCGCGCTGCTCGTCGTCGTGCTGATCCCCTCGATCGGCCACACCGTGAACGGCAGCCGCCGCTGGATCCTCGTCGGGCCCGTCACGCGTGCAGGCGTCGGAGGCCGCGCGGCTCTGTCTCTTGCTCTACATCGCGAGCTACTCGGTGCGCCGCGCCGACGAGCTCGCTTCGAGCGCTGCAGGGCCTGCTCAAGCCGCTGCTCGTGATCGCGCGCGGCCGTCGGGCTGCTGCTGCTCGAGCCCGACTTCGGCGCGTCCGTCGTGCTCGCCGCGACGAGCCTTCGGCGTGCTGTTCGTCGCCGGCGCGCGGCTGCGCGACTTCCTGCTCGCGACGCTCGTCGGCGGCCTCTCGCTCGGCGCGCTCGCGTTCTCCTCGCCGTATCGCCTCGAGCGGCTCACGAAGTTCCTCGACCCGTGGGCCGATCCGTTACGCGGGCGGCTTCCAGCTCACGCAGTCGCTGATCGCGATCGGCCGCGGCGAGTGGCTCGGCGTCGGGCTCGGCGAGAGCGTGCAGAAGCTTTTCTATCTGCCGGAGGCGCACACCGACTTCGTGTTCGCCGTGCTCGTCGAGGAGCTCGGCTTCGTCGGCGCGTCGCTCGTGATCGCGCTGTTCGCGGTCGTCGTCTATCGCGCGGTCATGCTCGGCCGCGACGCGATTCGCAGCGGCATGCCGTTCCAGGCGCTACGTCGCGATAGGCATCGGGCTCATGATCGGCTTCGAGGCGTTCGTCAACATCGGCGTGAACTCGGGTCTGTTGCCGACCAAGGGCCTCCGCTGCCGCTCCTGAGCTACGGGCGCTCGAGCACGGTCGTCACGCTGATCGCGCTCGGCCTCCTGTTCCGTATCCACCGCGAGGTGCACGGCGGCCAGAAGCGGTTCGTGCAGCGGGGATACGTGCGGTGAGCGGCGGCCCGATCATGATCATGGCGGGCGGCACCGGCGGGCACGTGTTCCCGGGGCTCGCGGTCGCCGCCGCGCTGCGCGCGCGCGACCGCAACGTCGTCTGGCTCGGCACGCAGCGCGGCCTCGAGGCGCGCGTCGTGCCGCCGGCCGGCATCGACGTCGAGTGGATCTCGATCGCGGGCGTGCGCGGCAAAGGCGCTCTCGCGCTGCTCGCGGCGCCGTTTCGCATCGCGCGCGCGCTCGCACAGGCGCTCGGCGCGCTGCGCCGCCGCCGGCCCGCCGCCGTGCTCGGCATGGGCGGCTTCGTCGCGGGCCCGGGCGGCTTCGCGGCGTGGCTCACGCGCCGGCCGCTGCTCCTGCACGAGCAGAACGCGGTCGCGGGCACGACGAATCGGTTGCTCGCGCCGCTCGCGACGCGGATCTTCGCCGCGTTTCCGGGCAGCTTCCCGGGGCGGCACGACGACGAGGTGATCGGCAACCCCGTGCGCGCGACGATCGCGGCCGGCGACTCGCCGCGCGAGCGGCTGCTCGCACGGCGTGCGGAGCGCCGGCGGTTGCTCGTCGTCGGCGGCAGCCTCGGCGCGCGAATCCTGAACGAGACGCTGCCGCGCGCGCTCGCGGCCATTGCCGGCGGAGCGCCGGCCCGAGGTTTGGCACCAGGCGGGGCGCACCGGAATCGAAGACGCGCGCAAGGCGTACGCCGCGGCGCAACGTCGAGGCGCGCGTCGAGCCGTTCATCGACGACGTCGCGAGCGCTTACCGCTGGGCGGACCTCGTCGTCGCGCGCGCGGGCGGCATCACGCTCGCGGAGCTCGCGATCGTCGGCGTCGGCGCGATCCTCGTGCCGTTCCGCGCCGCGATCGACGATCACCAGACGCGCAACGCGCGAGCACTTCACGCGCGCGGGCGCGGGCCTGCTGATCGCGGAGCAAGACCTGACGCCGAGCGCGCTCGCGGACGCGCTCACGAGCTGCCTCGGCGATTTCGACCGGCTCGTCGCGATGGCCGAGGCCGCGCGCGCGCAGGCGCACGCCGACGCGGCCGAGAAGCTCGCGGCCGCGTGCGTCACGGCGGCGGAGGACGCGGCGATGAACGATCGGATGGGCAGCATCCGCACGATCCACTTCGTCGGCATCGGCGGCGCGGGCATGGCCGGCATCGCGGAGGTGCTGCTGAACCTCGGCTACTCGGTGCAGCGGCTCGGATTTGAAGCTCACGTCGGTCACCGAGCGGCTGCGCGCGCTCGGCGCGCAGGTGCAGCGAGGGCCACGCGGCCGAGAACCTCGGCGAGGCCGACGTCGTCGTCGTGTCGAGCGCGGTCGCGGCCGACAACCCCGAGGTGCTCGCCGCGCACGCGCGCCGCATTCCGGTCGTGCGCCGCGCCGAGATGCTCGCGGAGCTCATGCGCTTCCGCTACGGCATCGCGATCGCGGGCACGCACGGCAAGACGACGACGACGAGCCTGATCGCGAGCGTGCTCGCCGAGGGCGGCGTCGACCCGACGTTCGTGATCGGCGGCCGGCTCGCAGAGCGCCAACTCGAACGCGAAGCTCGGGCTCGGCAAGTATCTCGTCGCCGAGGCCGACGAGAGCGACGCGTCGTTCCTGCACCTGCAGCCGATGATCGCGGTCGTCACGAACATCGACGCCGATCACCTCGGCAGCTACGAGGGCGACCTCGGCCGGCTCAAGCAGGGCTTCCTCGACTTCCTGCACAACCTGCCGTTCTACGGGCTCGCGGTGCTGTGCAGCGACGACGACAACACGCGCGAGCTGATCCCGCGGCTCGGCCGGCGCGTCGTGAGCTACGGCTTCGGCGAGCGCGCCGACTTCCGCGCGTCGACGTCGAGCGGCTCGGGCTGCGCTCGCGCTTCAAGGTGCATCTCGAAGCGAGCGCGCGCGAGCCGCTCGACGTTCGAGCTCAATCTGCCGGGCCTGCACAACGTGCTGAACTCGCTCGCGGCCGTCGCGGTCGCGGCCGAGCTCGAGATCGCCGACGCGGCGCTCGAAGCGCGCGCTCGCCGAGTTCTCAGGGCGTCGACCGGCGCCTCCAGGTGCACGGCACCGTCACGACCGGCGGCCGGCCGCGTCACGTTCGTCGACGACTACGGCCACCACCCGACCGAGCTCGCGGCCACGATCGCGGCCGCGCGCGACGCGTGGCCGGACCGCCGGCTCGTGGTCGTGTTCCAGCCGCACCGCTACACGCGCACGCACGCGCTGCTCGACGACTTCGCGCAGGTGCTGTCGACCGTCGACGCGCTCGTGCTCACGAACGTCTACTCGGCCGGCGAGACGCCGCTCGCGGGCGCCGACGGCAAGTCGCTCGCGCGCGCGGTGCGCGTGCGCGGCGCGGTCGAGCCGATCTTCATCGAGGAGCTCGCGCGAGCTGCCGGCCGTGCTCGCGCAGATCCTGCGCGCCGACGACGTCGTGCTCACGCTCGGCGCCGGCAGCATCGGCGCGATCGCGCCGACGCTGCCGCGCACGCTCGCCGTGCGCGCGCCGGTCGGGGTGCAGAAGTGAGCGCAGTGGCGCGAACGACGTGGACAGCCGCAGCGCCGCCGCTGCGCAACGAGCCGATGCGCCGGCACACGTCGTGGCGCGTCGGCGGGCCCGCGGACCTGCTTCTACGAGCCGCGCGAGCGTCGCGGAGCTGCAGCGCGATTCCTGCGCGCGCTGCCGCGCGGACGTGCCGCTGCATCTGGCTCGGTCTTGGGCTCGAACCTGCTCGTGCGCGACGGCGGCATCCGCGGCGCCGTGATCGCGACCGGCACGGCTGCCGCGCGAGCTCGAGCGGCTCGACGGCGAGCGCGTGCGCGCGGGCGCCGGCCTGCCGTGCGCGCTGCTCGCGCGCGCAGTGCGTGCGCTGGCAGCTCGGGCCCGCCGCGTTCTTCGCGGGCATCCCGGGCACGCGTCGGCGGCGCGCTCGCGATGAACGCGGGCGCGTTCGGCGGCGAGACGTGGACGCACGTCGAGCGCGTCACGACGATCGACCGCGCGCGGCAGCTGCACGAGCGCGCGAGCGCGCCGAGTTCGACGTCGGCTATCGGCAGCGTGCGCGGCCCGGCCGAGCGAGTGGTTCCTCGGCGCGACGTTCGCGCTCGCGCCCGACGCGACGACGGCGCGGCGGCTCAAGGCGATGCTCGCGCGCCGCAACGCGACGCAGCCGCTCGGGCAGCCGAGCTGCGGCTCGGTGTTCCGCAATCCGCCGGGCGATCATGCCGGCCGGCTCATCGAGAGCGCGGGGCTCAAAGGCGCGCGCATCGGCGGCGCGGTCGTCTCCGACGAAGCACGCGAACTTCATCGTCAACGACGGCGACGCGACGCGCCGCCGACATCGAGCAGCTGATCGAGCGCGTGCGCGCTGAGGTGGAGAAGACGTCCGGCGTGCGGCTCGAGCTCGAGGTTCGAGTCGTCGGCGAGCGCGACGAGGGCGCGCGATGTTCGGGCGCAAGAAGAATCGCCGCCGTCCCGAGCCGCGCGCGCCGTGGCTCAAGCTGCCGACGATCGCGCCGGCTTGGCGCCGGCGCGTGAAGCTCGGACTCGCGTTGCCGCTCGCGGCCGCTCGCGTTGTTCGGCCTCGTCGCGCGTCGCGAAGACCGTGCTCGACCAGCCGGTCCGCAACCTCGTGGTCGAGGGCACGTTCCAGCGCGTGACGCCGCTGCAGGTCGAGGCCGCGGTCGCCGACGAGCCTCGAAGCTCGGATTCCTGTCGCTCGACCTCGCGAGCTTGCGCGCGCGTGTGAAGAGCCTCGACTGGGTCGACCGCGTGAGCGTCGGCCGCGCGTGGCCCGACAAGGTGATCGTGCGGATCACGGAGCACCAGGCCGCGGCGCGCTGGGGCGAGACCGGCCTGCTCAACGTGCGCGGCGAGCTTTTCACCGAGCACGCGCAGCACGCGTTCCCCGAGCTGCCGAGCCTCGCGGGTCCGCCCGGCACCGAGCAGGACGTCGCGCGCCGCTATCTCGCGGTGCGCGGCCGGCTCGCGGAGGCCGATCTCAAGCTCGAGCGGCTCAGCATGGACGAGCGCGGCGCGTGGAGCCTCGTGCTCGGCGGCGGCCAGGAGATTCGGCTCGGCCGGCGCGACGTCGACGAGCGGCTGCTACGCTTCTTCGACGTCGTCGCGCCGGCGCTCGCGCCGGAGCTGCCGCGCGTGCGCTACGTGGACCTGCGTTACACGAACGGCTTCGCGGTCGGCTGGCGCGCGTCGGCGGACGCCACGCTCGCGGCGGCCGCGTCGGTGCCGGATCGCGGCTGAGGAGCGAAGCTTGATCGGGAGAAATCGACATGGGTAGGCGAGACGACCGCAAGCTGGTCGTCGGCCTCGACATCGGCACGTCGAAGGTCGTCGGCGATCGTCGGCGAGATTTCGCCGGACGGACAGGCTCGAGGTCATCGGCATCGGCTCGCACCCGATCGCGGGGACTAAAAGCGGCGTGGTCGTGAACATCGAGTCGACCGTGCAGTCGATCCAGCGCGCGATCGAAGAAGCCGAGCTCATGGCGGGCTGCGAGATCAACGCGGTGCTGACCGGAATCGCCGGCAGCCACGTCCGCAGCCTGAACTCGCACGGCATCGTCGCGATCCGCGACAAGGAGGTCAGCGCAGGCGACGTCGAGCGCGTGATCGACGCGGCGCAGGCCGTCGCGATCCCGGCGGACCAGAGCGTGATGCACGTGCTGCCGCAGGAATTCATCATCGACTCGCAGGAAGGCATCCGCGAGCCGATCGGCATGTCGGGCGTGCGGCTCGAGGCGCAAGGTGCACCTCGTGACCGGCGCCGTGAGCGCCGCGCAGAACGTCGTGAAGTGCGTGCAGCGCTGCGGCCTCAAGGTCGAGGACATGGTGCTCGAGCAGCTCGCGTCGAGCTACGCGGTGCTGACCGAGGACGAGAAGGAGCTCGGCGTCTGCCTCGTCGACATCGGCGGCGGCACGACCGACATCGCGATCTTCTGCGGCGGCGCGATCCAGCACACGGCCGTGATCCCGATCGCGGGCGACCAGGTGACGAACGACATCGCCGTGGCGCTGCGCACGCCGCTGCCGTACGCCGAAGAGATCAAGATCAAGTACGCGTGCGCGCTGTCGCAGCTCGCGAATCCCGACGAGACGATCGAGGTGCCGAGCGTCGGCGACCGGCCGCCGCGGCGGCTCGCGCGGCAGACGCTCGCCGAGGTCGTCGAGCCGCGCTACGAGGAGCTCTTCAGCTCGTGCGCGAGGAGCTGCGGCGCAGCGGGTTCGAGGAGCTGATCGCGGCCGGCATCGTGCTGACCGGCGGCAGCGCCGAAGATGGAAGGCGCGATCGAGCTCGCCGAAGAAGTGTTCCACATGCCGGTGCGGCTCGGCGTTCCGCAGTTCGTCGACGGTCTCTCGGACGTCGTGCGCAATCCGATCCACGCGACCGGCGTCGGATTGCTGCTGTACAGCAAGCAAGCAATGCAGGCGAAGGCAGAAGGCGCGCAATCGCGAAACGGTTTCACGAGCACGCTCGACAGGATGAAGGCTGGTTTCAACGGAATTTGTAGGTCCTACAGGTTTCATCGTGAATACAAGGAGACGGGGAATGTTTGAATTGATGGACGGTACAGCGAAACGGCTGTCATCAAAGTGCTCGGCATCGGCGGCGGCGGCGGCAACGCCGTCGCGCACATGGTGCGAGCCGGGCATCGACGGCGTCGACTTCATCTGCGCGAACACCGACGCGCAGGCGCTGAAGAGCGCGAAGGTGAAGACCGGCCTGCAGATCGGCTGCAACATCACGAAGGGGCTCGGCGCGGGCGCGAATCCCGAGGTCGGCCGGCAGGCGGCGATGGAAGATCGCGACCGGATCCAAGAGGTCATCGAGGGCGCCGACATGCTGTTCATCACCGCGGGTCTCGGCGGCGGCACCGGCACGGGCGCGGCGCCGGTCGTCGCGCAGCTCGCGAAGGAGATGGGCATCCTCACGGTCGCGGTCGTGACGAAGCCGTTCGCGATGGAAGGCGGCAAGCGGATGCGGGTCGCCGAGCAGGGCATCGCGGAGCTCGGCCGCTTCGTCGATTCGCTGATCACGATCCCGAACGAGAAGCTGCTTGTCCGTGCTCGGGCCGCAGACGACGCTGCTCGACGCGTTCAAGGCCGCGAACGAGGTGCTGCAAGGCGCGGTGCAAGGCATCGCCGAGCTGATCACGCGCCCGGGCCTCATCAACGTCGACTTCGCCGACGTGCGCACCGTGATGTCGGAGATGGGCATGGCGATGATGGGCTCCGGTGTCGCGAGCGGCGCGGACCGTGCGCGGATCGCGGCCGAGGCGGCCGTGTCGAGCCCGCTGCTCGAGGACATCAATCTGTCCGGCGCGAACGGCATCCTCGTCAACGTGACCGCGGGCGTCGATCTCGCGATCGGCGAGTTCCAGGAGGTCGGCGATACCGTGAAGCAGTTCGCGTCCGACGACGCGACCGTCGTGATCGGCACGGTGATCGACCCCGAGATGACCGACGAGATCCGGGTGACCGTCGTCGCGACGGGCCTCGGCCAGGCCGTCGCGGTGAGCGAGAGGCCGATCAAGGTCGTTCGCAAGGCCCCGCCGGCGCCGGTCATCGCCAAGCCGCCTCCGCGCGAGCCGAACTACAACGACCTCGAGAGGCCCGCCGCACGTGCGCAAGCGAGCGGTCGGCGACGGCGTGACGGCAACGAGAGTCTCGAGGACCTGCTCGATATCCCGGCCTTCTTGCGCCGGCAAGCGGATTGACCCCGACCCGCGGCGGCAAGCGGTTCCTTGCCGCCGCCAACGGGGCTATGGTAGCGTCCTCGGCCCTTCCGCAAGCAGCCGACGGCCTGCGGACGCGGGCAGGGAGCTCGCGAAGGGCTCAACGGACACGAGGACCCCGTGCGTCAACGCACTTTAAAAGAGTCGATTCAATCCAGCGGTATCGGACTGCATAGCGGCGACAAGGTCTACATGACCTTGCGCCCCGCGCCCGTCAACACGGGCATCGTGTTCCGCCGGCTCGATCTTCCGGAGCCCGTCGACGTGCCGGCCCGTGCATTGAACGTCACGCGAGACGATGCTCGGCACGACGCTCGAGCACGACCACGCGAAGGTCGGCACCGTCGAGCACCTGCTGTCTGCGATGGCCGGGCTCGGCATCGACAACGCGTTCGTCGATCTCACGGCCGCCGAGGTGCCGATCATGGACGGCAGCGCCGCGCCGTTCGTGTTCTTGCTCCAGTCCGCCGGCATCGAGGAGCAAGGCGCCGCCGAAGCGCTTCGTGCGGGTGCGCAAGCGCGTCGAGGTGGGCGAGGGCGACAAGTGGGTGCGGCTCGATCCGCACGACGGGTTCAGGGTGAACATCGAGATCGATTTCGATCACCCGGCGCTGCGCAAGCACCGCCAATCGATGACGATGGATTTCTCGACGAGCACGTTCCTCAAGGAAATCAGCCGCGCGCGGACGTTCGGGTTCCTCAAGGATCTCGAGACCTCGCGCAAGCTCGACCGTGCGCTCGGCGGCAGCCTCGACAACGCGATCGTGATGGACGACTACCGCGTGTTGAACGAGGACGGGCTCCGGTTCCGCGACGAGTTCGTGCGCCACAAGGTGCTCGACGCGCTCGGCGACCTCTACCTGGTCGGCTCGGGCCTGATCGCGCGAGTTCACCGGCTTCAAGTGCGGCCACCGGCTCAACAACCTGCTCTGCCGCCGGCTGCTCGAGGAGCCCGACGCCTACGAAGAGGTCGTGTTCGACGAGGCGCTCGAGCAGCGCTCGCCGGTCTCCTACCAGCTCGCGACCGGGCACTGACCCGGCCGCGTCTTTCGCCGTCATCCGCCGCGCGGCACGACTTTGATCCGCACGCGCGCATTCGGCAGGCTCTCGATCGAATAGCGCACGCGCGCGGCCCAGCTCGGTGAGTCCATCACGAGCACGAGCTCGCCTTGGTCGTTGGTTGCCGCGCTCACGAGATGAGCCGCCTCGTTCGCGGGCAGAAGCTTGCGTATGTCCCCTGTCGCCAATCGGCGACGCTCCGCCTCGCGCGCGAGTGCGCCGAGCGGGCCATGAGCTAAGCAATCCGCGAGGCTACGGGGATCACGATTGGACATTTGACTGAGAGCAAGGTCAACGTTTCGAGGCGAGAAGCTTGAGCCATCTAAGTCCTTCATGCACGCTAGCGGTGCTCGCTGATGGCAAACCGTTCGAAAGAGCGGGACGCAAAGCCACCGATCTACCGGAGTCTCTCCTACGATAGCGGGGTTGCCGAGTTGACACTTTACAGAACAAGCTATACTCGGCTCGCATGCCGGCGCCGACCTTGGCGCTGGGTCGAAGAATTAAAAGCTACGCTCCGAGGCACCGGATGCAGCTAATCTTCCTATCGAAGGAGCGAGGACATTTGGGCCAGGTCCGCCTGGACTCCAGCCGTGCCTGGCTCGGCGTCGTCGCGGCCGCGCTGATCATCTGTACGGGCGTGTTCTACGGCGGCTTCAAGGCCGCCGAGCTGTTCGGCATCAGCAATCCGCAAAGCCAGGTCGACGGCTGGCGCGCGGAGATCGCGAATCAACAGTCGATTCTCGACGGCACGCGCGAGGCGCTGCAGCAGAATCTCGATGCGCTGGCTCTGCGGCTCGGCCAGATGAACGCCCACGTCGTGCGGCTCGACGCGCTCGGCGCGCGGCTCACGCAGATGGCGGGTCTCAAGGACGGAGAGTTCGATTTCACGAGCCAGCCCTCGCTCGGCGGCCCCGAAGAGCCGTTGGCCGTTACCGAGTCTTCGAAGATCAGCGGCGTCGTCGGCGCGCTCGACGTGCTCGACCAGCAGCTCGCGGATCGCCGCCGGCAGCTCGGCGTGCTCGAGGAGATGCTGCTCTCGAGCAAGCTGCGCGACGAGGTCCGCCCCGAGGGCAGGCCCGTCACGGCCGGCTACGTATCGTCTCAGTTCGGCAGCCGCACCGATCCTTTCACGGGCCGGCTCGCGTTCCACAAGGGCATCGACTTCGCGGGCCGCGCGGGGGCCGATGTCGTCGCCGTCGCCTCGGGCGTCGTGATCTGGTCCGGGCAGCGTTACGGCTACGGCGAGCATCGTCGAGATCAATCACGGCAACGGCTACGTGACTCGCTACGCGCACAACGCCGATAACCTCGTCGCGGTCGGCGACACGGTGCACCGCGGCCAAGTCATCGCGCGGATGGGCGACACCGGCCGCGCGACGGGCCCGAACCTGCACTTCGAAGTGCTGTTGAACGACAAGGTCGTCGACCCGCTGACCTACATCGGCCGATAGCCGCGGCGCGGCCGACCGCCAGTTTCCCGCCAGTCTCGATCCCCGTCCGGGAACGGCCGGTGCCCAAAACCGGTCCAGGTCCTTAGAATAGACCGCTTTACCGCAACCTCAAGGTCGCCGCGTGCTCAGCACCGTCTCCAATCTCATGACCGGCGTCTTCGGCAGCCGCAACCAGCGGCTGCTGAAACGCTATGGTTCGCGCAGTGGCCGCCGCCAATGCGCTCGAGCCGAAGCTCAAGGCCTTGAGCGACGAGCAGCTGCGCGCCAAGACGTTCGAGCTCAAGGAGCGCTACGCCGGCCGACAAGGACCTCGAAGCGCTGCTGCCCGAGGCGTTCGCGCTCGTCCGCGAGGCCGCGCTGCGCACGCTGAAGATGCGGCACTTCGACGTCCAGCTGATCGGCGGCATCGCGCTGCACCAGGGCAAGATCGCGGAGATGCGGACCGGCGAGGGCAAGACGCTCGTCGCGACGCTCGCCGCGTACTTGAACGCGCTGACCGGCAACGGCGTCCACATCGTGACGGTCAACGAGTATCTCGCGCAGCGCGACGCGGACTGGATGGGCCCGGTCTACCGGTTCCTCGGCCTCGAGGTCGGCGTGATCAAGAGCAACCAGCCGACCGACGAGAAGCGCCGCGCCTACTCTTGCCGACATCACCTACGGCACGAACAACGAGTTCGGCTTCGACTATCTGCGCGACAACCTCGCGTTCCGTCCCGAGGACCGCGCGCAGCGCAAGCTCGTCTACGCGATCGTCGACGAGGTCGACTCGATCCTGATCGACGAGGCGCGCACGCCGCTGATCATCTCGGGGCGCTCGGAGGAGAGCACGGAGCTCTACGTGCGGATCAACCACTTGATCCCGCAGCTCAAGCCCCACAAGCCGCCGCCCGGCAAGGCCAACGACGAGATCGAGTCGACGCAGGTCGAGCTGATCGGGCTCAAGGGCGAGTCGCTCGGCACGATGTCGACGGGCGAGGCGCTCGCGCAAGGCGAAGGAGGGCGGCCTGCACGTGATCGAGGTCGACGCGTCGGCCAAGCCGGCGCGCGCGCAGCTGTTCGTGCCGGGCGACTACACGATCGACGAGAAGCAGAAGCAGGCGCACCTCACGGAGGAGGGCCACGAGAAAGTCGAGAAGCTGTTCGCGCGCGCCGGGATCCTCGCCGAGGGCGAGAGCCTCTACGACGCGTCGAACATTCGCCTCATGCATCACCTGACCGCGGCGCTGCGCGCTCATGGGCTCTTCAAGCGCGACGTCGACTACATCGTCAAGGACGGCGAGGTGATCATCGTCGACGAGTTCACGGGCCGCACGATGATCGGCCGGCGCTGGTCGGACGGCCTGCATCAGGCCGTCGAGGCGAAGGAAGGCGTGCAGGTGAAAGAGGAGAACCAGACGGTCGCCTCGATCACCTTCCAGAACTACTTCCGCATGTACGGCAAGCTCGCCGGCATGACGGGCACGGCGGACACCGAGGCGTACGAGTTCCAGCAGATCTACGGCCTCGAGGTCGTCGTGATCCCGACCCATAAGGCGATGATCCGCGACGACGCGCCGGACCTCGTCTACTTGACCGCAAAGGACAAGTTCGACGCGATCATCGAGGACATCCGCGACTGCAACACGCGCGGTCAGCCGGTGCTCGTCGGCACGACGTCGATCGAGACGTCGGAGTTCCTGTCGGGCCTATTGAAGCAAGCAGAAGATCCCGCACCAGGTGCTCAACGCGAAGTTCCACGAGCGCGAAGCCGAGATCGTCGCGCAGGCCGGCCGGCCCGGCACCGTGACCATCGCGACCAACATGGCCGGCCGCGGCACCGACATCGTGCTCGGCGGCAACCTCGCGGCCGAGCGCACGCGGCTCGAGGCGCCGACGGAGGAGATGATCGCGGCGCTCGACCAGGACTGGACCGAGCGCCACGACAAGGTGATCGAGATGGGCGGCCTGCACATCATCGGCACCGAGCGCCACGAGTCGCGGCGTATCGACAATCAGCTCCGCGGCCGTTCGGGCCGGCAGGGCGACCCGGGCTCGAGCCGGTTCTATCTATCGCTCGAAGACAATCTGATGCGGATCTTCGGCGACCCCGAGCGCATCAAGCGGCTACTGTCGCGGGCCGGCATGAAGGAAGGCGAGGCGATCGAGAGCAAGCTCCTGTCGCGGCAGATCGAGCGCGCGCAGAGAAAGGTCGAGGCGCACAACTTCGACATCCGCAAGCAATTGCTCGAGTACGACGACGTCGCGAACGACCAGCGCAAGGTCGTCTACCAGCAACGCGCGGAGCTCATGGACGCCGAGGACATCAGCGACGCGGTGCGCGCGATTCGCGCCGAGGTCGTGAACGACGGTCGTCACGAGCACGTGCCGCGCCGAGAGCGTCGAGGAGATGTGGGACAAGGACGGCCTCGGCAAGGCGCTCGAGCGCGAGTTCGGCGTGCGCTTCGACGCAGCCAAGGTGCTCGAGCAGGACCACCACGCTCGACGAGAAGGCGCTGCGCGCGCGGATCGTGGCCGAGGCGGAGCAAGAGTACGAGAAGAAGACGGCCGAGATCGGGCCGAAGCTCATGCACCACATCGAGAAGGAGATCATGCTCCGCCAGCTCGACCCGCACTGGAAGGAGCACATCGGCGCGCTCGACTACCTGCGCCAGGGCATCCACCTGCGCGGCTACGCGCAGCGCAATCCGAAGCAGGAGTACAAGCGCGAGGCGTTCGAGATGTTCAGCGGCGATGCTCGAGCGCGTGAAGCACGACACGATCTCGATCCTATCGAAGATCCAGATCCGCCGGCCCGAGGACGTGCAGGCGATCGAGCCGGAAATGCCCGATCCCGCGCACGCTTCGGTTCCAGCACGCGGCCGCGCCGTCGCTCGTCGCGGCGCCTCCGCCTCCGGCGCCCGTCGCGATGCCGGCCGGCGCGCGCGTCGCCGCGGCCCGCTTGCCGCAGCCCGCGGAAGCCGCGGAGCCCGTCGCGCCCTACGTGCGCGAGCAGCCGAAGGTCGGGCGCAACGCAGCCGTGCCCGTGCGGCTCCGGGAAGAAATTCAAGCAGTGCCACGGCCGGCTCAGCTGACCGCGTGAGCCGACGCCGAGCCGCTGCACGTGCTCGTCGGCCTGATCGGCGACGCGCGCGGCCGTTGGCTCGTGAACCAGCGGCGGCCCGGCACGGACCTCGCGGGTTTGTGGGAATTTCCGGGCGGCAAGCGCCGTGCGGACGAGACGCCGTTCGCGGCGCTGCGCCGCGAGCTCGACGAGGAGCTCGGCATCGAGGTGCTCGCGGCCGAGCCGTGGCTCGAGCTTGTCCACGACTATCCCGACAAACGCGTGCGGCTCGATGTATGGCGCGTGCTCGACTATCGCGGCGAGGTCACGTGCTCGCGAGGGGCAGCCGCTCGACTGGGTCGCAGGCCGAGCGGCTCGGGGCGTTGCCGCTGTTGCCCGCCGACTTGCCGATCGTCGCGGCACTGCTCCGCGAGGATCGCGGATCTCAGCAGATCGCGAGCAGGAAGCGGACGTCCTGGCTGACCTGAACGGGCCGTGCGTCCACGCCGCGCCAGCGCAGGAAGCGTAGCGTGAACCGGTGCTGGCCCGCGCTGACCTCGGGATAGATCCCGGCGCTCGCGGGCAGCAGCACGCGGATGAGGTTCATCTGCTCGTTGCGATCGACGTTGTGCTGAAAGAAGCCGCCGGCCGCGACCTGCGTCGGTCGGCTCGGTCGCCTCGCGCGTGAGCCACAGCACCTCGGCGACGGCGTCGCAGAGCGGCTCGATCTTGCCGATCCACGTCTCGAGCTGCCGCCGGCGCTCGGCGGCGGGCAGGTGCAGCCAGTAGCCGTAGTCGGGCAGGTCGAACATGCAAGTGCCGCCCGGGATCGCCGCTGCGATGCCGGATCGTGTTCAAAAACTCGCATTCTTTCAAGGGGTTAATGAGCTGCGAGCCGGCCTCGGCGAGCCGGCCCGGAGCTCGTCGATGTCCGTCGATCAGCCCCGTGAGCCGAGCCGGATCGACGCCGGGCTGGCTCCGATAGCGGCCGAGCATATCGGCGTGGCGCTCGAGCTCCTTGAGCACGTCGGTGCGCACGTCGCCGCGGCCGAGGATCGTCAGGATCTCGAGCAGGCCCGCGACCGCGGCGCGCGCGCCGAAGTCGGTCGGCTCGTCGGCGTGGAACAGCGTCTGCTCGTGCAGGAATTCGATCCGCAGGAACGTCCGCATCCGCTCGCTGAGCGGCTGCTCGAACTTGATCAGCCGTGCTCGGGCGACAGCGCGGGGAGCTCGGCGGCGGTATTCATGCGGCTATTCTGCGCGAGCGCGGCGACGCTCGGCAAACGTCACGACTTGCAGACGCCGCTTCGCGCGCTGCGCGAGTCGCGAGCTCGAGATAGCGGTGATGCAGCTGCGCGACTTGGCGGCGCGTGCTGCTCGACGTCGCCGCTGTTGTCGATCACGTCGTGCGCCGCGCGCAGCCGCGTCGCGCGATCCGCTTGCGCGCGCGATCATCGCGAGCGGCCTCGGCGCGCGGGATGCCGTCGCGGCGCATCAGGCGCTCGAGCTGCAGCGGCCTCGGCGCAGTCGACCACCGCGACTCGGTCGACGAGCGCCGCGAAGTCCGTCTCGACGAGCAGCGGCACGGCGACGATCGCGTACGGGCGGCGCACAGCGTCGAGCCGCGCGAGCAGTCGCGCGCGGATCAGCGGATGCAGCAGCGCCGTCGAGCGTCGCGGCGTTTGTCGGCATCCGCGAACACGAGCTTGCGCAGCGCGCGCCGGTCGAGCTCGCCGCGCGCGGTCGAGCACCTCGGCGCCGAACGCGTCGCGAATCGCCGCGAGCGCGGGCTCGCCCGGCGCGACGACCTCGCGCGCGATCTGATCGGCGTCGACGAGCTCCGCGCCGAGCTTCGACGAACATGTTCGCCGACGAGCGACTTGCCGCTCGCGATGCCGCCCGTGAGCCCGACGCGCAGCGCGCGACGGTTGCGGCGTGGCGGAGCCCTCGTCGCTCACGTGAGCGTAGAACAGTGCTCGTAGAGGCGGATCAGCGGCTCTCCCAGAGCAGAGCGCGATCCAACCGGCGGCCGCGAGATAGGGACCGAACGGGATCGGCACGTGCCGCGAGCGGCCGCCGACGCGATCAGCGCGATGCCGACCACCGAGCCCACCGCGGCCGAGAGCAGGATCACGAGCGGTAGCTTCTGCCAGCCGAGCCACGCGCCGATCGCCGCGAGCAGCTTGAAGTCGCCGTAGCCCATGCCTTCCTTGCCCGTGATCGAGCTTGAACAGCTGATAGACGGTCCAGAGGCTCGAGATATCCGGCGACAGCGCCGATCGACGCTCGAGTGCAGGTCGGTGAACAGCGGCTTGCCGCCGATCGGAAACGCCGCGAGCACGAGCCCGGCCCAGAGCAACGGCAGCGTGATCGAGTCCGGCAGCAGCTTGTGGTCGAGGTCGATCAGCGTGAGCGCGAGCAGCGACCAAGTGAAGCCGAGCGCGGCGAGCGTCTGCCAGGTGGGTCCGAACGCGTAGGCGACCGCGAGCTCGAGAACCGCCGCGGTCGCCTCGACGAACGGATAGCGAGCGGAGATCCGGCGCCGCAGCCCGCGCAGCGGCCCGCGCAGCGCGAGGTAGCTCAGCACGGGCACGTTGTGGATCGGCGCGATGCGCTGGCCGCAGCTCGGGCACGTCGACGGCGGCCAGGCGAGATCGAAGCGCCCGTCTTCGCGCATGCGCCGGCACCGGCACGGCGTGCGTTGTCGAGCTCGGCGCATTGGGCGCGCCACGCGAGCTCCATCATGATCGGCAGCCGATATGCGACGACGTTGAGGAAGCTGCCGACGATCAGACCGAGGAGGACGACGAACAGCAACAGCGTGATGGGCCAGGCCTCGAACATCTCCACGACCACGAGACTCAGCCTCTATGGGGAGCGGCGATTGTCGCCGCGGCGAGCGCCCGAGCGCCAGTGACGCCGGACGACGGGGCTGCGTGAGCGGGGAGTCGACGGCTCGATTAGACGACGGACCCCATCTTGAAGATCGGCAGGTACATCGCGATCACGAGGCCGCCGACGAGCACGCCGAGGATCGCCATGATCAGCGGCTCGAGCAAGCTCGACATGCTGTCGACGGCGTTGTCGACCTCTTCCTCGTAGAAGTCGGCGACCTTCGCCGACATCGCGTCGAGGGAGCCCGATTCCTCGCCGACGGCGATCATCTGGTTGACCATGTTCGGGAATAGATCGGTGTTCTCCATCGCGCGCTGCAGGCGCTGGCCCGTCGCGACCTCGTCGCGCATCTTGCGCACGGCCGTCTCGTAGACGATGTTGCCGCACGCGCCCGCGACCGAGTCGAGCGCTTCGACGAGCGGCACGCCGGCCGCGAACGTCGTCGACAGCGTGCGCGCGTAGCGCGCGATCGCCGACTTGTTCAGGATCATGCCGATGATCGGAATCCTGAGCATCGCGCGATCGACGAAGTGCTGCACGCCGCGGTTGCGCTTCTTCGCCTGAAGGAAAGCGATCACTCCGCCGACGAAGAGCGAGCAGCAGCAGCCAGCCCGTGCTCTGCACGAACTTGGAGATGTCGATGACCATGCGCGTGAACGCGGGCAGGTCGGCGCCGAATCCCTTGAACAAAGACTCGAACTCCGGAATGACGTAGACCATCAAGATCACGGTCACGACGACCGCGACGACCACGACCGCGGCGGGATAGAACAGCGCCTTCTTGATCTTCTTCTTGATCGCCTCGGTCTTTTCCTTGTACGTCGCGATCTTGTCGAGCAGCGTCTCGAGCGCGCCGGCCTGCTCGCCCGCGGCGACGAGGCTCACGAACAGGTCGTCGAAGTGCAGCGGATGCTTCGCGAGCGCGTCGGCGAGCGATGTGCCGCCCTCGACGTCGCCCTTGATCGCGAAGATCAGCTTCTGCATCGCCGGGTTCTCGTGGCCCGCGCCGACGATGTCGAACGACTGCACGAGCGGTATGCCCGCGGTCATCATCGTCGCGAGCTGGCGCGAGAAGAGCGCGATGTCCGCCGCCGTGACCCGGCCCTGCTTGCGGAACAGCATGCTCTGCTTGCGGACGCGCGTCGGCGTGACGCCTTGGCGGCGCAGCTCTTGTCGAACCGCGGTCTCGCTCGCGGCGACGACCTTGCCCTTGACCTTCTTACCGGTCCGGTCCGTGCCTTCCCAGGTGAACGGGGCCTGGCCGATCGCAGCGGCATGGTTTGAGCCATGTGTCCAGAGTCTCCAACGCAGAGTCCGTTCGAGCTTTCGACGACGCGCGCTCGGCGCGCGATCGCTACTCGATTGTAACCCTGTTGATCTCTTCCAAACTGGTAATGCCGTCCTTGACTTTCTTCAGTCGCAGACTGCGCGCAAGTCGGCGACGCCTTCCTTCTTCGCCTCGTGCGCGATCTGCATCGCGTTGCCGCCTTCCATGATGATGCGGCCGATCTGCTCGGTGCACGGCATCACCTGATAGATGCCGACGCGGCCCTTGTAGCCGTTCGTGCACTGCGTGCAGCCCTTCGCGGTGAAGATCGTCATGCCCGCGTCGATGTCGGCATGCGTGAAGCCTTCCTTCAGCAGCGCCTCGGGCGGGATGTCGACCGGCTCCTTGCAGTTGCTGCAGAGCTTGCGCGCGAGACGCTGCGCGATGATGAGGCTCACCGAGCTCGCGATCGCGTACGGCTTGACGCCCATGTCGACGAGACGCGTGAGCGTCTTCGGCGCGTCGTTCGTGTGCAGCGTCGACAGCACCAAGTGACCGGTCTGCGCGGCCTTGATCGCGATCTCGGCGGTCTCGAGGTCGCGGATCTCGCCGACCATGATGATGTCGGGGTCCTGGCGCAGGAACGCGCGCAGCGCCGCGGCGAACGTGAGCCCGACCTTCGGGTTCACGTTCACCTGGTTGATGCCCGGCACCATGATTTCGGCCGGGTCCTCGGCGGTCGAGATGTTGCGGTCCGTCGTGTTCAAGATGTTGAGGCCCGTGTAGAGCGACACGGTCTTGCCGCTGCCCGTCGGCCCCGTGACGAGGATCATCCCGTACGGCTTCGCGAGGTTCTCGAGGTAGATCTGCTTCTGGTGCTCCTCGTAGCCGAGCGCGTCGATGCCGAGCTGTGCGCTCGACGGATCGAGCAACCGGCAGACGACCTTCTCGCCGAACAGCGTCGGGCACGTGTTCACGCGGAAGTCGATCGCGCGGTTCTTCGACAGCTTCATCTTGATGCGGCCGTCCTGCGGGATCCGCCGCTCGGCGATGTCGAGCCGCGCCATGACCTTGAGGCGGGCCGCGACCTTCATCGACAGCGCGACGGGCGGGCGCGCGATCTCGTTCAGCACGCCGTCCTGGCGCAGACGAATCCGAAAGTGCTTCTCGTACGGCTCGAAGTGGATGTCCGACGCGCCGCGCTTGATCGCGTCGAGCATCACCTTGTTCACGAAGCGGACGATCGGCGCGTCGTCGACGTCCTGCGCTCGCTGATCTCCTCGCCGACTTCCTCGTCGCCGGCCGAGACCTCGAGATTCTCGAGGTCGAAGTCGCCCTCGTCGTCGAAGCTCGACATCGTCGTGTCGACCGCCTCGATCGCGCGCGCGACGCGCGCGTCGAGCTTGTCCTGCTCGACGACCACGGGCTCGATGCGCAGCGTGGTCTGGAACTTGATGTCGTCGAGCGCCTGGAGATTGGTCGGGTCGCAGACCGCGACGTACAGGCGCTTGCCGCGTTGCAGCAGCGGCAGGATCCGATGCTTCGTGAGCAGCTTCTCGTCGACGAGCTTCACGACGTCGAGGTCGAGATCGACGGCGTCGAGGTCGAGCAGCGGCACGCCGAACTCGTGCGCGGCCGCAATCGCGATCTGGCGGGGGTCGCCGAGCCGGTTCGCGACGAGATGCGGCACGAGCTGCGAGCTCTTGCCGCCGATGGCTTCGAGCGCCGCCAAGAGGTCGGCCTCGGAGACGACTCCGTCTTGCACGAGCCGGCGCGGAAGGCCGGTCAGCGGGCCTTGTGCTGCAGTAGCTGCCATGAAATCAGATAGTTACAGGTGACAGGCCGAAGCTTTAACAATAAACGCTGTACTTTACCGCAGGGCCGTAGGCTGTCAACGGCGGACTTCTGCTTTTGTGACAGAGATTTGCGCCTCGGGCCGTCCGCACCGGTTACCCGCCTTCCGCTGCTCGTGGCGGAGCGGGTCACGCATGTCACGTGTGTCGCGGTACCGCTGGAGCGCCGTCATTTTCGTCGTGTTTTCCCGAAAACACGCCTGGCTCAGCGCCGCGTCCATTGCGATAACGTCTCCGTGGAGGCCGCGGGCGTACTGCGTAGCGGCCGGTCCGGGGCGCCGTTATGCTTCTCCGCAGCGTGAGGAGAACGCCGTGAGCGCACAAACCGAAACTTGGCCGCGCCCCCATCGCCTGACGGTGGACGAGTTCTACCGAATGGCCGACGTGGGGCTACTGGCGGCGGACGCCCGTGTCGAGCTGATCGAGGGAGGGATCGTCGATATGGCGCCGATCGGCGCGAGCCATGCCGCGATGTTGAACCGCTTGACGAAGCGTCTCATTCTCGCCGTAGGCGATCTGGCGCTCGTGTCCATCCAAGCGACCATACGCCTAAGCCGATATTCGGCCCCTCAGCCCGATCTTGCGCTGTTGCACCCACGGCCGGACGAGTATCGCACCGGCTTGCCCGCGGCTGGCGACGTACTGCTCGTCATTGAGGTGTCGGATTCGACACTGCGGTTCGATCGCGAGGCAAAGGCAAGTCTCTACGCGCACGCCGGAATTCGCGAGTACTGGATCGCGGATCTGGTCCACGGGAATTTGCTCGTTCTGAGCGACCCGCGCGGCCGCGCATACGCGCACGTTGACACGGTGCCTGCCGGCTCGAGGCCGATCGCAGGGCTCGGTGTGTCGGTTGATCTCACCGGGCTGTTTTGAAGACGCGGCCCCACTGACGGTCTTTGCCATTAGGCACTTATAGCACTAGAATAGCGCGAATGGCACAGCAGGCTAGCGCGCGCCCGGATTCCCTCGCGACTTTCGACCCCGGTTCTGTCGACGCGGTAGCGCTCAAAGCGTTCTTCAATCTCGCGAACGAGTGGGGATTGGGCCGCGACGAGCAGATCGCGTTGCTCGGCGGCCCGAGCCCGCGCACCTACTATCGCTGGAAAGCCGGCAACGTGGCGGCGCTGCCGCGCGACACGCTCGAGCGGATCAGCGTCCTGCTCGGCGTGTACAAAGCTCTCCATATTCTTTTGCCGGTGCCCGAGCGCGCGAACGCGTGGGTGCGGCGCGCGAACAAGGCATTCGGCGGCGACACCGCTCTCGACGTCATGCTCAAGGGCCGGGTCGATCACCTCTACGCCGTGCGCCGCTATCTAGACGCGTGGCGTGGCTAGAGCGCCTCGGCCCCGAGACCTCAGGGGCACGGCGCAGTTTCGGATCGTCCCGTCGCGATTCCCGCCCGTCGCACTGTTCGAGAGGCTCGTTTCGCCGGCCGAGCTCGAAGCGCTCTACGCCATCGAATCCTTGACCAACGACCGGGTGCAGGCGGAGGCGGGGCAGCTGCACCTCGTTCCGAAGGAGGAGTGGGTCACCGGGCCCGGGGCGTCCGTCGTGATGGCGGCGTTCACGCATCTCGGCCGCGCGAGCCGCTTCGGCGACGGCACGTACGGCGTCTACTACGCGGGCCTCGACGAGGAGACCGCGATCGCCGAGACCGTGTTCCATACGGAGCGCCGGCTCCGCGACACCGACGAGCCGCCGATCGAGCTCGACATGCGCGTCTATGCCGGCAAGATCGAGCGGCCGCTCGACGACCTGCGCGGCAGGGCCTACGCGCATCTGCGCGACCCCGACCTCAAGACGTGGCCGGCGTGCCAGCGCTTCGGAGCGCAGCGCCGCGATGCGGGCTCTGGGGGCTTGCTCTACCGGAGCGCGCGCCGCGCGGGCGGCCACTGCATCGCGGCGTTTCGGCCGCGCACCGTCTCGCGGCCTGCGCAGGGCCGGCATCTGCGCTACTGCTGGAACGGTGCGCGGATCGACCGCGTTCTCGGCGTGAGTGAGATTCGCGAGCTCTGAGCGACGCCACCGGGCCACACAGTGCGCCATTGACTGTCCACGGAGGGCCCGCCGGCGGGCGAAGCGTGCCTTCAGCGGCAAACCGAGGGCAGGTAACGCGGCTCGATCTGCGTGACGACCTGAATGGCTTGCCTCGCTCCGTTCGCGAAGCCGAGCGGCTGCAGACCGGCGCCCGCGATCCGGTTGCCGCAGATCCAGAACACGTCGCGGTTGGCGGACTCGAACGGCGTCAACGACAACGTGCGGCCTGCGATCAAGGGATCGGCCCCGCCGCCGAAGCGCAGATCGATTCGGCCGTCGACGACCTCGAGCGATTCCACGTAGGCGTCGCGATCAGCCTTCCCGTCACGAGGCAGGCCGGCGGACACGCGGTCGGCCGGGGGCTCACCGTCGCGGCGAAACGACTCGGCGACTTGGGCTTGCACGCGGGCGGCGAGGGCGAGGCTCTGCGTGATCTGGTCGCGGACGATATAGGTCTTGTAGGCCGACGCTCCGAGTCCGAACAGCAGCCCCGTGACGGCGAGCACGACACCGAGCTCCGCCAACGAGAACCCGCGGTGATTTGGGGCCGGCGTGATCATGCGCAGAATCATTGACCGCAAAAGCGAAGGCCCCTCAGAAAACTGAGGGGCCTCGCGTTAACCAGACTGGCTAGGCAGCAGTCGCCTGGCCTTGCTCACACTGTTACGGACGGCAAGCCGCGGGCAGGTACTTGATCTTGGCGGCGTTCGTAGCAAGCGAGCCACCGGTGCCAGCAGCGCCCATCGCGCCGCCCGTCCAGCTCGCCTGAACCGCCGCGCCGCCGCACTTCCACGCGACGGACTTGTCACCCGTCAGATACGGAACGAGCTGCAGCGTTTCGCCCGCGATCGCGGCGTTCGCTTCGTTGCCGTACGTGATCTCGATCACGCCCGCGCCGGGGGCCGTGCCGACGTCCACTGACGTCACGTACTTACCACTGGTGTCCACCGCGTTCGGTGACATGCCGGCGAGCGTACGGCTGGCAGGCGCGACGCCCTTGTTCGCGAACGACTCCGCGACCGAGGCCTTCGCCGCGGCCGCGAGGTTCATGCCCTCCGTGACCTGCGCGCGGATCGTGTAGTCCTGGTACGCCGGGATCGCGATCGCGGCCAAGATGCCGATGATGGCCACCACGATCATCAACTCGATGAGCGTGAAGCCCTGTTGCACTTTCTTCATTGCGGAAGCTCCTCTAGCGGTTTCAAAAAGTTTGTTTAGCGGACGGACGCCGCGAAGCGTCTGCGGCGGGTTTTGCAAGCGGTGTGCCACCGCCGCGCCGGCTATGTCAAAACGTCAATGCTGGCGCGACGCTGCCGCGAGTCTCGAGTCCGAACCTGCGTGAGTCGGTTCGACATATTGCCCCTGCGGCAAGCACGGGCTCACAGACTGATATGCGGCACAATCTGACCAAAATTGTCACCGGATTCGGCGCGCGGCGACACGCGCCGGTCACTCGATGCCGAGCTTCTTGATCCGGTAGCGCAGCGCGCGGAACGTGATTCCGAGCTTCTTCGCCGCCGCCGTCTTGTTGTAGCGGGACTGCTCGAGCGCCTTCACGATCGCGTCGCGCTCGATCTCCTCGAGGTGCGTGCCGAGCGGCGCGCCGGCTCACGACCGCGTGCCGTTCGACGCCGCCGCTCTCGCGTCGGCAGCTGCAAATCCTCGACGTCGATCTGCTCGCCGGAGCACAGCGCGAGCGCGCGCTCGAGGATGTTCTCGAGCTCGCGCACGTTGCCCGGGAACTCGATAGCTCGAGCAGCGCGGCCTGCGCTTTGTGCGTGAGATGCGGCGTCGCGCGCGTTCTGCCGGCTCGCGAGCCGGTCAGCGTGTGATGCGCGAGCATCAGCACGTCGTCGCCGCGGTCGCGCAGCGGCGGCACCTGCAGGCCGATCACGTTGATTCGGTAGAACAGGTCCTCGCGGAAGCTGCCTTCGGCGACGAGCTCCCCGAGGTCTTTGTGCGTCGCGCTCAAGATCCGCACGTCGACCGGAATCTCGGTCGCCTGGCCGACCGGCCGAATCGTCTTCTCTTGGATCACGCGCAGCAGCTTCACCTGCATGTGCAGCGGCAGGTCGGCGACCTCGTCGAGGAACAGCGTGCCGCCTTCCGCGCTCTGCACGAGCCCGACTTTGTCGGTCACCGCGCCCGTGAAGCTGCCTTTCTTGTGACCGAAGAACTCGCTCTCCATGAGCTCGGTCGGAATCGCGCCGCAGTTGATCGGCACGAACGGCCCGTCGCGTCGCGGCCCGGTCTCGTGAATCATCCGCGCGACGAGCTCCTTGCCCGTGCCCGACTCGCCGGAGATGTGCACGGGCGCCTGGCTGCGCGCGACTTTCGCGACCATCGCGCGCACCCGCTCGATCGCGGGCGAGCGCCCGACCAACGCGTCGGTCGCCGTGCCCTTGACGCCCGCGCTCTCGCTCTTGAGCCGCAGCGCCACGGTGACGAGCTTGCGCAGGTCGTTCAAATCGAGCGGCTTCGATACGAAGTCGAACGCGCCGAGCTTGAGCGCTCGCACCGCGGTCTCGACGCTGCCGTGCGCCGTGATGACCGCGACCGGCGTCCCGGGCACCTCGCGTTGGATCCATTCGACGAGCTCGAGCCCGTCGCCGTCGGGCAGCCGCATGTCCGTGAGGCAAAGGTCGTACGGCGCCTTGCCTAGCGCCTGCTTGGCGCTCGCGATGTCGTTGCAGGTCCGCGTCGCGATGTCCATGCGCTCGAGCGTCATGGAGAGTAGCTCGCAGATGTGGGGCTCGTCGTCGACGACCAGTGCGACGGGGTTCATAGCGTCTCTTCGTTCGAATGCCAACGGCTCGGGTCCGCAAACACTACGCGGAACAGGCTGCCGCCGCCCGGCCGCGGGTGGTAGCGCAGCGTCGCGCCGTTGCGTTCGGCGAGCTCCCTCGAGATGTAGAGGCCGAGGCCCGTGCCGCCGGGCTGGCCCGGTGAAGAACGGCTCGAAGATCTCGTCGACGTTGCCGGGCTCGATGCCGGGCCCGCGGTCGGCGACCTCGAGGAACGGGCGACCGGAGGCTTCGAGATGGCCGCAGCTGAGCTCGACCGCGATTGCGCCGGCGGTCGCGCTCGCGTATTTCACGGCGTTGTCGCAGAGGTTCCAGACGATTTGATGCAGGTGCGTCGGGTCCATCTCGGCCTCGACGTCCAGCGACGCTTCCGTCACGGCGACGGCGCCTTCGTAGAGCTCGAGCGTTTGCACGAACTCGCGCGCGAAGTCCTCGAGCCACGGCAGGAGCTGCAGCCGCTCGGGCTGCGTCTGCTTTCGGCGCGACAGCGCGAGCACGCTCTCGACGATCTGGCTCACGCGCCGCGCGTTCACGCGGATGATGTCGGTGAGCCGCTGGCCGTCATCGCCGATCGCCGGGCGATTCCGCGAGCAGCTGGCCCGCGTGGCTCATCGCGCCGATCGGATTGCGGATCTCGTGCGCGATGCTCGCGCTGAGCCGGCCGAGCGCCGCGAGCTTCGCCTGCTGCACGCGCTCGGCGATCAACGAGGTGTCCTCGAGGAAGATCACGACTCCGCCGTCGCGATTCTCACCGAGCGGAGCGAAGTGCGGCAGGATGTTGGTCGAGCCGTCCGCCGAGCTGAACGCATCGACGCGCTCGCCGCCGAGCTGCGTCCGCCACGTGGCGAGCTGTCCCGCGAGCGGCGCGGAGACCGCGTGCAGCGTCTCGTCGGTGCGCCTCGTGCCGCCGCCCAGGTGCTTGGCCGCCGAGCCGTTGATGAGCCGGATCCGATTCTCGCCGTCGACTACGACGATGCTCTCGCGCAGATGCTGGATGATGTACTCGTTGAGCTCGACGACGTTGCGCAGGTCGAGGCCGCGCTGCTCCGCCAGCGCCTCGGTCTCGACGATCCGCGTGCGCAGCAGCTGCACGACGGCGGTGATCACGAAGATCGCCGCGCCGAGGATTCCGACCGGCGCGAACTGTGCGCTCGTCGTCATGCCCTGGAGCTGGGCGAGCGTCTGCTCGAGCAGCAGGACGCAGTGTCGTCAGCGCGGCGAGCATGAACGCGCGCTCGCTCTCGAGCACGAGCGCGAGCGTGCCGACGGACACGACGAGGATTCCGCCGAGGCTGCTCGAGATTCCGCCGCTCGCGTGGATCAGCAATACGATCGCCGCGAGATCGGCGCCGAACTGCAAGTACGTCTGCACTCGCGCGCTCGGGAAACGCCGGCGCAGCAACACGAGCTCGACGCAGCCCGACGCCGAGTATTCCGAGCAACGCAGCCAAGCGAGGTTCGGATCGGTCTCGCCGACGATCCGCGGGCTCTCGACGACGTAGAACATGACGAGCAGGACCGTGCCGATCGTGAGCCGAAACAGATTCAGCAGTATCAGCACTCGCCAAGCGAAGTCTTCCGCGTCGGCGGCCGCAGCGCTGCGCGCGCGGCTTCGGGCGCCTGATCTCGAGTGCTTCGACGGCGGACATGGCGCGAAATCTTACCCGATTGAGCCGCGGGGCTTGGGTTCCACTTCACAACGCGCGCACCGAGCGGCGGCCGAAGTTGACGGAGCCCCGAGCTTTGCGAACCCGGACCCTTTGGTGGAGAATACTGCGCCCGCCGTCCCGCTCCAGATCGAACCTCCTATGAATCTCCACGAGTATCAATCGAAGGCATTGTTCGCCGAGTACGGCATTCCCGTGCCGCAAGGCGTCGCCGTGAAGACGCGCCGCCGAGGCGAAGGCCGCCGCCGAGAAGCTCGGCGGCCGCCTCTGGGTCGTCAAGGCGCAGGTGCACGCGGGCGGCCGCGGCAAGGCCGGCGGCGTGAAGCTCGCGAAGTCGCCGGCGGAAGTCGAGCAGCACGCGAAGGCGCTGCTCGGCACGCGCCTCGTGACGCATCAGAGCGGCCACGAGGGTTTGCCCGTCGATTGGGTCTACGTCGAGTCCGGCTCGAGCATCGAGCGCGAGCTGTACCTGAGCCTCGTCGTCGACCGCAGCGCCGAGCGGATCGCGATCATGGCGTCGGCGGCCGGCGGCATGGACATCGAGCAGGTCGCGCACGACACGCCCGAGAAGATCTTCACGCTCACGCTGCATCCGGCCGCGGGCGTCGAGGACTACCAGGCGCGCAAGCTCGGCTTCGGGCTCGGGCTCAACGCCGAGCAGCAGGCGCGAGCTCCGCGACCTCCTGCGCAAGCTCGCGAAGCTCTTCCGCGAGTGCGACGCGAGCCTGGTCGAGGTCAACCCGCTGATCGTCACGAAGGACGGCCACGTCCTCGCGCTCGACGCGAAGATCAACATCGAAGACAACGCGCTGTTCCGTCAGAAGCGGCTCGCCGCGATGCGCGACGCGAGCCAAGAGGACGAGCGCGAGCGGCGTGCGCGCGAGCACGACCTCAACTACGTCTCGCTCGACGGCAACATCGCGTGCATGGTCAACGGCGCCGGCCTCGCGATGGCGACGATGGACCTGATCAAGCTGCACGGCGGCGAGCCCGCGAACTTCCTCGACGTCGGCGGCGGCGCGACGGCGGAGCGCGTCACCGAGGCGTTCAAGATCATCCTGACGAACAAGAACGTGCGCGCGATCCTCGTGAACATCTTCGGCGGCATCGTGCGCTGCGACACGATCGCCGAGGGCGTGATCACCGCCGTGAAGCAGGTCGAGGTCAAGGTGCCCGTCGTCGTTCGGCTCGAAGGCACGAACGTCGAGAAGGGCCGCGAGCTGCTCGCGCGCGAGCGGCCTCAAGATCACGCCGGCCACCGGCCTCACCGATGCGGCTTCGAAGGTCGTGAAGCTCGCCGGAGGCGGCCGATGAGCATCCTGATCGACAAGAGCACGAAAGTGATCTGCCAGGGCCTCACCGGCAAGCAGGGCACGTTCCACACGCAGCAGTGCCTCGACTACGGCACGAAGGTCGTCGCGGGCGTCACGCCGGGCCGCGGCGGCGAGAAGCACCTCGGTCTGCCCGTCTACGACACGGTCGCCGACGCGGCGCGCGCGACCGGCGCGACCGTGAGCATGATCTACGTGCCGGCGCCGTTCGCGGCCGACGCGATCCTCGAAGCGGCCGACGCGGGTCTCGAGCTCGTGGTCTGCATCACCGAGGGCGTGCCCGTGCTCGACATGATCAAGGTGAAAGCCGTGCTGCGCGGCACGCGCACGCGGCTGATCGGCCCGAACTGCCCCGGCATCATCACGCCGGGCCAGTGCAAGATCGGCATCATGCCGGGCGCGATCCACAAGCCGGGCTCGATCGGCATCGTCTCGCGCTCCGGCACGCTGACGTACGAGGCCGTGAATCAGACGACGCTGCGCGGCCTCGGCCAGAGCACCTGCGTCGGGATCGGCGGCGACCCCGTCCGCGGCATGAACTTCATCGACTGCCTCGAGCTCTTCGAGAAGGACCCCGCGACGCGCGGGATCATCATGGTCGGCGAGATCGGCGGCTCGGACGAAGAGGCGGCGGCCGAATACACCGCGAAGCACGTCTCGAAGCCCGTGGTCGGCTACATCGCGGGCGTCACGGCGCCGCCGGGCAAACGCATGGGCCATGCCGGCGCGATCATCTCGGGCGGCAAGGGCACCGCGACGGAGAAGTTCGCGGCGCTCGAGAAGGCGGGCGTGCGGACCGTGCGCTCGCTCGCCGACCTCGGCGAGACGATGGCCAAGGCTTTGGGGTGAAGGTCGGTCTCGCCCAGCTAAACACCCGCGTCGGCGCGATCGACGCGAACGCGAACAAAGTGCTCGAATACGCGGCGCGCGCACGCGACGAGCACGGCTGCCAACTCGTGCTCTTCCCCGAGCTCACGCTCTGCGGCTATCCGCCCGAGGACTTGCTGCTGCATCGAGGCTTGCGCGCACGAGTCGAGGCTGCATTTGCGAAGGTGCGCGACAACGTGCGCGGCATCGCGATGTATCTCGGCTATCCCGAGTACGACGGAGACGCGATCTACAACAGCGCGGCGCTGCTGCGCGACGGCCGCGTGCTCGCGCAACCACCGCAAGATCGCGCTGCCGAACTACGCCGTGTTCGACGAGAAGCGCTACTTCCAGCCCGGCGAGGGCGCGACCGTGGTCGACCTCGACGGCTTCCGCTTCGGCCTGATCATCTGCGAGGACGTTTGGCTGCCGGCGCCGTGTCGCGCGCCGGCCGAGGCCGGCGCACAAGCGATCCTCGTGATCAACGGCTCGCCGTTCCACATGACGCAGCAGCGCCTGCGCGAGCAGGTGCTCGCCGCGCGCGCCACCGAGAACTCGCTGCCGCTCATCTATCTCAACATGGTCGGCGGCCAGGACGAGCTCGTGTTCGACGGCGGCTCGGTCGTCGTCGACGGCGCCGGCGAGGTCCGCTTCCGCGCGCCGCTGTTCGAGGAGGGTCTCTACGTCGTCGAGCTAGACCGCGCGGGCGGCAAGCTCGTTCCGCGCGACGCCGCGCCGCAGCCGGCCCCGCCGCTCGTCGAGCGCGTCTATCGGGCGCTGGTGCTCGGCACGCGCGACTACGTCGAGAAGAACGGCTTCCGCGGAGTCGTGCTCGGCTTGTCGGGCGGCGTCGACTCGGCGCTCACGCTCGCGATCGCGGTCGACGCGCTCGGTCCAAAGCGCGTGCACGCGGTGATGATGCCGTCGCGCTTCACGTCGCAGATGAGCACCGAGGACGCGGCCGAGCAGGCACGCCGCCTGGCGTGCGTTTCGACACGCTCTCGATCGAGCCCTTGTTCGAGACGGCGCTCGCGACGCTCGGCGGCGTGTTCGCGGGGCTGCCGCCCGACGCGACCGAGGAGAACATCCAGGCCCGCTGCCGCGGCATCCTGCTTGATGGCGATCTCGAACAAGCTCGGCGAGATGCTGCTCACGACGGGCAACAAGAGCGAGATGGCCGTCGGCTATGCGACGTTGTACGGCGACATGGCCGGCGGCTTCGCCCCGCTCAAGGACTGCACGAAGACGCTCGTCTACCAGCTCGCCGCCTATCGCAACGGCGTCGAGCCCGTGATCCCCGAGCGCGTGATCACGCGCGCGCCGACCGCCGAGCTGCGTGCGAACCAAAAGGACAGCGACTCGCTGCCGCCCGTACGACGTGCTCGATCCGATCCTCGAGGCGTTCATCGAGAAGGACTACTCGGTCGACCAAATCGCGGCGCTCGGTTTCGATCGCGCGACGGTCGTGCGCGTGCTGCAGATGGTCAAGCGCGCCGAGTACAAGCGCCGGCAGGCGCCGCCCGGCGTGCGCGTGAGCAGCCGCGCGTTCGGCCGCGACTGGCGCTATCCGATCACCTCGGGATATTAGTTCGGCGCTCGCGCGCGTGCGCGGTATCAGGAATGGCCTTCGGCCGCGCGGCCTCGGGCTCTGGCCGCGGGCTCGCTTGCGCCGCTCGGTCGGCTGCGCCGCCGCCCCAGGTCGCCGCGTAGACGCGCTTCGCGTCGGTCGCGAGATCCTGCATGCCGAGCTTCTCGTACGCGATGATCATGATCTCCATCGTCTTCTCGAGCTCCGGCGCGCCGGGGTAGTGCTCGAGCGCGTACTTCGCGCGGTTGATGGCCGCGACGTAGGCGCCGCGGTCGATGTAGTACTGCGGCGACGTAGTTCTCGAAGCGCGCGAGCCGGTTGCGGAGGAACACCATGCGCTGGCGCGCGTCGGGCACGTACTCGCTGTTCGGGAAACGGCGGATCAGGTCCTCGAAAGTCGAGATACGACTTCATCGTGTCTTTCGGCGGGCGCTTCGACATGTCGACGCGGAAGAACTTCTCGAGGAAATTCGCCTCCTGGTCGAAGTAGACGACCGCCGCGCATGTACATGCAGTAGTCGACGCGCGGATGCGTCGGGTTCTCGCGCTCGAACGCCTCGGCGGCGTCGATCGCCTGCTCGGGCTGGCCGCCTTTGTAGTACAAGTAGATGAGATCGAGCTGCGCCTGGCGGGTCTCGGGCGCGAAACGGATAACGCGACTGGAGCGCTTGGAAGGTCTTGATCGCGCTCGGGTAGTCCGTCGCGTCCATCTGCTTGGTGCCCTGGTCGTAGAGCTTGGTCGGGCCGCCGTCGCGCACGAGGTTGTCGCGCCGGCCCGCGCAGCCGACCAGCGCCGAGGCCACGAGCGCGGCGAGCAACAGGAGTTGGAGCGTACGGTACAAACGCATGTCTTGCGCCTTGGCGGGCGATAATGGCCGAGACTCGAGCTGCAGCTTGGACGATGAAGTATAGCCGAAAGTTTCGCGACCCTCGGGCGACGCGCGCATGGAACGGATAGAGCGGCGGCTCACGTGCCGGCCGAGCTCGCCGGCCGCAGGCTCGATCAGGCGGCCGCACTGCTGCTGCCCGAGTTCTCGCGGAGCCGTCTCAAGACGTGGATCGACGCGGGCCGACTCACGCTCGCGGGCCAGAGTGCGCGCGCGCGCACGCTGCTCAAAGGCGGCGAGGAGCTTGCGCTCGTGACCGAGCTCGAGGCGGCCGTCGAGGTCGCGCCTGAGCCGATTCCGCTCATCGTCGTCCATGAGGACGACGCGCTGCTCGTGATCGACAAGCCGGTCGGACTGGTCGTTCACCCGGGCGCCGGCAACCGCTCAGGCACGTTACAGAATGCGCTGCTGCACCGTTATCCCGACGCTCGTCGACGCTGCCGCGGGCGGGCCTCGTGCACCGGCTCGACAAGGACACGAGCGGACTGCTGCTCGTCGCACGGACGCTCTCGAGCCAGAAGACGCTCGCGGCGGCGCTCGAGGCGCGCCGCATCAAGCGCACCTATCGAAGCGATTTGCCAGGGCGTGCTCACGGGCGGCGGCAGCATCGACGCGCCGATCGGCCGTCATCCGCGCGAGCGCACGCGGATGGGCGTCGTCGAGGGCGGCCGCGAGGCGCGCACGCGCTATCGCGTGCTCGCGCGCTTTCGCGCGCACACGCGCTGCGAGATCGAGCTCGAGACCGGCCGCACGCATCAGATCCGCGTGCACATGGCGCACATCCGCGCACCGCTCGTCGGCGACCCGGTCTACGGCGGCCGCCCGCGCCTGCCGCCGCAGCCGAGCGACGAGCTGCGCGCCGCGCTGCAAGGCTTTCGCCGGCAGGCGCTGCACGCGGTGCGGCTCGAGCTCGAGCATCCGGCGAGCGGCGAGGCGCTGCGCTTCGACAGCGCGCTCGCGCCCGATCTGCGCGCGCTGCTCGACGCACTCCGCGCCGACGCAAAGGTCGTGCGATGAGCGCTCGACTCGGCTTCGCGCCCGCTTGGCCTGCGCCGGCGCGCGTCCGGGCCTGGGTCACGGAGCGCGGCGGCGGCGCGAGCTCGGGCTCGTACGCGGCGCTGAACCTCGCCACGCACGTCGGCGACGCGCCGGACCGCGTCGCCGAGAATCGCTCGCGGCTGCGCGCCGGCGCTGCCGCTGCCGTCCGAGCCCGTGTGGCTCGAGCAGGTGCACGGCGCGACCGTGCTCGACCTCGACCTCGACCTCGAGCACGACGCCGTGGCTGCCGCGGACGGTGCGGTCACCGCCCGCGCCGGCGTCGTCTGCGCGGTGCTGACGGCCGACTGCTTGCCGGTGATTTTCGCGAGCCGCGACGGCGGCCGCGTCGGCGTCGCGCACGCGGGGTGGCGCGGGCTTCTCCACGGCGTCTTGCCGGCCGCGGTCCGCGCGCTGCGCGCGCCGCCGGCCGCGATCGTCGCGTGGCTCGGTCCCGCGATCGGCGCCGCGAGCTACGAGGTCGGCGCGGAGGTGCGCGACGCGTACCTCGCGCGCGACCCGCGCGCCGACCAGGCGTTCACGCGCGAACGCGCGCGGCCGCTGGCAGGCCGACCTCTACGCGCTCGCGCGGATGAGCCTCGCGGAGGCCGGCGTCGGCGCGGTCCATGGGGGCGACTTCTGCACCTATCGCGAGGCGGACCGGTTCTTCTCGCACCGACGCGAGGCGCCCTGCGGGCGGTTTGCGACGCTCGTCTGGCTCGCGCCGCCTTCAGTGGCCGTTGACATCGCGGCTCGTTAACCTCACATCGGTGGCCAGCCGAGTTTTGGGGGCGGAACGCCAATGCGACAGGACAAGCTCACGACGCAGTTTCAGCAGGCGCTGCAAGACGCGCAGTCGCTCGCGCTCGGCCGCGACCATCAATACATAGAGCCGGTGCATCTGATGTCGGCTCTGCTCGAGCAACAGGGCAGCACCGTGCTCGGGCTGCTCACGAAGGCCGGCGTCAATATGAATTTGCTGCGCTCGCAGCTCGGCGAGGCGCTCGATCGCGTGCCGAGCGTCGAGGGCACGCCCGGCGAGGTGCACATCTCGAACGACCTCGCGAAGCTCTTGAACGTCGCGGACAAGCTCGCGCAGGAGCGCGGCAGCGCGTACATCGGCACGGAGCTGTTCCTGCTCGCGGCGGTGCAGTCGAAGACCGACCTCGGCCGGATACTCGAGAAGGCGGGCGCGGTGAAAGGTGCGATCGCCAAAGCGATCGAGGAGATCGGCGGCGGCAAGGCCGACGATCAGAACGCCGAAGAGAAGCGCCAGGCGCTCGAGAAATACACCGATCGATCTCACCGCGCGCGCGGAGCAGCAGAAGCTCGACCCCGTGATCGGTCGCGACGACGAGATCCGGCGCACGATCCAAGTGCTCCAGCGGCGCACGAAGAACAACCCGGTGCTGATCGGCGAGCCGGGCGTCGGCAAGACCGCGATCGTCGAAGGCCTCGCGCAGCGGATCGTGAACGAGCAAGTCCCGGAGGGGCTCAAGGGCAAGCGCGTGCTCGTCGCTCGACATGGGCGCGCTGATCGCGGGCGCGAAGTTCCGCGGCGAGTTCGAGGAGCGGCTGAAGGCCGTGCTGAACGATCTCGCGAAGCAGGAAGGCCAGATCATTCTGTTCGTCGACGAGCTGCACACGATGGTCGGCGCCGGCAAGGCCGAGGGCGCGATGGACGCCGGCAACATGCTGAAGCCCGCGCTCGCGCGCGGCGAGCTGCACTGCGTCGGCGCGACCACGCTCGACGAGTACCGCAAGTACATCGAGAAGGACGCGGCGCTCGAGCGCCGCTTCCAGAAGGTGCTCGTCGACGAGCCGAGCGTCGAGGACACGATCGCGATCCTGCGCGGGCTCAAGGAGCGCTACGAGGTCCACCACAAGGTCGAGATCACGGACCCCGCGATCGTCGCGGCGGCGACGCTCTCGCACCGCTACATCAGCGACCGGCAGCTGCCGGACAAGGCGATCGACCTCATCGACGAGGCCGCGTCGCGGATCCGGATGGAGATCGACTCGAAGCCGGAGGAGATGGACCGCCTCGACCGCCGGCTGATCCAGCTCAAGATCGAGCGCGAGGCATTGAAGAAGGAGTCCGACGAAGCGTCGAAGCGCCGGCGCGGCGACCTCGAGGAGCAGATCGAGAAGCTCGAGCGCGAGTTCGCGGACCTCGAGGAGGTCTGGAAGTCGGAGAAGGCGGCCGTGCAGGGCGAGGCGCACGTCAAGGAGGAGCTCGAGCGCGCGAAAGCGGAGCTCGAGAAGGCGCGGCGCGCGTCCGATCTCGGCCGCATGGCCGAGCTCCAATACGGCAAGATTCCGGAGCTCGAGCGCCGGCTCGAGCAGGCGCTCAAGGCCGAGCACGAAGGCAGCCACAAGCTGCTGCGCAACAAGGTCACCGACGAGGAGGTCGCCGAAGTCGTCTCGAAGTGGACCGGCATCCCCGTGTCGAAGATGCTCGAGAGCGAGAAGGACAAGCTCCTCCACATGGAGGA
The DNA here is from genome assembly GCA_963699925.1 of uncultured Gammaproteobacteria bacterium. Taxonomy (GTDB): domain Bacteria; phylum Pseudomonadota; class Gammaproteobacteria; order Steroidobacterales; family Rariloculaceae; genus FEN-1219. The sequence continues at coordinate 529,491 of CAVOVT010000011.1, read as the reverse complement.
CTTCCTTGCGCAAGCGCGTCGTCGGCCAGGACGAGGCGCTCACGATCGTCGCGAACGCCATCCGACGCGCGCGCGCGGGGCTCGCGGATCCGAACCGGCCGAACGGCTCGTTCCTGTTCTTGGGCCCCACGGGCGTCGGCAAGACCGAGCTCACGAAGGCGCTCGCCGCGTTCTTGTTCGATACGGAAGAGGCGATGGTCCGGATCGACATGTCCGAGTTCATGGAGAAGCACTCGGTCGCGCGGCTGATCGGCGCGCCGCCGGGCTACGTCGGCTACGAGGAGGGCGGTTATCTCACCGAAGCCGTGCGCCGCAAGCCGTACTCGGTCGTGCTGCTCGACGAGGTCGAGAAGGCGCACCCCGACGTGTTCAACGTGCTGCTCCAAGTGCTCGACGACGGCCGGTTGACCGACGGGCAGGGCCGCACGGTGGACTTCCGCAACACCGTGATCGTGATGACCTCGAACCTCGGCAGCCAGCGGATCCAGGAGCTCGCGGGCGCGCAGAACTACGAACGGATGAAGTCCGAGGTCTTGGATGTCGTCGGCCAGCATTTCCGTCCGGAGTTCATCAACCGGATCGACGACGTGGTCGTGTTCCATCCGCTCGACACGGAGCACATCCGCAAGATCGTCGACATCCAGCTCGAGTACCTGCACAGGCGACTCAAGGATCGCGACATCGCGCTCGTGCTCTCGCCGGAAGCGCGCGACAGGCTCGCGCAGGCGGGGTTCGACCCGGTTTACGGGGCGCGGCCGCTCAAGCGTGCGATCCAGCAGCAGCTCGAGAACCCCCTCGCGCAGCAGATCCTGCGCGGCGACTTCGGGCCCGGCGACACGATTCGCGTGAGCGCGAGCTCGACGGGCCTCGACTTCGCGCGCGCCGTGAAGCACGCGGCGGCCTAGGCCTCGAAAAGGGGACATTCCGGTTTTTTGCGGACCCGATGCGCGTATTGTCCAAGGCCGGCGAAAATGCGGAATGTCCCCTTTCCTCGGCCCATGCACTTGAAAAGTCGCGGAATTTCCGCATGATGCCGACCTCGCGAAGCGAAGCCGATTGACTATGCCGATCTACGAATACCGCTGTGGGAGCTGCTCGCACGAGCTCGAGGCGCTGCAGAAGATCAGCGACTCGCCGCTGCGCAAGTGCCCGGAGTGCGGCAAGCTCATGCTCCGCCGCCAGATCTCCGCGCCCGTGTTTAGGCTCAAGGGCGGCGGCTGGTACGAGACCGACTTCAAGGGCGACAAAGACAAGAAGCGCAACCTCGTCGAGACGTCGAGCAGCGAGTCGAGCGAGAGCTCGAAAGCAGCCGATTCGGGCAAGAGCGACGCGCCCACGAAATCGGAAAGCGCGGCGACCGAGACCCAGAAGCCGGCCGAAGCCGGAAGCCCGCCGCGAAGCCCGCCGCGAGCGAGGTCAAGAAGCCGCGGAAGTCAGGCGCCGCGAAACCCACGAGGACGTAGGTGCGTCTACGTCGCTTCCTCGTGGCGGGCTTGCTGATCTGGCTGCCCGTCGGGGTCACGATCCTCGTCTTCAAGGTCCTGCTCGATCTCATGGACGAGCTCGCTGTTTCTGCTGCCGGTTGCGTATCGCCCCGAGACGCTGCTCGGCTTCAGGATTCCCGGCCTCGGCGCCGTCCTCGCGCTGATCGTGCTGTTCCTGACCGGCGTGCTCGCCGCGAATCTGCTCGGCCGTCAGCTCATCGTCTGGTACGAGGCCGCGCTGAACCGCATTCCGCTCGTGCGCACCGTGTACGGCGCAGTGAAGAGCTTCGCCGCGATCGTACTGAGCGGCAGCTCGTTCAAGAAGGTGCTGCTGATCGAGTATCCGCGCAAAGGCGTCTACCGGATCGGCCTGCAAACCTCCGAGGCGGTGCCCGAGATCCAGGCCGTCACGCGTCAAGACCTCGTCACGGTGTTCGTGCCGAACACGGCGAACATCGCGTCGGGCTTCACCGTGTTCATCCCGCGCTCCGAGACGATCGAGCTCTCGATGTCGGTCGAGGACGCGCTCAAGCTGATCGTGTCGCTCGGCGTCGTCGTGCCCGAATGGCGCTCGGCCGAGCCGCGGCCGTCGCTTGCGCCGACCGAACGTTCCCCGTAACATCGCGGCCTCTTTTTCCCTTAAGTCTCTTTTCGTTCAAAGAGTTACGCTCAGAGGGCTTGGCCATGCGCAGCCATTACTGCGGGCAGGTGAATCGCGCGCTGGTCGGGCGCGAGATTCAAGTGGCCGGTTGGGTGCACCGTCGCCGCGATCACGGCGGCGTGATCTTCATCGACCTGCGCGACCGCGAGGGTCTGCTCCAAGTCGTCTTCGATCCCGATAGTGCCGCGATGTTCGCCGAGGCCGAGCGGCTGCGCGGCGAGTTCGTGCTCGCGGTGGAGGGCCGCGTGCGCGAGCGGCCCGCGGGAACGATCAACCCGAATCTGCCCAGCGGCGAGGTCGAGCTGCTTGCGACGAAGCTCGACGTGCTCGCGAAGGCGAAGACGCCGCCGTTCCACCATGACGAGCCGGTCAGCGAAGAGCTGCGCCTGCGTTATCGCTATCTCGACCTGCGTCGCGCCGAGGTGGTGCGCAATCTGCGGCTGCGTCACTCGGTCACGCGCGCGCTGCGCAAGTTCATGGACGAGCACGGCTTCGTCGACGTCGAGACGCCGATGCTCGGCAAGACGACGCCCGAGGGCGCTCGCGACTATCTGATCCCGAGCCGCACGCAGCCCGGCAATTTCTTCGCGCTGCCGCAGTCGCCGCAGCTCATGAAGCAGCTGCTCATGATCGCGGGCCTCGATCGCTACTATCAGATCGTCAAGTGCTTCCGCGACGAAGACCTGCGCGCGGATCGCCAGCCCGAGTTCACGCAGCTCGATATCGAGACGTCGTTCATGTCCGAAGAGGACATCATGACGCTCATGGAGGAGCTGCTGCGCGAACTGTTCAAGTCGGTGCTCGGTGTCGAGCTCCCCATCCCGTTCCCGCGGATGTCGTACTGCGGACGCGATGCGCCGCTACGGCAGCGATAAGCCGGACTTGCGCAACCCGCTCGAGCTCGTCGAGGTCGCCGATCTCTTCAAGGGCGTCGAGTTCAAGGTGTTCGCGGGCCCCGCATCGGATCCGAAGAGCCGGATCGCGGCGCTGCGCGTGCCGAAGGGCGGCGAGCTCTCGCGCAAGGAGATCGACGACTACACCGTGCTCGTCGGCCGGCATGGCGCGAAGGGCCTTGCGTACATCAAGGTAAACGAGAAGGCGAAGGGCCGCGACGGCTTGCAGTCGCCGATCCTGAAGTTCCTGCCCGACGCGGCGATCGCGGGCGTGCTCGAGCGCACGCGCGCCGTCGACGGCGACCTCGTGTTCTTCGGCGCGGACAAGGCGCACGTCGTGAACGAGTCGCTGAACGTGCTGCGGCTCGCCGTGGGGCGCGACCGCAAGCTGAACGCGGGCGAATGGAAGCCGCTCTGGGTCGTCGACTTCCCGATGTTCGAGGAGACGCCGGGCGGCGGCTGGACGTCGGTGCACCACCCGTTCACCGCGCCGCGCGTGCCTGAGGCGGCGGCCCCGTGTCGGCCACGCCGGAGCAGCTGCGCGCGTCGCCGGGCGAGCTGCGCGGGCGCGCCTACGACATCGTGCTGAACGGCTACGAGGTCGGCGGCGGCTCGATCCGTATCCACACGCCCGAGCTGCAGTCGGCGGTGTTCGACTTGCTCGGCATCTCGAAGGAGGACGCGGAGCTCAAGTTCGGCTTCCTGCTCGCCGCGCTCGACTACGGCGCGCCGCCGCACGGCGGCATCGCGTTCGGTCTCGACCGGCTCGTGATGCTGATCGCGGGCACCGAGAACATCCGCGACGTGATCGCGTTCCCGAAGACCGCGACCGCGAGCGACTTGATGACCGGCGCGCCGAGCGCCGCGGACGCCGGCGCAGCTCAAGGAGCTCGGCATGCGCGTGAAGGGTCCGACGCCGAGCTGAAATCCGATGACGACGGACCGCCGCTTCAAGCGTCCGGAATCCGTGCTCGTCGTGATCTACACGCGCTCGCGCGAGTGCCTGCTGCTCGAGCGAACGGAGCCGCAGCGGTTTTTGGCAGTCGGTCACGGGCTCGCTGCGTTGGGACGAGACGGCGGCCGAATGCGCGGCGCGCGAGGTGCGCGAGGAGACCGGGCTCTCGACCGACGGATTGGTCGACGCGCGCCGCGAGCGCGTGTTCCCGATCAGCCTAGGCTTCAGCCGCCGTTACGCGCCCGGTGTCGAGAACAACCTCGAGCATCTCTGGTATCTCGAGCGCCCGACGATCGAGCCCGTGCGGCTCGCGCCGAGCGAGCACGTCGCGTTCGAGTGGCTGCCGATCGATGCCGCGATCGCGCGCGTCGCGTCGTGGACCAATCGCGAAGCGCTCGAGAACCTCGAGCACTGGGCGGCCGCGCTCGTCGGTGTGACGACCTCCGCCGAAGGCGGAGCCGCGCGCGCGACATCAGCCGAGAGCGGCGCTCGATGCGCCTGACCGCGATCGCGACGCGGTCGTCGCCGTGCACGGCCTCTGGATGATCGGCGGCGTGATGGGCGTCCTTGCGCCGGCGCATCGAGCCGCACGGCTTCGACGTGCGACCGTTCGGCTACGCGTCGATCCGCGAGGGGCTCGACGCGAACGCCGCGCGGCTCGCGGACTTCGTCGCGCGCGTGCCGGGCGACACCGTGCACCTGCTCGGCCACAGCTTGGGCTGCGTCGTGATCCGCGCGCTGCTCGAGCGGCACGCGCTCGACCGGCCGGGCCGCATCGTCTGCCTCGGGCCGCCGTTTCGCGGGCAGCGTCACGGCCGAGCGCGTCGCGCGTCTGCCCGGCGGATCGCGCGTGCTCGGCCGCTCGATGCGCGACCTGATCGCGCGCGGCGGCTTCGCGACGGCGCCGCGCGGGCGCGAGATCGGCATCATCGCGGGTCGCGTGCCGATCGGCATCGGTCGACTGTTCGGCGCGTTTCGCGGGGCCGAACGACGGCATGGTCACGGTCGCGGAGACACGCCTCGACGGCGCCGCCGATCACATCGTGCTGCCGGTCGCGCATACGTCGCTGCTCTGGTCGCGCGAGGTCGCGCGCCAGGCCGAGCACTTCCTGCGCACCGGCAGGTTCGACCGCGACGTAGGTCCGCGCGTCCGCGCGGTCGCGCGCGCGTCGGCGACATCGGCGCTCGACTCTTACTTCGGCGTGACGCGAAACACGCCGCCCGCGCGATCGTCCTCGAGCAGCCAGACCGCGCCATCGGGCGCCACCTCGACGTCGCGGATGCGCTTGCCGACGTCCCAGCGCTCGGCCGGCGTGGCGCCGCCCTTGCCGTCGAACGTGATCCGGTTCAGCGATCGCGTGTTCAGGCCGCCGACGAGCGCCGACCCTGCCACTGCGGGAACAGCGCGCCCTTGTAGAACGTGAGGTTGCCCGGCGCGATCACCGGCACCCAGTAGATCACCGGCTTCGCGAGGTCCGGCCGCGAATTCGGGCTCGGCACCGGCACGCCGTTGTAGTTCACTCCGTAGGAGACGAGCGGCCAGCCGTAATTCTTGCCGGGCTCGATCAGGTTGAGCTCGTCGCCGCCGCGCGGGCCGTGCTCGAGCTCCCAGAGCCGGCCGTCGGGCGCGAACGCGAGGCCGTACGGCGTTCGGTGGCCGCTCGACCAAATTTCCGCCGGCGCGAGGTTCGGCCCCGGGAACTGAGTAGCGGCCCACGATCGGCGCGGTCTTCGCGGCCTCGGTGTCGCTCGGCGGATCGATCAGCGTCACGCTCGTCGCACCGGTCTTGCCGGCGCCCGGATTGCCGGGCGCGGGCTTGCCGTCGAGCGTGAGGCGCAGGATCTTGCCGAGCTCTTGATCGGGATCCTGCGCCGGCGTCATGCGCTGCCGGTCGCCGACCGTGAGGAATAGATACTGCCCGTCCGGCGAGAACGCGATCTGCGCGCCGAACTGCCCGCCTTTGCCCTTCGGCATCTGATGCCAGAGCACCTCGAGCCCGTCGAGGCTCGCTTTGTCGCCCGACACGGAGAGGTCGCGCGCGCGCGAGCGCGAGGCTCGAGCCGCCGTCGCCGGGCTCGGAATAGGTGAGGTAGACGTTGTGGTCGGTCGCGTAGCGCGGCGAGGTGAACACGCCGAGCATGCCGCCCTGTCCGCCGTAGAGGACGGCAGGCACGTTCGCGACCCGCGTCTTCTCGCCCTTCTGCGTGACGAGCCAGAGCGGGCCAACCTTCTCCGTGATCAGCATGCGTCCATCGGGCAGGAACGCGATGCGCCACGGCAGATTCAAGGTCGTCACTTGAGTCATCGCGAACGGCAGGTTGGCCTCGGGCTTCCGCTCGCCCGCGTTGATTTGCGCGTGGGCCCGCGACCAGAAGAGCGTCGCCAAGAAAGCGACCGCGGCGAGCGTCTTCATTGAAGTTCCTCGTGAAGCGATTCGGCTTGGGAAGGTATGCGATCCAATCAGCGGGGTGCCAGTCCCGCACGACACTCGAGGAATAGATCAGGACTGTGGGTTCTCTTTGCGTTCGGTCGCGCCCGGTGTCATGAACCTTACGGTGCTTGTAAGGTATCTGGTGCCAAGAGTACCCTGCTCCAGGGTTCTATTCCTGATCTTGTTCTTCCGGGGGGAAGAGACATGAAAACGATCAACCGCGTTGCCGCGGCCGCATCGGCTTGCCGTTGCCGTCGGGCTTGCGTCCGCAGTCTCGCCAGCACTTCTGTTTTTCGCGACGGCCCGCGCACAGGAACCGACCGAAGAAATCACCGTCACGGGCTCGCGCATTGCGCGCGACACCGGGTTCACGACCGCCACGCCGGTGACCGCGGTCACGACCGCCGATCTGGCGTCGTTCAAGCCCGGCGCGACGATGGTCGACCAGCTCGCTCAGCTGCCGCAGTTCTACCAGACGCAGACCGCGCAGGGCGGCGGCGGCGCATTGTTCGGCGGCGCCGGCCGCAGCGTGATCGACTTACGCGCGATGGGGCCGCAACGCACGCTCGTGCTGCTCGACGGCTCACGGCTCGCGCCCGCGGATCGCGACGGCAGCGTGCACATCGACAACATTCCGACCGCGTTGCTCTCGCAAGTCGAGGTCGTGACCGGCGGCGCATCGGCCGCGTACGGCGCCGACGCGCTCGCGGGCGTCACGAACTTTCGGCTGAACAGAAAGTATCGCGGCGTGGATCTGTCGGCGAGCGTCGGCGCGCTCGAGAACGGCCAGGGCGACGACCGGATCTTGTCGGCCGCGTTCGGCACCGACATCGGCGAGCGCTGGCACTTCATCGGCTCGCTCGAGGCGCAGAGGATCGACGAGATCGAATACGACCCGACGACGCTCGACAGCAGCTGGTTCCAGCGCTGGGGCCTCATAGCGAATCCGCAGTCGACCGGTGCAAACGACACGAGCCATCCGGCGCGGCTAGCGGTACCGAACGTGTATTCGACCGTGCATACGCCGGCCGGCAAGATCGGAGTGACGCGCGATGCGGCGGGCAATCCCAAGGCATTCACGCTCGGCGGGCAGACCTTCACGGACGACGGCTCGGGCGTTCGGCCGTTCGATTTGAACGGCGCTATCGTCGGCGCGGCGACGGGCAATGCGTCCGGCGGCACCGACGTGATCGCGGGTAATTCGATCTTCGGTCCGATGACCGAGGCGGAGAGAGACAACCGCGCCTTCAACGGCGGCCCGTACGGTGCCGACGTCGCGCGCGACAACGTATTCGCCGGCTTCACGTTCGACGTCAACGACAAGATGCGCGTCTACTCGAACTTGCTCGCGGGCCGCACGCAGTCGAACGATCTCGACGAGCGCGGCATCCCGCACATGACCAGCCCGTGGACGACGCAGATCTTCGTCGACAACGCGTATCTGCCCGCGAGCGTGCGCAACGCGATGATCGCGCAGGGCGTCGACTCGTTCGTGATGGAGAAGCAGGGCCAATGGCTCGGCCAGCCGGGCGGCTACGACGATCACGAGAAGCGCGACAACCAGTACGACAGCTGGACGTTGCAGCTCGGCCTCGACAAGGACCTCGGCAGCAACTGGAAGATGCAAACGCACATCCAACGCGGAGCCACGCGCCGGTTCACGCAAGTCGAGAACGAGGTGCGCGTGGACCGCGAGATGCTCGCGGTCGACGCGGTCGAGGTCTACAAGGACCATCGCGACGTCAACGGCGACGGAATCCCCGACCTGGTCTCCAACGCCGACCGCGGCACCGGGCAGATCGTCTGCAACGTGCAACGGTACAACCCGACGCCGGCGCAGCTGCAGGCGTCCGTCGCGAACGTCCGTGTGCCGGCTGCGCAGGGCGACGACTCGCTCGGTAACGGCAATTCGCTCGACCTCGTGCCGATCCCGAGCCCCGTGGGTCCGGACGCGATCCCGAACTGCGTGCCGATCAATATTTTCGGGCAGGGCAACGTGAGCTCTGCCGCGGCCGCCTATGTCGTGTCGCCGAAATGGGGCGACAGCGTCGTGACGCAGGAATTCGCCGAGGCGCTGTTCACCGGCGACATCTGGAAGGGCTACGGACCGGGTGCGTTCTCGATGGCCGTCGGCGCGACTTGGCGCAGTCAATGGTTCTGGCAGCGCGGCCAACCGCAGGAGCTGATGGCTTATGGGCCGCCGAAGAACGCCCCGAGCCTCGGCATCCGCGGTATCCAGGGCGGATTCACGACCGGCAGCCCGAACCTGCACGAGTTCTCGACGGTGCCGACGATCAAGGGCAGCTACGACGTCTGGGAGGCGTTCTCGGAGATCAACATGCCGCTTTGGGCGGCCGAGGACGGCAAGCGGCGACTCGAGATGGACGTCGCAGCGCGCTTCTCGGACTACTCGACGAGCGGCGGAATCGAATCGTGGAAGGCCGGCATCAACTACCAGGCGACGAGCTTCCTGCGGTTCCGGACGACCGTCTCGCGCGACGTTCGCGAGCCGACGTTCGCCGAGCGGTTCGACGTGCAAGGCGGCGGCGGCAGCGTCACGGAGAAGGCGATCAACAACATCCCGAACCCCGCCGGCGTGCCGACGACGTTCCAGATCACGAGCGTGAACGTCGGCAATCCGGACCTCGTGCCGGAGAAGGCCGACACCGTGACCGCGGGCATCGTCGTGCAACCGGGCGACACGGGTCTGCAGTTCTCGATCGACTGGTACGACATCGATCTCGCCGGCGCGATCGGTCAGCTCGGCGTTCAAGGCATCCTGAACGAGTGCATCGCGACGAGCGGTGCGAGCCCGTTGTGCAACAACATCCAGCGCGACCCGCTCACGGGCGCCGTCACGACCGTCTACAACCCGTATCTCAACATCAACGCAGCGGAGGTCCGCGGCTACGACTACGAGTTGCTGTGGAACAAGCAGACCCACTTCTTCGCGAACAAGTCCGAGTCGTTGACGCTGCGCTTCCTGGCCGGGAACCTGCTCGAGGACAGCACGACGACGCCGAGCGGCGCCGTGACCAACCTCGCCGGGCAGTTCGCCGAGCCGCACTGGAGGGGGCTCCTCGGCGTGCACTACCAAGTCGGCGCGTTCGGCGTGGCGTTGCAGGAGCGTTATCTCGGGTCGTCGGGAATCAACGTGCAGCCCGGTCCCGTCACGTACATCCAGTTCTCGCCCGGCCTCGTGCCGGGGCCGGGTCAGCTCACGGTCGACGACGCGACGGTCGACCCGAAGCGGTACACGGACCTCACGTTCAGCTGGGATCACGGGCTGAAGGGCGGCAAGACGTGGCAGCTGGCACTCTCGATCACGAACCTGATGAACGAGGATCCGCCGATCATCCCGGTGTTCGACCAGCGCTTCAGCGCGCAGTCGAATCCGGTCGGCTTCAACTCGTACGACGTCTACGGCCGGCGGTATCTGCTGAACTTCACGTACAAGCTCTAGCCTGCTCTCGGGGCGCCTTCGGCTCTCGGAGGCGCCCCCGACGAGGCCGACGCGATGGCGGGGGCGTCGCGGACGCGCGCGGTGACGCGAGCCGGCTGGGGCTCGACGGAGCCTGCTGCGACGACTATTTCGCGCTCCTGCGCAGCTCGTAGAGCAGCTCGAGCGCCGCGCGCGGCGTGAGCGAGTCGACGTCGAGCGCCGCGAGCCGCTCGAGCGACCGCGCGCTGCTCCTCGCGATCGCGGGCGCTGCGGGCGCGTCGAACTTCAGCTCCGACTGCGGGCTCGCGGGCAACAGCGTCTGCTGATGCTTCTCGAGCCGGCGCAGGTAGTCGCGCGCGCGCTCGACGACGTCGCGCGGCACGCCCGCGAGCTCCGCGACGTGCAGGCCGTAGCTCTGGCTCGCGGGTCCTGGCTTCACGGCGTGCAGGAAGATCAGCTCGCGGCCGTGCTCGGTCGCGTCGAGGTGCACGTTCGCGCACGACGGAATCTCCTCGGGCAGCGCGGTGAGCTCGAAGTAGTGCGTCGCGAACAGCGTGAACGCGCCGATCTTCTGCGCGATATGGCGCGCCGCCGCCCACGCGAGCGACAGGCCGTCGAACGTGCTCGTGCCGCGGCCGACCTCGTCCATGAGCACGAGGCTCGCGCGCGTCGCGCTGTTCAAGATGTTCGCGGTCTCCGTCATCTCGACCATGAACGTCGAGCGGCCGCCCGTGAGGTCGTCGCCGGCGCCGATCCGCGTGAAGATCCGGTCGACGGGCCCGATCGTCGCGGACTCGGCCGGCACGAAGCTGCCGATGTGCGCGAGGATCGCGATCAGCGCGGTCTGGCGCATGTACGTCGACTTGCCGCCCATGTTCGGGCCCGTGACGATCAGCATCCGCGTCGCGCTCGTCGAGCACGAGATCGTTCGGCACGAACGGCGCCGAGCTCGACGCCTTCGACGCCGAGATGCCGGCCCGCGCGGTACTCGAGCACGAGCTCGTCGCTCAAGCTCGGCTTGCTCAAGCCGCAGCGCGCCGGCGCGCTCCGACAAGTTCGCGAGCGTGTCGAGCTCGGCGACGCTCTCCGCCGTCTGCTGCAGCGCGGCGAGCCCGGCGCCGAGCGTCTCGAGCAGCGCGTCGTAGAGCTGCTTCTCGCGGCTCAGCGCGCGCTCGCGCGCGGACAGCACCTTGTCCTCGAACTCCTTGAGCTCGGGCGTGATGTAGCGCTCGGCGTCCTTCAACGTCTGACGGCGGATGTAATCCGCCGGCGCGCGCGCGGCCTGCGCCTTGCTCATCTCGATGTAGAAGCCGTGCACGCGGTTGTAGCCGACCTTGAGCCCCGCGAGGCCGGTGCGCTCGCGCTCGCGCTGCTCGAGCCGCTCGAGGTATTGGTCCGCATTCGTGCTGATGGTGCGCAGCTCGTCGAGCTCGGCGTCGTAGCCCGCGCGCGATCACGCCGCCGTCGCGCAGCAGCACGGGCGGCGCCTCGACGAGCGCGCGCGCGAGCAGCTCGCGCTCCGCCTGCGTGGTCGCCACATTGCGCGGCGAGTGTTTGGATACGTTCGGCCGCGCACGCGGCGAAGTGCCGCTTGAGCTCGGGCACGCGATGCAAGCCGTCACGCAGCTGCGCGAGGTCACGCGGCCGCGCCGAGCGCAGCGCGATCCGCGTGAGCACGCGCTCGAGGTCGCCGATCTCCTTGAGCAAGAAGCGCGTGTCGTCGAGCGGCCCGCGCTCCGCGAGCATCTCGACCGCCTGCTGCCGGCGGCGCAGCTCACCGCGGTCGCGGATCGGGCGCGCGAGCCAGCGGCGCAAAAGCCGGCTGCCCATCGCGGTCGCGCAGCGGTCCATGAGCCCCGCGAGCGTGTACTCGTCGCGCGCGCCTAAGCTCGACTCGATCTCGAGATTGCGGCGCGTCTGCGCGTCCATCAGCACGGCCTGCTCGCGCCGCTCGCGGTGCAGCGCGCGCAGGTGCGGCACGGCGCCGCGCTGGGTGTCCTTGGCGTATTGGAGCAGGCAACCGGCGGCGCCGACCGCGGCCGGCGCATCCTCCGCGTCGAACCCCCGCAAATCGTGGGTGCCGAATTGTGCGCAGAGCTGGCGGTGCGCGGACCCCGGGTCGAAGTGCCACGTCGGCCGCCGGCGCAACGCCGGGAACGCCGCGAGCCAGGCGGGCGGATCGGCGTCCTCGGAGAGCAGGAGCTCCGCCGGCTTCAGGCGATCGAGCTCCGCGTGCAGCGCGTCGACGTCGTCGAGCTCCATGACGCTGAACCGGCCGCCCGCGAGATCGAGCCAGGCGACGCCGATCCGGTCGCCAAGCGTCAGCGCCGCGGAGAGGCGCGTCTCCTTCTCCTCGAGCAGCGCGGCGTCGGTGACCGTGCCGGGTGTGATCACGCGCACGACCTCGCGCGCGACCGGGCCCTTCGCGGTGGCCGGGTCGCCGATCTGCTCGCAGATCGCGACGGACTCGCCGAGCTTCACGAGCCGGGCGAGATACGTCTCCGCCGAATGCACGGGCACGCCGGCCATCGGGATCGGCTCGCCGGCCGATTGCCCGCGCTTCGTGAGCGCGATGTCGACGAGCTTCGCGGTGCGGCGCGCGTCGTCGTAGAAGAGCTCGTAGAAATCGCCCATCCGGTAGAACAGCAGCGTGTCCGGAAACTGCGACTTGATCGCGTGGTACTGCTGCATGACGGGCGTGTGCGGGCTGCTCATAGGCGCACACCGTTGCGCGCGCACGGACGTCCCCGCGGCTTGCGCCGCGTCGCGCAAGCGCGCCCTGAAGCGTGCGGCTTCCTCGACGATCCACGCGCGGAACGCGTCGATCGTCGGCTCTCCGGCCCTCGCTTCGGGCACCAGCAGGTAGTACTTCACGTCCGTCTCGAGCAGCGGGCCGAACGGAATCTTGAGTCGGCGCGCGCCGAGGTCGTCGACCGCGTACGTCAATCGACCGAGCGCGACGCCGTATCCGGCCGCGGCTGCCTGCAGCACGAGGTGGCCGTCGTCGAATTGCATGCCGCTCGCGACGTCGAGATTCCGCGCCTTCGCCGCCCGAATCCACATCGGCCAGCCCGTGGAGCGGCCGACGTGCCGCAGCGAGTTGTCGTGCAACAGAGGCACCTTCGCGAGGTCCGAGGGGCGGCGCAGGCCGCGCTCGCGCAAGAACGCCGGGCTCGCGACCGGCACCACCGCTTCCTCGATCAGCGGGACGGCCAGCGCGCCCGCGAATGCGCCCCGGCCGATTCGAACCGCGATGTCGATCTCGTCGAGGTCGAAGTCCGTCGCCCCGCCGCCGACCCGTAGCCGCACGTCGATGCCGGGATGACGAGCGGCGAATTCGCCGAGCCTCGGGACGAGCCAGCGCGTCGCGAAGGCGTTCGTGACGCTCAGCACGAGCGACGCCCGGGTCTGGCGTGCTCGGAGCTGATCGACGCCGTGCGCGAGCAGCTCGAAGCCCTCGCGCAGCTGCTCGGCTGCGAGCCGCCCCTGGTCGGTGAGCTCGAGATGCCGCGTCGTGCGCTTGAACAGCGTCACGCCGAGATAGGTCTCCAGTCCGCGGATCTGATGACTCACGGCGGCAGGTGTCACGTGCAACTCTTTGGCGGCACGCGTGAAGCTCGAGAGCCGCGCGGCGACCTCGAACGCGCGCAGCGCCGTCAGTGGCGGAAGGGAACGGGGCACTTGTGAAATTCCCTCATGGAAAATCCGATCTTTTCTCGCTGCACTGCGGTGAGTTTCGACGCCTAGACTAATCTAATAAACCGCAGCCAGTCGCCGGCGCGGATGTCGTCTGCCCTAAGATCGCGACGCGTCGCCGACACTTCTAGGGAGAGCCTGAATGTCTGCGACCACCGAAATGCGCCCCTTCGATCCGTTCTTGCTCGCCTCGCTCGCGAGCCGCGACCAGCTGTGCTTGTTCCTCGATGTCGACGGCACGCTGCTCGACATCGCGCCTTCGCCGCAGAGCGTCTACGTCGACGACCGGTTGCGGGACTTGCTGCTGCGAGTGCGAGTGGCGCTCGGCGGCGCCGTGGCCCTCGTGAGCGGCCGACCGCTCGCGACGATCGACGAGCTCTTTGCGCTGTATTCGTGGCCCGCGGCCGGGCTGCATGGCGGCGAGCGGCGCGATGCGGCCGGGCACCTGCACGCGCGCGCCGGGGACGCCGCGCGGCTCGAGCCCGTCCGAGCGGCGCTGCGCCGCTTGGTCGAGGAGACGCCGGGCGCGTTGCTCGAGGACAAGGAGCAGGCGCTCGCGGTGCATTACCGCGCGGCCCCCGAGTTCGAATGGAAGCTGCGCCGCATCGTTCGGCAGTGCGCCGCGCCGCTCGCCCCCGAGTACCAGGTGCTCGAGGGCAAGTGCGTCGTCGAGATCAAGCCGGTCGCGGCGAACAAGGGACACGCGATCCGCTCCTTCCTGGGCGAGCCCCCGTTCCTCGGCCGTGTTCCGGTCTTCTTCGGCGACGACGTCACCGACCTCGACGGCTTCGCGTGCGTCGAGCAGGCCGGCGGCGTTTCGGTCGCGGTGGGCGACAGCCTGCCGGCGACGTTGCACCTCGGATCGCCGCGAGAGGTGCACGCGTTGCTCGGGCTCTTTGCGGTAGATACTCGCTACACGCAATGAGGCCGAGCCGAAACCTCGACCTCGCCGTCATCGGCAATTGCGAGGTCGCGGCGCTGATCGACGCGGATGCGACGATCGTCTACTGCGGTCTGCCTCGGCTCGACGGCGATCCGGTCTTTTGCGCGCTGATCGACGGCGGTCCGAGCCCGGACGAGCGCGGAGTGTTCGCCATCGACTTGCTCGACTGCGTGGAGAAGAAGCAGCGGTACGTGCGCAACACCGCGATCGTCGAGACCGTGCTCGCCGACGCGCAGGGAAACCGCCTACGGATCGTCGACTTTTGCCCGCGCTTCCGCGCGCGCGGCCGAACGTACCGGCCGATGTCGATCGTGCGTATGCTCGAGCCCATCGGCGGCAGGCCGGTCGTGCGAGTTCGTCTGCGGCCCTGCGCGAATCACGGCACCGAGACGCCGCGCGTCACTCGCGGCTCGCACAACATTGCGTACCACTCCGGGACCGTGAGCTTTCGTGTGACCACGAACGCGTCGTTGAGCGCGGTCGCGGACGAGTCGTCGTTCGTCGTCGACTCGCCGGTGGCGTTCATTCTCGGCGTCGATCAGACGATCGAGGAGTCGCCGCAGGCGCTGGCCGCTTCGCTGCTCGAGGATACGCGCGAATACTGGCAAGACTGGGTGCGCGGTCTCGCGATCCCGTTCGATTGGCAAGATGCCGTGATTCGCGCGGCGATCTCGTTGAAGCTCTGCTCGTACGAGGATACGGGCGCCGTGCTCGCGGCGCTGACGACCTCGATTCCCGAGAGCCCCGACAGCGGACGCAACTGGGACTATCGCTATTGCTGGCTGCGCGACGCCTACTTCACGATTCAGGCACTGAATCGGCTCGGTGCGACGCGCACGATGGAGGGCTATCTGCGCTTCATCGATCGCGTCGTCGCGGCGCGCGGCGACAGCGAGATGCCGCCGCTGTTCTCGATTACCGGCAGCGACGACGTGCCCGAACACGCCGAGCCCGCGCTGCGCGGCTATCGAGGCATGGGCCCGGTCCGCATCGGCAACGCGGCGCACGGACAGCGGCAGCACGACGTCTATGGCGCGATCGTGCTCGCGGCGGCGCATTCGTTCTTCGACGAACCGTCTGCTGAACCTCGGCGACGCCTCGCAGTTCGCGCAGCTCGAGGTGCTCGGCGAGCACGCGCTCGCCGTGTACGGCATGCCCGATGCGGGGCCGTGGGAGTTCCGCGGCTTCGAGCGCGTGCACACGTTCTCGGCCGCGATGTCCTGGGCGGGTCTCGATCGCCTCGCGCGGATCGCGGATCGGCTCGAGCTCGACAGCCGCGTCACGTACTGGCGTTCGCGCGCCGAAAAAATTCGCGCCGATTTCCTCGAGCGCGCCTGCAATCCAACGCTTGGCGCGTTCACGTCGAGCTTCGGCGGCGACGCGCTCGACTCGACGACGTTGTTGCTGCCCGAGCTCGGTCTCGTGCCCGCGCGCGATCCGCGCTTCGTCTCGACGGTCAACGCGATCGAGGCCTCCCTCAAGGACGGCGACTGGCTCTTTCGCTATCGGCACCCCGACGACTTCGGAAAGCCGGATACGTCCTTCACCGTCTGCGCGTTCTGGTACGTCAACGCGCTCGCGATGATGGGGCGTCGCGACGAAGCGCGTGCCCACTTCGAGCGGCTGCTCGCGCAGCGCACGAGCCTCGGGCTGCTGTCGGAAGACATCGACGCGAAGAGCGGCGAATGGTGGGGCAACTTTCCGCAGACCTACAGTCTCGTCGGCATCATCAACTCGGCGATCCGCCTGAGCCGGCCCTGGGAGGAGGATCCATGACACGGCTCGTCGCGGTGTCGAACCGAGTCGCCGCGTCGTCGCGAGCCGCGGGCGGCCTTGCGGTCGGCATACTCGCCGCGATGAGGTCGCAGGGCGGCATGTGGTTCGGGTGGAGCGGGAAGTCACGGCCGACGGCACGGGTGCCGTCGGCGTCACCGCGCGGGACAACGTCGAGTTCGCGACCTTCGACCTGCCGCGGCACGACTTCGACCTCTACTACGCCGGCTTCTGCAACGGCACGCTCTGGCCGCTGTGCCATTACTTCGTCGCAGGGTTGCGCTACTCGCGGCCGCAATTCGACGCCTATGTGCGCGTGAACCGGCTGTTCGCCGAGCGGCTCGTGCCGCTCTTGCGCGATGACGATCTCGTTTGGGTTCACGACTACCACCTGATGTATCTCGCTCGCGAGCTGCGCGCTCGCGGCGTGACGCGGCCGCTCGGCTTCTTCCTGCACATTCCGTTTCCGCACGTCGAGGCGCTGCGCGCGCTGCCGCGCTACGGCGATCTGATTCGCGCCTTGCTCGAATACGACGTCGTCGGCTTTCAAACGGCTCGCGATCATCGCGTGCTTCCGGTCCGCGGTCGTGGACGTGCTCGGCGCGTCCGCGCTGTACCACGACGAGGTGCGGCGGCCGCAGGGGCGCACGCGGCTCGGCGTGTTTCCGATCGGCGTCGACGTCGACGGCATCCGGCGCGAGGCGCGCGAGTCGCAGGCGTCGAGGATCGTGAAGCGCATGAGCGCGGGCCTACGCGGTCGGCGCTGCGTGATCGGCGTCGACCGGCTCGACTACAGCAAGGGGCTCGTGGAGCGCTTCGAGGCATACGAGATGCTGATGCAGACGCACCCGGAGCGCCTGGCGCGCGTGAGCTTCCTGCAAATCGCGCCGCTTTCCCGCTCCGACGTCCAGGCCTACCGCGCGATCCGCAAGTCGCTCGAGCAGACCGCGGGCCGGATCAACGGCGCGTTCGCGGAGACCGACTCGACGCCGATCCGATATTTGAACCGAGACTTCGCGCACGACGTGCTGATGGGCTTTCTGCGCAACGCCGCGGTCGGCGTCGTCACGCCCGTGCGCGACGGCATGAACCTGGTCGCGAAGGAGTTCGTCGCGGCGCAAGACCCCGCAAACCCGGGCGTGCTCGTGCTGTCGACCTTGGCGGGCGCGGCCGAGGAGCTCGGCGACGCGCTGCTCGTGAATCCGCACGACCGGCGCGACGTCGCGGACGCGATCGACGCCGCGCTCGACATGCCGCGCGACGAGCGCCGCGCGCGCCACGAGCGCATGATCCGGGTGCTCGAGCACAACGACATCCATGCGTGGTGCGCGCGCTTCGTGGCCGAGCTCGAGCGATCGCGGCGGGCGGCCGAGCCGATAGTCGTGCGCTCGGCCGCGCACGTATGATCCGCGCATGCGAACTTCCGCGATCGTGGCCGAGCGTCGGCGCGCCGGCCGCGTGCAGCGATGACGCCGACCGACGACGAGCTCGCGGCGCTCGCCGCGAGGCCTCGGCCGCGCGCTCGAAGCGCGTAACCTGCGCGTCGCGACCGCGGAGTCGTGCACGGGCGGCTGGATCGCGAAGGCGCTCACCGATATCCCCGGCAGCTCGCGATGGCTCGAGGGCGGCGTCGTCGCCTACTCGAACTCGGCCAAGTCGTCGTTGCTCGGCGTGCCGGCCGGCGTCGTCGCGGCGCACGGCGCCGTGTCCGAGCCCGTCGTGCGTGCGATGGCCGAAGGCGCGCGCGCGCGCTTCGGCGTGCCGCTCACGGTCGCGGTGAGCGGGGTCGCCGGGCCGGACGGCGGCACGCCCGACAAGCCGGTCGGCACCGTCTGGTTCGCGTGGGCGAACGGTCGCGAGACGACCGCCGCGCGGCGAGCGCTTCGCCGGCGACCGCGAGGCGGTGCGCCGCCGGAGCGTCGAATTCGCGCTGCGCCGGCTGCTCGAGCTGGCCGCGGCGCGATGAGCGGCGTGCCGGCAGCCGAGGCCGACGCAGCGGAAGAAACGCGCGACGACCGGCCGCGCGACAGCCGGCGCGTGTTCTTCGCGCTCTGGCCCGATGCCGACACGCGCGCTCGGCTCGCGCGCGCGACCAAGGACGCGGTGCGCCGCTCGGGCGGCCGGCCGATCGCGAAGGACCGCTTCCACGTCACGGTGGCGTTCCTCGGCAACCTCACCCCCGCGGGGCTCGAGATCGCGAGCGCGGTGCCGCCGATCCGAGTGGGCGCGTTCGCGCTCGTGCTCGATACGATCGGTGCGTTCACGGCGTCGCGCACGCTTTGGCTCGGCGCGCGTACGGCCGCACCCGCGCTGCTCGACCTCGAGCGCCGGCTCTGGGACGCGCTCATCACGAAGGGCTTCGTTCGCGAGGAGAGGCTCTACCGGCCGCACCTGACGCTCGCGCGCCGCGCGCGTCCGGTCGAGGTACAGATCGTGCCGATCGAGTGGCCGGTCGGCGAGCTCGCGCTCGTCGAGTCGCTGCCTGACGGGCGCAACGTGCACTACGAGCCGCTCCGGACGTGGCCTCTATGAGCGCTCGACGAAGTCGATTCGGCGGGGCCGCAAGGCCCGGGACGACTCGCGGCGACGGACCGCGATTCCACGCGAACGCCTCGAAAATCCGTCGCTGCCGGCTGCTAAGAACTGTGGAATAATGCGGCACGTCGCGCGCTCTGGCGCGCGCTCCTTGAATCACCACCACCCTCAGCTGACAGGCAACCGATGGACGAAAATCGCAAGAAGGCGCTGTCCGCAGCGCTGACCCAGATCGAGAAGCAGTTCGGCAAGGGCTCCGTGATGCGCCTCGGCGACGCGATCGCCTTGCGCGACATCGAAGTCGTCTCGACGGGCTCGCTCGGCCTCGACATCGCGCTCGGCATCGGCGGCTTGCCGCGCGGCCGCGTCGTCGAGATCTACGGGCCGGAGTCCTCGGGCAAGACCACGCTCACGCTGCAAGTCGTCGCCGAGATCCAGAAGCTCGGCGGCACGGCGGCGTTCGTCGACGCCGAGCACGCGCTCGATCCGGTCTACGCGCAGAAGGTCGGCGTGAACGTCGACGATCTCTTGATCTCGCAGCCCGACACCGGCGAGCAGGCGCTCGAGATCACGGACATGCTCGTGCGCTCGGGCGCCGTCGACGTGATCGTCGTCGACTCGGTCGCGGCGCTCACGCCGAAGGCCGAGATCGAGGGCGAGATGGGCGACCAGCACATGGGCTTGCAGGCGCGCCTCATGTCGCAGGCGTTGCGCAAGCTCACCGGCAACATCAAGCGTTCGAACTCGCTCGTGATCTTCATCAACCAGATCCGCATGAAGATCGGCGTGATGTTCGGCAACCCCGAGACGACCACGGGTGGCAACGCGTTGAAGTTCTACGCGTCCGTGCGCCTCGACATCCGTCGGATCGGCTCGATCAAGAAGGGCGAAGAGGTGATCGGCAGCGAGACGCGCGTCAAGGTCGTCAAGAACAAGGTCGCGCCGCCGTTCAAGAGCGCGGAGTTCGAGATCCTCTACGGGCACGGCATCTCGCGCGAAGGCGAGATCGTCGACCTCGGCGTGCAGCAGAACATCATCGAGAAGTCCGGCGCCTGGTTCAGCTACAAGGGCGACCGGATCGGCCAGGGCAAGGAGAATGCGCGCGAGTTCCTGATCAACAACAAGGACATCGCGGCCGACATCGAGAAGCAGATCCGCGCCCGCGTCCTGCCGGGCAAGGCCCCGGTCCAGGCCGTCGAGGAGGAGGGTGCGGCGCTCCAAGCCTGACGTCGCCGACCCCGGCGCGTGCGAGCGCGCAGCGCTCGATCTGCTCGCCCGCCGCGAGCATAGCCGCCGCGAGCTCGAGCGCAAGCTCGGCGCGCGCGGCTTCGCAGATGAGCTGATCGCCCCCGCGCTCGACGCGTTGGAAGAATCCGGGGAGCTCAAGTCCGCGCGCTTCACCGCGAGCTTCATACGCGCGCGCGCGGCGAAGGGCCAAGGTCCGGCGCGCATCCGCGCCGAGCTCGCCGAGCGCGGCATCGACCGCGAACAGGCCGCGGAGCTCCTGCGGGAATCGGACGTCGATTGGGCCGCGCTCGCCGCGTCGGTGCGCGACAAGCGCTTCGGCTCGCAGCGGCCGACCGATTTCAAAGAGCGCGCGCGTCAGGCGCGCTTCCTCGAGTATCGAGGCTTCGACCATTCGGCGGATCCGGGCCGCGCTCGACTCCGACACGACCGACGCCGATGCGCTGGAGCAGCCGCTCTGAAGCGGAGCGGCTCGCGCCCGAAGCTGCGCCGCCGCGCTCGATCAGCCCGGCATCTCGAACAGCGGATAGATCTCGCACGTGCCTTGGCCCGCGACCTCGAGGAAGCGGCGCGTGAGCTCGACCACCTTCTCTTTCGATTCGGCTTTGAGCAGCGCATAGCCGCCGATCACTTCCTTGGCTTCGGCGAACGGCCCGTCGGTTATGGTCACCTTGCCGGCCGTGCTCTTGTGCACGCGCACTCCTTGTTGGCCGAAATGCACTCCCTCGGTCGCAATGAGCCAGCCTTCCTTCATGGCTTGCTCGACCAGATTGCCCATCCGCGTCATCTCGGCCTCGGTCGGCGCTCGGTTCGTCGGCACGTGCGTGTAGATGCTGATGAATCGCATGCTGCTACCCTCCTTGCGGGTGTGGTTGCTCTCTCGTGTACGTCGAACGACACCGGGCCAAATCGACAAGGCCGCTCGCGATTTTCGTGCGCTCGCGCTGTCGGCGCGAGCGTGCGACGGTGCCCTGGCGCGATCAGCGTAGACTTGCCGCGTGAAATCGGTCGGTACCGTGCTCGTCGTCTGGGTGGGGCTCGCGCTCGCGCCGCCCGTCATGGCGCAGTGGCCCGCGTATCCGACGAAGAACGTGCCGCGCGGCGCCGACGGCAAACCGGATCTGAACGCAGCCGCACTCCGTACAGCCGAGCGCAAGCCGGATCTCTCGGGCGTCTGGAACTATGCCGGCGTTCTAGGCTTTCGCGGCGCTCCGCCACCGCCGCCGCCAGGCACGCCGGTACAAGCCACGTTCTGGAACATCGAGGCCGGATTCAAGGACGGGCTGCCGTTCACAGCGTGGGGCGCCGAGCTCAGGCGCGAGCGGATGGCCGGCGACAGCAAGGACAATCCCGACGCCGCGTGTCTGCCGCTTGGGGCCATGCAGCTGCACACGCACTCGCAGCCGCGCAAGATCATTCAAACCAAGGACCTGATCGTCATCCTCTACGAGGCCAACGCGAACGTGCGCCAGATCTTTCTCGACGGGCGGTCCGCTCCGAGCGACGATCCTCAGCCGTGGTGGTACGGCTATTCGCGCGGCTGGTGGGAGGGCGACACGCTGGTCGTCGAGACGACGAACTTCCGCGATGGAGGTTGGCTGGACGTCAACGGCGCGCCGCTTTCGGCGCGGGGCAAGCTCACCGAACGCTTTCGTCGTCCCACGTTCGGCGCGCTCGAGATCGACGTGACGATCGACGACCCAAAGTCGTACACGAAGCCGTGGACCGTTCGCGTGAATCAGCGGCTCCTGCTCGACACCGAGCTGATCGAATTCGTTTGCAACGAGAATCAGCGGTTCGATCCAGTCAGCGGCGGCGCGTTGTTCCGCGAGCCGTGAGCTTTCCGCCTCGCCGCGGTACGTCTGGCGGCGCCGTCGCGGTCGCAGCGTGCTCGTCGGGTGGCGACGGCGGGGCAACGAGCACCACGCCGCCGCAACCCGGTTCGATGAACACTCCACCGCAGCGGGGCCCGCCCGTTTCCGCCATGTTCGTGCTCGGCGACAGCCTCTCGGATGTCGGCAACGCCGCCGACGCCGCGAGCCAGTTCATCCTGCCCGGCGAGACTGTGACACTGCAACGCGCGTATCGGGATCCCGACTCGTTCTATCTCACCGAAGAACAAAAGAAACTCTTCCAGGACGAAATCGGCGGCCAGTAGACGCTGCGAATCTGCCCGCTCGGGCAGTGCGTCTGCATGCGACCTAGCCGGAGCGCGCGCCTAGCCGGACGGCTCCAGTTCTCGCCGGCCGATGGTCCGCACAGCGCGCAGCCGCGAGCGCTGGCTCAGCGGCGACCGCCGAACAGCCGCAGGATCATCAGGAACAGGTTCACGAAGTCGAGATACAGCGAGAGCGCGCCGCTGATCGCATACGAACCGACCTGCGGGCCTTCCACGGCGAGCGCCATGCCCTTGAGCTTTTGCGCGTCGTAGGCTGTCAAGCCCGTAAACACGATGACGCCGCAGGCGGAGATCATGAACTGCAGCGTGTCGTTCTGCCAAAAGAGCCCGACGAGCGAGGCGATCACGATGCCGATCAGGCCCATGAACGCGAACTGCCCGAGCCCGACGAGGCTACGCTTCGTGACCGTGCCGTAGAGCGCGAGTGCGCCGAACATGCCGGCGGTCGTGAGGAACGCGGACGCGATCGAAGCACCCGTGAACGCGAGCAGGATCACGGAGAACGTGAGACCGTTCGACGCCGCGTAGACGAGGAACAAGCCCGCGGCCGTCGACGGCTTCAGCGTGCTCGCGCGGGCCGAGATCCAATACACGAGACCGAGCTGCGCGAGCACGAGCACGAGAAACCCGAACCGGTTCGTCACGATCGCCCGCACGAGCGCGGGCTGACTCGCGACGAACACCGCGACGCCGGCGGTGACCAAAAGGCCGACGAACATCCAGCCGTAGACGGCCCGGAGGAAGCTCGCGACGCGTTCGTCGGCGGCGGTGGTCGCGGTCGGCGTGCGCGCGACTTGAAGGTTTCGAAGGTCTGCCATGTCTCGCTCCGTTTTGAGTCTGATATCGAAGTGTAGCGCCGCGCGGGCCCGTGCGCGCAGGCGGCAACTCGGTGGCCGGCCGGCGCCGTGCACGCGACGCCGTCGCGCTCGCGGGCGCGATTCCGCGCGCCGGCGCGACGGCTGGTATCCTTAGCGGCCGCAAGTCCCTGAGCCCCCGAGAATTGAATGAACTCGACCAGCAACCAGCTCCGTCAGGCTTTTCTCGATTACTTCGCGACCAACGGTCACGAGGTCGTCCCAAGCTCTTCTCTGATCCCGGGCAACGACCCGACGCTGCTGTTCACGAACGCCGGCATGGTCCAGTTCAAGGACGTGTTCCTGGGCCGCGAGAAGCGCGCGATCCCGCGCGCGGCGAGCGCGCAGCGCTGCGTGCGCGCCGGCGGCAAGCACAACGACCTCGAGAACGTCGGCTACACGGCGCGGCATCACACGTTCTTCGAGATGCTCGGCAACTTCAGCTTCGGCGACTACTTCAAGCGCGACGCGATCCGCTTCGCGTGGGAATTCGTCACGAAAGATCTCGGGTTGCCGTCCGAACGGCTCTGGTGCACGGTCTACGAGGACGACGACGAGGCCGCGGACATCTGGCTCAAAGAGATCGGCGTGCCGAAGAGTCGCTTCGCGCGCCTCGGCGTGAGCGACAACTTCTGGGCGATGGGCGACATAGGTCCGTGCGGCCCCTGCAGCGAGATCTTCTACGACCACGGCCCCGAGGTCGAAGGCGGACCGCCGGGCTCGGCGGAGAGCGGCGGCGACCGCTACATCGAGATCTGGAATCTCGTGTTCATGCAGTTCGAGCGCAGCGCCGACGGCGCGATGACGAAGCTGCCGAAGCCCTCGGTCGACACCGGCATGGGGCTCGAGCGGCTTGCCGCCGTGATGCAGGGCGTGCACTCGAACTACGAGATCGATCTGTTCGTGAATCTGATCCGCGCCGCGGCGGCGTTGACTCACACGTCGAATCTCGGCGACAAGTCGCTACGCGTGATCGCGGATCACATTCGCGCGTGCACGTTCCTGATCGCCGACGGCGTGGTGCCGGGCAACGAGGGCCGCGGCTACGTGCTGCGCCGCATCATCCGGCGCGCGATCCGCCACGGCTACAAGCTCGGCCTCGACGAGCCGTTCTTCTACAAGCTCGTGAAGGACGTCGACCAGGAGATGGGCGGCGCGTACCCCGTGCTCGGCAAGCAGCGCAGCCACGTCGAGAAGGTGCTGCGTCAAGAGGAGCAGCGCTTCGCGGAGACGCTGTCGCAGGGCATGCGCCTGCTCGACGACGCGATCGGCAAGCTCGGGTCCGGCGGCACGCTGCCGGGCGAAACGGTCTTCAAGCTCTACGACACGTACGGCTTCCCCGAGGACCTCACGGCCGACATCGCGCGCGAGCGTGGCCTTGAAATGGACCGCGCGGGCTTCGAGCGCGAGATGGACGCGCAGCGCGAACGCGGCCGCAAGGCGAGCCGGTTCACGATGGTCGCGGGCGGCAAGCCGTCGTTCGACCGAGCGACCGAATTCCGAGGCTACGAGACGCTGGCCGATGCCGCGCCCGTCGTGGCGCTGCTCGACGCGGAGGGCAAGCCCGTCGATGCGCTGAAGCAAGGCGACGGCGGCACCGTCGTGCTCGAGCGCACGCCGTTCTACGCCGAGAGCGGCGGCCAGGTCGGCGACACCGGCACGCTCACGGGCGGCGGTGCGCGCTTCGCGGTCGCGGACACGCAGAAGCTCGGGCTCGCGTTCGGCCACATCGGCACGGTCGAGTCGGGCACGATCGCGATCGGCGAGCGGCTCGAGGCGCGCGTCGACGCCGAGCGGCGCGCCGCGATCGTCGCGAACCATTCGGCGACGCACCTCTTGCACGCGGCGCTGCGCCGAGTGCTCGGCGAGCACGTGCAGCAGAAGGGCTCGCTCGTCGCGCCCGATCGGCTGCGCTTCGACTTCTCGCACTACGAGCCCGTGAGCGCGGAGCAGCTCCGCGAGATCGAGGCGCTCGTCAACGAGCAGATCCGCCAGAACGCCGACGCGGACATCCGCGTGCTGCCGTACGACGAGGCGATCGCGGCCGGCGCGCTCGCGATCTTCGGCGACAAGTACGGCGACCGCGTGCGCGTGCTGAAGCTCGGCGACTTCTCGACCGAGCTCTGCGGCGGCACGCACGTGAGCCGCGCGGGCGACATCGGCCTGTTCAAGATCGTCGGCGAGAGCGGCATCGCGGCCGGCGTGCGCCGGATCGAGGCGGTCTCGGGCCGCGGCGCGCTCGAATGGGTGAACGCGAACGAGGACAACCTCCGCGACGTCGCCGCGCTCGTGAAGGCGGGCCGCGACGACGTGGCGGGCAAGGTCACGCAGCTCGTCGATCGCGCGCGCGCGCTCGAGCGCGAGATGCAGGGCTTGCGCCGCAAGCTCGCGACCGGCGGCAGCCGCGATCTGCTCGAGGACGCGCAGGTCGTGAGCGGCGTCAAAGTGCTCGCGGCGAAAGTCGACGGCGCGGACGCGAAGTCGCTCCGCGACACGGCCGATCAGCTCAAGGACCGGCTCGGCACGGGCGTCGTCGTGCTCGGCGCCGTCGAGAGCGACAAGGTCCATCTCGTCGCGATGATCAGCAAAGACCTCACGGCTCGGCTCAAGGCTGGCGACGTGATCAAGCCCGTGGCCGAGCTCGTCGGCGGCCGCGGCGGCGGCCGGCCCGACTTCGCGCAGGCCGGCGGCAACCGGCCCGACAAGGTCGATGATGCGCTCGCGCTCGTTCCTGAGATCGTCGCGAAGCTCGCGGCGCGCCGGCGCGCCTTAGAGTCGGTCTAACGTTCGCGACGCGGCAAAAACGGCTCACTTCGCCGAGAAATGCATTACCATGGTTAGCGGTCGCGGATTGCCGACAACGCAATTCGCGATCTTTGGGGGGAGCCGGCCAAAACGCTGAGCAAAACAAAACGGCCGGAGTAGCCACGGAAGTCCTCGATCGAGAGCCCGCGCGGCGATCGTTCGAGGGAGCAGGGCGAACAGCCGAACCCGACGAAGAAAAAACTGCAGCGGGAATGTTGCAGCAACAGGGAACGGCCAAGACGCCCATAAGGAGTCTGGCAATGCTGATCTTGACCCGGCGAGTGGGGGAAACGGTGGTCATCGGTAACGACGTCACCGTCACTGTGCTAGGTGTGAAGGGGAACCAGGTGCGGCTCGGGGTAAACGCACCGCGTGAAGTGGCAGTGCATCGCGAAGAAATTTTCGAACGCATCAAGCGCGAGCAAGCCGAAGAGAAGCCGCAGCGGCCACCGCAAGTGGTCGGTGCGGTGCACCAGTAGTCTGATCGACGCACGCCTCGTCGCATGCCGCGGCACCGCCGCCGGCATGCGGCGTCGTTTTCCGTGACGAACGTCGCCATTCGCGCGGCACGCCAGTAGAATCACGGCCCTTGCGACGAAAATCCGGCGTGCGGAGAGGTGGCCGAGTGGTCGAAGGCGCACCCCTGCTAAGGGTGTAAGGGCCAAAAGCCCTTCGAGGGTTCGAATCCCTCCCTCTCCGCCAAATCCGCGCGCATTGGAATGGGCTCCGCATGGCGAGTAGCCGCATGAGGTCCGTTCGTGGAGCGCTTCTAGTGGCGCTCTGTAGTCTTGGACCTGCCGCCGCGCAGGACACGCTGGGCACGATTCGCGACCAGGTCAGCGAGGCGCCCATTACTTCGCGCTGTATCCCACGCGACTCGCGTGCAGCGCCATCTTGCGATCCGTCAACGAAGGTCCTGCATATCGAAGAGCAGCAGACGTTCGTGCTCGATCTGCCAGCGCCCGAAATCAAGCAGTGCGCCGCAGGGATCGGCGTCGAGTACACGCAGCGGGATACGTCGGTACGTGTCGTGAGCACGATCGAGAACGCGGACTGTGCAGCGTCTAGCGGCGAGTATGAGGTCTCTGTACGGGTGCGAGACGCGAATCTGGATGTAAAGAAGCTCGATTTCACCGAGCCATGGCAGCGCGACGACGACAAGCCCCTGACCGTCAGGCACGACTACCCGATAGGAACGAACGTGGACGTTCTTAGCGTGCACGGCCGCTCATTGGAGTGTCGATGTGCCGACGTGGCTCGGTAGCAAGCACGATGATTGCCGTACCGGCTGATTCGTAGCGCCGGCCGAGCGACTACTCACTGTTGTATGCCTTCGGCCGCGCGGCTCGCGGCGGAGCACCGGTCAGTGGATGCGAGCCGCTGCCTCGGTGGCGCAGAGCTCGAGCGCTTTGGCCGGCTCGATCGGTTTCACCCAGTGATGGTCGAATCCGGCCGCGAGCGCGTCGTCGCGGTCGCTGCCCTTGCCCCATCCCGTCAGGGCCACGAGCGTGATTCCGTTGCCGCTGGCGCGCACGCGGCGCGCGACGTCGTAGCCGTTGATGTTCGGCATCCCGATGTCGAGCAGCGCGAGATCGAATCGGGACCCGGCGAGCGCATCGAGCGCGTGACCGCCGTCGTGCACGACCTCGACGCGATGTCCGCCGAGCTCGAGCAGCGTCGCGAGCGTCGTGGCCGCGTCGCGATTGTCGTCCGCCACCAGGACGCGCAAGCCGATGTCGCGCGGCGTCTCGGCCGCTCGCGGTGCCGGCGCGGGGGTCTCGATCCGGTCCTCGGCGACGGGCAGCCTCACGACGAACGTGCTGCCGGTGCCCAAGCCGTTGCTGCGCGCTTCGATCTCGCCGCCGTGCAGCTCGACGAGTCCCTTCGACAACGCGAGGCCGACGCCGAGCCCACCCTCACCGCGATCGAACGGCGACCCGATCTGCACGAACATCTGAAAAATGTTCGTGAGCGTCTCCTGCGTGAGGCCGATGCCGTCGTCCGTGATGCTGACGGACGCTTTGCCGCCGTCCCGCGCGGCGTCGAGACGAATGTGCCCGCCGGGAGGCGTGAATTTCGCCGCGTTCGTGAGGAGATTCGCGATGACCTGCGCGATCCGCAGTTGATCCCCGTCGAGCTGCAGCGACTCCTCCGCGACATCGACATCGAGCTCGTGTCCGCGCGCTTCGATCAGCGGCCGCGCCATCTCGACCGCCGACGCGACGACCGTGCTCAAGTCGACGCGTGACTTACGGACCTCGAGGGTTCCACGCGTGATGCGCGAAACGTCGAGCAGGTCGTCAAGGAGCCGCGCCATGTGCGCGACCTGCCGCGCGATGACGTCGTGACTCCAGTGGACCTGCTCGGCCGTTGCGGTCGGCAATCGTGCGATCTCCGCCGCCTGGCGTATCGGCGCGAGCGGATTGCGAAGCTCGTGGGCGAGCACGGCCAGAAACTCGCCCTTGCGCCGGTCGGCGTCGCGCAGCGCCCGTCTCGAGGAAGCCTAGCTCTTGTCGAGGCTCGCGAGCCACTCGTCGTCGGAGCCCGCGTTGAGGTCGTCGAAGAGATAGGTACCGAGGTAGCGCTCGCCGGTGTCGGGCAGCATCGCGAGCAGCACGGAGCCCGCGGGCGCGCTGCTCCGCGGCCTTCATCGCGGCCGCGAGCGTCGCGCCGGCCGAGATGCCGACGAAGATCCCTTCCTCGCGCGCGAGCCGCAGCGCCATCGTGCTTGCCTTCCTCGTCCGTGACGGGCACCAGCTGATCGAACACTTTCGGGTTCAGCACGTCCGGCAGGAAGTCCGGCGTCCAGCCCTGGATCTTGTGCGGTGCCCATTCCTTGCCGCCGAGCAGCGACGCGCCGGCGGGCTCGGTCGCGACGATCTTCACCTCGGGCCGCGCGAGCTTGATCATCTCGCCCGCGCCGGTGAGCGTGCCGCCCGTGCCCCAGCCCGTGACCCAGTAGTCGAGCCGGCGACGCCGCGAAGTCCTTCAGGATCTCGGGTCCCGTTGTCTGGCGGTGGAAGGCGGGGTTCGCGGGGTTCTGGAACTGACGCGCGAGGAACCAGCCGTGCTTCTCGGCGAGCGTCGCCGCGAGCCGCACCATGCCCGGTGCCGCGCTCCGCCGCGGGCGTGAGGATCACCTTCGCGCCGAGCGCGCGCATGATCTTGCGCCGCTCGACCGAGAACGTCTCGGCCATCGTCGCGACGAACGGATAGCCCTTCGCGGCGCAGACCATCGCGAGCGCGATGCCCGTGTTGCCCGACGTCGCCTCGACTACGGTCTGCCCCGGCTTGATCGTGCCGCGGCGCTCGGCGTCGTCGATGATCGCGAGCGCGAGCCGGTCCTTGACGGAGTGCAGCGGATTGAACGCCTCGATCTTCACGTAGATCGTCACGTGCTTCGGCGGAATCCGGTGCAGCTTCACGATCGGAGTGTTGCCGATCGTGTCGAGGATGCTTTCGTAGATCATGGTGCCGCTCTTTTCGGAAGTGGGCTTCAGTAGCTTACACGAGCGCGCGGGTGCTCCGGCTCGCTTTCGAAGCCTTCGAGCTTGCTCGGCTCGAACCAGCTGTAGCGCTCCGCGAAGCGCGCCGTCTCGCCGACGATCAAGAGCGCGGGCGGTGCGATCTGAAGCGCGGCCTGCGCGCGGCCCAGACTGCCGAGCGATCGTGCGGATCACGCGCTGGCGATCCGTCGTGCCGTTTTCGACGACGGCGACCGGCGTACGTTCGTCATAGCCGCGCGCGATCGAGCGCCGCGGCGATCTCGGCGTACTGCGCGACGCCCATGTACAGCGCGAGCGTCTGCCCCGGAACGAACTCCGCCGCGGCGACAGTCGCCTCGGGATCCTGCGTGTGACCGGTCGTGAGCAGCACGGCTTGCGCGACGCCGCGTAGCGTGAGCGGCACGCCGGCGTACGCTGCGCATCCTTCGGCCGCCGACACGCCGGGCACGACTTGGAACTTGAGCCCCGCCTCGGCGAGCGCTTCGAGCTCCTCGCCACCGCGGCCGAAGATCATCGGGTCGCCGCCCTTCAAGCGGCAGACGCGCTTGCCGGCCTGGACGAGCTGCACGAGCAAGCGGTTCAGCTGCTTCTGCGTGATCGAAGGGCGGCGTGGCGTCTTGCCGACGCAGATGAGCTCGGCCTCGCGCCGCGCGTAGCTCAGGATGCTCGGGCTCACGAGCCGGTCGTAGAGCACGACGTCTGCGCTCGCGAGCAGCTGGCGGCCGCGGATCGTGATCAGATCGGCGCCGCCCGGGCCCGCGCCGACGAGATAGGCTTCGCCGAGCTTCTGCGTGTCCGTCGCGGGCCCAGCTGTCGAGCCCGCCGCGCAGCGCGTTCTCGGCCTCTTGGTCGCGGCCCGCGAACGCGTGCGCCGCGACGTCGCCGTTCACGACTCGCTCCCAGAAACGGCGGCGCTCGTCCGCATCCGGGATCGCGGCGCGCACGCGCTCGCGCCAGCGACCGGCGAGCGCCGCGACCGCGCCGAGCCGCTCCGGGAGCAGCGTCTCGAGCAAGCCCTTGATCCAGCGCGTGAGCACCGGCGAGAGGCCGCTGCTGCCGATCGCGATCGTTACGGGGGCGCGGTCGACGATGGCGGGCATCACGAACGAGCAGAGCTCCGGATCGTCGACGACGTTGCAGAGCCGGCGAGCGTCGTGCGCGTCCGCCGCGACTCGCGCGTTGATCGCGCGGTCGTCGGTCGCGGCAACGATCAGCCAGTACGGGTCGAGCGATTCGCCCCGATAGGGGCGCGCGTCGTGCGCGATTCGACCGTCGGTCGCAAGCTCGGAGAGCGTCTCCGACAGCAGCGACGGGGACACCACGTGAACCCGCGCGCCGGCCTCGAGCAGCAATAGCGCACGCCGCTCGGCAACCGCGCCGCCGCCGACGACGAGACAGTCCTTATCTTTGAGATCGGCGAAGAGCGGTAGGTGCTGCATGGGGTCCGGCTCGCGGGTCGCGGAAAGATACTCTCGTGCCTCGAGCCCGAACAATCAATGGTTTTCCTGCCTTTATAGCGCGATGAAATAACCATGCAGGGCGCGCGCAGCGGCCCGATTAGGCGGATCGGACGTCGGTTGACACCCGGATCTAACCGATGGTTATATAGGTTCGCAAGGCCGCCGCCTCTCTCCGAGGACGCGGCTTTTTCATCCCGGCGGGGGCCGCGTGACGCTCAAGCAGCTCAAGTACCTCGTAGGCATCGCCGACAGCGGCCTGAACATCACCTCGGCTGCCGAGCGCCTCTACACGAGCCAGCCCGGCATCAGCAAGCAGCTGAAGCAGCTCGAGGCCGAGCTCGGCGTGCAGCTGTTCACGCGCAAGGGCAAGAGTCTCGCGGCGATCACGCCGGCGGGCCGCGAAGTGATCGCGCGCGCGCGCAAGATCCTGCGCGAGGTCGGCAACATCACGAGCCTCGCGAGCGACCTCACCGCCGAGCTCGACGGGACGCTGTCGATCGCGACGACGCACACGCAGGCGCGCTATGTTCTCCCCGAGGTGATCCGCGCTTTCCGCGAGCGTTACCCGCGCGTCGACCTCGAGCTCCATCAGGGAACGTCCGAGCAAATCGTCGAGCTCGTGAGCACGAACAAGGTCGATTTCGCGATCGCGACCGGCTCGCAGGAGCTCTTTCCGCATCTCACGCTGCTGCCGATCTACAACTGGCATCGGATCGTGCTCGTGCCGAAGGACCATCCGCTCGCGCGTGAGACGAAGCCGATCGATCTCAAAGCACTCGCCGACTATCCGCTCGTGACCTACGTGTTCAGCGGCACCGGCGAGTCGTCGTTCAAGCGCGCGTTCCGCGAGGAAGGTCTCGAGCCGCGCGTGGTCTTCACGGCGCGCGACGCCGACATCATCAAGACCTATGTGCGCATGGGAATGGGCGTCGGCGTGATCGCGTCGATGGCATTCGAGTGCGTCGACCGCGAGGACCTCGTTGCGATCGACGCGCACGACCTGTTCCCTCGCGTCACGACCTGGCTCGGGTTCCCGCGCGACATGGTCTTGCGGGGCTACATGGTCGACTTCATCCACTTGTTCGCGCCGCACTATGCGCCTCGGCTGATCCGCGATGCGGCGCGCGCGCAGTCGCAGGAAGAGGTGGATAGCCTGGTACGCGAGATCGCGCTACCGCTGAGGGCCGGCTGCGAACAGGGCGCCGCGGTGCCCTAGAGTGGCCAGAGCCGATTCGGCAACGACGGATCGCGCCATGCGCGCTAAAAGGCTTCTAGCTGACTCCGCCCCGTCCGTCCGATTATTCTCCGAGCGATGACGCCGAACACCGGCAAAACGGCTGACTCCGTCGAGCTCGTGGCCCGCGCGGCCGCGCTTCGCCCGCTGTTGCAGCAGCACGCGGAAGAGACCGATCGCCTGCGCCGCTTGGCCGACGCTAACGTCGCGGCTCTCAAAGAGGCCGGCGTCTGCCGCTTGATGGTGCCGAAACGCTTCGGCGGCTATCAAACGAACATTCATACCTATATCGCCGTCATGGCCGAGCTCGGCCGCGGTTGCGGCTCGACGGCGTGGGTCGCAAGCCTGCTCAACGTCTGCGCATGGCTGGCCGCGCTTTTCCCGGAACGCGCGCAGCGCGACCTCTGGGGCGAAGGGCCCGACACCTGGGTGGCCGGCTCGCTCGCGCCGAACGGCTCGGCCGAGCCGGTCGACGGCGGCTGGCGCGTGACGGGACGCTGGCCGTGGGCTTCCGGCTGTCTGCACGCGCAATGGGCGGCTTGCGGCATCCGCATGACCGACGAGCGCGGCGAGGTCAAGAACTTCGGCTTGTCGCTCATGCCGATCAGCGATCTCGCGATCGAAGACACGTGGTTCATGGCCGGCATGAAGGGCACGGGCAGCAACACGATCGTCGCGAACGACGTTTTCGTGCCGGAGCACCGGTTCCTGCCGTATCCGGCCGCCTTCCAAGGGCACTACCGGACCGAGCACCTCGACGAGGTCACGTATCGTGTCGCGTTCGTGCCCGTCACGATTCTGATTCTGGTCGGCTCGCAACTCGGCGTGGCGCGCGCCGCCCTCGATCACGTGCTCGCGAAGGCGTCCACACGCGGAGTCACGCACACTCATTTCGCGAAACAGTCCGAGTCCGCCGGCTTTCAGATCCAAGTCGCGGAAGCTGCGGCGAAGATCGATACCGCGTACCTGCACGCGTTTCGCGCCGCGGACGATCTCGATCGCGCGGCGGAGGGCGGCTGCCATCCGGATCTCGTAGCGCGGGCGCGAGTTCGCCTCGACACCGCGCTCGCGGCGAAATACTGCCGCGACGCGGTCGATCTCCTCGCCGACGCGCACGGCACGTCGAGCATGGGGGATGCGAACCAGATGCAACGATTGTGGCGCGATATCCACGTCGCGAGTCGCCACGCGATCACGTCGTGGACGGTCAATCTCGAGATCTACGGCAAAGCGCTGCTCGGCGTCGAGCCGAACATTTCTCCGCTGATCTGAGACGCGGGCTCAAGGCGCCTGTCATACGGGCGCGATAGGACCGGTGCTGGTTGCCGCAGTAGTCGGTTCCGTATTGCCTTTGCGTTTCCATGCTGATAGTGCGCCGCGCGCCGGCTTCGGCAGCGTCATTCCGCTGACATAATGTCGATGCTCGTTCGCGTATCGACAGATACAATGCTCGTTTATCCAGCGCGTTCCCCTTCTATGACCGACAATCCGCTGGTTTCCGTTGCATGCGATCTCTGCGGCTGCGATAGAAACAAGGTGCTGTTTCGTAAGAAGGACACGACGAGCTATTGGCTCGCGAAGTGTGCGGAAGACAAGTCGCTGGACCCGAATACGGAATTCCCCATCGTCGAGTGCGCGCGATGTGGGCATGTCTATGTCACGCCGCGGCTGAGCCCGGCGCTGATCGCAGATATCTACGCGCGATTCTGGCAGAGCCACAAACCAAAGACGCTTCCAAAGGACGAGTTCGCCTACTATCTTTGCCGCCATCTCGCGAAGCTTGGCCACTACGGCAAGCTCCTAGATTTCGGTTGCGGCTGGGGTCAGTATCTCGCGGCGGCCCAGGCAGTCGGATGGGATGCGGTCGGAATCGAAGTCGATCCCGAGAAGATTGCATTTGCCAGAAGCCAGGGGCTAAACGCGGTACAGGGCGAGCTGCTGGATCGAACGTTCGATTCCGAAACCTTCGACGCCGTCATCGCCCAGCAGGTCTTCGAGCACCTCTACGATCCCGTGTCGTACATGGAGGAGATCAAGCGAATTCTGAAGCCGGGCGGCATCGTCTTCGTGAGCGTGCCGAACTATGGGAGCATCCGCGCGAAGTTGGCCGGAGCGAACTGGGACATGGTTTCGCCGGTCGCGCACGTGCGGTACTTCACTGGCAGCATCCTCAAGCGGCTACTCGTCGACCACGGTTTCGAGGTTCTTTCCAAACGATACGTCAGAAGATTCGAAGATAGCCTGCTGAAGGACGTGGCGTATCAAGCGTCCGTCGCCTGCGAGAACGCGTTCCAAGTTTATCCGCGGTCTGCGCTGAGCCTATACGCTTGCAAGGTATAGGCGATAGCCAGCAGGCCATCGCTTCCTCGGCGCGAGGCTCAGGAGTGCGCCGAGGTTGGTGACGTTGCGTTCGGAGGACTCCGATCCTCGGTCATTCGGTCTTGTCGCCGAGACGAGACAGTTTGACGCGCAGCCCTGCCCTTTTGCATCGTGCCGGGGAAGAGCCACAACCAGATGCTCTCTCTGACGTCGGCTTCACGTCGTCACGACCAGCGGATACAAGGCATGCTTACAATGACGACAAGACTACGGGCCAACTCGCTGGGGGCGCTCGTCTCTCTCGTGTTCGTCTCGACGGGCTTTGCACAAGGGCCTTCCGGCGACGCTAGCCCAAATCCGCCTACCCTGTGCGTGAAAACTTGCCCGAGCGGCTCTGCAACGACGACAACGCCGACGACGCACGCCGCCACGGGCGTGAAGTGGCACCCGGGCACGTATGTCTGGGTGGGTGGGATTTCGAACCCCGAGGGCACGTCGCAAATCCTCTCGGGGCTATCCGCCATCTGCACGAATACCAATATCACGGGTATCCAGGTGGTGCTCAAATGGGTTGTGCTCGAGAGCACTGCGGCGGGCGACTACAGCAAAGGTTTCGCGGTGGTCGATTCCATCCTGCAGAAGGCACGATCGTGCAACAAGCGGGTGATGGTTCAAATCGCCGAGCGCATTTTTGGGTCGTGGGATACCACTCCGACGGTCGATCGTTTGGCCAGCAGCACGTATCCGGCCTATCTCGCGACGAGCACCTTTGGAACATGCTGCGGCGTGCTGGACAAGACCGGGTCAGAGCTTCAGTTCGGCGGCGTTGTGACGGCATTGGCTGGCAAGGACTTTAGCGGGCAATTTTCCATTGCGAGACTTTGGGATCCCGTCGTGATGGACCGGATGATTGCGCTCAGCAAGGCCTATGCCGCGCGCTACGACAACGACCCTTACTTCGAAATGCTATCGCTGGGGGAAAGCGCCGTGGGGGCTTACCCGTCGCTGTCGCTGAGCGCTCTCTATGAGCAGCTGAAACGGTTCCATGCGGAGTCAGCGCAGGCCTGGCCGCACACGCAATCTCGGATGAATTTGAATTTCACTGCCGGAGATCCGTCGATGAGGGATCTCATCGACTATTGTCGATCATTGAAGAACTGCGTTGTCGGTGGGCCGGATCCTGAGCTGCCCTTGCCGAATATCACGCGTCCTATCCAGGCGAACCGGGTCTTTCGTGGCGCAGAATGCGACGGATGTGCGCTGACCGACTATCGCGGTTCGCTAGCCTGGGTCGGCGAGCAACAGTGGTTCGGGCTCGACGTGTCCTGGCGGTTGGCGCCGAGCATGTTGGCGGCCTATCAGAGAGACACGATGCGCAACAGCTATATGATTTGGCCGAACAATAGCTCTAGGTGGTCTGAGGTTCTCGCGCAAATCAATGCCGATCACTCGGTTGCGACGCTTGCGTGTCCGCGCAATTTTGGGAGCTGCGACACGAACTAGTGATTTCGCGGCTGGTTTGGCGGCGCAGCACTCTGATCACCGACGTCCCTAAGACCTTCCCCTTCGTTTGCTCGACATTCTCTGCCGGCGGCAGAGCCGCATAGTCCCGCGACAAGATAAAGCCGCAGCGAGGATACTAGACCGGCAGTGAAATCAGTCGCAGTCATCGTCCCGGAACTGCTTCCAGTTCCACCCGTGCGAGGCGGGGCCGTTGAGCACTGGGTTCACGAGCTGGTCGGTCCTTTGGCGGATAAAGGGTGGCAGGTCACCGTCATATCGCGTCCCGCAGGCGTCCCAGGTGTCCCTGGCATTGGATACGTAGGTATTCCACAGACGGCTGTGGAACGCGCCCTCGAGCGATGGAAGCAGCATCGCAGTCGCGTCAACCCGTTGCGGATTTTCGGTAAGGTCTACAACGTTTGGTGCTACGGGCGTCGGGCCGCGGCCGCAGCACGGAATTTCGACGTCATCTACCTGCACAATGAGCCAAACATTCTCGGCTGGCTCCGAGTTCGACCGAACCAGCGGCTCGTGCTGCACATGCACAACGAGCATTTGACGATCCCTGTGCTGCGCTCGTGGTATCGCAGAACGCTTCGACGCGCTGCGAAGGTCGCGTTTGTCAGCGAATTCGTGCGCCGGCGTGCCCTCGAATATTTCCCCGAATATCGCGAATCGTTCATGACCATTCCGAACGCGACGGATACCGAGGTGTTCCGCCCGGCAGTCGGCGGGGGGAATCCATCCTCCCTCTTGCCCGTGCAGATCGAACCCGAATGTCAGTACGTTCTTTACGCGGGGCGCTTGATCCCAGAAAAGGGCATCGATGTACTAATTCGGGCATTCACGAATGTCACGGCGCAGAATCCCCGCGCGCGCCTGATCGTTACCGGTTCCTCGTTCTTCGGAGGTGCCCAACGCACGCGCTTCGAAGAAGAGCTCGCTCAGCTCGCGGAATCGGTAGGCAGCGCGATCCAATTCACGGGTTTCGTGCCCCGCGAGCAGCTGAAAACTCTTTACCAGGCGTGCGACGTAGTGGTCGTTCCATCGACTTGGCAAGACCCCGCGCCCCTAGTGGTTCTGGAGGCCATGGCGAGCGGCAAAAGCGTAGTCGCCACGGCGGTCGGAGGCATTCCGGAGCTAGTGCGCGACGGGGTCACGGGACTTGTCGTACCGCCCTCGGACCCGGATGCGTTGGCAACAGCCATTCATCGGCTGCTGCGCGATTCAGCGCTGCGGCACGCGTTAGGTGCTGCCGCTCGCGAGCATGTAGTCGCGAAGCATTCGTCCGCACGGCTAGTTGAAGACATCGATACCTTGTTCAGGAATTTGTCGTGATCGCCATCGTCTATCCTCAGTTGTACGGTGTTGGCGGTATAGCGAGGTATCTCGACTCCTTCCTGGCCAATGTCCCGGACGGTTCTCCCGCGATTTTTCTGATTACGGGCCAAGTCGAGGGCGCACCACGTTCGTATCGAGGCGTGCAGATCATCAACGTCGCGCTCCCCCGAACGCGTGGCGGGTTAGTGGTCTGGGGATTGCGAGTACGACGTCGGCTGCGAGAGTTGTATCGTGCGGGACGCATCCGGCGCGTCAATCTGCATTGGCCGCCCCTGATCCCGGGGCTGCTGTTGCCCTCGGAAATCCCGCTCACTCTGACAGCGCATACCACTTACGTGGGCATGTCCGGAGCATTCAACACTCCGCGACAGTTCTCGAGTCCGTGGAACCCAGCCTCTCTCGCCATCAAGCTTTGGATGGAACGCCGCATCTTTGCCCGCGCGAGCAAGGTGATTGCACTGACACAGCAGGGTGAGCAGGAAGTGCGACGTTATGGATTTACAGGGCCAGTGAGCGTAGTCCCAAACGGATCAGACATCCGGCAGTTCACGCCGCATTCCGAAGTCGAGAAGCGCTTCGATGTGCTCTTTTGCGGCCGAATCGAGCATCGCAAAGGTGCGAAGCCGATGGTGGCATTGTGCAAGCGACTCATGGCGCGGAATACGCAAATCAAAATCGCGATTGTGGGATACGGGGACGACGAGCCGTGGGTCCGAAGGGAGCTCGGCTCGGCCGCGAACGTGCACATGTCCGGCAAAGTGGCATTCGACGCAATGCAGAATTACTACGACGCCAGCCGGATATATGTATCGACTTCCTACTACGAGGGCTTGCCCGGCACCTGCCTCGAAGCGATGTCGATGCAGCTTCCCGTCGTCGTGTGGGACCAACTGTTCTATCGAGGTTTGGTACGCGAGGATCGAACCGGCTTTCTGGTGCCAACCAACGATCTGGCCGCGATGGAAGACCGGGTGATCGCTCTGCTTCGGGACCGGGCTACCGCGATCCGCGTTGGGCAAGCCGGCCGCGATCTAATAGGGACAGAGTACGATTGGCGCCGGCTGTCTCCAAGAATCCTATCGGAGCTTGCCTGATTCTCTCGTTGGCCTCGAGGTCAACTGGGGTTTCATGACCTTCTGGTAGACGTCGAGCGTCGCTGCGGCGCCTCTATCCCAATCGTATTTCTCGCTGACCCAGGTTTGCCGGGCCGTGCGAGCCGAGTCATCGGAGCCATCGATCGCCAGCCTGCGCAGGCGGTTAGCGAGAGTGGACCTATTCCCCAATGGAAAATACTGGGCCGGCTCCAAACCCACTTCCAAGTTAGCCGGTATGTCGCTCGCGACCACGGGTAGCCCGAAGGTCAACGCCTCGAGCAGTGCGATCGGCAGTCCTTCGTGCGACGAGGGCAAAACGAAGCCAGCGGCATGAGAGTAGATTTGGCGAAGCGCCGTTCCGCTGAGGAACCCGGTCAGGACGACATTGTCGGTCTGCGCCGCAGCTCTTACTCGCTTCGAATACTCTGTGTCATCGAGCCCGCCGACGAGCGCCAGCTTCCAACCGTCGAGCTTTGCTTCGCGAAACGCAGCTATCAGATCGAGTTGGCGCTTCTCCGGGACCATGCGACTCACCTGAAGGAAATATCGGCCGGGGTGCAGACCGAAAGATCGCACGATGTCGTCGGCGCATAGGCGCTCGCTTCGAGCGGCTCCGTTGGGGATCACATACGAGTCGCAGCCGTCGTTGGAGCGAATCGAGTTGGCGATGACCCTCGAGACCGCGATCCGCGCGCTAGCGTGGCGCATTCCCCATCGCTCGCCCTTGCGCAAGATCCAGCGAGCGAACGGACCCCATTTCGCCCTGTCGTAGTCCGGCCCATGATGGGTTACCACGACGCGTAACCCGAACAACCTGGCGATCGGCGTGACGATCGCGGGGCCAATCGCATGAATGTGCAGGACGTCGGGTCGCCTGAACGCTGCGTATAGGGCGCCCAACAACGAATGCACGAAAGCTTCGAGACCCGACGTGGTCGGTGACCAGATTCGCGTCAATCGGAGCGAGCCGAACGCACGCTGGGTGCGTGGCACGAACGGTGTGCGGACGACGATCTCGACGTCACACCCCAATGCGCTCAATCGCGGATAGAGTTGCTCCGCGTGAGTTTCGACACCGCCTTGGACGTTAGGGATCCCGCGGATCCCCAGTACTAGGATCTTCATCAGTCCGCTCAGAATCGAGTCGTTCGTACGGCCTTGCCGAGGCGCAGCCGCCTTTGCGAGCGCTCCATTCTACCTGCGACGAACACCGGTTGGACCTAGCAATTCCCCTGCACCTGGGATGGGTCGGATTTTGGGCGCACCAGTCCAGCAGCGCGAAATTCGGCCTTAGTTATGTAAGCACCGTTTCGCGAAAATGAACGACTGCAAGACCGCCGTCGTCTTCGGCGTCGCACCGACTGCCGAAATTCTACCTTGCGGCGGTGCGCGGCCGTATCAGAGGTCGGCGAGGTTGATCTCGTGAATCCCGCACTCGCGCTTCAATCCGAAGAAGCGCGTCTGCTCGGCAGTCGCCACCTCGTGGATCGGCTTCGTGCTGTGGTGATCGCCGATCGAGACGTAGCCTTTCTCCCAGAGCGGGTGGTACGGCAGATTGTGCTTCGTGAGATAGCGATGCACGTCGCGGTCGGTCCAATCGGCGATCGGATGCACTTTCCAGCGGCCGCCGGCCCACTCGAGGTACTCGATCTTCGCGCGGCTCTCGGCCTGGTTGCGGCGCAGGCCCGCGAACCACGTGCTCACGTCAAGCTCGCGTAGCGCACGGCGCATCGGCTCGACCTTGGTCTCTTGGTTATAGGCCTCGAGACCTTGGAGACCTTGGTTCCACCGCTGGCCGTGGCGCGCTTCCTGCCAGGCCGGCGATAGCTCGGCACGGTAGACCTTGAGGTTGATCTTCAACCGCGCGGTCAGGTCGTCGACGAAGCGGTAGGTCTCCGGGAACAGGTAGCCCGTATCGACGAGCACGACCGGAATGTCGGGGCTGACGCGCGTGACGAGATGCAACGAGACGGCGGCCTGCGCGCCGAAGCTCGACGTCAGCACATGCTTGCCGGGCAGATTCTCGAGCGCCCACTGGATGCGCGCCTCGGCTTCGAGCCCCGCGAACTTGCGGTTGCAATGCTCGATCGCATGGCTGCGGCTCGCCTCTTCGTCGTAGGCCTTCACGTCGATCGCGCCCGAGGAGGCTAGGTCGGCGATCGCCCGCGACTCGGTTTTCAGCAATGCGCTCATCGTGCGTTTCCCGAACCGCGGTGCACCGGGAACGCCGGCGGACCTGGCCAATTCTTATGCTTGAAGCGGGTACCTTAAGAGCGGGCCGGGCAAACTTGAACGGTTAACTTCTCATGCCGGCATAGCGAAAGCGCATAAGATGCGGCCGGAGCGAACCTCATGCAGGATCGAGGATCTCGGCCGCGGCGCGCTCGCCTGATTCCATGGCGCCTTCCATGCCCCGGCTCTGCCTCGCGAGATGCTCGCCGCAGAAGTGCAGCCGGCCGTGCGCGGCGCCGAGCTTGGCGGCATAACGTGTGACATCGCCGGGCCGGAAGTAAGCCCATGCGCCGCCGGAATAAGGATCGGCGCCCCACGAGTGCAGCGCGACGAACTCGAGCGCGCCGGCGGCCGCCGGCCGGATGCGCTCGATCTCGGCGATCACGGCGCGGCCTGCCGCATCCGCCGGCAACCGGTCGAGCGTTGCCGCCGCGTCGCCCAAGATCCAGCACGCGAGGCTCGTGACCTCGTTCGGATTCGAGCCCAAGCGCGCAGCGGCGATCATGCCGGC
This sequence comes from uncultured Gammaproteobacteria bacterium, assembly GCA_963699925.1. Lineage (GTDB taxonomy): Bacteria > Pseudomonadota > Gammaproteobacteria > Steroidobacterales > Rariloculaceae > FEN-1219. The sequence goes on along the minus strand of CAVOVT010000011.1, from coordinate 488,394 downwards.
GCCCGAGTCGGTGAAAAGACTCGGCGCGTAGCCGTCGCATTCCCAGAACTTCGCCGTCGGCGCGAGATACACCTGCGTGAGCGGCTGCGACGGCAAGCGCGCGAACGCTTCCGCTTGCGGCCCGGGCAGCCTCGGGTCGATTGCGATCCTGCTCACCACTCCGAGCGGCACCGCACAGACGACGTGCCGCGCGTGCAGCGTCGTCGAGTCGGCGCAGCGCACCGCCGCGCGCTCGCGCTCGATCGAGATTGCCGTCACCGGACGGCCAAGATCGACGCCGCCGTGCAAGCTCGCCGCAAGGGCCTCCGGTATCGCCTGCACGCCGTCGCGGGCCGTGAGCCCGACCGTCTCCTTCGGCGCGAGCGCGCGCTGCGCCTTGGAGAACGCGCCACGGAAAAGGAGCAACAGCGCCGAGACGTCGTCCGCGTCGCGCCCAAAGCTCGCGTTCATTCCGTAGGCGAGCGCGATCGCCGCGTCGCTCAACCCGAGCCCGCGCAGCCACGTGCGCGCCGAGACGTCGAGATGCGCGAAGCGCGAGTCGAGCCATTCCTCCGGAGCGCCGAGCGGGTTGTCGCGCATGGTCAGCGTGCGGTGATAGGTCCAGGGCAACTGCGCCTTGTCGGTGGCGGGGAACGGGTTGGCCGGATCATCCGGCCAGTCCGCCTGACGGATGATCCGCCCGTTCAGCACGAGGTCTTGCTCGCGAAAGAACTTGAGCACCGGTGTCACGTCGACGAGCGAGACGCCGTGCCGGCTCGCGGCCGCGATCACGCGGTCGTAGCCGGCGCCGATGTAGGTGCCGCCCGCCTCGCCCAGCCTGAGCTGACGCATCGAGTGGATCCGGCCGCCGACGCGCTGCTGCGCCTCGAGCACGAGCACATCGAGGCCGGCGGCCTCGAGCGTCGTTGCCGCGGCGAGGCCCGCGAGCCCTGCGCCGACGACGATCACATCGCGATCGAGTCCCGGCCATTCGGCGCTTACGGAAGCGCGAGGTACGGGTCGTCGGTGCCGCAGAGCGACGGCTTCACGGGCCCCGGCCGCCCGGACAGGCAGCAATCCGGCTCGCAACGGTCGTGACTCGGGCCGAGCGTGCCGAGCGCCGGCCGCGGCGCGCCCTGCGAGAGGCGCTCGACCACGAGCTCCCGCACCATGCTCACGTAAGCGGGATGCGTGTTCACCGTCGCGGCGCGAAGCATGTCGATCCCGATCTCGTTTGCGACGGCTGCGAGTTTCACGTCGAGGTCGAGCACCGTTTCCATGTGCTCGCACACGAAGCCGATCGGCGCGACGACGGCAGAGGCCGCCCCGGCGGCCTTCGCCTCTCGCAGCGCTACCGCGACGTCGGGGCCCAGCCACGACTCGGGCCCGTACGACGCGTTGTTGCTTTGGAACACGAGCCGCCAGCGCTGGTGCTCGAGCGCGTCGCCGACGAGCCGGCAGCTCGCCTCGAGCTGCGCCTCGTAGCGCGACGCGTGCGCCATGGGCTCGGGCAAGCTGTGCGCGGTGAACAGCACCGGTGTCGCGGAGCGCTCGGCCTGGGGCAGCTTCTCGAGCTCAGCGGCGACGCGATCCGCCATCGCGCGCACGAATCCCGGGTGGTTGAAGCCGACTCGGAGCTTGTCGATCCGCGGCGGCGCGTTCAGGCCCTGCACGGCCTCGTAGAGGTCTTCGCGATATTTGCGACAACCGCTGTAGGAGCTGAAGGTGCTGGTGACGTACGCGATCGCGCGCCGCACGCCTGCGTTCGCCATCTGCGCGAGCGTGTCCTTCAAGAACGGGTGCCAGTTGCGGTTGCCCCAGTAGATCGGCAGCGAGGGACCGTGCGCATCGAGCTCGCGCTGCAGCAACTGGATGAACTCGCGCGTCTGAGCGTTGATCGGGCTCACGCCGCCGAACGGCTCGTAGCGCTTCGCGACGTGCTCGCGCGTCTCGGGCGTCACGCGCAGGCCGCGGAACACGTTGTCGAGGAACGGCGCGATGTCGTCCGGCCCTTCGGGGCCGCCGAACGACACGACGAGCAAGGCGTCGTAATCCTTGCCGGGATCCGGCGCGCTCATCCCGCGCTCTGCCAGACGGCCCTACCGACGAAGAACGGCCCGAGGCTGTCGAGATATTGCGATGTCTGCTCGGTCTTGCGCATCTCCTGCACGATCGCGGAGAGTGGGTGCAGCCGCGCGCCGACCAAGCCGACGACGAAGTCGTTGTCGCTCTTGTCGAGCCCGTGGCACGCGAGCCGGACGTCGTTCGCATGGCCCGCGTAACGATGCGCGAGCGTGCCGTGCTCGGCGAGGATCTTGCGCTGATGCTCGGGCGGCAGCGTGTAGAACTTTTTCGCGCGCTGCAGCGGATACCAAATCGCCCAGACGTTCTTCGGGTCGAGCATCTTGGACAGCGGCCGCTTCAACAGCGTCTCCTCGAGGTCCTGCTCGTAGCCGATCGAGTACGTCCGGCCGAGCATGTCGAGCTCGGGCTTGTGCACCAGCCCTTCGAACGGCCGTCGACTGAAGAGCGCGCGCAGATTCGACACGAAGTATTCGGGGTTCTCGGAGGCCACCATCACGCCGATCCCCTGCGCGTCGTTCGCGTCGACGTATAGCGCTCCCTGCGCGCCATCCTCGGCGAGCGCCTTCGCGGCGGCTTCGCTGTCGAGGCAGCCGCCGAACGCCGTGAATTTCATGAACAGCCGGCGGTCGAGCGAGATCACCTGGCCCCCGCGCCGGCCCTTTTCCGCGAGATCGAGCGGCGCGGGCTCCTCGGGTGCCGGCCGCGTCGCTGCTTTCTCTTCGCTCATCTAAGGATCCTCCGAATGCACGGTTTCGATCAGCGCTTCGACGCTCGCGATCGGCGTCTGCGGCAGGATGCCGTGGCCCAAATTGACGATGTGGCCGCGCGGCGCGGTCGTGGCGAGCAACTCGCGCGCGGCCGCGCGGGTCGCGTCGGCGCCCGCGATCAGGATCGCGGGCTCGAGATTGCCCTGCACCGCGCGGTCCGGATAACGCTTCTGGAGCTCCTCGAGGTCGACGCGCCAGTCGACCGCGAGCACTTCCGCGGGCAAGCTCGCGTACGCGTCGACGAGGTGCGGCGCGTTCTGCACGAACAAGATGCGCGGGATCTTCGAGCGACCCGCGGCCTCGAGCAGGGTTGTCAAGTGCGGACGGATCAGCTTCTCCCAGCTCGCGCGCGACAGGAGCCCGGCCCACGAGTCGAAGATTTGCACCGCGTCGGCGCCCGCGGCCGCTTGGCGACGCAGGTAGTCGATCTGCAAGCTCGTGAGCCGCGCGAGCAGCCGATCGAGCAGCAGCGGCTCGGCGGCCGCGAACGCGCGCAGCATCGGGAAGTCCTTGGTGCCCTTGCCCTCGACGAGATACGCCGCGAGCGTCCACGGCGCCCCGCAGAAGCCGAGCAGGGCGGTCGACGCGGGCAACGCGGCGCGCGTGAGCTTCAGCGCCTCGATCACTTCGGGTGCGATTTCCTCGGGCGCCGGATCGCGCAGGCGCTCGAGCGCGTGGCCGTCGCGGATCGGCTTCGCGACCACGGGGCCCGGCGCGAAGTCGAATTCGATGCCGAGCGCGGGCAGCGGGCTCATGATGTCGGCGAACACGATCGCCGCGTCGAGCGCGAAGCGCTTCAGCGGCATCAGAGTGACCTCGGCCGCGAGCGCGGGGTCGCCCGCGAGCGCCTTGAAGCTGTGCTTCGCGCGGAACTCGCGGTACTCGGGCAAATACCGGCCCGCCTGGCGCATGATCCAGAGCGGCCGCCGCGGCACCGGCTCGCGCCGGATCGTCTTCATCAGCAGTCCGTCGCGCGCGCCGCTCATTCGCCCGTCCCCTCCGTCAGCTGCGGCTCCTGCGTGAAGCGATAGCCGACGCCGCGCACCGTATGAAAGTGCGCGGGTCCTTCCGGATTGCGCTCGAAGCGCTTGCGCAAGCGCACGATGAAATTGTCGATCGTGCGCGTCGACGGGAACACTTCGTAGCCCCAGACGCGGTCGAGGATGTCCTCGCGCGTGACGATCTGCCCCGTGCGCTCGGACAACGCCTTCAAGATCATCGCCTCCTTGTGCGTGAGCGCGTGCTCGGTGCCGTCCCATGCGCGCGCCTCGTACGTCTTGAAGTCGATCGTGTTGCCGCCGAATTGCAGCGCGCCGTCGCTGCCTTGGTACCAGTTGCTGCGGCGCAAGATCGCGGCGACGCGGAGCAGCAGCTCCTGCAAATGAAACGGTTTCGCGAGGTAGTCGTCGCCGCCGGCCTCGAAACCGCGCACGCGATCGGCGACGTCGCCTTTGACCGTCAGGAACAGCACCGGCGTCTGGAGGCCCTCGCTGCGAATCTGCGCGCAGAGCTCGAGGCCGTCCATGTTCGGCATCATCACGTCGAGCAGCACGAGGTCGAAGTCTTGCGCGCGGATGCGCTCGAGGCCGGCGCGGCCGTCGTGTGCGACGTCCGTCTCGTAACCCTCGGCCTCGAGGTTCTCGCGAATACCTTCGGCGAGATGGGCCTCGTCGTCGACGATCAGGATCTTGGCCGGGCTCGTCATCGCGCGCGCTCCGGCCAGCGAATCGTGACGGTGGCGCCGCGCTTCGCGCCTCCGCTCCGTGCCGCGATCGTGCCGCCCGCCTGCTCGACGAGGCGCTTCACGATATACAGGCCGAGCCCCGTGCCCGGCATCGAGCGGCGCAGCTCGTCGCCGACGCGGTAGAACTTCTCGAAGATCATCGCGGCGTCCTCGGGCGGGAAGCCGATGCCATCGTCGGCGACCGCGAGCTCGACGCCGCGCGCATTGCGCGTGCCGCGCACCGCGATCGAATGCCCGCCGCCCGCGACGCATGCCTTGAGCGCATTGTCGAGCAGATTGCGCAGCACGGTCTCGAGCACGCTCGGATCGATCGTGAGCTTCAGATCCTCGGGCACCTCGAGCGCGATCGCTACCGAGGAGAGCTGCGCGCGCTCGGAGACCTCGGCGACTGCGCTCTCGGCCGCGCCGCGCAGCGCGAGCTCGGTCGGCGAGAGCGGCGGCCGGCCTTCCTCGAGCCGCGTCGCGTCGAGCAGGTTGTCCACCATGCGCAACAGCCGTTCGCAGTCTTCGAGAATGCGCCGCCCGAGCCGCTGCGTGTCGCTCTCGTGCGAGCGCAGCACGAGCGTCTCCGAAGCGAGCTGGATGCTCGCGAGGGGGCTCTTGAACTCGTGCGACACGGCCGCGAGGAAATTTTGCTGGCGCCGCCGCAGCTCCGCGTCGTGCCGGATCGTGCGGGTGAGCACGGCCATGCCGCCGAGCAGCACGGCGAGGAAGAACCCGCCCTCCCAGACGAAGCGGTTGATCCGCCCGGAGCGCTCGTCGGCGAGCGTCGCGAGCGCCTCGGGTCGCACCGTCGCGCTGCGCCCGGCGAGCACGACGGCCGGCAGGTGCTCGGCGACTTGCTCGGCCGAGGCGCCCGAGAACAGCGCCGTGACCGCGTCCGCATCGTGCTGATACTCCGCCGCGAACCGGCGCTCGACCTCGCGCGCCTTCGAGACGTGGTCGTACATCCACCATCCGACCTGGACGGTGGAGATCAGGAGCAGCGCGAGAAAGCCGAGCTGCAGCGCCAAGCTCGGATCGCGTTTCAGGGTCATCGAAGTCTCCGCCGCCGCCCGCGCGCTATTGTGCCGGAGTCGCCGCCACGGCGAGCGCCGTGCGCAGGCCATAGGCGAGACGATCGACGTCGCGCCTCGAATGCGCGAGCGAGAGAAATGCGATTTCGAACGCCGACGGCGCGAGCGCGATGCCCTGATCGAGCAACGAATGGAAGACGCGTGCGTAGACTCCGGCCGCGCGCGGCTCGAGCGCCTCGGCCGAGCGCGGCGCGACCTCAGCGAGCCACGCGAGCCAGAACATCGAGCCCAGGCGGCACAGGCGAACCGGCACCGGCGATTCCTCGAGCGCCGTGGTGACGACCTGATCCAGATAGCCGCCGAGCGCCTCGAGCCGCCGCCAGCCGTCTTCCTTTTGCAGCGTGCGCAGTGTCGCGAGGCCGGCGGTCATCGCGACCGGATTGCCCGACAGCGTGCCGGCCTGGTAGACGCCGCCTTCGGGCGACAGGAGCCTCATGATCTCGCGCTTGCCCGCGAACGCGCCGACCGGCATCCCGCCGCCGATGACTTTGCCGAACGTCGCGAGGTCCGGCTTGATCCGATAGTGCGCGGCCGCGCCGCCGGGCCCGAGCCGAAAGCCCGAGATCACCTCGTCGAAGATCAGCAGCGCGCCGTGCTGGTCGCAGAGCGCGCGCAGCGCTTGCAAGAATTCCGGCCGCTGCAGCAGCAGGCCGTTGTTCGCGGGCACGGGCTCGATGATCACGGCGGCGATCTTGCTGCCTTCCTCCGCGAACAAGCGTTCCGCGGCCGCCGTGTCGTCGAGCGGGAGCACTCGCGTGAGCGCCGCGAGCTCGGCGGGGACGCCCAGCGAGGTCGGTTGGCCGAACGTCGCCAGGCCCGAGCCGGCCGCGACGAGCAGGTAGTCGACATGGCCGTGATAGCAGCCGGAGAACTTCACGACGAGGTCGCGGCCCGTCGCGCCGCGCGCGAGCCGGACCGCGCTCATCACGGCCTCGGTGCCCGAGGATACGAAGCGCACTTGCTCGATGCCGGGATAGGCCGCGACGACCTCCTCGGCGAGCTCGATCTCGGGCGTGGACGGCGCGCCGTAAGAGGTGCCGCGGCGGCACGCGGCCTCGACCGCCGCGGTGATCTTCGGATGCGCGTGCCCCAGGATCAGCGGACCCCATGAGCCGACGAAGTCGAGGTACTCGCGGCCGTCGACGTCGATGATCGTCGCGCCCTCGGCCGAGCGGATCACGAGCGGCGTGCCGCCGACGCCGCCGAACGCGCGCACGGGCGAGTTCACGCCGCCGGGCGTGACCTTCTTAGCGCGGTCGAACCACGCGTCGTTGTGCGGATGGTGGCTGCTGCCGACGGCAGGGCTCTTCGATCCCGATCTCACAGCCAGGCTCCCTTGAGCGCGTCGCGCGCGTGATACGTGATGATCTGATCGGCGCCCGCGCGCGCGATCGCGGTGAGATTCTCGCGCACGATCGTCGGCTCATCGAGCCAGCCGTTCGCTGCCGCGGCCTTGACCGCAGAGTACTCGCCCGAGACGTTGTACGCCGACAGCGGCAGCAGGCTCGCCTCGCGCACCGCGCGAATCACGTCGAGATAGGGCAGCGCCGGCTTCACCATGAGCCAGTCCGCGCCTTCCTCGACGTCGACGAGCGCCTCGCGCACGGCCTCGCGGCCGTTGCGCGAATCCATCTGATAGCTGCGCCGATCGCCTTGCGCGGGCCGCGAGTCGGCCGCTTCGCGGAACGGGCCGTAATACGCCGACGCGAACTTCACCGCGTACGACAAGAGGCCCGTGTCCTCGAAGCCCGAGCGGTCGAGCGCCGTGCGGATCGCGAGCACGCGGCCATCCATCATGTCCGACGGAGCGACGACGTCCGCGCCCGCGCGCGCGTGCGACAACGCCATGTCGACGAGCGGCCGCAGCGACGCGTCGTTGAGCACGCGGCCGTGCGCGTCGAGCACTCCGCAATGGCCGTGGTCGGTATACGCGCAGAGACAGACGTCGGTGATCACGACGAGCTCGTCGGCGAACTCCTTCTTGAGCCGCTCGCAGGTTCTCTGCACCGCGCCGTTCGCGGCGGCGGCCGCGCGGCCGTCGGGCGTCTTGCCGCCGTGCTCGGGATGGCCGAACAGGAGCACCGCGCGGATCCCGAGCTCGAGGTCCTTGCCGATCGTCTTCACCACGGTCTCGAGGCCCTGCTGCGCGATCCCCGGCATCGAGGAGATCGGCTCGTTCGCGCGTTTCTCGGGCAGCACGAAGTGCGGCATGATCAGCTGCTGCGCGGTCACGCGCGTCTCGGCGACGAGGTCGCGAAGCCGGCGCGTGCGCCGCAGCCTGCGCAGCCGCGTGCCCGGAGTCGGAATCGCGGCGCCCGTCTCGACCCCCTTCGCCGCCTTCGTCTTCGCGGCGCGCCTGCGCGCGGCCGTTTTCGTCGTCATTGCATGGCCTCCAAGATTCCTTCCAAGCTCGGCTCGCGCGCTTCGGCGGTCACGGCGAGGCCGAGAGCCCGAGCCGCCGCCGTCGTCGACGGCCCGATCGTATAGATCGCGACCGGCACGTCGAGATCCACCTGATGCACGAAGCCGCTCGCGGCCGACGGGCTCGCGAGCACGACGCGCTCGGCACCGAGCGACGAGAGCGCTCGCTTGCTCGCGGCCGGCGGCGCCGGGATCGTGCGATAGACGTCGAAGCGCGCGCAATGGGCGCCGGTGGCCGCGAGCGTGCGTTCGAGCGCATCGCTCGCGTTCGCCGCGAGCGCGAGCACGACGCGCGCGCCGCGTGTGAAGCGCGCGTCGCCCGTGAGCGCCGCGCCGAGCGCGGCCGCGTTGCCGCCGCCGACGAGGTCCGCGCGGCCGAGCCGTTCGCGCGCCTCGGCCGCGGTCGCCGCGCCGACCGTCGCGACGCGTGCGCGCGCGGGCAGCTCGACCGTCGCGAGCAATCGCGCGCACGCCCGGACGCCGCGTCGGGACGTGAGCACGAGCCAATCCGCGTCGGCGAGCGCCTCGCGTAGCCCGGCGCGCAGCTCCGGCGTGTCGATCGGCTCCGAGCGGATGCACGGCAGCAGCACCGCCCGTGCGCCGCGACGCTCGAGCTCCTCGGCCCACTCGGCGCTGTCGTCCTCGCTGCGCGTGATCAGAACGCGCGCGCCGGCCAGTCGTTCGATCGCCGCCGTCATCGCGCGTCACCGTCGAGCTTCGCCCAGAGCGCCGCGCCGAGCGAGCTCGGATCCGAGCCGCGCACGCGCGCGACTCGCACGGAGCCGGACCGTTCGACCATGCCGAGAAGCTCGTGTTGCGCGCCGGGCCGCCGGCCCGCGTCGCCGTGCGCGTGCACGAAGAAGGCGCCGAATGCGACGTCGCAGCCGCCTTCGGCGCAGCGCAGCGCGTCGCGCTCGGCGTCGACGGCCGCGTGGCTCGACGCGTGGTCGAGAGCCGCGAGCGCGGCGAGCACGCGGTCGTCGTCCCGCCGGCACTGGACCGCGAGCGCGCCCTGCGCGGGCGCGGGCACGAAACGCTGCGGGTCGAGGCGAATCACGGTCACGCCGTCGAGCGCGCCGTCGAGCGCGCTGCCGTCGCGCAGCCGCTCGACGCCGGCCGCCGCGAGCAGGATCGCTTCGAAGTCGCCTTCACGCAGCCGCCGGATCCTCGTCGGCACGTTGCCGCGCAGCGGCAGCACCTTCAGATCGGGACGGAAATGCGCGAGCCACACGCGCCGCCGCGCCGACGACGTGCCGACCCGCGCGCCGATCGGGAGCGGCAACCAATCGATCGAGCTGCCGAAGAGCGCGTCGGCGCGCACGAGCAGCAGGTCCGCCGGGTCGACGCGTTTCGGCACCGCACCGATCGCGAGCGCGTCGGGAGAGCTCGTGGGCAGATCCTTGAACGAGTGCACCGCGAGCTCGATCCGCCGCTCGACGAGCGCCTGCTCGATCTCGCGCACGAACACGCCCTGCGCGCCGATCGCGCCGAACTGCGAAGTCTGATCGCGGTCGCCGGCGGTCTTGATGATCGTGAGCTCGACGTCGTGGCCCGCGGCGCGCAGCGCCTCCGCGACCGTCGTCGACTGCGTGCGCGCGAGGTCGGAGCCGCGCGTCCCGAGCTTGAGCGGCGCGCGCGAGCTCACGAGTCTCTCGGCTGCGCGGCGCCGCCGAGCGCGGCGCGGAGCTCGTCCGCGAACTCGGGTTCGAGCCCGTTCAAGAACGCGTCGATGGAGCCGTCGGGGCCGTCGTGCAAGAGGCCGCGCAAGCCGAGGCAGGGGATGTGCGCGAACCGGCGCGCGAGCACCTCGCTCCAGACCTCGATCGCGGTGCGCTCCGCGGCGCCGAGACCCTTGAGCTCTTTCTTGAGCAACCGCTTCACGCCTTCCTGCGCCGTGTGGCGGAAGCGCTGCTGGAGCGCGCCGAACAACGGGCCGTAATAGCGCTCGGTGAAGCGGTCCTGGAGATGATCGAGCGCGTCGTCGACCTGCTCGCGCGCGGGGCCGGCCGATAGGAGGCGCGCCGCGCGGCTCTCATCGGCGCGGCGCGTGATCTCGTCCATGCCGACGCGCGGGATCGCGAGCTTCGCGCATGCGGCGGGATCGACGTCGGGCGGCACGGCCATGTCGACGATCAGCGGCGGCTGGCCGGACTTCGAATGGGCCGCGAGCCGCTCGAGCGCCGCCTCGTCGAGAATCGTGTGCTCGGCGCCCGTCGACGCGAGCAGCGCCTCGATCTGAGGCGGCTCGCGTCGGAACACGTCGAGCGACAGATGCGCGGCCCCGAAACGCGCCGCGAGCGCGGCGGCCTTCTCCGCCGTGCGATTGACGACCGTGAAGTCGAGGCCGGCCTGGGCGAGCGAGAGCGCCGCGCGCTCGGTCATTGGCGACACGCCCACGAGCGCCACCCGGCCCGGCGTGGTCGCGATCCGCTCGCGCAAGAGCTGCACTGCGATCTCCGCGAGCGACACGCGTCCTTCGCCGAGCTTCGTCTCGCCGCGCACGCGTGCCGCTATTCTCAGCGCCTCCTCGAACACGAGCCCCAAGCTCGGGCCGCACAGGCCGAGCTCGAGCGCGCGCTCCTGCGCGGCGCGGACCTGGCCGACGATCTCGGTCTCGCCGACGCACGCGGAGTCGAGGCCGGCCGCGGTCAGAAAAAGGTGCTCGGCCGCGCCCTCGCCGTGCCATGCGCGCAGGCGCCTTTCCGCCTCGCCGTTCACCGCGGAGTGGCCGGTCAGGAGCTCGAATGCGGAGGCGCGCAGGTCGTGCGCCGGCGTGCGGTCGCCGCGCGCGAAGATCAGCTCGACGCGGTTGCACGTCGAGAGGTATGCGAGCTCCTTGAGGCCGAGCCGCTGCGCGAACGCGCGGAGCTGCGCTGGCGCGTGCTCTTGGTCGAGCGCGAATTCGGCGAGCGCCTCGCTGCCGCCCTGGCGCCAGGACACGCCGATCAGACCGAGATGCTCCAGCACGTATCACCGGAGATATTTGTTGTGCCGGCCGCAAGCCTGCTCCGCGCGACCGGAGGCTTTGTCACGCGAGTGTCACGGCGCGCTCGGGCGCCGAGCACCGTTTCGGCGCGGCTGTACCCGGGCTCGACGAAAACGAGACGCCGTTCTCGCCGCGCAGCGGCGCTCGCCGAACGCGCGCGCGCCGAGCTCGCGCAGAGCCGGCAGCGCCGCGCGCAGCGTCGCGGCGATCTTGAGCTGGGCGCGCGTGCGTGCCTGGTTGTGCGCGCTCGAGCTCGCGTAGCGGCGCTCGTCCCAACGGAAGTAGCGCTCCCGCAGCGCGTCGGCGCAGAAGCGCGCCGCGAGCTCGACCGTGATCGTGAGCGTGCCGTCCGCGATCGCGCCCCACTCCTCGCGGCCCGAGCAGGCCGCGCGCGGCGTCCGCGTAGCCCTCGATAGCGGCCGCGTAGAATGCGCGCACGAAGCGCGCCTCGGGCGCGTCCTCGGTGGCGGGATTGCACCACGAGCGCAGCGCGTCGCCGAGCTCGAGCGCGATCGGCATGCGCGCGAGCGTGTCGAGATCGATGAGGCAGAGCGCGCTATCAGCCATGTGCGGCGAACATCACGTTCGAGATCTTCGGGTCGCCATGCACGATTCGGTCCGGCATCGGCGGCAGCGCGGGCAGCTCGGCCGCGAGCGCGAGCACCTGCTCGGCGAGCGGCCGCACCGCCGCGAAGTCGCGGTGGCCGCGATGCTCCTCGAGCGCGTCGCGCAGAGCCTCGAGGTGGCGCGCGGTGTCGTGAACGCCGAGGCGGCGGCTCCGGAACTCGTGCTCGAGATCGCTCGCGGCGCGATGAAACTCGGCGAGCACGCGGCCGGCTTCGCGCGCCTGCGCGGGCGACTCGAGCGCGTCGCGCGTCACGCCGTCGATTCGCGTGAGCACGCGCCAGACGGCGCCATCGTGCTCGAGCCAGAGCTTGCCGAAGCGGCTCGGCACCAGTGTCGGCGTCGCGACGCCTTTCGCGAGGCGATATGACGCGTCACGGCTTCGATGTCGACATTCACGTCCGCCGGGAAGATCGGGTTCACGCGCTGCAGCACGAGCTCTCTGCCGTCGCGCGAGCGCACGAACCAGGTCGGGTTGATCAGCCCCGAGGTCGCCCGCTCGAGCGGCTCGCTCGCGAGCGCGAACGCATCGAGCACTGTGGCGTCGGGAAGGGGGTCTGCGGCGCGGGTCATCGCGCTACATCATAGCCGTGCCGCAGCGGGAGCCGAGCTTGCCGTCGCGGCGTCTGCCCCGTAACGGGCGCCGACGCCTGCTCAGAGCTGAACGTCGAAGTGGGCGAGGATGCGGCCCGTGCACTCGGCACAGGTGCCGACGCTCAAGATCCCGTCGCCGCGGAGTCGATAGTGCTCGCGCATCTCGGCTCGCAGATACGACGACGTGTCGCCCGCGATCTCCTCGGCCGCCTCCTCGATCGCGCGGCTGAGCTCCGGCACGAACGCGCGCAGCGGCTTGATCGCGCCGAAGTTCGCGACGAGCACGAGCACCCGCGCGCGGCCATGGAGAGTGACGTACTCGATCGTCTCGTGGCTGCGCCGCAGCGCGATCGCGACCCCGACCGCCGCCGCGGCCGCTGCACCGAGCCCGCAGGAGACGGCGAGGGCCCCGAGCGCCGTGAAATAGGCGGCGGCGAACGCGCCGAGCGCGGCGGCGGCGCAGCCCACGGCCGTCCACCACGCGCGCGTTGCGATCACGCGGGTGATCGAAGGAATCGGATCGAGGTAGCGCAGGTCGAGCCTAAACGGTGCGCCACACTTGCGGCCCGCGTGCTGCGTGATCTCGGCGTAGCCTTCCTCGAACACGGTGATCTCGGTGGCCATGCGCCGCAAGGGATTGCCGAGGCGCCAGCGCTCGAGCACCTTGTGCGCGGCGCGCGGGTCGGAGCTCTCGTCCGACGCGATGAAGATGTGCTCGGCGAGCGCCGCGTCGGGTTTCGCCGCGTCGGCGCGGGCCCCGGCCGGGGTCGTCGAGGGGCGTGCCTGGGCCATGGAGGCTACCGCGGTCGCTTCGCGCTACGTACCGGCGCGCGAAACTTGCGGCGGTTCGCATCGGTCGAAAGGGTGTGCGGAGGCATTCGCGTCGTCCTTGAAGGCTCGGGGCAACGGCACTCTAGGCAAGACGCGCACCGGCTCACCGTGAATGCGCTCACAGTTGTCGCGGGCCGGCGGGGCGCGCCGGCGCGGACGCGCCGCCGCTACGAGTTTTCTGCCCGGGCCGCGTTACGTTATAAATGAGCTGTCCACCGCCCAGCAGGAGTCACGACGATGATCCACTCGATTCGATGGCTCGGTCCGCTCGTCCTCTCGGCCGCCGCGCTGGTCGCCGTCGATGCGGCCGCGCAGGGTGAGGGGGGAGCGCCCGCCGCGGACTCGCAGGCGCCGCGCGACAAATCCGCCGCCGACGAAGGTGCACCGCCCGCCGCCAATGCCGCAGCCGCGGATCCGAAGGCCGACGACTTCGATCGCACGCCGAAGGACTGCATCACGCCGTCGAACATCAAGGAGACCAAAATCGTCGACGACTCGACGATCCTGTTCTACATGCGCGGCAGCGGCAAGGTCACTTACCGAACCTCGCTGCCGCAAGGGGCGTGCCCGAACCTCGCCAGCGAAGACCGTTTCTCGTACAAGATTCAGATGAATCGGCTCTGTAGCAGCGATCTCATTACCGTGCTCGAGCGGTACGGCGTGGGGCTTCGCGAAGGCTTCTCGTGCCGCCTCGGCTCGTTCTATCCGATCCCGTACGAGGAGGCCGAGCTGCTGCGCAAGGAGCACGATCATCCAAACTCGACACGCGGCAGGGTCAAGACGAAGCCGGCGGAAGTCGCGCCGAAGAGCGAGGCGCCGCCCGTCGCGAGCTCGCAAGTACCGCAGAGCGAGCAGGCGCCCGCGGGCGAGCAAGCGCCGCCGGGCGACTCCGCGCCGCGCTGACCGCCACGGTTAAATCGATTAGGGCAAATCGAACGGCAGCGGTCCGCCGTTCAAGGTCACCGCGCCGTCGGTCAAACGCAGCTCCGCTCGGTACGTGTCGCCCGCGTCGACGAGCAGTCCCTGGCTGATCAGGGTCACGAGCATGAGCCCCGCTTGCATATCGGCGAGCAGGCGACGTTGGTCGGCCGGCATGCCATCGTCGGTGTAGCGTGTCTCGGCAGCGAGCACCGCGATGTCGTGCGCAAGCTTCTTCGAGACATCGACGGTGGCCGTGCTGCGCAACGCGGGCAGCAGCGCGAGCCAGTTGTCGGGATCGACGGCGCCCGTCGCGGGCAACGCCGTTGGATTCGCCGCGATCTCGAGGTGGGCCGTGAACGGCTCGCCGTCGATGCGAAAGCGCAGCGGATCGAGCACGAGGCTCGGTCCCGCTGCGAGCGCGTGCGTCAGCGCTCTGCCGACCTCGGCCGCGGGATCGTTTCCGCCACGGTCCGTCTGCGCCAGCTTGAGTACGTCTCGAGCGCCGCGACGTCGATCTTGTCGAGCGCGATGCCGACGCTCGCGTCCGCGACACGCTTGCCGTAAAGAAGCACCGAGTCGGAGTCGTACGTGGCGTGCACGTCGAGCATCGTCGCGCGCGGGTCGACGCCCACCTTGCTCGCGATCCTGACGTTCGCGGCGTCGAGCACCGGCGTGTCGCCGCGCCCGGCGTCGACGATCGAGAGCTGCTCGATCGAAAGCGCCACGTCGCCCGGCACCGCGCTCGACGAGCCGAGCTCGACGTCGGTCGCCGCGCGCACGTTGCGAATGCTGAACGACCCCGGCGGCGACGTGAGCACGAAGCCCTCGATACGCGACTCGGATCCGAGGCGTTGGCCCACGAACGCGCCGTCGATGGCGGCTCCCGAGAATACGATGTGCACGCCGCCGGCCGTAAGATCGACCGGCGGCAAGCTCGCGTCGAAGGTGACGCTGCCCGTGAAACCGGTGCGGCCCCGGAACTCGAACAGGTACGGCACGCCGAGGCTCTGCTCGAGCGCGGCGACGCTGCGCTCGCCGGGATCGAGGCGCGCGACGATCTTCGACCCGCCGAAGTAGACGCCGTCGAGGACTGCGAGCGGGCCGTGCGCGATCTCGAGCGTGATCGGCATGCGGTGGTCGAGGTCGGCCGCCAGCGGCGGCAGGCCGAGCGCGGCGCCGAGCTCGTCGAGCCGAGCGATCGCTGGCGGCGCGAGCGCGAGCGACATCCGCGCGCGGCTCCGGAACCAGCCGCGCTCGTAGGTGCGCAGCGAGATCTTGAGCACGCCGCTCGCGTCGAGCGCCGTGACGCGCGCCCGCACTTGCGACTCGCTGAGCATGCCGAACACCGGCGGCAGCACGAGCAGTAGAAGCGCGAGGGCTGCGACCGTGTAGATCGCGACTTTCTTCATCGTTGTCCTTGGGCGCCGCGCCGGCGATGCCGCCGTTCGACGAGCGCCGCTCGCGCGCGCTTAGGATGGAGCGCGGGAGATCATCGCGAATGGGCCGATGGCGGTCAATAATGTCGCCGCGATGCCCGCCGGGTCGCGGTGCTCGGCTGCGCGGGCGGCAAGCGCTTCGCGGTGCAGTCGTTCGCGCGCGGTTAGAATCGCGCGCGCATCGTCAGGAGTAACTCATGTATATCCCGAACCACTTTCGCGAGTCCGACGAGCGCGTGCTCGCCGAGTTCATCGACGCGTTCGCGTTCGGCACGCTCGTGACGACCGAGCGAGAGCTGCCGTTCGCGTCGCACTTGCCGTTCCTCCACGACCCCGAGGGCCGCACGCTGCACGCGCATGTCGCGCGCGGCAATCCGCAGTGGCAACATGTCGCGGACAATCCCCAGGTGCTCGTGATGTTCCAGGGCCCGCACGGTTACGTGTCGCCGACGTGGTACGCGAAGCCCGGCGTGCCGACGTGGAACTACACGGCCGTGCACGTCTACGGCCGCGCTCGTGTGCTCGACGACGCCGCGGCCACCGCGCGCCACGTCGAGAGGCTCGCGGCGCGCTTCGAGCGCGGCAACGCGGCGCCGTGGGTGCCGGCTTACGACCCGCGGCTGCTCTCGGGGATCGTCGGCATCGAGATCGCGATCGGCGAGATCCAGGGCAAGTTCAAGCTGAGCCAAAACCGCTCGGCCGAGGACCGCGCGGGCGTCATGGCGCGGCTCGAGGCGCGCGGCGGCGACGAGTCCACGGCGCTCGCGAAGCTCGTGGCCGGAGAGCGCTCGTTCTCCTGATGCGCTAGGCGCGACCGTGCAAACCTGACACGATAACGGCCGGCAACGTGCGGACGGGATAGGGGGATTCGCATGCTCGCAGCCAGAACCATGGCGCTTGCCACGACGGCGGCGCTCGCCGCAGCGCTCGCGACGTTCGCTCCGAGCGCGCGCGCGCAGGCGGGCGCCGACGCGGACGCGCTGCTCACGATCGATCACTACGTCGCGGTGCGCTCGACCGTGCCCGTCGATCTCCGGTCAGACCACGGAGATCTACGTGCGCGAGCGCGCGCGGGCCGCAACGATCCTGCGCGGCGCGCCGCGCGCTGCGCGCGTCGTGCTGTTCGTGCACGGCGCGGGCACGCCGGCGGAAGTCGCGTTCGACGTGCCGTACGCCGATTACAGCTGGATGGCGTACCTCGCCAACGCGGGCTTCGACGTGTTCTCGATGGACATGACGGGCTACGGCCGCTCGACGCGTCCGGGCGGGATGAACGAGGTCTGCAACCTGCCGGCAGAGCAGCAGGCGCGCGCTCGGCCACGAGGCGTGCAAGGGGACGCTCGGCGAGCAGCTCACGACGATCGCGTCGGACTGGAACGACCTCGACGCAGTCGTCGACTACGTGCGCACGCTGCGCGGCGTCGAGCGCGTGAATCTCGTCGGCTGGTCGCTCGGCGGGCCGCGCACGGGTGGCTACACGGCGCAGCACCAGGACAAGGTCGAGAAGGTCATCGTGCTCGCGCCCGCGTACAACCGCGCTTTCACGGCGCAACCGCCGATGCCGAATCCCGCGACGGGCGCCGCGTTCAACGCGCAGTCGCATGCGGACTTCGTCGCGGGCTGGGACCGCCAGGTCGGCTGCCCGAACCAGTACGACCAAGCCGCGAGCGACGCGGTCTGGACCGCGATGCTCGCGTCCGATCCCGTCGGCGCGACGTGGGGCCAGGGCGTGCGCCGCGCGCCGAACACGACGGTCTGGGGCTTCGGCAAGGCGACGGTCGAGAAGATCAAAGTGCCGGTGCTGATGGTGACCGGCATCCACGACAAGCAAGTTGCGCCCGAGCGCGTGCACGAGCTCTACGAAGACCTGGGCTCCGAGCAGAAGGTGCTCGTCGACCTCGGCTGCTCGTCGCACAACGCGATGTGGGAGCGCAATCACCTCGTGCTCTTCCGCGCGTCGCTCGAGTGGCTCACGGCCGGCACGGTCGAAGGGATGAAGACCGGCGTCGTGAAGCTCGGCTACTGACGGACGCCGCGTCAGGGCGTATCCGGCACCGCTGCCCCGTTGCGACGGAGAGCGCCGCGTGCGCGACTGGATCGCGACGGCCGCCGCGAGCGTGATCGCGCGCCGCGATCGAAAGGTAGTAGCCGACGGCCGCGATGCCATACTTCGTCGCGAGCCACGTCGCGATGTACGGCGCCAGCGAGCCGCCCAAGATTCCCGCGATGTTGAACGCGATGGACGCGCCCGTGTAGCGCACGGCCGTCGGGAACAGCTCGGTGAGGGCGGTGCCGAGCGGCCCGTACGTAAGCCCCATGCACGCGAGCCCGAGCGCGAGCCCCATCGACGATCCGCGGCGCATCGTGCACGGCGAAGAAACGACCGAGAACGAGCCCGTACGCGAGGATCGCAAGCGTCGTGGCGATCAGCACCGGTATCCGGCCGACCCGGTCCGCGAGCACCGCGGAGATCGGGATCGTCGCGGCGAAGAACAGCACGCCGATCATTTGATAAATCAGGAACTCCTGGCGCGCGAAGCCGAGCTCGCTCGTGCCCCAGCTCAGCGTGAACACGGTCATCAGGTAGAACATGACGAACACCGTGATCGCGCCGGCCGTTGCGAGCGCGACGGTGCCGATGTGCTCGCGCAGCACGGTCACGAGCGGCAGTGCGACGCGCTCGCGGTTCGCGACCGCGCGCTCGAACTCCGGCGTCTCCGTGATCTTCAGGCGCACCCAGAGCCCGACGACCACCAGCAGCGCGCTCGCGATGAACGGCACGCGCCAGCCCCATGCGAAGAACTGTGCGTCGCTCGAGTACGGCGTGAGCGCGACGAACACGCCGGTCGCGCAGAGGAAGCCGAGCGGCGAGCCGAGTTGCGGGAACATGCCGTACCACGAGCGCTTGCCGGGCGGCGCGTTCTCGGTCGCGAGCAGCACCGCGCCGCCCCATTCGCCGCCGAGCCCGATGCCCTGGCCGAAGCGGCAGAGCGCGAGCAGCGCGGGCGCGAGCACGCCGATCGAGCCGTAGGTCGGCAGCATGCCGATCGCGACCGTCGACAGTCCCATCGTGAGCAGCGCCGCGACGAGCGTCGCTTTGCGGCCGACGCGGTCGCCGAAGTGACCGAAGACCGCGGAGCCGATCGGCCGCGCGACGAACGCGATTCCGAACGTCGCGAGCGACTGCAGCGTCGCGGCCGTCGGATTGCCGGGCGGGAAGAACAGCTGCGGAAACACGAGCACGGCGGCCGTGCCGTAGACGTAGAAATCGAAGAACTCGATCGTCGTGCCGATCAGGCTCGCGAACAGGATCCGCGTCGGGTTCATGCAATCGTCAAATGAGATGCGCCGGCGTCGTACCGTGCGTCGCGCGCTATCTTTGCGCGTCGCGCCGGGGCATACAAGGCTAACGGGCCGCGGGCACGAGCACCTGCTTCACGAGATCGATCCGGTCGCCGACGCGGCAGCCCGAGCCGCCCGGCACCGGGAGCAGCGAACGCCGGAGCGCGAGCGCGTCGCCGCCGAGGCTCGTGCCGTGGTGAATGCCGATCTTCGCGAGCACCTCGTTGGTCATGCGATCCTCGATCCGCATCTCGCCCGACTCGATCTTGTAGCCCTGGCCGGGTTCGGAGGGCCCCGACCACTGCTCGATCACGCGGTAGCGAGGGAGGTCCGCTTCGTTCACCGCGACGGAGACGAATCGCATCTTGCCGTTGCTGTAGTTCGCGAATTCGGTTGGCGCGGCGGGCCTCCAGCGCTGGCGCGGAATGCCGGCCGACGGCACACTGTCGGTGACGACCGCGTCGTAAGTCGCGACCAAACGCTCGAGCGCGCGCGGGTCGAGCGTCGAGACGTCGGGCGGCAAGAGCACGGCCGACACGTCGGTCCTGCGGGCGAGGATTTGCGCTTCGTCCGCGTCGCATTCTCGGTTCGTGCGCACGTTCATCGCGAGCAGGTCCGAAGTCCAATACACGTACGCGCCGAGACCGCCTATCAGGCCGAGCGCCAGCGACAGGAACGCGCGGCGAGCGAACAGAAAGATGACGAGACTCGAGAGCACGAACGCGGCCGCGATCGTGGCCGGTGCGTACAGCGAGATCAGCGGCGGCATGCGCACCGCCGCGGGATCGGCGACGCCTTTCTAGGCGCCGGACGGACGTGTCGTTGGCGCTGACGCGGCATACGCGCTCGGTAGCTCGTGGCGCGGCTCAGGCCACCGCGCGCTGCATTGCGGCCAGAAGGCGGCCGAACAACGCCTTTTCATGACCGACGAACTCGGCCGTGCGCGTGTCGCTGAGCTCGCCGGCCATCTCGAGCCGATGTGCGACGTCGGCGAGATGGTTCTGCTCCTCGCCAAGCACACGCCTGAGCGAAAGCGGGTGACGCGCGCGCTGCAGCGCCTGCTGGTAAAGGCCGTAGAACCACAGCGCGCGGAGCTCGACGATCATCGACATGTAAAGATAGACCGCGCGGGCGCTGCGTTGTTGCGCGAGCGTGCGGAGCATCGCCGCCTCGAGGCGCTGGAAGTACATTCGCGCCGAGGCCGGCGCGAGCAGGTCGCCGTCGACGTACTCGAGCGGCCGCTGGGCGGTCTTCTCGGCCTGGCGCTTCATGAAATACGCGTGGCCCGCCTCCTCGTGGACGTGCTTCAGCGTCGGCTGATCGATGTCGCGGCCGTGCTGAGTCGTCATGATCTTGTGGCTGCCGAGGTGCTCGAGCAGCGAGAGCGTGTTCGCGAGCCGCGCGTGGCGAGGCGCGTCGGCGACGATGCGCGCGAGCAGCGAGCGAGTCTGGAGCACGAGGTCGTCGTTGTCCGCGGCGAAGCGTGCGAGCGTGCCGTCGAGCCAGGATTCGGCGAGCTCCGTGTCGTCGCTACGCAGCATGCGGTCTCAACTTTTCTCTAGGGGCTGCCGCCGATCAGGCGGGTCGCGAGCTAGTGTATACGAACGAAGCAGCCGTCATTCTGGCGCGCCGCGGCCGGCGCGGTAGAATCGCGGCCGTTCGAAGGGGAATGCCGATGACTCGCTCGCGCGACTCTATCTCGCTCTCGGTATCGATGCTCGCCGCCGCCGCCCTAGCGCTCGCAAGCGCGCACGCCGCGGTCGCGCAGGCGCCGTCGAAGCCGTCGCCTCCGTCGTCGCCGCAAGGCGATACGTGGGCGTCGGTCGCGAAGCTGCCCGACTGGGGCGGCATCTGGGAAGTGACGTTCGGCGGCGGCCCGCGCGGCGCGCGGCCCGAGCCGCCCGCGCTCACGCCCGCGTACGAGGCGAAGCTCAAGGAATACCAGGACGCGCAGAAGCGCGGCGAGATTCAGGACACGCCGGCCGCGAACTGCGTGCCGAACGGCATGCCCGGGATCATGACGCAGCCGTACCCGATGGAGATTCTGTTCACGCCGGGCAAGGTCACGATCGTGATCGAGGCGTACAGCCAGTGGCGGCAGATCTTCACCGACGGCCGCAAGCATCCCGAGGATCCCGATCTCACGTTCAACGGCCACTCGATCGGCCATTGGGAAGGCGACACGCTCGTCGTCGATACCGTCGGCTTCACGACCGACACGGCGCTCGCGGGCTTCGGCGTGAAGCACAGCGACAAGATGCACATCGTCGAGCGCATGCACCTCGTGGACGGCGACAAGCTGCAAATCGAGACGACGATCACCGATCCGGAGGCGCTCACGAAGCCGCTCACGAGCACGCGCGTCTACGGACGGCACCGCGACTGGACGCTCGCGGAGTACGTCTGCCAGCAGAACAACCGAAATTATCACGACCGATGACGGCAAGGCCGGCATCAATCTCAAGCACTGAGGATCGAGCGATGAGCGAAGCGAAGAGAATCGAATCGGCGACGCGTGGCTGCGGCTTGGCTGCGGCGCGCCTGGCTCGGCATGCTCGGCGGCGCTGCGCTCGCCGTCGCGGGTGCCGCGAGCGCGCATCACTCGTTCGCCCTGTTCGACATGAGCCAGCAGAAGACGATCGAAGGCACGGTCTCCGACTTCCAGTGGACGAACCCGCATACGTGGACGTGGGTCGACGTGAAGGGCGACAACGGCAGCGTCACGAAGTACGGCTTCGAGGGCATGAGCCCGAACTTTCTGGGCCGTCGCGGCTGGAGCAAGAACACGCTGAAGGCCGGCGACCACGTGAAGATCGTCTACGCGCCGCTCAAGAGCGGCGAGCCCGGCGGCACGTTCCTGCGCGCGACGCTGAAGGACGGCACCGAGATGGTGATGTTCGGCGGCGGGCCGGCGAACTAGCGCGCGGTGTCGGGCGCGGCGCGCTCGCGTCACGCTAACGTTGCGATCAGTTACGATAGCGGCGGTCGGTTCGCGACGCGCCCGTAGCTCAGTTGGATAGAGCATCAGGCTTCGAACCTGAGGGTCGGGAGTTCGAGTCTCTCCGGGCGCGCCAACTTCTTCGACGCATGCTTCGACCCGTTGGCGACGGAAGGCGTGGGGTTTCATTGAGACAGGCTTCAATCAGGATAGTCGCCACACTGGTCTTGGTGGCGCTCGCGTCACGCGCGTCTGCCCATCACTCTTCGGCAGCGGTCTATGACCGCGATTCGATCGTCGAAGCGGAAGGGGAGGTGACCGAGGTTCTGTGGGCCAACCCGCACGTGCGTTTCAAATTGCGCGGACCGGGCGCCGACGGCCGTGAGCGTGTGTGGGAGATCGAATCGAACTCGGTCAGCATCGTAAGCCGGTTCGGGCTCTCGGCCGATCTCGTGAAGGTTGGTACGCACGTGAAGGTCGCCGGCAACGCCGGTCGCGTGCGCGACGATGTGCTCTGGATCACGAACATGCTGCTGCCGAGCGGCGAGGAGATCTTGTTCGGCAGCGGTATTCCGGCGCGTTGGTCGCGACAGACCATCGGCGCCGATACACGCAGCGCCGTGGCGACCGACGCTTCGGAGAAGCTCGGCCTGTTCCGCGTTTGGACCAATACCACCAGCCCGCCGGACTTCTGGGGCAGCGCCAGCGCTCTGCCGTTGACGCCAACCGCGGCTGCGGCCCGCAACGCGTTCGATCCGATCAAGAACGATCCGACGAAGAACTGCGCGCCGAAGGGAATGCCGTACGCCATGGAGCAGCCCTATCCGATCGAGTTCGTCGATCGCGGCGACGTGATCGAGCTGCATATGGAAGAGTACGACACCGTCCGCCGGATTGCGTTGTCGCCGGCCGCGGCGGCACGAGCGCGCAACGAGCCGCGGCTCGGTACGTCGACTGGCCGTTTCGACGGGCGGACGCTCGTGGTCGAGACGAGCGGTATCGACTACAAATACTTCAACGCCACTGGCATCCCGGTTGGTTCGCAGGCGCGACTCGAAGAGCGCTTCACGCTCAACGGCGACGGCAGTCGCCTCGAGTACGTGCTGACAGTGAGCGACGCCGCAACGTTCACGGCACCGGTCGAGCTGCACAAGGCCTGGGAGTGGCGCCCTGGGGAAGAGGTCCGGCCTTACGATTGCAGGCGCTGACACGCCCGACTATCGTGGGTCGTTCGCTTAACCAGCGCTATTTCGCCTCGGCGATCTTCTTCATGTTCTCGAGCGCGCGCGAAGCGCATCTTCCGGTTCGCGGCGTCGGCGTCCTTCGCCGCCTTGTCCGGCTTGTCGGATACGTCGTACATCAGCGTGTAGACGAGCTTCGAAGTCTTGTCGGTCACGGGCTTCGCTTCGAGGAAGCCGTGATAGAGGAATCGGGCGCGCGACGCGCCGGGCAACACGCGCGCGCGGTTTACGAACCTGATCGCGGAGCACGCAGCAGCGCAACCGTCTGCTTCGCGAGCGGCACCAAATGTTCCTTGCGCATCTTCATCCGCTCCTTCGGGATCGTCCACGTCGGCTCGGCCGAGTCGAGATCGAACTCCGACCACTTGGAGAGTCGCAACTCACCAGGACGTACGAACGTCAGCGCGAGCACTTGCAGCCCGAGCTTAACGACAGGTTGCCCGACGTAACCGTCGATCGCACGCAGGAGCGCGCCGAACACCTCGGGCATCTTGATGCTCGCGTGATGCGCGGGCTCGCGTCGGCCGATCACGTCGGTCGGGTTGTACTCGACGACAGGGTTCGTCGTCACGGACTTGCTGTGGTGGACCCGCGCCCACTTCCAAAACGCTTGAGGAGCTTCATCGCGCGCTTCGCCCCTTCGCCCGCTCGCCCAGTTCCCGCACCAAGTACTTGAACGCGCGCTCGTCGCATTCGAGCGTGCTCTCCGCGAGCGGTCGACCCGTGCGCGCGCTGCCGTGCTTGCGACGGTAGGCCCACCAGCTCTCGGCGATGTCGTTGAACGCGCTGCCGGTCGGCGCCGTCGTCACGATGGCCGAGCGGTGAGACTGCTTGCGACCGCTGAGCTTCGCCGCGAGGTGCGCCAGCTCTGCCGCGCTTGCGCCGCTCTGACGCGCCACGCGCAGCTCCGCAGCTCGGGACTCGGCGACGGCGAGCGACACGGCGGGGTAGGCGCCGAGCGCGTAGTGCTTCTCGGCGCCGTCGACTTGAACGCGGAACCGCCACCGCGACCGTCCGCGTCGTCGACGAGCAGGTAGAGCCCGCGCGTGCGGGTTTTGAGCTTGATGCGTTGACCTTCGGGCGCCGGCTTGACGCTCGCGAGGCTCGTCTCGGTGAGGGTGCGTTTCTTGCTCGACCGTTTGGCCGAGCGCGGAGCCTGCGGCCCTAGGGCGGCTTCGGGAGAGACTTCGGTGAGTGCCATGACGGACTCCTGTTGGAGCCCGTCTCCCCGGACGCTGGATGCGCCGGAACCGTGGCGGTGCCTGTTCTACGCGCGTCCCTGCGGTGGGGTGTGGGCAAGCTCACATAAAACGGGACACGATTTGGAACACGGCCTTGGCAGCCGCGCCCAGCTTAGGCCACGGAACACTCCAGCCGTCTGCTTTGGAGCGCAAAGCGCACATTCACATGTTAGATTTCAGGCTTCAGCGGGATGGCCGCTATCGACCCCAATACGCCATTCGACGGTCCAGACAACCGTGCGTGAGATAGACGCGATATATCGAGACGGTGCCCACTACGACCGCCTGTTCGGGCGAGGCTACGTCGAGTTCTGGCTATCTCAGGCAAGGATCAGCGGCGGTCCTATACTCGAACTCGGATGCGGAACTGGCAAACTCTCCATTCCGCTTGCTGAGGCCGGATTTTCCGTTGCGGGCCTGGATAATTCACCCGCACTTCTGCAGTTCGCAGCAGGCAAGAACGACACTGTGCAATGGATAGAGGGCGATATGCGGAGCTTCGAGCTCAACGAGAGGTTCGCTCTGATCATGCTGCCCTCAAACAATCTGGGGCACTTACACACGCCAGAAGACTTCGAGCGCTGTATCGGCAGCGTGAAACGACACCTTCAACCCGGAGGAGTGCTCGTTATCGATGTCTTTGTTCCAAATTTGAATTTTCTCCTCCGAGACGCTGAAGAGGAGTACGTGCTCGATGAATACGATAGTCCCGACGGACAGGGTCGAGCGCGCGTCATGGCACGGTCCCACTACGAGTCTACGACTCAGATCATGAGAACGACGACTGTCCGTAACGTCGCCGGTCAGCCCGATCTGGTCGGGTCGCTGGATCTCAAGATGTACTTTCCAAGAGAGCTTGAGGCACTCGTTCGGTGCAATGGCCTGCGTATCGCGGCTCGATATGGTGGTCACGCCGGAGAGGCATTCGATGAAAAGTCTCGCTTCCAAATACTCGTCTGCGAGGATTCCGACAGGTAGTCCGGACGAGTGACGACCAGGAGGCTCACCGGTGCTGCCGCCTAAACAGCAGTTCGATCGGAACACCGGACGACGGGTGCAGTGAAAGCGCTGGTCTATCGCCGCTACGGCGGCCCTGATGTGCTCGAGTTGGCAGACCTGCCGCAACCCCAGCCGAGGGAGCGCGAGGTTCTCGTGCGAATCTATGCGGCATCGATCAACGCCGCGGATCGAGTGCTAATGCGGGGCGAGCCGTTCCTCGTCCGGCTGGGAATGGGATTTCCGCGGCCGAGACATCCGATCCTCGGGTTCGACGTGGCCGGCCGCGTCGAAGCGGCCGGCAGCCGGGTGACGCAGTTTCGCGTCGGCGAAGATGTCTTCGGCGCGAGCCAATTCGGCGCATTTGCGGAACTTGCCTGCGTCAATGAAGAGACGCTCGTTCCGAAACCGGCCGACGTCTCCTTCGAGGCGGCCGCGGCCACACCGACGGCCGGATACACGGCGCTTCAGGGTCTGCGCAAGGGACGCATCGAGGCGGGGCAGAAAGTCCTGATCGACGGCGCATCCGGCGGAGTCGGAACGTTCGCCATTCAGATCGCGCGAGCGTACGGGGCAGACGTGACGGCAGTGTGCAGCATTAGAAACCTAGAGATTGCGCGCGCACTCGGCGCGTCGCGCGTCATCGACTATCGGCGCGAGGACTTCACGCGCGACGGGCAGCGTTACGATCTGATTCTGGCGGCGAACGCCTATCGCCCGCTCTCTGATTACCGGCGGGCGCTGAAGCCGGACGGCGCCTACGTCATGACCGGAGGTGGCGGCGTCCAGATCCTGCAGGCCATGCTCCTGGGCGCTCTAGTATCGATGACGAGCAGTCAAAGAATGGCCAATATCATGGCGGTCGCGACGAAGAACGACCTCGTCGTCCTCAAAGAGCTGCTCGAGACCGGCAAGATCAAGCCGGTCATTGACAGGAGGGTCGCGTTGAGCGAAGTGCCCGAAGCGATTCGTTCACTCGAGGAAGAGCACGCCCGAGGCAAAGTCGTCGTCAGCGTCTAGCCGCCGTTGCCACGTCGTGACGCGGTGACTGTGATCTCACTGAGCAACACAAAAGAGTCGAGCCGCTTCCGCACCGGAAGGACCGCTCGTGGCCGAACGCGGCCCGTAGACGACGATTACTCGGATCTGGACGAGCGGCCGAAGTGCACTGATGAGCGGCCGCTCCAGTGGACGTCGGTCGGAGAATGAAGGCGACGGGCCGCAACGGACCCGAAGCGGTCATTACCCGTCCGATATATTGGTCGAGAAATCTCGGGCCCGGATGAAACGCCAAACACGGCAGCACGTTACGGTCGCCGCAAGGCTGTCCGATATATTGAATACATCCGGACGCCGGTGTCCGTTGAATATCTGTTAGAACTCACGAAGACCCGACGACCAATTAGGGATGTGTTCGGCGGCCAACAAAACTTAGGTCGATCGCAGGCCCTGGAGATCCGACGATGAGATTAGCTCAGCACCTGACCTTTGCAGGCGACTGCGAGGAAGCATTCGAACTCTATTCCCAGATCCTCGGCGGGACCGCTCTTGAGATGCGAAAGTACGCGGATTCACCGTTGGGTTCACAGATGCCACCGAACTGGCAAGAGAAGGTCATCTTCGCGAGCCTGAAGGTGGGGAATGACGTCATGCACGGCACCGACCATGTGCCCGCTCAGTACCGGCGGCCCGAGGGGTTCTACGTGTCGATGCATATCCGGGAGCCTGAAGAGGCAGCTCGCATCTTTCGCAGTTTGTCCCAGGGCGGCACCGTACAGGTCAGCCTTCAGAAATCGTTTTGGTCAACGCACTTCGCGCTCTTCGTCGACCGATTCGGAATACCGTGGGAGATCGATCACGAAGCGCCGCCGTGACCACTCGGTCGAAATAGGAGATTTGATCTGGCCCGGAGCAGCCGCCTGGATCACTCCGGGCGCGCCAACCCCAACAAGGCTGCTTTGGAGTCCATGCGGCGCGCGCAAGTCGACAGCTGGCTCACTGCTCATCGTTAGCGCCGTCGGTTTCACTCCTTCAACAACGCCGGCCAGTTGAGCACCACGCTGATTGACGTTCGAGGCGCTCGTTGATCCAGTGGCACCTCGATCAAGAAGCGCTGGCCGTCGGGAGTGGACTGCGGAGTAGTGTTCACGTCCGTGCTCGGAGGAAAGGGCAGCCGCTGCGGGACGCCACTGTCGAAGGCGGTACCGGTTGTGTTCACCGGCGCGGCAAAAACCTCCGTTCCAATGGGACCCGTGTTGAAGACGATCTCTCGGTCGACGCGCCACTGTGGCCAATTGCCGCCCTTCGAGATCTGCCACCTGCCTTCGCCGAATGACGGCTCGCCGGTCTGCGCTGACACTCGGAACGGGCGCACGTAGAGCTCAGACGCGCCAGTCTCGAGGGATATGTAGGCCACCCAACGCATGTCGGGCGAAAAGACCCCAGCCCACTCGTTGAAGGCCTCGCCGAGCAACAGATGTGGCTTGCGGTCACTGAGGGACAGTGCCCACAGGTCATAGCCCGTGTTCGTAGCGTTCTCGGTGTGATAAAGCAGGAACCGACCGTCGCGCGACCAGCTGGTTGGAAAATGCCGCAACCCCGGCTCCTTCAACAGCACCTGCTCGTCGCCGAGTCCCGAGGCGGTTTTCTCGTAGATCGTGTCGCCGAGATGGCCGGCCGAGTAGGCGATACGGGCGCCGTCTGGGGACCACACAGCGGGCGAGTACACGTCCCTTTTGAAGGTGAAACGCGTGCGCCCACCGCTGGCGAGGTCCAGCATCCAGAGGTCGCCCGACACGTTGTACGCAGCATCTTTCGCGACTGCGCGCCTGGCATCCGGCGACAACACAACCCGCCTGTCGGTCCCGGGCGGCCCGAACGTGCCGACGGTCTTCCCCTGTCGGTCAACCCAGGTGAGCTGGAAGGTGCCGGGCGCCGATGCGGTCCGATAGACGAAGACGCCCTCGTCGGACACCGAAAACATTCCGGTGAAGTACCACGTGATCCCGACGTTCTGGGCCACGGGCACCGGCGCGCCGCGGAGCTCCAGCCTGCGAGCGTCGAACGGTTGTGCCATCAGCGTGCCGGCGCGCGGAAAGAACAGGTGGCCATTCGCGAAGACCGCCGGCACATCTGTCGCCAATATCCGCTGACGCGACTGGTTTGCGGCGTCGACGTCGAGGGAACCGACGTACATGCCCGCTGCGTCCGGCGGTCCGGAGCGGAAGTACAGAAAGTGGTTACCGTCGGGGAGAAACGTGGGCCACGTGTGAACGAACTCTCCCTTGGATAGGTCGACCTGCGTCACCGCCGTCGCCGCGCCGCCTGCCGCGGATACTCGCCAGATCGGACCACCCGATCCGCCGCCCCAACTCCCCAGCACGATGTCGCCATGACGATTCCAGGTGCCTGAACTGAGCGCGCCGGTGGGAACGCTGGCCACGGTTTCCGGTGGACCGCCGGCTGGGTCAACTCTCCTGAGTGTGTCGTCGACAATGAAGGCTAGGTACCGGCTGTCGGGGGACCAGAAGGGGGTCGAGGCATCTTCCGTACCCGGCAGGCGCCGCCAGTCAAGTGCGTCGAGATCGCGTAGCCACAAACCCCCTTGAGCGGTGACCACCAGCTTGCGGCCGTCCGGGGACACCGACACGTCGTCGTATAGAGCCACATTTTCCGGCACGGGCGCCTCGAGTCGGCCGGGCGAGCCTGGCGCTGTGGGCCGAAACACCCACGCACCAATTCCTAACGCGATTGCCGCCATCAACACGGCCAACCCTTGCCACACCCGACTTGATCGCGAGGAAATCGACGGCTCAGGCTCCGCGGCCATCCACCTCAGTGCGTGCCTCACGTCACGCGCCGATTGCCAGCGCTTCTCAGGATCCTTCTCGAGGCAGGTCCGCACCACTTCTGCGAGACCGCGCGGCGTGCGCGGCTGGATCTCGACCAGAGGTCGCGGCTCTTCTTTGAGGATCGAAGCGGCGAGCTTGGCCTGCGTCTCGCCGATGAAAGGTCGCGTGCCGGCGACCAACTCGTAAAGCACGACGCCGAAGGCGAAGATATCGGTGCGCGCGTCAGCGTCGTGGCCTTCGATCTGCTCCGGCGACATGTAGGGCAGCGTACCCAAGACGGAGCCCTCCGCCGTCAAAGGAGCGCCGCGGATTTCCGTGAGGCTGGGGCTGCCGACAGCAGGAGCGTGCGTGATCCTCGCGAGTCCGAAATCGAGAACCTTCACACCGCTCTTGGTTAGGAGGATGTTGTCGGGCTTCAAGTCGCGGTGGACGACGCCCTTTTCATGCGCGGCATCGAGCGCGTCCAGGATCTGCTCGCCCAGTTCGAGCGCCTGAGCGATCGGCACGGGGCCGTGCAGCGACTCGCCCTCGACATACTCCATGACGAGGTAGTCAGGGCCGACGTCGTAAAGCGAACAAACATGATGATGGTTCACCGCCGCTGTGGCCCGAGCCTCACGTTCGAAGCGCTCGCTGAACGGGCTGAGACTCGCCTTGATGGCGACCAGTCGATTGAGACGCGTGTCTCGCGCCTTCCACACCTCGCCCATGCCGCCAACGCCGATGACGGAAAGAATCTCGTACGGACCGAGCCGCGTTCCGGGCGTCAGAGCCATGGCAAGTACTCAAAACTATAGGACGATGGAGTTTGGCAGATGGGTCTTCGTTACGTCGAACGCCGTCGGTCCAGCACCCGCTGCATCAGATCGACTGGCGAGACGTCATGCGACTCGATGCGCCGACTGATCTCTGCCAGATTGATAGTGTGGAGAAGCTCCTTGGGATAAGGCTACCAGCAGGTCATCGCGATTGACGTCGGGATTCAACGTGGACGTAAATGGTGGAAGGTCGTCGGCCGCTTCGCCTTTTAGCGCGGAGTTCGTCGCCGCGGTCGACAACGTGCTCGCCGAAACGGCGGACAGCACCTACCTGCGCGACATGCGCACCGGGGACAACGCCTGACAGGACCGTTCTGGTCCTTGCCAGTCGGGTCCTCTTGTCCAGATGCTTACATCAGCGCGTAATGGCTGGGGAATCGAACGTCAGCAGCCGTGCCGCGAGCGCCGATGCGCGTTCCGACACGTCCTCTGGCGCGTGACCCACCGTGAAATCTATGGCGATGAGCACCACATCGGGTTTCGCTGAATTCACATCCGCGACGATGGGTTCGAGCCGCCCGAGGTCCATGGCTCGATTGCCGAGGTGAATGTCGGCCAGCAGCGCGACCTGCACCGACGGCGCCCCCGGCGTCCAGTTTGGCATTGCCACAGCGAGACGACGGACGATCGGCTCGGCTCGCGCGTTCGCCAAGCCGATGGAGACGAGCGCTGTCAACACGAGCACCAAAGCCGCCCCGGCCAATGCCAAGATGCCATACAGGTTCCGAAAGCGGTCGTGCATCGATAACTTACCCTACTCGACAGTTTTCAGCATTGATTAGTCCACCTATATTAGCTAACGTCTCGACGTGACCGAGAAGATCGTCAACGTCCATGCAGCCAAGACCCGGCTGTCGCAGCTCATTGCCCGCGCCGAGCGCGGCGAGCGGATCATCATCGCGCGGGCGGGGAAGCCTGTCGCCGAGCTCGGACCCACGCGGCGGTCGGCACGAGAGTCGCTGCCGCCGAGCGATCCGCTTCTCAATCTCGATGACTTCGCCGTCGAGGGGCCGGGCGGCGAGCTCACCAACTCGGAGATCGACCGGGTCCTCTATGGCAAGGCGTGAAGTGTTCGCCGACACCTCGGGGCTTTACGCCCTCATCGACAAGAACGATGCCGCTCATGCCGCAGCTCGGGAAGCAGTCGACAAGCTGTTGCGCGGTGGTGCGCGGCTCGTCGTCACCGACTACGTGCTCGACGAGGCCGTGACGCTCGCGAACGCGCGCGCTGGCCGCCTCGCCGCCACTCGCGTGCTCGATCTCGTCGAGCAGAGTCGGGGCGTACGGATCGAATGGATCGGACGCGAGCGGTTCGCGTCGACGTGCGCGTTCTTCCGCCGACATGCCGACCATGCCTACTCGTTCACGGATTGCAGCAGCTTCGTGGTCATGCGCGAGTTGCGCCTCACGCGGGCGCTCACCACCGATCGGCACTTCCGCGAAGCGGGAATGGAAGCCCTGTTGCCGGCGGTCTGAACGATCTAGCGCGCCGGCTTGCCTTGCCGCTCCGGGCGCGGGCCCAGCGGCAAAAGAAATCGCCGTGCGCTACATTCTCCGGGCGCGCCAATCCTCTTCCTGGTGGCCATGAGCTGCGCTGCTGCGGGCGATGGCATATTCCTGGCGCCGCGGGGTCGCGTAGTGGAAGCGCTTCCTTAGACGTCACCGCGTGGCGAGCCACTCGTCATCCGACGACTTCGTACAACGCTCGAGGCGCCGGATCGTTTCGGCCCGTCGCGACCGCGGCATTGCGCGACTGTTCATTCCCATGGACAGAGTTATTTTCGCGGCCCGTCTAATCCGTTCCGACTTCCTCTTCTACACTGCCGGGCGAACAAACGAGGAAGGTCAATGGAACAGCTGGCGATCTATTTAGCCGCCGGACTCATGATCGGGCTCGGCGGCCTCGGTGCGGCCATCGGCGTGGGCGTTCTCGGCAGCAAGCTGATCGAAGGGTGTGCGAGACAGCCGGAGCTCGGCACGATGCTCCAGGGTAGGTTCTTCATCGTGATGAGCGTCGTCGACGTGATTCCGATCGTGGGTCTCGCGATAGGGCTGTACCTGATCTTCGCGGTCGCGCCGAGCGCGTAGGGCATGCGTCTTTTGCTGACACTGGGCGTTTTCGCGTTGCAGATGCGCGCCGGCGGCGGGTGTGCCATGGCGTCGGGTCCCAAGCCCCCAGAGCGACGTAGACAGGCCGTCCGAATTGTCCTCTGTCTAGATCGAATCTTTGTGTTTAGACTAGTTCTGTTTAGAATGGTAAACAGTCGGCCGGGATCGCCAACGCCCAGACGTCATGAGTCGATGGGAAGGTTTTGAAGAGCTCGTCAAGGTCGTCGAGGTCGGCAGTTTTTCCGGCGCGGCGCGAGCGATGGGCGTGTCGAAGGGGCACGTTAGCCAGCGGATCAGTCAGCTCGAAGACCGTCTCGGCGTCCGACTCCTCCAACGAACCACTCGCAAGCTCTCGCTGACCGAGCTCGGCAATCTCTACTTCCAGCGCTGCAAACAGGTCATCGAGGATCTCGACGAGATCGAACAGGCCGTCTCCGAGTATCAGCAGCGCGCGACGGGTGTGCTCAAGGTCAGCTGTCCCAATCTGCTCGGCGAGTTGCACATCGTTCCCGCGATCGCGGAGTTCCTGACCGACAACCCGCCGCTAGAGATCGAGCTCGACTTCCACAGCCGCAAAGTGGATCTCGTCGAAGACGCGTACGACGTTGCGATTCAGGTCGGCGCGAGGACGGATATCGATGTCGTCAACAAGGCTCTGGCCAAGACCACTTTTCAGCTCGTCGCCACGCCGCGCTTCCTCAATCGCAACGGGACGCCGGAAAAGCCGAGCGACTTGAGACATCTGCGCTGCGTGATGTTCACCGAGTATGGCGTGAGCAAGCCGTGGAAGTTCGTGCGCGGGGACGAGCAGGTTTCGGTGACCGGCTTGTGTCGCTGGCACAGCAACAACGGTCATTGTTTGCTTGCGGCCGCGAGGGACAGTCTCGGCCTCGCCTATCTGCCCGACTACTACGTGCCCGAAGACATTGCGAGCGGGCGATTGGTGCGCGTGCTCGAAGACTGGGGAGGCATTGAAAGAGACGTCGTCGCCATCTATCAGCAACGCCGGCATCTCTCCGCGAAGGTCAAGCTCTTCGTGGACTTCCTCGAGCAGCGATTCCGTCAACGAAGACCGTGGTGACGAGGCTCAACCGAGCCGGGCGCTGCCGCGAGCTCGAGGCGATTTCCGCGGAATCGTCTTCTCCGTTGCGTGCGACGCGGCATGGTTCCGCGCGAGAGGCTACTTCCCCTCGGCAAGCTTCTTCATGTTCTCGAGCGCGCCCTCGAAGCGCATCTTGCGCATCGCGATGTCCGCGTCCTTCGCGGCTTTGTCGGCCTTGTCGGATTCGTCCAGCATGAGCGTGTAGAGGAGCTTCGACGTTTTGTCCGTCACTGGCTTCGCCTCGAGGAAGCCGTGGTAGAGGCTGTAGAAGCTGCCTTCCTTCACCGGCTGCGTGTAGCCGTACGAGAGATCCGTCTTCGCGACGAGGATCTCGGTCACGCGGCCGCCCGCGAGCACGCGCACGGTGCCCATCCCGCCGTCGCCGGACGTGATCTTGCAGTCGACGTTGAGCCACTTGCTGATGTCGCAGTAGCCGCCGACTTTCGACCAAACTTCCTTCGCCGGCTTCGCGACGTTGATCTCCATCTTGATCGTCGCGTACTCGGGTTCCGCCGCGAGCACCGAAGTGGTGAACGCCGACGTGATTGACGCGCACGCGGCGAACGCCAACGCGCCAGAAACTCTCAAGCAAACTCGCATGTCGATTCTCCCCTCTTGATGCGCAGTGCGGCAGTGTGCCCCGCCGTTCGCGCGCTACGTTACTCGTTTTCGGAGCGCGGGCGCTACTCGGCGCTCGCGCGGCCCGGGCCGTAGCCGGCCGGCCAGCCGGTCGGCTTCTCGTCGGGCAGGTTGAAGAGCACCGCCTGGATCTCCTGGATGTAGCCCGCCTTGATCGCGAAAAACTCGGCGACGAGCCGGTCGTTCGACGTCGCGACGCTCTGGCTCTTCGCGCCGGCCTTCAGGCCGAAGCGCACGATCGAGAGCACGACGCCGCGCTCCTCGTCGACGACGGGATAGCGCCGGTCCCAGAGATTGCGGCCGAGGAAGCGGCCGTTGTCGAAGCCGCTCTGCGTGGACTGGAACTGGCCGTCGCGCACGACGCCCGTCGTCTGCACGCCGTTCTCGAAGCGACGCGAGTCGGGCAGCAGGCGCGCGCGGTGATAGTTCGGCGTGCCGTTCGTCTGGAACGCTCGCCAGTAGCTGTCGGCCGCCGCGATCAAGTCGTAATACGAATCGCGCTCGGGCTCCCGGATCGAGAGCTGGAACGCGGGCGACACCGCCGTCAGCGTGTCGGGTCCCCAGAGACGATCCGCGTCGCCTTGGTTCGCCTTGATCGTCTCGATCTCCGTGATCGCGCCGTTCTGAACTTTGAGCCGCAGCATGTGCATCGTCTTCGTGCCGTCGGCGTTCTTGATCACGGCCTCGGTGCCCGTGTCGCCGCGCTTCGTGTTCACGATGTCGAAGCGAAATGCGATCGAGTCGGCGCTATCCCAGAACGTGTCTGCGAGTTTCTTCTCGGAGCCGTTCTCGGTGATTCGAGCTTTCGAAGCCTGCGGCAGCTTGCGCGCGTCGTTCGCGGTCAGCGCGGCGTAGTACGCATCGACGATCGCAGTGAGGCACGCGCGATCGCACGCGGTCGACGCAGTGGCGGTCGCTGCGGAGGTCGGCTTCTGTGCGTGCGCTGGAGCCTCGATGAACCCGGTGAGCGCGAGTCCCGCGACGGCGAACAGCGGCATGCGTCGAACGGACGGCGAAAGGATGGCTGGCATGAAAGTCCCCCTGGTCTTCTTGGTTCTTCGCTTCAGTGCGGTTCTGCGGCGCCGGCGAGTCTAGTTCACGCGGAGCGGCGAAGGTCATCCATCGGACTCTGCCATTGCAACCCATGATCGGCAATGGAGCGAGGCGACCCCTGACGAGCACCACTGTGCATATCACCGACGCCGCGCGCAAATTGCGCTCCAGCCCGCGCTGCTATTGGGGTTAGGGTCCTTTTGCGGGGCGGCGCTTGCGCGCTGTGCATAGCCGTGTATACTGTGCATAACGACATGTACAGTGAACTCACAATCTCCCACGCCGACCGGCGCCCGATGTACCTGCAGATCATCGAGCAGATCCGGCACCGGGTCGCGATCGGGGACTGGAAGCCGGGGCACGAGCTGCCCTCGATCCGGGCACTGGCGGTCGCGACCCGCGTGAGCGTGATCACCGTGAAGCGCGCGTATCTCGAGCTCGAACGTGACGGCGTGATCGTGACGAGGCAAGGCAAGGGTTCGTTCGTGGCGGACAACGTCGACTTGGGGCTCCAGCTGAAGCACGAGGAGCTGAGCCAGCACCTCACGGCGGCCGCCGAGATCGGCAAGAACCTCGGGCTCACGACGGACCAGCTCGTCGAGCGCCTCCGCGAGACCGCGGAGCCGAGCGGCGCGGAAGGACAAGGAAAAGGGGAGGTCGCATGAGCGAGCTCGCGATTCAAATGGAAGGCGTCGAGAAGGCCTATCGCTTCTTCAGCCTGCGCGACATTCGCCTCGAGCTCGAGCCCGGCCAGATCTTGGGCTTCGTCGGACCGAACGGCGCCGGCAAGTCGACGACGATCCGGATCTTGATGGCGCTCGTGCATCAGGACGCCGGCGAGGTGCGCGTGCTCGGCCGGTCGATGCCGCGCGAGCAGGCCATCGCGAAGCGCGACATCGGCTACATGTCCGAGGAC
This sequence comes from uncultured Gammaproteobacteria bacterium, assembly GCA_963699925.1. Taxonomy (GTDB): domain Bacteria; phylum Pseudomonadota; class Gammaproteobacteria; order Steroidobacterales; family Rariloculaceae; genus FEN-1219. The sequence continues at coordinate 452,684 of CAVOVT010000011.1, read as the reverse complement.
ATGCGTCTCTACGGCGGCGCGACGCTCGCGTGGCACATGAAGTTCGTCGCGTCGGTGCATCCGCATTGGGATCACGACTACGCGCAGACGCTGCTGCGTCGCTTCAATCTGCGCGCCGAGCAGCCGATCAAGGTGCTGTCGCACGGCGAGCGCACGAAGGCGACGCTGCTGCTCGTGCTCGCGCGCCGGCCGCGCCTGCTGCTGCTCGACGAGCCGACCACCGGCCTCGACCCGGTCGCGCGATACGAGATCTTGCGCGAGCTCACCGACGTGATGGGCGACGAGCGGCGCTCGATCCTGTTCTCGTCGCAGAACACGCAAGACGTCGAGCAGATCTCCGACCAGATCACGTTCCTCGATCGCGGCCGGATCATCGAGTCGAGCGACAAGGAGACCTTCGTCGAGCGCTGGCGGCGGCTCCAGCTCGACGTGCCGCCCGGCGTCGCGTTGCCCACCTTGCCCGAGGTCACGGAGATCAGCGCGAGCGGCCGGCTCGCGACCGCGACGATCAAGGCCTACACGGACGAGGTCGCCGAGGCGTTCACGCGCGCGGGGGCCACCGTGCGCGAGGTCCAGCGGATGTCGCTCGAGGAGATCTTCGTGGCCAACGTGATGTTGAGCCGCAAGGAGGCAAGCGCGTGAGCCAGTCCATCGTTTGGCAACTCGTGGTCAAGGACCTGCGTGTCGCATGGCCGCTCGCCGCGGGCTCGCTGGTTCTCGGCGTGCTGTCGCTTGCGCTGTCGCCGTGGAGCGCCGTCGCGTTCTTCGTCGGAGGCAGCATCCTCGTCGTCGCGCTGGTTCTCTTGAACGTGATGCTCTTGATGATGAGCCTCGTCAACGAACGCAAAGAAAAGATCCGCGTGTTCATGTTGAGCATGCCGGTGTCGACGACGCAGTACAACGTTGCAAAGCTCCTGTCGTCGTTGATCGCGTATCTCGTGCCGGCCGCGCTGTTGACGCTCGGGGGCGTGATCCTGCTCGTCGCGACTCCGCTTCCGAATGGCTTCATTCCGCTGTTCGTGGCGACATCCGTGCATTGTCTCCTCTATTTCTGCGTCCTCCTCGCGGTCGCGCTCGTGACGGATTCGCAAGGTTGGATCACCACCGTGATCGTCTGCGGCAACGTGTCGATCTCGTTCGTGATCCCCGGCCTGATCAACCTGTCGTCGATCGGACCTAGCCTGGCCACCGAGACGGCGGTCTGGAGCGCGGACGTCGTCTCGTTCATTGCGATCGAGGTCGCGCTCGCGGTGGTCGCGCTTTCGATCTCGTTCGTCGTCAATTCCAGAAAGACAGAGTTCGTTTGAGGAGCTCGCCCATGTCTAATCAACAAGCTCTCAACGTCCGCGATGCCGGTCCGCTCGCCGAGCTCGTCGGGGCGATCAAGCGCTACGGCAAGACTGTCGCGCTCGACCGCGTGAACCTCGATGTCCGCCGCGGCGAGGTGCTCGCGGTGCTCGGCCCGAATGGCGCCGGCAAGTCGACCGCGATCTCGTTGTGGCTAGGGCTGCTTCAGCCCGACGCCGGCGAGGCGCGACTCATGGGCCGCTCGCCGCTCGACGTCGAGAGCCGACGCGACGTCGGCGTGATGATGCAGGAGGTCGCGCTCGAGCCGTTGCTGCGCGTGCGCGAGCTCGTCGACCTCGCGGCGAGCTACTACCCCGATCCCTTGTCCGTGGACGAGACGCTCGCGCTCACGCGCACCACCGGGCTCGCCGACAAGCGGTACGCGAAGCTCTCGGGCGGCCAGAAACGCCAGGCCCAATTCGCGATCGCGGTCGTCGGCCGGCCGCGGCTCTTGTTCCTCGACGAGCCGACCGTCGGGCTCGACGTCCAGGCGCGCGAGACGATGTGGCACGCGATCCGCGACCTCGTCGCGCGCGGCAGCTCGGTCGTGCTCACGACGCACTACCTCGACGAGGCCGAGGCGCTCGCAAATCGCGTCGTGGTGCTCGCAAAGGGCCGGGTCATCGCGTCGGGCAGCGTCGACGAGATCCGCTCGGTCGTGAGCCGCACGCACATCAGCTGCGCGAGCGAGCTGTCCGCCGCCGATGTCCGCGGCTGGCCGAGCGTGCTGGAAGCCAGCGGCGACGCGCGCAAGCTCACGATCACCGCGGCCGACGGCGAGTCGGTCGTGCGGCGGCTGCTCGCGGCCGATCCGGGCCTGCGGCAGCTCGAGGTACGGCAAGCCGCGCTCGCCGAAGCGTTCACCGAGCTCACGAAAGAAGCGGCCTGAAGCCGCCGCAAAGGAATGACCCCCATGACGAACGTAACGAACCCAATTCGACTGCCGCTCGCAGTTCGATTCGCCGTGCTCGCAGCGGCGCTCGGCGTCGCCTGCGCGACGCACGCCCAGCAAGACCCGTTCCTCAGCGTCTACCGCGACAACTGCAGCGTCTGCCACGGCGACAAGCTCGAAGGCGCCGCGCAGGGCACGCCGCTCACGGGCGTCGCGCTGAAGCACGGCGACTCGATCGCGGAAATCACGAAGAGCATCACCGAGGGCGTCCCGCAGACCGCGATGCCGCCCTGGTCCGCGAAGCTCGACGAGACAGCGATCCGTCGTGTCGCGATCTACATTTCGGAGACGCGCGCCAATTTCAGCTACACCGATTTCAAGGTCGGCGAGCCGCCGCCGGTGCCCGCGGGCAAGATCGGCAGCGAGGCGCATGCGTTCCGCGTCGAGATCGTCGCGACCGGCATCGACCGGCTGCCGTACTCGATCGCGCCGCTGCCCGACGGGCGCATCTTGGTCACCGAGAAGGCGCGCGGCCTGCGCGTCGTGTCGAAGAGCGGCGAGTTGTCGGAGCCCATCCGCGGCACGCCGCGCGTCTACGACGACGGGTTCGTGATGCCGGGTCTCAAGATCGTGTACGGCGAGGGCTATCTGCTCGACGTCGCGCTGCACCCCGCCTACGCGAAGAACGGCTGGATCTATCTCTCTTACACGGAGCGCTGCGCCGACTGCAACGACGCGAGCCGCAAGGCGAAGGTGCCCGCGTCGATGGTCGTGCTGGCGCGCGGGCGGATCAAGGACGGCGAATGGGTGGACCAGCAGACGATCTGGCACACCGACAGGGAGAACTACACCGTGATGCCGGACATGGCCGCGGGCGGGCGCGTCGCGTTCGACGGCAGAGGCCACGTGTTCTTGAGCATCGGGATCAAGGGCGGCTCCGAGTTCGCGGGGGTCCAGGATCTGAAGCTGCCCTACGGCAAGATCCTGCGGCTGAACGACGACGGCTCGATCCCGAAGGACAATCCGCTCGTCGGCGTCGGGGGCGCGCTGCCGGCGATCTGGACCTATGGTCATCGCAGCCCCGAGGGCCTCGAGTTCGATCGGCGCGCGGGCAAGCTCTGGGAAACCGAGATGGGCCAGCGCGGCGGCGACGAGGTCAACCTATTGCTGGCCGGCAAGAATTACGGCTGGCCGCTGGTCTCGACGGGCCTGAAGTACGACGGCACTCCGGTCGACTACGGCAAGCAGCTCGGCATCGAGCCCGATCTCGCCTCGATCAAGCAGCCGGTCGTCGACCTCACGCCGTCGCCGGCGGTGTCGAGCTTCGTGGTCTACGACGGCAAGGCGTTCCCGCGCTGGAAGGGCAACCTGATCGTCGGAACGCTGAAGGCGACCGAGCTCTACCGCATGGTCGTCGACGGCGATCATGTCGTGCATCGCGAGACGCTGCTCTCGGGGCTCGGCCGCATTCGGGACGTCGCGATCGGACCCGACGGCGACCTCTATCTGTTACTCGAGCACGCGTCCGGCGGGCGGATCCTCCGGCTCGTGCCCGCGGCGTGAAGTTTCTAAGCCAATCAATCAACGGAGAACGAATTATGCGTATCACGGCGGTTCTAGCACTCGTACTTTTCGCGGGCGTCACGGCGCCGGCGTTCGCCCAGTCCTTCGTCGGGACTTGGACCGCGACGGCCGAGGCGGCCACAGGCAAGGTCTCCGAAACCGTGACGGTCGTAAAGACCCAGGACGGCTATACGATCACCGCGAAGCTCATCGGCGTCCCCGAGGGCACCCCGGAGGCCGGCCCTGGTACGGACATCGTGCTGAACGGCGACACCTTCTCCTACAAGCGGACGGTGGGGACGCCTGACGGCGGTCTCGGCATCACCTACACCGGCGTCGTGTCGGGCAACACCTTCACCGGCACGGCGGAGATAGGGGCGTTCGGCAAGGTGCCCTACAACGGCGTGCGCGTAAGCGACGGCAAGTAGTCGCTCGACCGCCGCGCGGTGCAAGCGCGTCCGTATCGAACACACGAAGGAGATCCATCATGAACGCCGCGATCACGCAACCGATCTTTGCCGCGCCGGCCCGGCCGTCGATGCCACTCGGCCGCGTGCTGCGCGCGTATTTGAACGAAGCGCGCTACCAGTTCATCCAGGCGCTGCGCGCGCCCGCGTTCGCGCTGCCGTTCCTGCTGCTGCCCGTGCCGCTCTACCTGTTCTTCGGCGTCGTGATGACGGGCAGCTCACCCGAGGTACTGGCACATCCCGAGCTCGCCAACTACATCTTCTCGGGATGGTGCTGCATGGCGGTCATGGGGCCCGCTATCTTCGGCATCGGGGTCGGGATCTCGATGGAGCGCGACGCGAATCTGCTCAAGCTAAAACGCGCGCTCCCTCTGCCTCCGGGCTCCTATCTCGTCGCGAAGATGCTGATGTCGATCGCGTTCGCGGCGCTCGCGGTCGGCACCGTCACCCTCACCGCGCTCGTCGCGGGCAAGCTCACGCTGTCGGCCGGTGCGCTGCTTGCGATGGCCGGGGTGCTGGTCTTCGGCGCGGTGCCGTTCTGCGCGATCGGTCTGTTCATCGGCGCATTCTCGAGCGGGAATGCGTCACCGGCGTTCGCGAACCTCGTCTACCTGCCCGGGATGTGGTTGTCCGGAATGTTCTTCCCGCTGCCGAAGGTCATGCAGCCGTGGGAGGCGATCTGGCCTGCGTATCACCTCGATCAGACGGCGCTCGCGGCCGCCGGCATGCCGGTGGAGCACAGCGCGTTCGTCACGGGCGGCGTTCTCGTCTGCATCACGGTGCTATTCGGCGGGCTCGCGATCAGGCGTCTCGCGCGTAGCGGCTGAGCGCGCTGCCGTCAAAGGGGGGCGGATTCGAGCTTGATCGACATTGGGAAAGTTGCGAGCATCGAGTGCTCGCGGTGCACGACGGAGGAATAGGACATGACGACCCGCCGTGATTGTCTTGCGTTCGCGGCGACGGCCGGCGCGCTCTGGGCGCTCGATACGCGCCTCGCCGCGGCGCAGCAGGGCGGCCCATTGATCACGCGCCCGATCCCGTCGACCGGCGAGCAGCTGCCGATCATCGGCCTCGGCAGCTCGACCTCGTTCAGCCAAGCGGCGGGCGAAGACGACACCGATGCGGTGCGCAGCGTGCTCGCGAAGATGATCGAGCTCGGCGGCAAAGTGTTCGACACCGCGCCCGCGTACGGCGCGTCCGAGCAGCTCGCCGGCAAGATCGTCAAAGAGATCGACACGAAGCACCAAATCTTCTGGGCTACGAAGCTCAACGTCGCGGGCTGGGGCGGGCGCACGGCCGATCCCAAGGCCGCGCGCGCGCAAGTGGCCGCGTCGTTCGACCGGCTCGGCCGCGACAAAATCGATCTGATCCAGGTGCACAACGTCGCCGACCTCGAGGGGCAGTTCCCGATCCTGCGCGAGTTCAAGGAGCAGGGCCGCGTGCGTTACATCGGCACGACGTCGACGTTCAAAGGTCAGTACGACGTGCTCGAGCGCTTCATGAAGTCGACGAACGACTGCGACTTCATCGGCATCGACTATTCCGTCGACAACTTGAGCGCGGAGGAACGGATCTTGCCGCTCGCGCAGGAGAAGAACATCGCGGTGCTCGGCTACATGCCGACGGGTCGCAAGCGCTTGTTCGAAATCACCAAGGGGCACGACGTGCCGGACTGGGCGCGCGACTTCGGTGCGCAGACCTGGGGGCAGTTCATTTTGAAATTCGCCGCGTCGCATCCCGCGATGACCGTTGTAACGCCGGCGACCAGTAAAGCCGAGCACATGGTCGACAACATGGGCGCGGCACACGGACGCCTGCCGACCGATGCGGAGCGCAAGCGCATGGTCGATTTCATTGCGAAGCTGCCCGGCTGATTCTTAGGACATGCAATGAAGACGGCGATTTCGGTGGATCTCGGCGCCGCGTCCTATTCGCTCGACGAGGACGCGTTTCTCGCGCTGCACGCGTACCTCGCCCGCGCGTCCGAACGGCTCGGCGAGCATCCCGACCGCGACGAGGTGCTCGCGGGGCTCGAGCGCTCGATCGGCGCGAAGCTCGCGCGCGCGGGCGAGCGCAGCGCGCCGTTCGGCGCCGCCGAGATGGCCGTCGCGCTCCGGGAAGTCGGCAAGGTCGACGGGCCTCGTCTCGGCCCCGAGCGTGCCGACACGCGCGCGAGCTTCGAGCCCGAACGCAGCGGCGCGAGCCCGGATTCTGGAGGCGACCGAGCAGACGGCGAGCATTGTGGATTCGACCCCGACTCGCATGGCTATCCCGATTCGTACTCCCATGGCGCGCGCCCACGCCGGCTGTATCGCCTCAACGAAGGCAAGAAGATCGCGGGCGTCTGCGCGGGGCTCGCGGCGTACGCGGATCTCGACGTCGGTCTCGTGCGCGCAATCGCGGTCATCGCCGCACTCTTCACCGGCGGCTTCGTGATGTTGGCCGTTTACGGCGCGCTGACGTTCCTCGTGCCTCTCGCGCGCACCTCGACCGAGATCGCGGCCGCGCGCGGCGCGCTGCGCACGGCCTAGCTCGCGACGCGACGCGATGGCGCTCACGGTGTCTGCGATCGGACCTGCAATCGAGCTGCGCGGAGTGACGAAGACCTTCGGCGGCACGACGGCGGTCGCGGACCTCGATCTCACGGTTCCGCGCGGCGGGCTCTACGGCTTCATCGGGCCGAACGGCGCGGGCAAGACGACGTCGATCCGGATGATCATGTCGATCCTGTTTCCCGACAGCGGCGAGCTCGAGGTCCTCGGCCGGGCCTCGGCGCTCGACGCGAAGGACAAGATCGGCTATCTGCCCGAGGAGCGCGGCGTTTACCGCAAGATGCGGGTCGCCGCCTATCTCATCTATATCGCTCGTCTCAAAGGGGTGCCGGACAAAGGGCTCGCCGAGCGAGTGAGCGCGTACGTCGCGCGGGTCGGGCTCGCGGGCGTCGAGGGCAAGCGCTGCGAGGAGCTCTCGAAGGGCATGCTGCAGAAGATCCAATTCGTCGCGGCGATCATCCACGAGCCCGATCTCTTGATCCTCGACGAGCCGTTCAGCGGGCTCGACCCGGTGAGCACGCGCCTTCTGCGCGAGCAGATCATCGCCGAGCACGCGCGCGGCGCGACGATCCTGTTCTCGACGCACGTGATGCAACAGGCCGAGGAGATCTGCGATCACGTCGTGATGATCCATCGCGGCCGCAAGGTGCTCGACGACCCGGTGAGCTCGATCCGCAGCCGCTACGACCCGCGCGCGCTCGTGCTCGAGCCGCTCGATGCGCACGCGGACGTCGGATGCGTGCGCGCGCTCGCCGACGTGGCCGGCTGCGAGCGGCACGAGGGCGCGTATCACGTCGAGCTCAAGCCCGGCGTCGACGTCGCGCAGGCGATCTCGCGTATCGCCGCGGTGTTGCCGGTCGCGCGGATCGAAGTGAAACGTCCGCGGCTCGAGGACGTGTTCGTGCAGATCGTCTCGGATCGCGCAGACTCTGCCGACGCGGCGCGCGCTCTGCGCGCGGAGCTCGCGGGCCAAAGCGCCCAGGCGGCGACGTGAGCAAAGTGCTGCAAATCGCAGCGCGCGAGTTCATCGCGACGGTGCTCACGAAAGCGTTCGTCATCGGGTTGCTCGTGCTGCCGGCGATCCTCGGCGTGCTGTCGCTCGTCGGCCCGAAGCTGTTCGGGCCCGACCGCAATTTCGCGATCGCGGGCCAGCTCGCGGTCGTCGATCCGACCGGGGAGGTGACCCCGGAGCTGCGCGACGCACTCACGAAGGGGACGCCTGCGGCCGACCTCGCGGCGCTGATCCGCGCCGCGAGCGGCGAAGCGCTCGGCGGCAATGTGCTCGAGGCGCTCGGCGTCGCGCCGAAGCTCACGCTCGTCGAGCGGCCGGCCGCCGCCGACGTCGAGCAGGAAAAGGCGTGGCTGCGCGTCGCCGACAAGGACTCGCCGCACCTCGCGCTCGCGGTGATTCACGCCAACGCTGTCGAGCCCAAGCCCGGCGAGAGCGCGCTCGGGAGCTACGATCTCTACGTGCCGCCGAAGCAGGACGCGCGCGTCGAGATCGGCGTCCAGCAGGCCGTGCGCGAGGCGATCATCGGCGCCCGGTTCAAGGCGCGTGGGCTCGACCGCGCTAAAGTGAACGACCTCACGACCGTGCCGCGCGTGCGGTCGGTCACCGTTTCGGACAGCGCCGATCGCGGCACCGTCGGCGGCTTTCAGTTCGTGCTGCCGCTCGCATTCATGTTCCTGCTGTTCATGGGGGTGATGGGCAGCGGCCAGGGACTGCTCACGACGACGATCGAGGAAAAGTCGAGCCGCGTGATCGAGGTGCTACTGTCGGCCGTGTCGCCGATGCAGCTCATGGCCGGCAAGCTCCTCGGTCACATGGCCATCAGCCTGCTCGGGATGAGTCTCTATATCGCGATGGGTCTCGCGGTGCTCACTTCGTTCTCGCTGTTCGGGCTGCTGAATTTCGCCCTCATTCCGTATCTGCTCGTGTTCTTCGTGCTCGCGTTCTTTACGATCGGCTCCTTGATGATGGCCGTGGGCTCGGCGGTCAACGACATGCGCGAGGCGCAATCGCTGATGTTGCCGATGACGCTGCTGCTGATGGTCCCGTGGTTCCTGTGGCTGCCGATCTCGCGCGACCCGGAGTCGACGCTTTCGGTCGTCGTGAGCTTTCTGCCGCCGGTCAATTCCTTCGGCATGTTGCTGCGGCTCGCGTCGGCGCACCCGCCGCCGGCGTGGCAGGTGTGGCTGTCGATCGCGATCGGGGTCGGCGGGGTGGTCGGCGCGGTGTGGTTGGCGTCGAAGGTGTTCCGCATCGGTCTGCTGATGTTCGGCAAGCCGCCGAATTTCGCGACGCTCGCCCGCTGGGTGCGCGCCGCCTGATTCCGGGCGCGCTAGTCGGCTCGCGGCGGCGGAAATGGGGACATTCCGCTTTTCGCCGGAGATCGACGTGGGCGACAAAGGGTTGGGTTCGGCAAAAAAGCGGAATGTCCCCATTTCCGCGGGCTAGTGAGGTTAGCGGGTCGGGATCAGCTTCGTGAGGCGCTTGTTGATGACGTCGCTGATGTAGATCGCGCCGTCGCGCGCGATTGCGAGGTCGTGCGCCTCGCCGTACTCGTTGGGGCCGTCGCCGGGGCGGCCGGTCACGCCCAGCACGCGGCCGTTCGCGTCGAGCTTCGCGATCTGGCCGTCGAAGCCGGAGGTCATGTAGAGCACGCCGTCGGGACCGAACGCGAGGCTGCAGACGAGGCCGCGGTAGACCCAGCCCTTCACGAATTCGCCGTCCTGGTCGAACACGACGATCCGGCGGTTCTCGCGGTCGGCGACGTAGAGCAACCCGGAGGAGTCGATCGCGATCGAGTGCGCGACCTCGAATTGCCACGGGAGCGCGCCGCGTCCGCCCCACTGCTTCACGAAGCGGCCGCCGGCGTCGAACTTCAGCACCTTCGGCTCGCTACGAGTGTGGCCCTGCGTCACGAAGAAGCTGCCGTCGCGCGCGAACGCGACGTCGGTCGGCTCGTTGAAGAGACGCGTGCCCGCCGCCTCGTCCCAGTCGCCCGATTTGCCGTTCGTGCCGAGCGTGCGCACCACGGCGCCTCGCGCATCGAGCTCGAGCACGACGTGCGCGACTACGTCCGTGATCCAGAAGTGGCCGCGCGCGTCGATCGTGAGGCTGTGGGCGCGCTGGAAGAGACCCGCGCCGAACGAGCGCACGAACGCGCCGCGAGCGTCGAACTCGAGCACGGCCTCTTTGCCGCGATTGAGCACGAACAAGTGGCCGCGCGAGTCGAGCGCGACGGACGCGAGCTGGTCGACCTCGATCCCGGCGGGCCAGGCGATCGCATCGCGTTGCGCAACGACGGCGACTTTGAGCGCGGGGCCGGCGATCGCCTGCGGCGGAATGGTCGGCCGCTGCGCGAACGCGGGCGAGGCGAGGAAAACACATACGAGGGCGAGCGCTTGCGGCGCGCGCCGCCATCTCGCGGGAGGGTGGAGGTCGAGCACGAGCAGCATTCCGGCCGTCACGACCGCTCCGGCGACAGAGGACTCGGACGTTTCCGCGGACATCGCGCGCGCATCGTACCCGATCGCGCGCGGCGCGGCGCCTTCGCTCAGTGCGGCGGGAGGCCCGCGTAGACGCGCCGCTCGAATCCTTGCAGCGTCTCGATCGCGGCCGGGTCGTAGAACGGCAGGTACTGCATCATCAGCACCGCGCAGATCTTGCGCGACGGATCGATCCAGAACTCGGTGTTGAAGATGCCGGCCCAGCTCAGGCTGCCCGGCGAGCGCAGTCCGGGATCGCCCGGCGAGCCCGTGACTTGGAACCCGAGGCCGTACGTATCGCGGCCGGCGCCGAGCGGAAACGGCTTGCTCACGGCCTCGTTCGCGGTCGGTTGGAGCTCGACGTGCACGCTGCCGGTCTGCGTGCGGCTCATCTGGCGAACCGATTCGGCGGTCAAGAGGCGGGTGCCGTTCGGCGCGCGGCCGTCGTGCAACAGCATCTGCATGAACTTCACGTAGTCGGTGACCGTCGAGTGCAAGCCGCCGTCGCCGTACACGGGCGCGTCGATCTTGTCCGGGTTCGGCGTCTCGACGAGGCCGTTCTCCGTCGTGCGGTGCACGGTCACGACGCGATCGCGCTTCGCGCTCGGCACGACATAGAAGGTGTCGTTCATCTCGAGCGGTTTGAAAATGCGCTCCGCGTCGAACTGGTCGAGCGGCTGGTGCGACACCGCCTCGACGAGCTTGCCGAGCACGCGCGTGCTTTCGCCGTAGGTCCACTTCGTGCCCGGATCGTGCAGCAGAGGGAAGCTCGTCGCGCTCGCGTTCGGATCGGCGCCGATCAGCGCGGCCAGCGTCGAGCTCGAGAACGCGTAGCCGAGGCCCGAGGTATGCGTCAGCAACTGACGAATCGTGATCGGGCGACTTCGCGGGCCGCTTCGTGAACGTCTTGTCGTTCGGGTCGAACGTCACGAACACTTCGGGGTGCTCGAAGCCGGGCAAGTACTTCGCGATCGGGTCGTCGAGCGCGATCGCGCCTTTCTCGACGAGCATCATCACGGCGACCGAGGTCACCGGCTTCGTCATCGACGCGATTCTGAAGATCGAGTCGACGGCTACGGCCGCGTGGCTCGCGACGTCGCGGTTGCCGAACGCGCCGCTGTAGAGAACGTGGTCCGCGTCGGCCACCATCGCGACGACGCCCGGGATTTTCGTCGTCGCGATCGTCTGCTTGAGGTACGCGTCGAGGTCGGCGGAGTCGCTTAAGTTCTGCGCGCCGGCGAATAGCGGCGCGAATCCGAGGACGGCGAGCACGACGATGAGACGCGGCACGGAAGCTCCTTGTCTGCGGATCGGGTTGAGGTGATCGCTCGCCGGGCCGGCGCGCGCTGAAGAATTAGATCGCGATGCGGCCGCGTGCGACGCTGCGCTCGAAGCGGCGCCACTCCGCCGGGAACGCTTGGCGCACGTCGCGCGCCCGCTGCCGCTCGGCTTCGGCGAGCCGATCGAGCGCCGCCGGCATCGGCGCGCCGCGCGTGCTTGCGCAGCGAGCGCGCATAGCGCTCGAGCCGCCCCGACGCGGTGCAGGCGTCTTGATGGTCGCCGAGCAAGTCTTGCAGCGCCTTGGCCTCGAGCGCCGCCTTGTCGAGAGACTTGTAAGCGAACGCGAAGAACTCGAGCTCGTAGCGCAGCCGTTTCGCGCGGATCCGCAAGCGATGCAGGTCTTTCGCGTGCGCCTCGTCGCCGACCCTGCGGCCGAGCTTGAGCACGCGCTTCAGGCTCTTCTTCAAATACTTGTCGACGCCGTCCGACACCTTGAACGAGTGCCAGCGCCGCGCGGCACCGGGGCTCGGCGCGTCCTCGAGCAGCGCGGCGAACGATCCAGCAGCTCGTCGTAGCGATCGTCGCTGAACCGCTCGACTCATCCTCGCGCGCGCCTCGGTTCGCTCGCGGCGCAGGTGCAGCTCGTAGCCGCCGAGCTCGCGCGAGACTCTCCGCGGGGACCGTCTGCGCGTACTTGCGAAACACGTCGGCGTGCACGTCGAGGTCGCGCGTGTCGCTGAGCGCGCGCGCGAACGCGCGCAGACCTTTGCGAAACTCTTTCGCTTCGCGCGGCAGCATGCGTCTGAACAAACGCAACGCGACGCGCAGGCGGCGCATCGCGATGCGCATCCGATGCACGTCCTCGGTGCTCGGCGGCTTGTCGTCGACGGGCCGGCGCGCCGACGAGCTCTTTGAATTCTCGGCGCAAACATTCGTACGCGAACACGATCATCGGATCGCTCGGCCGAATGCGCCGCTTCTCCGTCGGCACTTCCTCGGTCGTCGATTCCACGATTTGGGTCGCGACCTCGCTCGGCGCGGGCAGCGCCTCGGTTTCGGTCTGCGGATGCGATGGCGGCGTCGACTCGGCCTCGCTCACCGGCAAATTCTTGACCGATGGAACTTCGTGCAGTGACGAAATAATCGACTGTGCTGAATCGTCCATGGGGTAACGCGGGCTTGCGTGAGCCACGCGAGTGTGACAATAGTGAGACGAAATTGCGGTGTCAACGCGTCCAAGAACGGCGGCAACCGCAGACTTAGGCCCATGAATTCTCAGGCGTCGACAGTTTCGGTCGCTAGGCCATGGAAATCATTGCCGTTTACAACGTCAAAGGCGGAGTGGGCAAGACCACGACGGCCGTCAACCTCGCGTACCGCTCCGCTGCCGACGGTTGGCCGACGCTGCTCTGGGATCTCGACCCGCAAGGCGCGGCGACCTACATCATGCGCCGCGAGCCGTCCGTCGAAGGTGGATCGAAGAGTCTCGTGCGCGGCGAATCCGAGCTCGCCGAGCTCGTCACGCCGACCGATCATCCGGGTCTCGATCTGCTGCCGGCGGACTTCTCGTACCGGCGAATGGACGTCCACCTGCACCGCCGCAAGAACCCCGCGACGAGACTCATGAAGCTCATGCGCCCGCTCAAGCAGCACTATGCGTGCTTGATCCTCGACTGCGCGCCGGGCATGTCGCTCGTCTCCGAGAACGTGATGCACGCGGCCGACGCGCTCGTCGTGCCGCTGATGCCGTCGCCGTTGTCGGTGCGGATGCTCGAGCAGCTGTTCGAGTTCGTCGAGCGCAAGAGCTGGCCCGACTTGAGGGTGCTGCCGTTTTTCTCGATGGTGGATCGGCGCAAGCTGCTGCACAAGGAGACCATCGAGTCCCTCCGGAAACGCTATCCGACGATCCTCGAGACCGAGGTCCCCTACGGAAGCGACTTCGAGCGGATCACGCTACGCCGAGCGCCGGTCGAGTCGTACGCGCCGGCGAGCGCGGCGGCGAGCGTCTATCGCTCGCTTTGGCTCGAGATCGACGGGCGGTTGCAGGGGCCGGCCGCGTTGCGGACTCCGCGCCCGGGCGGACCGTCGGCACCGGGGCTGCGCGCCGTCTAGGGTTAGAGATCCGGCGCGATCTCGATGTCTTCTAAATCGAGCCGCGACAGGGTGGCTTCGTCGCGATATTGCCGAGCATCCCCGAGCGGCGCCTCGATCTCCTGCGTGAGATCTTGCCCTTCGAGGTCGTTCAGTCTCGGTGCACGCGCAGATTTCGGCGCATTGATCATCGTCATTCGGGATCTTTCAGCCTCCGGTAGAGCCTAATGTGACGGAGACCTCGCATGACGTTAACGAGGTCACGCAAAACGTCCCGCCCATGAGAGCGAGTACACGCTTCGGCGAATCGAAGCGACATAAGCGCCGAACTCTGAGGGGTCATGCCCGGCAATGCCATCGGGCAAACCCCGCATTGAGGTTCCGCACGAAAACCGAACGCTGGCCGAACGCTCAAGTGATTTTGCGAGGACGGGAATGTTTGCAGGATGGCCCGATTGACAGAACCATTTCGTTCACTAGGATTAGCGACCGAATTCCCAGCTTCTAAATGATTAGGAAAGAACCCACAGAATGAAAAAGTCGATTCGCGCGACGAAAAAGTCGCCGCAAAAGTCCACGTCGAAACCGGCGGGCGAAATTACGCAAGTGTTCGACGACGAGGGCGTGCGAATGGCAATCCTCGCCGCGCTCGAGTGCATGTACGAATGCTTCCCGCACATCACGCTCCCTCAGTACCTGATCGCTCTCGAGGTCCGCAAGGCGGAACGCGACGGCACGCCGCATACGCTGGCATCGCTCGTGAAGAAGCTGCGGATGCCGTTCTCGACGGCCTCGCGCGTGGTCTGGTCGCTGACTGAAGAGGGCGGCAGCATCGGCGTGATTCGCTATCAGAGCCACCCGACCGATCGTCGCAAGAAGCAGCTGGCGATCAACCAGAGGAACCTGCCGATTCAGGTACCGCAAGCGGTCACGCGAGCGATGCTCGACTACTACGGCGAAACCGTCAGGCAGCTGCGCCGCGCCGACGCTTGAAGCGAAGCGCGACGATCGGCGCCACGAGGCGTCGATAGGCAAGCGCGACCCCCGTCCAAATCATCGCCAGGCTCGCGGCCGAGGCTGCGCTCGCGACGATCTGCCCGAACGTGCCGAGCGCTTCGCCGGTGTGCAGGAACCGGATCCAAGAGCGCGTGCGCTGACCCGGCGACTGGCTCGCGAACGGTTGGCGCGCGCGCACTGCCCCGCTCGAGACGTCGAGCACGAGCCCGTCACGAAGCTGCGGCTGGCCGCCGTTGCCACGATCGACTCCGAACCTCACCGTGTCTGCATCCGCGCCGCCGGGTAGCGTGAGCGTCAGCGTGCTCCAGTCGCGGGCCTCGGCCTCGGCGCGCGCGAACAGCTCGTCATAGGAAAGACCCGCGGACGGCGTCGAGCCGTCGGCAGGCGTCGCATCGCCTCGGGGCAGAGAGCCGGCGGCGCGCGCCGCGCCGTTGCCGCGGCTCGCGTTACCTCCGTCGCCCGGTCCGCCGCGGACGGGCGGCTGCTCGCCGAACGCGCGGTAGACGAGCGCATTCGCCCACGGGTACGACATCACCACCGCGCTCGCGACCACGATCGCGAGCGGCAGTGCCGACCAAATTCCGAACACGTGATGCCAGTTGAAGTCGCGCGCCCTCGCGGAAACGGCTTGAGCGTTGAACAGCAAACGCGTCTTGATCGCGGCCCACGCCCACACGCGCGGCAGCCACAGGTACATGCCGCTCAGCACGAGGAACAGGAACGCGAGGTTACAGCCGTCCGTTATCGCGCGCGCGATCGCGCGGTGCTCGCCCGCGACGTTGAGCCAGCGGTGCCAACCTTCGACCGCTTCGAACAATGCGCGCCAGCGCCGGCCCGCCGGCTCGGCGACGTCGCCGGTATATGGGTTCACGAACAGCGAGCGGTTGCGGCCCGCGGCGACGACGAGCGGTGCGAGCGGATCGCGGCTCAGCGTGACCGCGGTCGGCGAGAAGTCGGGGTGCGAGCGTGCGACGGCGCGCAGCGCCTCGCCGATCGGGAGCCGGGCTCGAGCGGAGGCCGGAGCCGCGCGCGGCGCGTCGTCGGCCCAAGCGACGATCTGCCGCTCGAACGCGAGCATCACGCCCGTGACCGACATCATGCCGATCACGAGACCGGCGACGACGCCGCAGCTCAGGTGGATCCAGAACACGGCCTTGCGCAGCACGAGCCCTCGAACGGAATTCGGCGAAAGTGGCGTGCATGCTAACAAGAAGCGTTCTCATTTGCACAAGCGCGCGCGGGGGAAGGTCGACGGGAAGGGCGTAGAAAACAATCGCCGGGGCCTCCACCGAGGCCCCGGCCCCGTTCGCTAGAGGACTTCCGCGTTAGTGAGGAGAGCTCGCGGGCGCGCAGTGATGCTCGACGTGCGTCTCGGTGCGCTCGTCCGCCTGATTGTCTTGGACGTGCTGCTGGATCTTGCGCCCGACGTAGGCGCCGGCTGCCGCGCCGGCAACGGTCGTGATGCCGTGGTGGCCGACATCCTTGCCGATCGCGCCGCCGACGACCGCGCCGATGGCGGTGCCCGCGATCGCGTGCTCGTCCGTCTTGTCGCGCTGCGCGGTGACTTCCTCGTCCCAACAGTTCTCCGCCGGAGCGGCCGAGACCTGCGTCTCTGGAGCGCTCGTCGGCGCGCGCTTCGACGCGCTCGCATGAGCCGCCTGCTTGGCGCTCGCACTCGACTGCTCGACGGGCGCGTTGTCCGCGTGCCGACCGAGGAATTGATACGCGGCCACGCCGCCCGCTGCCGCGATTCCGATGCCTGCAACGAGGCCGATCAACATATGCTTGTTGCTCATCGAGTCTCCTCCGTGAAGTCCGGCGGCCACTCTGCCGCGTTCGACGAAGCCGGGTCTGTGCTTCGGTTCACAGCGTATGTTTCGGCTTTCGGCAGGAGTGAGGGTGCGCAGCGATCGGCGCGCGGTGCACGTCGCCGGTTGGCGACACTTAGGATCGTTCATTCGCGTCGGCGCCGCTCAAAGCGTCCGCGGCAGCGGTACGACGCGCGCGAGCTCGCGGTAACGGCAGAACGCGTTCGCGAGCCGCATCTGCTCCGGCGTGCGGCAGTCGGGCTCGAACAGCCGCGGATTGCCGACGAGTATGCAGAGCCCGCGCGCCCGCGACGTCGCGACGTTGAGGCGATTCGCGCTGAAGAGGAAGTCCATCCCACGCGGCGCGTCCTCGGGCGTCGAGGTCGTGAGCGAGACGATCACGACCGGCGCCTGCTGGCCCTGAAACTTGTCGACGGTGCCTATGCGCACGTCGCGCAGCGCGGCGGACAAAGCGGTCACCTGCGCGTTGTACGGCGCGACGATCATGAGGTCGGCGCGTGTGAGCGGGGCCTCGGCGCCGAAGCGGTCTCGCCAAATCACCTCGCCGCTCGTGAGCGCCGCCGCGATCGCCGCGACCGCATCGACCTCCTCGGGCGCGCGCGCCTGGTTGCCCTCGTGCTCGACGGGCACGTACACGAGCCCGGCCTCGCCGAAGCGCTGCGCTGCGCTGCCGCGACGTTGCGATCAGCGCCTGGCGCTCGAGCCCCGGCGCGGAGGAGAGGCGATTCTCGTAGAACGCCTCGGCCGTGAACGAGCAGATTTGCGGATGCAGCCGTCGAGTCTGATGCAGGAACAGCCCGCGATCGGCCGGGATCGTCTTCGCGCCGCCGAGCAGATGCTCGAGCGCCGACGCCTGCGTGCCGGGCGGATGGCTCGCCTGCTGCGGCTGCTCGAGCTGTTGCGGATCGCCGAGCAGCACCAGGCTCTTCGCCGCGGCGGAGACCGCGAGCACGTCGGCGAGCGACATCTGCCCGGCCTCGTCGATGAACAGCACGTCGACGCTGTCGCGAAACTCCGGGCGCGCCCAGAGCCACGCCGTGCCGCCGAGCAGCGAGTAATCGCCGTGCAGGAACAGCTCCGCGATGCGCGGATTGGAGTCGATCGCGTGAATCGCTTGCGGATTACCGTCCTTCGGATTGCCCTTGTGCAGGCACTTGAAGCCCGCGAGCCCCTGCTTCTCGGCGAGCTCGCAGACGGTGCGCAACAGCGTGCGGATCACCTCGTGGCTCACGGCCGAGACGCCGATCCTCTTGCCCGGCCTTCATCAGCTCGAGAATCATGTGCGCGCCCGTGAACGTCTTGCCGGTACCGGGCGGACCCTGGATCGGCAGCACGCCGCGGTCGAGCTCGAAGCCGAGCCGCTGCGCGTCGAGCACCTCGGGGTCGACGTCTTCGTCGCGCGCGCCGAGCCGCGCGGCGATCCGCTGCTCGCGCGCGCTGCGCGCCGCGCCGAACGCGATCACCTGGGCGCCGCCGCCCGCGACGCGCGCGACGGCCGGCGCGGTGTCGCCGCCATCCGGGCGGCGCAGCCCCGCCGAGCCGTGCGACGAGCCGCGGCGGACGTTTGAGCAGCAGGTCGCGCGCCGCGCGATGCTCGCCGGGCGCGTCGACGCCGTGCGCGGCGATCCAGCGGCCGATCTCGAGCAGCACGTCGGGCTTCGTGCCCGGACGCACGTTGCGGTGGACGAACACGCGCTCCGGACGCTCGGCCGCGTAGCTTGCCGTTGTGCTGAATGTCGATCGTGTGCGCGGCGACGTCGAGCGCTCACGACCTCGCCGAGGTCGTGCACTGTCGAAGCGGCAGGCAGGCGCAGTCGCCCTTGCGGATGTCGTGGTCCTGCGCCGGGAACGAGTAGCGGTGGATCGGCCGCGTGCGCGTGCCGCCGACGGTGTCGACGAACGTGAGCCCCGCGAGCGCCGACCGCTCGCCCTCGTAGTCCTCGAGCGGCAGATCGCGAAGGCGAAAGAACTCCCACCACGCGGCCTTGTCCTCGCGCCGGTGCCATTCGAGCAGATGCGCCATGAGCCAGCGACGCCTGCTGCTCCGGCGTGCGCCGCTCGGCGATCGACCGGGCACGCCGGCGAGCAGCTCGGTCATCACGCGCTGCGTCTCCTCGGCGGTCGCCGCGATCTCCTCGCTCGCGGCGCCGCTCGACAGCTCGGGCCGCGGCAGCTCGACGCCGTGCTCGCGCTCGGCTTGCGCGCGCAGCCGCTCGAGCCAGTCGCGCAGCTCGCGCGCGGAGACGCAGTCCTCGCGGTTGTAGCGCTCGACGGCCGCGACGTGCTCGGCGAGCCGTCGCGCGCGCTGCTCGCCGCTTTCGGGGTCGCCGCGCGGCGCGCGCTCGTGCGTCGCGCCGGTTCGTGCAGGAGGCGCCGTCTCGGGCGCCGTCTCCGCGCCGAGCGCGAGCTCGAGCTGCGGGCGCGCCGCCGGCGCCGGCGTGTCGCTGCGCAATGCGTGCGCCGCCTCGATCGGCAGCTCCTCGTGCATCTCGATCGCCCACTCGATCGCGCGGCGGCTCAGCGTCGCCGCGTGCAGGTCCTGCTCGCGATCGAGGCCGTAGAACCGCTCGAGCTCCTTGATCGAGTAGCTCTCGACGCTCGCGCGCAGCGAGTGGCGCACGATCGTGTGCAGGTCGACGAAGAGCTCCGCGCGCAGGATCGTGTCGAGCTCCGTCTCGCGCGTCGCGTACCGGCCCGAGAGTCGCTTCATCGCCGCGGGCTCGTAGGCGCCGAAATGGTAGACGTGCATGCCGGGCTGCGGCGCGGAACTCCGCGAGGATCGTGTCGATCACGCGCTCGAACTCGCGCTTCTCCTCGGCCGGGCGTCGCCGCCCAGAGCGGAACGTAGCCGCGTCGCTTCGACGACGTAGCCGAACAGATACTCGCGGCCGCCGTCGGGCGCGAGCCTGTCGCCTTCGAGATCGAGGAACACGTCGCGCGCGGTCGGCTCGGGCAGCTTCGCGAAGCCGTGCTCGGGGCCGAGCGGCACGAGGATCTCGTGCTGCGGCGCGTCGAGCCGGCGCGCCTTGAGCTGGATCGCGGCCTGGTCGCGCGACTTCGAGAGCGCCTCGCGCGAGCCGCGCGTCGGCTTCGGCACGTCGCGCGAGCTCGCCGAGCCGCTCGAGCGTGTCCACGTCGAATTCGCTCGAGCTCCTTGATCTGCGTCTTGCTGATCCCGGCGACGAAGCACAGATGATCGTCCGCGCGCCGCTCGCGCGTCGCAGCGCGCCCACCACGCGCAGACCTCGCAGTGCTGCGACGGGCTCGGGATAGGTCGCGATCGCGAACGTTCCGCGGGTCGGCGGCGGCTTTTCGGCCGCGCGCGCGCCGAGCGCGGTTTCGAGCCGGCGCTTCACGAGCCGGTAGTAAGCCTCGTACTCCGCGAGCCGGTACGGCTCGGGCTGGAAGTCGTGGTGCGGCGCGACGACGTGCGCGCGCTCGGGCCGCGACGCCCTGCAGCGCCGCGAGCAGCTCCGAGTACACGCAGAGCTGCAGCACCGTGCCCGCGCGCGTCTCGGTCGCGAGCTTCGCGTCGGTGACCTCGTACGACCACGAGCCGAGCGTCGCTCGGCCGCGCGCACCTTGATCAGAAAGTCGGCGCGGCCGTACCAGCGCGCGTCGCCGAGCGGCGCCTGGTAGATCACGTCGGCGCCGTCGCGCATCGCCGCGGCCGTGAGTCTGCGCCGGCGCCGTCGCCGCCTTGCCGGGATCTCGACGATCTTCGAGCGCGCGCGTCGCGCGCAGGTGCGCGAGATACGCCTTCTCGTGCTCGTGGCCGCGCTCGCGCAGCAGCTCGCCGAGCGGGTCGTCCCAGCGCGGCCGGCGCGCGAGTCCCTGCGCCGCCGCGCGGTTCAATTCGCTCAAGTGGATGCAGCCGAGGTGATTCGCGAGATCGGTCGCGGACAGCCTCAGCAGCTCGTCGACGAGTCGCATCGCGCGATCATAAGGGCGCGCGCGCATGTGGGATACTCGACGCGCCACGCTGATTGCCGCCGCGCACCGAGCGCGCGCGGTGCGACGCGGCGGCAGGCGGAGGTTCGCAGATGTCGGACGATCGGCTCGCGGAGTTACAGCGGCGCTCGCCGCATTCGCGGCGGCGCGCGACTGGGATCAGTTTCACTCGCCGAAGAATCTCGCGATGGCTCTCGCGGTCGAGGCCGTCGGAGCTGCTCGAAGAATTCCAGTGGCTCACGGAGGAGCAGAGCCGCGCGCTCGATCCGGAGCGACTCGAGCGCGTGCGGCTCGAGATGGCCGACGTGCTGATCTATCTCCTGCGCCTCGCCGACAAGCTCGGCGTCGACCTGCATGCGCGCCGCGACCGACAAGATCGCGCTCAACGAGCTGAAGTACCCCGCCGACCGCGTCCGCGGCTCGCCCCGCAAATACACCGAGTACTAGAGGACGGTGCTCTTACGGCCACGGCCGCCGGTACCTCGTGCATCCTTCCCGAGACACGCCGGAAGACCGTCCTTGGGGCTCGGGCGCGCACATCCCTGTGCGCTCACGGTCTCGGGAAGGACGCACGAGGTACCGGCGGCCTCGCAGTGCGTCGCGGCCGGAGCGCCTTTTCTGGGGGGCGAGACGCCGTCGGCCGGCAGTGGTAGAACCGACTACTGCAGCCGCTTCTCGAGCTCGCCGCGCTGCATGAGCTCGTGATAGAACGGCGTCGCGTCGCACGGCTCGCTCTCGATAAGCCCGACCGACGCGTCGCCGCGCTGCGAGCCGCGCGTGCGCACGAGCGGCGCCGTGTAGAGCTTGTCGTAGACCGTCATCGTGCGCTCCATCGTGAGCCCGTCCTGCGCGACGGTCCAACGCTCGACGATCCGCGTGTCGTTGCCGCCGCTCATCGGATAGCCCGAGCCGTCGAGCCAGCCCGGCGCGAGCATCGTCGTCTCGATCACGAGCGTTCGGCCTTCCCAGTGGCCCTTCGAGAAGCCCATCGACGTGAGCGGCTGCTCGGCCGGCGGCTTGCGGTCGTCCATCCACACGCGCCGCGGCGTGTTGTCCTGCATGAACACCATCAAATAATGCGTGCCGGCGTCGAGGACCTGCACGGGATACGGCGACCCGAAGATGCGCGGCAGCCCCGCGGGCAGGCAGCGCAAGACCTTGTCGTCGCCGTACTTGCGGCCGTCGTAGATCGCGCGTGCCTCGGGCGTGAGCGGCATCGGCCTCGGCTCGAAGTCGTCGACGGTCACGTGGAACTTGTAGCGGTTGTCCCAGTAGCCCGTGATGTTCACGGGAAAGTTCTTCGCGTGCACGGTGTAGTCGACGTTCGGATCGGCGGTGATCTGCGTCGTCGTGCCCGGCGCTCGCGCAGCGGCCGAGCTTGCGACCTTTCTCCGGTCCGCTCTCGAGGTTGATGCAGGTGGCGTACAGCTTTTTCGCGCCCTCGCGCCCCAAGTTGCCGGTCGCGCTGACCGCGATAGCCGACTTGCACGGTCTGCTCGGTCCAGTTCTCGGTCCGGTAGGTCGGCAGGTTGCCGGGCGGCAGCAGCGCCCATTCCTGCGTCGAGCCGTCCGGCATCTTCATCGTGACGTCGTAGCGGATGTGCGGGTTCTGCCACCAGACGCGCGTGACGACGCCCTTCACCGTGCCTTCGAGGTTCGAGTCGAACTCCGACGCGAACGAGTGGTGCGCGTACGCGGCGGCGGGCGCGAGCGCCGCGACGAGGCTCGCGAGCGCGCTGACGGTGACGCCTTTCATCGGTCTCCCCCCGTGGACGGCCCTGATAGCGTGGCGGGCCGCCCGATGCATGAGGTCCAGTCTAATCCGACCTCGGCTCGGCTTGGAATCGGTGCTGCTTGACCGAGGTGGCTGCGAGCGTGCTCGTCCCATGCGCCGTCACTGCCCGCGCGGGGGCCCGGGCAGGTGCTCGAGGTCGCGGTTGTTCTCGTTGCAGATGAACTCGAGCAACTCGGTGTCCGTGAGCAGCGTGAGATCCTGCTTCACGGTCCAGGGCCGCGTGTACGCGCCCGAGTCGTCGATCGTGATCTCGAGATCCATATGGCCGAAGTCCTTGCGCGTGTACCGCTCGGTCACGTGCAGCTTCTCCGTGGTCGGCTTGCCGACTTGATCGAGCCAAGTCTTGCCGTTGAAGCCACGCGTGTCGACGACGAGCGTGTTGCCCTCCCAATGGCCCGTCGAGTAGCCGAGCCAGGACGGATTCGCGTTCGCCGCGAGCTTGCGGCCGTCGAGGAAGATCTGTCGCCAGAGCGAGAACGCCTCGTGCACGACGACGATGAGGCCGGGCGTCTGTACGAACTTCCAAGGGGCGGGCGCGGCGCCGAGCCGGGGCACGCCTTGCGGCAAGCAGTTCGCGTCGGAATCCTCGCGCGAGTGCGAGCCGTCCGCGCGTTCGTCCGCGAGCTGCTTCGCCCACGGCTGGAACGGCACGTCCTCCGGCTTCAGGTCCGCCGCGATGTTGCGCAGGTACTTGTTCGAGTGCGGATTCCAAATTCCGGAGAGATCCGGATGGCCGTCTTTCGTGCGCGGAGCGGGCGCCGTGAGATCGGGCTCGCCTTTCGCGTCGAGCGGGATCGTGCTCGGCACGTTCTCCCACCACTGCGCGTGCGCGGCATGCGGCAGCGTGCCGGCGAAAAACAGGAGCGTGAGAGAGACGACGGAGGCGGCAGCGCGCCGCGAGTTCTTGTTCTGCATAGCCGGGTCCCCCGACACCGACGTTGGCCTTATCGTCGCACAGGCTTCGTCGCCGGCCTAGGGAAACGCCTGGCGGCTCGCACCGAACCATCCTAGGATGACGGGCGCCGCGGCGCGGCATCCGGGGGTGCATCGTGTTCAGCAAGATCGAGCTCGCTCTCGCGGCCGTGGGTGCCGCTCTAGTGCCGGGACTCATGCTCGCGCAGGACGCCGTCGACTTGCGGCTCGTCGGCCACGACGACCTGCAGGCGCGCTCGGCGTACCAGCCGATCGTGCATGCGTACGGCGAGCGCCGGATCTTGTTCGTCGGCCATCACGCGGGCGAGGCGCCGAACCCGCAGACCGGCAAGGTCGAGAAGAACGGGCTGTCGATCGTCGACGTCACGAACCCGGCGGCGCCGAAGTACCTCGTGCACGTGCCGCCGACCGGGAACGAGGCGAGCGGCACGCAGCACGTGCAAGTCTGTGACGGCAGCGCGCTGCCGCACGCCGATCGAGCCAAGGTCTATGCGATCCGCACGAACGGGCTCTTGAGCTACGAGCTGCTCGACGTGACGGACCCGGCCAAGCCCAAGTTCGTCACGACCATCGCGGAGACGGGCGACTCCTCGCGTCCGAAGTCCGACCGCGGCAACCGCGAGACGCACAAGTTTCAGTGGGACTGCGCGAGCGGCATCGCGTACATGAACGGCACCGCGCCCGGCTGGCGCGTGACCCGGGTGCTCCAGGTCTACGACGTGAGCGACCCGCCGCATCCGAAGCACATCCGCGACTTCGGCCTCGAGGGTTACGAGCCCGACGCGAAGGGTCCGTTCCCGGATCCCGAAGTCGCAGGGCTTCATCAGCCGTTCGTCGTCGGCAAGCGCATGTACTTGGGCTACAACAGCGGCGACGACGGCGTATTGCAGATCCTCGACACGGACAAGTTCCTGCACGGCGATCCGCAGTCGCGCGAGCCGCTCGCGCCGACGCCCGCGAATCTCGCCTATCCGCAGATCGCGCGGCTCGACTTCCCGCGCTTCTGGGGCGTGCACACGGCGAAGCCGATCTACGGTTTCGAGATCGCCGACTACGCGGACGACCGCGAGGAGCGCACGCGCGATCTGCTGCTCGTGTCGTCCGAGACGGAAACGTTCCGCTGCCAGGCGAGCCGCGACGTGATGTTCATCCTCGACATCACCGACGAGCGCCACCCGTTGCCGATCTCGACTTTCCAAGTGCCCGAGGAGCCCGGCGACTTCTGTCATCGCGGCGGCCGTTTCGGCCCGCACTCGTTCGCGGACGCGTACCACCCGAAGTTCGACAAGAAGCTCGTCGTGCTCGCGTACTTCAACGCCGGCGTGCGCGTGGTCGACATCCGCAACCCGTTCGTGCCGGTCGAGGTCGCGCACTTCATCCCCGAAATCACGTCTAACACGACCGAGTCGTGCATCGCGATCGACGGCAAGCGCGAGTGCAAGCGCGCGATCCAGACGAACAATGTGAACCTCGACGACCGCGGTTACATCTATGCGCTCGACCGCGCGTCGACGGGACTGCACATCCTCGAGCTCACGGGCAAGGCGCGCGCGATCGCGGGGCTCTGACGCGCCGCGACGCGCTTGCATTATCATTCCGGTCCCGAAGCGGGCCGCCCGCTGTCGTTCAAGCTGGATTCACGAACAACAAGAGGGAGTCGTCATGCGTTTAGCTCGAGTTGTCGCCGCGTTCGCGGCCACGCTGTTCCTCGTGTCCCTAACGCCGCTTGCAGCGAGCGCGGCGAAGATCGCCGTGATCGGCACGGGCAACGTCGCTAACGCGCTCGGGCCCGGGTTCGCGAAGCAGGGCAACACGATCGTCTACGGCTCGCGCAATCCGTCCGAGCAGAAGGTCAAGGATCTGATCGCCAAGACGGGCCACGGCGCGACGGCCGCCGTCGCAGCGGGACGCCGTGAAGGGCGCCGACATCGTCGTGATCGCGGTGCCGGGCACGGCCGCGGGCGACGTCGTGAAGGAGCTCGGCGACCTCTCCGGCAAGATCATCCTCGACCCGACGAACCTCGCGAACCGCAACACTCCCGACGGCAACCTCGACTACGCGAAGCCGGCGGGCGCGAACTCGAACGCCGAGCTGATCCAGTCGCTCGCGCCGAAGGCGAAGGTCGTGAAGGCGTTCAACACGCTGAACGTCGGGCAGATGTCGAATCCGGCGAGCGCGGGCGGTCCGATCACGATTCCGATCTGCGGCGACGACGCGCAGGCGAAGGCGACGATCGCGGGCCTCGTCAAAGGCATGGGCCTCGAAGTCGTCGACCTCGGCCCTTTGCGCTACGCGAACGCGCTCGAGCAGATGCTCGTGATCTGGGCCAACGCGCGCGCGCACGGCCAGCCGTTCAACTACTACCTGCGTCCACAACCGCAGACGCCGCCGCCGCGCTGAGCTCGCGCAACGACGCGGCCGACCGTACCGCGCTCGCAGCCGATTTGTGATGATTGAAGATCGACGCGCGCTCGTGCTGCTCGGCTTTCGCACGGGTCGCGAACGTTCCGAGGTTGCGGCGCTTGCCGGTGCGCGGGTCGAGCTTGCGCGAGTAGAGGCGATAGGTCCCGGACTTGAGCTTGCGAATCATCGGCGGCCTCCTTGTGCGTGGATCGGTGCCGAGCCGGCGGGCGTAGGCGTCGGTCCGCCGCTGGATCTTGTCGCGTGCCGATCGGTTGGCTAAGTTGCGACTACGTTCATCACAAACATACCCACCCCGCGTAGCGAGGAAAAGTGCCGTCCGGACTATCGAAACTGTCGATCGAGGAGATCCGCGAGCGCTATGCGCGCGCGGACGCGCCGGTCACGCCGCAGGCGCTGAGCAAGCTCAAGCGCGACCCTCGCCACGGCGTGCGCCAGCTCTACGAGGCGCTCAAGAAGCGCTACGAGCGCGACAGCGCCGAGCGCACGAGGCTCGACGCGATGCTGAACTTCGAGCGCGTGCTGTGGCGCGCCGGCGTGCAGCACGTCGCGGGTGTCGACGAGGTCGGCATGGGCCCGCTCGCGGGCCCCGTGATCGCGGCCGCCGTGATCTTCCCGCCGCACACGGAGCTGCCCGGCATCGACGACTCGAAACGGCTCGATCTCGAGCAACGGCTCGACGCGGAGCGGCGGATTCGAGGAGCCGCGACCGCGATCGGCATCGGCGTTGCGGAGGTGGCCGAAATCGACAGTGTGAACATCTACCACGCCGGACTGCTCGCGATGCGGCGCGCGCTCGAGGCTCTGCCGATCCGCGCCGCAGCACGTGCTCGTCGACGCGCGAACGATCCCGGGCGTCGACGCGCCGCAGAACTGCTTCAACAAGGGCGACGGCATCGACTTCTCGATCGCGGCCGCCTCGATCGTCGCGAAGACGCATCGCGACCGGCTCATGGACGAGCTCGCGCTTCAGTTCCCGCTCTATGGCTTCGAGCGGCACAAGGGCTACAGCACGCCCGAGCATCAGGCCGCGATCAGCGCGCACGGGCCGTGCAGGGTCCATCGCCGCTCGTTCACGTTCATCCGCGAGCTCTGCGGCGAGTACTCGGCCCTCTTCTACGACTTGAAGGGCCGGCTCGACGCCGCGGCGGCGCACGCCGAGCTCCAGGCGCTCGACGATGAGCTCGGCGCGTGCACCGGCGCGCTCGCCGAGCACGAGCAGCGCAAGCTCAAGCTCGTGCTGTCGCGGCGCTGGAAAGCGCTGTAAACCGCTTGCGGTGCCTGGGGCTTGCGCCTCCTACGGGCTAACGCGCGCGGGCTCGCGCGTGCACCCGCCACGGCCTGGACGACCTGTCCGCCCGACGTGGCACGCCACGTGCAACCGCTACATGACGGGTGCCTTCTAATGAGCTTGCGATGATGAATGCGCGGCGTGCTCCGGGGCGGGATCGTGCGGCGAGGGCGGTTGCGCCTCGGAACCGTCGATCCGGTGGGGGTCTCGTCACGCGCTTGCGATACTCCAAAAACCGCATGCCGCCTTCGATCCTTTGGATTTTTCCGCCGCTACGGGCCATCATCAAGTCGTCATCGGTCAGCCTATCTGCCCTGCCATTCGGCGACGAGCCGACGGCGACCGTGATGCAACGGGGGTACTGACTATGTCCGGCTCGGGCACGCACCCGCCGCGGCGCGTCGCGAACATCGGCATCGACGGCCTCGACGACATCCTCGTCGGGAGGATTCACGCGCGATCGACTCTTCCTCATCGAGGGCGTGCCGGGCTCCGGCAAGACCACGCTCGCGATGCAGTTCCTGCTGGCCGGCGCCGCCGCAGGCGAGCCGGTGCTCTACGTGACGCTGTCCGAGACCGCCGACGAGCTGCGGGCGGTCGCCGAATCGCACGGCTGGAACCTCGATGGCGTGCATCTGCGGGAGCTCACTCCGTCCGAGGACGAGCTCGAGACGAGCGAGCAGAACACGTTGTTCCATCCGTCGGAGCTCGAGCTCGTGGACACGACCAAGCGCATCCTTGCCGATGTCGACGAGATCAAGCCGACGCGCTTGGTGTTCGACTCGCTCTCGGAGCTGCGCCTGCTCGCAGGCAACGCGCTGCGCTATCGGCGGCAGATCCTCGCGCTGAAGCACTTCTTCGCGACGCGCCGCTGCACGGTGGTGCTGCTCGACGACCTGACGTCGACCGATCACGACCTGCAAGTGCAGAGCATCGCGCACGGCGTCGTGCTGCTCGAGCAGACGAATCCGGAATACGGCTCCGAGCGCCGCCGCCTGCGAGTCGTGAAGTACCGCGGCGTGCAATTCCGCGGCGGCTACCACGACTACGTGATCCGCCGCGGCGGGATCCAGCGTCTTCCCGCGGCTCGTGGCGGCCGAGTATCGCGCGCCGGCGATCGGCGGCCGAGTTGCGAGCGACATTGACGAGCTCGACTCGCTGCTCGGCGGCGGGCTCGAGGAAGGCACGAGCACGCTGATCGTCGGAGCGGCAGGCACCGGCAAGTCGACGCTCGCTGCTCAATTCGTCGTCGCGGCAGCGAATCGCGGCTCACGCGGCGCGATGTTCGCATTCGACGAGAACGCGCACACGTTGCTCACGCGCTGCGATGCGCTCGGCATAGACCTTGCGCGTCACCTCGAGGCGGGCACTGTGACCCTACAGCAGGTGGACCCTGCGGAGCTCACGCCCGGCGAGCTCATGCACTCCATACGCCTCGCGGTCGAGGAGGGGGCAAAGCTCGTCGTCATCGACAGCCTCAACGGCTATCTGAACGCGATGCCCGAGGAACGGTTCCTCACGATCCAGCTGCACGAGCTGCTGATGTACCTGGCGCAGCGCGGTGTCGCGACGATCTTGATCGGCGCGCATCAGGGCCTGATCGGCAGCTCCGATGCACACGCCGGTCGACGCGAGCTACCTGGCCGACGCCGTGGTCCTGCTGCGCTACTTCGAAGCGAAGGGCGAGGTGCGCCAGGCGATTTCCGTCATGAAGAAGCGCGGCGGCGCGCACGAGCGCACGATCCGCGAGTTTCGGATCGAGCGCGGCGGACTCCGCGTCGGCGCGACGCTGCGGAATTTCCGCGGCGTGCTCACGGGCGTGCCGGTCTACGAAGGAGAAACGGTGCCGCTGATGGACAAGGAGCGGACGTGACCCAAGCCGGGGGCAGTGCGCGCGATAACCGCGTGCTGTTGCTTCCGCTCACCAACCGCGACGCGAAGACGTCGCGCGACGTGTTGCGCAAGGCGGGCATCGACATCGAGGTCTGCGATACCTTCGACGCGCTATTCGAAGAGCTCGCGCGCGGCGCCGCGGCGATCGCGGTCGCCGAGGAGTGCATGTCGGCGCGCGACAGCGCGCGCCTCGCCGACGCGTTGCGCGCCCAGCCGCCGTGGTCGGATCTTCCGGTCCTGTTGCTGACGCGTTGGGGCGCGGATTCGCGAGACGGCCAGCAACGCCGTTCGCACACTCGGCAACGTCACGCTGCTCGAGCGCCCGGTGCGCATCACGACGTTCGTGAGCGCCGTTCGCACGGCGCTGCGGGCCCGCCAACGCCAATACCAGATTCGCGGCCACCTCGACGAGCGCGAGCGCGCCGCCGAGGCCCTGCGTGGTCTGGATCGGCGCAAGGACGAGTTCCTCGCGACGCTCGGACACGAGCTGCGCAACCCGCTCGCGCCGCTGCTCACGGGACTTCAACTGCTGCGGCTATCGGGCGACGACCGGCAGATCGTCGAGCGAGTCAGAGCGACGATGGAGCGGCAGGTCGGCTCATCTCATCCGGCTCGTCGACGACCTGCTCGAGGTTTCGCGGATCACGCGCGGCGATCATCGACATCCGCCTCGGCGCGATCGATCTCTGCACGCTGCTGCGCACCGCGCTCGACACGACGCGCGCCATGATCGAGACGGCCGGTCACGAGCTATCCGTGAGCATACCGAGCGAGCCGATCGCGATCGAGGGCGACTCGGTGCGGCTCACGCAGGTGTTCGCAAACCTGCTCACGAACGCCGCCAAGTACACGAATCCGGGCGGTCGAATCGAGCTCAGCGCGGCGCGCGTCGGCGAGCACGCCGTCGTTCGCGTCCGCGACAACGGCATCGGCATCCTGGCCGCAGCATCTCGATTCGGTGTTCGAGATGTTCATGCAGGTCGATCGCTCGAGTCGCCAGTCCCAAGGGCGGTCTCGGCATCGGGCTCACGCTGGCGCGGAGCCTCGTCGCGATGCACGGCGGCCAAATCACGGCGCACAGCAACGGTCCCGGCACCGGCAGTGAGTTCCTGGTGACGCTGCCGGCGCTAGCTCGACCCGACGTTGCGCCCCAAGCCGACGCCCCGCCGGCGCGGCTGCCGGCGCGGCGCGTGCTCGTCGTCGACGACAATCGGGACGCGGCGGATACGCTGGCCACTGCTGCTGCGCACGCTCGGCGTAACGGTCGCCGTCACGTACAGCGGGCGCGCGGCGCTCGAGGCCCTTGCGACCTTCGCTCCCGACACCGTGCTGCTCGACATCGGCATGCCGGACATGGACGGCTACGAAGCGTCGCGCCGAATCCGCGCGCAGCTCTCGAACGACGTGCTGCTGGTCGCGCTGACGGGCTGGGGCCAGGACGAGGACTTGCGCCAGTCGCGCGCCGCCGGCTTCGATCACCACCTCGTGAAGCCGCCCGACATGGAGCGTCTGCGCGAGATCCTCATGGACCCCGCGTCGCAGCCTGTTGCGCCTCGACGCGTGTCGCCTGAGTTGCCGCAAGTCGTGCAGTGACCGAAACGCCCCGCGGCCGTCGCCCGAACGTTAGCCCTCGTACTGGAGCACGTGCAGCCCCGCGTTCCAGTCGCGTCACGTACATGAGCCCGTCCGGCGTGACGTAGCAGTCGCACGTGAGCGCGCCGCGCGCGACGTTCGGGCGCGGATCGATCATGCTTCGCGGGCACGGGCGGGATCCACGACGCGATCTCGCGCGGCGCGTACGCGTCGCGGATGTCGAACACGCGCACGCCGGCGTCGTGGTAGGTCGCGAAGATCGTCTCCTCGCTCACGAAGCTGCCGGGCCGGTTCTCGTGCAGGTTGTGCGGGCCGAAGTTGCCCGAGCGCGCAGAAGTCGCGGTCGGCCGGCGTCGGCAGCGTCGCGATCGGCACCGGGTTCTCGTCCGCGCGCACGTCGACGAGCCACGTGTAGAACGTGCCCTTCGCGCAGAAGTCGGCGTTCGACTCGTCCGCGACGACCGCGAGGTTGCGGCCCGGCAGCGGCAGCGGCGTGTGCGTGCCGCCGGGGTAGGGCGGCGACCAGTTGATGTGCGACGAGCAGCTTCGGGCTCGACGCGTCGCTGACGTCGTGGATCGTGAAGCCGCCGTCGCGCCATGCGCGCGTAGCCGCGCTCGCCCGCGACGATCATGTGATGCAGCGCGTAGCGCTTGCCGGGCGGGTTCGTCGCGGTCTCGCCGCCGGCGCGGTGCATGCCGGGCAGCCACCAGCGCGACACGATCTGCGGCTTCGTGATGTCGCTGCAAGTCGACGATGCACAGGATGTGATCGGTGAAGCCGTCGAAGTGCGCCGACACGTACGCGTAGCGGCCGCCGGCCCACCAGAGCCGGTTGACGCCGAAGCCCGGGCATCTCGAGGAACGCGATCTCGCGCGGCTTCGCGGGGTTCTTCGCGATGTCGAAGATCGAGAGGCCGGCGCGAAACGGCTCGCGTTCGCGATGCTGTCCGCGAGCGTGTTCTCGAAGTAGTCGCGCGAGTTGTCGTAGCGACTGGCTGCGCGCGATGTTCGCGCCGTTCGCGAGCAAGCAGGTAGTCGCCGGCCGCCTGCAAGTGATGCGTGCGCGTGTTGACGGCGTCGAAAAGAAGTGCACGGGCTTGAGCTCTCGCGGGTCGCGCGCGTCGAGCACCGTGACGCCGTCGCTGAACATGTGGCCGACGTAGAGGTGCCCGCGGTTGACCATCACCTGCACGCCGTCGGGACGGCCGCCCTGGTCGCTGTACGAGACGTGCCGGATGCCGCGGCCGATGCCTTCGGGCGGAATGCTCGACGCCGCAGCCGACGCGGCCGGCGGTTCGGCCGGTGTCGCGAGCGCCTGCGCGCGCGCGCGGCGCGGCAACAGCGCGGACGCCGCGGCGCCCGCGAGCGCGGCAAGGTGGGCGCGACGCGTTTGCATGCTCGGACTCCCCGGGGCGACGAATCGCGCTCGCCCGCGTGTGCGGCGTCAGAGCGTAGCGCCCGCGGCTAGCACCGGCAATCGCAGTAGCGCGCGAGCTTCGACGTGCACGAGCACTTCAGCAGCAGCCGCGGATCCGTGCACGCGTAGCGATTGCACGACGTCCGTGGACCTTGCGTGTGAAGCCCGCGACTCGGGGCCGCGCGCGGGGCGAGTCGCCGAGTCGTCTCGGTTACGCGCCCCTCCCAGGCGCGAAAGCCGTCAGCCGTTCAGCCCGGCATCCGCTCGCCGTTCGCGAGCGCGATGAGCCCGCGGATGTGTCGGTACACGTACCAGCACCACGCCGCGACGAAGAACACCCAGCCGATGAACATGAACCACGTGCACCAACCGATCACGAGCCAGAGAACCGTCCACCAGAAGGTGCGGATCATGTAGCGGTGATGGCTCGCGAGGCCGTCGGCGTACTCGTTGCGCCGGATGTAGTTGAGGATCAGCGCGCCGATGCTGAGCAGGCCCGTGACCGAGCCGATCAGATGCAGGATGTAGGCGACCATGGCCATTGTGCGGTCGGTTTGAACGTGGACTGATGAGACGCTCATGGGCTCCTCCACTGGCTTTATACGTTCGGCCACCCCTCCGCGTGACAAATCGGCGCGAATTGCGGCGGCTCACGACAGGCCGCCGTTGCAGTTACCGTGCCAGCGGCTCGGCGGCGCCACGCGTCAACAGCGGCGCGAGTTGCGAGCCCGCGCCGCGCCCGTGGGTCGTAGCGGGAATAGCCAAGTCGTGTCGTGTTCGCACAAGGTTTGGCGAAAACGAGCCGGCGGCGAGCGCGCTCGCGTTGACCCTCTGCGCGGCCACTGCGATCATCGCGCGGCTTGCCGGAGGAAGCGTCATGCCCAAGAAGACGAAGAAGAGGGCAACGAAGCCCGCGACCAAGATCCCCTGGCCGAAGAAGACGCGCGAGATCCAGACGGCGATCTTCGACTCGACGCGCTGGAACGGCTTCAAGTTTCGCGACGACGACGTAGTCATCGACACGTTCGGCAAGGCGGGAACGACGTGGATGCAGCAGATAGTGGGCCAGCTGCTGCTCGGCGCGCCGGACGGCGTTTCGGCCGCGGGCAGCTCGCCGTGGCTCGACATGCGGATCGTTCCGCTCGAGCCGATGCTGGAGCAGCTCGAAGCACAGCAGCACCGTCGCTTCATCAAGACGCACTTGCCCGTGGACGCGCTCGTGTTCTCGCGGCGGGCGAAATATATCTATATCGGGCGCGACGCCCGGGACATCGTTTGGAGCGCCTACAACCACCAGGCAGCGTTCACGCAAGAAGCGCTCGACGCTTTCAACGAGATGCCGGGCCGCGTCGGTCCGCAGGTGACGAATCCGCCTTGCGATGTGCGTGACTACTACCTGCATTTCCTCGAATACGACGACTTCCCGGGCTTCGAGCTCGGCGGCCTCTGGGAGCACACGCAGGGTTGGTGGAACCTCCGCGCGCTGCCGAACGTGCTGCTCGTTCACTTCAACGATTTGAAAGCGAACATGGGGCGCGAGATCAAGCGCATCGCGCGCTTTCTCGAGGTCGACATCGACGGTGCGCAGTGGCCTGCGATCTTGGAGCATTGCTCGTTCGACTACATGCGCGGCGCGTCCATGAAGATCGAGGAGCTCGATAGGTTCTTCAAAGGCGGCGGCGCGACATTCATCCATAAGGGCACGAATGGCCGCTGGAAGGACGAGCTGTCGGAGCGCGAGATCGCGCGTTGTGACGAGGTCGCGGCGCGCTACCTGACGCCGGCCTGCGCGCGCTGGCTCAAGGGCAAGCTGCCGAGCTAGAGCCGGAGTCCAAGCTCTACGGCCCGCTCGCGCTAAGATGCGCGCCTCATGCGCTCCGGCCTGCCGATCGACGAAGCCTTGCCGCCGCTCCTCGCCGCGCTCGCTGACGGCCGCAACGCGGTGCTCGTCGCGCCGACCGGCGCCGGCAAGAGCACCGTCGTCCCGCTCGCGCTGCTCGACGAGCCGTGGGCGAGCGGGCAGAAGATCGTGCTGCTCGAGCCGCGCCGGCTCGCGGCCCGGGCCGTGGCCGCGCGGATGGCGTCGTCGCTCGGCGAGCACTTCGGCGGCACTGTCGGCTACCGGATGCGGCTCGAGACGCGCGTGAGCGCGGCGACCCGGCTCGAGGTCGTGACCGAAGGCGTGTTCACGCGGATGCTGCAGAGCGACCCCGCGCTCGGCGGCGTGGCGGCCGTGATCTTCGACGAATTCCACGAGCGCAGCCTGAACGCCGACGCCGGCCTCGCGTTCGCTCTCGACGCGCAGCGGCACGTCGCGCCGGCACTGCGCGTGCTCGCGATGTCCGCCACGCTCGACGGCGCCGCCGTCGCGCGGCTGCTCGGCGGCGCTCCGGTGATCGAGCACGCCGCGCGCGTGTACCCCGTCGAGGCGCACTATGTCGGCAAGGGCTTGCCCGCGCTGCCGGGCCCGCGCGCGCCCGGAGAGGAGCCGCCGGATGCGGTCGTCGCGCGGGTCGTGCGGCGCGCGCTCGCGGAAGCGGCCGGCGATCTGCTCGTGTTCCTGCCGGGCGCCGGCGAGATTCGCCGCGTGCAGAAGCGCCTCGGTGAGGCGCAGCGTCGGCGCGGACGTCGATGTCCTGCCGCTCTACGGCGACCTGCCGGCGGCCGAGCAAGACGCGGCGCTCGAGCCCGCGCGCGGCGATCGTCGCAAGGTCGTGCTCGCGACCAACATCGCCGAGACCAGCCTCACGATCGACGGCGTCCGCGCCGTCGTCGATTCGGGCCTCGAGCGGCGCAGCGTGTTCGATGCGGGCACGGGCATGAGCCGGCTCGAGACGCAGCGGATCTCGCGCGCCTCGGCCGAGCAGCGCGCCGGCCGGGCCGGCCGCACCGCGCCCGGCATCTGCTATCGAATCTGGGGCGAGAGCGCGCAGCGCACGCTCGCGGCGCATGCAACGCCCGAGATCGCGACGGCCGATCTCGCGCCGCTCGCGCTCGAGCTCGCGGTCTGGGGCACGGACGCGGGCGCGCTCGACTGGCTCGACGCGCCGCCGGGCGCGACGCTCGCAGCCGCGCGCGACTTGTTGCGCCGGCTCGAGGCGCTCGACGACGCGGGCCGCGTGACCGCGCATGGCCGCGCGTTGCACGCGCTCGGCCTCCATCCTCGACTCGCGCAGATGCTGCTCGCCGCGCGCGAGCTCGGCGCGCCGCGCTTGGGAAGCCGAGCTCGCGGCGCTGCTCTCGGAGCGCGACGTGCTGCGCGGCGGGCGCGCCGGCGGCGGCGCGCGCGACAGCGACATTCGGAGCCGACTCGACGTCTTGCGCCGTGGCGGCCGCGACGCGGCGCTCGAGCGTGTGCGCCGCCTCGAACGCGCGTTCCGGGGCGACCTCGGCCAGGCCCGCGGCGCGGACGTCGACGCAGACATCGAGCCCGGCGTGCTGCTCGCATTCGCGTATCCCGATCGGATCGCAAAGCGGCGGCCCGGCGACGGCGGCCGCTACCAGCTCGCGAACGGCCGCGGCGCCTCGTTCGCGAATCCGGAGTCGATCGCGCGCGAAGAGCTCATCGTCGCAGTCGACCTCGACGATCGCGAGCGCGACGCGCGGATCCTGCTCGCCGCGCCGCTCGCGCGCGAGGACTTGCTCGAGCACTTCGCCGGGCAGCTCGTCGAGCGCGAGGAAGTCGTCTGGGACGCGCGCGCGGAGGCCGTGATCGCGCGGCGCACGGCGCGGCTCGGCGAGATCGTGATCGAGGACAAGCCGCTCGAGAACGTTTCCGCAGGAGCCGCGGCCGCCGTGCTGCTCGATGGCCTTCGCGGGCTCGGCGCGGACGCGCTACCGTGGGACGACGAGAGCCGCGATCTCGTCGCGCGCAGCGAGTTCGTGCGCGGCCTGAAGAGCGCGCACGGCGAGGACGGCGGCGCGCGGCGAGCGGACCGCGGCGCGCGTGCTGCCGATGCGTGGCCCGACTTCTCGACCGAAGCCCTGATGCGAGACCTCGGATGGCTCGAGCCGTTCCTCGCGGGCGCCACGCGCCGCGCGCATCTCGCGCGCGTGCCGCTCGCCGCGGCGCTGCGCGCGCGGCTCACGCCGATGCAGCAGCGCGCGCTCGACGAGCTCGCGCCGACGCACGTCACGCTGCCGACCGGCACGCGCGCGAAGATCGACTATCGCGACGACAACGCGCCCGTCGCGTCGATGCGAGTGCAAGAAGTGTTCGGCCTTGCCGCGACGCCGAAGATCGGCGGCGGCCGTGTGCCGATTACGTTCAAGCTGCTATCGCCCGCGCATCGGCCGCTACAGGTCACGCGCGACCTCGCGAGCTTCTGGCGCAACGCGTACGTCGACGTGCGCAAGGACATGCGCGGCCGCTATCCGCGCCACTATTGGCCCGAGAATCCCCTCGAAGCACAGCCGACGAAGCGCGCGAAGCCGCGCCCGCCGCGGCGCTGAGGGGCGATCGATAGCCTCAGTCGCCGCGGCGGCCGCTGCTCTGGTTGGATTTGAGCGCTCAACCGGTACAGAATCCCGGCGCTTGCTCGAGGCGTCGATCGATCGCATCCGGAGACTTGCAGCCATGAGACGTGCTCGATTGTGGTTCTTGATCGCGTGCCTCGCTTCGAGCGGCGCAGCGTGGGCGCACCATTCGTACGCGCTGTTCGACACGTCGGGCACGAAGACCGTCAGCGGCACGGTCGCGAAGCTCGAGTGGATGAACCCCCACGCGTTCCTTTGGGTCTACGTGCCGAGCAAAGACAAGGCAGGGACGTACGACCTCTGGGGATTCGAAAACGGCTCGCCGTCGGTCTTGCAAGGCCACGGTTGGAGCAAGGACTCGCTCAAGGCGGGTGACACGATCGCGATCGAATACTGGCCGTTGCGCGACGGCACCATCGGCGGGCACTGCGAGAAGGTGAAGTTGTCCGACGATCGCGTTCTGCAGTGCCCGAACTCGATCGCGCGTCCGTAAACCCTTGCGACGCTCTCAACAACACGCATTTCGAGACGCGGCCGTCGTAGCGGCTTGCGTGTTCGCCACCGCGACCTCGGCCTCGGCGCAGCCCGGCGCGACTTACCGCTCACTCGAGAGCCTTCCCGATTTCGCCGGCTCTTGGACGCCGTTGACGTCGCCGTTCGTGCTACCCCCTCCAACTCCAACCGCGCAACGCCCGCCCGATCCGACGCCGGACGCCGTATGCGCCGCCGCCGCGCCACAGGGGTTCAAGCAGGACGTCATTGCGCGTTGTCGCGAAGAGGTCAAGCAGACGACCTCGGTGGCGGCGAGGGCCCGTGCTTATTGCCAGCAGCAAACCTTCATGGGTCGCCCGCCCGCGGGCGCCGGCGGCGCGTTCGAGATCCTGTTCACGCCGGGGCGCGTGACGATGGCGACCGAATCCGGTCTCGTGCGGCGCATCTACCTGCGCGACAAGCCGCCGGCGGGCTCGCTCGACGAGTCGAGAAGCGGGACGTCGATCGGCCGCTGGGAAGGCAAGACGCTCGTCGTCGAGACGACCGGCCTCGACCCGAACGCTCCGATAGTGCCGGGATCGACGCTCGGCCCCGGCGCTCACGTGCTGGAGCGCTTCTCACTGGTCGACGCGGATACGCTGCGCATCGAATCGACGCTCGTGGCGCCCGCAGTGCTCGCGACGCCGCTCACGGCGCAGCAGCAATACCGGCGAGCTCCCGATCGAGTGTTCACCGACTTCGACACGTGCGTCGAGCGTGACCGTTCGTTCGACCGGACGGCGGGACACGATCGCTTCGATAAGACCCCGCCTGCCGATTTGCCGCCGCCGCCGACGAACTAGCCGAGACCGCTGTCGAAATCGGCAGGGCTCGCGCGTCATAGTGTCGGCGGAGCAATCGTGCCCGCTCGAGAAACCCGAACGGAGACGGCAATGCAATACATGCTTCTGATCTACGCAAACGAGAAGGCGTTTCAGGCGATCCCCCCGGCGCAGCGCGAGCAGGCCATGGGGGCGTACGTCGCGTATACGGAGTCGCTGCGCAAGGCCGGGGTGCTGAAGTCCTCGGATCGGCTGCGCCCGACCGCGGACAGCACGACGGTGCGTGTCGAGAACGGCAAGTCGCAGGTGCTCGACGGTCCGTACGCCGAGACCAAGGAGCAGCTCGGCGGCTACTACTTGATCGACGTGCCCGATCTCGACGCGGCGCTGTCGTGGGCGGCGCGCTGCCCCGGCGCGAGCCACGGCGCGGTCGAGGTCCGACCGATCTGGACCATGGTCTGAGCGGACCTGCGTCGTCGCGATGAACGATGCCGAGCACGCACGCAGCACGGCGGAGGCGGTCGCGCGCCGCAGCTACGGCAAGCTCGTCGCCTTCCTCGCCGCGCGCACCGCGCGACGTCGCGGCGGCCGAGGACGCGCTCTCGGACGCCTTCGCCGCGGCGCTCGCCGACTGGCCCACGCGGCGGCGTGCCCGCGCAATCCCGAGGCGTGGCTGCTCACGGTCGGCGCGGCGCAAGCTGATCGACGTCGGCGCGGCGCCGCGCACGAGCGCGAGGCGGCCGACCGCAGCTCGAGCTCCTGCGCCGAGGAGCTCGACCGACCGCGCCGGACGACGAGGCCGCGCCATGCCGGACGACCGCCTCGCGCTGATGTTCGCCTGCGCGCATCCGGCGATCGACGCGAGCGTGCGCGCGCCGCTCATCCTGCAGACCGTGCTCGGCTTCGACGCCGCGACGATCGCGCTCCGCGTTTCTCGCGTCGCCCGCCGCGATGGGCCAGCGGCTCGTGCGCGCGAAGACGAAGATCAAGCAGGCCGGCATTCCGTTCGCGCGTCCCGGAGCGCGACGAGCTTGCGCGAGCGGCTCGGATGCGGTGCTCGAGGCGATCTACGCGGCCTTCGCCGAGGGCTGGTCCGATCCCGGCCGGCACCGAGGCGCGCGCGCCGCGATCTCGCGGAGGAGGCGATCTGGCTCGGCCGGCTCGTGGCGTCGCTGCTGCCGGACGAGCCCGAAGCGCTCGGCCTGCTCGCGCTGATGCTCCACGCCGAAGCGCGCCGCGCACGCGCGGCGCGACGCAGCACGGCGACTACGTGCCGCTCGCCGAGCAGGACCCTGCGCTCTGGGACGCCGCGCTGATCGACGAGGCCGAGGCGCTGCTCACGCGCGCGAGCGCATGCGGCGAGCGCCGGCCGCTATCAGCTCGAAGCCGCGGTGCAGTCTGCGCACGCCGTGCGGCCGCCGTCACCGGCCGGTCGGACTGGGCGGCGATGCTCGCAGCTCTACGACGCGCTCGCTGCGAGCTCACCGGCTCGCCGGTGGTCGCGATCAACCGCGCGATCGCGCTCGCCGAGACGCGCGGCCCGCAGCGCGGCGCTCGCTGCGCTTGGATGCGCTCGCGCGCGACGCGCGGCTCGCCGACTACCAGCCCTACTGGGCGGCGCGCGCGGCGCTGCTCGCGCGAACGGGCGCGCGCGCCGAAGCCGCGCTCGGCCTACGAGCGCGCGATCGGCCTCGAGCGCGACGCGGCGGTGCGGCGCTTCCTGCAGCGCCGCGTGGCGGGGCTATGATGTGAGCATGTCGCCCAAGGAGATTCGCATGGAGAAGCGCACGCTCGGCAATTCGACGCTCGCGATCACGCCGCTGATGCTCGGCGGCAACGTGCTCGGCTGGACCGCGGACGAGGCGACGTCGTTCGCAGTGCTCGATGCGTTCGTCGGCAACGGCGGCAACTCGCTCGACACGGCCGACGTGTACTCGGCCTGGGCGCCGGGCCACCAAGGCGGCGAGAGCGAGACGGTGATCGGCAAGTGGCTCAAGCGCAGCGGCAAGCGCAACTCGGTCGTGATCGGCACGA
The DNA here is from genome assembly GCA_963699925.1 of uncultured Gammaproteobacteria bacterium. Lineage (GTDB taxonomy): Bacteria > Pseudomonadota > Gammaproteobacteria > Steroidobacterales > Rariloculaceae > FEN-1219. The sequence continues at coordinate 413,035 of CAVOVT010000011.1, read as the reverse complement.
AGGTCGGCATGCTCGCGCCGCACACGGGCCTCGAGCGGGACAGCATCGTCGCGGGCTGCGAGGACTCGCTGCGCAGGCTCGGCGTCGAGACGATCGATCTCTACTGGCTGCACAAGGACGACGGCAAGACGCAGCCGGACGAATACTTGGGCGCTCTCGACGAGCTCGTCGAGTCCGGGAAAGTGCGCGCGGTCGGCGCGTCGAATTTCGCGGCTCCACGCTTCGCCGAGGCGCTGGCCGAGAGCGCGCGCTCAGGCAAAGTGCGCTTCGCGGCGCAGCAACCTGAGTACAACTTGATGAACCGCGAGATCGAGAAGGACCTGATGCCGCTCTGCGCGCGCGAGCACGTCTCGATCGTGCCGTACTTCGGTCTCGCGAGCGGGTTTCTGACCGGCAAGTACCGTAGCGCAGCGGACAAGAGCAAGAGCCCGCGCGGCGGCGGGATGGACAAGTACCTCGACGGCAAAGGGCTCAAGGTGCTCGCGGCGCTCGACGCGGTCGCGGCGCGCCAGGACGCGACCTGCGCGCAGGTCGCGCTGGCCTGGATCATGGCGAAGCCCGCGATCGCCGCGCCGATCGCGAGCGCGACCTCGGTCGCTCAGGTCACCGAGCTCATGGGCGCGCTCCGCCTCACGCTCAGCGCCGCGGACGTCGCGGAGCTCGACGCGGCGTCCGCCTAGCTCGAGGCTCGCGCCGAACAGCCGCTACCTGTTATCAGAATACACCGCACCCACGGGGTTGCGGTAAGGCCTGGGTCTTGGTGCAGCATCGCCGGCCTCCCAAGAACGGACGGACATGGAGGTCGTGAAATGCATGGTGCGCATTCTCCGCAGAACGGTCGTCATCGATCCGAGGCCGGCAATGAGCGATCCGGCCGTGCTGATCGCCGGTGGAGGTCCGACGGGGCTCATGCTCGCCGGCGAGCTGGCGTTGGCGGGTGTCGATGTCGCGATCGTCGAACGTCGCGCGAGTCAGGACCTCGTCGGCTCGCGCGCGGGCGGTCTGCACGCGCGCTCGATCGAAGTCCTCGATCAGCGCGGAATCGCCGATCGGTTCCTTTCGCGCGGGAAGACGACCAGGTCGCGGCGCTTCGCCGGATCCCGCTGGACATCCGCGACCTTCCCGACGCGCCACAACTACGTGCTCGGCGCTCCTGGCAGAACCATATCGAGCGCATCCTGGCCGACTGGGTCGGCGAGCTCGCGGTGCCGATCTCTCGCGGAAGAGCGGTGGTGGGCTTCGCGCAGGACGACGACGGCGTCGACGTCGAGCTGTCGGACGGCCGAATCGTTGCGCGCGCAGTATCTCGTCGGCTGCGACGGAGGTCGCAGCCTGATCCGCAAGACAGCCGGCATCGACTTCCCGGGCTGGGATCCGACGACGAGCTGGTTGATCGCCGAGGTCGAGATGGCCGACGAGCCGGTATGGGGCTTCCGCGGGGACTCCAGCGGCGTCCATGCGCATCGCCAGACCGGAGGACGGCGCCACGGTCGGCGTCGTGCTGACCGAAGGCCGGCTACAAACCGAGCGCGAACCGACGCTCAAGATCTCAGCGCGGCGCTCGTCGCCATCTACGGAACCGACTTCCGCGTCCACAGTCCCACCTGGATCTCGCGATTCACCGACCTGACTCGCCAGGCCGCGGCTTACCGCGAGCGGCGTGTCCTGCTCGCCGGCGACGCCGCACATGTGCATTCCCCGGTGGGCGGACAGGGCCTCAACATCGGGATGCAGGACGCCGTGAATCTGGGCTGGAAGCTCGCGCAAGTGGTCAAACGCGTTGCGCCGGAAAGCCTCTTGAGACCTACCATACCGAGCGCCACCCGGTGGCTGCCCGCGTGCTCCACGACACGATGGCGCAGATCGCTCTTCGCCGCCCGGACGCCCGTAGCAAGGCTCTGAGCGAGATGGTATCGAGCTCCTCGGCCTGGACGAGCCGCGGCGACGAGTGGCCGCCATGATGTCCGGTCTCGACGTTCGTTACGACGTCGGCCAGAGCCACCCGCTGCTCGGACGCCGCATGCCGGATCTCGAGGTGCTCACCGCGGACGGTCCGGTGCGGGTCTTCGCGCTGCTGCACGATGCGCGGCCGATGTTGCTCAACCTAGGTGAGCCGGGTGGTATCGACATCACGCCGTGGTCGGACCGCGTCCGGTCGATCGACGCCGAGTACGGGGGTCCATGGGAGCTTCCGGTGATCGGGGCGGCCCCTGCTCCGAGCGCCGTGTTGATTCGTCCCGACGGATACGTGGTTTGGGTCGGAACCTCGACGCGGCTCGAGCTCGCTGACGCACTGACCGCGTGGTTCGGACCGCCTATCGCCTAACTCGGCGCCGGCCGCTTCCCGTGTCCTAGGACAGCGTGTCCATGCAGATGAAGAGAATGGAATCGCTCAGGGTTTTCGGGCGGAGGGCTGCGCCGTCGGAGGATCGGTTTGCGTTGCCGGCGCGCCGAGCGTGTAGACGAGTTGCTGTCCGTGCGCGTCCTTCATGATCGCGCCGGTTTGATCCGCCGCGGCGAGCGCGTAGTAGCCGTTGACCTTCTCGTTCGTGATCGCGAGCCGGCCGGCGACTTTGCGAACGAAGATCGGCGCGATCACGCCACCGGGCACGCTCTGCAGCACGACGACGGGGCATCCCTGGCTATCGCAAACGAGCGAGACGACGAACATCTCGGGAGAGCCGTCGCCGCTCAAATCCCCGGCGCCGATGCCGAACTGGCCCTTCACGATGTCCGCGAGCCCCGGCAGATGGGAGAGCGCGCTGCGTTCCTTGTCGCCGCCCGGCGCGAACTGCACGATCTGCTTGGGCGTGAACGTTTGCGGCGGCTGCGCGAGCGCTGGCGCGAGCGATGCGATCGTGAGCAGCAGCGCGATCCTGTGCGGTGTCGAACGCGGCGGGAGGGTCATCGCTGGGTCCTGCTGATGAGTCGCGCTACGGCAGCATCGCGGTGATGTTTCGCTTCGGCACCTGGCCGACCGGAATCCGGGTGACCTCGCGCAGCGCGCTCATGTCGACGACCGAGACGTTGTTCGAGCCCGCGTTCGCGACGTAGGCGGTCGTGCCGTCGTCAACGTGACCCAATCGGGCGCGACCCCGACGTCGACCGAGCCGACGAGCTTCAGGTCCGGCAGCGAGTAGACGTACACGGCGCTGTTGAGCCGGCTGTTCACGATCAGCCGCTTGTTGTCGGCCGTCACGGCCATGCCGTGCGACGTGTTGCCGCCCTCGAGCACCGGCTTCTTGTCCGGCGGCAGCTTCGGCAGCGCGATGCGCTGCGTCTCCTTGTGCGTCTTGAAGTCGACGACCGCGAAGCCGTTGAAGTCGGTGAGCTGCACGAACGCGCGCTTCGTCGAGCCGTCCGCGTTCTGCTCGAACGCGATCGGCCGCACGCCGAGGTCGAACACGATGTCCCAGAGCGGCTCCTCGGTCTGCGCGTCGATCACGGTCATGCTCTTGCCCGCGACCGAGCCCGCGACGACGTAGCGGCCGTCGGGCGTCACGTACGTGTTGTGGCCGGCGCCCTTGATCGGGATGCTCTTCGCGCGCACGAGGCCGACGGTGTCGACGACGTCGACCGCGCCCGGCTCCTCGCGGATCGCGACGTAGACGCGCTTGCCGTCCTTGCTCACCGCGATGTTGTTCGGATGGCCGCTCAGCGGAATCCGCGTCATCACGCGCAGCGTGCGCGCGTCGACGACGTCGAGCGTCGAGCTCGCCTCGTTGCTCACGTAGATCCGGCTGCCGTCGGGCGCCGCGGCCGCGCCGTGGCCGACCTCGATGCCGCGGATCTCGCCGACCACCTTGTTGGTCGCGGGGTCGATGATGCTGCACGTTGTCGCCCGCGCTGTTCGTCTGGATGATCCGCGCGTGTAGCTGGCCGATCGGCGGCGCGGTCGCGAGCGTCGCGCCGCGCACCCAAGCCGCGAGCGTCTGCCACTCGGGATCGTCTTTCGACGCCCAGTGCTTGCCGCCGTCGTGCTGCGGATCGCCGCCCGCGGCTTCGGCGAGCGGGTGGCGGAGCAGCCGGCTGTCGTCGGGATCGCCCGGCATCACGCGCGCGCGGATCACGTCGAAGTTCGCGCGCGCGTCCGCGTCGCTCCAGGTGGCCGCGCCGTCGGGCAGCGGCTTCAACCGCATCGGCGTGCCGGAGCCGTGGCACGAGATGCAGCGCGCGTTGCCGACGCGCTTGGTCGTGAAGATCGGCTCGATCCGCGCCTTGAAGAAGTCGAAGTCGAGCGTCGGTGGAGTGGTGATGGAAGGTTGTTGAGAGCCGGAGACTTGCGCGAGCGCGGGCAACGCGAGCAGGGCGAGGGCCACGCCGACCGAGCGAGACACGATCATCTGAGACCCCCCTGTTGGTTTGCGCGGATTATGCGCCGGAGCGCGGGCGAGACCAATCGCGCCGCGGCCGTGCCCTGGGGCACCGCGCCGGCTCAGGTTTCGCCGGAGAGTCGGGAGCACATAGAATCGCGCGGTGCCTACGTTGCTGGGATCCAAGCACCGACGGCGGCCGGCCGCATGGCTCGTGCCGTTCGCGGCTTCTTTCGCCGCAGCGTTCGCGCTCGCGCCCGATCGCGCCGACGCGCAGCAGCTGCCGGCGTTCCGTTGGGCCGGCGACTCCGAAGGCGGCGCGCCGTACGTCGAAGCCGACCCCCACAATCCCGAGCGCGTCGTCGGGCTCGACGTCGAGATCGCCGAGCTCATCGCGAAGGAGCTGGGCCGCACGGCCGGATTCGTGCAGATCGCGTTCACGTCGCTCGACCAGTCCGCGGCCCGCGGCGACTTCGACATCGCGCTCGACGGCATCGAGGACACGCCGGCGCGGCGCGCGTCGCTCGCCGTGACGGTGCCGTACTACGAGTTCCGCGAGGTGCTCACCGTGCGCGCCGCCGACGCGACTCGGTTCCGCTCGCTCGCGGATCTGCGCGGCCGTCGCGTCGCGACGCTCGGCGGCACCACGGCGTACGAGCTGCTGCTCGCGGCCGAGACGCGAGCACGGCGTCGAGCGCGGTCTCGTACGACGACGACGTGCATCCGTACGAGGATCTTGCTGAACGGCCGCGTCGACGCGGTGCTGCTCGACAACGTGATCGCCGAGCGCTCGATGCGCCGGATGCCGGGGCTCGCGACGCAGCCCGACGCCGTCGCCGTCGGACACTACGTCGGCATGCTCGGGCCGGCGCGCACGGCAGCTGCGCGATCGGATCGACAGCATCTTGCGCGCCGCGATGGCGCGACGGCCGGCTCGAGGCGATCTTGCGGCGCTGGCTCGTCTGGAACGACGATCAGCCGAAGCTGTACGCGCGCGTCGCATCGGGTCGTGCGAGCGCGGCGTCCGAGCGCGGCCGGCGACTCGGTCGCAGCGGCGGACGCCCCCGCCGCAGTCGACCGCGGCCGTCGGCGTCGGCGATGGCGCGGCAGTACCTGCCGTCGCTGCTGTCGGCGGCCGCGATGACGCTCGTGCTGTCGTGCCTGTCGATGGCGCTCGCCGTCTGCCTCGGCGCGGTGATCGCGATCGGGCCGCGTCTACGGCAATCGCGCTGCTGCGCGCGCTGTTCACCGCCTACGTCGAGGTCATTCGCGGCACGCCGATCCTGCTGCAGCTGTTCGTCATCTACTACGGGCTCGCGTCGGTCGTCCGGCTGCCGGCATTCGTCGCGGCGCTGATCGGCCTCGGCCTCAACTACGCCGCGTACGAGAGCGAGATCTACCGCGGCGCGCTCGAGGCCGTGCCGCGCGGCCAGCTCGAGGCGGCGCGCGTGCTCGGCTTCAGCGAGCTGGCAGACGCTGCGTCTCGTGCGCGCGCCGCAGGCGTTCCGGCTCGCGCTCGCGCCGATGACGAACGACTTCGTCGCGATGCTGAAGGACTCGTCGCTCGTCTCGGTGCTCACGGTGATGGAGCTCACGAAGCAGACGCAGATCTTCGCGACCAATCTCGGCAGCTGGGTTCTGCCGGGCGCGCTCTGCGCGGCGCTGTATCTCGCGATGTCGCTGCCGCTCGCGCAGGTCGCGCGACGCCTCGAGGCGCGCTGGAACGCGCCGGGGGCGTCGTGAGCGCGTCGTCGAGCGTCCGGAAGCGCACCGAACGGCCGCTCGGCGCCCGAGCCGCTCGAGGTCGATTCCTTGCGCGTGCGCCGCGGCGCGCGCGACATCCTGCGCGGCGTGTCGTTCTCGGTCGCGAGCCGGCGGCTCGTCGCGCTGATGGGGCTGTCCGGGTCGGGCAAGTCGACGCTGCTGCGCGCCGTCGCGGCGCTCGAGCCGTTCGACGGCGGCGAGATCCGCGTCGGCGACGTCGAGCTCAAGCCGGGGTGGCGACAGCCGCCGAGCCCGGACCCGCTGCGCGAACGCGTCGGCATGGTCTTTCAGTTCCACTGCCTGTTCGAGCACTTGTCGGCGCTCGACAACGTTTGCCTCGCGCCGTGTCACGTCCGGCGCGAGCGGACGAGCGACGTGCGCGCGCGCGCGGTTGCGCTCCTCGAGCAGCTCGGCGTCGCGCAGCGCGCGGCGGCACTCCCGCGCGAGCTCTCCGGCGGCGAGGCGCAGCGCGTCGCGATCGCCCGCGCGCTCGCGATGGATCCGCCGCTGCTTCTGCTCGACGAGCCGACGGCGTCGCTCGATCCCGCGCGCCGCCGATCGCTCGGCGAATCGCTCGCGGAGCTTGCGGCGACCGGCCGCGCGCTGCTCGTGACCTCGCACGACGACGATTTCGTGCGCGACTTCGCGACCGACGTGCTGATCCTCGCCGACGGCGAGGTCGTCGAGCGCGGCGAGCCGCGCGAGGTGCTGAGCTCGCCCCGGCACGATGCGACGAAGGCGCTGCTGCGCGGGCTCGCGCGCTGACTAGTCCCAAAAGGCCCCGAAATGTTGGCGACTCGGTCACGAAAAAGCGCTTCGTAACGGCTTGGGCCGCGCTAGAGTGGACGCGTAGCGCTACCGGTCGAGGCCCGTCATGCTCGTTACGTTCAAAACCAAAGCGCACGCGGATATCACGATGTTCGGCAACATTGCGGTCGAGCTGCTCAAGCTCGCCGGCATGACCGGCAACGTGCCGACGGCGATTCTCGCGGACGACGTGCCAGGCATGCTCGCAACGCTCGAGACGGCGCTCGGCGCACACCGGGCCGCCTTCGGAGACTCGGCGCCTGCTGCTTCGGAACCGACGCACGCGAGCGACCCGCACGACGAGGCCGGGCAGGCCCGTGTGTCGCTGCGCAACCGTGCGATGCCCGTGCTCGAGCTGTTGCGCGCCGCAGCCGCGGAGCACAGGGACGTGGTGGTCGCGAAGAAGGGCTAGAGCCTCGGCCCTCGTCCCGGGGGGTAGGGCAGCCAATATCGTTCCGGCCTGCTACGGATGCCCCGGCGGGCCTCCTGCTGCACAATAGCGCCGCGCCATCAGCGTAGGGGGGAATTTCGCCAATGTCGCGCCTCAATCTGCTCTTCGCGTTCGTTTGCGTCGCGCTCGCCGGCAGTGCGAGCGCTCACCACAGTCAGGCCGGACTCTTCGACAACAACCGCACGATCGAGGTCACGGGCGTCGTCAAATCCGTCTCGTGGTCGAATCCGCACGGCCACATCGTGATCACGGTCACCGACGACAAGGGTGCGATGACGGATTGGGATGCGGAGACCGCGTCGATCAGCATCCTGCGCAACCGCGGCGCCGACGCCGAAGGGCTGATCAACGTCGGCGACAAGATCACGGTCGCGGGCTCGCCGCCGCGTCGCGAGATGCCGCAGCTCCTCGCGAGCAGCGTGCTGCTGTCGAGCGGCTACGAGTTCACGTTCGGCTCGGCGAACGCTTACTTCCCCGAGGGCAAGGCGGGCAAGCTCGTCGGCAAGGCGAGACTCGACGCCGACGTGTCGAAGGCCAAGGCGTCGGCGGACGGACTGTTCCGCGTCTGGGCGACGAACATGGCGGACCCGGCCGCCTTTCCGATGTTCAAGGGCGGCTATCCGCTCAACGCCGCGGGCAAAGCGAAGCAAGCGCAGTGGAATCCGCGCGACAACGAGCTCCTGAAGTGCGGGCACAAGGGCACGCCGCTGATCATGATCTCGCCGTTGCCGATGGAGCTGAAGAAGCAGGGCGACGACATCCTCATGAGCATCGAGGAATACGACACGCGGCGAGTGATCCACATGGCGCCGAACGCGGTCGCGCCGGCGGAGCAGAGCCAGTTCGGATTCTCGCGCGGGCACTGGGAGGGCACGACGCTCGTGGTGGAGACCGATCACATCAAGGCGCAGTACTTCGATCACGAGGGCGCGCCCGAGAGTGACCAGGTCAAGACCGTCGAACGCTTCAAGCCGAACTCCGCCTACGACAGGATCGACTACACGCTCACGACGACGGACCCCGTCTACTTCGAGAAGCCGTTCGAGCTCACGCGCTATTGGGTGTGGAAGCCGGAGATGACCGTGCACCCCTACGAGTGCGTCGACCACTGAATCATCCCACCATGATGATCCAGTCGAGCGCGGAGTAGAGCGAGCCGACGAGCAGCAGCGCGGCTCCGATTGCGCCGCCCCAGCGGGCGATGCCGTCGCTGCGGCCCGCGACGTGCAACACCGGCAGCGCCGGCAGCAGGCCGAGCGCCGCGGCGGAACGCGTGCGGAGCGCGATCATCGGCCAGCGACGGCTCCGACGCTTGAGCTCCGGACGCGCGAGAACCGCGGCCGCGATCAGGTCGGGTCTGCCGAGTTGAGCGCGCGCTCGCTGAGCGGCCTCCTCGCGCGAGCATCCGGCTGCCAGCGAAGCGCGCTCGAGGTCTTCGTAGTGGTCCGCTAGCTCGCGGAGTGTTCGTTCGACGTAGAGATTGGCTGTCCCGCCGCGCAGCAGCTCGAGCCGCAAGGCCTCGAACTGGGGCCGGTCAGGCATGGCCCGGCTCCCCGAGCGCCTGGTTGACGCCGGCGCTCACGCGTTTCCACTCGTCGCTCAAGTGCTCGAGCCGGCGGCGACCCTTCGCCGTGACGGAGTAGTAGACGCGCTCGCGGCCATTCACGCTCTTGCGCTTTGGCTTCAAGGAGCCGCTCTCTTCGAGGCCGTGCAGCACGGGATAGATCACGCCCTCGCCGAGGCCGATGGCTTCCGCCGTCACGAGCCGAACGACTTTGACGATCTCGTAGCCATACATTTCCCGATTTGCAAGCATTCTCAGGACGAGCAATTCGGGCACGCCGGTCATGAATGGTGGATTTGTCTGCGCCATACTCTCCTCTAGAACTAACGATAGGCTCGTAACGGCCTCATGCCAATAGTGCAAGTCGGCGCCGAGGGATTCGCCGTCACCGAGACGCCGGCGCGGCGTTCTGCTGCGAGGCGATGAGCTGTAGATAGCTTTTCGCGTTCTGTCGTGTCTTTTCCGACTGCTGCGCACGCTCGAACCAGGGCCGAGCGTCCGCGAGCTTGTGCTGATTCAAGAGTGCGATGCCCATCAAGAGATGCGCGTTGGCCGCGTCCTTGAGCTGCCCCTTCGCGAGCGCGCGTTCGAGCGCCGCCTGCATCGCGGGCCAGTCCGCGCGCTGCAATAGCACTTCTGCGAGCCGTACGAGCGCATCGCCGGTGCTCGCGAGCTCCGCCGCGCGCGTTAGCGTCGGCACCGCCTTGTCGACCTCGCCGGCCGCGATCCAGCAGTTGGAGAGCTTGTCGTAGAGCTTCTCGTCGAGCTTGACGGTGCCGTGCTCGATGGCGGCCTCCAGCGTTTGGCCGCAGCGGTACGGCACACCCTCGAAGAGCTGGAGGTCGGCGAGCCGGCGTATCTCCGGGTCTTCCGTCAACAGGTTCGCGCCGTACGCGAGCTGCGTGATCGCGAGCGCGTCGGCGTAGTCCTCGATTTGCGCGTAGATCGCGGACAGCTGTAGCCAATAGCTCTTCTTGCTCGGTGCGAGCTCGACGAGCCGCAGGAGCAGCGGGATCGCGTCCTTGAATTGCTCGCGCTGCATGTAGAGCGACAGCAGCATTGCCATCCAGTTCTCTTGCGGCGTGGTCATGAGCTCCACGGCCCTCTTCGCGGGCGGCAACGCGTGCTCGAAGTCCTCGCTTTGGTAATAGGCGGCAGCGAGCAAGTAATACGCCGCCGAGTTCGGGTTCGGCGCGGTCTTGAACCACTCCTCGAGCGCGGCCGCGCTTTCCTTCCATTTTCCTTCCGCCATGAAGAGTTGTGCGCGCTGATACCTGAGCTCCGACGTTTCCTGCTCGTTGAGGCCGCCGGACTTGATCGCGTTGTCGAGGTGCGCGCGGGCCTCGTCGTACTTCTCCTGAGCTGCCGCGACGTTCGAAAGGATCTGCTCGAGCCGGCTGCGCTCGTAGGGGCTCAGCTTGTCGATCTTGAGCGGCGCGAGCACCGCTCGCGCGGCGTCGTAATTGCCCATGTTGAGCGCATCGATCGCCGCGTTGAGCGCCTTCGCCGTCGCGACGTCGATCGGCGGCGCCGGAGTGTTGGTCGCCTGGCCGTTGGCGCGCGAGCCCGATGACTGCGCGAGAGCCGCCGTCATCGCGACGAGCGCGATCACGATCGTGGTCAAGCCCAGGGCTCGGGTCGTGACGTCGACGACGCCTTTGCGCGAACGCATGGGTGCCTCCCGCCCGCGAGCCTGCTCCGCCAAAAGCCGGGCTCGCGGGCGTGTGTTGAATGGTGGCCGCTCGGGGCGGCGCTACTGGAGCTGGAACCGGATGACGGTTTGCACGCCGACGCGCTCGACCGGAACGCCGTCCTCGACCTTCGGGTTGTAGCGCCAACGCGCGATCGACTTGAGCGCGGCGGCGTCGAACACGTCCTTCGGGCTCGAAGCGACGACCAATGCGTCGCGCACGGTGCCGGTCGGCGAGATCGTGAACCGCACCTTGACCCAGCCCTCGGTTTCGCTCTTGAGGGCCCCGGGCGGATAGTCGGGCGCGATGCGCACGATCGGGATCACGTCGCGGTCTTGTCCAACCTCGGCGCGCTCGTAGCGGTGCAAGTCGACGGCGGCGGCGTATGGCTCGTAGCGCACGGGCGTCATGCCGGTGAGAACGGACCTCGCGTCGTCCTTGTCGACTGCCGCGATCCCCGGCGCCGTGGGTAGTGGCCGCTCGGTCGGACGAACGATCTTCTCTCTGCGTTTCGTCACGATCGGCGTGTCGACGAGCTGCCGCGTGAACTTGACGTCGTGGGATAGGACGACCGGACCGCCTGTGGTCGCTCGGCCAATGAACGTCCAGAGCAATGTGAATACCGCGAGCGCTACGAACAGACCCAGGCAAGCCGCGATCGGGAATCTCAGCGCGTGCATGGTGCCCCCCTTCAGCTCGATGAGCCCTCCGCCGCGTGGGCGGTCCGATCGAACATTCTCAAGGACGGCTAGAACATACCTTTCAGTTAAAGGTATGTCAACCTTGCCGTTCGAGGTATGTTGCGTCGGCTAGTTGCTCAAGCCTTGCAGGGGCGCCGGGATGCGCCCGCCGCGGCGCACGAACTTCTCGCTCGACTCGCGGTGCAGCGCGATCACGGGCGCGCGAGCCCAGCAGCCCGCCGAACGATACGACGTCGCCGACCTTCTTGCCGGGCGCCGGGATCACGCGCACGGCCGTCGTCTTGCCGTTGATCATGCCGATGGCCGCCTCGTCCGCGATGATCGCGGCGAGCGTCGACGCCGGCGTGTCGCCGGGCACCGCGATCATGTCGAGGCCCACCGAGCAGACCGCGGTCATCGCCTCGAGCTTGTCGAAGGTGATTGCGCCGCAGGCGGCCGCGTCGATCATCACGGCGTCCTCGGACACCGGGATGAACGCGCCGGACAGCCCGCCGACGTAGCTCGACGCCATCGCGCCGCCTTTCTTCACCGCGTCGTTGAGCAGCGCGAGCGCGGCCGTCGAGCCGTGCGTGCCGACGCGCTCGAGCCCCATCGCCTGCAGGATCTCGGCCGACGCTGTCGCCGTGAGCGGGCGTCGGCGCGAGCGACAGGTCGACGATGCCGAACGGCACGCCGAGCTTCGCGGACGCCGCGCGGCCGACGAGCTCGCCCATGCGCGTGACCTTGAACGCGGTGCGCTTGATCACGCTCGCGAGCTCGCCGAAATCTGCGTTCGGCTCGGCCTCGATCGCGGTCGCGACGACGCCGGGACCGCTCACGCCGACGTTGATCACGCAATCGGGCTCGCCGATGCCGTGGAACGCGCCGGCCATGAACGGGTTGTCCTCGACCGCGTTGCAGAACACGACGAGCTTCGCGCAGCCGATGCCGTCGCGGTGCGCGGTGCGCCGCGCGGTCTCGCAGGATCGATCTCGCCCATGCGCGCGACCGCGTCCATGTTGATGCCCGCGCGCGTGGTGCCGACGTTCACCGAGGCGCAGACGCGCTCGGTGACGCCCAGCGCCTCCGGGATCGACGCGATCAGCGCGTCGTCGCCGTGCGTCGCGCCCTTGTGCACGAGCGCCGAGAAGCCGCCGATGAAGTTCACGCCGACCTCGGCCGCGGCGCGCTCGAGCTGCGCCGCGAACGCGACGTAGTCGTCGCTCGCGGACGCTTCCGCGACCAGCGCGACCGGCGTCACCGAGATGCGCTTGTTGATGATCGGGATGCCGTACTCGCGCTCGATCTCGTCGCCGACCGCGACGAGCCGCGCGGCAGAGCGGCAGATCTTGTCGTAGGCCTTCGCGCGCCGGCCTTCGCGAGGTCGGGGTCGCGCGCAGTCGCGCAGGCTGATGCCCATCGTGATCGTGCGGATGTCGAGATTCTCCATCTGCACCATGCGGATGGTCTCGAGGATCTCTTGCGGGCGAGAACGTGGATGCTGCGCATGGCGCTCCGCTACACGCGGTGCATGAACTTGAACACGTCCTCGTGCTGAGCGTCGATCTTGAGGCCCATCTGCTCGCCCTTGGCGTTCAGCCGGCGCTTGAGCTCGTCGAAGGCACCGTGGCCTTGTCCATGTCGGCCATCATGATCATCGTGAAGAACTCGCGCAGCGTGGTCTGGGAGATGTCGACGATGTTCACGCGCGCTTCGGCGAGCACCGTCGCGACGGCCGCGATGATGCCGACCGTGTCCTTGCCGATCACGGTTACGATGATGCGATTGGATTTCTGTTGCATCGACCGCTCTTCTGCTCAGATTCGGCTACGCACTTCGCGAACGGCGACGGCCAGCCGCCGGACGCCCTCGTCGATCTGCGCCGGCGTCAGCGCGCAGAACGGTAGGCGCAAGAAGCGCTCGCCGCCGCCGCTCGGGAAGAACGCGAGGCCGTCGGCGAGGTTGAGGTTCTGGTTCGCGGCCGCGTTGCGCACGGCGGTCGTCGAGGTGCCGGCAGGCAAGGTGACCGACAGGAAGAAACCGCCGTCCGGCCGTGTGGCCGTGCCGTCCGGCATGTGCTTGTCGATGGCGGCCAGTGTCGCGTCGAGGCGCGGCGCGTAGAGCCGTTTCAACCGCTCGATCTGCGGGCCCAGCTTCCCTTCGATGCACCACTCGGCGGTAACGCCGTGCGCAAAGTAGCCCGGCGAGATGTAGGTGTCCTCGGCGACCTTGCCGATCTTCGCGAGTGTGGCCGGCTCGCCCAGCATGAAGCCGGTGCGCACGCCCGGCGCGATCAGCTTCGTGAAGGAGCTCATGTGCAGCACTCGATCGCGGCGCGAGCGAATAGAGCGTCGCCTCGTCCTTGCCGCGGTAGCGCAGTAGCCGGTACGGCGCGTCTTCCAGCAGCAGGAAGTCGTACTTCTCCGCCAGCTCGACCACGCGCTTGCGCTTGCGCGCCGAGCAGGTCGCCCCCGAAGGATTCTGAAAATCGGGAATGACGTAGAACAGTTTCGGCACGCGACGCGCGAGAATCTTCTCGAGCGCCTCGATGTTCGGGCCGTCGCTTTCCAGCGGTACGCCCTCGACCTCGGCGCCGTTGCGGCGGAACAGTGTGATCGCGCGGTCGTAGGAGGGCGACTCCGTCAGCACGAAGTCCCCCTTCTTCAGCATCGCAATGCAGAGGAACTCGACGATTTCTAGCGAGCCGTTGCCAGTCAGGACGCGCTCCACCGGCACTTGCTGCCACTGCGCGAGCCACTCGCGCAAAGCGGCGAGGCCCGCGGCCGGCCCGTACTGCAGCATCGCCACTGCGTGCTTCTGCAGCGCGCGCTGACTAGCGGCGGCGATCTCCTCGATCGGAAAGGATTCGTTCGCGGGCACGCCGCGCGTGAAATTGATGGTTTCAGTGGTGGACATGGCTTCGACCGCGCGCGACGGCGCGGACACAGTGTTAAGGAGTCACAGCGGCTGCGCAACCGAGCGTGCGCGGCGCGTGCCAGGCGCTGACGCGACGCCGATTCGATCCCACGAGGATCACGCGGGTGCAGGCGGCGCCACGCACTTAGCCGCGGCTTTCGCCTCTCGCCACTGCAGGCCCTCGATCACGAGGCTGTAGTCGAGTCGTTCGCCGAGCCAGCGACAGCGGCTCGTCCGCGCGTCGATCGCGATGCCCGCGGAGCGATTGAGCGACTCCAAATTGTTTCCGCGGAAACATCGGTGCGGCCTCGCACCGGAATCCGGGATGCGGGTGCCATCGGGTCGCGTGAACACGAACATGCCGTCGTCGGTGAGTGCGAGCCCGAAGCCGCCCTCGTGCACGAGCCGGTGATGGAACCCGCAGAGCGTGACGAGATTCGCGAGCTTCGTTTCGCCGCCGTCGGCCCAGTGACGAACATGATGGCCTTCGGTAAAGCGCGTGCGGTCGCATCCCGGGAAGCGGCAGCCGCCGTCGCGGGCTTGGAGCGCGCGCCGGAGTGCCGGCGGAATCGTGCGCGTCTTGCGGCCGAGATCGAGGGGCTCGCCGGCCGGCGTCTCGACGAGCTTCACGATCGTGCCGTCACAGCAGTGGCGGCGAACGGTGTCGACTGCCAGCGCGGGACCCGCGTCGAGCTCGCAGCGATGCGGCTCGTCCTCGGCAGCGACCGGCTCGGACGGCAAGATCGGCTCGTCGACGTGCATGACGACCTGATAGCGCTCCGCGGTGGCGCTCCACCCGCCGTCGCCGGTGCCGTTCGCGAGGAACGTTTCGGCGAGCAGCTTCAGCGCGTCGGCGCGGCGCGTTCCCGCCTTACGCTCGTGCTCGGCTATGGGCCATGTTTCCGCGGAAACATTTTCGTCGGTCGGCAAGCTCGTCTCGCGCTCGCGCAGCAGATCGCTGGCCGCGTCGAGCGCCGTGCGCACGAGCGCGCCGACGTCCGGCGGCAGCCGTCCCTGGATCACGAGCATGCCACTGTCGTCGTAGAAGCAGCTCAGATAGCGCGAGACGTGTTGACCGTGCGCGGTGCGTGCCGCGTCGCGGCGCTGCGTCCAGGCGTACTTGCGCACGAGCTTCTCGACGTGTGCGGCGGTACCGTGCAGCGCGACGTTCAACAGCACGTCTTCGTTCGCCGGCGTCGCGACGCGGGTCATCGCGCGCACTTTCGAGTACGAGATCTCGCCGCGCGCGAACGACGCGCCGATCTGCGGTAACGCCCCGAGCGCGCGCGCGACGCGGACTTTCTCGCGCGCTGCGACCGGCCCGATTCCGCATTGCCAGTTCAGCCACTGTGCGGTGCCGACGAGACCGTGCCGCTCGTACGCTTTGGACCGATCGAACTCGGCGACGAGCGCGAGGAAGCGTGCAGTCGCCGCGTTCAGGTGGCCCCAGAGCTCCGTGATCTCGGCTTCGAGGCGATCGAGCGAGCGGTGGCGCGAGTGCGGGTCGGGGTGAGGGGAGACGGGCTTTGAAGGAGCCGAAATTTGGCCGTCCATATGCTCGGTTCAATGGCTGGATGGATGACCAGTATTATGCCAGAAATTGCTAGGTGGATCAAAAGCTTATTTTTCGCTAGCGGCTCCCCCTACCGGGGCGTTCCCATCAGGCCTACCTCGATGTTGGCTGCCGAGCCAACTGCAGTGCTGCATTGAGGGCGTCGGCGGCGATATCTAGGCGAAGAGCGCCGGGGTGCCGCCCCCACGCAGAGCTCGCTGCGGCGCGTCGAGCGATTAGTTGGCGATTCCCGATAAGTTTCGGCGGCGCGCCGCAAGGCCCTTCGACGGGGATCTACTTCGTGTCGCTGGGCGCCTGCATCGCCGGCCCATAGCGCGGCGCCGGCAAGCCGATCTCGAGCGCGCCGAGATCGGGCGCGCGGCCCGTGAACCCGTCGGTGACGTTCGGCAGCACCGTGCCGGCGTCGACCGCCGCGGAGCGCTTGCGCAGCGCGAAGTCGAGCGGGCGCACGTCGTAGATCCGCTGCGGATCTTCGATGTCGGGCTTCGGCACGTTCACGAACACGTCGTAGCCGACGAGCCGGCTGTGCAAGTCCTGTCCGGTCGCCTTCTGATAGTCGGCCAGCGTGCGGAAGCTGCGCGCGACCGGCGCTGCGACGTAGTCGGCGCGCGTGCCGAACGGCGGCGAGATCCATTGGAACGACGCGTCGGCGCCCGCGTTCGGCGCGAAGCCGTTGTAGTCCGACGACGAGTAGTTCGTGAACGTGCCGACCGCGAACACGGGCCCGGCCGCGCCCTGCGCGAGGATCAGGTTGTTGCGGAAGTGCTCGTTCGACGCCGGGCCGGGCACCGCGACCTCGCCGATGAACGTGTTCTGGTAGACGAGGATGCCGCTCGGCGTCGACACGAACTTCAGCGAGCCCGAGCCCGGGCCGTTGTAGACGATGTTGCGGATGAAGTAGACGGGCCCGCCGAAGATCGGCTGCGCGCTCAAGCCCTGCAGCGCCGTGTTCAAGCAGCGGTTGCGGAACACGCGGATGTTGCGGCCGCCGCCGTCGGTCTCGATGCAGTTGTCGCCCATGTTGAAGATGTCGTTGTCGTAGAAGTCGATCGACATCGGCAAGCGGTCCGCGATCGGATTCGGGCGTGCCGTCCGGATTGCCGTAGGTCGCGATGTCGATGCCGTCGTGCCAGTTCGCGATGTAGTTGTACGCGACGACGTGGCCCTGGCCGTAGACCTTGATCGCGTACTCGGAGTCGAGCCGCTCGGGGAAGCCCGGCAGCTTCTCCCACGGTGCGCCGTTCCAGCCCATCATCTTGTCGGGGTCGTGGCGGCCGATGAACACGTTGTCGGCGATGTAGAAGTTCTTCGAGCCGCGACCAGTCGTCCTGCACGCCGCGGCCGACGTTCTCGATCTGCGAGTGCTTCAGCGTGAAGCCGCTCGCGCCGGCGATGTCCTTGATCCCGAGCAGGAACGCGACGTTCGTGTTGCGGACCGTGATCCCCTCGAAGTAGTTGTAGTTGGCGGCCATGCAGATTGAACAGGTTCTCGGCGCCGTCGCCGTCGAAGATCACCTCGCCGTCGCCGGCCGCCTTGATCACGATCGGCTTCTCGGCCGTGCCGCTCTGCGTGAGGTAGTAGGTGCCGTCGAACACCGTCGCGAGCGCGAGATAGCCGGGCGCCGGCGCGCGATTCATGTAGTGATGCCGGTCGCTCAAGTACACGCCCGCGTGCACGAGGATCGTGTCGCCGGGCTGCACGCGCGGCGGATACGCGTTCTGGTAGTCGAAGTGCGCGGCGGCCATGTAGTACGCCGCCATCAAGCCCGTGAACGCCGGCTCCTGCTTCGGTCCCGTCCAGCCGACCGGATAGACGTGTAGGTCTTGCCGCCGGCCGCGGGCTGCGGTTCGGCGACGCGTGTGCGCGCGCAGAGTGCGCTGCGAGCCGCCATCGACGCCGTCGGGGTCGGAGAGCGTCAGCCTGAGGTCGTAGTCCGTGTCGGGCGTGAGATCGAACACGCTGCCCGAGAACATGTTCGGCGCGACGTACGAGAACGGGCTGAACGCGAACGCGCCGCGTCCGTCGCTCGCCGCATTCGCCGCCGCGACTGCGAGGTTCTCGCTCGCGAGCGCCGCCGCGCTCTCGGCGGCGTGAGTGGCATCGACGAAGCTCGGGCCGCCGACGCGTCCGTTCACCTGCTCGTTCTGGAGACGAAAGAGCGGCAGCGCGCGATGCCACGCCGTCTCGCCGCTGCGGCGGTACTCGACCGCGACGCTCGCGTTGCGGTTGTCGTCGCCTTGGATCGGCCAGTCGATGCCGAGCGAGATCAGCGTCGGCGGTTCGACCGACGCGTCGCCGGCCGTCACCCGATCGTCGGCGAGCGGCGCACGCATAGCGAGCAGCGCCGCGGCCGATGCCGCGAGCCCGGTGGAGCGTTTGAGCATGCGGCGAGTTTACGCCGTGAGCCGCCCGATCGGATGCACCGCGTCGCTGCCCGGGAACACCGCGCGCGCGAGCGCCGCTTCGCCGATTCCGAACCGCTCGGCGAGCACGCCCTTGATCACGCCGCGCATGTCCGTCGTCGGCTTGAGGTCTCGGTTCTGGTAGAGATCGCGCTGCGCGAGGCCCGGCCAATCGGACACGATGCGCCCGCCGTTCACGGCGCCGCCCGCGAGGAACGCGACGCCGCCGGTGCCATGATCCGTGCCGCGTGTGCCGTTCACGGCGACCGTGCGGCCGAACTCGGTCGCGATCAGCACGGTCGTGTCCTTCCAGACGGGGCCGAGCTCGGTCTTCAGCGTCTGCATGCCCGCATCGAGGCCGCGCAGCCGCGTCGCGAGGTTGCCCTGGCCCGCACCCTGGTTGGCGTGCGTGTCCCAGCCGCCGATGTCGATTGCCGCGACGCGCGGCCCGGTCGGGCTCTTCAGGAAGCGCGCGGCCGCGGTGACGATCGGATTGATCTGGCCGCCCGCGCGATCGCCCATGGCTGCGTCGCCCGACGGATCGCCGATCATCTCGCGCGCATCGAGCGCCTCGATCAGCCGATCTGCGAGGCGCGGGTCCGCGTTCTCGTACATGCGCCGCACGCGCGCGAGCAGGTCTTGATCGGCGTCCGGCAGCTTCGACGGCGCCCACGAGTTCACGGGGAAGTCGCCGCGCAGCACGAGCGGCACCGTGTCCGCGAGCGCGACCGCGTCGCGCTTGCCGCCCGAGCTTTGGAGCTCCGCGAGCGCGCGGTTCAGCCAGCCGCCCTCGGTGGCCGCCGGGGACAGGTTGCCGGCCTCGAGCACCTTCTGCGCGTCGAAGTGCGAGCGCTCGCGGTACGGCGTCGCGACCGCGTGCAGGATCGCGAGCTCCTTCGCCTGATACATCGCGTGCAGGCTCGTGAGCGACGGATGCAAGCCGAACAATCCGTCGAGCTTCAGCACGCCGCCCGCCGTGCCCGGAGAGTCGAGCGCGAGCGAGCCGCGCAAGCTCTTGTATTGCGAATCGCCGTACGGCGCGACCGCCGCGAGCCCGTCGAGCGCGCCGCGCAGGATCACGATCACGAAGCGCGCGTCGGCGCTCGGCAGCGCGTGCGCGATCCGCGCGAACGGGGCGAGCAGCGTGAGCTGCACGGAGGTGCGGAGCAGGGTTCGGCGGTCCATCTGTCGTCTCCTACGACGCCGTACGGGCGCGCGTCATCTCCGTTGGAATTCGGGCGCCGAGATCAGCAGCGCAAGGGCTTGGCCGCCGTCGGCCGCGCCGCGAATGCCGGCGAGCGTCGCGTCGCTGACCGGTCCCAGCACCGACGCGGCGAGCTGGCCGGCGTCGAAGGCCTTGCCGGCCACGGCGCCAACCCGCTTGCCGACCGCGCCGCTCCATTCGATGCGCTTCAAGAGCGCGTCGCCGCCGTTCCAGCTCGCGGCCGTGTCGGGCCAGCCGGCCGGCGAGCCCGGCGTGAACGGCCGCTGGCCGAGCTCGTTCAAGAACGCGGTGATCTGCTGCAAGTTGTCGGGCACGTGGTCGAGCGCGCGAAACGTCGAGATCACGAAGTCGTTCGGCGTTTTGTACTTCGCGAGCGGCTCGCGCCAGCTTTCGTCCGCGCGGATCAGCTCGCGATACACGGGCGCGAGCTCGCCGTCGTGCTTGAGATACGTGTCGGCGAGATGCGCGACGAGCGCGTCCGGCGGATCGTCCGCGACGAAGTGCCGCGCGAGCTTGCTCGCGAGGTGCTTCGCGGTCGCCGGGCTGCGTGCGAGCGACGCGAGCACTTGCTCGCCTTCCGCGACGCCGCTCTCCTGATAGGTTCTGCCGAGCACGACCTTGTCGCCGGGCTCGTGCATCGCGGGCCGGAAGTAGAACTCGCCGGGCTTGCCGCCGTCGCCGAACGGGCTGCGCGCTTTCTGCGCGTTGCCGCCGCCGCTCGTCGGCTTCACCGCGCCGCGGGCGCCGGGACCGATCGCGCCGCCGATAGACCAGCCCGTGATCACCTTCGCGAATTCCGTGACGTCGTGCTGCGTGTAGCCGCCGTCGACGCCGAGCGTGTGGAGCTCGAGGATTTCGCGCGCGAGGTTCTCGTTGAGGCCGAGATCGCGCCCGCGGCTTCGTGCGAGGCTCGCGGCCATCGAATTCGCGCCCATCGACGTCGTGTTGTCGAGATAGATGTTCATCGCGGGATGCCGCTCGACCGCCAGCAGCAGCGCGTGGAAGTTGCCGATCGACGTGCGGGCGGATCGCTTCTTGCTCGTAGAGCCCGACGAGCGGGGCGACGAGCATCTTGTCGGCCGAGACGGCGAAGTGATTCGACCAGAACTGGACGAGCCGCTCGATGAACGGCTGATCGGTCTCGATCGCGCGCCGGTGCCGCTCGTTGACCTGCTCGAGGTAGTGCTCGCGCGAGAACTGTCCGAACTGCTTGATCGCGTCCGCGCCGATGCCGGGCGACGTCGCCGCGCCGCCGTTGCCGCCGGCCGAGGACGCGGCCTTCTTCGGCTGGCCGGCGCTCTCTTGCGCCTGCGCCGCCGCCTGACGCACGGCCTCGAGGTCGCGGAGCTTGCCGAGCACCAGCGCGGACTCGGGCGGGCTCGGTTGAGCCGGCGCCGCGCCTTTGGCGGAGGCGATCTGGCCCTCGAGCCAGCCTTTCGGGTCGGAGCCGATCGCGGCCGCATCGCGCGGCCGCGCGCCGAGCCCGAAGCGATTGGCGGCAATTGCCGCGTTTTGTGTGAGCATGACTGCGCCCTGGCGCTGGAGACTACTCGGAAGTAACGCGCCGCGCGCGGTTCCGTTTACAGTCCCGTCTGCGGCTTGACGCACCTTGAGGGTTCTTCGAGCATGGCTGCGATCTTCGGGGGAATCACGATGAACATAAGGCTGCTGGGTGCACTCTCGGTCGCCGCGGGTGGCCTGCTCGTCTCGCATCCAGCCAGCGCGGCCGACGACGTCGCTACGCGTTGTGCCGCGCTCGAGGGCGTTTCTCTGCCGCCGGCGGCGATCGGCTTGCTGACGACCGGCGCGACGATCGTGTCGGCGGCGATGACGGACTCGAGCGATCCGAACGGCGAGTTCTGCAAGATCGTCGGCGCGATTCACCCCGTCGACAAGAACGCGCCGGAGATCAATTTCCAGCTCAACGTGCCGAGCAACTGGAACGGCAAGGCGCTCCAGCTCGGCGGCGGCGGTTACGACGGCACGGTCGTGACGGGTCTCGCGGCGAACTTCCTCGGCCGCGATGCGGTTCAGCCGCTCGAGCGCGGCTACGCGACATTCGGCAGCGACTCGGGCCACAAGGGCGCGACCGCCGACGCGTCGTTCGGAGCGAACGACGAGGCGCTCGCGAACTTCGGCGGCAATCAGCTCAAGAAGACGCACGACGCCGCGGTCGAGCTACTCAGGCGAGTCGGGGGCGCCGCGCCGCGCCGCATGTACTTCGAGGGCAACTCGCAGGGCGGGCACGAGGCCTTCAACGTCGTGCAGCGCTGGCCGCGCGACTACGACGGCGTCGTCTCGATCCATCCCGTCTACGACATCACCGCCCTGCAGCTCGACGGCGTGCACCTCGGCCAGGCCTTGTACAACTCTCCCGGTGGATGGATCTCGCCGGCGAAGACCAAGCTCATCTACGACGCCGTCATGAAGGCGTGCGATTCGCTCGACGGCGCGGCCGACGGCGTGATCGCGAACGTGAAGGGCTGCCGCGCCGCGTTCAAGGTCGACAGCCTGCGCTGCGCCGACGGCAAGGACTCAGGCGACGCCTGCCTCTCCGCCGCGCAAATCGCCACGGTCCGCACGATCGGCTCGCGCTACGAGATCGGCTTCGCGCTCGAGGACGGCGTGAGCTCGTTCGCGCCGTGGCCGCTGATCGAAGGCGGCAGCCTGCAGATCTTCAACTTCGGCGCCAAGCCCAACGCCTCGAATCCGCCGGCCGCGCCCGCGTTCGGGCCGCCGGGCTCGGCGCCGCCCAACGACGCGTTCGCGTACGTGATGGGCGACGCGATGGTGCGCCACATGGCGCTGCGCGATCCGACAGTCGACACGCTGAAGTTCGATCCGAAGCAGCACGAGCAGCGCTTGAAGCAGGTGTCGAAGATCCTCGACGCGAACAGCGTCGCGCTCGAGCCGTTCCGCGACCGCGGCGGCAAGCTCTTGCTGCTACACGGCACGGCGGACATGGCCGTGCCGCCGCAGAACACGATCGACTACTACGAACGGCTCGTCGCGCGCTTCGGCGCCGACAAGCTCGAGGGCTTCGTGCGTTTCTACGTCGTGCCGGGATTCGGCCACGGCGACGGCCCGTTCCAGGCGAGCTGGGATTGGCTCACCGCGCTCGACACCTGGGTCGAGAAGGGCCAGGCGCCCGCGAACCTCGTGACGGTGGACACGGCGATGCCGACCGCGGGCCGCAGCCGCCCGCTCTGCGAGTATCCCGCCTGGCCGAGGTATAGGGGGTCGGGCGACGTGAACGCGGCATCGAGCTTCGCCTGCACGGCGCAGTGACGCAGAGTGTTGCAACCTGCTGCCCGTTTTGCGCATCTATCTAACCGTCGTCGGCCAAGATCGAAGGAGACCTCATGCGAGCGCGAACCCGTGTGCTGGCCATTCCCGTCGCGGTCCTGCTCGGCTCCGCCGCTGCGCTGGCGCAGGCGGAGGACAAGACCACGGACCTGAAACCGTTCGACCAGCTTCAGATCGAAGGCTGCTTCGACGCGAAGCTCGATCCCGGCACGCCGGCGCGCGCGGTCGTGAGCGCGACTGCCGATCAGCAACAGCGGATCCGTGTCGAGCAAGACGGCAAGCGGGTGCGGATCGGCTTTGCTGAAAAAGACGACTACAACCTGTGCCGCGCGGGTCCGATCCGCGTGAGCATTACGGCGAGCTTCGCGGCGAGCGACTCGGTCGACCTTGGCCTCGCGGGCAGCGGCTCGCTCGACGCGAACGTGCCGCGCGCGGCGAAGCTCGCGGGCGCAGTCGCCGGCTCCGGCCGGGTGACGCTGCGCGGCGCAGCCGGGGACTGCGCGCTCACGATTGCGGGCTCGGGCGCGGCCGACGCGAGCGCGCTCGCGTGCGACTCGTCGGCCAAGATCGCCGTGCACGGCTCGGGGTCCGCGAAGCTCGCGGGCAAGACAAAAACCTGCGACGTCCAGGTCAACGGCAGCGGCGACATCAAGGCGGACGGCTTCGACTGCGATTCCGCGGACGTAGAGATCAACGGCTCGGGCTCCGTCGGGCTCGCGAAGGTTGCCTCGCTCAAAGCGCAAATCAACGGCAGCGGCAACGTGAAGTATCACGGCGAGCCGACGCTACGCGGCGTCGCCGTCAACGGCAGCGGGAAATTCGATCAAGGAATAGCCACGACGGCGCGCGCCGCGAAGGCGCGGCGTACACTCCGCGGGTCGAAACGGAGTGGTCGCGATGCGCCTCGTCCCGATTCTCGCGTGCCTTGCTTCGGGCCTCGGACTCGCCACGAGCGCGAGCGCCCAGCTCGTCCCCGTGCCGGGCACGCTCGTCGCGCTCGCGCCGCCGAAGGGTTTCACGCCCGCGCGCAGCTTCAGCGGCTTCGAGAACGTGCGCGGCGGCTCGAGCATCACGGTCGAGGAGATGCTTCCAAACGCCGCCGCGGACATCGTGGCAGCGTTTTCCTCGCCGAAAGGCGTGACCACGAGATTCGGTTCGCAAGGCGTGAGCATTACGCGGATCGATCGAGTCGCTCTCGATTCGGGCGACGCGCCGCTCGCGGTCGGCGAGCAGAGCTTCAAGGGCAGCGAGTTCGTGAAGTACATGGCGCTGCTCGGCGGCCGCGACGGCAAGAACACCGTGCTGATCACGTTCAACTTGAGCGCCGCGACTCCGCTGCGCCAGAGCGACGTCGAAGCGGTCGTGCGCTCGGCGACGATCGGCCGCCCGCCATCGCTCTCCGACAAGCTCGCGCAGATGCCGTTCAAGTTCGACACCGCGCCGCCGTTTCATACCGCGGACGCGATGCCCGGGACCGCCGTGATTCTCGCGACTCTCGACGGGCTGGATCCGTCGGGCAAGAAGCCGATGATCGTGATCGGCAAGGTCCCGACGAGCGCGAGCCCCGCGGACAACGAGCAGGTGAACGAGCGCGAGATGCGCAGCGTGCCGGGGTTTCGCGAGGCGCCCGTGACCGAGCGGCGGAACACGCCGTTTGCCGGTGGCACGGGCAACTTCATCTCGGCGGCCGTGAACGGTCGAACCGTCATGCAGTTCGTCCGCGTGTTGCCCGGCGGCAGCCTCATGCGCATGCTCGTGACCGGTGACACGCCGACGATCGAGGGCGCGCGTCATGCCATCCTCGACATCGCGAGCTCGGTGCAGCTGCCGGAGTAGGGCCGCGCGCCAAACGCGCGGTTGCAGGAGGAGACGGCCACGGCCGGTGATCACGCCCGCGTCGCAAAGTACGCCGTCGTGTCGGTCCGACCGCGGCCAGAACAGACCGAACGGGTAGCGTCGCGCGAAGGGGCGTCGGGGTCGTCGATTCAAGTCACAATTCGGGACGAGCCGCGCGGGGCCGGCGCCGTCGTGATCAGACCCCGGCGCTCACGACCGTGCCCGTCGCGATCGCGTCGGCTCCGCGCGCGAGCCGAGCGCGGAACTTCAGATGCCGGCGGCGGCTGAGCTCGACCAGCGGCCGCCAGATCAGCGCGGTCAGGCGATAGCGGATCAGCCAGTGCCAGAGCCGGTTCGACCGCTTGTAGAGATACGACATCGCGAGATACGGCGGGCACCGCGCGCCAGTCCGTCGGGCCGGCGCCGCCAGATCGAGGCGTGCGAGAACAGCCGCCGGTAGCACCACGCGTAGCCGGCTTGCGAGCTCCTCCGCCGTCATGTGCGCCGGCTCGAACACGACGTGCGCCGTGTCGTAGAGGCTCCAGTCGCGATGCAGGAGCCGGCTTCTCGGCCTCGATCTGCCTGAACAGCGGCGTGCCCGGATACGGCGTGAGGATGTGGAACGTCGCGCACTCGAGCCGGTTCGCTTCGATCCAGGCGACGGTCTTGCTCGAACACGTCGGGGCGGTCGTGATCGAAGCCGAGCACGAAGCTGCCGTTCACCTGGATGCCGTGGTCGTGGAGGATGCGCACGCGGCGCGCGTAGTCATCGGGCACGGGCGTGCGCTTCCGCGCGTCGTCGAGGTTCGCCGCGTTCAGCGACTCGAAGCCGATGAACACGCCCGTGCAGCCCGCGAGCGCCATCTCGCGCACGAGCGACGGATCGTCCGTGACGTCGATCGTGACCGCCGCGCTCCAGATGATGCCGAGCGGCCGCAGCGCCCGGCACAGCGCGCGCAGGTAGTCGGGCCGCGAGCCGAGGTTGTTGTCGACGAAGACCGCGTACGGCTGGCCGTCGGCCGCGAACTCGGCGACGACCTGCTCGACGTCGCGCATCCGATAGGGCATGTGCAGCCCTTCGGTCGACAGGTAGCAGAAGCCGCAGCGGTTGTGGCAGCCGCGCGTGGCGATCAGGCTCGTCGTCGTGAGGAAGCCGTCGCGCGGCAGCAAGTCGCGCCGCGGCGCCGGGTCGTCGCGATACGGGCGCGCGGTAGTCGCCGCGATAGACCTTCTGCAGCGTGCCCGCCTCGACGTCGCGCGAGGATCTGCGGCCAGAGCTGCACGCCTTCGCCGATCGCGAGCGCATCGGCGTGCGGGCGCGCCTCCTCGGGCGCGATGAGCACGTGCAGGCCGCCGAGCACGACCTTCGCGCCCCATTGCGCGGTACCAGCGCGCCAGCTCGTACGCGCGCTTGGCGAACGTGAGATGCACGGTGATGCCGACGACTTCCGGGAACGGGTCGAGCGGCGGCGGCCCCTGCAGCAGGTTCTCGTCCCAGTAGCGCACCTCCCAGCTCGGCGGCGTGGCGCCGGCGATCGCTCGTCAGCGCGAGGCGTCGGCGTCAGCACGTGCTTGCCGAAGCTCGCGTGCGGGTCCTTGGGGTAGAACGGGTTGATCAGCAGCGCGTAGCGGCGCCGGCGCGGGCCGGGGACCGCGTTCGGGTCGAGCTCGGGCGCGACGCTCATCCGCTCCGGCAGCCAGCGCCTTCTGTGGGTGCTCTTCTTATGGAAAGAGGGTGTGCGCCGCGAGCAGCTCGAGGATCGATCGGGCGATTCGTCCACACCACGCTCCTTGGGCGACGCGCGGCGCCCACCGCGACGGACCGACAACGCGGCTATGGTCGGCGGCAAGCTCGCTAGTGTCAAGTACTTTTTAACACAA
Organism: uncultured Gammaproteobacteria bacterium; assembly: GCA_963699925.1. GTDB lineage: Bacteria > Pseudomonadota > Gammaproteobacteria > Steroidobacterales > Rariloculaceae > FEN-1219. The sequence goes on along the minus strand of CAVOVT010000011.1, from coordinate 386,625 downwards.
AGGACTTCCCGTGTTTCGGCTTCGTTCGGTGCGAGCTCAGGCCGCGGCCCTAACCGCATCCGACGTAGACACGGACTCGAGCGCGACCGCGATGCCATGCAGCACCGCGGCGATTCGCACCGCGCTCTGCACGCCTTCGGCGGTCACGCCGGCGCCGCGCACGACTTTGTCGTGTGCCGCCGATACACGCGCCGCAGCCGTTGATCGCGGACACCGCGAGCGAGTAGAGCTCGAAGTCGACCTTCGCGACGCCCGGATTGCCGATCACGTTCATCCGCAATTTCGCGGGCTGTCGCGCGTAGTCCGGGTTGCCGGCGAGGTGGACGAACCGGTAGTACACGTTGTTCATCCCCATGATCGCCGCCGCGGCACGCGCCGCCGCGACCTGCGCCGCATCGAGCTTCGGCGCGACGAGCGCCTCGATCTCGCGCAACAGCGTCGGATTGCGGGCCGCGATCGCCGAGGCGAGGGCGACGCCGAGGGTCTGATGCGCCGCGAGCCCCGGCGCGCCCTCGGCGGACAGCACCGTCGCGACGTTGAGCTTCAGATCCTTTGCGTGCTCGGGGATCAAGTTCTTGAGACTCGTGACGTCCATGGCTTCGGCTCCTGTGATTGTTTGTGCGCGCGAGCCAAGTGCGGCTCGGGTGCACCGGGTCCGAGTCATGCCGCCTTCAGCGTCTCGTCGCCGCGCTGCCAGTTGCAGGGGCAAAGCTCGTCGGTTTGCAAGGCGTCGAGCACACGCAGTACCTCGCTCACGTTGCGGCCGACGTTCATGTCGGTCACCGAAGCGAAGCGGATCACGCCTTGCGGGTCCACGATGAACGTCGCGCGCTTCGCGACCCCTTCCTCGTCGAGCACGCCGAGAGAGGAGCTCAGGTCCTTCCGGACGTCGGCGAGCATCGGGAACGGCAAGCCCTTCAAGTCCTTGTGGTCGCGACGCCACGCGAGGTGGACGAACTCGCTGTCGACGGAAGCGCCCAGCACCTGCGCGTCGCGGTCCGCGAAGTCGGCGTTTGCGCGCCCGAACTCGGCGATCTCGGTCGGGCACACGAACGTGAAGTCCTTCGGCCAGAAGAACACCACGAGCCACTTGCCGGGATAGCTGTCGTTTTGAATCGTCTCGAACGCGGTGTCGAGATCTTCCGATACGGTGGCCTTCAGCCTGAAGGCCGGGAATTCATTTCCTACCGTCAACATGTCGTCGTCTCCTTGTGAATCGATTTGGCTTGCGAGCATGTTGGGGCTTGCCAATCGATCGTTCCAACGGATTCTTCAGATCGTAACGATCGACTGAATCGATCATCGCGTGGACGCGCCGGACCGCCGATGCGAACCGTGTTCGCCGTTCTCGCGCGCCGCGGCTGCGGAGCGAGCGGACCGAATGGACCATTACGTCGATGTCATTGGCAATTCCGCGATCTTTGAGATAGCGTGGCGGCCTTCGTTTGCCCCGGATCTTGGGGATCCAAGGAGAAGGGAAATGCGTAAATTTGCGGTCGCCTGCCTGTTGACGCTCGGTTTGTGCGCCGCGGCGGCCGACGCCCAAACGTTGAACAACGATCAGGACAAGACGCTGTACGCGCTCGGTCTCGCGATCGGCAACAACGTGAAGGATTTCAAGCTCACGCAGGCCGAGCTCGCGCTCGTGACGGCGGGATGAGCGACGCGGTGCAGGGAAAGCAGCCGAAGGTCGACATCCAGACGTATGGGCCGAAGCTACAAGAGTTCGCTCAACAGCGCGCGTCGGCGGCCGCGGACGACCGAGAAGAAGGCGTCGGGCGCGTTCCTCGAGAAGATGTCGAAAGAGCCCGGCGCGGTTCGCAGCTCCGACGGGCGTGATCTACATTCCGGTCAAGGTCGGCACGGGCGCGACTCCGAAGCCCGATAGCACCGTGAAGGTTCACTATCACGGCACGCTGCGCGACGGCACCGTGTTCGACAGCTCCGTGCAGCGCGGCGAGCCGATCTCGTTCCCGTTGAACGGCGTGATCCCGTGCTGGACCGAGGGCGTGCAGAAGATGAAGGTCGGCGGCAAGGCGAAGCTCGTCTGCCCGTCCGAGACGGCCTACGGCGATCGCGGTCAAGGTCCGATTCCGGGCGGCGCCGCGCTGATGTTCGAGGTCGAGTTGCTCGCTATCGAAACCGAGAGCAAGTAGACCTAGCCGAGCGCGGCGCGAAGCTCGCGCAGCTTCGCTTTGACCGCGCTCTCGTTCGCAGGGCCCATTCGGATCAGGACCTTCTGACCGGAAGAGAGGCCCTCGAGCTTCGGGTCCGCATACTTGTACGTGACGCTCGGCTGCACGAGCTTCACGGGCCCCGTGACGTCGGGCGTCTGCAGCAAGTGGTCGATTACCTGGCGTAGCCGCGCGTCGAACGACGCGTTCGGGTTACCGAGCTCCTCGTACGCTTGCTGGAACAGCGGCTGCAGCCCGCGATACAACGCCGCGAGGGTCTTCGCGTCGACCTTCTTCACTGCCGCGACGAACGGCGCGTAGCGCGCGTAATTCTCCGGCGCGATCTCGCGGGCGTCCTCGGGACCCGTGACGATGAACTTCCCGGGCGTCGGCTTGGCCGGGCGCTGGTTCACGGCGATCTTCTCGCGCGGGATATTGTCGAGCGTCACGACGACGTTGCGGATGATCCGCTGCGGAACGAGGAACTGCTGCAGCGGTTCGCGGCCGCCGACCAGCTCCGTGAGCCCGCTGACCACCTCGGGATCGCTTTGGTCGAGCGCCGGCAACGGCGTTGCGCGGGCAGCCGCGGGCGCCTCGGTCGGCGGCGGCGGAGGCGCGGGGCTCGGTGCTACCGCCGGCGCGGGTTGCGCCGGAGGCGCGACCTCGGCCCGCCCGCGATCGCGCTGGTAGACGTAGAGTCCGATGCCCGCGACGATCACCAGCACGGCGATCCCGCCGCCCCAAAACCAAAACGAGTCTTTGCCCGATCCGTTCATGAAATTCGCTCCTGCGGCGGGATAGCCTTACGGCCGCACAAGAATTCTACCTGCGTCCGCGCGACGAGTCGCGCCGCCCGCGGCCGTGCTTTTGCCGTTAGAATTCGCGCCGGTGCAGGAGTTCGACTACATCATCGTCGGCGGGGGCACCGCGGGCTGCGTGCTCGCGAATCGGCTGTCGGCCGATCCGAGCACGAGCGTGCTGCTGCTCGAGGCCGGCGGCAAGGACGACTACTTCTGGATCGATGTCCCGGTCGGCTATCTGTACACGATCGGCAACCCGCGCACCGATTGGTGCTATCGCACCGAGCCGGACGCCGGGCTTGAACGGCCGCACGATCGGCTACGCGCGCGGCAAGGTGCTCGGCGGCTGCTCGTCGATCAACGCGATGATCTACATGCGCGGTCAGAGGTCCGACTACGACCACTGGGCGGCGCTCGGGCTGCGCGGCTGGTCGTGGGACGACGTGCTGCCGGTGTTCAAGCGCTCCGAGGACTACGAGCACGGCGCCGACGAGCTTCACGGCGCGGGCGGCGAGCTGCGCGTCGAGGAACGGCGCGTGAGCTGGGAGATCCTCGACGCGTGGCGCGATGCCGCCGAGGAGTGCGGGATCCCGAAGATCGCCGAGTTCAATCGCGGCGACAATTTCGGCAACGCCTACTTCCAGATGAACCAGCGCAGCGGCCGGCGCTGGAGCGCGACGAAGGCGTTCCTGCGCCCGTCGCTCGGCCGCGCGAACCTCGAGCGTACGAACCGGCGCGCTCGTCGAGCGCGTGCTGATCGAGCCGCGCGACGGGCGCGATGCGTCGCGACCGGCGTGTCGCCGTCGGCGCGGCGGAGCCGCAGCTCGTGCGCGCGCGCCGCGAGGTGCTGCTCGCGGCTGGCTCGATCGGCTCGCCGCAGATCCTGCAGCTCTCGGGCATCGGGCCCGGCGCGCTGCTCGCGGAGCACGGCATTCGGCGTCGTGCGCGACCTGCCCGGCGTCGGCTCGAACCTGCACGACCATCTGCAGATCCGCTCGATCTACAAGGTCGAGAACACGGTCACGCTGAACCGGCGCGCCACGCTCGTTGCTGGGCCGCGCCGCGATGGGCGTCGAGTACCTGCTGTTCCAGCACCGGGCCCGCTCACGATGCCGCCGTCGCAGCTCGGCGCGTTCGCGCGCAGCGACCCGTCGCAGCCGGCGGCGAACATCGAGTGGCACGTGCAGCCGCTGTCGCTCGACAAGTTCGGCGACCCGCTGCACGCGTTCGACGCGATCACGCCCGTCGGTGTGCAACCTGCAGCCGACGAGCCGCGGCCACGTGCGGATCAAGAGCGCCGATCCGAGCGCGCATCCCGCGATCACGCTGAACTATCTCGCGACGGACGAAGACCTCGCCGTCGCGGTCGCGGGCCTGCGCTTCACGCGCCGCATCATGGCCGCGAAGGCGCTCGCGCGCTTCGAGCCGCGCGAGCGACTGCCGGGGCCGCAGCATCAGTCCGACGCCGAGCTCGAGCGCGCGGCGCGCGACCTCGGCACGACGATCTTCCATCCGGTCGGCACGTGCCGCATGGGGCGCGACGAGCTCGCGGTCGTCGACGATCGGCTGCGCGTGCGCGGCGTCGACGGGCTGCGCGTGATCGACGCGTCGGTCATGCCGCGGATCATCTCGGGCAACACCAACGCGCCGACGGTGATGATCGCGGAGCAGGGCGCGTCGTTCATCCTCGACCCGCGCCGCTGACCGTCCGCAGCCGGAAATGGGGACATTCCGCATTTCGGTTGGCAACACTCGGAGCCGAGCTTGATTTCCGCGAAATGCGGAATGTCCCCATTTGCCGCGCTAAAGGAAGAACTCTCCGAAGCGGTCGGGCGGCGGCATCTCGTCGAACTGCGGCGCGGTGTCCGTGATCTCGTGCCACGCGGCCTTGGAGCCGACGTAGACGTGCACGGCCGTCGGCGCCGGAAGGCGCGTGTCGACGCAGCCCGCCGGGAATCAGCACGAGGCCGAAATCGGGCACGACGGTCGGCACCGGGCTCCCGCAGCGCGCGCAGAAGTCGACTTCGTAGGTGCGCGGCGGCGGCAGCCTGAACGCTCGGACGCGATCCTTGCCGCGCGTCCAGCGGAAGCGCTCGGGCGCGCAGAACAGAGTGCTCGCGAACGCCGTGCCGCGGCTGCGGCGGCAGAGCGAGCAGTGGCAATGCACGATGCGCCCGAGCTCGCCGCTCACCTCGAAGCCGACGTCGCCGCAGAGGCAGCTGCCGACGACCGTGCCGGGGCGCGCTCTCGACGCGCGGCCCGCTCGACGATCGGCAAGCTCGACGCCGGGCGGATACGCCTCGAACTGCGTGAGCGTGTCGTTGATCTTGTAGAGCGGCGACTTCGAGCCGACGAAGATGTGCGCGCGCGGCCGGATCCCGAAGTCGCCCTCGAGCGTGCCCGCCGGAACGAGCACGACGTCCGGCAAGTGCGACTCGCCGGGCACCTTCGAGCCGCAGCGCCGGCAGAACGCGCGCTCGAACGAGTCGGTCGAGCGGTAGTGGACGATATCGTCCTGGCCGGTGAGCCAGCGGAAGCGGCTACGCTCGACGCCGAGCCCGGTGCCGAACAGCGTGCCGTGATGCTTGCGGCACATCGAGCAGTGGCAATGAGCGAGCCAGTGATAGGGCGGCGCGACCTCGAAGCTCACCGCCCCGCACAGGCAGGCGCCGCGAATCGGCTCGGTCGTCTCGGGTTGGCGGCGAGGCATTGCGCCCGCGGTCTGCGGCTCGAGGCCGCGTGCGTGACCGTCACTCATTATTGTTAGTGGCCAGACAGAAAGCCCGCATCACGGCGGGGCGCGGCATTCTCTATCGGGCTTCCGGGACGGTCAAGCGGGCTTTTCAGGCTCGGTTCAGGAACATTCCGTAGGATAGGGGGCGTCTAATACGCCGAGCGGCGTTGCAATCGGAGCAGCTTATGCGTGCCTGGATCGTGCTAGCGGCGGCCATCGCGGCGTTCTCGAGCGTCGCGGCCAATGCGGATCACCTACAGCGTCGTGCATGCGCAGCCGTATTTCTCGTTCGGTTTCGGCTATCCGGGCTTCGGCTATCCCTATTATCCGTACCGGCCGTATCGGCCGTATTGGGGCCCGTATGACTACCCGTGGGGCCCGACATTCGGCTTCGGCGTTACCGTCGCGCCGCACACGCACGACCACGCGCACGCAGCAGAGCCAACCGAGCGGCCAGCAGCAGGGCATCAAGTTGTATGTTTATCCGGCCGCGGGGCAAAGCGAGGCCCAGACGTCGGAAGACCGGTACCAGTGCCATGTCTGGGCGACGAACCAGACCGGCTACGACCCGACGCAATGGCGCAGGCAAGCGCGAGGACGCCGAGGGCTATACGCGCGCGTTCACGGCGTGCATGGAAGGGCGCAACTATGTGGTCAAGTAAGCAAAACACGCGCGCCGCTTGGCGCGCGATCGCGATCGCGGCCGGCGTCGCGCTCTGCTGCGACGGCCGGCGCCGCGATCGATCTCTCGCAGCTGCAAGTGACGCCGCAACGCGGCCAATCCGCGGATCAGGCGCGCCGCGACCGCTACGAGTGCCACAACTGGGCCGTCGAGCAGACCGGCGAGGTGCCGAGCGCAGCGCCCGCGCCGAACCAGGACGCGGCCGACGCGGCGAAGCGCGCCGATCGGATCGGTCGAATCGCGACCGGCGCGGCGATCGGTGCGATGCGTCGGCGGCATATTCGGCGGCGGCCACAACTACGGCGAAGACGTCGCTCAAAGGCGCGGCCGTCGGCAGCGTGGTCGGCGTCGCCACCGGCGCCGCGCACGACAAGAAGCAGCAGAAGCAGGCCGGCCCCGAGCCCGGCAGCGACTATCTGCGCGCGCTGACGCGCGTGCCTCGAGGGCCGCGGCTATATGGTCGCGATGCCGGCGCCCGCCAACGCGGTCGCACAGCGCTGATCGTCACCACGCGGCGGGGCCGTCGGCCCGACCGGCGCTGCGCAATGAGCGACCCGCCGAGCTCAGCGCTCCGGCAGCGGGATGAACTCGTCGTCGCCCGGCACTTTGCCGATTCGGCCTTCGACCCAGTCGCGCTTCGCTCGCTCGATCCGCTCCTTCGAGCTCGACACGTAGTTCCACCAGATGTGCCGCGCGCCGAGCGGCTCGCCGCCGATCACCATCACGCGGCTGTCCTCGACGGCCGTGACCGACGGCGTCGAGCCCGCGCGCGCGACCGCGAGCACGCCCTCGCGGTGCTCGCGTCCGTCGATTCGCACGGCGCCCGAAACGATGTACGCCGCGCGCTCCGACGCGCCGGCCGGCAGCTCGAAGGTCGCGCCACGCGGCATCCGCGCCTCGAAGTAGAGCGTCGGCGAATACGTCGCGACCGGCGATTCGGCGCCGAACGCGCTACCCATGATCACGCGCATCGTGCACCCGCCGAACGCTCGAGCGTGGGCAGGTCGTGCGCGGCGTAGTGGATGAAGCTCGGCTCCATCTCCTCGCGCTCGAGCGGCAGCGCCATCCAAGACTGGATTCCGTGCAGCGTCGAAGCTACGCCCAAGTCGCGCTCGCTCGCGCGCTCCGAATGGACGATGCCGCGGCCCGCGGTCATCAGGTTCACCGCGCCCGATTGGATCAGCTGCTCACACCCCAAGCTGTCCCGGTGCATGATCTCGCCGTCGAAGAGATACGTGATCGTTGCGAGACCGATATGCGGATGCGGCCGCACGGCGATGCCTTGGCCGGGCGGGAAGACGGCGGGTCCCATGTGATCGAAGAACACGAACGGCCCGACCATGCGCCGTTCCGCGGCCGGCAGCACCCGGCGCACGTCGAGCTCGCCCAAGCTGCGCACGCGCGCCTCGATCGTGAGCTCGATCGCGCCGGTCGCTGCGGCGCACTCGGGCTCGAGGCTCGGTTGAACGCTCACGGTTCCCTCCTTGCAAGCGGATTCTGCGCATCATCGTCGCACGGCCGGGCGGCGAATGCCCGCGGCTCGCGTTGATCACAAAAAAAACGGCGGTACGCTTTCGGGCGTACCGCCGGGGATGTCAGACGACGTCGTTCGAGACTCGAACGAGAGACGCCTCGCCGATCAGAAGTTCATTCGGAGACCGACCCGGTACGTGCGTCCGAGCACGTCGAAGAACGCGCCGTTGACGCCGCCCGTGCCGAACGTGTTGTTAGCCGAGAACGGCGGATCCTTGTCGAACAAATTCGTGATCGATGCGAACAGCTCCGTGCGCTTCTTGCCTCCGGACCGTAAGTCGAACGAGCCCGACAGGTTGAAGGTCTCGTGGCTCGGCACGTCGCTGTTGCTGACGCTTCCGGTCAGCGCCGGGTTGTAGCCCGGATCGCTTGGGCCGAGGTAGGGATCCAGCAGATCGAGTTTTCCCGAGCCGGTGTATCGCATCTGCCCCGTGATCGAGAACCGTTCGCGCGAGTAGCTCACGATGAGATTCCCGATCCATTCCGGCGCCGGCGCGATGTCGGACAGGAACCCGAAGCCGCCGCCCGATTGGCCGGCCACGTTGCGCAGCTGGAGCGAGATGGGATCCTGGTACCCCAAATTGTTCGCTTTGGTGGTCGTCAAGTTGAACAGCAGCGTACCGGCCCCGATATGCACCGGATAATCGAACGAGAAATCGATGCCCCGCGCGATGTACGGCGTCGCGTTGATGTACGGCACGTGGACTTCGAAGATGTTGCTCGTCGGGTTGCCCGGGATGATGGGAGCCCCGTACACGATCCGAGCGCACTCGTCCGGTAGATGCAAGTTGTAGCAGCCGTTGAGCACCGTGTTGGCGTTGTCGAGCCTCTGACCGCCATTGATGGTGATGTCGTAATAGTCCGCGGAGAAGTGCAGGCCCTCCGCGCCGCCGCCCGGCGATAAGACGATGCCGTAGGTCTTCGTGATCGACACCTCGGGTTTGAGCTGCGGATTGCCCTCGAGGATCAACCAGCTCGGATCGCCGAAGAAGCCGTAAGTCCCCGCCGGGACGGTGGGGTTCTGCGCGTAGCCGAAGATGCCGCCGGGCGGAATGCTCTGCGAGTAGTACAGCTCGCGGAAGCTCGCGGCGCGCATGTCTTGCGACTTGCTGCCGCGTATGCGCAGCCATTTGATCGGGTCGTAGACGAACGCGACCTTCCAGGTCGTGAGCGACTGCGTGCCGCTTTCACCGGACGTGCCCTCGCCGCCGACGTTCTCGTAGTCCGACGCGCGCCCCGCGGCATTGACCATGAGCAATTGCGCGCCCGGCTTGTCGCGCAGGAACGGCATCTCGAGCTCGACGAAGGCCTCCTTGACGGTCGTCTTGCCGGCGAACGAATCGCCGTATTGCAAGCTGAAGTCGGTCCGCTGCGCCCGGGGCAGGTCGCCCGCGTCGTTCAAGAGGTCGTCCTTCCGCCACTCGGCGCCGAATGCGCCCTTCAGAGCACCCGCGCTCCAGCCCTTCCACAGGTCACCCGTGAACGTCGCCGCCAGGACGTCTTGCTTGATGTTGTCGGACTCGGTCAGATCGCCGAAGGCATACGCCAGCGCGGCCTTGGACGCGGAGGCGGTGCCGAACGGGTTCAGAGGCTGGCAGCCGGCGATCAACGACGGATCGACGGTCGGGTCCGGCACGCCCGCGATGATCGCGCGGCAGATAGGCTGCCCGTTCGTGGGCGAGCCCGGGCGCGTATCGATGATCGCGTCGCTCGCCATGTACATACGCCAGTTCGTCGTGTACCCCTGGCCGATCTGGGAACGGTCCGTCTTGCCGTACTGGTAATACACGTCCCAGCTCCACTTCGGGCCGAAGTCGCCGTTCAGACCGGCGACGAAGCGCGTGACCGTCGTGTCGGTCGTGACGGTCTGATCGTTCTGGCCCGACCAGTCCTTCGTGATGACGGTGCCGTTCGGCACGGCCTGCGGGAACGGCGGGGCGCAAAAGACATTCCCCGTGAACGGCGAGTTGCCCACCCCCGCGGCGATTGCGCTTTGCGCCGCCGCCGACAACGTCCCCAAATACGCGTTGTCCGGCCGGATGCAGGGATTCGTGAGGTTTTGCGCCGGCGACCATTGGTGGTTGACGCCGGTGACGTTGCCCCACGAGGCCTCCAACGTGCCCGTCACGGAGTCCGTGAAGTCCCAGTCGGCGTGCCCGTAGAAGGTCTTGCGCTCGATCTCGGGGTACAGCGTCAGGTTCTTGTAGATGGACTCGCCGTCACCGCCTACGGCTAACCCATTGACGCCGTACGAGCCCCCGGTCCCGGTCGCGAACGGGAGGATGTCGGTGCCGGCCGCATTGAACTGGGACGTCGTCGTTCCGGTGGGCGAGGGGTTGAATATGACGCCCGAGCGACTCAATTGGTTCTGGCGCAGATTGGCCTCGATGATGTTCGCGGGCTGGCCGGGGAACTTGGGCGCGTACGGCGTGCCGACCCCGAACGCGAACGCCGTGTTGTTGTTGAACATCCCGACGCCCTTGCTGCACCAGTCGCGCGCATCGGAGCAGCTCTGGATGACATCGGAGCTCTGGTACTCGCCGCCGGCGATGAAGTGTCCGCGCTGGCCTCCGAAGGCGGAGCCGCCGCCGATGCCGACGTGATAGTTGCCGCCGTCGCCCTGGCCCGTCGCGCCGTAGTCGACGTCGAGCTTCACACCGTCCATTTTCGTATCGAGCAGGATGTTGACGACGCCCGAAATCGCGCCCGAGCCGTACGCCGCCGACGCTCCGCCGGTCACGACTTCCGTCCGGTTGATGAGGATCGAGGGGATGAAGTTCAGGTCGACGCTGTCGCCTTGCGTCGTCGGAATGAAACGGCGCGAGTTGACGAGCGTGAGCGTGCGCGTGCCGAAGAACGGATTCAGGCCGCGCAGATTCGCGAGCGTAGAGCCGATGAAAAACGCGCTGCCGCCCGTCGTCGCCGCCTGGAACTGCGACACGTTTTGGGGAACCTGGGTGATGACGTCCGACATGTTGACGAGTCCGAGGCTCTCCATTTTTTGAGCGTCGAACGTGCTGATCGGGTTGGGCGATGCGTAGTCTTGGTTCTGGTGAATACGCGAGCCCGTGACCGTTATTTCTTCGAGCCCCGACTGCTGCGTTGGCTGCTGCTGCTGTGCTGCGGCCGGCTGCGCCGGTAACAGCGTCGTCGCCAACGCCAACGCGACGCACGCCGAGAGCAACGTCACGGACGGTTCTGGCGTCCGCCTACGGAGCCGCTCAGCCGATCTCGGAGCCAAAACGATAGATTGTGGACGAAAGTCGTCCCTGGAATTCGCGTGCATGTTCCCCCCTTTGGACAAGACGCAACGGTGATATTTTTTCGGACCTGGGATCCGTCGCGAGTGAATCAGGTCCTTAGTTATTCGTGTTTATCGACCTTCGCGCCACGCTATCAGACGGCATATCATCGCGCAATCGTGACGTTTTTTCGCCACGCCTGCTGCCCGCGGAGATCGAGCATCCGGCCCGGCGCGCCGGAGCTCGCAGCGCGAATCCGACAGGTCGTTTCCCACGACTGGGACGTCGGCCGCCGCATGCGCGACAAGCGCCGGCCGGCTCGTCGCGCCGGGCTCGCTACGAAGCCCGAACCCGCTCCTTGGCACGGTAATTGGATCGCGGCCGCGGAGGGGGGCGAAGCGCCGCCCGAGTCGAACCGAGGTCCCATGGATTCGCTGCGCTCCGACTTCCGCCACGCGTGCCGCCGGCTTCTTGCGAGCCCGGGCTTTGCCGCGATCGCGATCCTCAGCATCGCGCTCGGCGTCGGCGCGAGCACGGCCGTGTTCGGCGCCGTTCGCGCCGTGCTGTTCGCCGCGCTGCCGTACCCGCAGGCGCACCGCGTCGTCGCGCTGACCGATCGCGACTCGGAAGGCGGGCGCGTGCCGGCGACCTACGGCACGTACCTCGAGATCGCGGCGCGCAGCCACTCGTTCGAGCGGCTCGCGGTGGCCGATCGCTGGCAGCCCGCGCTCGTAGCAACCGGGGGCGACCCCGAGCGGCTGACGGGCGATCGCGTGAGCGCCGATTACTTTCGCGTGCTCGGTGTCGAGCCGGCGCTCGGCCGCGACTTCGACGCCGCCGAGGATCTTCGCGGAGGCCCGCTCGTCGCGGTCGTGAGCGCGGGTCTCGCCGCCCGCCGCTTCGGGGGCGCGACCGAGATCCTCGGCTCTTCGATCGTGCTCGACGGCGTCGCTTACACCGTGATCGGCGTGATGCCGCCCGGTTTCAAGAACGCACTCGCGCCGGCCGCGGAGGTCTGGACGCCGCTCCGTTATCGCGCCGCCACCGATTTCCAAGGGCCGGAGTGGGGCCATCACCTTCGCATGGTCGGCCGCCTCCTGCCGGGTTTGTCGCTCGCGCAGGCCGAGCGCGAGATCGAGTCGATCGGCGCCGCGCCCACGGCGGAATTCCCGCGGCCGGCATGGGCGACGCTCGCGCGCGGGCTGATCGTCGAGTCGCTCCAGGATTCGATGACCGCCGGCGTGCGCCCGGCGCTACTCGCGATCCTCGGCGCGGTCTTCCTGCTGCTCGTCGTCGCGTGCGTGAACGTATCGAATCTGCTGCTCACGAGGGCGCTCGCGCGGCGCGCGGAGCTCGCGGTTCGGACGGCGCTCGGCGCGGGCCGGGCCCGGCTCGCGCGGCAGCTCGTGACCGAGAGCGTGCTGATCGCGCTGCTCGGCGGCGTCGCGGGCATCGGCGTCGCGGTCGCGGTCGATCGCGCACTGACCGCGTTTGCTCCGGCGGAATTGGCGCGCACGGGCGCACTCCGCCTCGACGCGTCGGTGTTCGTGATCGCGCTCGCCGTGAGCACGGTCGTCGGCCTCGTCGCCGGGGTCGTGCCGGGTCTGCGCGGTGTCCAAGCACACACGTACGGCGCCGTGCGCGCGGGGTCGCACGGCGCCGACGCGGGCCAACAGCTCGTGCGCCGGAGCCTCGTCGTGACGCAGGTCGCGCTCGCGTTCGTCTTGCTCGCGAGCACCGCGCTCCTGTACCGCAGCGTCGACGGGCTGCTCGCGATCGCGCCCGGGTTCGACGACGAGAACGTTCTCACGCTGCAAGTCGTCGCGACGGGGCGGCGCTACGACTCGCCGGCCGAGCTCGCACAGTTCTACGAGCGGGCGCTCGACGCCGTGCGCGGCTTGCCCGGCGTGATCGACGCCGCCTTCACGAGCCAGCTGCCGCTCTCGGGCGAATCCGACAGCTACGGCGTGGCGTTCGAGTCCGAGCCGCGCGCGAACGACCAGAGCTCGGGCGCTGCGCTGCGTTACGTCGTGACGCCCGACTGGTTCCGGACGATGCGGATCCCGCTGGTCGAGGGCCGGCTACTCGGCGCCGACGACCGGGCGGGCGCTCCGCAGGCCGTGCTGATCAACGAGTCGTTCGCGAAGCGGCGCTTCGGAACGCGAAGCCCGATCGGTCGGCGACTGCGAATGGGCCCGTACCTGGGCCGACCGGACGCGCCGTGGGCCACGGTGGTCGGCGTCGTCGGCGACGTGAAGCAGACTTCGCTCGCGCTCGATTCGCCCGATGCCGTGTATTTCGCGATGGGGCAGTGGCTCTGGGTGGACGTCGCGCAGTCGATCGCGGTCCGCACGGGCGCCGATCCGGCCGCGCTCGCGCCGAGCGTCGAGCGCGCGATCTGGTCCGTCGATCCGACGCCGCCGCTCGTGCGAGTGACGACGATGAAGGACCTGGTTGCCGCGTCCGAGGCACAGAGGAGCTTCGCGCTCGTCGTGTTCGCGGCGTTCGCGCTGACGGCCGTCGTGCTCGCCGTCGTGGGTCTCTACGGCGTGGTGGCGCGCAGCGTCGAGGAGCGCGAGCGCGAGCTCGGCGTGCGCGCGGCACTCGGCGCGTCGCCGCGCCGCGTCGCGGCGTTCGTCGTCCGCCAGGGGATGGCGCTCGCCGCGATCGGGATACTGCTCGGCGCGCTCGGCGCCGCGGGCGTCACGCGCGGCTTGTCGTCGCTGCTGTTCGGTGTGAGCCCGCTCGACGGGCTCACGTTCGGCGCGACGGTCGTCGGGCTCGCGGGCATGTCGCTGCTGGCGTGTGGGATACCGGCGGCGCGCGCGGCGCGAGTCGATCCGGCGATCGCGTTGCGGGCGGAGTGATTCCGGTCGGCGACCGAGCGTTCGCAAAAAAAACGGCGGGCCGGTTGGCCCGCCGTTGCGAGGATCGAAAGTAAGGTCGGTTAGAAGTTGACGTTGAAGCCGAGGAACGCCCGACGCCCCTCCTGGTCGTAGTAGCCACCGTTGAACAAGCCCGTGACCGGCAGGCTCGGCCCTTGCGGGTTGATGCACCCCGGCGCGCCGTTGCAGATTGCCCGGCAGGTTCGTCCCGATCGGGAAGCCGGCGGTGCTTGCGACGTCAAGCGGCGCCGTGTTCAAGAGGTTCGTGATACCGCCGCGCAGCGTCATCTTCGCACGGAAGTTGTAGCTGAACGCGAGGTCGAACACTCGATACGAGTCCGTCTTGATCTCCGTCGTCGGCACGTAGCCCAGCACGATCTTGCTCGTGTCCCCCGCCACCGCGGCCACGTTGTTGGCCTTGATCGCCTGTTGGCTCGCATAACCCGCGCTCCAAACCGACGGCAGGCCCCTCCAACGCAGGCTCACGCTCCAGGTGTCGCGGAAGTAGCTCAACGTCTGGAACAAGCGGTAGTCGTACGCGCCGCCCTGCGTGCCGATGAGGTTCGGACCGAGCGAGCCCTTCCATTCCGTCTCGACGTCGAAGATCGCAGGCGACTGCTTCGTCTTGTAGTAGTCGAGGAACGTGCTCTGCAGGCTGTAGCTCAATCCGCCCTTCAGCTTCGAGCCGAAGTCGGCGAACGACGCGCGCCAGTTCAACGCAAAGTCGAAGCCGGCCGTGTCGATCTTCGCCTGGTTGCTGTACGAGATGGTCGTCGACAGCGGCACGCCGCTCACCTGGTCTCTCGGATTCAGCTGGCACGCCGGGCTCGCCGCCTGGACCTGCGCTTCCGCCGCGGTGGTCACGAGCACTCTTGCCGACGCAGTTGAAGTTCGCGTTGTCGACCGAGGTCTGCAAGATCGCGTTGTCGATGTTGATCTTGTAGTAGTCCAGCGTCAGGTTGATCCCGGACAGCAGCGGGCCCTTGAACGGCGGGTTGATCACGAAGCCGTAGGTCCACGTGTCCGCGATTTCCGCCTCTAGGTTCGGGTTGCCGATCTGGTTGATCCAGTTGAATATCGATCCGCGCGCCGGGCACCGCGTTGTCGACGTGGTAGAACCGCTGCGCGGCGGCGGGGCCCATCATCGCCTCGCAGATCAGCCTCGCGCTGGCCGCAGCTCGCCGCCGTCGATCCAGGGGCCAGCGTCGTCGCCGGCTCGCCGGGGGTCACCACCGGATCCGGGCCCGTGCCGCCCGCGCCGAACGGCGCGATCGAGCGCAGACCGCAAGGATCGCCGTAGGCGTTGCCGCCGACCGCGAAGATCTCTTGCTGGTTCAGGAACAGCTCGCCGAGGTTCGGCGCGCGCGTCGCGCGGTTGAAGCCGCCGCGGAACCGGAACCAGTCGTTGATCTCCCAGTTGACGAGCGCCTTCCACGTCGTCGCGTTGTCGGTGCCGCCCTGGTGGTACTCGGAGTAGCGAGCGCCGAGCTCGAGCTCGAGCCTGCGGAAGCCCTTGTGGTCCGCGAGCAGCGGGACGAGGGTCTCCAAGTAGAGGTCGTCGGCCGACGTGTGCGCGTCGAGGTAGCCCGTCGGGTAGACGCCGATCACCTGGTCGGTGAACGAGTACGTCGACTGCAGGATGTCCGGCACGAACGTCGCGCTGTTGTCGCGGCCCTGGTAGCCGAACGCCGCCCGCAGCTCGCCGGGCTTCATCTTCGCGAGCACGCCCTGGAAGTTCACTTCGACGATGTCTTGCTTGTTCTGGGCACGGGTCTGCAGCGTCGCGTTGATCGCGTTGTAGCAGTCGTCCGACAAGGGCTGGTCGCCGGCAAACAGCGTGTTGTAGAAGCCGCTCGTGCAGTGCCCCGTTGCGGCGCCGAAGTTCGGCCGCACGCTGGTCAGGTTGCCGGGGAGGGCCGCGTTGCGTCCCCAGTCCGGCGCCTGCATCACCGCGCGGAAGCGCTGCAGCGACAAGTTGCCGTTCGCGTTGTTGTAGGCCTGAGACTGGCCGTGCGAGTAGTAGAACTCGCCCGTCCACGTCTCGCCGAGCTTCAGGTTGAACCCGGTCTCCACCTGCCACTGGGTGTTGGTGTTCACCGTGCTGCGCGGCGGGAGGCTCTTGTCGGGCAGCCAGCCCGGCAGCCACTGCGCGTTCGCGGCCGGCGCGCCGGCCGGGAACGTCGCGCGGCTGTTCAGTAGCGCGGCGACCTCGATCGGAACCGGATGCCCGGCGCCGGCCGTGCCGGTCGGTATGAAGCTCGGGTTGCCGTAGGTCGGGTCGTGCGGGTTGGCCTTCACGGCCGCGATCGCCGCCGCGACCGTCGCCGCGTCGGTGTAGTTGATACCCGGATTGAGCGGGCTGTCCGTGGTCGGGTTGTAAGGCACCTGCGCCTCCCAGCCCGCGATCGCGTCCGTGCCGAACAAGGCCGTGCGAGTCGAGCTCTCCGCGAGCGAGCCGCGGGTGAAGAACGTCAGGTTATCGGTCAGGTCGTAGTGGCCCGTCGCGAACAGCGAGTAGCGGTTCTGCGGCGCGCTCACGAGCTGCCTGTCGAAGTCCCACTTGATGGAGTCGATCTCCTGCGACGCGCCCGGGTTGGCCGCGTTATACGGAATCGAGCCGTCGAGCACCCTGGACGGGTGGAAGGTCTGGGTATTCACCGCCGGGTTGTACTTCGCGAAACCCGCGGCGCTGCTCGGCACGTATACCGTGCCGTCCTGGTTGAACGTGAACGTCCGCAAGATATTCGCACCGACCGGGCTGAACACGCTCTTGCCGGCCGGCGCCGGGCCGCCGAAGAACACGCCGTTGATGGCGGCCACGCTCGGGCAGGTCGTCTGGCAGTCGAGATTGGCCGTGCCCTGCAGGAACGTTGAGAAGGTGCCGCTCGCATACGGGTCGTTATAGCGCGCGGTGTAGAAGTCGTTGTTGACCACATAGGCCGCGTCGCGGTTGTAGTACTCGGCACCGATCGCGAGGTTGCCTTTGCCATCCGACGAGTTAGCGCCGAACACGGCCGACAACCGTGTCTCCGCGCCGTCGCCGGTCTCGGCCGCACCATACTGCGAGTCGATCTGGATACCCTGGAAGTTCTCTCGCAGGATGAAGTTCGTCACGCCGCCGATCGCGTCGGCGCCGTACACGGCGGACGCGCCGCCCGTGATCGTCTCGACGCGTTGCACGAGGGCCGACGGGATCGAGTTCACGTCCGTGACCATCAGCGCGTTGATCGGGGTCGTGCGCTTGCCGTTCACGAGCACCAGGCTGCGATTCGGGCCGAGGCCGCGCAGCGAGATCGACGCGATGCCGACGGAATTCACCGGCGTGATCTGCACGTCGCCCTGTGACGTGGTCGGCGAGGCCGCCGGGTTGTACTCCGGCAGCTGGTTCAAATAGGCCTCGAAGTTCAGGCCCATCTGCGCCTGGAATTGGTCGGACTCGATCGTGACGATCGGGCTATTCGACGAGTTGTCGCGCCGCAAGATGCGCGAGCCCGTGACGACCACTTCCTCGAGCGCGTTGTTGTTCGGCGTGGCTTCTTGCGCGTGTGCCTTCGGCACATACGCAATCGAGCCGACCGTGCCTAGCGCGGCCGCGATCGAAACCGATAGTAAGGATGGCGCGATTGACCTTTTGGCATTGGAAAGTGCCGGCCGCGGGCGACTGCCCGCACGGTATCTCGGTATCATGTATATACCCCCCAAGTAGGTATCTGGTTGCCCTCGGACGCGTCGACTCCTTGACGAATCGCGCTCCTCCCCGTTGCGAAAGCTCCACACGCCGGTTGCCCGAGTGACCCCTGGTGCCGGCGGGCAGGGTTTGGAGACTACCACCTGGCGGCGCGCGGGCGCAACAAGGGATACGCGCGGCTGTCGATGCTTCCGACGAATAGTAGCGCCGAAGCCACGCCTAGAGCTTCACCGGCAGGGAGACTTCCAATTCTGGAAGCGCCACCGTCGCGCGGTCGCGGCAGCGGCGCTTTCCGGGCTGAAAAGCCGACCGAAAAATTAGGCCGGTTTGTGCCCGACCGGCGCGCTCGTCAATGCGTCGACGAAGATCCGGTGGATGTGGCGCTCGCGGAACCGCCAGCGCCCGTCGGCGCCGCGCTCGTAGAGATCCTCGAAGTCGGCGACGAGGATCGGGATCGCGGGCGCGAGCGGCGCCTCGCCGTTCTGCGCGAACGTCATGCAGACGCTCGTGCCGCGCGCGCGCGACTCGCTCTCGATGTCCAACTTGAGACCGGAATAGAGGTGGCGCGCCGTGCGCGGGCTCGTGGCGGTGCGGCTGCGGAATACTGGCTCGAGCTCGGCCTTGCCTTGCGTGCGCCGCGGCCCGTGCGTGTAGAGCACGTCGTCGGTGAAGAGAGCGAGCAGCTTGTCGACCTCGTCGTGGTCGAGGTGATAGCAGAACGCCGTGTTGAGCTCCTCGAGCGCGGCGCGGATCTCGAGCCGCTCGAGCGCGCTCAGCGTAGGCGCCATGCACCGATCTCGCGCTTCTCCACGACGACGGGGCTCGTCTGCACGCCGAGCCCCTCGATCGAGATCTCGATCGGGCCCGCCACGGTTTGTAGATTCGCCGTGTGAATCGACTTGCGCGTGGCGCCGGGCTTGAACGCGGTGCCGAGCGACACGACGTCGCCGGGCTGCAGCGTATGGAACTGGCTGATGAAGCTCACGACCTCGGCCACCTTGTAGTTGTAGTAGCGCGTGCTGTCCTCGGCCACGACCTCGCCGCCGACCGTGCAACGCACGGCGAGATCGTCGGGATTGCGCCACCTCGTCCCTGGTCACGAGCCACGGGCCCATCGCGCCGAACGTGTCGGTCCCCTTGTAGCGGGCCGCGTACGACAGGTGTTGCTCGACGCGTTCGGTCTCGTTCGGGTTGCTCCTTCTTCGGATAGAGCGCGTAGTAGTGGAAGCGGTCCTCGGCACGCATGCCGTTGCCCGTGATGTCGTCGAAGATCGTATAGCCGAACACGGCATCGAGCGCGCGGCGTCGCCGGAACGTCGCGCACCTCGCGCCCGATAATCGAGCGCGAGCTCGGGCTCCGGATGCACGCTGCCGTAGTAGCTCCTGATCCGAATCGGCTCGTTGTGGCCGACGAGGCACGACGACGGCTTCAAGAAGAACGCCGGATGCTCCGGCGCGCTGACCTTGCGCTCGTTGCTCGCCGAGTTGTTCATCGCGACCGCGCAGATCTTGCCGGGCCGGCGCACGGGCGGATGCCAGCGCACCGCCGCGGAGGGAATACGCTCGACGGATTTCGCGGCGCGCGCGATCTCGAGCCCCTGCCTAAGCGCGTCGAGCAATGCGGGTCCGGCGCGGATCAGGTCGCGCATCTTTTGCTGCGGCGCGCCGCTCGGCGGCGCTGCGGCCAACGGCAGCGCCAGCAGCGCCTCGATCGACACGAGCTCGCCGGGCTCGATCTCCGCGGCGACGAGGTCGCGTTCCTGGTAGCGAATGCTCGCGAGCTTCACGGCTAGTCGTTCGTCGGCATCGTGAGCTCCGGACCCTTGCCGGCGCTGTCCGGCCAACGCTGCATCACCGATTTGTAGCGCGTGTAGAAGCGCACGCCTTCCTCGCCGTACATGTGGTGGTCGCCGAAGAGACTGCGCTTCCAGCCGCCGAAGGAGTGGAACGCCATCGGCACGGGCAGCGGCACGTTGATGCCCACCATGCCGGCCTTCACGCGGCGCGCGAATTCACGCGCGACGCGTCCGTCGCCCGTGAAGCACGCGACGCCGTTGCCGTACTCGTGCGCGTTGACGAGCTCGAGCGCAGCGGTGAAATCGGGCGCTCGCACGATCGACAGCACGGGGCCGAAGATCTCCTCGCGGTAGACGCGCATCTTGGGCTCCACGTGGTCGAACAGCGTCGGCCCCACGAAGAACCCGCCCTCGCGGCCCGGCACGCGAGCGCCTCGGCCGTCGACGACGAGCTTGGCGCCCGCGCGCACGCCGTCGTCGATGTAGCCGCGCACTTTGTCGCGGTGCTCCGCGGTCACGAGAGGCCCCATGTCGGCGCGCTCGGCGGCGCCGTCGTTGACCGCGAGCTTGCCGATGCGTGCGACGAGACGCTCGACGAGCGCGTCGCCGATGCCGCCGACGGCGATCGCGACGGAGATCGCCATGCAGCGCTCGCCGGCCGAACCATAGCCGGCGCCGACGAGCGCGTCGGCCGCCTGGTCGAGATCGGCGTCGGGCATCACGACGAGATGGTTCTTGGCGCCGCCGAGCGCCTGCACGCGCTTGCCGTGCTTCGTGCCGTGCGTATAGATGTGCTCCGCGACCGCGGTCGAGCCGACGAAGCTCACCGCCGCGACGTCCGGGTGCTCGAGCAGTACCTCGACCGCCTCGCGGTCGCCCTGCACGACGTTCAGCACGCCGGCCGGCAGGCCCGCGCGCTCGGCGAGCTCGGCGAGCAGCAGCGACGGGCTCGGATCGCGCTCGCTCGGCTTGAGCACGAACGTGTTGCCGCACGCGATCGCGATCGGGAACATCCACAGCGGCACCATCGCCGGGAAGTTGAACGGCGTGATGCCCGCGCACACGCCGAGCGGCTGGCGCAGCGACCAGTTGTCGATGCCGCCGCCGACGTTGTCGCTGTGCTCGCCGCGTAGGCTCTGCGGCACGCCGCACGCGAACGCGACGACCTCGAGCCCGCGTTGAATCTCGCCGCGCGCGTCGGCGAGCACTTTGCCGTGCTCGCGCGTGATCGATGCCGCGAGCGCGGCCTGGTTCGTCTCGATGAGATCCTTGAGCTTGAACAGCACGCGGGCGCGCTTCGGCGCCGGCGTCTCGCTCCAGCTGCGGCCACGCGGCTTTGGCGGCTGCGACCGCGCGGCCGACCTGCGCTCGGTCCGCGAGCACGACCTCCGCAATCGCCTTGCCGACGGCCGGATTGAACACCGGTGCGCGGCGCGTGCCGCCGCTCGCCGCTGCGCCCGCGACGCGGTGGCCGATCAGCACGCCCCGTGCGGGCGCGTGCCGCTCGTCCGCGGCGGCGCGCGGAATTTGCGGGTCGAGGGTCATGCCGGGATTTTACTCCAACGACCTCGCGCGCGGACCCGCGCCGCGCGTGTGGCCAAGGTCGACGGTCGGCGCGCCCCACGTGGGGGGACGCGGAAGCGCGCCGCCGCCTCCCTCCTAAAGCGAGTCCAGGAATGCCTCGAGCATCTGCTTGTCGCTATCGCTCGACGCCTCGTAGGCATTCGTCACGCGCGCGGCCTGGCCGCGGTGCCGCTCGATCGCGTCTCGCAACGTGAACGTCAGGCCGTCGTGCATCAGCCGGCTGCGCGTGCGCAGCGCCCAGAGCGGCGCGGTGCGCATCTGGTTCGCGGTGCTCGCGAGATCCGGCGGGTGATCGGAATGCCGTCGCCCGGTGCCGACGTCGTGCAGCAGGAAATCGCTGTACGGATGGATGATCTTGTTGCCGAGCGCCGCCGGGCACGACGAAGTTGCCGCCGTTGATCGGCGTGCCGGGCGGCGACGTCCGATACGTCGGCGTGTGACACGTCGCGCAGCCGATCTGAGTGAAGACGCGTCTCCCCGGCGAGCACGTCCGCCGTGATGTCGCCGCGCGACGGCGCCTTCGTCGAGCGCATGAAGTCGGCGAACGCACGCACGTCGGTCGCCGTCGTCCTCGGGATCGCGTCACGGAGTCGTACTCGGTGCCGAAGCCGACGTAGACGCCGCTCGAGGTGTTCTCCTCCGGCAGCAGCGGGCTCGTGATGCCCATCTCGTTCAGATACGCGTCGGCGGAGAACGACACGAGGCTCGCGTGCTGCGCTTTCCAACCGAAACGCCCGATCCGCGCTTGGCCGTTCGCTTCGAGCACCGGCGCCTGGACGACGGTGCCTCTCATCGCGGCCGGCTGCGCGTTGCGGACGGCGAGGATCGCCGATGTTCGGGATCGCCTCGACGTAGCCGGCGCCGAGCGTGTTGGTCGAGATGCGGAACGTGCGGACCCCGTCGGCCGGCGACACGCGCTCGACGATCCGCGGATCCGTCGCGCGCGAGTGGATCAACGAGCCGCCGAGCGATTCGAAGAACACGCCGTCTTCGAGCCGTCCGGTGCGGTGCTCGGCGATCTGGCTCGCGCCGCCGGTCGCGACGTTCTGATGGCACTCGCGGCACGCCTGCGCGTTGTAGACGGGTCCGAGACCGTCGGCGCGCCGCTCGACCTCCTCGAAGATGAATCGGTTGTCGTTGAACGAGCGGAACGGCACGACCGTGTCCTCTTCGAGCGTGTCGAAGTCCGGCCCTTGGTCGAGATAGCCGTTCGTGAGGCTGTCGAAGCCGGTCGGCGCTTCGGTGAAACGTCGCGCCGGCGGAGTCTGCGTATCGACGACGGTCGGATCCTCCGTCGCCGGCGAGCCCCGCATGCGAAACCGATCGCCGCGATTCTGGGCAGGCACTTCGAGCGCGAGCGACACGCTAGCGGCCGCTGCTGCGGTCAAGAGCATCGTTGGATGTCTTCATGATCCCCTCCCTGTCTCGTTTGTTGTGTCGACTACGCGCCGTCCCCGGCGGCACGCAGCGCATCGCGAGATGCGAGACGTCGAAGCAACGTTCGTACCAACCGAGCGCGCGGCTAGAACAATCAGTGAGTTGGCTCGCGACGCGAGCGCGCGCGCGATAGGCGCTAGTGTCTGCGGATGACGACGCGAAGGGATGCCGTGCGCGTCGCGCGACGCGACAGCGTGCGCGAATCAGACAGCGAACGTCAGCGCTCGCGCGTCATTCGGCGGCGCGCGGCGAAGACGCAACGCTGTCGGCGAGCTCGCGACGCGCGTCGCGGCATAAGCGTCAGCTTGCGGGCTCTTGAAGGCGCGGAGCTGCGTCGTTGAAGTCCGCGGCGGCGCGCTCGAGCTCGCCGACCATGCGGTTGTGCTCGCCGATCGCCGCGTTGCGATCGGTCGTCGCGCGGTCCTTGTCGTCGGCGACGGCGTCGACGCACTTGATGTAGGCCTGGCCGTCGACGACGAACGCCTTCACGTGCTGTCTGTCCGGCGACCATCTGCTCCGTCGAGGCGCTCGTGCCGTCCGGGATCTCCGGCGCCGCCGGCGCCTTGCAGTCGCCGATCGCCGGTTCCGCGCTCGACTCCGCGTCGCTTGTCTGCACGGCAGCGGTCTCCGGCGCCGCGCTTCGATACAGCGAGACGGCATCCTCGTAGGTCGGATCGCTTTCAGCCGTGACGGCGAAGTACTCCTCGAGCACGAAGCGCGCTCGGGTTTTATCGGAGGCGGCGAGCGCCGCGCGCGCCTCGGCGACGTCGATGTTGGCGTCGGGAGCCGCGCACGCGGCGCGGTAGAGCACCGATCCAGCGCCGCGCGGCGTCGTAGATCTTGCGGCGGTCATCGCCGCGTCGATTCGCTCCTCGAGCGCCGCGTCGCGGCCGGCTTCCGGGATCGCCGCGAGCGCATCCTCGTCGAGCCGGGCGATCGACTGGATCGCGACCAGCGGCGTCGGCACGTCCTTCAAGGGACCGACCGCGCCGGTCGACAGACGGCCGATCGAGTCGACGACCTCGATGCCGTCCTTCACGCGGCCGAAGACCGTGTAGCCCGGGGCGCGTCGAAGTCGGCGTTGTCCTTGAGGTTCACGAAGAACTGCGACGTCGCGGTGTCGGCTCCTTCGCCGCGCGCGGCCGCGACCGTGCCACGCTCGTTCCGCAACCCATTGCTCGATTCGTTGGCGACCGGCGGTAACGTCGGTCGTGCACGCAACTTGCGATCCGACGCCGCCGCCTTGCACGACGAAGCCGGGGATCACACGGTGGAACACCGTGCCCGAGTAGTACCCCATGTCGACGTAGCGCAAAAAATTCTCGACTTGCTTGGGCGCCTCGCGATCCGCGAGCTCGATCACGAATCGGCCCTGATCCGTGCACACGGCCACGTCCGTCGCGTGCGCGGCTCCGCAACCGAGAAGCGCCGCGACGGCGGCACAGAGAAGCCGCATCAGGACGTCGGCTTGGACGCGGCGCCGAGCGCGTCGTCGAGCACGAGCGCGCCCATCTCGCGGGCGCGCGTGGCGGCGTCGCGGTCGCCTTCCCCGGCGGCGACGATCGAGCCCTTCATCAAGATGTGCCACTTGCGCGCGAACGCCTCGCGATCGCGGATGCCGGCCTCGCCCGCGAGCTGCGCGAGGAACTGGCGTATGCGCTCGAGGTACTCGACCGATGCGCGCCGGATTCGGTCGTCGGGATTCGAAGTCTCGAGCATCACGTTGATGAACGTGCAGCCCTCGAAGCCTTCGACGCGGAACCACTCGGCGAACACGTCGAAGATCGCGAGCAATCGGTCTCGCGCGGTGGCCGCGCGGCGCATGACTTCCGCTTGCAGCCATCCGCCCGCCCAAAACTGCGCGCGCTGCTCGAGGAACGCGAGCACGAGCTGCTCCTTGCAGCTGAAGTGCCGATAGAGCGTCATGCGCGCGACGCCGGACTGCTCGATGATCGCGTCGATGCCGACGGCGCGGATCCCGTGCCGGGAGAACAGATCGTAGGCGGCCGCGAGGATGCGTTCCTTCGCTCTCGGATTCGGTGGGCCTTGCGGCGCGGAGAGCAGGGACGAGGCGGCGTGCTGGCGCTCATGTGAGCCGAGATCATAGCAAAGTCGAGAGCGACCGGTACGGGCAAACACCCGGCCGTTGCGCTAAAATTCGCGGATCGACGGCCGCATCGCGAACGAGAGGATCTGATGAAGGGCAACGCGATCGTGAATCCCGCAATTCGTGTGCGGTGGATTACCTGGATCGGCATAGCGGCCATTTCCTCAACGACGTTCTCGATCGCCGCACATCACTCGTTCGCGGGCGAGTTCGACAGCACGAAGAAGGCGCAGCTCGTCGGCACCGATCTCCGCAGGTCGAGTGGATCAATCCGCACACCTATATACACATCGACGTGAAGGACGAGCAGGGCGCGGTCGCGACCTGGCGTCTCGAGTCCTTGCCGACGGCGATGATGCGCAAGGCCGGTCTCACGAAGGAGATGATCATGGGCGACGGCTCGCCCGTCACGGCCGATGTGATCCTCGCGCGCGACGGCACGCAGAACCTCGCGTGGGTCATGAAGCTCACGTACGCCGACGGTCATTACTATCAGCTCGCCGCGCCTCGAATTAGCCGCGGCGTCTCAGTCGGGGGAACTCATCATGCATAGCACGACGAGCTCGCTTTCTTCCGCAGCGCTGCGCGGCGCGCGCGGCGTGTTCCCGTGCTGCTCGGCGCGTCCGCGCTCTGGCTTTGCGGCAGCAGCGGGCGCGGCGGATGGGGTTCCGCGGATGCCGGACGGGCATCCCGATCTCACCGGCACTTGGGACAACGGCTCGGGCATCGACTTCGTGCAGCCGCAGCGTCGCGGCGAGTCCGTCTGCGTGCGCGGCTGCGAGCCCCGCCGCGGACGCCGCGACGGCGCCGTCGCCGCCGCGCCGCCGCCGCCGATCGGCCGAGTACAAGCCCGAGTTCGCCGCGAAGGTCGCCGACCTCTCGGCGCGGCAAGTGCAGACCGATCCCGTGCTGCGCTGCTTTTCGCCGGGCGTGCCGCGCATCGGCCCGCCCGACAAGATCGTGCAGCGCGCGAACGAGATCGTGTTCCTCTACGACGACGTGTCGGGCAACTTCTTCCGGATCGTCCCGACCGACGGCCGCGCCGCATCGCAAGGACGTCGAGGACGCGTCGCTCGGCGACGCGGTGGCGCATTGGGAAGGCGACACGCTCGTCGTCGAGATCGACGAGCTTCAACGACGAAACGTGGCTCACCGACGACGGCGCGTTCCACACGAAGGACCTGCGCGTCGTCGAGCGCATCAAGCGCACGAAAGACACGCTCGAGTGGACGGCGACCGCGTACGACCCGAAAGTGCTCGTCGAGCCGTGGACGATGAACAAGCGCATCGCCCACCTCACGGATCAGGAGATCGCCGAGGCGGCTCCGTGCCTCGAGCGCGACATCGACCACATCGTCGACGGGTCGCACCACACGAACCCGCGCTGACGCGAAGCCGAGCTCGCGCGAGCGCCGCCATCACGATTTCGATGCGTGTTTAGCTAGCGGTCCGACACGGTGGCAGCGGGATTGACGCTCCAGAAGTCGCGGTCCGCGTCGATCAATTCCCAGGCGGGCAGACCCCACGAAGGACGAAATCTCAGCACCGTTCCACCGTTGCTCGCCTCCCTCGCCGCGGCGTCGAGCGTCTTGAAAAACCGCACGGCGAAGCAAGTGCCGTCGGGCTGCTCGAAGACCGGACCGCCCGTGATCGCCGCGTCGCCGAAGGTCACCACGACGTAGCGAGCGCCAATGAGGTCCCAATCTCCATCCGAGCCGAGATCTCGCCTGTAGCGCGAAACCTTGTCGATGACGGGACCGGTGTGCCGGGTTTTCTTTTCGCTGCTGCGAACGAGCATTTCCATCAGCGGCCGATTGCTCTCGAAGGCGCGCGTCACGCAAAGCCGATCTTCCTCGGACTCGAAAAGACTCAACCACCAGATCTCTTTCTGCCCGGTAAGCGTTTCCAACGCCAGATGCGGATGTGGACACCGGAGGGCGACACACGCCGCAGCAATCTCGCTCTCGATCGCCTCGTAGGCGGCTTCTTCGCCCGCTTTGATGGGCTCGCGAACGATCTGCAGCACGGGCGGCGGATGGGCCCGCGCCATGATCGGTGTCGCGCTCAGCATCACGTAGTAACCATCCGGGTCCCGGAGCGCCATTTCTCTCGTTCGCGTGGCCGGGTTCACCTCGGGCTCCAGCTCGAGCGCCCCTACCAGAGAGCGCGCTCTCGCAGCCGCGTCGTCGAAGTCATCGATGCGGAAGAAGAGCAGCAATCCGTGGCCGGGCGTCGCGCGCTCCGGATTGCTCAAGGTGGGATGCTCGTGAGTGCCCCACGCGTGCAGGCAGAGCAGCACCGTCCCGTCGTCGTCCAGCACTTGCCCGAAGTAGTCATGCGCCGGCGGAATCGGCGTCTGGCCGAACAATGTCTGGTACCACCGGAGGCTGCGCGCGACGTCGGCGACTGCGATGATGGTCCAGGTACGTTTCGTCATTGCGATTTCGGCTCGGCGCCGAGCCAAATCGCGTTTCCGGCGGGTTGCAGGATCTTCGCTCCGGACCCCTGAAGCGCGTTCTCGATCTGGCGCTGCGACGTAGACTCGCTCACGAGCGGATCAACGGCGCGGTCAGGATCACGGGACCCGTCGGAAGCCCGGTCGGCGAGCCGCCCGCGGGCTCGACGCTCACGGCGAGCGTCATCGTCCGCGTCAGCACGCCGAGCTGCGCGGCGCTCAAGGCCAGCTGCGCGGCGCCCATCTCGGGCAGGAGCCCGAGCGAAACCGGGTTGCCGCCGCCGGTCCGGCAGCATCCAGAGCTCGAACGAGCTGCCCGCCGGCGCCGGCCGCGGATTCACGGTGCTGACGCGCAGCTCGCGGGCCTCGGTGAACGCCTGCAGCAGCCAGACCGGCCGTCGCGGCGTCGGCGACGACGGAGACGTACGCGGGCCGCTCGACGCTCGGCTGCTGGCTGAAGTACAAGCCGGCGAAGAGCACCGCGACGATCGCGAGCGCCGCCGCGAGCGCGGGCCACAGGCCTGCCGCGCGCGCGCGCGGGGCCGCGCGCAGCCCGAGCGCGGTCTCGATTCCGGTCCAGGCCGACTCGGGCGGATTCGACCGGTCGCACGGCGGCCGCCAGCGGCGCGAGGCGCCGCTCCCAGGTCGTGACGGCGCGCCGCGCGACGAGCGAGAACGACAGCACGCGCGCGAAGCGTGCGCGCGAGCGGGCGGGCAGGTGCCCGAGCACATACTCGCGCGCGAGCGCCTCGAGCAATTGCGGGTCGTCGTATCTCATGGCCCGAGACACCCTCTGAGGCTTTCGAGGCCGCGCCGCACCCAGCTCTTCACCGTGCCGAGCGGCGCCGCGAGCGTGCCCGCGACCTCCTCGTGCGTGAGGCCGTTGAGATACGCGAGGCATACGGCATTGCGCTGCATCGGCTGCAGCTCGTCGAGGCAGTCCTTGAGCCGGCGCGTGTCCGCATCGCGCTCGGCGAGCGCGGCGAGATCGGAATTCGCCGCGTCGTCGTCCTCGGGCACGTACTCGATCGGATCGGCGAACTGCACCTCGCGGCGCCGGCTGCGTTTGATGTCGATCGCGCGGTTGCGCGCGATGCTCACGAGCCACGTGAACGGCGAGCCGCGCGCGGCGCGATAGTCCTTCGCGTTGCGCCAGACGCTCACGTACACGTCCTGCAGAGCTTCTTGGGCGAGATCGTCACGCAACAAGATACGGCGCAGAACGCCGAATAGTTGCGCCGCGGTGTCTTTGTAAAGGAGCTTGAGCGCCGCGGCCTCTCCCGACGCGCAGCGCCGGAGCAGCGGCTCGAGCTCGTTGTTCTTGTCGTTCGGCGTCATGCGGCCGCCATTCGCCCCGCTTCGTGCAGCGCACGTTACGCGCGCTCGGCGCGCGCGCACAACCGCGCGGCACGGCTGCATCCAAATCGCCGTCTCGTACGTATTACTCTTTTGCCCTGCGTGTTTGTACGAGCGAAGTGCGCGATTTCGCTCGTGTTTTGCATCCGGATCGCGCGCTCGCGCGTATCGGCAGACGGGACATCGTGTCTCGCAACAAACATCACAGGAGAGACCCCATGCATCGCCAGCCACAATCGAGATGGTTGTTCGCCGCGGCAGCGGCGCTACCGCTCGCCGTTCCATTCGTCGCGACCGCGTCGAGCCATCGCGAGGCGCCGTTCATCGCAGAGCACCCGAAGGTCGACGGCACCGACTTCTACATGTTCCGCAGCTACGAGGCGGGCCGTTCGGGCTACGTCACGTTGGTTGCGAACTACTTGCCGCTCCAAGACGCATACGGCGGACCGAACTACTTCACGCTCGATCCGGACGCGGTCTACGACATCCACATCGACAACGACGGCGACGCGCGCGAGGACCTCACGTTCCGCTTCCGCTTCAAGAACGAGATCCAAGACATCTCGCTGCAAGTCGGCGCGCAGAACAACCAGAAGACAGTCGCCGTGCCGCTCGTCACGACCGCGCCCGGCGGGATCGGTCCGGGCGTCCTCGACCGCACGGGCTTGAACGTGATCGAGACGCTACACTGTCGAGCTCGTCCGCGGCGCTCACTACGACAGCGGCAAGCCGCTCACGAACATGGCGGGCGGCGCGACTCCCGCGGTGTTCACGAAGCCCGTCGACAACGTCGGCACGAAGTCGATTCCCGACTACGCGGCCTACGCGGCGAGCCACGTGTACGACGTCGCGATCCCGGACTGTGCAGCCGGGCCGCATGTTCGTCGGCCAGCGCAAGGATCCGTTCTCGGTGAACCTCGGCGAGGTGTTCGATCTCGTCAACACCAACGCCGTGGGGCCGCCGAACGGGGAGAAGAACCTCCTCGACGACAAGAACGTGACGGCGCTGATCCTCGAAGTGCCGATCGCGTGCCTCACGGCCAACAACGAGCCCGTGATCGGCGGCTGGACGACCGCGAGCTTGCCGCAGGTGCAGATACTGAATCCCGCGCCGCGCTTCGATAAGAACAAGGGAAGCACGAACGCGTCGATTCAGGGCGGCGCGTTCACGCAGGTCTCGCGGCTCGGCAACCCGCTCGTGAACGAGGTCGTGATCGGCTTGCGCGACAAGGATCGCTTCAATTCGAGCCAGCCCATCGACGACCCGCAGTTCCTGAACTACGTGACCAACCCGACGCTGCCGGCGCTGCTCGAGGCGCTGTTCGGAGGGCTGGGCGTGCGCGCGCCGACCAACGTCCCGCGCAACGACCTCGTCGCCGTGTTCTTGACCGGCATCCAGGGCCTCACGAAACCGGCCGTGCTCAAGGCGCCCGGCGAGATGCTGCGCTTGAACACCAGCATCGCGCCGACCGCGCGCGAGAGCTCAGGCGAACCTCGGCGTGCTCGCAGGCGACGCGGCGGGCTTCCCGAACGGCCGACGGCCGGGCGACGACGTCGTCGACATCGACGCTGCGCGCCGCGATGGGGGTGCTCTGCACGCTCAATCAGCCGCAGGTGTTCGGCTGCGTCCCCGCGGACGCGCCGACGGGCTCTTTGCCGTACACGGACGGCGCGACGGTCGCTTCGACGGACTTCCCGGCGACGTTCCCGTATCTCAACACGCCGCTCGGCGGCAGCCCGAGCAACTAACGCGTGCCGCAACGAGGAGACGAACATGAATCGCACGATGGCCTCGCTCTTGTTCCTCGCAGCCGCGGTGTTCTTCGCGGGTTGCTCGAAGTCATCCGGATTCGTTTGGGGAGGCGGGCTCGTCGGGCTCGACCAGGCTCGACGGGCTCGACGGGTTCGACCGACGGCTCGTCGACGCCTGTTTCGAGCGAAACGGACGACCTCGCGACGTTCGCGCGCGCCGGGATCGCCGATCCCGAGTACGTCGACGCGCGACTGGTGAACGGCATCACTTTCGTGAGCGACGAGAATCCCGATGCGTTCAACGATTTGTTCTGAGATTCTTCGAGTACGTCGGCTCGGACGGCGGCGCGCAAGCGCCGCCGCCCTTTGTTTTGCGCTGCTCGCGCTCGGTGCTCCGGAGCTCCCCGCGTTCGGCGCGCCGTTCGTGCCGAGCGACGGTGCACAGGTGCTCGAGCGCTTGCCGCCGCGCACCGGCCGCGAGTGGCAGGCGATCGCATCACTTCGCACCGAGCTCGCGCGCGAGCCGCGCTTGGCCGCGGTCGCCGCCGAGCTCGCGCAGCGCTACCTCGAATTGTTTCGCGCGGAAGGCGAGCCGCGGCTCGTCGCGTACGCGCAGAGCGCGCTCGCGCCGTGGCGCGACGATCGCGACCCGCCGCTCGAGATCGCGCAGCGGCGCGCCGAGATCGCGCAGAGCGAGCATCGCTTCGACGACGCGCTCGCGGATCTCAAGAGAGTGATCGAGCGCGACCCGCGTGGCGTCGCGGCAAGGCTCACGCTCGCGTCGATCGACCTCGTGCGCGCGGACTACGACGCGAGCCGGCGCGAGTGCGCGCGGCTCGTTCTGCTCGCGGACGCGGCCGTCGCGGGCGCGTGCTCGAGCGCCGTGCGCGCGATGACCGGCGAGGCCGGAAGCGCCTATCAATACCTCGCGCATGCAGTGGCGGACCCCAAGGCGCTGCCGCCCGAGCTGCGCGTCTGGATCGAGACGCTTGCGGCGGAGACGGGCGAGGCGCTCGGCGCCTGGCGTAACGCCGAAGCGCACTACCGCGCGGCGCTCGCGTCCGCGGCCGGCGAGGGCGAGGCGGCCGAGCGTGTATCTGCTCGCGGCCTACGCGGACTTCCTGCTGCGCGCCCAGCGGCCCGCGGATGCGCTTGCGCTGCTCGCGAACGCGCCGCCCGCCGATTCGCTCACGCTGCGGATCGCCGTAGCGGAGAAGCAGCTCGGCCGGCTCGAAACCGCGCGAGTCGATTCGTTGAGCTATCGGTTGCAGCTCGCGCTCGACGGCCTGGACAACACGCACGCGCGCGAGGCCGCGTACTTCGCGCTCTACGTGCTCGATAGACCCGAGCTCGCGCTCGATCGAGCGCTCGCGAACTGGAACGTGCAGCGCGAGCCGATCGATGCGCGTCTCGTTCTCGAAGCCGCGCTCGCGGCGAATCGTGCCGCCGACGCGCGGCCGGTACTCGATTGGCTCGCGTCGAGCGGCTGCGAGCACGTCGATCTCCAGCGGCTCGAACGGAGGCTCGGATCATGAGGCTCATCTTGGGTGTTCTGCTTCTGCTCGCGACGTCGACGGCGCTGGCGCACGATCCGTCGCGATCGCTGCTCACGCTTAAGGTCGAGGGCAGCGAGGTTCATGGCCGGCTCGACGTGTCGCTGCGCGACCTCGAGGACGCGATCGGGCTCGACGCCGACGGCGACTACGCGATCACGTGGCGCGAGGTCGAGCAGCGGCGGGCCGACGTCGAGCGTTACGTGCTAGGGCGCGTTGCGATCGCGGCCGACGGCGCGACCTGCGCGCTAGGCGCGAGCTTGGGCTCCGTCGACTCGCACGGCGGCGCGACCTATGCCGTGCTCGATCTGCACGCCGCGTGCGCGGCGGCGCCGCGGCAGCTGCGCGTCGCGTACGGATTGCTGTTCGACGTCGACGGCGCGCACCGGAGCCTCGTGCAGATCGGCAGCGGCGCGGCCGCGACGACGGCGGTGCTGTCGGCCGAGCACCCGTCGCTCGAGGTCGAGGTGGCGAAGCTGTCGGCGTGGTCGAGCCTCGGGCGCTTCGTCACGGAGGGCATCTGGCACATCTGGCACGGCTACGATCACCTCGCGTTCGTGTTGCTGCTGCTCGTGCCGATCGTGCTCGGTCCGCGCGGCGCCAAGCAGCTCGGTCCGCGCGCGGCGGTGGGCGAGATCCTGCGCGTCGTCACGGCGTTCACGCTCGCGCACTCGATCACGCTCGCGCTCGCGACGCTCGGCGTGGTGAACGTGCCGAGCCGCCTGATCGAATCCTTGATCGCGTTGTCGGTTCTGATCGCGGCGCTCTTGAACGTCGCGCCGCGAGTGCCGCGGCTCGGCGCGCGGCTCGCATTCTGCTTCGGCCTCGTGCACGGGCTCGGCTTCGCGACCGCGCTGCGCGATCTCGGCACGGGCGGCGCCGGGATGCTCGTGAGCCTCGCGGGGTTCAATCTCGGCGTCGAGGCCGGGCAGCTCGCGGTCGTGAGCACGGTGATGCCGGTGCTGTTCGCGGTCCGCCGCGTTCGTGGCTGGCCGCAGGTGTTGAAGTGGTCATGCTCGACCGCGTGCGGCGCGCTCGCGGTCGTGTGGATCGCTCAGCGGTTGCCGGGGTAGCGAGGAGTCGCCCGTCAGCTCCCTTTGAGTGGCGATCGATGCTTCGGCTGGTATACGCCGAGCTTCCCGCCGCCCGGCAGCGTAAGCCGCGTGATCGATCCCCAGCGTTGCTCGTCGACCGGTGAGCAAGCGACGTTCTTCTTCTTCATCTCCGTCATGAACGCTCGGATGTCGTCGCACATCAGAAATAGCTCGTGCGCGTCGTTCTCGTCGGACGGATGCACTGCGAGCTCGGCGGGCGGCAGCGCGAAGATCAGCCAGCCGTGGCCGGCGTCGACCGACTCGTACTTCAGGACGTCGCGGAAGAACGCTCGATCGGCCTCGGCGTCCTTGCTGTAGATGATGACGTGGGCGCCGTGAATCATGAGCCGGAATGTACCATCACGCGACGGCGCTCCCAACGCGCGGGAGTCGCCGGCCGCGTACGGCTAAGCCTGCGCGCGCGACTCGCGCCGCCGCTCGGCTTCTTTCAGCAGCTTCTTGCGCAGCCGGATGCTCAGTCGGCGTGACCTCGACGAGCTCGTCGTCGTCGATGAACTCGAGCGCCTGCTCGAGCGAGAACTTGATCGGCGGCGTGAGAATGATGTTCTCGTCGGCGCCGGCCGAGCGGATGTTCGTGAGCTGCTTGCCCTTCGTCGGGTTGACCATGAGGTCGTTGTCGCGGCTGTGAATGCCGATGATCATGCCTTCGTACACTTCGAGGCCGTGGCCGATGAATAGCGAGCCGCGCTCCTGCAGATTGAACAGCGCGTAGCCGAGCGCCTTGCCCTGGCACCATCGACACGAGCGCGCCGTTGATGCGCTGGCCGATCGCGCCCGACGCGCGCGGCGCGTAGCCGTCGAAGATGTGGTAGAGGAGCCCGGTGCCGGCGGTCGCCGTCAGGTACTCGGTGCGGAAGCCGATCAGGCCGCGCGCCGGGATCCGATACTCGAGCCGCACGCGCCCGCGCCCGTCCGGCATCATCGAGATCAGCTCGCCCTTGCGCTCGGCGAGCCGCGTCATCACGCCGCCCTGGTACTGCTCGGCGAAGTCCACCGTGAGCTGCTCCCACGGCTCTTGCACGACGCCGTCGACGACGCGCTCGATCACGGCCGGGCCGCGACACCGCGAGCTCGTAGCCTTCGCGGCGCATGTTCTCGATCAGCACCGAGAGATGCAGCTCGCCGCGGCCCGAGACGCGAAACTTGTCCGCGTCGTCCGTGTCCTCGACGCGCAGCGCGACGTTGTGCATGAGCTCCGTCTCGAGCCGCGCGCGGATCTGCCGGCTCGTGAGGTACTTGCCTTCGTTGCCGGCGAACGGCGACTTGTTCACTTGGAACGTCATCGTGATCGTCGGCTCGTCGACTTGCAGCGGCGGCAGTCCCGCGGCCTGGCCTCGCGTGCAGACGGTGTCGGAGATCTGCAGATCCTCGATGCCGCTGAACACGACGATGTCGCCCGCGCCGGCTTCCGTCGATCGACCTGCGCTCGAGCCCTTCGAATCCGTACAGCTCCATGACCTGCGCGTTGCGCTCGCGCGCCGTCGCGCTGCACGACGCGTGACCGGCATGTTGCGCTTCACGACGCCGCGGCTCACGCGGCCGATGCCGAGCAGCCCCACGTACGAGCTGTAGTCGAGGCTCGACACTTGCAGTTGCAGCGGGCCTTCGTCCGTCGACGGGCGGCGGCGGGCACGTTATTCACGATCGCTTCGAAGAGCGGCTGCATGTCGCCGCGAGCGCGCTTCGGGATCCGTCGACGCGTAGCCCATGAGCGCGGACGCGTAGATCACCGGGAAAGTCGAGCTGCTTGTCGCTGGCGCCGAGCCGGTCGAAGAGGTCGAACGTCTGATCGAGCACCCAGCCGGCGCGCGCGCCCTCGCGGTCGACCTTGTTGATCACGACGAGCGGCGTGAAGCCGCGCAGGAACGCCTTCTGCGTGACGAAGCGCGTCTGCGGCATCGGGCCGTCGACGGCGTCGA
This sequence comes from uncultured Gammaproteobacteria bacterium, assembly GCA_963699925.1. Lineage (GTDB taxonomy): Bacteria > Pseudomonadota > Gammaproteobacteria > Steroidobacterales > Rariloculaceae > FEN-1219. Next base: position 351,813 of record CAVOVT010000011.1, on the reverse strand, counting down.
CGAGCAGCAGCACGCCGTCGACCATCGACAGCACGCGCTCGACCTCGCCGCCGAAGTCCGCGTGGCCCGGCGTGTCGACGATGTTGATGCGCCAGTCGCGCCAGCTGATCGCGGTGTTCTTCGCGAGGATCGTGATGCCGCGCTCCTTCTCGAGATCGTTCGAATCCATCGCGCGCTCTGGAATCACGGTGCGCGCGTCGAGCGAGCCCGCTTGCCGGAGCAGCTTGTCGACGAGCGTGGTCTTGCCGTGGTCGACGTGCGCGATGATCGCGATGTTTCGGAGCCGTTCCTTGGGCAACATGGCGGTCAGCCGGGGGGTAGGAAGGCGCGCATTATACGGATCGCCGGCGGCAAAGCGATGCCGACCGCTTGGCGCCTGGCCGCCTGCGGGGCCCTACGGCGTCGGCGCTCGCCGGGCCGGCCGGGCCTAACTCGCGGGCGTGACGTTCCGACCGGCGGCCACGGAACGCCGCCCGAGCTTGCCGCCGAACAACACGGCCGGGATCGCGAAGAGCGCGACGGCCAGGTTGTACCAGCGCGGCAGGTTGAACCATTCGGCATACAGGTGCTCGTAGGCGAGATAACCGCCCACGATCGCGGCCAACACCCAGAGCGCCTCGCGCCGCCGCGCGACGAGCATTGCAGCGTAGCCGGCGGCGATCTCGGCGAGGATCCAGAAGGTCACGTTGAACAGAGACATCTGGGTCGGGAAGTCGTAGACGTGGTCGTTCATCCACGCTTGCCCGTGCACGCGGTATCCCGGCCAGAGCGCGGCGAGCAGAATCGCGAGCGCCAAGAAGCCCACGAACCAGACGATCCAGCCGACTACGATGCCGAGCAAACCGCGCACCATGTTCGTCACCTTCTAGTGTTGCGCGCCACCGTTGTTCGCGGCGGGCGGCCGCTAGTGCGATAGCTCCTGAATGAGCGAATCCATCTGCTGGAACTGCAAACAGCCGGGGGTCGGCGGCGAGGGCGGGCAGCCTGTCGAGCGCCAGCCGTAGTCCATCTCGAACACGGTCAACACTTGCTGCTTCGTCGCGCCGCCGTGAATCAGCTCCGCGATCCGCGTCGCGCATCGCGTCGACGTCGGCGCGAAATTTCACGACGTCCGCGCGCGTCGACACAGGCCCGTGCCCGGGAATCACCGTGTCGAAATCGAGCGTGAGCACGCCGTCGAGCGTGTGCGTCCAGTCGAGGAAGCTGCCGCCCTGCGCGTAGTCGACGTAGATGTTCGCGCCCGGCGGCTTCGAGGCGGCCGCGGCCGCCGCGGCCGGTGTCCGGCCTAGGAAGAGATCGCCCGTGTGGACCACCTTGAGCTCGGGGAAGTAGATCACCGCGTCGCCGCTCGTGTGGCCGCGGCCGAAGTACTTCGCGCGCACTTCCTTGCCGCCGAGATGCACGACGAGCTCGTCGGCGAACGTGATGTTCGGCAGGCCGATCGGCGTGCCGGGCGTGTCCTCGTAGTACGGCTGCTTGATGTGCTCGAGGTTCGCGCGCACGTTCTCTTGCGCGATCACGTTCGCGATCGCGAGCAGGTTCGCGTTGCCGCCCGCGTGGTCGTCGTGCTGGTGCGTGTTCAGCACGTACTTGATCGGCTTGTCCGTCACGGACGCGACCTTCGCGCGGATGTCGTCGGTGTTCCGGTAGAACATGTCGTCGACGAGGATCACGCCCTCGCTCGTCACATACACCGCGACGTTGCCGCCCTCGCCCGAGATCATGTAGAGGTCGCCTTTCACGCGCGCGATGTCGAGCGGGCGCGCGGGCTTCAGCGTTTGGGCGTGCGCGGCAAGAGCGAGCGACGCGAGGCAGACGGCGACGAACGATGCGCTACGCGTGTGTGCGTGTTTCATATCGTCGCGAGTCTTCGTCGGCTCTCAGCTCTTTGGAGCGGCGCGCGACCAGGGGCCCTGCGTCACCGTGGGGAGTCCGGACTCGGAAGAGAAGAACACGGCGTCGACGCTGCCGAACGCGAGCCGATCCCCGTCACGCAGCTCGCGTGCTCCGACGAGCCGGTCGGTGCCGACGGTTGTGCCGTTCTTGCTGCCGACGTCTTCGAGCAGGGCCTGGGAGTTCGTGATTACGATGCGTGCGTGACGCCGCGACACGCTCGCGAAGTCGATCCAGACCGTTGATAAAGGATCGCGGCCGATCGTGTTCTCGCCTTTTTTTAGAGGCACGCGTCGACCATCGACGACGATCCAACGCCAGACGAGGTGACTGGGCACCGAAGTGACGAGCGGCCGGCAGAAGGCATAACCGACACGCTGCACCGTGCGAATCATCGGTGCGGCCCGGTCGTGGTCGTCGAGCGCCCGGCGCAGCTCTTTGACCAACCCGACGAGCGTCGCATCGGAGACGAACGACTTCGGCCACATTGCGTGATGCAGCTCGGCTTTCGACACTACGCGCGGAGCCTGCTCGATCAGCACTCCGAGCAGGTCGAACGCCTTGGGCGTGAGGTGGATCTCCGCCCCGTCGCGGCGCAATTGCCGCTGGCCGGCATCGACCTCGAAAGCGTCGAATTTAGTCAAACCGGGGTTCATCTCGTTATTTTCCCCCGCGATTCCCAGAGCGCTCCCCCGACAGGATGGTAGCACCCGTGCAACATCGGACGAACCTGCGCGACCCCCCCTTGGTCGCGCGTCCACGCCGCGCGGAGAGTGTTGCTCAAGCAATGATGGCGTGGCGCATGCTAGATTGAGCCAATCTCGATTTTGGGAGGAGACGTCGGATGCGTGCTTCTAGTCGCTCTTGCCCTCGGTGCCGTTGCGTCGGTCACGTTCTGCGCCTCGTTCGATGCGCATGCTTGCGGAGAGAGTTTGTTCCGAGTCGGTAGGGGAGTCGCGTATCGAGCGCAAACCGCTCCGCTCCCGGGCAACGTGCTCGTCGTCGCGCCGAGCGCGAAGTCGAAGGAGCTCGCGGAGAGGCTGGCGGCGGCGGGACACAACGTCCGAGTCGTGGATTCGCCCGAGCAGATCGCACAGGAGATTCGCAGCGGCAAATACGACGTTGTGCTCGCCTCGTACAACGATCGCGAGCTGATCGAAACCGACTCGGCCGGTGTCGCCAAAGCGCCCGCGTATATTCCCGTTGCGACGGAGGATTCGCAGAAGGCGCTCGCGGCTCAAGCGTATCCGCGTTATCTGTCAATCAACGACGACTTCACGCAGTATTTGCGCGTCATCCATCGCACGCTCAAGGCGGCTCCGAAGGCCTGAGCCGACGCTCTTTGGCAGAAGCATGCCGCCGCTCTGGCGCCGGGACGCGCGTTCTCCTCACATGGTCGACCGCGGCTCTTGCGCTCGCGGCCGCGGCTGTGCGCGCGCAAGACGTCACGCGCGACCCGACGGAGCGCCGCGGCGAGATCGACATTACCTATCAGTACTCCGAGGAGCAAAACCTCGAGACGTCGAATATGGGCACGCGGCAAACGCCCGTGCTGACGACGCAGTCGCTCGACTTCAACGTCCGCTATGCGCTGAAGGAACGTTGGACGATCGAGGGCGGGTTGCCGCTCATCAGCCGCCAGTGGGGAGGAGACGGAACGTCTTCCCGAGGACCCCGCCGGGGCGAATCACGATCCCAGGCGATTCATTCCGCCGCACACGGAGGCGACGTTCACCGACGACGGGCATTACCACACGTACTTTCAGGACTGGCGGCTCGCCGGGCGTTACTTGCTATTTCGCGATCCCGTGATCATCGAGCCTTACGTGATGCTCGGGTTCCCGTCGACGGATTACCCGTTCCTAGGGTTGGCGGCGCCGGGCGAGCATGTGAAGAGGCGGGAGGTCGGCTCGACCTTCGCGTATCGCCCGCCGTTTCTGAACTGGTATCTTCAGCGTCGAGATCGGCAAGCAGTTCGTGGAGAAGACGCTGGACGTGAACAAGAACGCCACGCGCGTCGATGCCGAGATCGTGTACTTCGTGAATCCGACGATCGCCGTGAAGCTGTTCGCCTCCTCGAAGAACGGCCATGGTATCCCTCCTCCGGTTCCCGACCTTACGTCGGACATCTGGTATCACCATGACCAGCTCGTGCGTCATAACTACATCAACGCGGGGCTTGGCGCGGATTGGAAGTTGAGCAGCCGAAACAAGGTCAACTTCTCATGGATCCAAATGGTCCACGCGGAAGATATCCTTCACCTTCGCGGAGCGTTCAGTCTCTCGCTGTCGCGCGGCTTGTGAGCACCCCGCGATCGGAGCGAGAGTGCGGATTTTCTACAGCACCTTCTGATCAGCGCCGCCAGAACCCACGCCTGCGATCGCAACGCGGACCTCACTTGGTGTCCGCTGGCATGACGTCCGCAACGTCATATTCTTTCAACGTGGCGGGCAAACCCTCGCGCAGCTGCTTCTTGCGGTCTTCGAGATGATCGATCGCCGCCTTGTAACGCGGCTCCTCCGCTAGACGCTTGAAGCAGGGGCTGTCTTGCACCAACGGCGACCAGACTAGGCCTTCGGGCGTTTACGGCGCGCTCGAGTAGGTCGAGAGCATCGGAATTGTTTCCAAGCTGCGCCTCTGAGCACGCGAAGAGCGAATTGACGTACCACGATTTCGCCATGCCCCCTGCGATCAGTTGACGATCATGTGCGACTCTGTCGGCCGCCATCTGTGCTACGAGCGGCTCGTTGCCGCCGAGCGACTGCAACGCGTCGATATAGCTTGCGAGAGCCTTTGGGAGCGGTGCCATCGCCCGGATCGGCGTCCTGCGGCAGTGGCATGCCCATCTGCTCCAGTAGGGATCTCGCTCCCTTAAAGTCCCCGTTCGCGTTGTAAGCGAACGTGAGGTAGAACTGTGCGCTGACATCATCGGGGAAGTCGATGATTCGCTCTTGCGCGAGGTCGATCAGCTCGCTGTAGCGTTGCTCGAACCAGAGCCGTCCGACGCTCGCATCCGGGTCGTATCGGGCTGCAGTGGCGAAGTCACCAATCCTCGAGAACAGCTCGGCAACCTGCCAGCGTGCTTCTTCCTCTTCGGACCGTGGCTGCTCCGTCGGCTGTAGCTGCTGCAGCCGCACCGCCTTTAGGCCCCAAGCGATGCCGATGTCGAGCTCGCCCGTCAGCTCGTAGACGCGCGCGAGTGCCAGATAGCCTCGTGCGTTCGGGAAGCGCGCGGCGATTTCGCCGCCGAGCTCGCGGAGCTTGTCCATCTCCTCGATCGTGCCGAGAAACTCCGCATAGGCGGCGTATCTGGAGAGCGACTGCCGGTCGAGCCGTATGGTTTCTCGAAAGAAGGTATCCGCTTCGTTGGGGTGTTTATTCGTGAACAGCCACTGCGCGTACCCACCGAGCGCATCGACGTTGCTGTGATTGAGCGCGAGCGCGCGCTTGTATGCGTCTTCGACCCCGCCTTGGAGCGTGCGCAGCTTATAGAGCGCCGTCGTGTAGTAGAGGTCAGAGAGCTCGGACGACGAGGAGCCTGCATCCATCGACTCACCGAGCTTCAGTGCGATCGACAGCGGAGCGCGGGCCTCCTCGACGAGGCCCTTGTATAGCAGCGCCGAGGCCAAACGGGTATGCGCCCCAATCGATCTGGGATCCGCCGCCGTTGCACGTTCGTAGAAGTTGATCGCCTTGTCGAGCTTCTTGCTTGTCGACGGTGATGTCGTCTCTGACTTCGTGGTCGTAGTGGCTTCCGAAGATCACGAGCCTGTTCGCGGACTCGCTTTGCGATGTCGGCGGCGGAGCGGCCGGGGCCAGGGACGCTCGCGCCGCGGGGACGAGCAGCGCGCCGACTTCCGCGGCGATCTGCTGCTGAAGCTTTAGCAAGTCCCGGTCCGCGCCCTGAAAGCTCAGCGGCTGCCGGATCGCGAAACCCTTGTCGTCGACGATCTCGACGAGCACGTCGAGCGTCTTGCCCTGCCTGCGCAGGGTGCCGTTGATCAGCACGCCGACGCCGAGGCTTCGCGCGATCGTCCGCGCGTCGGCGTTTTGGCCGCGGAAGCTCACCGAAGAGGCCCGTGCCTGGACGCTAACGCTCGGCAGCTCGGTGAGCCGCGCGCGCAAAGCGTCGCCGAGGCCTTCGCTGATCTGCGCGTCTTCCGAGTCGCCCGTCTCGTTTGCGAACGGGAGGACGGCGACGGCGGGGCCTCGCGTTGTGCCGAGCAGCGCAGCGCGATAGTAGGCGGCGAGCGCCAACGACGGTGATCAGCACCAATGCGGCGGCCGCGTACACGGACGGTCCGGCGCCAGATTGCCGGCGGCCCGGGCTGCCGCGGCGCCGGTGCGCACGCGCTGATCGAGCGGTCCGCTCAGCGCGCCCTCCTCGAGCCCGGAGCTGCGCACGAGCCGGCGCAGGTCGACGACGAGGTCGCGCATCGTCTGATAGCGATCGGCGGGCTCCGGCTCCAGCGCTTTCGCCACGATCGCGCGCAGCGGCGCCGGCACGCTCTTCGCCGAGCGGCGGCACGGCGTGCGCGCGAGCCTCGCCGTCCAGCGAGCGGCCGCGTCCCCGACAGCAGCTCGTACAGCACGAGCGCGAACGAGTATACGTCGCTGCGGCCGTCGAGCGGCCGACCCTGCGCTTGCTCCGGCGACATGTACGCCGCCGTGCCGATCAGCGTGCTGCTGGTCCCCGGCCTTGATCGCCTCGAACGCGTCGTCGGCGAGCGGGTCGACTTCGAGCAGCTTCGCGAGGCCGAAGTCGGCGAGCTTCGCGTAGCCGTTCTTCGCGAGCAGGATGTTCTCGGGCTTGATGTCGCGGTGCAGGATCCCGGCCTCGTGCGCTGCCGCGATCCCATCGGCCACGCCGATCAGCAGCTCCACGATCTGCTGCCAGCCGCGCGGCTGCGCGCGCCCATTGCCGCAGCGTGCCGCCATCGACGTACTCCGTGATCAGGTACTGTCGATCTTCGATACTCGCCCGCGTCGTACACGGTCACGATGTGCGGATGGTTCAGCGAGGACACCATCTGCGCTTCGCGCTGAAAGCGGCGCCGCGCCTCCGGATCGGCGAGATTCTCTGGCAGCACTTTGATGGCCGCGGGACGGTTCAGCTTCGTGTCGGTCGCGCGGTAGACGATGCCCATGCCGCCCGCGCCGAGCGGTCCGTCGATGCGGTAGGTGCCAATCTGGGTGCCGGCCGCGAGCACCGATCCGCCCGCGAGATCGTGACCGGGCAGCTCGGTCTCTTGCTGACCCTTGAGCAGCGCCTCCACGCGTCGCCGCATGTCGTCATCGCGCGCCGACCGTTCCGCAACGAACGCCGCCCGCTCCCCGATCGGCCTTTTTAGCGCCGATTCGTACAGCTTGCGGATCCGATCGTCGCGCTTGCTCATCGAGCGTTGGCCGGAGGTCGCGGCGACGCAAGCATAGACTCGCGCTCCATGCCAGGCCAGGCTTCCCCTCGATTTCCCAAGTCTCTCCCCTGGTTCACCCGTCGACTAGGTCGGTGCCCGGGGGCATCAGGCTGCCGTTCGACGTGGTCCAGCGCACCAGGGCGCCGGCGCGGCGCAGCAGGCGCTGACCGATGCCGAGCTCGAAAGCATGGAATTTAGTCAAACCGGGATTCATCTCGTTCTTTTCCCCCGCAATTCCCAGGGCGCTCCCCGACAGGATGGCAGCACTCCGGGGACGATCGGATGAACCCCCTCGCCCCCCTGGTCGCGCGCCTAGCCGCGCGGAGATTTTCCTTAATGTAATGATGTCGTGGCGCGTGTTAGATTGAGCCGGTCTCGATTATGGGAGGAGTGTCGTATGCGTGCTTCGATTGCCTTTGCCGTCGGTGCCGTCGCGTCGGTTACATTCTTTTCCTCATTCGATGCCCATGCCTGCGGAGAGAGCTTGTTCCGCGTCGGTAGGGGCGTCTCTTATCGTGCGCAGACCGCGCCGCTTCCCGGCAACGTGCTCGTCGTTGCGCCGAGCGCCGAGTCCAAAGAGCTCGCCGAAAAACTGTCCGCTGCCGGACACAAAGTCCGCGTCGTGGATTCGCCCGAGCAAGTCGCGGAGGAGATTCGCAGCGGCAAGTACGACGTGGTGCTCGCCTCGTACAACGATCGCGGGCTGATCGAAACCGATTCGGCCGGTGTCGCGAAAGCGCCCGCGTATATTCCGGTGGCGACCGAGGAAGCGCAGAAGGCGCTCGCCTCTAAGGCCTATCCGCGCTATCTCTCGCTCGACGACGACTTCACGCAGTACTTGCGCGTGATCCATCGCACGCTGAAGGCGGCTCCGAAGGCCTGAGCTAATGGTCTTCGGTGGAAGCACGCCGCGCTAGCGCACGGACGCGCCTGCTACTTTCATGGTCTAACCGCGGCGCTCGCGCTCGCAGGCGGCGTCGCGCGCGCTCAAGATGTCACGCGCGATCCGACCGAGCGTCGCGGCGAGATCGACGTCACCTATCAGCACTCGGAGGAGCAGGACCTCCACTGCACGGCACCCGCGGGGCCTTGCTCGGCCAATGGGGGCGTTATTCCGACACACGTGGTGACGACACAGTCGCTCGACTTCAACGTCCGCTACTCGCTCAAGGAGCGCTGGACGATCGAGGGCGGCTTGCCCCTCATCAGCCGAAAGTGGGGAGGAGACGGAAAGCTTCCCGAGGATCCGATTGGCTACAATCACGATCCGAGGAATTTCATTCCGCCGCACAACGAGGCCACGTTCACGGACGACGGGCATTACCACACGTACTTCCAGGACTGGCGGATAGCCGGGCGTTACTTGTTGTTGCGCGATCCCGTGATCGTCGAGCCCTATCTGATGGTCGGATTCCCGGCGACGGACTATCCGTTCCTAGGATCGGCAGCGCCGGGCGAGCACCGGAGGAGGGAGGAGATCGGCTCGACTTTCGCGTACCGCCCGCCGTTCTTGAACTGGCTCTTCAGCGTCGAGATCGGTTATCAGTACGTGGAGAAGACGCTGGACGTGAACAAAGACGCGACACGTGTCGATGCCGAGATCGTGTACTTCGCGAGTCCCAAGATCGCAGTCAAGTTGTTCGCTTCTTCGAAGAACGGGCACGGTATTCTCTCTCCGCCCATCGTCGATTTTACGTCAGACGTCTACTACAACCATGACCGGCTCATACGACACAACTACATCACCGCGGGGCTCGGTACCGATTGGACTATGAGCGACCGCAACCGCCTGAACTTCTCGTGGATCCAAATGGCCCACGCGGAGGACATCTTTCACCTCCGCGGAGCCGTGAGCATGTCGCTGTCGCGCGGCTTCTGACTCCGACATGCCTCGAGCCCAGGGACCTTCAGCTCGGCGGCGTAGAGTCTGGGATGAGATCGTCACGCTCGCTCATGGGTCGGAGCGTGCGGCCGCTTGCGCGACGCCTTGCTCGCGCAGCGTCGCCGGTAGACGCTCGCGCAGCTGCTGCTGGCGAGTCTCGAGGTGTTCGATCAGCGCCTTATAGCGCGGCTCTTGAGCCAGACGCTTGAAGCAGGGGCTATCCAGCAGGAACGGGGACCACGCCAAGCCCTGCGCGTCGCGGACGTGATCGAGCGCGTCGAGGGCATTCGCGTATCGACCGAGCTGCGACTGGTGGCACGCGAACATCGAGTTCACCCACCACGACTTCCCGGTGCCATGCTCGCTAGCTGCGCTGAAGAAAGGGACCCGTATCGTCGCAATCCTCGTGGCGAGCGAAGCGCTGCCGCCAAGCGACTGTAGCGCGTCGACGTAGCTCGCAAGGGCTTGTTGCGGAATTGAATCAAAAACACCCTCGTCGAGCAGATCGTTGGGTGGCGGCATGCCCATCCTCTCGAGAAGATACTTGGCGGACGCGAAGTCGCTCGTTGCGTTGTAGGCGAACGCGAGGTCGTACTTCGCCTCGAACTCGTCGGGGTACTCGATGATGTACTCTTGCGCGCGGTCGATCAGCTCCTTGTAGCGGCGCTGTAGCAAGTACTGGCTAAGGGCCTCAGGGTCATATCGGTTCGCCGTGACGAAGTCGCCGATTCTCGCGTAGAGCTCCCCGATCTGCTCTTTCGTTTCGGGATCGCCGGGTTGCAGCTGCAGCGCCTTCAGGCCCCAAGCGATGCCGATGTCGAGCTCGCCCGTCAGCTCGTAAAGGCGCGCGAGCGCAAGATAGCCTTCTGCATTCGGAAAACGCGCGGCAATCTCGTCGCCGAGCTCGCGGAGCTTGTCCATCTCCTCGACGACGCCGAGATACGCGGCATAGTCCCGGTAGCGTGATAGCGATTGTCGGTCGAGCCGAATGGCATCGAGAAACAGCGTATCCGCACCCCGGAGGTCCGAGCTCTTCAGCAGCCACTGCGCATAGCCGCCCAGAGCGTCGACGTTGTTGGGGTTCAGCGCCAGTGCCTTCCGATAGGCGTCACCGGCGCCAGTCTGCAGCGTGCGCAATCGATAAAGCGCGGTCGTGTAGTAGAGGTCCGACAGCTCCGTGGAAGCGGACTCCGGGTCTGCCGACTCCGCGAGTTTCAACGCGCTCAGTAGGGGCGCGCCCGCCCTTTCTACATCGCCTTTGTAGAGCAGCGCGGACGCCAGACGGGAATACGCGACAATCGAGCTCGGGTCCGCCGCCGTCGCACGTTCGTAGAAGTCGATCGCTTTGTCCAGGTTTTGCTCGTCGACCGTGATGGGTTCTCTGGCTTCATGGTCATAGTGGCTCCCGAAGAGCACGAGCATGTTCGCGCTCTCGCTCTGGGCTGTCGGTGTCGGAGGGGCCGCGGCCGCCGAAGCCTGCGCCCCCGGCAGGAGCGTCGCGGCGACGTCGGCTGCGATTTGCTGCTGGAGCGCCTTTAGTTCTCCCTCAGCCCGCTGGTACCTCAAGGCCGGCCGAATGGCGAAACCCTTGTCGTCGAGTACCTCGACCAGTACCTCCAGCATCTTGCCCTGTCTCCGCAGGCTGCCGTTGATGAGAACGCCGACGCCTAGGGTGCGCGCGATGGTTCGGGCATCGACGTTCTTCTGATCGCGGAAGCTCAACGACGACGCGCGGGCCTGGACGCTCAGAGGCAACTCCATCAAGCGGTCGCGCAACGTGTCGCCGAGGCCCTCGCTGATGTGGGCGTCGTCATCGCTGCCGGTCTCGTTCGCGAACGGCAGAACGACGACGGCCTTGTTGGGCGCAGCGTCATGCGAAGTCTCTTTGAGGTATCCAATGGCCAGCAGCGCGGCAATCCCGATGACGCCAGCGACCGCATAGACGATGCGGCGCTTCGCGGCCCGTCCGGCGTTCGCCGCAGCCGATCCCGAGTGGGCGACGAGCTGATCGATCGGTCCGCTGAGTGCGCCGTCCTCGAGTCCGGATCTGCGCGCGAGGCGGCGCAGGTCGATGACGAGCTCGCGGATCGTCTGGTAGCGATCGGCGGGCTCGGGCTCCAGCGCCTTCGCGACGATCGCGCGCAGCGGCGCGGGCACCGCTTCGCCGAGCGGCGCCGCGGCGTATGCGCCGCTGCGAGCGTCGCCACGTGGCTGCGGCCGCATCCCCGACAGCAGCTCGTGCAGCACGAGCGCAAACGAGTACACGTCGCTGCGGCCGTCGAGCGGCCGACCCTGGGCTTGCTCCGGCGACATATAAGCCGCCGTGCCGATCAGCGTGCTTGTTGTCGCCGGGCTTGATGCCCTCGAACGCATCGTCGGCGAGCGGGTCGACTTCCAGCAGCTTCGCGAGGCCGAAGTCGGCGAGCTTCGCGTAGCCGTTCTTCGCGAGCAGGATGTTCTCGGGCTTGATGTCGCGGTGCAGGATCCCGGCCTCGTGTGCTACGGCGATCCCATCGGCCACGCCGATCAAGAGCTCCACGATTTGCTGCCACCCGCGCGGTTGAGCGGCCCACTGGCGCAGCGTGCCGCCGTCGACGTACTCCGTGATCAGGTACTGGCGATCTTGGTATTCGCCCGCGTCGTACACCGTCACGATGTGCGGATGGTTCAGCGAGGAGACCATCCGCGCTTCGCGCTGAAAGCGCCGCCGCGCCTCGGGGTCGGCGAGGTTCTCGGGTAGCACTTTGATCGCCGCGGGACGGTCCAGCTTCGTGTCGGTGGCGCGGTAGACGATGCCCATGCCGCCCGCGCCGAGCGGCCCGTCGATGCGGTAGGGGCCGATCTGCGGTGCCGGCCGCGAGCATCGACGCCGCCCGCGAGATTCGTGACCCGGCAGCTCCGGTCTCTTGCTGACCCGTGAGCAGCGCCTTCGACGCGCCGCCGCAGATCCTCGTCCCCGTGAGACGTGCGTCGCGACGAACGAAGGCCGCTCCCCGATCGGCCTCTTCAACGCGGCCGCGTAGAGTCTGCGGACCAGATCTTCACGTTCGCTCATTCAGGCCCTCTGCGGAGCCTAGGCGAGCCAAGCATATCGGGCTCGCGCACCGAGGCAAGTTGCGCCTCGAGCGCCGTGCGCCAGCGCCAACATCAAGCAGCCAGTGTGGACCGCTCCGTTCTATAGTAGTCTTCTGCGCCTGACGCCTGCGTGCTCTTGCACTATGAGCGGACCCGCCGCCACGACCGTTCGCATCGTCGTACTCAGCGCGTTGCTCGTAGCCGGCGCCGCCCGTGCGCATCATTCCGCGGCCGTGTTCGATTCGGACAAGGTGATCGAGCTACGAGGAGTCGTCGTCGACTTCAAGCTGCGCAGCCCCCATTCCTCGTTCGTCATCGACGCTCGAGAGTTCTCGAAAGACGGCGTCGAGATCGGGAGTGGAGTGGCACGCTGGGAAGTCGAATCGGAGTCCGTGCCGGTGCTGCGCTCGTACGGCATCGAGCCCGGCACGTTCGAGCCGGGCGACGCGATCACGATCACCGCTTGGCCGCACCGCGATCCGAGCTTCAAGTTCGCCCACTCTCTAGAGATAAGAGACGCGTTCGGCAGCGAATACGTGATGACGAATAGCAACCGTCTATACAGTCCGTCGGTTCGCGCTGCCGCCGGCGTCGCTCCGAAGCGCGATGCGGACGCACCGGCCCGCGGGTCGGGAATCGCGCAGCTGCAGGGACGTTGGCAGCAACCGTTCACGCGCTTCGGGGCTGCGCCCGGTTTGCCGCTCAACGAAGCGGGCATGCGCGCGTGGCGCGACTATGACCGCAAGCAATCGCCGGCAAACGTCTGCGAGCCGATCAACGTCCCTGACATCTTCTTCTCGGCGTTCTTCCTGTTCGAGATCCGAATCGACGAGCACACCGCGACGCTCCACAACGAATATTTCGACGTCGTGCGCACGATCCCTCTCGCCGGCACGCCGTCGACCGCCGACACGCGCGGGCTCTTCGGGCGCGCGGTCGGACGCATCGACGGCGATGCGCTCGTGGTCGAGAGCGGCGACTTCCCGCCTTCTCGCTGGGGCCTCGGAGTAGAGGAAGCCCATGGAGCCGATGTTCCTTCCAGCGCGCGCAAGACGATCAAGGAACGCTTCTCCGTGACCGGCGACGGCCGCACGCTCGTGTACGAGTACACGCTCCAGGACCCCACCTACATGGCAGCGTCGAAAACCGGACGCATCGAGCTCACGCGCGTTCCGGACGACACCAAGTTCTATCCGTTCACCTGCGATACGGAAAGTGCCGCGATGTGGTCGCGGCGTCGCGGCGAAGCGCCGCTGCGCGTCGAGCCGGCGCAATAGATCGCCGCGAAGCGAGAGCGCGCTGCGCTCAGACGCCGAGCACAAAGCGAATCAGATGATCCGGGTTGTCGCGCGGCTCGACGCCGAGCGAGATCACGCCCGTGCCCTTGAGCTGGTAGAGCTCGCGCTGGACGAGCGTCGGCGTTCCGGCGTGGCCGCCGTCGTCGATGTACGTGCCGTTCGTGCTGTGGTCCTGCAGGAAGAACTTGCCCGACACGCACTCGATCGACGCGTGCCGGCGCGAGACGAGCCGGTGATCGACCTTGAGCCGGCAGTCGTCGTCGCGGCCGATCAGGCACGCCGAGGACTGCGGGTCGACGCTCCACTCGCCCGAGCCGTACCGCAGTGCGAGCCGCGCGACGATCGTTTTCGTTTGCAGCGGCGGCCGGTAATCCGTGAGCGCCTGTTTGTCGTTGGCAAGCAGGTAAATGTCCATCGGCTCGGACTTGCCCTTGACCGGCACCTTGCGGATCAGCCGCAAGTTGCGCCAGCGGCCCGGGTCGGCGAGCGCGGTTTGGGCGGCGGCCGTCATCACGATCTCGAAGCGCTTCGCGATGTCGGCCATGCGCGCCGCCACGTTGACGACGTCGCCGTAGAGCTGCTCCGTCTCGCGCAGCACGACGCCGACGTGCAGGCCCGCGTGCATCGACAGCGGCTCCTCGTAAGGCAAGTCGCGCATGCTGACGGCCGCGACGAGCGCCGCGTCGATCGACGGGAACATGCAGAGCATTCCGTCCCCGCGCAGCTGAATCACCTGCCCGCCGCTGTCCACCGTGAGGGCCGACCAAAGGTCGAGTGTACGCGCGACGACCTCGCGCGCGCGGTCGTCGCCGACGGCGACGTATAGCTTGGTGCTGCCGCTGATGTCGGCGAACAGCACGGCACTGCTTTCGTGGCGTTCGATCGGCAACGTTGGGTCTCGATCGCGGCGGGTCCGCCGTCGGGGAAGAATGATGCCGAAATCGATCCGAATTGGCGATGTTTCGCGTGAAGTTGTTCCGACGCGTCTCACACGCGCACACCTCGTCGAGCTCGTTTGACGCGGAGGGTGCGCGTGCCTAGAGTTCGGCGGCGACGAAGGCGCGCCGGAGGGAGCCATGATCCGCGTTCACTCGACCAAGGCCTCGATCAACGGCTACAAAGTTCGCTTGCTGCTCGCGTTCCTCGAGCTCCCGTACGAGCTCGTCGAGCTCGACATGCACGCGGGCGAGCACAAGCGCGAGCCGTTCCTCACGCTGAACCCTTTCGGTCAGATGCCGGCGCTGACGGACGGCACGTTCACGATCGCCGATTCGCACGCGTGCCTCGTCTACCTCGCGCGCAAGTACGACTCGAGCGGCCGTTGGCTGCCGAGCGACGCGCAGGGCGAGGCAAAGGTCGCCGAGTGGCTGTCGAAATCCGCGAACGAGGTGCACCAAGGCCCATGGATGAAGCGCGCGAAGATTCGCCGGCCCGACGCGATCAAGCTGTCGGACGCCGAAATCGACGCGCGTTGCGATCACATCTTGCGGCTCATGGACGCGCATCTCGAGAAGCGCGACTGGCTCGCGCTCGAGCGTCCGACGATCGCCGACGTCTCGTGCTTCGGCCCGATCTCGATGCTCGAGGTATCGGGCTACGACACCGACAAGTGGCCGAGCGTCACGCGCTGGCTCGCTGGCGTACGCGCGCTGCCGCGCGCGCACGACATCGACGGCAAGCCGTTCGCCTAGCCGGCGCTCGCCGTGTCAGAACGTCCCTTTCGTCTCGACGATCAGCTGCACCTTGTCGATACCCGGCGGCGCGTTGATCGGGAACGCGAGATCGATGTGCAGGATCTGACCGCTGCTCGCGCGCGGCGACGTGAGCCGTAGCCCGAAGCCCACGTCGTAGAGCGTGCCGACCGGGACTGACGCGCGTGGATCGCGGCCGGTCACGCGGCCCGCGTCGAAGAACGCCGCATAGCCGAACCGGATCAGCCGCCACGGATAGAAGTCCGTGTAGAAGCGCTGCTCGACCGTGAACAGCGCGCGGTTCGCGCCGGCCTGATAGCGGATCGGATAGCCGCGAAGGCCGTTGTCGCCGCCGAGAAGCACTTGCGTGTCCGGGTCGAGCTCGTGCGTTGCGACCGCGCTGAGGGAGACGCTGAGCAGCCGGTTGTCGGCGTTGCGCCGGTAGTATCGCGCGTCGAGCTGCGTCACCGAGTTCTTGAAGCCGCCGCCGTGCTCGTAGCGCGTCGACGTGCCCGCGCCGATCTGCAACAAACGGCCGAGCCCGCCCGGTTCCCAGCCGCGGGTCACGGTCGCACGCAGCGAGCGTCGCGTCGCGGTCGGAGCCGAGCGATTTCTCGGCGAAGCCGATGCTCGCGAACAGATTGATGCCGAGCGCGACGTCCTCGGTGCGCCCCATGTCGTTGAGCTCCGTCATCTCGCGAAACTCGTCGGCCACGAGTTGCCAGCCGATCCACGGATAGACGAACTTGCGGTCGGGCGGAAGCAGCAGCGGCAGCGGTTTGAGCTCCGTCGGCTGGAACGTATCCTCTTCAGACGTGACGCCGAGCAGCCAGCGCCTCGTGCGCGAGTCCATGACGCCGCGTGACATGCCGCCGCGGATCGTGAAGTCGCGAACGTCGTGGCGGAACTCGTCGATCTCATGTCCTAGGTCGTACATCGTGTCGACTCGGCTCTGGTCGCTGAACGCTCCGCCCGTCATCCAGCGCGCATCGAGCGAGTAGAACGGCCGCTCGGCGAGCAAATCGCGGCGGTACCCGTCGCTCGCGTTGGCGAGCACGGCGTTGATCCGCATCGCGGGTATTGAGCACGTTGTCGTCGCGGTAGCCGAGCAGCGACTCGTCGCGATCGATCGTGCTCTTGTAGGAGACGCTGACTTCCTTGCCGCGCCCCAAGAAGTTGTCGTCGTCGAGGCCGAGCCCCCATTCGGTCTTGCCGCCGCTGTGCGAGAGCTTCGCATTCAAGCTGAGCGACCAGGCGTCGCGCACTCGAACCTCGACGTCGACGCTGTTCGAGGCCGCGTCGTAGGTGCGATAAACGATCCGGACGTCCGCGAGGAAGCCGCGTGCGCGGAGCGCGCGCGCCGACTCGTCGAGCACCCGGCCGTCGTAGCGGTCGCCCGCCTTGAACAGGAGCGCGGTCTCGATCACGCTCGGGCCGCGAGCGCACGTGGACGCGGTTCGCGAAGCGGTAGAGCGCCTTGTCCTCGTCCGGGTTGCCGTCGGGATCGAAGACGTTGTCCACGATGATGTTGATCGCCCGAATCGTCGCGCCGCGGCGTTCGAGCTCCGCGCTCGCGATCGACTGCTGCACGGTGGGTTGCGCGGTGGCGGCGACGGGCTGCGCAGAAATGGCCTCGGCCGACTCGGCCTGCTCCGCTGGGGGAGGCTCGACTCGTTGCGTCCGCGGTCCGAGACCCTGCGGCTCCTCCGCCGCCGGGGCCGCCGGCTCTGCCGCAGGCGCGTCAGCCTCTTGCGCGAATGCGCGCATCGCGAGCAGCCAAAGGAGTCCGGCCGGCGCCGATCGCAGCGGATGGAGGCTTAGGCGCATCGTCGGCTAGCGTAGCGTGCGCGGGGTCTGAATAGTGTGCACGGGCACGCAGTTGCCGTGGCGCAACAGGTGCATAGGGCCCCGGCGCGAAAGCAGCCCGCGCGGCACGGCGAAGCGCAGGTCCGGCGCTGAATCAGCCCGGGCGCCGCGCGATCAGCTGCGCGACGGCGGCGGTGCGGCCGTCAGGATCGACGATCAGCCCTTCGTGCCCATAGAGCGTCGCGAGTCCCGCAGCCGCGCGCGCGAGCTCCCCGGGCGCGAGCCGGAACGCGGCGTTGGTAGGTCCGACGACCTCGACGTCTCGTGACGAGATGCTGCTCGACGAGCACGTGCCCGCCCGGCGCGAGGCGCGAGACGACGGCGGGCCAGAGCGCCGCGTTCACGTAACGCACCCAGACCGCGAGGTCGTAGGGGCCACGCGGAAGTGCGTCGGGACGCTCCTCGAGGTCGACGCAGTGCCAGCTCACCTCGACGCCGCGCTCGGCGGCCGTGGCGCTGCCGCGCTCGAGGCCCGCGGGCGAGATGTCGACGGCGTCCACCGCGTAGCCCGCGGCCGCGAGGAACAGCGCGTTGCGGCCGGCACCGCACGCGACGTCGAGCGCGCGCCCGCGCGGGCAGCGGTCGAGCCACTCGGCAAGCAGCGCGGTGGGGTGTGCGCGTTCCGCATACGCGCCCGCACGGTAGCGTGCGTCCCACTTGTCGCGTTCCGCGCGGCTCACGCGGTCAGAGCCGGATCACGATCTTGCCGAAGAACTCGCCCTCGTTCATCGCATCGAACGCCTTGGGAGCGTCCTCGAGGCTGAAGACCTTGTCGACGATCGGCTTGATCTTGTGCGCCATGACGAACTCGTTCAGCGCCTCGAAGTCGGCGCGCGAGCCGACATAGATGCCGCTCGCCGTCGCGCCGAGTCCCATCAGCGCCCCAACCGGTACGTCGGCCGCGAAGCCCGACAGGCCGCCGATCAATGCGACGTGCCCGCCGTACGCGAGCGCTTGCAGCGCTCTCGGCAGCGTGTCCCGGCCGCCGACCTCGAGCACCTGATCGACGCCCGCGCCGTGGGTCAGCGCGCGAACTTCGTTCTGCCAGTCCGGATTCGTCTTGTAGTTCACCGTGCCCGCCGCGCCGAGCTCGCGCGCGCGCTCGAGCTTCTTGTCGCTCGAGCTCGTGACGATCGGCTTCGCGCCGGCCGCGGCCGCGAGCTGCAGGCCGATCACGGACACGCCGCCGGTGCCCTCGATCAGCACGAACTGGTTCGCCTGCACGTGGCCGCGCTTGAACAGCGCGACCCAGGCGGTGACGCCCGTGCACGGCAGCGTCGCGGCTTCCTCATATGAAAGGTGAGCGGGAATCGCGACGAGACCTTCCGGATCCGCCGCGACGACTTCCGACAGCATGCCGCTGCCGTTGCCGCCGCGCGCGCTCGCGAGCGCGGCGGCCGACGGCGGACCGTCGACCCAGCGCTCGAAGAACGTGCCGGCGACCCGATCCCCGACCTTGAAGCGCGTGACGTCCTTGCCGGCCGCGATCACCTCGCCCGCGCCGTCCGACAACGGTATGCCGCCGTCCTTCGTCGCGCTCAAGCCGTAGCGGCCGGCTCGCATCAGCAGGTCGCGGCGATTCAGCGCCACCGCGTGGACGCGCACGAGCACCTGGTTGGGCGCCGCCTTCGGCTGCGCGACTTCCTTCAGCGCGAGCTTGAAGCCGTTGCTGCCATCGGCCTGGAACTGCCACTGACGAATCGTGTCGCGGGCGCCGACTGCGTTGCCGGTCGTGAGCGCGAGCGCTGCCACGACCAGCGCTAGACCTAAGCCGCGGGAGCGGCGCAAGTGGATCGAGTGCATGGGTGCTCCGCTGAAGCGTCGAAAATCAGGGCTTCGACCGCCGCTTGCCGCGCGCGCCGAGCTGCGACCAATGCCAAGGCTCGTAGGCGAATCCGTAAGCGTTGTCGCGTCCGTACGGCATCGTGAAGCCGTGACGATCGGCCTGGTCGCGGAGCCACGCGAAGGCTCGGGTATTCTCGAAGTCGGCCGTCAGCGGGCGGCTGCCGGGCGTCGCGATGTCCACGGCGCGGCCGGTGTGATGCTCGCTGAAGCCCGGTGCCGCGTTGACCTTGCAGAATCGACCCGATGTCTTGACCCGCGGCGAGCTTCTTGCGGATCAGGTCGGCTTGGTAACGCACGCTGCGAAAACCCGAGACGAGCAGGAGCTCGACGCCGTCGGCGAGCGCCGCGGCCTTCATCTCGCGCCACGCGCGCGCGGTCGCCGGCACGAGGCGCTGCATGCGGCCGAGGATGTTCGGCTCGACGTCCTCGAGGTCGGAAGCTTCGGCGTAGCCGGGGCGACGGGGGTGGCGCCCGTAGTCGATCGGGATGCCGAGGTCGGCGAATAGCTCGGAGTTGATCATGCTCGTCCTGCGCGCGAGCCGCGTACGCCGCGCGCGAGCGAATGAGTGTACTACCGAAACGGACGTCAGGCCTTGGGTTGGGGACCCTTGAGCAACACGGCCGCGTCGAGCTCGAGCGCCTTGATGCGATCGCAGATCGCCGGCCATTCCTCGCGCAGGAAGCGGCGCTGCTCGCGCTTGAGCAGGAGGTCGCGGACGCCTTCCTTGACGATCAGGCCGATGCCGCGCCGTGTCTCGGTGTACTCCTCGAGCTCGCGATAGGCGCGCGCGGCCGTGAGCGGATTCACGACGAAGTCGCTCGCGAGCTGGCGAACGGAGGGCAGCATCTCGCCCTCGCGATAGGTGTTGTCGAGGATCCGCGCGACGATCTGCTCCATGAGCTGGCGGTAGATCGGCCGATCCTGATGCCAGGTTTGTGCGTTATCGGTCATTCCGGGCGGGTTCGCTGCGACCTTTCGAGGCTCCTGAGCATCCTCTATCGGCGGACAATCCCTTGACAGCGATGATTCTAGTACAGTACTACTGTATTGACTAGGTAATACAGCTCGCGATGCCAATTATCCTTAAGAAGAACGACGAAGGGGTCGAGCCGCGCAAGACCGACGAGGTCGTCGTCCTATCCGCGATGGACAAGCGGATCGAGCGTAAGCTCGTCACGCCGCAGCGGATCGCGATCGCGGTGGGCGCGGCGCTCCTGGTCGCCGTCACGATCTACGCGTACGTCCACTATCGGGCTCACGCGCACGCTCACCGTCGGCTCGGAGCGGCTCACCGTATCGAAGGTGAGCTACGGCACGTTCCGCGAATACATCCCGGTCACGGGCAACGTCGTGCCGCGCACGACGATCTATCTCGACGCGATCAGCGGCGGCCAAGTCACCGAGGTGCACACGGAAGAGGGCGCGATGGTCAAGCCCGGCGAGCCGATCGTCACGTTCAAGAATACGGACCTGCAGCTGCGCGTGATCCAAACCGAGTCGCAGGCGAGCGAGCAGCTCGCGCAGCTCGCGAACGTGCGCTTGCAGTACGACAACACGCACTTGAACAACCTGCGGAACATCACCGAGTCCGAGTACCAGATCGATCGGCTCGAGCGCGATTTGAAGCGCAGGCGACCGCTTCTCGCGACGGGCGGCACCACGCAAGGGGCGATCGACGACCTCGAGGCGGAGCTGACGCGTGACCGAGCCAATCTCGTGACGGCCCACGAAGCCTTGCGGATCGACGAGCAGTTCAGGAAGACGCAGATCGAGACAATGACCTCGGCCGAGCAAGCGATCAGGAAGAATCTCGAGATCACGCGCGAGAACCTCGATAACCTCCTCATCGTCGCGCCGATCTCGGGCCAGCTCACGCTGCTCGACGCGCACGTCGGCGAATCGAAAGCGTCCGGACAGCGGATCGGCCAGGTCGACGAGGTCGGGGCGTTCAAGGTCGACGCGTTCATCGACGAGTTCTACATCTCGCGCGTCGCGATCGGCCAGACGGCGACCGTGGACATCGACGGCAAGAGCTACGAGCTCACGGTCAGCAAGGTCTATCCCGAGGTCACGAACCGTCAATTCGAGGTCGACCTCCTTTTCGCCGGCGATCCGCCGGCCGCGATGCGGCGCGGCCAAACCGTGCGGATGCGGCTCGAGATCGGCCAGCCGGCGGACACGCTCGTGCTCTCGAACGGAGCATTCTTCGACGACACGGGCGGGCAGTGGGTGTTCGTCGTGGATCCGTCCGGGGACTTCGCGGAGCGTCGCCCGGTGCGCTTCGGACGCCGCAACCCGGAGGGCGTCGAGGTGCTCGGCGGGTTGAAGCAGGGCGACGAGGTGATCACGTCGAGCTATGAAAGTTTCCTGACCTTCGACCGAATTCAGTTTCGCCAGGACCATTCCTAAAGACGAAGCACACGCAGCAGCGCTCGTTAGCCGAGCGGGGGGAAGACCGTGATCAAGTTATCGCAAGTCACGAAGCGCTATCGCACGACCGAGCTCGAGACCACGGCCCTCGACGGCATCGACTTCGAGCTCGGCAAGGGTGAGTTCGTCGCGGTGATGGGCCCTTCCGGCTGCGGCAAGTCGACGCTGCTCAACATCGTCGGGCTCATCGACGCGCCGACGAGCGGCCAGTACATCTTCGATACGACCGACGTGTCGAAGTACTCGGAGAACAAGCTCGCCGACATGCGCAAGGGCAACGTCGGCTTCATCTTCCAGAGCTTCAACCTGATCGACGAGCTCAACGTCTACGAGAACGTCGAGCTGCCCTTGCTCTACCAGAACGTCGCGAAGGGCCAGCGCCAGAACCTCGTGCGCGAGGCGCTCGAGCTCGTCGGCTTGAGCGCGCGCGCGAAGCACAAGCCCGAGCAGCTCTCGGGCGGTCAGCAGCAGCGCGTCGCGGTCGCGCGCGCGGTGGTCGGCAATCCGAAGCTGATCCTCGCCGACGAGCCCACGGGCAACCTCGACACGAAGAACGGTGAGGAAGTCATGAACATGCTCAAAACCCTGAACGAGCAGGGCACGACGATCATGATGGTCACGCACTCGCCGAGCCATGCCGCGCGCGCTCATCGGATCGTGAACCTGCTCGACGGCCGTGTCGTCGCCGCGAATCAGGTCGCGATCTAACGTTCCCCGCCAAGCGCCGCATCGCGGCTGCCGACGTCCGCGATTAGACTCGCATCTATTTCGCGAGGGGGCGTTTCTCACCGAGCATGGCCAACGTCCGCCGTCTTGGGCCGGCCGGCCTCGTGCGCGCGCGCCGCCGTTGCGCTCGTTGCGTGGTTGCTCGTCAGCGTCGGGGCCGTGCTCGCGCTGCGCTGGCTGCCGCCGCCCGTGACCGCGATGATGCTCGAGCGCCCGGGGCCCCTTCGCGAGATCGAGTACGAATGGCGGGACCGGCGTCAGCTCGGCGCCACGGTCGCCCGCGCCGTGATCGCGTCCGAGGACCAGCGCTTCTTGGCGCATCATGGCTTCGACCTCGCGCAAATAGAGCGCGCGATCGACGAGCACCGCGAGGGCGACCATCTGCGCGGCGCGTCGACGATCACTCAGCAGGTCGCGAAGAACCTGTTCCTATGGTCCGGCCGCAGCTTCGTGCGCAAAGGGCTCGAGGCCTATTTCACGGTGTTGCTCGAGGCGTGCTGGCCGAAGCAACGGATCCTCGAGGTCTATCTCAACGTCGCCGAGCTCGGCGACGGAGTGTTCGGCGTCGAGGCCGCCGCGCGGCGCTTCTTCGGCGTGCACGCGAGCGCTCTGAGCGCCGAGCAGGCCGCACTGCTCGCCGCGGTGTTGCCGAATCCGCGCAGGCTCCATGTAGACAAGCCGACGAGCTATGTGCGCGGCCGACAGTCTTGGATACTCGCGCAGATGCGGTTGCTCGAGACGCGGGGTCACTACCGAGGGCTCAATTGGTGAGCGCCACGCCGAAAAGGGAGCTCTCGGTCGGGTTCGCCCCGATCGTGGGCGGACGACCGCGTGTCCTCGTGCTCGGCAGTCTGCCTGGGCGAAAATCTCTCGAGATGGGGCAGTACTATGCGCAGCCGCAAAACGGTTTCTGGAAGATCATGGGCGCACTCTTCGGGGCCGGGTTGTCACGGCCGTATCCGGAGCGCCGGGAGCGGCTGATCGCGAATCGCGTCGCCGTTTGGGACGTGCTCGCCGCCGGCGAGCGCGACGGCAGCCTCGATTCCGCGATCGTGTTCTCGAGCATCGTCGTGAACGACTTCGACGCGTTGTTTGCGCGCTATGTGGACATCGGTCTGATCTGCTTCAACGGAAGGAAGGCGGCGGATCTCTATCGCCGCCGCGTATTGCCGGTTCTCGCGCCGCAGTTCGCTTCGCTGCCGCTTCGCGTGTTGCCGTCGACGAGCCCGGCGAATGCCTCGGTGCCGTTCGCCGCCAAGCTCGCGAGCTGGTCGGCGGCCCTTGAAAACTAGAGAGGGAAGCGTCCCATTGGCCTCACGCTATACGGTTCGCCTCCATCGGAGCGCAAGTAGTTTTCTTTCCGCGACTCGCGATTGGCTTCTCCAGCGCGAAGCCGAGAACAACATCGTGCTCTCGGTGGCGCAGCTGCTCACGACTGCCGATCACCCGTTCCGCGAGCCGCTCTACCTCGCGTCGATCGCCGAGCGCGACGAGCTCGTCGGCTGCGCCGTGGCGGCGCCGCCCGACGGGATCGAGCTGACCGAGCTGCCCGAAGGAGCCGCGGCCGAGCTCGTGCCGAGCGTCGCGCGGCTGAGGCGCGACCTGCCTTGGGTCGGTGGCGTGCGACGCGCGGCGCTCGAGTTCGCGCTCGCTTGGGTGCGCGCGGTCGGCGGCGGTTGGCAGGTTCGGCACGAATGGATGGAGCTCCGTCTCGACGAAGTCATCGCGCCGCGACCGGCGCGGGGTCGGTTGCGGCCGGCCGAGATCGCCGATTGGTCCTTGCTGCGGGCGTGGGCGCCGGGCTACGCCGCGGACACGAATACGCCCGTGGACATCACGGGGTTCCTCGAACGACGTCTGCGTCGGGGCGAGCTGCACGTCTGGGATCACGACGGCCCGAAGAGCTTCGTCACGATATCGGGCAATACGCCGAACGCCGTCCAGATTTCGAGTGTGTATACGCCGCGCGAATACCGCGGCAAAGGCTACGCGAGCAACGCCGTCGCGGCGGCGAGCCGCGGTGCTCTCGAGTCGGGAGCCTCGTTCTGCGTGTTGTTCGCCGATCCCGAGCCGGCCCAGCCCGCGCGGATCTATCGTTCGCTCGGGTTTAGGCCGATCCGCGACCACGCCGTGATCGTCTTCTCGCGCTGAGCGAGCCGCGATCGCGCGTGGTGCAGCCGACGCGCGCGGTGCGCGCTCGCGGTGCACTTCGCGCCGAAACCGGGGCCGTGTCTTGCGTGGCGCCGAAGCGCGCCACCGCCGCGTCTCGCTGGCGCGCTTCTTGCAAAACTCCGGCGTCCGAATTCTCGAGGGATATGCGGTGCGCCAGAGCTCCGTGAGAGGGCTGCGAACATTCTGCGTCGCGGCTCGTTGTTTGAGCTTCAAGGCTGCGGCCGAGCAGCTGTGCGTGACGCCGTCCGCGGTGAGTCATCAGATCAAGGGGCTCGAGCAGCAACTGCAGACGCTGCTTTTCGAGCGCCGGACTCGCGAGGTCGCGCTCACCGAGCACGGCAGGCAGCTGTTCGCGCAGGTCGAACCGCTGCTCTCGGAGCTCGACCGCGTCACACAGAAGTTCATGCACCAGAGCGGACAGCGGCGCACGTTGCGCATCGCGCTGCTGCCGTTCTTCGCGAGCGAGATGTTCATTCCGCGGTTGCGCGCGTTCTCCGACAAGCACCGCACCGTCGAGATTCGCGTCGAGACCACGGAGGCCGGCTGCCCCCATCCATCGGCGACCGACGCGTCGATCTCGCTGCTCTCGAGCAGGCCGACGGACATGTGCTCGCATCCGCTCTTTTCGTTGCGGCTTGCGCCGGCTTGCTCGCCGCAGCTTGCGCGCGAGCTCGCGCTCAGCGATCCGCGCGCGTTGACCGGGGCGACTCTGATCGTCAACAGAGCGCGCCCGAGCGCTTGGGCTGACTGGTTCGCGAGCATGTCCATCGCGGTCGACAGGCCGCCGAAGATGATCCAGCTCGACAACATGTTCGCGGTCGCGCGCGCGGCCGAGCGCGGCCTCGGCGTCGCGCTCGTGCCCGTCGCGCTCAGCGGCACGTGGTTCAACTCGGGCGCGTTGGTGCGCCCGTGCATCGGCGAGCTCGAGACGACGGATCGGTACTATTTCGTGCTATCGAGCCGAGGCAACCCAGAACCCCGACGTGCGCGCGTTGCGTGACTGGGTGATCGCGACGTTCGCGCAGAACAGCGATGAGGCGATGTCAGCCGTCGCCTAACAATGTTGCGTTTGTAGTGAGATATCGAACCTGATACCGTACATCCAAGGAAAGCTAAGAGCCAAGGAGGGCTCACGACGGTATCCCCGAGTTTGGTGATGGGCAGTGCAGAGGCGTTGGCAGATTTCGCTATCCCCCCCGGCGACTGCTGATCGACACTTTGAGCTTCTGCACTGTCTCCCCGGCCCGGTCTCGCTCGCGAGGCCGGGCCTTTTCTCGATGAGGAGACTAAGTGCCGTGCCGGCCCGAGCTAGGCCCGCGGCGCGCCGCTCGCGACGCGCGTGAGCGGCGAGGCGAGCGCCCGCGGTACGCCGGAGCGAAGCAGCGCCGGGATCTCGATCGTGACGACGAGGCCCGGCGAGTTGTCGCCGAGCGACAGCCGGCCGTGGTGCTGCGTCGTGACGGCGTTCACGAGCGCGAGGCCGAGACCGTTGCCGGGCTGCGAGCGCGCCTGATCGAGGCGCGTGAAGCGCTGCAGCACGCGATCGCGGTCGTCGGCGGGCACGCCGGGGCCCGAGTCGGCCACGCGGATCCGCGCGACGTCCTCGGTGCGCTCGAGCGTCACGACGATCCGGCCGCCGGTCGGCGTGTACTTGACGGCGTTGTCGAGCAAGTTCGTGAGCGCTTGAGCCAGCAGCTCGCGGTCGCCGAAGACCTCGACGGCGTGCGCGCACGGTACAGACGAGCTCGATCTGCCGTTCGTCGGCGGCCGCCTGGTAGAGCTCGCAGACGTCGCGCACGATCCGCTCGAGATCGAGCGCGGCGAACGCGCTGCGATGCGCGCCCGACTCGACGCGCGCGATGCGCAGCAGCGCGTTGAACGTGTCGAGCACGTGCTGCACTTGCTCCACGCACTCGAGCGAGATCCTCGCGGCGCGGCTGATCGGCCGCCGCGAGCGTCTCGAGCCGGTTGCGCAGCCGCGTGAGCGGCCCGCGCAAGTCGTGCGCGACGCTGTCGCCGACGTGGCGCATGCCCTCGAGCAGGCCTCTGGATCTGATCGAGCATCGCGTTGATGTTGCCGGCGAGCTCGTCGTGCTCGTCGCCGCGACCCGCGGAGCGGCGCGCGCCGGCTTAAGTTCGCCAGCGATGATCTGGCGCGTGGTCCTGTTCAGCTCCGCGAACCGGCGGCGCGCGCTGAACGCCATCAGCACGCCGCCCGCGATCGCGAGCGCCATCGTGAGCGTGAGCCCGTAGAGCGACGCGCGCGTGAACAGCTGCCTGATCTGGGCGAGCTCGCGGATATCGCGGCCGACGAGCAAGCGCAGGCCGGGCCCGACGCGGATCAATCCCGCGCGCACGGGTGTGCTCGCGCCCCCGGCTTGCGGTATGACGAAGTCGAGCCACCGGCCGGTCAGCGCGTCGAGTGGCTGGGGCAGGTAGGCCAAGTTGCCCGCGAGCGGCCGGCCGATCGCGTCCGCGAGCAGATACACGGAGCGGTTCTCGCCGTCGCGCCGGACGCGCTCCGTGATCACGTCGGCGAGCCCGCTCGCGCCGCGCCGCTCGTACTGCTCGAGCAAGCCGTCGATCTCGACCTGGATCGTCTCGTTCGTCTGCCGCTCGAGATAGCCGAGCGTCGACCAGTAGATCAGGTAGAACAGCGCGAGCACCGACACGCCGAACAGCGCGACGTAGACCAACGTGAGCTGGAGCACGCTGGTGTGGAGGAGCGTACGGAGTCGCATCGCGATGCGCGGCGGGCCGTTAACCGTCCAGCCGGTACCCTACACCGCGCACCGTGTGCAGCAAAGGCCGGTCGAATCCGCGATCGATCTTCGAGCGCAGCCGGCTGATGTGCACGTCGATCACGTTGGTTTGCGGATCGAAGTGGTAGTCCCAGACGCCCTCGAGCAGCATCGTGCGCGTGACGACCTGGCCCGCGTGCCGCAGCAGGAACTCGAGCAGCTGGAACTCGCGCGGCTGCAGAGTCGATCGCCGCGCCGTTGCGGCGCACCTCGCGTCGCAGCAGATCCATCTCGAGATCTGCGGCGCGCAGCACCGTCGGCGGCGCGTCGCTGCCCGCTTTCGTGCGGCGCTCGAGCGCCTCGAGTCGCGCAAGCAGCTCGCTGAATGCGAATGGCTTCACGAGATAGTCGTCGCCGCCGGCCTTGAGCCCCTTCACGCGATCGTCGACCTCGCCGAGCGCGCTCAGGATCAGCACCGGCGTCGTGTTCTTGGAAGCGCGCAGCGTCCGGATCAGCGTGAGGCCGTCGACGCCGGGCAGCATGCGGTCGACGACGAGCGCGTCGTAGGCTTCGGTGGTCGCGAGGAACAAGCCGTCCTTGCCGTTGTCGGCGTGGTCGACGTTGCACCCGGCTTGAGCGAGTCCATTGCGAATAAACGAGGCGACGTCCCTGTCGTCCTCGATCACCAAGATTCGCACGAGCGAATTACATCCCGCGGAACGAGCCGTGACAATCTTGCGTCAACCGGGGGAAGAATTCTCGGCATCGGCCGTCGGCGCGGTCGGCTTCGGCTGCGCCGTCTCGGGCTTGCGGCTCGTCAAGTTGCGTGCTTCTTCGCGCGTGAGCTTGTAGATGCTATCGATCGGGTAGCGGAAGCCGCGAATCTGCAGCGCGTCGAACTTCGCATAGACGCGGCTCGTCGACGACGTGACGCCGATGTGCTGTACGTACCGCATGTCGTGGGTCGGGTAAGCGATGCGCACGAGATAGGCCTCGAACGGCGTCGCCCAGAGCACCACGGTGCGGTCGTCGATCGGGCTCCAGCTGTAGGGATGACCGAACATCACGAAGCTGTCGACTTGCTCGTAGGCCTGCGTCTGATCCGCGGCGCTCTCGCTGGCATTCGCGTCTTCGCGGCCGCATGCGCGCTCGCGGTCGCCGCTCACACTCGCCGCGCCGAGCGCCAATAGGGCCGCCGCCGCGAGACTGATCAACTTGTTTGGCTGAACCATCTTCGTCTCCTTTTGGCCGCCGTCCGACGGGCGGCACTCCTTATGTACGCAGACGTACGTGAATGGAGCTGAACGCCGTATTAACAAGCCCGAGCGAATCAGCGAATTACAAAACCGTAGGGAACTCGTGAGCCATGCGGTAAGGGAGCGCGGCGTAGCTTTGCTTCATCGAGACCTTTAGTAACGCTCCAAGGAGAATTGCGATGACAGAGCAAAGAACGACAAGCCGCGTGCGCGCAGGTTGGCTCGCAGGCATAGCCGCCGGCGCCGCGCTCGCCTTGGGCGTAGTATCCGATCGATTTCACGCCCGCAGCCCATTCGGCGCCGAACGTCACGCCGCCGATCGTGACGACAGGCTCGTTTGCCGACGTGTTCGAACGGCGTGAGCCCCGCCGTCGTGAACATCATCGTCACCCAGACCGAAGCGCAGCCGACCGGCGGCGTATACCGCTTCAATGCGCCTCAAGGCCAAGAGCGCGGCGATCGCGGCGACCCGCAGGATCAGCTCGAGCAATTCTTCGGCCGTTTCTTCGACGCGCCGCAGCAGGTCCCGCAGCAGCGCCGCGTGGAGGGCCAGGGCTCGGGCTTCTTGATCGATCCGAACGGCTACATCGTGACCAACAACCACGTCGTCGACCATGCGACGAAGATCGTCGTCACGACGAACGACGGGCGCAAGCTCGACGCGACGCTCGTCGGCCACGACCCGAAGACCGACCTCGCGTTGATCAAGGTCAACGGCGACCGATCCTGCCGCACGTCGCGTTCGCCGACTCCGACGCGTGCGCGCGTCGGCGATTGGGTGCTCGCGATCGGCAATCCGTTCGGCCTCGGCGGCACGGCGACGGCCGGCATCATCTCGGCCCGCGGCCGGCACATCGAGAACGGTCCGTACGACGACTACCTGCAGATCGACGCGCCGATCAACTTCGGCAACTCGGGCGGTCCGCTGTTCAACGTCTCGGGCCAGGTCATCGGCATCAATACGGCGATCTTCTCCCCGAACGGCGGCAACATCGGCATCGGCTTCGCGATCCCGTGCAAGCCAGGCCAAGACCGTGATCAAGCAGCTGCGCGACAACGGCAGCGTGCAGCGCGGCTGGCTCGGCGTGCAGATCCAGGATCTCGATGACGAGCTCGCGGCATCGGTCGGTCTCAAGGGCGGCAAGGGCGCGCTCGTCGCCGACGTCGTTAAGGACAGCCCCGCGGCGCATGCCGGCTTGCAGACGGGTGACGTGATCACGCGCTTCAACGACCACGAGATCGACTCGGCGCGCGCGCTGAGCCTCGCGGTCGCGGACGTGAGCCCCTCGTCGACCGCGAAGGTCACCGTCTGGCGCGACGGCAAGAGCCGCGACCTGTCGGTGAAGCTCGCCGAGCAGGCCAAGGCCGAAGAGGTCGCCTCCAACAACGGCCCGGCCAACAGCGACGGTGCCGATGCGCTGGGTCTCTCGCTGCGCGGCCTCACGGACCAGGACAGGGCGCGCCTCGGCGTGCCGTCGGACGTGAACGGCGCGCTCGTCGTGGCCGTGGAACCCGACAGCCCCGCCGCGGACAAAGGGCTCGAGCCCGGCGACCTGATCACTCGGGTGAACCAGAAGCCCGTCAGCTCTGCGAACGCAGCGGTGGCGGCGCTGAAGACCGCGAAGAAGGACAAGTCCAACGCGCTGCTTCTCGTGCGGCGCGGCGACAGTCAGCGGTTCGTCGCGTTGAGCTTCTCGTGATCATTGCGGCTTCGGGCGCCTGAGTCAGGCGCACCGAGCGGCAACCTAGGGCCCCGGCTTTTCCTCCCCCGAAGCCGGGGCCCTTTTTTTCGCGCTACCATACCGGCCTCCGACAACACGTAAGAACGCTCCGGCCGCCGAGACGCGCACACGCTCTCGCCGCCGCGAGGCGTCGAGGTCTCGCGGCAGCGATGCGCAAGCTCCTGAAGGACCCCCTGGTCCATTTTCTATTGATCGGTGCCGGCTTGTTCGCGCTCTCCGCGTGGCGCGGCGAGTGGATACGCGCCGGCCGCGAGCGGATCGTGATCGGCGCGGACCAGGTCGCGCAGGTCCGCGACGCGGCGACGCTCCTCAAAGGCCGTGCGCCGACCGACGACGAAGTTGCCGCCCTCATCGAGCCGACGATCCGCGACGAGGTGCTCTACCGCGAAGCGCTCGCGCTCAAGCTCGATCAGAACGACGACGAAGTGCGCCGGCGGCTCGTCGACAAGATGAATTACCTCACGCAGGACACGGCGGATCCCGCGCCGAGCTCCGACGCCGAGCTGCGCGAGTTCTACGACCGATCGCCCGCACGTTTCGAGATGCCCGAGCTCGCGACGTTCGATCAGGTGTTCTTCAGCCCCGCCGAGCGCGGCGAGTCGGTAGAAGCCGACGCAAACGCGGGCATCGCGGCGCTGCGCTCGGGACGCCCGCCCGAGGAAGTCGGCGACCACACGCCCCTGCGCGCGAGCTACGAGAACGCGCCGCGCGATCAAGTCGCAGGTGCTGTTCGGCGACGGCATCGCGGAAGCCGTGTTCACGCTGCCGCCCGGCGACTGGACGGGACCGTTCAAGTCCGACTTCGGTCTGCACGCGGTGCGCCTGCGCGCGCGCAGCGCGCGCCGGCAGCCGTCGTTCGACGAGATTCGCGACTCAGGTCGCGGCCGAGCTCGCCGCCGAACGCAGGCGCGAGCGCAACGAGGCCGAATATCGGCGGATGCGCGCGCATTACGACGTCGTGATCGAGAAGCCGAATTGATTCGCGCGCGCGTCGCGTCGCGGGTCGCCGCGCTTGCAGTCGCGCTCGTCGCGTCGCCGGCGTTCGCGCATCGGCTGAGCCCTGCGTTCTTCGGGCTCACCGAGACCGCGCCCGACGTCTACGCGGTGCAATGGAAGGTGTCGATCTCCGGCGGCCTCGCCGCCGCGCTCGAGCCCAAAGTGTCCGCAAGGCTGCTCGCTGACCGGCGACGTGCGTACGTATGTGCTGAACGAGGACGTGCGTTTCCAGCACGGCACGATGTCGTGCCCCGGCGGGATCGGCGGCCGCGAGCTCAGGATCGACGGGCTCGGGCTCACGCAGACCGACGTGTTGCTGCGCGTCGACTATCTCGACGGCAGCGCGTCGAACCAGCGCCTCACGCCCAGCGAGCCGAGCGTCGTGATTCCGGCGCGGCCTAGCGCGCTCGAGGTGATTCGCACCTACACCGTGCTCGGCATCGGCCACATCCTCGGCGGCGTCGACCACCTTCTGTTCGTGCTCGCGCTGCTCTTGCTCGTGCGGGGCTTGAGCCGGCTGATCGCGACCGTCACCGCGTTCACGCTCGCGCACAGCGTCACGCTTGCGGCCGCGACACTCGGCTTCGTGCACGTGCCGTCGGCGCCGGTCGAAGCGACGATCGCGCTCAGCATCCTGTTCCTGGCTTCGGAGCTCGCGCGCCAACCGGCAGCGTCCGCGCCGCCGGCGGGCGTCGGCGTCGATGCGCGCGCCGACCTCACTCGGCGCTTCCCGTGGCTCGTCGCGTTCTCGTTCGGGTTGCTGCACGGGTTTGGCTTCGCGGGCGCGTTGAGCGAGGTCGGCGTGCCGCAGAAAGCCGTGCCGCTCGCGCTGCTCTTTTTCAACGTCGGCGTCGAGATCGGGCAACTGCTGTTCATCGCGTCCGTGCTCGACGCTCGGCTGGCTCGTCCGCCGCGCAACGTTGCGGGTGCCGCAGTGGTGGCCGCGCGCGGCCGCCTACGGTATCGGTTCGGTCGCCGCGTTCTGGGTCGTGCAGCGGACTGTCGCGATCTTCTGAGCAACGAGCAATTTCGGCGAGCGGCGCCCGCCGATCTGAGCCTAGCGCGGGAGCTCCATGCCCTTCGCCGCGTACGTGTTCAACGTCGCCGGCGCGTGCAGCGCCGCGACGACTCGATCCGCAGCGGCGCGGGCGTGCGAGCCCGCCGCCGCGGCGCCCGCGAACGACACGTAGCCCGTGTACGGCGCGGGGAATCGCCCGGCGTACTTCAAGCCCGCGGCGGGCAAGATCTCGCTCGCGAGCATCACGGTCATGTCGGATTTGCCGTCGGCGACGCGATCGAGGCCCTCTTCGACGCTTTGCGCGAGCGCGAGCTTCGCGGTCACGGCGTCGGCGATCCCGAGCGACGCGAGCATCTTGTCCACTTGCGCACGAGCGGCGCCGGAGCCGACCCAGGTCACCGATTTCGCGTCGAGAAAGGCCTTCTTCACGCCGTCGGCCGTTTCGAGGTTCGGCAGCGGCGCGCCCGGCGCGCACGCCGATGCCGATCGGCGAGCGTCCGAGCGCGCCCACCGAGTCGGGCGCGACCTTGCCGGCCTTCGCGAGCGCGTCGATCACTTCGACCGTGAGCACCGCGACGTCGAACTCGGCGCCCGCTTCGATCTTCTGGCGCACGGCCGCGGAGGTGCCGTACTCGATCGATAGCGGTTGGCCCGCGGCGCGCTCGAGCTGCGGCTTGATCTCCTCGACGACGGCGCGCATGCCGTTCGAGCAGAGCACGTGGAGCGCATTCGTTTGCGCGTGCGCAGGGGAGGCGATCGAGGCCAGGGCGGTCAGTGCGGCGAGCGCGAGCAAACGTCTCATCGGGTAGTCCTATCGCGGGCGGCGGCGTTTGGGCGCAAGGGTAGCCAGGCGCCCCGGCCGTGTCCACGCGTGCCCCAGCGTGACGGAGTCGTCGGTTCGCTCGCCGGAAGCCAGATCCGATCGAGCTTTTACAAATCTGTGCCTTTTCCCCGCCAGAGCCCGCGGCTAGCCTTTGCGGCGCCGATTCAGTGGAAGGAAGACGACCCATGAGCACTCCAGCCCGGAATAGCGCCGGCATGACGGCGGCCGCGATCGCGTGCCTGCTCTCGGTCCCGTGCGCGGCAGAGGACAAAGCGAACGAGACCGCTCTCACGATCTACTCGACCGCGCGGCCCGGCGCGGTCTCGCCGGATCTCTATCGGCCCGTGCCCGGACAACCGGCCTTTGCGGGCCAAGCCGTGCCGGGCTACGCGATGATTCGGCAACAGCGGTCCGTCGATCTCAAGCAGGGCACGAATCGGCTCGACTTCCGCGACGTCGCCGCGTACATCGACCCGACGACCGTCTCGTTCGAGTCGCTCACGGCGCCGAGCGGCACGCGCGTGATCGAGCAGAGCTTTCAGTTCGATCTCGTGAGCACTGCGAAGCTCATGGAGCGCTACGTCGATCAGGTGATCACCGTCGATCAGGTCGCGGGCAATGGCGTGGCGTCCGTGACCGGGCGGCTCTTGAGCACCCAGGGCGGCCTCGTGCTCTCGTCCGCCGACGGACAGATCCACGCGATCAATTCGTACCAGAACGTCCACTTCCCGACGTTGCCCGGCGGGCTCATCACCCGGCCGACGCTCGTCTGGGACATCGACGCGGATCGGGCCGGCCGCCATGACGCGCGGATCACCTATCAGACGGCCGGAATCACCTGGTGGGCCGACTACAACCTCGTCTTCAGCAAGGGCGCCGACGAGAACAACGGCTTCGTCGACGTCGGCGCATGGGTCAGCATTCTCAACCGCTCCGGCACGAGCTACGCCGGACGCGCGGCTGAAGCTGATCGCGGGCGACGTGCACCGCGCGGAGCCGGCGCCGAGCCCGGTGCAGCATGCGGCGTATGAGCGAGGTCCGCGGTCGCGCCGAGCCGCAGGTTTCGAGGAGAAGAGCTTCTTCGAGTTCCACCTCTATACGCTCGGTCGCCCGACGACGATCGCCGACAACGCGACCAAGCAGATCGAGCTCTTCCCGGCCGTGCGACGCGTGCCGGCGAAGAAAGTGCTCGTTTACTACGGCGCCGCCGCAGCAGCGCGTCTACTCCGACGTCGTGACCGACCGCGACCTCGGCACGCCGATGAACACGAAGGTCGACGTCTACCTCGAGTTCGCGAACCGCAAGGCCGCGGGCCTCGGCATGCCGTTGCCCGCGGGCCGGATTCGCGTCTCGCAGCTCGACAAGGCGGACGGCGCGCTCGAGTTCATCGGCGAGGACGTGATCGATCACACGCCGAAGGACGAGACCGTGCGCGTGAAGCTCGGCACGGCGTTCGACGTCGTCGGCGAGCGGCGCCAGGTCGACTTTCAAATCAACGGGCGGCGCATGGAAGAGACGATCGAGATCAAGGTGCGCAACCACAAGAAGGAGCCGGTCGACGTGCTCGTGCGCGAGACGCTGTTTCGCTGGTCGAAGAACGACATCGTCGAGTCGACCCAGCAGTACGAGAAGCGAGGACGCGCGCACGGTGCGATTTCCCGGTGAAGGTCGCGGCCGACGGCGAGGCCGTCGTGCGCTACCGGGTGCGCTACACCTGGTAGATCGCGCAGGTGCCTGTTGGCCAGGTTCGTTAGGTCGACACTCGCGCCCGCCGCGAACACTGCGCTCGGTTACTTCAGCACCTCGCTGAGCCAGTCTCCGATGCACTGAAGGACTGACGGAGCAATGGTCTCGTCGATCTCCGGGTACTCGTCGGTTGCGCCGGTCTTCGCGGTTTGGAACATGTGGTTCAGCTCGCTGAAAACGCGGCTGTCACTCGCCTTGTTCGGCGGTCCTTGAGCGCCGCGACGATCGCCGGGACGTGCTCAGCTGCGGGCACCTGAGAATCGCGCCCGCCGTTCAATACGGAGTACCGGAGCTCTAACGCGTTGCCAGTAGACGGTAGGGGCCGGTTGACGTTTGCCGGCGACGAACGTTTCCCGGCTCGCGACGTCCACGTTCAGCGAATAGGTCTTGCGGCCGTATTCGCCGTACCACTTCGTCACGGTATCGCGGTCGTCGCCGCTGAGGCCGTCGTAGAGCGTGCGCAGTTTGGCCGTGCGCGTTGGTTTGTTGATCTTCTTCTTCGAGAGCGGTCGCGTAGAACTGTCGACTAAAGGGCGCGCAAACCACGGACTCCGTTTACGGTCGCGCCGGCCGCGGCCATTTCTGGTTTGTCCTGAGAAGTACCGATGTTTTCGATTGGGCTCAGTCCAACGCCGGCCATCGAAACAATGAAGCCCGCAGCGCCGCCTCGTAAGACCGCTGCCCTCGCCGACACGCTGCTGCCTTGGCTGTGGCCGATGTACCCGACCTTCCGGGGATCGATGTCTGCGCGTCGAAGCAAATAGTCGTAGGCGGCAGCCGCGTCGCGGGCGAAATCGCTGTCCGTCGCGACCGCATAGTTACCGGTCGCATATACACGCCACGCTTGTCGTAGCGCAGAACGGCGAATCCACGGCGGGTCAAGTAGTCGGCAACGACCGCGGGCAACCGGTGACCGTCAAAGTTGTAATCCCTTTGACTCGCTCCGCTACCGCCGACGAAGATCGCCGCGGGAAACTTGCCGGGCCCCACGGGCTTGGTCAGTGTTCCTGAAAGCCAGACATCATCGACGCGGTTTGGGAATGCGACGTCCTCGGTGTCGTAGGGGAATGGCGGTCTTGGTGTTTGCGGACGCTCTCGACCGATAGGGGGCAGGCCGCCGCGCGTCGAAGGACGATCGGATCGGATCGCCCGCGTTGGGTGCTGGCTCCCGTGATAGTCGTCCCGTCTTCCGACACTGCTCCGCTTATCGTGAGGCCGGGCCCGTCGAGCCGAACCGCGAGCTGATCTCTTTCGAGACTAATCGCGGACACCGCAATGTAGGCGACGCCTTGATCCGGCATCGATAGGTTCGCTCCTATCGATCCGTCCGCTTTGCGCATGATCTCCAACCCGACACGGACCTCGCTTCCGTCGGAGAACTGCGCTGCACCTAGCCAATCGCCGCGAAGGTCATCGAGGCTTTGTTGCGAAGCCGTGTTCGACGGCTGAGCGAGTGCGACGACCGAGGCCACGGCTACGGCGCACATCAAAGACGCCGTGACACCTACAGTACGGGGCGCGCTCATGAGCCCTCGCAATGTACAGCCGGGCACCCGTAAAGCGCTGGCTATTTTTCGGCGGAAGCTGCCTATTTGCACCGTGATCGCGCGGCCGGCGGGTCATCTAACCATTTGAGTCAACAAGCTCGGCAACCTCGTGACGCTGTGCTCGTTTCACCACACGCTCGTGCACGAGGGCGGCTTCGGCGTCACGGTCACGGACGACGGCGTGTTCGTGTTCACGCGACCTGACGGTAAGCGCATTCCGGAGTGTGGACCCGAGCAGCGCGCGGGCGACGCAACACGATTCCGCGGAATCGTCGCGGCGGAACGATTCCGCGGAATCGTGCCGACGGACGCCGAGACTGGCGACTCGGCGACTTCATCGAGCAACAACTCGATCCAATTCCATGCGGACCGGCTCAATCCGGACCCCCAGGTGAACATCGACGCGACCACGAGCCGCTGCAAATGGCTCGGCGAGCGGATGGATTACAGCTGGGTGATCGAGAGCATGCAGTTCCGCGAGGCCGCCGCGCCAAGCTGAAACACGTCACGGCTGGGTTGCTCGAGCATCCGGTCGCCGTGAGCGTGGCCAGAACGAGCAACTTTCCTTAGGTCGTCCTTCGCATCGAACGCCGCATTAATAAGGCTCCCGCGATCGCCACGGCAACGGCCAACGCCACCCAGCCGATCGTGCCGAGCAAGCCCGGCGGCGGCGGCTCGGGCACTTCAACCGGCGCGGGCGGTGCGGGTGCGAGCGCCGCTTGCGCGGGCGGCGGCGATTCGGCCGCTTGCGCGGGCGGCGGCGACGGCTCTGCCTGCGGCGCGGGCGCTGCTGCCACGGGTTCCGGCGGCGGTGGAATCGGCTCGATCGGGAGCTCTTGCACGGCTGCGGTCGCGGGGTCGCCATCGAAGACGTCGACCGCGAGGCGGTCCTGCGGTATGTAGAAGCTCAGCTGGTCTCCGCGCTTGAGATCGCGCGCCCGGGTCCGCTGCTTGTTGATCGATACGTTCATGTTCTCAGGCGCGCCCACCGTGAAGACCCCGCCGCCTTTGAAGTCGATGGTCAATTTCCGACCACCGTCTGCGACGCCCACGACTTCGCCCGTGAATTTCACGTAGGACTTCCCGTCGCGCTGCAAGACGTCCTGGCAGGCCGCGCCGATCGTCGGATACTTCTGTAACGCGTCCTGGGACCAAGTCACCGTGCTGCAAGTCTTGCCCGTCGCGGTGAACGATCCGCCCTGTCCAAAGGCCGGCAGCCAAAAGACAAGGGCAATGGCGGCGACACCGCAAATTTTTTTAGGATTCATATCTCTGCTCCCCACTTCGTTGTTGTTTCGTCTCTCTTCACGCCTGTCATCGCGATGTTATTTCGCGGCTTTCGAGCCGGCCGGAGCGAGCAGCGCGCGGGCTTCATCGAGCGCCTTGCCACACGCGTCACCTTCCGCCGCCGCGCGGTCGGCGAGCCCGCGCACCAGCAGCGAGATGCCGCCCGTTAGCACCGCCGCACCTCCCGCCAAGATCGTGCCCTTCGCGTTCAGGCTCAGGCCGGGCTGCGCCAGCGTCCCGGTCACCTTCACGAACGGCGTGACGAACATGTCTGCCGTCACCCCGACTCCGGTGCGCGGCTTCGTGTTGAATTCGATGTCGAGCTTTTCGGAGCGGAGGTCGAGCGTTCCGGCGCCGACGATCTGCAATTTCTTCTCTTGCGCGAGCATCGGCTCGAGCGTGCCCACGCCATCGGCGAGCTTGAGCCCGATCACCGTGCAGTCCCAGCTCGAGTATTTCTCTTCCTTCGCAAGCGGATTCAGGGCGGTGAAGAGTTGCGAGAGGATGTCGCCGGACGCAAGGCCGACGGCGGCGTTCTCGATTCGCCCGGCACCTTGCGTCAGCACGACGCGGCCGTTCACCGCCGATGCGAGCGCGCGAGGCGAGCCGCCTTTGGACCGTAGGCTCGCCAGCAAGCCGATGGGCGGGATCTGGCTTGGATCGTCGACGTCTCCCGAAGCGACGTTCAAGCGCAAATCGCGCGCGTCGATATCGACGCTGAGCTCCGCGTTGCTTCCTTGCGTGGCAAGCTGCACGTTGCCTTCTGCCGAGCCACCCTGCTCGATGTCGAAACGCGTCTTGAGCTGCAGCATTCCGCGCTCGTTTTTCAGAGCGAGCGCGACATCGTGAATCCGGGCGTCCCGGCTCCGCACCTCGCCCACGGCGAGGTCGGCGTCGACGGACAAAGCGGCCAAGCGGTCGAGCGGCAGGGGCTCCTCGCCCAAGACCCACTTGCTTGCCGGCGCATCCCGGGCGGGCGCAGCGGCAGTGCCGGCGTGAGGACCGCTTGCCTCGGTCGCGCTCGCGTCGGCCGGTGCAGCCGGCTGTTGAACCGGCGTGAAGTCGAGGAGCTTCGATTTGCCCTTGAGGACGACCGACGTCGGGTCGCCGCGGGCCACGCGCAGGGACCCTGAATAATCGCTTTCGCCAACCTTGATCTCGAACGGATCGACCGAGATCTCGCCCGCTGAAAGGCGTGCGGTCGCCGTAGAGCTCAGCGCGAGCATCGGCAGCTCGGCCCGAATCTCCTTGAGATTCGGCGCGTTGATCGAGATCTCGAGCTCGATCGGCGCATCGCCGCTGCGAGGCACGCGTGCATTGATGCGAGACTCCACGTCCAGCAGCTTTGCCGATCCGTCGCGTAGCTCGTAGTGGTCGGCCCCGAGGAGCAACGTTCCGGCCAGACCGAGGTCCGCGGCTGGCAACCCGTCTATCGCAAACAAGCGCCCAAGCTTGCTCAGCGGCGAGACGGAGCCGTCGAACTTGACTTGCTTCGGGCTCAGGAGCGCATTGACCTGCAGCGTCGTTTCGGCGACCGACGCGTCGATACGGACGCGGGCTCCAGCCTGTCCCAACGCGATCGTGCCGTCGACCGAGAACGGACGCTCGCCGGCCGAGCCGCTTGCGTTTGCGACGAGGACACCGCGCTCGTCGGTTCGCAACACG
The DNA here is from genome assembly GCA_963699925.1 of uncultured Gammaproteobacteria bacterium. Taxonomy (GTDB): domain Bacteria; phylum Pseudomonadota; class Gammaproteobacteria; order Steroidobacterales; family Rariloculaceae; genus FEN-1219. Next base: position 312,694 of record CAVOVT010000011.1, on the reverse strand, counting down.
ATCGTTGCGTGAACGGGGAAATCATCGCGCTCGGGTCTGCGCAACGAGACGTCGACGTTTTCGAGCGCCGCGAGCTCGATGACGACGGGTAGACGCGTACCGCTCGATTCGGCCGCCGCTTTGGGTGGGGTGTCGGCGCCGAAAGCCCAGTTCGCCTTGCCCGCCGCGTTCTGCTCGAGCAGGACGCCGACGTCTCGCACCTCGAGCCATTTGATCCTGATCGGCCCCGAGACGAGCGACCAAAGGCCGACCTCGGCGGAGACCCTCCCGATCGAGACCATCGGCGTCGGCGCACCCCACTCGGCGTTCGCCAGCGTCACGCCTTCTGCGATGACCGAAGGGTTCGGCAGGGCCTTGAGCTTGAGCTCGCCCATGATCCGGAAGTCACGGCCGAGCGCGGACGAGACCAGTGCCTCGACTTGGGCCCGGTAGGGGCTCAGATCGGCAAGCGATAGATAAAGGACGGCGGCAGCCACGACGATCAGCAGCAACCCACCGATGAACATGAGCGCGCGCGTCATCTTTGGAGCGGCCCACTCGCTTATTCGTTTTTGGGGCGACGAACCTCACGGAGGTTCTTGCGGGATCGAGAGAATGTCTCTTATTAGGAAACGAGACACATTATGTACCTTCCGCCAGGTCGCTGCGCGGAATGCTGAACTCGCTTACCCAGAACCCGGTCTCGAGCCGCGTCTTAAAGGCCCCGGACGGTGCTGGTAAAGTCGGCGTCAATGGCTTTAGACCGCGTGGAAGCGGCATAAGGACGGGATGCGGAAGAAACTCCTGACCTCGGTCGTCGGCAGCTACCCACAGCCCGACTGGCTCGTCGACCGCGCGCTGCTCACGAAGATGATGGCGCCGCGCGTGCGCGCGCAACAAATCTGGCGCATTCCGGCGGAGCGGCTCGAGGAGGCGCAGGATGACGCGACCGTCGTCGCGATCCGCGAGCAGGAGCGCGCCGGCATCGACATCATCACGGACGGCGAGATTCGCCGCGAGAGCTACTCGAACAAGTTCGCGAACGCGCTCGACGGGATCGCGCGCGAGCGGATCGGCGAAGTGATCGGCCGCACCGGCGTGAAGATCCCGGTGCCGATCGTCGACGGGCCGATCAAACGGCGTGGCCCGGTCGAGGCTCGCGACGTGCGCTTCCTGCGCGAGCACACCGACAAGACGATCAAGATCACGCTGCCGGGCCCGTTCACGCTCACGCAGCAGGTCGTCAACGAGCACTACAAGGACGACGAGGGCCTCGCGCTCGCGTACGCGGACGCCGTGAACGAGGAGGTCCGCGATCTTTTCGCCGCGGGCGCGGACATCGTGCAGCTCGACGAGCCATGGCTCCAGGCGCGCGCCGAGAATGCTCGCCGCTACGGACTGAAGGCGATCAACCGCGCGCTCGAGGGCATACGCGGCACGACGGCGCTGCATCTCTGCTTCGGCTATGCCGCGCTCGTGAAGGACAAGCCCGCGAGCGGCTACTCGTTCCTCGCGGAGCTCGCGGACTCGGCCGCGGACCAGATCTCGATCGAGGCCGCGCAGCCGAAGCTCGACCTAGCGGCGTTGCGCGCACTGAAGGGCAAGACCGTGCTCGTCGGCGTGCTCGATCTCGCCGACCCGAAGGTCGAGACGGCGGAGGACGTTGCGACGCGGATTCGCGCCGCTCTCGACGTCGTGCCGCCCGAGCGGCTGATCGTCACGCCGGACTGCGGGATGAAGTACCTGCCGCGCTCGACGGCGTTCGGCAAGCTCGAGGCGCTCGCGGCGGGCGCGCGGCTACTGCGCGAAGATCTCTAGCGATTCGCGGCGGGTCGCGCGATTGCGGTCGGCCGCGGCTCGCCGCGACTGCTCGATCCACGCCAGCGCGTCATCGACGTCGGTGATCACCTTGTCGCGCGCGCCGCCGAAGCGGTGACCGCTCGACTCGACCTCGTAGAGCCGCAGCGTCGGAGTGTCGGGACCGAGCAGTTGGCGTGCCTCGGCCGCGGACACGTAGGGGTCCTTGGTCGACTGGATGATCGCGACCGGAGTAGAGCCCAAGAACTTCAGCGCGGGGTACATCTGGATTCGGCCTTTTTCATCGACCTGGACGTCGGGAGCGCGCTCGGCCGGCGGCGCGCGCAAGTAGTCCGCCTCGCGTGTGAGCGCGAGCGCGATCGCGCCGCGGACCTGATCGCGAAGCTCGGGGTGCAGGGCGGAGAACGCGACCAGCGTCGCGCCGCGCGAGAACCCGACCACGATCACCGGCGTAGACGCGGGTAAACCGAACGCCTTCTTCGCCTCCACGAACGACGCCTGCACGCGCTCCGCGGCCTGCGCCGTGCTCAGCTTCTCGCCCGCGCGCTTCACGGGTTTGACCGCATCGGGCGAGTTGATGCCCGCGCACATGTAGCCGAGCGCCGCGAGATGATCGAAGACGTCCAAGCTCACGCTGCGCCAGCCGCCGTCGCCGGTCGCGAACACGACGAGGTAGTCCGGATGCTTTACCTGCATCGGACGCGCATAGATCAGCGGAATCCTGCGCGGGCCCTCTTTGATCGAAGCCTTCGTGATCTCGTAGACGCCGGGCTTCGATTGCAGCCCCGCGCACGCGCTGCAAGCGATCGCGACGAGGCAGGCCACGACGAGGTTCTTGTTGAGCATGATGGCGTTACGGTGCGAGCTCCGGGATCTCGGCCGTCGGGCGCGGACCCGGCAGCGAGCGCAGGAACGCGTGGATGTCCGCCACCTGCTGGTCGCTCAACACCTCCTTCGCATACGCCGGCATATCGTTCACGCCGATGCGCAAGAATGCGCGCAACGCCTCGACCGGCCACTGGATCTTCGCGAGCACCGGCGTCACGTAGTTGAAGTTGCCGCCCTGGCCGGAGCGGCCGTGGCAGGTGAAGCAGCCAACCGCGACATACACCTTCGCGCCGTTCGCGGCGTCGCCGGCCGGTTCCTGCGCAGCGCCGACAAAGGCAAAGCCGCCGAGCACGAGCGCGGCGCCGAGCAGTCCGATGATCTTCATCTTGAAGGCTCCTCAGCGCGGGTCCGTCACGACGTCGACGAGCGCGGGCTCGCCGCGGCGTACCACCGCGAGCGCGCGCGACAGCGCTCCCGCGAGCTCGCGCGGGTCGGTGACCGGCCCTTCGCCGTGCACGCCGAAGCCGCGCGCGACCGTGGCGTAGTCCACGTTCGGATCCGTGAGCGTCGTGCCGATGTGCGCGCGCTCGATGCCGCGCGCGTGCCGAGCCGCCATCGCCTGCAGATACATGTATTCCTGGTGATATGCGCGGTTGTTGTGCACGACGTAGAGCAGCGGGATCTTGTGATGCGCGACGGTCCAGAGCGTGCTCGGCACGAACATCAGATCGCCGTCGCCCTGGAACGCGACGCTGAGCCGGCCAGTGCCTAAGTTCGCGAGCGCGCCGCCCGCCGAGGCGGGGGCGTTGTAACCGATGCCCGCGCCGCCCGAGGTGCCGGTCCACTGATACGGCTTGTCGAAGTTCCAGAGCTGCAGCGGCCAGTTGAACCGCAGCGCGTTGCCGACGAGCGACCAGTCGTCGTGCTTGATCTGCGCGTGAACTTCCGCCGCGAGCCTCGCGGTCGTGATCGGGCTCGAGTCCCAGCCGATCGTTGCTTGTGTTCGGACCTGCTCGAGCGCCGCGTCGTGCGCCTGCTTGAGCTTCTTGCCGCGCTCGGCGAGCGCCGACTTGCGGCCCGAGCGCAGCTGCGACTTCACGCGCTCGGCGAGCAGCGGCAGACTCGTCTCGCCGTCGCCAGCGACCGCGAAATCGACGTCGGTGAAGCGCGCGAAGTCTTGGTAGTTCGACTTCATGTACAAGTCGCGCGTGCCGAGCGTGATTACCTTCGCGCCGGCGCGCACCACTTGCCGCGGCGCGCGCACGATCCGGTCGCTCAATATGTTCAAGGAGCCCCAGAGGTCGTTCATCTCGATCGCGAGCACGACGTCGGCTTGCGCGAACACCGCGTTGCGCCGCCAGCTCTGGTTCAGCGGATGCTGCGACGGGAAGTTGAGCCGGCCGGCCTGGTCGACGACCGCGCATTGAAGCGCCTCGGCGAGGTCGACGAGCGCGTGGATGCCCGCGGCGCTCCGCGACATCCGGTCCGCGACGATCACGGGGTTCTCGGCCGCGACGAGCAGCTTCGCGACCTCCTCGAGCACGGCGGGATCGGCGACCGGCGGCGACACCGCCGTGATCTTCGGCACGCGCAGCGCGTCGCGATCCTTGATCGGGTTCTCTTGCAGCTCCTGATCGAGCGACAGCAGCACCGGCCCCATCGGCGGCGTGGTCGCGATTTTGTACGCGCGCACCGCGGACTCCGCGAAATGCTGGAGCGACGCGGGCTGATCGTCCCACTTCACGAAGTCGCGCACGAGCGCGGCCGGGTCGATCGCGGAGTGCACCCACTCGGCGCCGGCCATGCGCTTGTCGGCCTCGATGATGTTGCCGATCATCGCGTAGACCGGGATCCGGTCGCACCAGGCGTTGTAGATCGCCATCGTCGCGTGCTGCAGACCGACCGTGCCGTGGCAAATCATCGCCATCGGCTTGCCCGACACCTTCGCGTAGCCGTGCGCCATCGCGACCGCGATCTCCTCGTGGGGGCAGGTGAGGATCTCGGGCTTGTTGTCGGTGTGATTGAGGATCGCCTCGTGCAGGCCGCGGAAGCTCGAGGCGCAGGTGATCGCGAGATAGTCGAGCTTGAGCGCATTCAGCGTCTCGGCCATGAAGTCGCCGCCACTCGAAGTCTGCGTGACGGGATCGGCCGTCGGCGGCTGTGTCTCGGCGCGCAGATTGGGCTGCGGCGACGCGCGCAGGCTCGGTTGCGTCCGCGGTGGTCTGCGCGGCGGCCGGCATGAGCGGCGCGCCGAGCGCCGCGGCGCCCGTCAACGTCGCACCCGTCAGGAATTTGCGCCGGCCGATGGTGGCCGAGGGGTCTCGCTTCGACATCGTGGATTCTCCGTGGCCGGGTGTTTGCTGTCTGCGGTTGAGGCGGATCGCGTCGTCGACGCGTCTGGCCCGGCCTGCACGTCGCGCGAGTGTGCGGCGCGGTGGATTCGGTGGCAAGTCGGCTCCCGCGGGTGGCACGGTCCTTGCCCTTTTTTGGACGTCGACTCGAGGAGTTACCACGATGCACGAAATACCGAAGCCCACCGATCCGTCCACGCCGATCGAGGAGCCGCCGCAGACGCCCGAGCACCTGCCCGAGCTGCCGCCGCTACGCGATCCGGATCCGCAGCAAGAGCAAGCCTGAATCGCGGCACGTGTCTTGCAGAACTCGATTGCGGCATTAGGCCGTCAATCACCAAACGGAGTTCATCATGGGAAGTCAGGACGATCGCAATCCACAAAAGAAACAGTCCCCACCACAACAGGGCGGCGGCGAACAGCGCAGCGGCAGCAACGAGCGCAGCAATCCGCAGCGCGGCAACGAGCAGCGCGATCCGCAGCCGAGCAATCCACAGCGGGGTCAGGAAGAAGAGAACGAATAGTCCGCCTTCTTCAGGATGGCCGCGGGCGCCTTTCGGCGCTCGCGGCCGTCTCCTACCTCCGGATTCCCGTCGCTAGTGGCGGCGCGCTGACCGGTCTCTGCGCGTTACAGATTTTGTCGGCAAGATCCTTGTTTTTGCATTCGGACCGCGCCTTCTCGAACTGCGCGCACCCGCTTTTTTCGCCGGAGCGCGTCAGAACGACGCGCGCACGACGACTCGCAAGTCGCGGCCGGGCAGCAACACCTCGTCCTTGTTCAGCGCGACCGCGTTGCGCTGCACGCTGTTCGGTGAGGTTGCGCCCGACGACGGCGAGCTCGAGCCCCGCGTGCTGCGGCATCGGCCGCCAGCCGAAGTGCGCGTCGACCGACGTGAACGCGGCAGTCGGAGTTTCGGCGAACGCGACGTCGTCCTGCGCGGCGGAATAGCGAACCAGCACGCCGCCGTCGAGCTTCGCGCCGTCCCAATGCAGCCCTACGCCGACGTGATACGGCGGCATGCGCGGCACGTTCCCGCCGCCCTGGTCGATCGTCGCGCGCACGAAGTCCGCGATGAGGTCGAGCCGGAGCTGACCGCTGCGCAGGTCGCCGAGCCCGAACGTTGCCTTGCCCTCGGCGCCTCGGAACGTCGCGTCGACCTGCGTGTAGTCGAGCTCCTTGAGCTCCTGACTGTCGTCGGCGACGCAGTTGCCTTCGTCGTCGCACGTGCGGCCGGTCAACCGACCGAAGATGTAGTTGCTGAAGCTCGTGTACCAGAGCGAGCCCTCGAAGCCGATGCGCTCGTGCTTGAAGCGCAGCGTTCCCTCGAGAGAGTTCGCGCGCTCCTCGTCGAGCGTCGGGTCGCCGGTCTCGAACGTGCCGGGCCCGTCGTGCGGGCCGCGCGCGAAGAGCTCGGTCTGCGCCGGCGCGCGCGCCGCGCTCGTGAGCGTGACGCCGAGCCGCGTCGACTCGCTCGTGTCGAACAGGAAGCCGAGCGACCCGCTCACGGGCGTGAAGCTGCGCGGCGTCGGCACGCCCGATGCCGGCGTGCCGTCGATGTCGACGCTCTCGACGCGCGCGCCGGTCTGAAGCCGCACCGATTTTCCGAGCGGCACCTCGCCGAACGCGAACAGCGCCTGCGAGCTCGTCGTCGTCGGCAGCAGATAGTCGGCGCCTTCGCCGAGCGCCGAGAAGTTCCTTTGCTGGAGCTGCGCGCCGAGCGCCGATCCGGAGAACGGCCCCGTCTTGCCGAATACGCTCTCGACGCGCGCGTCCCACTCGTCGTCCTTGAAGGTCGACTGGATTTCGCCGCTGGCCGGGTCGATCTCGCTGTGCTCGTAGCTCGCGTTGCCGGCGTCGAATGTGACGCGCTTGAACGTATCTCCGCTGCCCGCGAACGACGACCTCAGCATCTCCTTGTCCTGCTTCATGTCGATGTACGTCGTGTCGCTCGGGATCCCGTACTTCGAGTCGTAGTGCACGGCGCCGACGCCGATGCGGTCGTCGCCGAAGAAGTACGAGCCGCCGAGCGAGTAGCCGTCGCTGTCGATATACGAGTTCGCCTGCGTGCCGCCTGGTATCGAGTAGTCGTCGGCGCGCCGATCGAAGCCGTCCGCGTGAATCGCGAACTGGCCCGCGCGCGCGTCGAGCAGCGCCGAAGCGTCGCGCGAGTCGGCGCCGCTGCCGTAGCCGCCCGTGACCTCCGCGGCCACCGGCTTGTCCGGCAACATTTCGGGCACACGGTTGTTGATCGCGTTCACGACGCCGCCGATCGCCTGGCTCCCGTAGCGCAGCGTCGCTGCGCCGCGCACGAGCTCGATCCTCTGCGTCGAGAGCGGATCGATCGGCACGCCGTGATCGGGCCCGACGTCGGACACGTCGAAGCTGCCGATCCCGTTCTCGAGCACGCGGACGCGGTTCGCGTCGAAGCCGCGAATCACGGGGCGGCTCGCGCCCGACGCGAAGCTCGTGCCCGTGACGCCGGGCTCGTTCGCGAGCGCGTCGGCGAGATTCGCGCCGCCGCTCTGCAGAATCTGCGAACGGTCGACGCTGTCGACGATGGTCGTGAGGTAACTCCGGTCCTGAGTGATCGGCGAGCCGGTCACGACGAGCGTGTCGGGCTCGTTGCCGTTGCGGCCGTTATCGCCGCTTTGGTCCGCGGCGCGGGCCGAGGAAATAGCGAAGGTCGTCGCGAGCGCGAACGCTGCGAGGCGCTGACTCTGGGCTGACATCGGATGACTCCCTTTCGCCGAGCCGTGCAAGGCCCGGCCTGGTCAAAGACGAAAGGCGGCCGACCGCTCGTGGCGGCCGGTCGCGTCTAGAGCTGAGTCGGAGTCAGACGGAAGGCGGGCCGCGGCTCGTCCAGATGTGCGAGACCGCGCCGACGAACTCGGGCTCGGAGGAGTCGGCGAGTGCGACGTAGGTGAACGCGGCGAGCGGCGAGGCGTAGCGAAGCGGCGGAGCGAGCGGCGCCGCGCCGGCCGCGAGCGCCTGGCAGAGCGCGCAGCTCGACGGGTCTCCGCTCGCGAGCTCGCCGGGTGCGCCGCGGTCGTCGGGCGTCGCCGACGCGAGCCCGAGCGCGGCGCTCGCTGCGGTCGAATGCGGGAAGCGGAAGTGGACGTGACCCTGCGCGATCACGCCCTGGGCCACCGCCGCGAGCATGAGCCAGATCACGAGCGCCGTGCGCAGGGCCGGCGGGCCGACGCGGCGGCGGCGGTTCCCGGTCGGAGCGTGCATCGCTGCGATGATTGCCTGGCGCATAGGGGCTCGAGACGGCCGTGCGCCGATACTAGGCTCGCGCGGGCACCGACACCAGCTTGCCTGTCGCGCAATCGAAACGCGGCGTTGTAAATTAGGCGCCGTCGTCTCGGGGGAGCCCACGTGAAAGAACGTCAAGGGGTGCTCGGCACCACGGCCCTGTCCGCAGTGTTATGGCTCGCGGCCTGCGCGCGCGCGCCGGAGGATCACGCGGCTTCTACGCCGCCAGCAGCGCCGGCGGCGCCGTCGGCGAGCGCGAGCGCCAAACCGCCCGACGTCGAGTGGCCGTACTACGCCGGCAATCTCGCCGCGCAGCGCTACTCGCCGCTCGGTCAGATCAACCGCGACAACGTCGGCAAGCTCGAGATCGCGTGGCGCTTTCAAACCGGCAACTACGGGCCGAAGCCCGAGGCACGGAACGAGGCGACGCCGCTGATGATCGGCGGCGTGCTGTATACGACCGTCGGCTTCACGCGCAACGTGGTCGCGATCGATCCGAAGTCCGGCGAAACGCTTTGGGCCTATCGGCCGAACGACGGCGAGGACCGCTACAAGGCCGCACCGCGCAAGACCTCGGGACGCGGACTCTCGTATTGGACCGATCACGCGGGCAACGAACGATTGTTCGTCGTGACGCCCGGCTTCTATCTCGTCGCGCTCGATCCGAGCACGGGCCGGCAAGCGCCGGGGTTCGGCGAGAACGGCGTCGTGGATCTGATGGTCGGCGTGCGCGGCGAGGTCACCGACAAGACGAGCATCGGCAACAGCTCGCCGTCGCTCGTGATCGGCGACGTCGTGATCGTCGGGCCCGCGCACGACGTCGGCATGCGGCCGCCCGCGAAGAAGAACTTGAAGGGCGACGTGCGCGGCTTCGATGTGCACAGCGGCAAGCTGCTGTGGACGTTCCACACGATTCCAGCGAAAGGCGAGAAGGGCTATGAGACCTGGCTCGACGGCTCGGCCGATACCGCGAGCAACGCGGGCGTCTGGGCGCCGATGTCGGCGGATCCCGAGCTCGGCTACGTCTACTTGCCCGTCGAGGCGCCGCTCGCCGATACGTACGGCGGCGTTCGCCCCGGCAACAACCTGTACGGCAACAGCCTGGTATGCCTCGACGCGAAGACGGGCGAGGTCGTCTGGTACCACCAGCTGATCCATCACGACATCTGGGACTGGGACAATCCGACCGCGCCCGTGCTCATGAACCTCGTCGTCGACGGCTTGCCCGTCAAAGCGGTCGCACAGATCACGAAGCAGGCGTTCGTCTACACGTTCGATCGCACGAACGGCAAACCGGTTTGGCCGATCGAGGAGCGGCCCGTCGGCAAATCCGACGTGCCGGGCGAGATCACGTCGCCGACGCAGCCATTCCCGACGAAGCCGCCCGCGTTCGACCGCCAGGGCTTCACCGACGACGACCTGATCGACTTCACGCCCGCGCTGCACAAGGAAGCGGTGGAGGGCACGAAGGTGTTTCGCAAGGGACCGATCTTCACGCCGGGCTCGCTCGCCGACGCCGCGGACGGCACGAGCGGCACGCTCGTGCTCCCGAGCTTCACGGGCGGCGCGAACTGGGAAGGCGGCTCGTTCGATCCCGAGACGAGCACGCTCTATGTCGGCTCGTACACGCAGCCGAGCGTCGCGGTGCTGCGCCCCGAGCCCGACTTCTCGAACATGCCGTTCGTCTCGGGCGGCGGCGCGGCGCTGCCGCTCTTGAACGGGCTGCCGGTCGTGAAGCCGCCGTACGGCCGGATCACGGCGATCGACATGAGCAAGGGCGAATTTCGCTGGCAGATCCCGAACGGCCCGACGCCGAAGGACATTGCGGAGAACCCCGCGCTCAAGGGAATCACGATTCCGGCGACCGGCCGAACGACGCGAGCCGTCGTGCTCGCGACGAAGACGCTGCTGTTCGCGGCCGAAGGTTGGGGCGGGGCCCCCGTGCTGCGCGCGCTCGACAAGGCGACGGGCGAGGTGCTCGCCGAGATCAAGCTGCCGGGCGCGGTCGGCGACGTGCCGATGACCTACGCGATCGCAGGCAAGCAGTACATCGCGCTGTCGGTCGCGGGCGAACGCGGCGCGGAGGTCGTCGCGCTGTCGCTGCCTTAGTCGGCCCGGGCCGGTACCGTGCCAGCTAGCCGCGGGCCTGGATCATCTTCCAACCATTGCCCGACGGATCGCGGAAGCCCGCGTCCACGGTGCCGAAGCGGTCCACGGGCTCCTGCGTGAACTCGACGCCGCGCGCGAGCAGCCGGTCGTAGGCGGCGCGGCAGTCGTCCACGACCAGCACGAGCGGCGGCATCGCGCCTTTGGCCACGAGCGCATTCAGCTGCTGCGCCGTTGCCGCGTCGTGCACGGGCGGGCCTGGCTTGAACAAACCGAGCTGCAACGAGGGCTGATCCGGGTGCTGGACCGTGAGCCAGCGATAGTCGCCGTTGCGCACGTCCGTGTGGACGCGAAATCCGAGCTTCTCAGTAGAACGCGAGCGCTTCGTCCTGATCGCGCACGTAAAGACCGACCGTTCCGACGCCTTGGCTCATGGTGCCTCCGTTCCTGCTCGGACCGATTTATACCGGCGCCGCCCCGGTGTCGCTTCTCCGAAACTGCGCTCGTGAGATCGGGACGGTGCGCGGCGCTCAGAATGCAGACGGGCACGCGCGCGAGCGCGTGCGCCGCCGATCTTGCGCGCGACCGCATCACGCGAGGGCTCTCGCCGGTGATGTCGCGGAACGTGCGCCCGAAAGTGCCGAGACTCTCCCAGCCGGTGTGAAAGGCGATCTCGGTGATCGGAAGATCGGTATCGCGGAGCAACGCGGTCGCCCGCTCGATGCGCCGAGTCAGCAGATAGCGATGCGGCGGGACGCCGAAGGCCTGCTTGAACGATCTCGCGAAGTGCGCCTCGGACACGCCGCTCACGCGCGCGAGCCGCCGCACCGGCCATTCCTCGTGCAGGCCGCGTCCATTCGGTCCTTCGCGCGCAGCAGGCGGCGCAACAGCTTGGCGTCCTGAATCGTTCGACATGCCATCAGGTGGATCATTGTACGCAGCGCGTCGAGCTCGTTTATGTCAATCGGATCGAGCCGAGAGCTGTTCACGCATCGCAGGAAGCCGCGGCCTCGTGTTGCGCAGGCCGATCGATCGCTACACTCGCGGCACTTCATGGAAGAAAGAAGAACAACAACATGCGCGATGCGACTCGTGATGAAGGATCGACGGAGTCGCTAGCCGCGCTGCGCGAGGCGATCGATTCCCCGCTGAACGGCGCCAGCGTCATCACCGACGCGTATCACGCGTGCCGATTCTCCGAGCTCCGCGACCTCCTCTCGATCATCCAGGCCCATCTCGCGGCAAGGAACGTCCGTCCGGGCGACTGCGTTGCGCTCGAGCTCGCGAATACGGTCCCGTCCGCGCTCTTGGCTCTTTCGTGTCTCGATGCCGGCTCGAGCGTGATGCTCGTCCCGATGGAGGGGCTCGGCGCGCGAGTCGCCGGCTCCGAATTCGAGGCACCGAGGTTCTGCCGCTGGATCGCCACGGTGCGGGATGGGCTTCGGCCCGGCCAGCGACGTCTCGCCGCGCCGGAGACCTACATCGCCGTGCGCCCCAATCCCAACTACGACGGCGCGAGCGCCGCGGCCCGCGCACACGGCCGGCTCTACCTACGCACGTCGGGTAGCCTCGGAGCGCCGAAGCTGGTGGCCTGGTCGATCGAAAATTTCCTCACCAACGTCCGCCACGCACGCGAGCGACTCGGCCTGGGTCGTGCTCATCGCGTCGCATTACCGGTTCCGATCTTTCACGGCTTCGGGTTCGGTGCTGCGTTCTTGAGCGCTGTCTTCGGCGGCGCGTCGGTCGATTTGCAGGATCGATCGAATCTGTTGCGCTTTCTGGAACGCGAGCGGCAGTTCGACCCGAACGTCGCGTTCGTGACGCCTTCGTTCTGCGAGATCCTCACCCGCGGCCGCCGGGAGCCGCGTTCGTACGAGTTCATGCTGACGAGCGGCGACCGGATCGGCGAAGCCGCTTTCCTCCGGTCGGAGCAGCTCCACGGACCGCTCATCAGCGCCTACGGCTGCAGCGAGATGGGCGTCGTGTTTTGCGGCGACCTCGGCATGCCCACGGAACTGCGTTGCCGCACCGTGGGTCGGCCGTTGCCCTTCGTCAACTTCCGCGTCGAGGAACCGCAAACCTCCGGCGACTCGCTCGGCACGCTGCAGATTCAGTATCGCTATCGGTCGGAGGGCTACGTGGACTTCGGCGGCTCCGCCGTCGGCTACGACGGCGCGCTGCTCGACGGGGATTGGTATTCCTCCGCGGACCTCGCGAGGCCGGGGTCCGACGGTACCGTGGAGGTCCTCGGCCGACACGATCTCAGCGTGAAGCGGAACAGCGTGCTACTGCCGTTCGCGGATCTCGAGGCCGTGCTGCGCGACCTCGACGGCGTCGAGGATGCGGGCGTCGCCGTCGGCCCGGAAGGCATTCGCGGCCGAATGCTCGTCGGCTATTGCAAGGTCCGGCGCGGCGACGAGCACGCCGAGGCGCAACTGCGCGCGGAGCTCGCGGATCGAGTGCCTGCGTTCGCCGTGCCCGAGCGGATCCGAGCCGTGCCCGCGCTGCCGCGGCTGCCGAATGGCAAGCTCGACCGGGCTGCGCTCGCGCGCTGGGCGCAGGCGGAGACGTTCCCGGTCGTCGGCGCCGCCTGAGCGCGCCGAGCGCCGCCGCTCGAGCATTCGCGAACGGAGCGCGGCTACTTCAGATGCTTGTTGATATCGCCGACCGGAAACGCGTTGACGAGGTCTCCCATGCCGGCGAGCGCGTCGTCGGCCGTATGGAAGTCCGGGCACGTGAAGCCGAGGAACGAGCCGTCGTCGAGCGTGACCATGATCGAGCCGTCGGCCTGGATGGAGCCCGGTAGGCCGGCGACCTTGATCTGCTTGCCGCTCGATTTGATGCCGAATTTCGCGATGCCGCTGAGCAGGCCGCCGACGTTGTTGGCGCCCTTGCCGCCGCCCGTCAACGAGACCTGCACGGTGTGCTTGTCCTTGGCGTAGCTGGTGGACACGTTGTTGACGCCAAGCGCTTGGTTCTGCTCGATGGCGCCTCGCTTCCAGCCGGCGACGCTGTCGGGGAACAGCTTGGCCGTGCCGCCCGCGAGCTCGTTGTTGAGCTCCTCGATGCACGCCTGTGCCTTGTTGCGCGCCTCGCCGAGGTTGCCGGCCTTACGCAGCGACTCGATTTGAGCGCAGTCGTTGCCGCTGCTCGCGACTTCGAGCTGCGCCTGCGCGTTGCCGATGACGCCCAATGCCAAGATGCCGCAGACCCGGCTCAAAACCGAGATTCGCATGGGTTGTCCTCCTCGTGAACGGCTGGGTTGGATGGTTTCTCGATGTTCGTCGCGCTTCCCCGTCGCGCGCACCGAATAGTAGCCTCGGATTGGCGAAACGAATACGGGTGGACGGAGCGCGGCGCCGCGCCGGCCTTGTGTCTTCTTGAGGTTTTCGTGCCCCGACGCTACCCCATCGAGGCGAACCGGCCGATACAATTGCGGTCGGAGCGTTGAGGCACGCGTGGCGTGGTGCTTGGGCACGAAAAGGACCATGACAGGATCGTTCGTTAGGCTCGTCGCGATCTTGGCCTGCGCATTGCTCGGCGCGGGTTGCGGCCGATCGCGCAACGAGCAGGCCGAGCAGTTTTCCGCGGTCGTTCGGCACTACTGCATCGATTGCCACGACTCCGCGGGCGAGGCGGGGGACCTGTCGCTCGAGCGCGCGAACTTGAAGGACATCGGTGCGCACGCCGAGGTCTGGGAGAAGGTCGCGCGCAAGCTCCGCGGCCGCATGATGCCGCCGCCCGGCGAAGCGCACCCCGACGAGAAGACCTACGAGGGTTTCGTCGCCTACCTCGAGCAGAGCCTCGACGCGGCCGCGAAGCAACATCCGAACCCGGGCCACGCGTCGATCCGCCGCCTGAACCGCACCGAGTACGGCAACTCGGTCCGCGAGCTGCTCGCGCTCGACGTCGACGCCTCCGAGCTCCTGCCGGCCGACGACGAGGGCTACGGCTTCGACAACATCGCCGACATCCTGCGCGTGTCGCCGTCGCTGCTCGAGCAATACCTTGCGGCGTCCGCGAAGGTCGCGGCGCTCGCGGTCGGCGACCCCGACACGCACGCGGTCACGGCGGTCTATCGCGCGCCGCCGGATCTCGCGCAGTCCGAGCACATCGAGGGTCTGCCGCTCGGCACGCGCGGGGGCATCCTGATCCATCACAATTTCCCGCTCGACGGCGACTACGCGTTCGACGTTTTCCTCGTGCGCAACATCGTCGGCTACATGACGGGCCTCGAGTGGCCGCACGACGTCGAGATCGCGATCGACGGCGAGCGCGTGTTCCTCGCGACGGTCGGCGGCAAGGAAGACAACGCGATGTCCGACGCGAACATGTCGGCCGCCGCGAACGCGATCGACGAGCGCTTGCGCACGCGCGTGTTCGTGCCGGCGGGGCCGCACGACGTGACCGTCACGTTCATCGCGAAGAGCGAGGCCGAGACGCACGAGCCGCTCGAGCTGCACACGCGCGATCTCGACCTGCAGGACATGAACGGATTGCCGGTGCTCGACTACGTGAACATCCGCGGGCCGTTCGACGCGAAGGGCTTGGGATCGACGCCGAGCCGCGAGCGGATCTTCACGTGCCGCCCGAAAGCGTCGGCCGACGAGATCCCGTGTGCGACCGAGATTCTCTCGACGCTCGCGCATCGCGCCTACCGCCGTCCGGTCACCGAGCAGGACATCGCGCTCCTGCTCCGCTTCTTCAGCGACGGTCGCAAGCGCGGGACGTTCGACGCAGGTATCGAGAGCGCGCTGCGGCTGATCCTCACGAGCCCGAGCTTCTTGTTCCGCGACGAGAAGGATCCGCCGGGCGTCGCGCCGGGAACGCTCTACGCGGTCGACGACGTATCGCTCGCTTCGCGCCTCTCGTTCTTCCTCTGGAGCGCGCCGCCCGACGACGAGCTGCTCGCGCTCGCAGAGAAAGGCAAGCTGCACGAGGACGGCGTCTACCGCGCGCAGGTGAAGCGCATGCTCGCCGACAGCAAAGCGAACGCGCTGGTCGACGATTTCGCCGCGCAGTGGCTGTACTTGCGCAACTTGAAGAGTGTCCATCCGGACGTCGAGCAATTTCCGGACTTCGACGACAACCTGCGCACCGCGATGCGCCGCGAGACGGAGCTCCTGTTCGAGCACGTGATGCGCGAGGACCGGCCGGTCGGCGAGCTGCTCACCGCGAACTACACGTTCGTGAACGAGCGTCTCGCGAAGCACTACGGCATCCCGGACATCTACGGCAGCCAGTTCCGCGAGGTCCAGCTCACCGACCCGAACCGTTTCGGCCTGCTCGGCCAAGCGAGCATCCTCACGGTCACCTCGCAGCCGAACCGCACGTCGCCCGTGCTGCGCGGCAAGTGGGTGCTCGAGAACGTGCTCGGCACGCCGCCGCCGTCGCCGCCCGCGAACGTGCCGCCGTTTCCCGAGAGCGTGGCGGGCAAGGCGCAGCGTTCGGTCCGCGAGCGGCTCGAGGAGCATCGCAAGAATCCGCCTTGCTCGACGTGCCACGCGATCATGGACCCGATCGGCCTCGGCCTCGAGAATTTCGACGCGGTCGGGCGTTGGCGAACGCGCGAGCCCGGCGGCGAGGTCGACGCAAGCGGACAGATGGCGAACGGCACGATGATCAACGGTCCCGTCTCGTTGCGCGCAGGCGCTGACCGCGGACCCCGACCAGTTCGTCCGCGTGTTCACGGCGAAGCTGATGACCTACGCGCTCGGCCGCGGGCTCGAGTACTACGACATGCCGACCGTGCGCGGAATCGTCGACGCCTCGGCGCGCGACAACCACAAGTTTTCGGCCATCATTCAAGGGATCGCCGAGAGTGTGCCGTTTCGCGAGCGGGTCGCGCAGCCGCGGACTCCGGCCGCGGCTCCTCGCGCGCAGCCCGACTCCGACGCGACGGCGAACGTCACCGCGCGTCTGAACTGACGGGCGAGGCGTAGATCTCACTGAATGATTCGTATCGGCGGAAAGCTAGCTCGATGGGCGTCGGTCCTCACGCTCGCGGCGCTCTGCGGGTGCGGCGAGCGCAGCTCTCCCGAGCCGCAAACCGCCGCGGCGCTCGAGCGCGCGAGCGCCGTGTCGCAGCCGGCCGATTGGGATCGGGATCTCGAGATCGCGCCCGCGCAAGACCTCAATCCCGACCCGCACGTGCTCGAGGTGAATCTCGAGGCGAAGCCGGCCGAGCTCGAGATCCTTCCCGGCAAGAAGACGACCGTCTGGACGTACAACGGCCAGCTCCCGGGCCCGCTGCTGCGCGCGCAGGTCGGCGACCGCGTGATCGTGCATTTCAAGAACTCGCTGCCGGTCGCGACGACGATCCACTGGCACGGGCTCCGCATTCCGAACGACATGGACGGCGCGCCCGGCGTCACGCAGCCGCCGATCGAGCCCGGCGGCAGAGTTCCGCTACGAGTTCGTGCTTCGGGATGCGGGCACGTATTGGTATCACCCGCACATCGACTCGGCCGTCCAGGTCGGACGCGGGCTCTACGGTCCGATCGTGGTCGAGGATCCGAACGACCCGAAGGCGTTCGGCGACGACCTCCTGCTCGTGCTGTCGGACATGAGCCTCGACGACGAGGGCCAGCCGCTGCCCGACGACAACGGCGGCGAGTTCGGCGTCCTGTTCGGCCGCGAGGGCTCGACGCTGCTCGTGAACGGCAAGGTGCGGCCGCACCTGAAGGTCCGCGCCGGGAAGCAGCAGCGCTGGCGCGTGATCAACGCGGCGCGTGCGCGCTATTTCAATCTGCGGCTGCCAGGTCACCGCTTCGTGCGGCTCGGCGGGGACAACGGGCTCGCGGCGCGCAGCGAGGACCTCTACTCGATCGTCGTCTCGCCGGGTGAGCGGACCGACGCGGTTTTCACGCCCGCAGATCCTCCGGGCAGCCACAAGGTTCTCCAGTGGGTGCCGTTCGATCGCGGTTACGGCACCACGTTCAACCGGCCGCGCGAAGATCTGCTCGCGATCGACACGGTCGACGCGCCGCCGGTGGCACCCGAGCCGATTCCGGAAACTCTGCGCACCATCGCGCCGATCGACGTGTCGGGAGCGAAGGAGCAGAAGCTCGCGTTCACGATCGGCATCGACGGCAAGACCGTCGTGATGGGGTTCAACGGCGTGGCCTACGAGCACGCGAAGCCGCTCGAGGCTCGGATCGGCGAGACGCAGGTCTGGGACCTCGTGAACGACACCGACTTCGCTCATCCCTTTCACCTGCACGGGTTCTTCTTCCAAGTGCTCGACGACACTCGCGTGCCCGAATGGAAGGACACGATCAGCGTGCCGTCGAAATCGGAGATGAAGATCGCGGTGAAGTTCGACGAGCGGCCCGGCATGTGGATGTACCACTGTCACATCCTCGAGCACGCGGACGCCGGAATGATGGGCCACCTGCACGTGATCGACCCGGCGGCGCCCTCGCCGTCGGCGTCGCCCTCGGCGTCGGCGCACATGCACATGCCGATGCACGCTCAGCATCCGAACGCGCAGCCGGCCGAGACCGGCGCCGCGCCGTCGGACGGCGACGGGTCCGGCGCACAGCAGTAAGCGCGTGTCGGTCGCTACTTCGCGGGCTCGAGCCTGAGCATCGCGCCCCCGGTCTCGTCGGTCAGCACGTAGACGAGACCGTCGGGACCCACGCGCACGTCGCGGAGCCGCTGGCCGAGCTCGGTCAGCATCTTCTCCTGACCGGTCGGCTTGCCGCTCTTGTCGAACGTCTCGCGCACGAGCGAGCGCGTCATCGTGGCGATCAGCATGTCGCCGCGCCAGCCAGGGAATTTCTTGGCCTCGTAGAACGCGAGATTGCCGGGATTGATCGACGGCACCCAGAACAGCACGGGATCGACCATTCCGGGCGCGCCATGCTTGCCGAGCTTCGTCGGCTCGCCGTTGTAGTGCTCGCCCTCGGTCACGAGGATCCAGCCGTAGTTCTTGCCCTTCTCGATCTTGTTGACCTCGTCGCCGCCGCGCGGCCCGAACTCGCTCTCCCAGAGCTCGCCCGTGACCGGATGGATCGTGAGCCCGAGCGGGTTGCGATGGCCGATCGTCCAGAGGTCGGGCTTGTAGCCTGACTGGCCGACGAACGGGTTGTCTTTAGGGATCGAGCCGTCGTCGCGCACCCGCACGATCTTCCCCAGGTGCGACGACGGGTCCTGCGCCTTCTCGCCCCAGTTGCGGTCGCCGATCGTGATGAACAGATACCCGCTCTTGTCGAACACGATCCGCGAGCCGTAGCTGCCGTCTGCGGGGCCCTGTCCGCAACAGCGGTTGTTCTTGCCCGCGATCTCGCCGCTGTACCACGAATCCGCAACGAAGATGTCCTGGACATCGGTGAGCGTCGCCCCGCCATCCCATCGGCCCCGAGCGACCGCCGTCGTTGCGAGCGCCTCGTTCTGCGCGTCGGGCTTCGAGTACGAGAAGTAGACGAGGCCGTTACGCGCGAACTGCGGGTGCAGCGCGACGTCGAGCAAGCCGCCGATCAACGCGGCGCGGATCTTCGGCAGGCCGCCGATCGGCGCCGGATCGAGCTTCCCGTCCTTGCGGACGACCCGCAGGCGGCCGGGGCGCTCGGTCACGAGCCTATCGCCGTTCGGCAGGAACGCCATGCCCCACGGGTGATCGAGCCCTTTCGTCACGACGGTCACGTGGAGCTTCGCGCGCTCCGTCTCAAGCTCCCACGGGCCGTCGCCGAGCGGCGCCGAAGCGCGCGGGCCGCCGCCGCCCGGTGGCGCGGCGGGCCGCGCCCCCGCCGGAGCGGCGCCTTGGCCTGCCCCGGCGCCGGGCTGTTGTGCCGCGGCCGGCACGGCGAGCGACGCGAACAGCGCCATGAGCACGATGGAGCGGGCGACACGCAACGCGTTCATGGGCCGGGTCTAGTCTTTCGGCGCGCCCGGTGCCGCGCCGAGCGGCGGGATCGAGCGCAAGTACGCGACGATCGCGTCGAGATCGCTCTCCTGCGCGTGCGAGTACAGCGCGTACGGCATGAACGCGAGCAGCTTGCGGCCGTCGCGGGCTATAGCCGGTCGTGATCGCGGTCTTGATCTCCTCGTTCGTCCACTTGCCGAGGCCCGCGTCGGGATCCGGCGTGAGGTTCGCCGACACGGCGGCCCAGTGTAGAACCGAACGGCTTGTTGTAGACGTTCCCGCCGCGGCCGAGCTGCTTCATATCGATCGCGCCGTTCACGTAGGTCGTATGGCAGTCCATGCAATGGCCGATCGGGCCCGCGAGGTACTCGCCGTACTTGATCTGGTCGGTCTTCGGAACGTCGGGCACGCTCGTGACCATCGGGCCGTAGCCGTTGAGCGGGATCTGATACGTGCTCGGCGGCACCTCGTTGTGGATCGGCTTCACGGTCCGGAGGTACGCGACGATCGCGCGCACGTCGGTGTCCGACATCCGCTTGTACCAGCCGAACGACATCGGCGGGCCGTAGAACGTGCCGTCACGCTTCTGGCCGTTGCGGATCGCGTTGACGATCTGATCGTCGGTCCACGAGCCGATGCCGGTCTCCATGTCGGGCGTGATGTTGCGCGCATACGCCTTGAACACCGGCTCCTCGATCACGAACTCGCCGGACAAGGCCTTGTCCGCATCGAGCGAGCCGTCCGGCAGGTGCGGCGTGTGGCAGTTGCCGCAACCCGCGATCGTCTCGACGAGGTAGTGGCCGTGCGTGAGCGGATCCGTGCCGTCGGCGATGCGCTCGACGTTCGGACGAGCGCGGCTGCTTCGCCGCCGCAGCAGGCGCCGATTGGGCGGCCGGCGCGGGCGCCTTCGCGGCCGGAGCCGGAGGCGGCGCTTGGCCGCACGCGGCGATCATGAGCATCCCGATGAGCGCCCCAAACGTGCGGGCGCGGCGAACTCCCCCCGTTTCGATCATGAGTCTTGTTCTCCCGTGGTTGGCGTCGGACGCCGCACAGCATACAGAACCCAGTCGCCAACGGGCCAGCAGATGGATGCGCGAGATCCTCGCTCGCGCTTGCGCGCCGTCGCCCGACACGCGGCGTCGCCGGCTTCGGTTTCTCACCGGGCGCTCCGGCCGTCGACCCGGCCGAATCGCGTTCCTCTTGAGAAACCATGGGTTAGCCGCGGTTTATTAACCGTTAAAGATCGGCTACCGTGTGCGCTTCCGCGAGCGGCCTTGAGCCGCGGCCATTGCGATGAACGAGGAACTGGACCTGCTGCGCGAGCAAGCGCGCAAGATCGAGAAGAGCGGTGCGCTCGGCCGCTCGCGCTCGTACGCCCGCCTGCTCGAGTTCTTGATCGATGCCTCGCAAGCCGGACGGGTCCCGAAAGAGCTCGAGATCGCGATGGGCGTGTTCGGCAAGGGCGCCGACTTCGATCCGAGCCAGGACTCGATGGTCCGCGTCTACGCGCACAACCTCCGCCAGAAGCTCGAGCACTTCTACGCGACCGACGGCCGAGCCGAGCCGCGGCGTCTCGCGCTCGCGCGCGGGGAATATCGCGTCTCGTTGTCGCCTCGAGGCTTCGCGGCGAACGGCGACCCGGCTACGCAACCGATCGGGCAGCCCCCTGCACCGGCAACCCCGATCGACACGGGCTCCCCGGTGCCCCCGGCGACGCCCCCGGCCCCAGCCTCGGGCGCAGCCCCAGTCGGCGCGTCGAGGAGCGGCTTTCTCGGCCGCCGCGTCGCCGCTGCGCTCGCGTTGCTCGCCCTGGGCGCTCTCGTCGGATTCTTCGCGGCCGGGGCGCGGCAGCCCGCGCCGTCGGACGCGCAAGTCGTCGCCGCGTCGCCGATCTGGGCGGGCATCCTCGACCGACGACATGCCGATCCTCGTGGTGATCGGCGACTACTACATCTTCGGCGAGGTCGACAAGCACGACGGCGACATCAAGCGCCTGATCCGCGACTTCGCCGTGAACTCGAGCAAGGATCTCGACGAGCTCGTGATGTCCCACCCGGACATGCTCGGCCGTTACATGGACCTCGATCTCACGTACTTGCCGCGCGGCAGCGCGCTCGGCCTGCTGAACGTGCTGCGCGTTCTCTACACGACGAACAAGCCCGTGCGCGTCGTGTCGATGTCGGAGCTCAGCATCGCGGACTTGAAGTCGAACCACGTCGTCTACATCGGCTACTTGAGCGCGCTCGACAAGCTCGAGGACTTCGTGTTCGCGTCGTCCTCGCTCACGATCGGCTCGACCTACGACGAGCTGCGCAACATCGAGACCGGCGAGACCTATACGAGCGAGGCCGGGATGCCCGAGACGCACCGCAGCTATCGCGACTACGGTTTCATCTCGACGTTCCCGGGGCCCGAACGGCAACCAGTTCGTGATCATCGCGGGCACGCGCGATCCCGGCATGGTCGAGGCCGCGCACGTCGCTCTCTGATCCGACGCTGATCAAGAGTCTCGAGAGCGCGCGCCCCGACAAGAGCGGCTCCGGCGCCCCGGCGTTCGAGATGCTCTACGAGGTCGCCGGCACCGCGCATACGAATCTCGACGCGATGCTCGTGCACTCCGCGAAGCTCGACTACGGCCAGATTTGGGGCGGCAGCTTCCTGCACGCCGAAGCCACCGAGCCCTAGCGCACGAGCGCGCGCGGCAGCGCGACCTCCGCGAGCATGCAGCGTACGCTGCCGCCGCCATGCCTCTCGATCGTCCCGACGTCGGCTACGACGAGGTCGCCGTGCGCCTCCAGCGACCGGCGCTGGGGCCCCTGCAGTGATGCGAGCGCCGCGGCCGACAGCGCGATGACCGGGCTCTCGCCCGCACGCAGCTCGAGCAGATTGCCCGCGAACGAGTGCAGCTGCTCGAAGCTCAGGTCGATCACCTGTCGGTGCTCGGCCAGGCGGGCGACGATCCGACGCCGCTCGGCCTCGTCGCGCAACGCGGCCGAGCACACCGCGGCGAAGCGCGTGCCGATCGAAAGCAGCACGTTCGTGTGATAGACCGCATGGCCGTCGCGGTCCGTCGCGTCGAACGGCTGTATTTCGTAGCCGAGCGCGCGGCCGATCTCGGCGAGCGCGGCGTCGTGCGTGCGCGGCGAACGGCATGCGTACGCTAGGCGGTTGACTCGATCGAGCACGAGGCTGCCGGTGCCCTCGAGGTACTGTCCGTGCTGCTCGAGCGGCGTGAGGTCGACGACGCGCTCGACGCGATAACCGTGCTCGTCGCGCAGCCAGTCGATGAGCTCCGGCCGCCGCTCGCGGCGCCGATTCGGCGCGAGCAATGGGTAGAGCACCACGGTGCCGTCCGCATGAAAGCTCACCCAGTTGTTCGGGAACACCTCGTCCGGCAACTCGACGTCGCGCAGGCCGGCGAACGCGTGCACGCGCACGCCGGCCGCGGCCAGCGCGACCGCGAGCGCGTCGAATTCGCGCGCGGCGCGTGCCGCGACGTCTCGGTTCGATCGCGCCGAAGCTTGAAAGCGGTTGGAGGCCGCGGTGTCGGGGTTCGCGGCAAAGTGAGCAGGCCGGATCATCAGGACGGCGCCGGCCGTCTGCGTCAATCGGCCCACCACGCGGCGAACTCGCCGAAGTCGATCTTGCCGTCGTGATTCGTGTCGATCTCGCGGAAGCCCGCGCGCGTTTCCGCCTCCGACATGTCCGCCTCGAGATCGTCGAGCATGTCCGCGAACTCCTCGAGGTCGATCAGGCCGTCCTCGTCGCGATCGTTGTAGTCGAACGCCTCGCGAACCTCGTCGAGCTCGTCTTCGTCCAGCTTCTTCTCGTTCACCGTCGCTCCTCGTCGTCGTCGCCGGATGGTGGATCGGTCGCGTTTTCAGCGGCCGCCCGCGGCGCGCAAGAGGTTCTGGGCGTCGGCCACGGCGCCGCCGTCGTTAGCGCCCAGCGTGAGCGCCTTGCGCGCGAGCGTGGCGGCCTGCGCGGGGTTGCCGCTCGCGAGCTCGATCTCGCCGAGCTCGACCCAGAGGTTCGGATCGCTCGGCGCGATTCGCAACGCGCGCTCGATCGTCGCGTTCGCCTGCGCATAGTTCCCGGACGCGCGCGCGGCACGGCTCTGCGCGAGCAACGCCTGGGTCGCGCCGGTCGCTTGGCTCGGTGGCCGAGCCGGTGCTGCAACCGAAGGCGGGGGGGATTCGGGCGGGACCGAGCCGGGCGTTGGCGCACGCGACTCGGCGGAGGGCGGGCTTGCAGCGCCGCTCGGCCTCGACGACGGCGCCGGCCGTTGTGGGCCCTCGAGCGTCGTGCACGCGGCGAGCGTCGCGAGCAACGCGATCGTCGGCAGGCGGGCGAGCGACGTCGCTCCGGTCACTGCGCGTCCGAGCGGAGCCAATGCCGCAAGCGCGCGCCGAGCGACTCGCCCGCGCAGCCCTCGAGGAGCCGGTGCGGCGCCCCGGCCGAGGGCAGCGGCAGCGCGACCGCGTCCTCGCAGCGCGCCGCGCTCGGCTCGCCGGTGAGGTAGTCGACCCACACCGTCTCGAGCGAGTCAGGTGTGGGAGCGCTGTACGAGCCCGCCTCCAGCGCGCCGACGACGCGCACCCAGATCTTCGCGGCGCCGGTCGCGCCCGTGAGGCCCGTCGAGCTGGTCGTCGTCGTAGCCGATCCACGCGACGGCGAGGTGGTCGTTCGTGAAGCCCGCAAACCAGCTGTCGCGCAAGTCGTCGGACGTGCCGGTCTTGCCCGCAACCGTGAGTCCGGCGGGCAACTGTTGGCGCGCCGTGCGGCCCGTGCCGCGCTCCATCACCTGCACGAGCGCGTGGTTCAGCGCATAAACGGCGGCGGGATCCGCGGCCTGCTCGATCTGCATCGGATATCGTTGCAACACGCGGCCGTCCTCGCCGAGCACGTCGCGCACGGCGCGCAGCGGCACTCGGAAGCCGCCGTTCGCGAGCGTGTTGTAGATCTGCGCGACCTCGAGCGGCGTGAGCGCGAGCGCGCCGAGCAGCATCGACGGATAGAGCTTCGGCTTCTGCGCGAGGCCGAGCCGCCCTAGGTTTTTCGCGATCGGCTCGAGCCCGACGTCGAGGCCGAGCCGCACGGTCGCGAGGTTCAACGATTCGGCGAGCGCTCGAATCAGCGGCACCTCGCCGCGCGACTCGCCGTCGTAGTCGTGCGGGGACCACACGTCGCCGTTGTCGAGCTTCACGTCGATCGGCGAGTCGTCGATCATGCTCGCGAGCGTGTAGCGCCCCGATTCGAGGGCGGTGAGATAGATCGCGGGCTTGATCAGGGAGCCGATCGGACGGCGCGCGTCGAGCGCGCGGTTGAAGCCGTCGCCGCTGCGCCCGCCGACGATGGCGTTCACTTCGCCCGTGTGCGGGCTCGTGACGACGATCGCGCCGTCGAGCTCCTTCGCGTTGAGCCCAAGCGCGGCGATTCCGACGCTGAGCGCACGCTCCGCGGCGGCTTGCACGGCGGGGTCGAACGTCGTGAGCACCTTCAGCCCCGCGCGCTCGAGCTCTTTCGTCGGATAGTCCATTGCGAGCTGGCGGCGCACGAGCGAGAGGAACGCGGACTGCGTCGCGCTGCGCCGCGACGTCGACAAGAGGTCGAGCTTGCGCTTCTCGGCCTTCTCGGCATCCGCGGCCGAGACGAGCTTCGCATCGGCCATCTCCTCCAGCACGAGGTTGCGGCGCGCGAGCGCGCGGTCGGGATGGCGGCGCGGATCGTAGTAGGTCGGCCCGCGTACGATCGCGACGAGCAGCGCGAGCTCGTGCAGGTCGAGCTCCGCGAGCGGCCGACCGAAGTAGAACTGGCTCGCGAGCCCGAAGCCGTGCACCGCGCGGTCGCCGTCTTGACCGAGGTAGATCTCGTTGATGTAGGCCTGCATCAGGTCGGCTTTGTCGTAGCGCAGCTCGAGCGCGACGGCCATGAACGCCTCGTGCAGCTTGCGCGTCCAGCTCCGCTCGTTGCTCAGGAAATAGCTGCGCACGAGCTGCTGCGTGAGCGTGCTCGCGCCTTGCTTGATCTCGCCGGACGAGAGGTTCACGAACGCGGCGCGCAGCATCGCGCGCAGGTCGACGCCGTGGTGCTCTGCGAAGCGGCGGTCCTCGATCGCGATCAACGCGGCGGACAAGAGCGGCGGAGTCTCGGCGGGCTCGACGATCAGCCGATCCTCGCCGTGCGCGGGGAACAGGCTGCCGATCAAGAGCGGGTCGAGGCGCGCGATCGCGGCGTCCGTCCCGTCGACGCTGCGCAGCGTCGCGATCTTGCCGTTCGCGAAGGCGAGGGAGATCAGCTGCGGCGGCTCGGTATCGCCCGCGAAACCGAAGCCGCGCGTCGCGATCTCGATGCGCTGCAGTGCGACTCGGTAGGTGCCGGGGCGCGGCAGGCGCGGGTCCTCGCGATAGCCGAGCCGCTTGAGCTCGCTGACGAGGTCGTCGGCCGCGAGGGCCCGGCCCGGGTACAGCTCGAGCGGCGCCGCGTAGACCTTCGCGGGCAAGTCCCAACGGCGGCCGGCGAACTCTTTGCCGACTTGCCACGCGACGTAGCCGGCGTACGCGAGAGAGGTGAAGACGCAGAGCGCGAGCGCGCTCGACGTGTATCTCAAGATCCTGCTGCGCGTCCTTCGTCCGGACTTCGCCGACCGTGCCATCCGTTGCTCACCGTGAAGGTGCGCTCACCTTGCATCAGTTGGCGAGGCACATCAAGCGGGCCTAATAGCGACCTGTGCGAGCGTGAGCGGCCGCCATCCGTGTGCCGAACCGCTATTCCTTCAAGTACCGACCCGCGTTTTGCGGGTCGCACTTTGCACCCGCTGGCTGCATGTCCGGGCGGTAGTCCCACGGCACGGTGAACGTGACCGGCTTCGTGAACATTCGACCGTCCAGCGTGAGCTCGTATGAAAGCTGGCGCCGGTCCTCGGTCAGTTTGAGCTTCTCGACCGTGTGCATGCCGGGGAAACCGATGAGGGCCGTAGTGTCGATCACCAGCGTCCCGCCCTCCCAGCGCCCGATGGAATCACCGAACGGAGAGGGCGCGACGTCGGCGCCGTGGCTCGGCTGGTCGAGATGCACGACTCGCACCACGTCGCGCCCATCGGCATCGATGCGCAGCAAGGCCGTCTTGTCGCCGATTTCGAGCACGTGCAGGTTGGGGAGCGCCCCCGCGACCAGGAACACCGCTTCGCCCTCGCCGGCGCAGAACGAGGCCGGGGCGTTTGGATCGCTCGCCGAGGCAAATTGCTTCTTGCCCTCCTCAGTGAGCGGCAGCGTCTGCAAAGCTTGCAGGAACGTTACGAACGCCGCCGGCGACGGTACCCACTTGCCCGCGAGCCCTTGCGCCGGCGGCGCGGACGGGGCGTGGGTATTCCCGGCTACCGTCTCGAGGAGGTAGACGGAGTCGTCGTCGAACTTGATGCTCTGTCCCCACACCGCGTGATTCGAGCCCGACCGGCTCGCCGCCGCCGTGACCTTAACGTGCGCGCCTATCGGCAGCATCTCACGCGTCAGCCCGAGTGCCTTCACCATCGAGAGGGAGGCCGCCTGTACATCGCGCTGCTCGGGTTTGCCTTCGGCGTCGCTGGTCGCGATCGTCAGATAGACGTGCGGGTTCTGCCAATCGACCTTGACCACAGTGCCATCGAGAGTGACGAGATCGTCGAAATCGAATAGGGCGGCGCTGTGGTGCGCGAGGGCCGGCGAGGACGCGAGAGCGGTGACAGCGCAGGCGAGGAGAGTCGGACGGAGCTGGACGCGCTTCATTTGGAATCCTCGACGTGGTGTCGTGCCGATGCTAGCCCTGCGCGTAACCGCGTGTCGATCGCCGTGCGAAGAAGGGGGCACGCGCCGGCGATCGAGGTAAGATCGCGAACCGAGTCGTCCAAACGACGACGTTTGGAGGGAGCGGCGTGCGCATGCGCGGACTCTTGCGCGAGATTTCGAAACCGTCCGGAGCAGCGCGCTTCCCGCGGAGCGTGGTGCTCGCCGTCGCCGCGCTGCTGTCGCCATTCGCCGCAGGTGCGCAGTCAGGCGTCACGGCGGGCGAGTTTACCGTCGAGCGCCCGACGTTGCTGTCGCTCGGCTTCGAATGGCGGATCGCCGGCGACGAGAACCGCGACGCCACGGTCGAGGTCACGTACCGCAAGCGCGGCGAGCAGGCTTGGCACCGCGCGCTGCCGCTCTTCCGCTTGCAGAACGAGCCCGTCACGGGCGGGCGGCCGCGCGAGAGCACGGGCACGTTCTACTCGTACACCGCCGAGAACCTGTTCGCCGGTAGCATCCTGAATCTCGCGCCCGGCACCGAGTACGAGTGCCGCTTCGTGCTCGCGGACCCCGACGGCGTGAACGGGGTCGCGGAGCGCACGGCGACCGTGCGCACGCGCGACGTGCCGCGTGCGGCCGAAGGCGGCCAGGTCTATCACGTCTATCCGGTCGGCTACGAGGGACCGAAGCAGCAGCCCGCGTTCTCGAGCCTTCTGTCCGCGTACTACATACGGCTCGATCAGTCCGACCACTCGAACGCGTTCCCGCCGCGCGTGAAGCCCGGCGACGTGATCCTGGTGCACGCCGGCGTCTACAAGGACCACCGGCTCAACTACGGCGGCTTCGACTCGAAGATCGTCAACTACGGCACCGAGTTCGACGGCACCTACTACCTCACGCAGAGCGGCACGGCCGACAAGCCGATCGTGATCAAGGCGGCCGGCGACGGCGAGGTCGTGTTCGACGGCGACGGCAACTACAACCTGTTCAATCTGCTCGGCGCGAGCTACGTGATTTCGACGGCATCACGGTGCGCAACACCGAGGTCGCGTTCCTGCTGGGCTCAAGAACATCGTGGGCTCGAGCGGCTTCACGCTGGTCCACTCGAAGGTCGAGAACGTCGGCCGCGTCGTGCAGGACGACTGGGCGGGCTCGAAGGACTTCTACATCGCCGACAACGTGCTGATCGGCCGGCACGATCCGAGCAAGCTCCTGGGCTGGTATCCGCCGGCGGTTTGGAGCCGCTTCCCGGGCTTCCCGCAGCTGATCAACTCGGAATACGCGGTAAAGGTGTACGGGCAGGGGCACGTCGTCGCGTACAACTACGTCGCGAACTGGCACGACGGGATCGACATCGCGACCTACGGCACGCCGAGCGACGATCCCGACCGCGTGCCGGTGTCGATCGACTTCCACAACAACGACTTCACGAACATCGACGACAACTGCATCGAGGCGGACGGCGGCGCGCACAACATCCGCGTATTCGAGAACCGCTGCTTCAACACCGCGGCCGGCGGCTTGAGCGCGCAGCCGACGTTCGGCGGGCCGTCCTACTTCTTCCGCAACATCGTCTACAACACGACGTCGGGCGGGCCGCTGAAGCTGTTCGACGGCGGCGCCGGCATCCTCGTCTATCAGAACACGTTCTTCGGCCAGGGCACGTTGCTCGGGCCCGGTGTCGAACGTGCACTTCCGCAACAACCTGGTCCTAGGCGACGGCTGGGCGGGGCCGGTGTTCAACCTGCGCACCTACACGAACTACTCGACGGCCGACTACGACGGCTTTCGGCCGAATCCCGGGCGAGGGCGTCGCGTTCGAGTGGTTTTCGCCGGATTACGACAAAAAGGCGGACTACGCGCACCCGCTCGCGATGCGCCAGTTCGCGTCGCTCGCGGCGTTTCGCGACGCGACCGGGAACGAAAAGCACGGCGTCGAGGTCGATTACGACGTGTTCCGCAAGGTCGCGATGCCGGACAAGTCCGACCCGCAGCGCCTCTACGATCCGAAGGATTTCGATTTCCGCTTGAAGCCCAATTCCGCCGCGATCGACAAAGGCGAGGTGCTGCCGAGCATCACGGACGACATGACGGGGCGCGCGCCGGACTTGGGCGCGCTCGAGCTCGATCGGCCGGTGCCGCACTACGGGCCGCGGCCGCTCTCTTCCAAAGACGCACACACCCGATGAACTGACCGGAGCAGCCGATGAAGTACGCCGTTCTAGCTTCCTTGTCGATCTTGTTCGCGAGCACCGCGACCAACGCCCAAACGACGCAGCCGGTCGCCGGCAAAGACTACGCCGAGATACCGAACGGCAAGCCGCTCGATCCCGTCGACAGGCAAGATCGTGGTCGAGGAGATGTTCAACTACGTGTGCCCGGCGTGCTTCCGCTTCGAGCCGCGCTTCGCCGCGTGGACGAAGAAGTTGCCGCCCTACGTCGCGGTGGTGCACATCCCGGCCGTCGTTCCGGCCCGACTTCGTGCAATACGCGCACGCGTACTACGCGGCACAGGCGTTCAACCTCGTCGACAAGACTCACGAAGCCGTCTACGACGCCGTCCACGTCAAGCACACTCTGCCCGGCGAGGGCCAGCCGCCCGACGAAGCGAAG
This sequence comes from uncultured Gammaproteobacteria bacterium, assembly GCA_963699925.1. GTDB lineage: Bacteria > Pseudomonadota > Gammaproteobacteria > Steroidobacterales > Rariloculaceae > FEN-1219. The sequence continues at coordinate 283,114 of CAVOVT010000011.1, read as the reverse complement.
ATCGCGGCGTTCTATGCAGGCTATGGCGCCAATCAAGCCGACTTCCTGAACACGATGAAGAGCTTCGGCGTCGACGTGAAAGTTCGCCGCGCGACCGACTACATGACGCGTGCGAAGGTCCCCGCGACGCCGACGCTGATCGTCAACGGCCGCTATCTCGTCAAGGGCAACACGGACGAGGAGACGCTCCAGATCGCGAGCGCGCTGATCGAGAAGGAGCACGCCGGCAAGTAGCGATCGGCCTCACCGCGCCGACGCGCCCGCGCTCAGCAATTCCTCGAGCGCGTCGACCGACTCGTTCGGATCTCGGCCTCTGCGCAATTCGAACGCGGCGAGCGCCGCGGCGCCGCGCCGAAACGCCGGCCACTCGGCGCTGGCCCGCCGCATACGCCTGTGCGGACTCGAGCCGCGCGAGCGCATCGGCTCGCTCGAGCGGCCGGAGCCGCGGGCCTCCGCCGGCGCTTCGCGCCGAGAGGAACACGATCGACACGAGCTTCAGCGGCGCGCGCGCGACCTCGAAGCCTCCGCGCCGCAGGTCCACTTCGAACTTGCGCACGCCGCTGCGGCGCCGAATCACCGCCGACCTGGCGAATCGCGGCCGCGACCCGCGTGCGCCCGAGCCAGCGCAGCGTGTCGGAACGGACGTGCAGAAAATTCGCGGCGCCCGTCGCGAGCATCGTCGCCGGCTGGACGAACACGGCGTCTTCCGACAGGAAGTCGAGCCCCCGCAGAAGGCAATGCAGCGCCAGCGTCGACTTGCCCGCGCCGCTCGCGCCCATGAGCAGCACGCCGCGGCCGCCTTTGCCCACGCAGGCGGCGTGGAGCGCGGCGAGCCCTTGCGTGCGCGCCGCGAGCGTGTAAGCCGCGAACTCGATCAGCTCGTAGCGCGTGTGGTACGGGAAGCGCAGCATCGGCTCCGACACGACGACGAGCGCCGACCCGCGTGTGCGGCGACAGTGCGACGAAGCTCGACGTCTCCGGCGCTCCGGCGAGCAAGCCCGCGCCGGACTGCATCGCCGGTCGGCGGCGGCGCGGAGCGCCCGGCGTCGCCCACGCGCGGCGTCCGCCGTGAGCCTGCAGCGCGATCCGCAGCTCCGGCGCGGCGGCCGGCCGCAGCCGGTGCGGCGGCAGCCCGGCGAACGCCTCGTCCGCGAGCTTCAGCAGCCGGCGGTCGTTGCTCTCGAAGCGGATGCGTGCGCCGAGCAGCGCCATGGGCTTGCGGCCCAGGAGGCGTTGGCGTTCTCCAAAAGGGTCGGACTAGCAGGTCGGCGTCTGCCATGGCGGCCGTAATATAGCCCGATGACCACGAGCAACGCGCCGCGGACACCGTCCGCGGACGAGCCCGCGCGGTTGCTCGAACACGCGCGACTGCGTTCGACAGCGTTGCCGGCGACTACGACGGCGAGCGCGGCAACAACGAGCTGATTCAGGAAATGCGCGCCGAGATGTGGCGCTGGCTCGACGCGACGTTCCGCGCCCCGAGCCGGCTCGATCGACCTCGGTTGCGGCACGGGCCTCGACGCCGTCGCGCCTCGCGCACGCGGGCCATCACGTCACGGCGACGGACTGGTCCGCGAAGATGGTGGAGCGGACGGCGGAGCGCGCGGCGGGCGAGGGCGTCGCGGAACGCGTGCGCGCGCTCGCCGATCGGCGCGCACGAGCTCGAGCGGCTCGAGGGCGACGGCACGTACGACGGCGCGTACTCGAATCTCGGGCCCGCTCAATTGCGTGCCGGATCTCGCCGCGCGTCGCGCGCGAATGCGCACGGCTGTTGCGACCCGGCGGCGCGCTCGTGTTCTCGGTGATCGGCCGCGTCTGCCCGTGGGAGATCGCGCATTACCTACGCCGCGGCCGTTTCTCGCGCGCGGCGGTCCGGTTTGCGCGCGGCGTCGTTCCCGTCAGCATGAACAAACGCACGATCTGGACGCGCTACTACGGGCCTCGCGAGTTCTATCGTCCGTTTCGCGGCGAGTTCGAGCTCGCGCACTTCCGCGGCCTCTGCGTGTTCGTGCCGCCGCCGTACCTGACGTCGCTCCGTGACCGTCACCCGGCTTGGCATACGCGTCTCTGGAATCTCGATCGGCGCGTCGCGGGGTGGCCGGGCCTGCGCGGAATCGGCGATCACTTCCTGATCGTGATGAAGAAGCGCTGACCGACCCCGGGCTACTTCAGGATCCGATTCAGCAGCTTGTCGCCGAGCTTTTCCTTCGCCTTGGACTTCAAGAGCTTGCTGAAGTCCGGCGTGACCGACGGATCGGTGACCGTGCCCTTGATCTTGAGCGGGATCGAATCGCCGACCAGGTTCTGCATCGTCTGGCAGTTCTGCAATCGGCGACCGGCTTCGTGAGCTTCGCCTCGAGCTCGTAGTCGAGGTTCTGCTCGACGAGCTCCGAGCGAGCCGTGGCCGGTGACGTCCATGAACGACGCGCGCGCGAGCAGGTCGTTGCTCTGCGCGACGCCCGAGGCCACGGCCGCGCGAGCCCTTGATCACCTGGTAGTCCGTCTGCTTCGGCTGGCCGCCGGGCGGCGCCGGCGCGCCCTGCGTGACGTTGTAGGCCTGGCAGAGCGTCGCGCCCACGTTGAAGCCGCGGATCGCGCCGTTGCCGATCTCGAACGCGACCTTGCCGCCGGCCGTGCGCACGTTCTCGATCACCGTGCGGCCGTTGCCCGCGAGGTCGAGATCGAAGCTGCCGTTGCCGCGTGAAGTTCGGCGGTCTGATTCGTGAGCGCTCGATCAGCGGCTCGAGCTGCAGGCCCGTCGCCTTGCCGTCGAGAGCGCGAGGCCCGGCTTGTCGCCCGCCGCGTGCACCTTGAGGCTGCCGGCGAAGTCGCCGCCGTAGAGCTGCGCGCGCGCGTTCTCGAGCTCCGCGTTGCCGCTGCCGAGCACGATCCGGTGCCGACGCTCGGCGAACTGCAGGCCGGCGAGCCGCAGGTCGCCGACGTGCACGTTGCCGTCGAGCCGCATCGTGTTGTTCTCGGGCAGCTCGATGTCGCCGGCCGTGCGCCTGGCCCTGCTTCGCGTCCTTCGCCTTCGGCGGCAGATAGCGGTCCACGTCGACGCGATCGATGTTGAGCGCGAAGCCGTAGCTCGGGTTGTCGAAACCGGTCGAGCGCGAAGTTGCCCGTGATCTTGCGTGTCGTCGAGCGCGAGCACGACGTCGCTGAGCTTCGCCTGCTTCGTGTCGACGTCGAAGCGCGTGTCGACCGTCGCGCGCGTGAGCGCTTTCGGATCGGACATCGTCGGCGGCGGCAGGCCGAAGCGGCGCATCAGGTCCTGCGGCGAGAACTGCGCGAACGTCGCGTGGCCGGACCAGATCGCCGGCCTTCGACACCGCGCGGCCGTTCGCCTCGCCGTTCACCGATGAGGCCGAACATCTCCGCCTCGAACGGCGACACGGCGACCGTGTCCGCCGGCCCGTCGAACGCGAACTTCGCGTCGACGCTGCAGGTTGCCGAGCTTCTTCGCGTCGAGCGCCGCGGGCAGCATCTTCGCGAACGCCTTCGCGGCCGCGTCGGGCGCGAAGCGCGACGTGCTGACCGCGCCGCGGTACGTGGCGCCTTTCTGCCCGGGCACGACGTCGACGTTGCCGCTGAACGTCGCGCCGAGCGCGGACGCCTTGAGATTCGTGAGCGACGCGCGGCCGGTCGAGATGTTCGAGTCGAACCGCGTCGCGAGCGCGACCTTGCCGAGCGCGCTCAGGTCGACGTTCGCGGGCGCGTTGCGCGCGCAGCAGCGCGAGCGCCGCGCCGCTCGGCTCGAACTCCGGGATCGCGACGCTGCCCACGAGCTCGTCGCCCTTGAGGGACCCGTCGCCGCTCACCTTCATGCCGAGCGCCTCGGCCGTCGAGGCCCGTGAGATGGACCTCTCGCGGGTCGCGCGCGGAACGTGAACTTCGATTGCAGCGAGACGTTGCCGAGGTCCTTGGCCTGAACGCCCTTCGGCGGCGTGACCGCGAGCTGCTCGAGCAGAGTCGCGATCGGCGCGTTCGACGACGCTCACGCTGCCCTCGACCGCCGGGCTGTCGACGAGCGACTTGCCGGACACCGTCCACTGCGCGCGAACTCCCGCGCGTCTCGGTCGTGAGTCCGTCACCGCGAGCGTCTGAGCGGCGCGATCGAACACGACGCTGTCGGCCTTCGCGGCGAGGTCGCGGGCCTTCGCGTTGCCGGCTGGGCGCACCGCGACGGCGAGATCGAGCTTCTTCGCGCTGACGCCGCCCTGGTCGTCGATCGCGGCCGTGGCGCTCGACCTTCAGGTCCGCCGCGAGCTTCGCGACCTCGTCGCGGAACTGGAGCGAGACGCTGAGCGGCACGGGCGCGCCGCTGCCGATCGCGCCGGCCGAGAGATCGAGCTTGTCGACCGTGTAGCGCAGCTGCGAGGTGTTCTCGTGCCAGAGCAGCGTGCCGTTCCTCATGTTCACGCCTTCGAGCGCGAAGCTCTGTACGCCCGCGCCGCCGGCTCGCGGGCGCGGCGCCCGCTTCGGGGGCGGCGACTTGGCCGCGTCGAGCAGGTCCTGCCAGTTACCGCGCAGCTTCGCGTCGCGCGCGAGGTTGAGCTTCAGTCCGTCGATCTCGACGGTGCCGATCTCGATCCGCTTCTGCAGCAGCGGCAAGAGCTTCACGCGCGCGGCGAGATGCTCGATCGTCGCGAACGGCGGGCTCTCCGCCGCTTCGCCGCCGAAGCCCGGCGCGTTGCCGATCGTGATGCCGCCGGTCTCGACCGCGAGCCACGGGAAGTAGCTGAGCTTCAAGTCCTGATCGATCGACGAGCGTGCGTCCGGTGCGCGCCGTGAACGCGTCCGCCGCGACGCCCTTGTATTCGTTCGGGTCGAAGAACGACGCGACGAGAACGCCCGCGAGCACGAGCAGCACGACGAAGCCCGCGAGCACGCCGAGCACGATCTTGACCGCTTTCATGGCTGACCTCGCTCTTATAGAGCAGCGACGAGAGCAGCGTCGCGATGCCGAGGAACGACATGAATCCCGAGACGTCGGTGACCGTCGTGAGCACGATCGTCGAGGACTGCGCGGGATCGTGACCGAGCCGCGTGAGCGCGATCGGGATCACGGCGCCCGCGATGCCGGCGAGCACCATCGACAGCACCATCGAGAGGCTGATCACGAGCGCGAGCCCCCAGCTGCGGCTCCAAACGAGCATGCCGAGTCCCGTCGTGAGCGCGATCGCGATGCCGTTGATCACGCCGACGTTCGCTCTCCTTGAACAGTACGCGGAACCAATGCCGCGTCGAGATCTCGCGCAGCGCGAGGCCGCGCATCGTGACCGCGAGCGCCTGCGCGCCCGAGTTGCCGGACTGGCCCGCGACGACCGGCATCAGCACCGCGAGCGCGGTGAACTTGCGCGATCGTCGACTCGAACAGCCCGACGACCGAGGCCGCGAGGAACGCGGTCGCGAGGTTGATCTCGAGCCACGGCAGGCGCTTGCGCACCGCGAACTGCGGCGCCGACAGCGCGCGCTCCTCGCGGCCCGCGCCGACCATCATCTGGATGTCGACCGAGGCGGCCTCCTCGAGGGTCTTGAGCAGCGCCTCGTGCCGGATCGCGCCGATCAGCCGGCCGTGGATGTCGACCACCGGCAGCACGTCGAGATGGAACGTCGCGCAGCTGCTCGGCGACCTGCTCGCGATCGTCGAACGGCGACACGGTCGCGACCGCGCGGCCGCGCGATCTCGATGAGCTGGTCGTTCGGCTCCGCGATCAGGAGGTCCTGGATGTCGACCGTGCCCTTCAAGCGCGCGCTCGGTGTCGACGACGAACAGTTGCCGCAGGTCGCGCGGCTTGCTGACGCGCAGCTGATCGAGCGTGACGCCCGCGGTCTGCTCGGCCGCGGAAGCTCGGCACGCGCGCGTCCATCACGCGGCCCGCCGAGCCCGGCGGGTAATCCATGAGCCGGCGCACCTCGGCCGCGGTGCGCCGCGGCAGGAGGTTCAGGCAGCGCTCGCGCGCGTCGTCGGAGATCCGCGGCAGCGACACGGCGAGCACGGACGGGTCGAGCGCGTGCAGCGACTGCTTGAGCAGCTTCTCGGGCATCTCGGGCACGATCTCGTCGATCCGCGCGGGCGAGAGGTGGCCGCCAGACCGCGGCGAGCGCGTCGGGCTGCTGGTCCGAGAGCAGCTCGACGGCGGCCGATTTGCCGAAGCCGTCGACGAGGTCCGCGGCTTGCGCGGGATGGCTCAGCAGGAAATGCCGATTGATCGCGTCGAGCGCGGTCTTCTTGACGTCGTCCGTCGGCGGCGCTCATCTGTCGCGCTCCGGGCGGATCAGGTCGCCGAGGCTCTGCCAGAGGCTGCCGGCGCCGATCGCGATCAGCTCGGTGACCTCCGCGAGATCGCGCCGGCCGTTCGACTCGACCGAGCGCGTGGCTTGCCGGTATGCCTTGCGCAGATCCGTGTACGAGATCACGCCGATGAACTCCTCCTCGCGATTGATCACGGGCGCCTCGGTGTTGCGCTCCCAGACCCCATGCTCCTGAGCGGTCGCGAGCGGCTCGCGCGCCCAGAGCGCCTCGGCGGGCTCGAGCATCGCGGTCAGCGCGCGGCGGCTCGGCACCTGCAGCAGCGATAGACCACGAATCGCGCCGCGAATTCGCCGCGAGCGGTCGAGCACGTAGATCCGCGCCTGCGCGGGCAGCGCGCTGCTCGCGATCCGCTCGCGCGCCTCGCCCGCATTGCAGTCGTCGGGCAGCGTCAGCACGCGCGGCTCGACCCACGCGCCGACCGTGTTCGACGGATAGCTCAGCAGCAGCTTGAACGCCATGCACCCACTGCGGGCCGAGCGCGTCGAGCACCGCCGCGCGCGTGTCGCGGCCGAGGTGGCGCAGGATCGCGGCGGCCTCCTGCGTGCCGAGCCGCTCGAGCAGCAGCGCGCCGTCGGCCGGCGGCTGAAGCTCGAGGCACTGCGCCGCGTAGGTCGGCAGCATGTGCGCGAACACGGGCGCCGCCGTCGGCGCGTCGACGCGTGGCGAGCACGGCGTTCGCCTGCTCGACCGGCATCGCCTCGAGCAGCCGCGCGGCGCGTGCGCCGAGTGCAGGCTCAGGAACGCGCCCGCGAGCTGCTCGGGCCCGCTCATCCCGGGCTCCGGAGCTTCACGAACGGCTCCTGGCTGAAGTTCTGCGCGGGCACCGAGACGTCGCCTTGCGCCGTCTCGAGGAACACGCAGCCGTCGGAGATCTCGACGATCCGGCCCTCGAACGCGCCGACCTTGATGTGATCGCCCGGCGCGTAGTGCTTGCGCACGTAGTGCGCGCCGATCAGGTTCGCGAGGTGCTGGCGCGTGCCGAGCGCGAACACGAGCGCGATGCCGCCGAACACCGCACGCCGCGGTCACCGTCGCGATCTGGATCAGGAACTCGATGTTGACGCCGAACTGATCGATGCCGATCACGACGCCCGGTGATCACGATCACGCCCTGCGCGAGCCGACCGAGCAGGCTGCTCTGGCCGATCGCCGAGGCTGTCGGACGCCTGCTCGAGGATGTGGCGCGACGAGCGATGCCGCCGATCAGGCTCAGCACGATGATCACGACGCCGCCGATCGCTTGCGGCAGATAGCCGAGCAAGTTGTCGGTCCAGCGCGCGAACAGCGGGCCGCCGAGGATCCGCAGCGCGTTCGCGGCGAAGATCAGTAGCACGCTCCAGTAGACGACGGACGAGATCGCGCGGCTCGTCGCGCGCGTCGTGATCCGCGTGAGCGCCTGCGAGCGCTCGACGGAGCGCATCGACAGCCGTTCGAACAGCCAGTCCATGCTCTCGATCGCGCGCCGGACGAGGCTGCGCAGCACGCGCGCGAGCAGCCAGCCGATGATCAGCACGGCGATCGACGTGAGCACGACGGGGAAGTAGGTCACGATCGCCTGGATCGTGTCGCGGAGCACGCCGATCAGCTGCTCCCACCAGACCTCGAGTTGGCCCATCAAGACTCCAGTGAACGCGCGCGACGGCGAGACACGACGGCAATCGTACGCGACTCGCCGTGGAGCCGGGAGACGGACTTCTCAAACTTCGACAGCTCGCGCTCGATCGGCATAATGCCGGGAGTCGCTCGAGGTGTTCGGCGCATGGTCGCAGTTTGGATCGCCGGAGCGCTGCTGCTCGGTCTCGCCGCCTGGCGCGTCGGGCTGCCGCCGCTCGTCGGATTCCTCGCCTCGGGCTTCGTGTTCGGCGCGCTCGGCATGGAGCCGCTCGGCGGTGCTCGGCGAGCTCGCGCACGCCGGCGTGCTGCTGCTGCTGTTCGCGGTCGGCCTGAAGCTGCGCGTGAAGACGTTGCTCCGGCACCGAGGTCTGGGGCACGGCCGTCGTGCACCTGCTCGCGACCGGCGCGGGCGGCGCGGTCGCGCTGCGCTGGGCCGCCGGGCTTGTCCTGGCGGTCGTCGCGTCTTGATCGCCGTGATGCTGGGCTTCTCGAGCACCGTGCTCGCGGCGAAGGTGCTCGAGGGCAATCGCGAGCTGCGCGCCGTGCACGGCCGCGTCGCGATCGGCATCTTGATCGTGCAGGACATCGTCGCGGTCGCGCTGCTCGCGGTCGTCAACGGCGAGACGCCGTCGCCGTAGGCGCTGCTCTTGTTGCTGCTGCCGTTCGCGCGCCGCGTGCTCGCGTGGCTGCTCGACTTCTGCGGCCACGGCGAGTTGCTCGTGCTCTACGGGGCGGCGCTCGCGATCGGCGGCGGCGAGCCTTCGCGCACCTCGGGCTGAGCTCCGAGCTCGGCGCGCTCGTGCTCGGCCGCTGCTCGCCGATCACCGCCGCGCGCAGGAGCTCACGAACGTGCTCTGGGGACTGAAGGAGCTGTTCCTCGTCGGGCTTCTTCTTGAACATCGGGCTCAGCGCGCCGCCGACCTGGGAGGCGCTGCGCGACGGCGCGTGGCTGCTCGTGATGCTGCCGTTCCAGGGCATCATCTTCTTCCTGCTGCTGATCGCCTCGGGGCTGCGCGCGCGCACGAGCTTCCTGACGGCCTTGAGCCTCACGACCTACAGCGAGTTCGCGCTGATCGTCGCGGACCTCGCGGTGCAGAAAGGACTGCTCGCGGACGCCTGGCTCGTCGTGACGGCGTTCGCCGTGAGCCTGTCGTTCGTGGTCGCCGCGCCGCTGAACGCGTTCGCGCAGGAGATCTACGCGGTGCTCGGCCCTTGGCTCGAGCGCCTCGAGCGCGACAAGCGCCATCCCGACGACGAGCCGATCTCCCTCGGCAGCGCGCGAGATCCTCGTGGTCGGCATGGGCCGCGTCGGCTCGGGCGCGTACGACTATTTGCGCGAGCAGGACGAGAACATCGTCGGCATCGACAGCGACCCCGGGAAGATCGAGTCGAACATCAAGCAGGGCCGGCGCGTCGCGTACGCCGACGCCGAGGACCCGAGCTTCTGGCTGCGGCTGAACCTCGACCGGCTGCGCGCGATCATGCTCGCGGTGCCGGACTTCGAGGCGAAGCTCACGGCGGCGCGCGCGCTGCGCAGGCGCGGCTTCAAGGGCCTGATCAGCGCGACGCACCTCTATCCCGAGGAGTACGCGCCGATCATCGCGGCGGGCTGCGACGTGAGCTACAACTACTACACGGAGGCCGGCGTCGGCTTCGCGCGCCACACCTACGAGACGCTCACGGCTCCGCGCGGCGTCACGATCGTGGAAGCCGCGCCTCCGAGCTAGCGTCTCAGGGCTTGTTCATCGCGTCCCGAAGGTGCTGCCGCACGTCCTGCACCATCTCGTCGGGTTCACGTGCCTCGATATTCGCGCTTGCATCTCCTCGCGCGATTCACCTTCGGGAACGGCGCGTCGGGCACCGCCACGCCGAGGAACTCGCAGAGCGGCTCCCAGCCCTGCGCCACGTCGTAGACAAGCAGCCGCTTCTTCGCGGCACCGGCTTCGACGGCCGCGTTGTGCTTCTCGAAGTATGCGGTCATGAACGCGCGGTCGTGGATCCGCGTCGCCGAGATCCTTCCAGATCGTCTTCTCGAAGAACGGCTCGGTCGGCGTGCCGCGAATCCGCGCGGTCATCGCTTCCGAAAAGATCGTCGCCTGCGTGGATTCGAACCACTTGTCCTTGTCGCGCTTCGTGAGGATCAGCTTCGCCTTCGGGTACGCGGCCGCGAGCTCGCGCCAGTAGAGGCACGCGGGATAGTCGGTCGTCGACGAGTAGCCCTTGAAGATCGGCGTCCCAGTCCGGCTTGCCGTCCGCCGCCGCGATCCAGAGCGGCGCGCGCTCGGGATTCATCATGAGCTCGGCCATGTGGTAGCACGGCCCGAGGCCGAGCTGCTCGAGCGCGAGCTTGAGCGACAACGTGCCCGTGCGGCCGAGGCCGGCGCCGATCACTTGCAGGGCCATCGTTCGTTCTCCTTTGGCTTCGCGAGGGGCGCGCTCACGCGCCCGCTTGTCGACGATCAGCTGAAACTTGCGCGTGCGCGGATTGACCGGCAGGTCGTCGACCGCGAGCACCTCGAAGCGCACGTTGTCCATGCGCTTGCGCGCGAGGATCTCGCGCAGCGCGGTCGGACACGCCTTCGATCGCCGCCGCGCGCTGCTCCGCGTCGAGCGTCGGGTCGAGGCAGACCATGAAGCGGAACGCCTCGGCGCCGAGAGGTGCATCTGAAAGCGCGTGACGCCCGCGACGAAGATCTCGTTGATCGTGTGCGGGCTGATGAAGTCCTCGCCGCCGTCGCGCGTCTTGAACACGGGCTGCAGCTCGTTGCGGCCGACGAGGCTCTCGATCACGAGGTACGGCGCGTGCACGCCCGAATCGACGGGCCGCAGGATGTCGGCCATCCGGTAGCGGATCAGCGGCAGCGTGTAGTTGAAGAGATTCGTGACGACCGAGTGATCGGGGTAGAGCTCGAAGATCAGGTCGTGGTCGTGCAGCACGATGTTCGGGCTGCCGGGCCGCGAGCCGCCCATGCCGAGGTGCTCGCTGCAGCCGTAGGTGTTCACGAGCGGGCAGCCGAACGTCTGCTCGAGCAGCGCCCGGTCCGCCGTCGCTCGTCGCCTCGCCGGCCGTGCCGATGCCGATGAGGTGCTCGAGCTTGAGCTCACCCGCGCGCTGCCGCTCCGCGAGGATCTTGAGCGCCGTCGTGTAGCCCGTGAGGAAGTCGGGCTGGTACTCGTTGAGCCCGCGATCGACCTCGGGCATCGGGCTGTTGACCTCGAAGCAGCGCACGTCGACGAACCACTTCGCGATGCCCGCTCTTGATCGACGCGGATCATCGTGACGCCCGCGTAGTGGCCGTCGATCGCGGCGTAGTACGCCGAGCCGGAACTTGCCTTTGCGCTTGCGCGGCGGCGGCCGTTGCGCGCGGTCCCCAGTAGCTGCCGCGGAGCCAGTCCTGCGGCGAGTAGACGAAGTAGCCGACCTCGCCCGAGGAGCCCGACGTGTGAATCACGCGGTACTTGCTCGAGGAAGCGCTCGGCGGGATCGTGCGAGCGCGTGAGGAACTCGGCGATCGCCTGCTTCGTGACGCCGGGCGCCGTCGAGATCTCGTCGAAGTTCTGCATCAGTAGCGACTTCGTGAGCACCGGGAAGTCGCTCGGCGCGCAGCGATCGACGTCGATCTTTCGCTCGTCGATGATCCGGCGGTAGTACGGCGAGCGCTCGCGCACGTGGCGCACGAGGCGGCGAAATTTCTCGAGCTTCCAGCGCCTCGAAGTCGGCGCGGCTGAGCTTCAGCGCGCGCCGAACCTCGCGCGCTTTTCGCGATCCGGCCGATGATTTCCCCGAGCATCGAGCACTCCCTTCCCGCGACGGCGTGCGTAGCAGAGCACAGCCGAACTTCGCCCGGCAATCTTGACGGGCGCTCGGAATCGCTCGCGCGCCCGGCACGTCGGCGCGCCGCTCGCCCAGGCGCGCGAGCGCTCTTATCATTGGCGCCCTGCCGCGGCAGGCGGCGCCGTCGCCGCGAGCCGGCGCGGCACGCTAACTCAACGAATCACGACAAGAGGTCAACCCGTGGCTATCACGATCTACGATCAATTCGTTCCGCCGTTCTCGAAAATGCTCACGAATCTCGACAACGTCCTCACGAAGGCCGAGGCCGACGCCGAAGCGCGCAAGATCGATCCGAGCGTATTCGTCAACGGCCGTCTCGCGCCCGACATGCTGCCGCTCGTGCGGCAAGTGCAGATCACGACGGACCAGGCGAAGGGCGGCGCGAGTCGGCTCGCGGGCCAGGAGCGCCGAAGTGGGCCGACGAGGAGAAGACGCTTCGCCGACCTGCACGCGCGCGTCGCGAAGGCGATCGCGTACCTGAAGACGTTCAAGCCCGCGCAGTTCGACGGCGCCGAGACGCGCACGATCGAGCTCAAGTTCCCGAACGTGCACGTTGAGCTTCACGGGCAAGGACTACTTGCTGAACTTCGCCGTGCCGAATTTCTACTTCCACTACACGACCGCGTACGCGATCCTGCGGCACAACGGCGTGCCGATCGGCAAGCGCGACTTCATCGGCGGCCGCTGAGGTCGAGCGGCGTGCGTCGCTCGAGATCAGCGATATGGAGTACCGCAACCTAGGCCGCACCGGCGTCAAGGTGAGCCCGCTCTGCCTCGGCACGATGATGTTCGGCCGCAGCACGAGCGAGCCGGACTCGATCGCGATCATCGAGCGCGCGCTCGACCAGGGCGTCAACTTCGTCGACACCGCCAACGCGTACTCGGCCGGCGCGAGCGAGCGCTATCGTCGGCAAGGCGCTCGCGCGCGGCCGGCGCGCGTCGCGTGGTGCTCGCGACCAAGGGTTTCTTTCCGCTCGATTCGAAGGACCCGAACGGCCGCGGCTTGAGCCGCCGCCACTTGATCGACGCGTGCAACGCGTCGCTCGAGCGGCTGCAGACGGATTGGATCGATCTCTACCAGCTGCATCGCGCGCAGTCCGACGTGCCGATCGACGAGACGCTGCGCGCGCTCGACGACCTGATCCGCGCGGGCAAGGTCCGCTACATCGGCACGAGCATGTTCCCGGGCTGGAAGATCGTCGAGTCGCTCTGGGCGGCGAAGGAGTTCGGCCTGAACCGCTTCGTCTGCGAGCAGATGGCCTACAACCTGCTCGACCGCACGGCCGAGCGCGAGGTGCTGCCGGCCGCGCGCACGTTCGGCATCGCGACGATCCCGTGGGCGCCGCTCTGCGGCGGCCTGCTCACGGGCAAGTACAAGCGCGACGACCAGAGCGCGGCGGGCCGCTGGCACGGCGGCAAGGACAACTTCGACCGCAGGGTGACGCCCGCCGCGTTCGACGTGATCGAGGGCGTCGTCGCGCTCGCGCGAGAGAAGGGCTGCTCGCCGTCGCAGCTCGCGCTCGCGTGGCTCGCGGCGCAGCCCGGCGTCACCGCGCCGATCATCGGCCCGCGCACGCTCGACCAGGCGCTCGACAACCTCGGGGCGCGAGCGTGACGCTCACGCGACGAGGACCGCGCGCGGATCGACGCGTTCGCGCCGCCGCTCGCGCGCGACGCTGCGCTACTACGACGCCGCGATGGCGATCGACTTCAAGCCGAACTTCGGCGCGCTGGTAGGCAGCGCCTTTGACGAAGCCCTCGCACTCCGCGCGGCAAGTCCCGATCGACCCGACGCTGCCGCGCTACGACAGCCTCGTGCACATGCTCGCGGCGGCCGTCGACGCTCATCCCGAAGTCACCGCCGTGATCTACCAGGACCGGCGCATCACGTATGCGGAGTTCGGCCGCGCGGTCGCGGGTCTCGCGCGGCAGCTCGCGGAGCTCGGGCTTGCGCCGCGGCGAACGCGCGATCTTGATGATGGCGAACTCGATCGAGATGGACGTCGCGCTGATGGCCGTGATGGCCACCGGCGCGCAGGTCGTGCCCGTGAACCCGTTTCTCACGCCGCACGAGCTCTCGAAGGCAGCTCGCCGACATCGACGCGCGCGTGCGTGATCAGCGACCAGCACGCTGCGGCGAGAAGGCCGCGAACGTCGCGCGCGAGTTCGGCAGTCGCCGCACTGCTTCGTGCTCGGCGCGGGCGGCATCACGCTCGACGACTGGACTCGCGACGCATCGCTTGCGCTCGATCGCGCAAGCTCCTGCCGGGCCTCGACGATCTCGCGCTGATCATCTTCACGGGCGGCTCGACCGGCATTCCGAAGGGCGTAAACCACACGCACCGCGGGCTGCTCGCGGGCGTCTACATCCACGTCGACGTTTGGCCGGCGAGTACGGCCGCGAGATGTTCCTGAACGTCGCGCCGATGTTCCACATTTGGGGGCTCGGCTACGCGACCTGGGTTCCGATCTACGCGCAGAGCACGCTCGTGATGGTGCCGCGCTACGAGCCGGACAAGGTCGTGCGCGCGCTCGCCGACCACAAGGTCACGATCTTCGCGGGTGGCCCGGCTCCTATATATATGGGACTCCTCGCGAGCCCGATCTTCGACGACTGCGATCTCTCCGCGCTGCGCTATTGCTTGTCGGGCGGCGCGCCGTGCCCCGCGGAGCTGCACCGCGAGTGGAACGCGCGCGCGAAGTGCCCGCTTCTCGAAGGCTGGGGGATGACCGAAGGCGCGCCGTTCTGCCTGAACCCCTGCGGCTCCGGCAAGCGCAAGCTCTTGTCCGTCGGCAATCCGGTGCCCGAAACCGAAGTTCAGATCGTGGATCTCGAGACCGGCGAGCGCGTGCTGCCGCTCGGCGAGCGCGGCGAGGTCCGCGTGCGCGGGCCGCAAATGATGCGCGAGTATCGCAACCGTCCCGAAGAGACTCGGCTCGCGCTGCGCGACGGCTGGATGTACACCGGCGACATCGGCGTGATCGACGACGAGGGCTTCGTATCGCTCGTCGACCGCAAGAAGGACATGGTGATCGTCGGCGGCTTCAACGTGTATCCGCGCGAGGTCGACGAGGTGCTGTTCAAGCACCCGAGGATCCGCGAGGCGGCCACCGTCGGCAGGCCCGACCACCGCCTCGGCGAGGTGCTCGTCGCGTTCGTCGTGGTCGAACGCGGCGAGAAGCTCACCGAGGACGAGCTCTTCGCCTACTGCAGAGAAGAGATGGTGAAGTACAAGCGACCGGTCGAGGTGCGCTTCGTCGACGCGCTGCCGAAGACCGGCACGAACAAGATCAACCGGATCGCGCTGCGCGCGCTGCTCTGACCACGGCCGACGTGGCCGTGCTGCTCGCGAGCAACGGCTACTTCTTAGCGTGTGTTTTTTCCCAGTTCTTGCCGTCCGTTTTGACGACCGTCATTTCCTCGACGGTCCCGTCGTCCAGGCAGCGCGCGTTGACGCTGTAGCCTTCTGGATGGGAGCGCGGAACGTAAAACGACTTGATCCCGCACACCGAGCAAAACAAATGCTTTGCGGTACGCGTGTTGAACTCGTACGTCGTGAGCCAATCTTCGCCCGAGAGAACCCTGAATCGCGACTTCGGCACGATCAGGTGCAGATATCCGGACTTGCTGCAAATCGAGCAGTCGCAGTCCGAGACCTGAAGTCGCGCGGGCGCGGTCACCTCGAAGCGCACACGTCCGCAATGGCAGCCGCCGGTGTGCGTGACCATCGTGTCCACTCGAGTCATGTGTGCGCCGTCTTGCCGGTCAGGACCGTCGCGGCGGATGCAGCTCGCGGCTTGCGCAGGACGGCCGCGATTCCGAACGCGCAGACGCACAAGGCCGCGGGACAAATCGCGAGCAGCGCGTAGGTGCGGACCACCGGCAGTTGGCTCGAGAGAATGACGGCGCCCACGATCGGACCCAAGATCGCTCCGACTTTGGCGACGCCCGACGCGAACCCGCCGCCCGTCGCGCGGACGGCGCTCGGGTAGTAGACGCCCGCGATCGACTGCACGCCGAAGTGCCCGCCCATCACGAGGCCCGAGCCGAGCAACACCATCGCGAGGAACATGTCGCCGCTCAACAGGCCGTAGCCGACGACGAGCAGCACGGGCACCGCCGCGGCGGTGTAAGCGGTGAGAGCGATCGGCCCTTTGCGATCCGTGAACCGCATCAGCAAGAGGCCCAGCGCGGCGCCGACCAACGACACGGAGGACTTCACCAGGGCCGCGGTCGGGCGCGGGATCCCAATCGACTCGAGCACCGTGGGCCCGAACGACGACGTGAAGAACACGCCGAGCGAGCTCATGAAGAACCCGAGCCACAGAAGCGGAGTGACCATGCGCAGCGGCCCGGCGAAGAGCTCCTTGATCGGGATCTTGCCGCTGGTCTTGACCTCGTCGCTCAAGACGAAGAGGTCGCCGGCCGTCGTGTCGGACGCGGGATCGAGCCGGTGCAGCGTCCGCGCGACCGCGTCGGGCCGTCGCCCGTTCAAGACCAAGAAGCGAATCGACTCCGGCAGCCAGAGCCACAACGCGACGGCGCAGACGAGTGTGCCGAGGCCGCCCGCGAGGTACACGCCCTGCCAACCGTGGCCCGGCGCGAGCGCGTTCGTGAGCGGGCCGGCCATCGCGCTGCCGACGCTGTAGCCGACCATGATGATCGTCACCACGGTCGCGCGCATGCGCTTCGGCACGAACTCGATGTTGAGCGCCCACGCGAGCGGCAGCAGGCCGCCGAGCGCGAGACCGTTCACGAAGCGCATCGCGACCAGCGCCTCGTAGCTTCCGGCCAACGCCGTCGCCGACGTGAGCACGCCGAACATGAGCGCCATCGCGATCAGTGGTCGGACGCCTCCGATGCGGTCCGCGAATAGCGGCGACAGGAACCCGCCGACCGCCGTGCCCGCGTTACCGGCCGCCGCGATATAGCCCATCATCGTGGTCGTGAGATGGAGCTCGTCGCGCATGTACGGCAGCGTGAAGCCGATCATGAGGCCGTCGAGGCCGTCGAACGCGGTGATGAGCCACGACAGCGCGATCAAGCCGTAGTAGAACCCATTGACGCGGCGGCGTTCGATCAACGCCGTTACATCGATCGTCCGTATACCGGTCGGCATGGTCCCTTGCTCGGCAACACCGCGAGACACGCGCGTAGCGGCGAGTGTACGCTAGCCATATGGCCGAGAAGATCACCGTTCACGATCCGCGCGGTTTCCCGCCGAAGGTCGTCGGCAAGCGGCTCGCGAACCGGCTCGAGAGCCTCGACGGCAAGGTCGTCTATCTCGTCGACTGCCTGTTCGACAACTCCGACATCTTCATGGAGCAGCTGCGGCAGTGGTTCGCCGAGCACCTGCCGGCCGTGATCACGCGCATCATCAAGCCGCGCGAGAGCTGGGTCGACGACCCGGACATGCGCGCGAAGATCGCCGCGGAGGGCAACGCCGCCATCATCGGCGTCGGCCTCTGAAGCACCTGCTGCCCCACGGTCGTGGGGTTGGCTCTGGCACTTGAGCAGCAAGGGATACCGACCGTTCCGGTCAGCACCCACGTGTTCGCGCGCCTCGCGAAGGCGACGGCGCTCGCCGAGGGCATGCCGACGGCGCGCAACGTGTTCGTTCCGCAGCCGGTCGTCGGCCGCTCGGCGAGCCGAGCTGCGGGCCTACATCGAGGGCACCGACCCGATCCCGAAGCGGCCGTTCATGCAGGGCGTGATCGAGGGTCTGACCCGGCCGCTCGAGCGACGAGGATCTACAAGGGCGCGACGCTTCGAGCGCTCAGACGCCGCGGCTTGCTCGAGCCCGACACGGAAGACAACCTGCGCGAGCTCTTCATCCAGCAACCGCTGGACGGACTTCCTGCCGATCATCCTGCCGACGGAGGAGCGCGTCGAGCGAATGCTGAAGGGCACGAAGCATGCCGCGCGACAAGATCGTCGGCCGCCTGCAGGCCGACCGCGTTCCGCGAGTCCTGGGAGTTCGACGTCGAGAAGGTCGCGGTGAACGCCGTCATGGCCGGCGCGCGGCCCGAGTACCTGCCGGTCATCCTCGCGATGGCCGCGAGCGGCATCACCGCGCGCTCGAGCAGCACGACGTCCTTTGCGACGATCTCGGTCGTCAACGGCCCGATCCGCAACGAGATCGGCATGAACTCCGGCATCGGCGCGCTGGGGCCGTACAACCACGCCAACGCGACGATCGGCCGCGCCTACGGCCTGCTTAGCCAGAACCTGCAGGGCGGCTCGGTGCCCGGCGAGACGTACCTGGGCTCGCTCGGCAATTTCCTGAGCTACTCGGCCTGCTTCGCCGAGGCCGAGGAGCGCAGCCCCTGGACGCCGTTCCACGTCGACGAAGGCTTCAAGCGCGGACGAAAGCACGGTCAGCATCTTCTTCGGCGGCTGGTACACGCAATCCGGCTACGGACCGCGCGAGACCTGGAAAGAGAAGTTCTTCCGCTGCCTGCACGGCGACCGATCACTTCAGCCCGCCGCTGATCGTGATGGACCCGCTCGTGGCGCGCGGCTTCGTCGAGCCTCGGCTTCACCAAGCGCTCGCTGATCGAATGGTGCGCCGAGAACGCCAAGCTGCCGGCGCGCGACTACTGGGACGACCAGTGGATCACGACGCTCCTGATCGCCCGCGCGCCGTCGCCGGCATCGAGCCGTACGCGAGCCGGCTCAAGGCCGCGCCCGACGAGCTGATCAGCATCTTTCACGCCGGACGACATCAAGATCGTCGTCACGGGCGGCGAGACGCAGGCCGCGTTCAAGATGTTCAGCGGGCGGTACTTCGGCCGCGGGCCGGGGACGGACAACAAGACGAAGCCGACCGTGCTGATCGATCAGTGGCGTTGACCGCTACTGCTCCCGCAGCGCGCGCATCGGCTCGATGCGCGTCACCCGCCGTGCCGGCAGCCAACCGGCGAGCGCGGCGGTGGCAAAGAGCACGGCGGCCATCACCACATACGTGACGGGGTCCCACGCGGCCACGCCGAACAGCAGCGATCTCATCAAGCGTGTCAGAGCGGCCGCTCCGCCGAGACCGAGAGCCACGCCGATGATCGCGAGCAACAGCACTTGTCTCACCAACATACCTTTCAGCTGCGCATTCTGGGCGCCGAGGGCCATCCGAATGCCGATCTCCCGAGTGCGCTGGGACAACGTGTAGCTGACGACGCCGTAAATGCCCACGAGGCCAAGCAACAGCGCCATCGCGGCGGTGGTCGCCAACAGCACGAGCGTCAGCGACGTCCTAGCGATCGAGCGCTGGTAAAGATCGCCGAGGGTTTGAACGCCGGCGAGCGGCAGGTTGCCGTTCACCGCCCAGATGGCTGTCTGGATGTCGTCGAGAAACCCGGCGGTGCCGACGCGCTCGCTGCGAATGACGAACGACACGAATCGACCTAGGCCGTTGATGCGCGCCAACTCGTCGTTCAAAGCGAGATACACAGAGTCCGGCGCCGGCTTGTCCAGCCCGTCGTGATGAATATCGCCGACCACGCCGACGATTTCGAGCCACGGAAAAGTCGGATTCATGCGAATTCGCTTGCCTAACGCCGCGCTCGACGATCCCCATTCCGCGCGCGCCATGCTTTCGGAAACGAGGGCAACGGGACGCGCGTCGTAGTGATCGCGCCATTCGAACGTCCGTCCCGCCACGAGCGGCGTGCCCAAGGTCTCGAAGAAGTTCGGAGACGTGAACCGAAAAGCTCTTTGCGGGCCGACCGCATCCGCGGCGAGCGGATGGTCTTCGATGAAGAACGCACCCGTCGCGCCGCCCGCAAGCGGCAGCCCCGCAGACACGAAACCCACCGATTTGACGCCCGCTATCTCTGAGAGGCGGTTCTGAATGTCGTTGTGCATCCGAATCGCGCGGTCGTAGTCCGGCACGACCCGCTCGGGAATCGAGATGTCGACCACCTGCACCTGCTCGGGCGCGCTGAACCCTGGTGCCACGTGGCGCAGGGCCTGGAAGGTGCGAATCATGAGGGCGGAGGCGACGAGCAGCGTGAGGGCGAGAGCCACCTGCATCACGACGAGCGAGCTGCGCGCCCGGAGACGACCGCGGCTCGCGGTCCGCCAGATTCCACCGGCGTTCATCGCCGTCGCGACGACGGGAGCAGCGTGCTTCACGACCGGAATCAGCCCGAACAAGAACCCCGAGGCGAGCGAGATCGCCAGAGTGAAGATCACGACGGTGCGATCGATCGTGACGTCGAGCACCGCAGGTAGCTGGCTGGCCGATGCCGAGAGCAGCACCGGAAGCGCGAGCCAAGCCATCGCCAGGCCCGCCACGCCGCCCGCGAGCCCGAGCAACATGCTTTCGAGGAGCAAGCTTCGCGCGAGCGCGCCCCATCCGGCGCCGAGCGCGGCTCGGATGGCGAGTTCCCGCGCACGTGTCTCGGTCCGGACGAGCTGCAGATTCGCGATGTTCGCGCACGCGATCAGCAGCAGCATGCCGAGGGTGCACATCAAGACCCACAGCACCTGGCTTAGATCTCCGACGACGACGTCCTTGAGCGGTCGCAACCTCGGCGAGTAGTAGTTGTCGAACGACTCGCGGCTGACTCCGATCGGCGGATAAGTCTCTATTGCTATCGGCAGCATTCGTTGGACATCCGCCGAGGCTGCGTCGAGTGTCGCTCCGCTTTTCAGCCGTGCGACGCCGAACGGACCAAAAGCCCCGAATGACGTGCGGGCGCGATCGATTTGCATGGGAATGAGGATGGCGGGCTGCAGCCCAAGCGGGGTCCGAAATGCTTGCGGCAGCACTCCGATAACGGAATGTGGCTCTCCATCCACCATCAAGATCTTGCCGAGAGCGTCCTCGGCACTGCCGAAATGGCGCTGCCAATAGCCATGAGAAAGCACCACGGTCTTGGGGCCGCCTGGTAAGTCATCCGCCGCGGAGAACGCGCGGCCGAGAAACGGTTTGACGCCGAGCGTCGGCAGAAACTCGTATGTCGCCACCACGCTTCCTACTTGCTCGGGGTCACCCGAGCCCGTGATGCTGCTGGTCAGGGGCGAGTAGAGAGCGACGAAGTCGAACGTCCGGTTGGTGTCGCGGTAAGTGAAGTAGATCGCGGCCGACGCGTTGATGGTTCGCCCCTCCCGACTACGGAGCTGGAGCGCAATCAAGCGCTCCGAATCGGGGTAGGGCAGCGGCTTGATCAAGATGCCATTGACGACGCTGAAAATTGCGGTCGTGCCGCCGATTCCGAGCGCTAGCGTCAGAATCACCGTCGACGTGAATCCGACCGACTGGCTCAACCGGCGAACGGTTTGGCGAAGCTCGATCACCGTCAGTTACTCGTGTCGCAACAAGCTGGGGCCTTGGAAAGCGATAAGCGTGCCAACGGCTGACCCCTTGAGCCGGCTGGCATGCTTGCCGGTTTGGCCGGGCGGGAAAGTCCCAGATCCGCACGGCTCATCCCGGACGTGGGATCAAGCATCTCGGGATGTCAGCGATTCCGTTCACTACGCCGGGGCTGCGCGCCCGTCACGGAATTGCATGCCCTCGATCGCGATGTCGTAGTCCATGCGCTCGCCGAGCCATTTGCAGCGGCTCGTCTGAGCGTCGATCGGAACGCTGGGGTTCAAGCGCTCCATCTGAAAGCGTAGTGCGTCTTCGAAGGAGGTCATCTGGAGCGTGCTGTCCGGTACGCGCTGCTTTGGGAGGAGGGGCGCTTCCGCTGAAGCGCTTCTGCTCCGAAGCGGTGCGCGGGTTAGTGCCGCACTCCGGGATGCGCCGTCCGTCCGGCCGCGTGAACACGAAGACGCCGTCGTCGGTCGCCGCGATTCCGAAGCCGCCTTCGTGAACGAGCTTGTGGTGGAAGCCGCAGAGCGAGACCAAGTTCGACAGCTTCGTCTCGCCGCCGTCGGCCCAGTGCTTCACATGGTGGCCTTCGGTGAAGCGCGTGCGGTCGCAGCCCGGGAAGCGGCAGCCGCCGTCGCGCGAGCGCAGTGCGCGCTTCAGCGGAAGCGGGATGCTCCGAGTCTTGCGGCCGACGTCGAGCGGCTCGCCGTCCGCGCCTTCGACGATGCCGACGATCGTGCCGTCGCAGCCGAGCCGGCGAACCGTGTCGAGCGCGAGCGCGGGGCCGTCGTCGAGCTCGCAGCGATGCGGCTCAGTGTCGTTCGCGGTGACGGGCTCCGCGAGCACCGCCTGATCGACGTGCACGACGATCTGGCACCGGTCGGCGCTCGACGTCCCCTCGACCTCTTCGGACGTGGCCGCGAGGAACGTCTCGACGATCAGCTTGAGCGCGTCTGCGCGTCGCGCGGCATGCGAGCGCTCCTGGTCGTTGATCGCCCATGTCCCGGCCGCGAGCTCCGCCTGCGATCGCGCGACCGTACTGGCCGCGGCACGCGCGCTCGCGCGTCCTCCTCCGAGCGCTCGCGCACGATGTTGCCCGCGATCTCGAGCGCCTTCCTCACGAGCGCGCCGACGTCGGGCGGCAGCCGCGCGTGCAACATGAACGTGTCGTCGATGTCGTAGAACGAGTGGACCTGGCGGTTCAGCTGCTGCGTGTGGGCGAGCGCGCCCGCGTCGCGGCGCTGCGTCCAACGGTACTTCTTCACGAGATTCTCGACGTGCGTGGCGGTGCCGTGGCGGCCGATGCTCACGAGCACGGACTCGTTCGCGGGCGTCGCGACGCGTGTCATCGCGCGGACTTTGGAATACGAGAACTCGCCGCTCGCGAACGCGGCGCTGATCTCGGGCAGCGACTCGAGCGCGCGCGCGACGCGCACCTTCTCGCGCGCGGCGACCTTGCCGATGCCGCATTGCCAGTTGAGCCACTGCGCCGTGCTCACGAGGCCGTGCCGCGTGAACGCTTCGCTGCGGTCGAACTCCGCGACGAGCAGCAGGAAGCGATAGGTCGCGGCGTTGAGGTGGCCCCAGAGCTCGCTGATCTGACTTTCGAGGCGGTCGAGGCTGGCGTGATTTGTCGTCAGGGACGGGGCGGTTGGCGCGGGAAGAGCAAGGCGAGAGCCATCCATGAGATGCACCCTTAGTAGCTGAGCATATATCCAGTATATTGCCGACAGACACCTTGAGTTTCAAGAGGTTATTAGCTTCTGCCCGGCGACGACCCACCACTCTTTCCGGGTCAGCTCAGGTCACTCGCGGGCGACCGCTGGGTAGCAGGCAGCATGGCCACCTTAGTGGCCAAAGGGGGCGTCTATTCGCAGGGCTGGTCGAGCGAATTGTCGATCGCGTCTACGAGCCCCCCCCACGACGCATCCAACCGAATGCCTGAATCATCCCTCGTCTGTTTGCACCAGGACTGCCGAGCCCCTGGGTTCGAGTTGAGGAAATCTACCCACGCCTGTCTTGGATCGTCAGAGCTGCGGATGCATTCGCTGAGCGTGCCGTGGCCCCAGAGTTGCCTATTTCCGTCCAACGTCACCAACACGTGCCCGGTGACGAACCGCGGCGAAGAGCCCTCGATCACCTGGGACCACCGCAGCGTCGAAAAGTCGATTCCAGGCCAGATGCGCGAGAGGTCCTCCGCGGACTTGTAAGCGAACCCGCAAACCTTGAGCCGGTCGCCGACCTTCGGAACGTTCAGCTCTGCACCTCTGCGATCGAGCGCGGTTTGGCCAGGGCCTTCGACGGCCCAGCGCCGCATCTGCCCGTCGGCGCTGCGTTCCTCCAACATGATCTTGGTATGTGGATTCTCGTGCTCGAAACCTACGACCAAGCCTTCGATCCAGAGAGGTGCGGTCTGATAACTCAGGTATGAGTGATGTGCCGCAGCCGATCCCGTGCAAACGAGAGTTGCGAGGGCCGCTGTCAGTGTGGCCGTGTTGTTCATCGGAGCCTCCACGGGTTGTCCGTTTCCTCGCGTTGCATGACCGGTGTGGACCAACGCAGACGGAGAGACTGTACCCCGCAAATTGCCGCATTGAAGCGTTAATCACGGTTAAGAACGGTTATTCGTTAGCGCGCAAAGAATTAGGCGTGTAGCCGCCTGGAAGCGGCCAACATGGGCCACAATATCTGCAGTGTTCACGATGCGGCGATATTGGATATTCGGCGTCCTGGCATCTCTGGTTCTCACGCTGCTGAAACCCACAGCGTTGTACGCACATCACAATCAGTCTCAGCAATTCGTGCAATGAAGCGCGCTCCTGGCGAATCGAGACGCTTTCGATCGCGTTCATGAGGCAAATGGGTTGGGGGCCAGACACGATTCGTGCAGGTGACAACGTCACAGTCACGATCAATCCCTCTCGCACGGAAGGCCGAGCGACTGGCTGGCTCATTGGTATCGCTGTAGAAGGTCGCGATGTTCCGTCGCTCACCGACGAAAAACGCATCGGCGCCATCTTTTCGGGGGAAAGCACTCGGACCGACGCGAGAGCGAACTCTGTGAGTGGTACCTGGCTTGCGCAACCCGGTCCGCCAGCGCAGTGGAAGTGGATAGATGATCCTTCCCAACTCAAGCTAACGGAAGCAGGGCAAAGGCCGTCGATGGTCACAACCCGGCAAACACAAGTAGCAAAGCTTCTTGCCAGCATGACGTTGTATGGATTCGCGCTGAGTACGATGCGACCGAGCGCATCGCCTATTTTGACGGCCGCCCGCCTAAGGGCAGGACGGTGCACGGCCACTCGCTGGCTCGATGGCGGGATGGAGTCCTGATCGTCGAGACTTCCAACTTCACCGAAAACCCAAGCGGTATCACGGACGGGTTGCCTTCGAGCACCGAGAAACATCTGGTTGAACGATTTGCGCTGAACGCCGATGGACAATCGTTGAGCTACAGTTTCGAGCTGACCGATCCGGTTTATCTCGTCGAACCCCTGATCGGACACATGCGTTGGCTGTATCGCCCCAATGTCGACTTCAAGTTGGTTCCGTGCGATCCAGATGCTACGCGGCTTTTTCTCGATGACTGACCGGCCTACCGCTGAATGCTGCGCTAGGTTTCGAACCGTCTCGATTCGGCCAATCGGTCGATCTCATAGTCGCAATCGAGCTTTCTCCGTCCGCTTGCCTACTTCGCACCTTCGGCTCGCGCGTGCACTTGCTCGAGCAGGGCCTGCGCGCCCTTGTCGTCCGGATACCGTTCTAGATATCGGCCGAGCACGGTCTGCGCGTGCGGCAAGTCGTCGAGCCGGTAGTAGGCGGTGGCGAGCGTCCGAGCGCCCGCCGCGACTCCGGGTAGCTCCGCCGTGTACTCGATCAGCGGCAACGCCTCTCTTGCGAGCCCATAACTTGCCGCGAGGCTCAGTTGGATGCGCCACAACCGCTCCTCCTGTAGTAGCGCGTGATGAGGATCGACGGCCGCGACGGCGCGTAGCTCGCGAACGGCTTGCTCGCCGTTTCCCGCCACGAGCTCCTGGACGAGCGCGTCGTACGTGATCGTCGGTGCGGTAGCCTCGCGATGGTCGATCTTGAACCCAGCCGGTTGCGAGACGTCTCGCGCGAGAGAGGCCTTGCTCACGTCGTCGCCGCGCAAGTACGCCGAGAAGAACGTCGCCACGTGCTCGGCCACGAGCTTGTGGCGCGCCGTATTCTCCTGCGTCCAGCGGGCCAATAGGCCGGCATCGCGCGGCGATTTGGAACCAGTGCGTAGCTCGTAAAGTCTTCGTGGCCGATGCCGTCGATCGTCATGAGATATCGATTCGCGTGAACGGCTCGTTCGAAGAGCGAAGGTTCGTCGGAACCGGGCGGCGGGGCCGCCCGCTGCGTCTCCGTGACGTGCAGCCACGGCACGCGCAGCGCAAGTGGATCGTAGCTCGGAGACGACGCCGGCAGACCGGACGGATGCCGGAACAGAATTCCGGAGTCCAAGCTCGCGAACGCGTCGACGTCGCGATTGCGCATCGCGAGTATCACGCCGGCCATGCCCCCCATGTCGAATCCGAGCACTCCGAGCCGTTCCGGGCTCGCGAATTGGAATCGCCGCACACGCTGGATGACGAATTCGAGATCGCGAGCCTGCGTCTCCAGATCGTCGGCCTCGACCTTGACGAGCGGGGAGGTCGTTCCGACGAGAGGCGTCGTCGCGACGACGAACCCGTGTCCGGCGAGGAATTCGGCGAGAGCGGAGTACGCGAGCGGCGATTCGTAGTAGATACCCGCACCGATCACGATCAGAGGGAACGGACCGCGTAGCGGCCTCGCGTTCTCGGTCGCGAGAACGGGACGCTGAAGCAGCGCCTGCAAGCTCGGCGGGTCCAGCGAGCGCGCGAGTGCGCCGTGCGAGAACGTCAGCGCGTCGCGCATTTCGCCCACGAGCTGTTTCGGCCAGACGTCTTTGGAGGCGAGCTCGGCGTAGCGGCCGAAAAGCATCGGATTTCCTGCTCGGCTCGCCGGGTACCAGAGATGGATGCGGATCGGCCGCGGGAACGCGTCGCCCTTGTCGTTCGTGACGAGCCGCGAGCCGTCCGTCTCGTCGAGCCACTGGAAGCCGACGGCGACGCTGCCCGCCTCGAGACCCAATCTGTCCGTCGCGGTTGTGCCTTGCCCATGCGCGGCGACACATGCAAACAACCACCAGAGCGCGACTGTCTTTTTCATTGGCAGGCTCCCGACGAGTTTCCGCATTTTCCGTGCGGTTTGCCGAGCCTAGGTCCGCCGGCGCGCAGCCTGCAACAGTGCGCCGGTCGATTGGACACGCGCCGGACGCGCGGCCTATCCTCCGGCGCTCTATGGACGCTCCCGCGGTCCGGCTGACGAGTCTCGCGCACGGCGGCGGCTGCGGCTGCAAGCTCGCCCCGTCCGTGCTCCGCGAGTTGCTCGCAAACCAACCCAGCGCAAACGGGTTCGCAGATCTGCTCGTCGGCACCGAGACGAGCGACGACGCGGCCGTCTGGCGGCTCGTCGGCGACACGTGCGTGATCGCGACGACGGACTTCTTCATGCCGATCGTCGACGACCCCGAGGACTTCGGACGAATCGCCGCGACCAACGCGATATCCGACGTCTACGCGATGGGCGGCCGGCCGCTCATGGCGCTCGCGATCCTCGGCATGCCGCTCGGCAAGATCGCGCCGCGAGACGGTGCGCGAGATCCTCGCGGGCGGCGCGGAGCGTGTGCGCGCGCGCCGGCATTCCCGTCGCGGGCGGCCACTCGATCGACGCGCCGGAGCCGATCTACGGGCTCGCCGTGATCGGCAGCTGCAAGGCCAGCGAGGTTCGCCGCAACTCCGACGCGCAGGCCGGCGACGCGCTGATCCTCACGAAGCCGATCGGCGTCGGCGTCTACTCGGCCGCGATCAAGAAAGATGCCCTCGGCGCACGACGGCTACGCCGAGATGCTCGCGACGACGACGCTGCTGAACAGCGTCGGCGCGGACCTCGCGCGCGAACCGGCCGTGCACGCGATGACCGACGTCACGGGCTTCGGCCTGCTCGGCCACGGCCTCGAGATGGCGCGCGGCTCGCGGCTGAGGCTCGTGATCGACGCGGGCGCGATCCCGCTGCTCGCGCGCGCGGCGGAGCTCGCGCAGCGTGGCTTCGTCACGGGTGCGTCGCAGCGCAACTGGGCGAGCTACGGCGAGGAGGTCGAGCTCCCGGTCGGGCTCGCCGATTGGCAGCGCAGCTCTGCTCACCGATCCGCAGACGTCCGGCGGCCTGCTCGTGTCCGTCGCCGCGTCGCGCGCCGACGACAGTGCGTGACGACGATCCGTGACGCGGGCTATCCCGCCGCGAGCATCATCGGCCGTGCGGAGCGCGGCGGACCGGGCATCGCCGTGAGCGGCTCCTTCGCGGGCGCGCGCCGATGAGCGCGGAAGTCGAAGTCGTCGTGATCGGCGGCGGCCTCGCGGGCCTCTCGCGCGGCGCTCACGAGCGCGCGCCTCGGGCGGCGCACCGCGCTCGTGACCGGCGGGCTCGTCGGCGGCCAGCTCGTGAGCATCGAGAAGATCGAAGGCGTGCCCGGGTTCCCGGACGGCGTGCCGGGCTACGACCTCTGCCCGATGACGCAGGAGCAAGCCGCCGCGGCCGGCGTCGAGTTCGTCAACGCGGCCGCCGATTCGCTCGCGGCCGACGGCGAGCGCTGGCGCGTGACGAGCGCGGAGGGCGAGGTCTTGGCGCGCGCGGTCGTCGATCGCGACCGGCACGCCGCGATCGCGAAGCTCGGCGTGCCGGGCGAGGAACGGCTCGTCGGCAAAGGCGTGAGCCAGTGCGCGAGCTGCGACGCTCCGCTGCTGCGCAACCGGACGACCGTCGTCGTCGGCGGCGGCGACTCCGGCATGCAGGAGGCGCTCACGCTCGCCGAGCACGTCGGCGAAAGTCGTGCTGCTCGAGCGCGGCCCCGCGCTCACGGGCCAGGCGAGCTACCGCGAGCGCGTGAGCGCGCATCCGAAGATCGAGCTGCGCTTCGGCACGGTCGTCGAAGAAGTCCTCGGCGACGACGCGGTGCGCGCGCTGCGCATCAACGCGACGGCGGCGCGGAATCCGAGCTCGCCGACGGACGCGGTGTTCGCGTTCCCGGGGCTCGTGCCGAACATCGAGCTCGTGCGCGGGCTCGTCGCGCTCGACGCGATCGGGCTCGATCGCCGTCGACGCGGAGCTGCGCACGTCGGCGCGCGGGATCTGCGCGGCGGGCAACGTGCGCGAGGGCTCGTCGCATCGTGCCGCCGGCGCGATGGGCGACGGCGCCGCGGCGGCGACCGCGCTCGATCGCTATCTCGCGAGCGGCGAATGGCGCGACATCGGCCGCGGGCGCGTACATGACCGACGACGCTGCAGCGATGAACACGCCGAAGCGCGCCTTGCCGTCGGTCGACGCGGTGCTGCGCACGGCGCTCGCCGCGACGCTTGTCGAGCGCTTCGGCCGCGACGGCAGCCGTCGCGGCGATCCGCGACGCGATCGCCGCGGCGCGGGCGAAGCCGGCGACGTCTCGCTCGCTGCGGACGCGGCCGCCACGGCGGCGCTCGGCCGATGCTCGAGGCGCGAGATCGGCCGCGGCTCGCAGCCCGTGTTCAACCTGACCGGCATCGTGCTGCACACGAATCTCGGCCGCGCGCGGCTCGCCGAGGACGCGATCGCGGCCGCGACGGCTGCGATGCGCGAGGCGGTCGCGCTCGAGCTCGATCTCGCGAGCGGCCGCCGCGGCGAGCGCGACGACCATCGTGCGCGAGCTGCTCCGCGAGCTCACGGGCGCCGAGGACGCGACGGTCGTCAACAACAACGCCGCGGCCGTGCTGCTCGCGCTCAACACGCTCGCGAAGGGCCGCGAGGCCGATCGTGTCGCGCGGCGAGCTCATCGAGATCGGCGGCGCGTTCCGCATGCCCGAGATCATGAGCCGCGCCGGCGCGAAGCTCGTCGAGGTCGGCACGACGAACCGCACGCACCTGCGCGACTACGAGGACGCGCTCGGCGCGAGGACCGGGCTCGTGCTCAAGGTGCACACGTCGAACTATCGCGTCGAGGGCTTCACGGCCGCGGTGTCGACGCGCGAGCTCGGCGACCCTCGCGCGCGCGCACGGCGTGCCGCTCGTCGAGGATCTCGGCTCGGGCACACTGCTCGACCTCGAGCGCGTTCGGGTCTGCCGCGCGAGCCGACGGTCGCGCGAGGCGATCGCGGACGGCGCCGACCTCGTCACGTTCTCCGGCGACAAGCTGCTCGGCGGCCCGCAGGCGGGCTTCATCGTCGGGCGCAAGGATCTGATCGCGCGCTTCAACCGCAATCCGCTGAAGCGCGCGCTGCGGATCGACAAGATCCGGCTCGCGGCGATCGAGGCGACGCTCAAGCTCTATCGCGACCCCGATCGTCTCGCAGCGCGCGCTGCCGACGTTGCGCGCGCTCGCGCGCAAGCGCGACGACATCGACGCCTGCGCGCGCCGTCTCGCGCCCGCGCGTCGCGGCACGCCTCGGCGCCGGGCTATCGCGGTCGAGGTCGTCGCGTGCGCGAGCCAGGTCGGCTCCGGCGCGCTGCCGGTCGAGACGCTGCCGAGCGCGGCGCTCGCGATTCGCGCGCGGCGAAGCCGCGCGGCGGACGCGCGCTCGAGCGGCTCGCCGCGGCGCTGCGCCGACTGCCGATCCCGGTGATCGGGCGCATCGTCGACGACGCGCTGCTGCTCGACCTGCGCTGCCTCGAGAGACGAAGCAGGCCTTCCTCGAAAACCTCGCGTCGCTGCGCGCCGCGCCGCGAGACGACCGGTGCCGGCATGATCATCGGCACGGCCGGCCACATCGATCACGGCAAGACGGCGCTGGTGCGCGCGCTCACGGGCGTCGACACGGACCGGCTCAAGGAAGAGAAGGCGCGCGGCATCTCGATCGATCTCGGCTTCGCCTACCTGCCGGCCGGAGGACGGCGACGATCCTCGGCTTCGTCGACGTGCCGGGCCACGAGAAATTCGTCCGCAACATGCTCGCGGGCGCGACGGGCATCGACTTCGTGCTGCTCGTCGTCGCCGCCGACGACGGCGTGATGCCGCAGACGCGCGAGCATCTCGCGATCGTCGATCTGCTCGGTGTCGACGCGCGGCCTCGTCGCGCTGACCAAGATCGATCTCGTGTCGCCGTGAGCGGCGCGCGGAGGTGGCGGCAGGCGATTCGCGAGCTGCTGCGCGCACCGGGATCGCGGCCGCCGAGATCGTCGCCGGTGTCGTCCGCGACGGGCGAAGGGTCGACGAGCTGCGCGACGGCGCTGGTCGCCGCGGCGCGCGCCGAAGCGCCGCGCGCGTCGTGCGCGGCCGGTTTCGGCTGCGCCGTCGATCGCTGCTTCAGCCTCCCGGGCGCGGGCACGATCGTGACGGGCCCCGTGCTGTCGGGCGCCGTCGCGGTCGGCGACCCCGTCGTCGTCAGCCCCGCGCGGCCTGCGCGCGCGCGTGCGCTCGATCCACGCGCAGAACGCGGCCGCGCAGCGCGGCGTCGCCGGCGAGCGCTGCGCGCTCAACCTCGTCGGCGACGGCATCACGCGGCACGCGATCGCGCGCGGCGACGTCGTGCTCGATCCGGCGCTGCACGCGCCGACCGAGCGCATCGACGCGACGTTGCGGCTGCTCGCGAGCGAGGGCAGGGCGCTCGCGCACTGGACGCCGGTGCGCCTGCATCACGCGGCAGCGGAAGTTGCGGCGCGCGTCGCGCTGCTCGAGGAAGCGCCGATCGCGCCGGGCGCGACGGGTCGCATCCAGCTCGTGCTCGAGCGGCCGATCGCGGCCGCGGTCGGCGACCGCTTCGTCCTGCGCGACACGACCGGCTCACGCACGATCGGCGGCGGCGCTTCGTCGACCTGCGCGCCGCCGCAGCGCCGGCGTCGCACACCGGCAGCGGCTCGCGCAGCTCGAGGCGCTCGCGCGCGACGACCCGCGCGCGGCGCTCGACGCCGTCGCTGGAGCGCTGGCCGTTCTTCATCGACGTCGCCGCGTTCGCGCGCGACCGCGCGCTCGACGAGCAGCAGATGCAGGCGCTGCTCGACGCGCGGTCCGCACGACGCGGCTCGCGGTCGGCGACGCGCATGATCGCGCTGTCGCGCGGAACCTGGCGCCGGCTCGCGGCTGCGTGCGCACGGCGCTCGACGCGGCGCATCGCGCGCATCCGGAGCTGCCGGGGCTCTCGCCGGCGCAGCTCGCGGCGCGCGTGCGAGCCGCGCCTGCCGCCACGATCTTCGCGAGCGCTTTGCCCGCGCTCGTCGACTCGGGCGCGTTGCTCTCCGAAGGCGGTGCGCTGCGATCTGCCCGAGCACCGCTTGATCCTCGACGACCGCGATCGGCGCGCGTGGCTCGCGCATCGCGCCGCTCCTGTCGGACGACGAGCGCTTTCGGCCGCCGCGCGCGAGCGAGATCGCGGCGGCGCTGACGGATGCCGGTGGCGGAAATTCGGCGCGTTCTCAAGGCGCTCGCGCGACAACGCATCGTGATCGAAGTGGGCGCTCGATCGCTTCTTCCAGCGCGAGACGGTCGAGGAGATCGCGGGCGATCGTCGTCGCGGTCGCGCGCGCGCAGAAGGACGGGCAGTTCGCCGTCTGGCAGTTTCGCGATCGGCTCGACAACGGCCGGAAGGTCGCGATCGAGATCCTCGAGTACTTCGACGGCCGCGGCCTGACGCTGCGCGACGGCGACCTGCGCCGCATGAACCCGCGCCGCCTTGACTTGCAAACGGCCGCACGCGACGTCGGCTCGACGCGACTCGGCACTGAGGAGGAGAATCGTTCCCGGTGGAACGTCCGGACTTCAAATCCGGGAGGGGCTGCCAGCCAGTCCTTGGTGGGTTCGACCCCCACTCTCTTCCGCCGAGCTATCGCGCGCCGTAGTGGTGGTACGCCGTCTTCACCTGCGTGTACCGCAGCAATCCCCATTTGCCGTCCTCGCCGCCGATGCCGGACTCCTTGTAGCCGGCATGGTGCGCGTGGATCGACTCGCCGAGCGTGCGGTTCACGTAGATCTCGCCGAAGTCGAGCTCGTTGACGGTCCGCATCACGGTGCCGTAGTCGCGGCTGAAGACGTAGGCCGACAGGCCGTAGCGCGAAGCGTTCGCGATGCTCCAGGCTTGCTCGATCGACTCGATGCCGACGATCGGCGTCACCGGCCCGAACGTCTCTTCGATCATCACGCTCATCGCCGGCGTTACGTTGCGCAGCACCGTCGGCGCGAACCAGTACCCGGACTCGTAGTAGTCGCCTTCGGGGCGGCCGCCGCCGAGCACCACCTGGGCGCCTTCGCGCCGCGCGAGCTGCGACCGCTGCGCTCGTCTTTTCGAGCTGGGCCGCGCTCACGAGCGGGCCCATGTCCGAATCTTCGAGCGGGTCGCCGACGCGCAACGCTTTCGCGGCCGCGACGTAGCGCTCGGTGAACGGCTCCAGCAAGTCGCGGTGCACGAGCACGCGCTCGGCGGCCGTGCAGACCTGGCCGCAGTTGGTGTGCCGCGCCGCGATGATGGCCGGAACGGCGACGTCGAGGTCGGCGTCCTTCCAAACGATCGCCGGGGCTTTGCCGCCGAGCTCGAGGGACACGCGAGTCAGACGCGCGGCCGCGCGCGTCATGACCTCTTTGCCCGTGTCGCGGTGGCCCGTGAACGAAACGAGCGAAGTCTGCGCATCGTCGACGAGAGCTTGTCCGGTCTCGCGGCCGCCCGTGACGAGGTTTATGACCCCGGACGGCAGGTCGAGGTGCTCGTCGAGCAACCGGACGAGCTCGATCGTCGACAGCGGCGAGATCTCGCTCGGCTTGATCACGATCGTGTTGCCGGTGACGAGCGCCGGCCCGAGCTTGCGGCAGAGCACCGCGAGCGGAAAATTCCACGGGCAGATCGCCGCGACCACGCCGAGCGGCACGCGCAGAAGGTGGATGGTTTCGCCCGGCGAATCGCCCGGCAGGATTTCGCCCTCGAGCCGGCGGTCCCATTCCGCGTTGTAGCGCAGGAACCCCTCGGCGAAGTCGATCTCGCCGTAGGCCTGCGCGAGCGGCTTGCCGACTTCCTCCGACACGAGCCGTGCGAGCCGGTCGCGCTCGCGGCGCACGACGTCGGCGGCCGCGCGCACGTAAGCTCCGCGCTCCGTCGCGGGGCGGCGCGCCCAGTCGCGCTGGGCCGTTCGAGCCGCCGACAGAGCCGTGTGAACTTCGCGCGCGGTAGCGCTCGCGACCTCGGCGAGCACGGACTCGTCGCGCGGGTCGTAGACGTCGATGTTTGGGCCGGACGCGGCGCGCCAGGAACGCGCGATGTAGAGCGGTGTGTCCGTGTTGACGCTCATGGAATATCCGTTTCGCAAGCAGGGAGCGCGAGTGTCGCATGCCTTCGCGGCGGCCCGCCACGCAGCAGAAGTTCCGCTAGACTGGGGTGCCGCCAACAACGAACAAACGCTATGAGAACCCTAGTCGTCGCAATCTCGTCACTGGCACTCGCTTCGTTCGCCGTACACGCGCAGACGAGGTCCGCGAAAGCCGCGGCCGTGATCGAAGACCTCGTCGCCGCGAATCGGATCTTGGCCGCGCAGGGAATCTTGCCGGGCTACGGTCACGTGAGCGCGCGCAATCCCGACAACCCGAATCATTACTTCCTGTCTCGATCGCTCGCGCCCGAGCTCGTGACGGCCGACGACATCGTCGAGTTCGATCTCGACAGCAACGCGGTCGACGGCAAGAAGAGCGCGTTCTATCTCGAGCGCTTCATTCACGGCGAAATCTACAAAGCGCGGCCCGACGTCCAGGCGATCGTGCACGATCATTCGCCGGGCGTGATCGCGTTCGGCGCGGGCTCGACCCCGTTGCGTCCCGTCACGCACGATTCGTCGTTCCTTCTCGGCGGCGTGCCGATCTGGGACTACCGCGACTTCGGCATCAAGAACGGCGCGCTCGTGAATACGCCGGAGCGCGGCCGGGCGCTCGCGAAGGCGCTGGCGAGCCGGCCCGCCGTGCTGATGCGCAACCATGGCGTCGCGATCGTGGCGCGCTCGTTGCCGGCCGTCGTCGAGAACAGCGTGGCGCTCGAGAAGAACGCGCAGATCCTGAACACCTTGCTCGCGCGCGGCGACAAGATCACCTATCTCGAGCTCGACGAGTCGTCGCAAGATCAGGGCGCGTCGGGTCCCGGCGGCGGCCGTGCGTGGGAGCTCTGGAAGAAGCAGGCCACCGGGCAGATTCGTTGAGATAGGGGGTCTCGTGGCCATCAAGCGAACGAACTGGTCCGCCGGCAGGCTCGTAACTCTCGAGCACACCTCGCGCGTGCTCGCCGACAACCCGCTCGGCGATCCGCACGTGCGGCTGCTCGACCTCTGGCTGCCGCCGCAGTACGACCAAGCGAAGGGCCGCGGCCGCGGCGCGCGCTTCCCCGTCGTCTACGATCTCGTCGGTTTCACGGGCACCGGCCGGATGCACACCGCGCCGCGCAGCTTCGAGGAGAACGTGCCCGAGCGCGCCGCGCGGCTCGTGCACGAGCGCAAGATGGGGCCGATGATCGTCGCGTTCCCCGATTGCTTCACCGCGCTCGGCGGCAATCAGTACGTCAATTCGACCGCGATCGGCCGCTACGCGGACTATCTGACGCGCGAGCTCGTGCCGTTCGTCGACAAGGAGTTCCGCACGCTCGCGTCGCGCGAGCACCGCGGCTGCTTCGGCAAGTCGTCGGGCGGCTACGGCGCGATCGTGCATGGCATGAAGTACTCGCGCACCTGGGGCGCGGTCGCGTGTCACTCGGGCGACTCGTATTTCGACTGGGTGTACGGCGCGGACTGGCCGAACACGCTCGACGAGCTCGCGAAGTTCCGGCGGCCGAAGCGCAAGGCCGGGCAAGCTCGACGTCGTCGCGGCCGCGAAGAAGGCCGGCTACGACGGCCGCGACGACGGCCGGATCGGCCGGTTCCTGAATCACGTCTGGGGCAAGACGAAGCTCGGCGACGGCGAGGTCCACGCGCTGATGAATCTCGCGATGGCGGCGACCTACGACCCCGACCCGAAGGCGCCGAACGGCTTTCGCGTGCCGTTCAATCTCGAGACCGGCGAGCTCCTGCCGGAGCGCTGGAAGCGGTGGCTCGAGCACGACCCGATCCATCTCGTCGCGCGCTACGCGAAGGAGCTCCGCACGCTGCGCGGCGATCTTCATCGACTGCGGCTGGCGCGACCAGTATCGAATCCACTACGGCAGCCGGCTTGCTTGTCGAAGGCGCTCGCGGACCATCGCGTCGCGCACGTCTACGAGGAGTTCGACGACAACCACTCCGGCATCGACTATCGGATGGAGCGGAGCCTGCCGTTACCTTTACAAGGCGTTGCGCTGAGCGCGCCCACGCTGCTGGAGATCGCATGACGCCGATTCGACAAGCGCGCTGCGTCGTTCGCCCGCGTGCGCGCGCCTGCCTGGGCCTAGTGCTCGCCGCGGCGCTCGGCGGCACGGGAGCGGTGCACGCCGCCGCCGATGCGCAGCTGCATGGCCGCGGTGAAAGCCTGCGAGCCTGACGCGCGCGCGCTGCTCGAGCGCGCGTCGCGATCGATTCCGGTACCGGCGATGCGGAAGGGCTCAGTCAGCTCGGTGCGCTGCTCTCGCGCGAGCTCCTGTCACGCCGGTTTCACGAGGGTCGAAGCGGTTGCTGCGGAACCCCCGGCGGTCGGCGATAACCTCGTTGCGACGCTGCGAGGGCACCGGCCGCGGCAAGATCCTGCTGATCGCGCATATGGATACGGTGTTCGCGCACGGAACCGTCGCGCAGCGACCGTACCGTGTCGTCGACGAACAGGCGTACGGCCCGGGCGCCGGCGACGACAAGCAGGGCAGCATTGCGGCGATCTGCGCGCTGCGTGCGCTGAAGGCGATCGGGTTCCGCGACTTCGCGCGGATCACGTTGATCGTGAACTCGAATGAGGAGACGGGCTCGTTCGGAACGCGCAAGCTGCTCCGCGAGCACGCGCAGGCGAGCGATGTCGCGATCAATCTGGAGCGCGGGGTTCCGCCCGACGGCGTGCTCGTCTCGCGCAAGGGCGCCGCCGTCGTCACGCTCGAGATCACGGGTCGGGCTGCGCACTCGGGCCTCGAGCCCGAGAAGGGCCGCAACGCGGCCCTCGAGGCCGCGCATCAAGCGCTCGAGATCGGCTCGCTCGCAGATCCCAAACGCGAAACGACGGTGAACGTGACCGTGCTGCAATCGGGCGACAAGTCCAACGTGATTCCAGATCGCGCCGTAGTGAAGGTCGACGTGCGCGCGTACACGGCCGAGGAGCTCGACCGTGTAGAGCGCCAAGCGAAAGAGCTCGCGGCGCGCACGAGCGTGCCCGACGTCAAGGTGGCAGTGACGATGGAGCGCTTGTTCCCGCCTTGGCCACACGTGCCCTCCACCGACGCGCTGCTCGAGCGCGCGCGGGCTGCGTACGCCGAAATCGGCGGCAAGCTCGCGGCGGTCTCGGTGGGCTCGTCGGCGGACGTCGCGCTGACGGCCGAGACCGGCACGCCTTCGATCGATGGCTTGGGCATCCTCGGCGACGGGGCCCACGGGCCCGACGATCACGCGGACCTGCGTAGCATTGTGCCCCGCGTCTATTTGCTTGCGCGGCTTTTGATGGACCTCGGACGGAGCCCGCCCGCGAAGTAGATCTGCCGCGTCAGCGCTCGAACGCCTCGGCAACGGGCACGATCGTCACGCGGTCGACCGCGATCGCCGAGCGGGAACGCCGCGATCTCGCGGTCCTCGGCGATAATCTCGGGGGGCTTCGGAGTTGTCGTACGAGATCGGCGTCGGCGCGCCGCCCGTGAGCGCGGCGCGTCAAGCCTCGGCGCATCGCCGGTCACGATCGCGATCTTGAGGTTCGCCGTCTGCAGGTGGCGCTTGATCGCGCCGTTCACGTCGTCGAGCGTGAGCTCGTCCATCATCTTGCGGAAGCGGGCGAGATGGCCTTCGCCGTCTAGACGATAGAAGCGGTCGTCCACCGCGTACCCGAGCCGCGCGGACGTCGTCTCGGCGAAGTGCAGCGAGTACTTCTTCAAGAACCCGCGCGTGAGCTCGAACTGCTGCTGCGTGAGGCCGTGGTCGACGAGCCCCTGGAGCTCGCGCAACGCGGCGCGCAGCGCGAACACGGCCTTGTCGTTCGGCAGCGTGCGAATCCAGATCTCGAAGAGCTGCTCGCGCCGCGGCACGTTCACGGGCGGCATCGAGCGGTGCCCGCCTTCGGGGAACGCCTCGATGTACGAGTAGTCGCCGTAGTTGAGGCCGCGGTGCTCGCGAATCACTTGGAACAGATGGCTCGCCTGGTTGCGGTGCTCGCCGAGCCAAGAGTTCGCGATCCAGAGCGCGTAGAAGTCGCGCTCGCCGCGGTGCACGTCGATCGGAAAGCCGAAGCTGATCGACGCGTCCGCGCCGGGCTTCGCGATCAGCAGCGCCGAGCGGCCCGCGACGGCCTCGGGCTCGATCGCGGGCGGCGCGGCCGGCGCGCCCGCCGGCAGCTCGCGGATGGCGGCTTTGAAGCGCGGCGACCGTCGCGTCGTCGTAGCCGCCGCCGATCGCCGACGAGCGCGCTCGCCACCGTGAAGCGGCTCTGGTAGAACGCGCGCACGTCGTCGAGCGTGATCGAGCGCAGGCCCTCGACCGTGCCCTCGCTCGGATGCGCGTAGCGCGTGCCGCGGAACACGAAGTCCTCGAACGCGGCCTTGCCGAGCTCCTCGTCGGACGAGAAGCGCAGCGTGTTCTCGAGGTCGTTGATCGCGTCGTTCTTCACGCGCTCGAAGTCCGTCGGCTTTGAACGCGGGCTCGAGGAATGCGTCGCTGAAGAGCTCGAAGATACGCGGCGACGTTGTCGCGATGCGTGCGGCCCGTGAGCGTCGTGCGCTCGCGGTCGACGCGCACGCTGTAGCTCGACGCGAGCGGGTAAAGCGCTTCGAGGATCTGATCGAGCGAGCGCTTCTCCGTCGCCGCGTCGGCGAGCATCTCGCCGGTGAGGAACGCGAGCCCTTCCTTGCCCGGCGGGTCGTCCTGCGAGCCGACCGCGAACGAGAGCGAGAACGAAACCGTCGGGTCGGCCGGGACGCTCATCAGCACCACTTTCAGATCCTCCGTCGGCGTGGGACTCGGCGCCTGTCCGCGGCCGCCGCAACCGGCGAGGGCCGCGGCCGCAAAGACGACACACGATGGCCGTCGCGCGGCTCACTGCTGTCGCGAGCGCAGCACACCGACGGTGCGGTGCGCGGCGACGAAATAGGTCTGCGCGGCGCGCTGCACGTCCTCGGGCGTTATGGCCGCGTAGGTCGCGTACAGCGTCCGCACGCCGTCGAGGTCGCCGGTCAGCGCGATGAATTGCGCGAGCCGTGCCGCGACGGCGTCCGGCGTCTGCAGTCCCATCAGGAAGCCGTACTTGAGCCGCTGCTTGAGCGCCGCGAGCCGCGCCGCGTCGGGCGGCGCAGGCGATCGCGGCCGCGACCGTCTCGTCGATCACGCCGAGCACGTAGTCCACCTTCGCGGGGTCCTTCACGCGCGCGTCGATCGTCGAGCAGGTTCGGGTCGCGATGGTCCGGCGCGAACGCGTCGATATGCTCGACGACCTGCTCCTCGAGCACGAGCCGCCGATAGGTCTCGCTCGTCTCGCCGAACGACAGATCCGTGAGCAGGTCCGCCGCGACGCGCGTGCGGTCGGCTGGCGCGAACGCGGGCAGCTTGTACGCCACCTCGACGACGGGCAGCGTCTGGCCGTCGAACTGCACGTCCACGCGCCGCTCCGCGCGTTGCTCGGGCTCCGTCGGTATCTGCGGCGCGACGTAGCCGCGTTTCCAGGCGCCGTAGTACTTCTCCACGAGCGGCAGCACTCGCTCCGGTGTCACGTCGCCCGAGACGAACAGCACCGTGTTCTCCGGCCTGTAGTAGCGCGCGAAGAAGGTCCGCGAGTAGTCGTACATCTTCGGCATCGCCGCGATGTCGCGCTCGAAGCCCATCGTCGTGTGGCCGTAGGTGTGTTTCTCGAACGCGCTCGCCATCAGCTGCTCCTCGAGCGCGAACTCCGGATCGGTGCGCGACTTGCGATACTCGCCGTACACCGCGCCGGCCTCGGTCTGGAACGCGGACTCCGAGTACGACAGGTTCTGAAAACGGTCGCTCTCGATCTCGAGCACCGTCTCGAGGTCTTCCTTCGAGAGCGACAGGTGGAAAGCGGTGTAATCGTCGGTGGTGTAGGCGTTCGCCTCCGCGCCGATCCGGGTCGTGATCTCGAGATAGCGCTGCGGCGGATAGCGCTCGGTGCCGCGGAACATCATGTGCTCGAAGAAATGCGCGAAGCCGGAGCGGCCCGGCTCGTACTCGTCGCGGGAGCCCGTGCGCACGATCGACCAGAACGCGACGAGCCCGCCGCTCGGCATCGGCATCACGATCACCTCGAGTCCGTTCGGAAGCGTTTTCGTGGTCGTCGGGAAAGGAATGATGTCGCTCACTGCGGTCGCCTCTTGCGCGCGCGCCTGCGCGCCCGGAATGAAAATCGCACTCACGAGCAGCAGCATCCAAACCCGGCTGTGGGCGGTGGCGCGTAGCGCGATCCGGGACGATGGGCTCGGCATAGAACGGGTTGCCGCTCGATGACGGTTAGCGCGCCGAGAACGCGAGCAGCGCGTTGCCGCCGCTGGCGCCGCTGCTGACCGCGTAGCCGGAGCCGACGAACAGCATGCCGTCCACGACGACCGCGCCCGACGACGCGATCGCGCCGCCGTGCGTCGGCACCTTGTTCACCGCGTCGAACGTCTTCGACGTATCGAAGCTCCAAAGCTCCTTGCCGTCGGTCGCCGAAACGGCGTACAGGATGCCGTTCGTCGAGCCCGTGAACACGACGCCCGGAATCGCCGTCGGCGCCGCGCCGAGCGCACTCGTGCCTTTGCCGTTCGGTGCTTGCGGCGTGAACTTCCAGACCGTGGCACCGGTCGCCGGGTCGATCGCCGCGAGCCCGCCGGAGCCCATGCCGTAATACACGTGGCCCGCGCCGGCGGCGCCGCCCCAGACGATCGACGCGCCGCCGAAGCGCGGGTTCGCGCCCGGCGTCGCGCCCGAGGGATTCACGCGATACAGCAGCGCGCCGCCGCGATCGGGATCGAGCGCGAAAACGTCCGCGGCCTTCGTGCCGCCGAGCAGCACGCGCTTGCCGTTGCCGGCCGTCACGAGGATCGGCGAGTTGCCGATGTCCATGTCGGGGCCGAGCTTCTCCGGGCACGCCTCGCTCTTCTGCGCGCCGTTGCAGCCGCCCATGAACACGTCGTCCTCGGTCGCCTGGTAGGCCCAGAGCATCTTGCCCGTGTCGATGTCGACGGCCATGAACCCGTCGGTCGTCTTCGGCGCGGGCGCGGTCGTCGCGTCGCCGGTGCCGAAGTACACGGCGTTGCGCGCGGGGTCGACCGTCGGCGTGTTCCAGACCGCGCCGCCCGCGGGCTTGTAGAGCATCACGCCGTTCGCCATCGTCTTGTACGGCTTGGGCTCCTCGGGGATCACGTACGCTTTCCAGATCTCTCTGCCCGTGCTCGCGTCGAGCGCGACGACGCTGCCGCGCGACGTGCAGCACGGGTAGCCGGGGTTGCCGCTGCTGAACTCCTCAGAGGACGACACCGGCACGAACAGCTTGCCGCGATAGAGCTTCGCGCCCGCCGTGATGCGCGCGACGAAGTGCTCGTCGACACGCGTCTTCCAGAGCATCGCGCCCGTCTGCGCGTCGAGCGCGTAGACGTTCGCGCGCGCGTCGCCGAAGTAGACGGCGTAGCGCGAGGGCGCGTGACCCGAGATCGCGCCGACCATCGCAGAGTTCCGGATCGTCGAGCCCGTCTCGAACGACCAATAGACGCAGCCCGTCTGCGCGTCGAGCGAATAGAAGAAGCCGTTGTCGCTGCCGACGAACACGCGGCCCGATACGACGGTCGGCTGCGCGTTCGCGGACACGCCGGCCGGGAAGCCGAACGCCCACTTGAGCTTGAGCTTCGGCACGTCGCTCGCGGCGAGACCCGCGCCGCGCGCGCTTTGCGAGCGGCGGTTCGATTCGTCCACGCCCCAGCCGTTCCAGCTCGGCGCGGCGGAGGGATCGGCGAGCGGCGGATTGCTCGTGCAGCGATTGGGCATGCTCTTCGCTGCCCCGGCGTTCGCGCTGCCGAGCGGCCGGCCGCTCATGAACTCCGCGACGCCGCGCTTCTGGACGTCCGTCATGGCTGCGCCCTGCGCCTGCATCACGCCGGTCGTTAGCGCGGTGTAGATGCGCTCGGGCGGCATCATCCGGATCGCGTCGGGCGACGGCGCGCGCTCGACGGCCGGGTTGCCGTGACAGCTCGAGCACTGCGTCTGGAACGTCGCGATGCCGAACTCGGTGCCCGGCGTCGTGCCGCCGAAGATCGCCGCGGGATCGGGCGGGGCGGCTTCGCGCGACGCGGGCGCGGCGGGTCGGGCGGGGGTGGCCACAGCCGCCGGCGCCGCGGGCTGTGCCGGCGCGGCACTGGCGGCGGGTCGCGCGCTTGGGGCGGTCGGCGCGCTCGCGGGCCCGCTGCCCGCGCAAGCGGAGAGGGCGAGCGTCGCAACGCCGAGCGCGGCATGAAAGGCGGGCGGAGTGCGCATTCGAATCACCGTGGCGAAAAGGTGCGCCACTCTAGCGGCATCGAGCGCTGCGCAGCTAGTCTGTCCATGCAGCGGTGGTCGTGAGACATGGCGTTCCGCGCGGCGTCAGAGCTCGCGCAGCGCGCGCAGCAAAGCGTCGATGTCGCCTTCGTCGTTGTAGATCTGCGCCGACGCGCGCAGCGTGCCGTCGAGGTGCAGGCGCTCGTGCAGCACGTGCGCGCAGTGGTAGCCGCCCGAGACGAAGATGCCGTGCGCGTCGGCAAGGAAGCGTGCGACGTCCTGCTGGCGCATCGCGCGCAGCGGCAGCGAGACAGTCGCGAGCGCGATCCGCTCCTTGGCCGAGCGGCCGAGCACGGTCGCGCCTTCGAGCTCCGCGAGGCCGCGCAGCATCTGGTCGCCGAGCGCCCGCGAGTGCGCCGCGATCTTGTCGAGGCCGATCCCGAGCACGTAGTCGACCGCGGCGCCGAGGCCGATCACGCCCTCGATATTCGGCGTCCCGGCCTCGTAGCGGAACGGCGCCTCGCGCGGCTCGAAGCGGTCCTCGGCGTGCAGCGCGACCATGCCGCCGCCGACGTTGCCGAGGCCGAGATCCGCGAACCGGTCGCGGCGCACGTACAGCACGCCGACACCGTTCGGCCCGAACATCTTGTGGCTCGAGAACGCCATGAAGTCGACGTCGAGCGCGCGCACGTCGATCTGCAAGTGCGCGATCGACTGTGACGCATCGATCATCACCGGCACGCCGGCGGCGTGCGCGGTCGCAATCCACTCGTCCACCGGCGCAACGACGCCCGTGACGTTCGAGACGTGCGCGACGGTCACGAGCCGCGTGCGCTTGCCGATCCGCTCCGGGAGCTGCGACCACATCGGCACGGCTTCGGCGTCGATGTCGACGAGCACGGCCTTGGCCGCGGCGCGCCACGGCATGTAGTTCGAGTGATGCTCGGACGCCGGCAGCACGACCTCGTCCCCGGCCGCGAGCCCGAGCGCGCGCGCGACGAGATTGAACGAGTCCGTCGCGTTGTGCGTGAACACGATCTCGGCCGGCTGTGCGCCGATCAGCGCCGCGACGCGATGCCGCGCGCGCTCGAACTGCTCGGTCGTGGCCTCGGCGATCGGGTGCACGCCGCGGTGCACGTTCGCGCCGAGCGCGTCGTAGTAGCGGTTGACTGCCGCGATGACGGCGCGGGGCTTCGGCGTCGTGGACGCGCTGTCGAGGTAGATGAAGGGCGAGCCGTCGTAGCCGTTCTCGAGGAGAGGGAAGCCCTCGCTCCGCATCAGCGCTTCACCAGCCGATACTTCCCGGACACCTCGGGCGCGATCGCGCTCACGTGCTCGCCGCGGATCGGCCGCGCGAGCAGCGCGCCGACCGCGGCCGCCGCGGCGGCGGCGCTGTCGCGCGACGAGGGATCGACCACGTGCAGCACATCGGCCTGCAGCTGCCATTGCTCGAGCGTCGCGGCGGGGCCGAGCGCCGCGTGGATCGCGTCGTCGAGCTTGAGCGGCGTGATCGTCTCGCCGTTCACCTCGCTGCAGTCCGCGAGCCGGCCCTCGACGCGCTCGAGCAGCGGGCCGTCGCACTTCCGTCCGCACGCGCAGTCGCGCGACGCCGCGACGCGCACGACGTCGCCGATGTCGTAGCGCAAGAGCGGCATCCAGCGGCGTCCGAGCGTCGTGACGAGCACGCGCGCAAGCGGTGCGCTGCCCGGCATCGGCTCGAGATCGATGTGGCTGTGGCGCTCGTTCGGATGGAGATGCCCGTGCTCGCACTCCATGAACAGCACGCCGGCCTCGGTGGCGCCGTAGAGCTGATAGAGCGGCGCGTCGAGCGCGAGACCGATGTCGCGGCGCATCGCGCGCGTCGTCGTTTCGTAAGTGAGCGTGACGAACTCGGGCGCCGCGAGCTTCTGCCCGCGCCTGAGCGCGGCGCGCGCGATCAGTGCGAGGTACGCGGGATCCGCCTCGACGCCGCGCGGCCCGAACTCCGCCCACTCGCGGAGCATCCGGTCGTAGTCGGCCTCGGTCCAGTGCGTCGGGTCGTCGCTCTCGTTGAAGAACAGCATGCCGTCGATGCTGCGCTCGGCCATCGTTTGGCTGCCGAAGTGGCAGGTGCCGGCGCCGCACGCGGGTGTCGTGAGCACGGCTTCGCGGAACCCGGCGCGCGCCATCGCGCGCGCGATCCGTGCGTTGAGCCGCATCGCCTCGCGCTCCTGCGGATCCCACCACGACCATTCCCAGATCACCTGGAGGCGGTCGGCGGTCGTGCCCGAGGTCGCGAGCAGCGTGACTTGCTCGTCCTGCATCGCGGCGTGCAGGTCTTGATCGCGGCGTAGCAGCGCTTTCGGGAACCCCTTGCGCAGCTCGCGCTTGCCGACGGCCGGTATCTGCGAGAGCCACGCGTCGACCGTCGCGGTATCGGCCGGCGGCTCGGGCCGGTCGCGGTAGAGCGGCACGTCCGCGACCATCTCCCGCGTCTCGTCGCTCACGCGTCGCCAGTGCGCGGCCGAATAGCTCATTCGTCTGCCTCCAGTTGCTTCTCGATTTTTGCCTTCTTGTTCGGCAGCGCCGCGAACACGGTTACGGCGTCGCCGCGCGCCCGGAACGACCCGTCGCTGCCGACCACGAGAGCGGCGCCGCTCGGCACGCCATAGGCGCGCGCCTTCTTGCCGATCTCGCGCGCGCGCACCGCCGCGAAGGACTGTGTCTCGCCCCAGCCGTCGCCCTCGCCGTGAGTGTCGAGCGAGCAGGGCGCCACGCCGACGCATTCGAAGGTTTCGGCCTCGTCATCGCCCGCGCCGTCG
Source organism: uncultured Gammaproteobacteria bacterium (assembly GCA_963699925.1). Taxonomy (GTDB): domain Bacteria; phylum Pseudomonadota; class Gammaproteobacteria; order Steroidobacterales; family Rariloculaceae; genus FEN-1219. The sequence continues at coordinate 238,596 of CAVOVT010000011.1, read as the reverse complement.
CGCGGCCAGCGGATCCAACGCTCGCCGAGCATGATCGCGCCGGCGGACATGCCGACGAACACGACCCCGCGTTTCGCGGCACCGTGCAAATCGCCGACGAGATCCGCGTCGCGGAGCGCGTGGATGCCGGCCTCGACGTCGCCGCCGCCGACGAACACGAGATCGGCCTCGTGGAGCGCGGCCCGCGCGACGCCCGCGTCTTTCTTCTTGCCCTTGGCGAGCTTCGGCCAGACCACCTTGCGGATGCCGGCGCCCTCCAAGAGCGTCGAGAGCGCGGAGCCGAAGTTGCGGTCGTCGCCGCTCGCGGCGCCGATATACAGCGCGACGGGCTTGTCTTGGGTGGTGAGCCGCACGGCATCGGCGAGGTAAGGCTTGGTGCCGAAATGCCGGCTGCCGAACTTGCCGGCGATGAGCGTGGTCGGTTTCCGCAAGAGTTTAGGGCTCCTAGCGAATGCGGTTGCTATGATCCGCAACGATTGTACGCCGGAGATCGTACGCCGGAAGAAACATGACAACCGCGACATCACGCATAGGTGCGGCGCTCGAAGCGAGCGGCGCGCGCAGCGTCACCGGCGGCGCACGATGAGCGGCCGGCGCAAGCCTGCGCGCGGCAAGTCACGCGACGAGGTGCCGTACGACCGGCTCACGCCCGACGTGATCGCCAGCGCGGTCGAGCGCGTCGGCTTCGAGACGACGGGCAGCATCCTCGCGCTCGCCAGCTACGAGAACCGCGTCTATCAGATCGGCGTGGTCGGGAGCGACGGGAGCGACGGCTTCGTCGTCGCGAAGTTCTATCGTCCCGGGCGCTGGAGCACCGACGCGATCCTCGAGGAGCACGAGTTCGCGCTCGAGCTCGCGAGCCAAGAGATTCCGGTGGTCGCGCCGCTCGTGCAGGACGACGAGTCGCTGCACGAGCTCGACGGCTACCGCTACGCGGTCTATCCGCGCCGCGGCGGCCGGTGGCCGGAGCTCGGCACGGCCGACGATCGGATCTGGATGGGGCGCTTCCTCGGCCGGCTGCACGCGGTCGGCGCCGTGCGCCGCTTCCGCCGTCGGCAGACGCTGTCGCGGCAAGAGCTCGGCCGCAAGTCGGTCGACGAGTTGCTCGCGGGCGACTGGATCCCGCCGCACCTGCGCGACAGCTACGAGAGCACGACCGCGCATCTGCTCGATCAGATCGACGCCGCGTTCGACGAGGTCGGCGCGTACCGCTCGCTGCGAATCCACGGCGACTGCCACCGCAACAACGTGCTCTGGACCGACGACGGCCCGCACTTCGTCGACCTCGACGATTGCGTGAACGGACCCGCGGTGCAGGACCTGTGGCTGTTCCTCGCCGGCTCGCGCGATGAGATGGCCGCGCAGCTTGGCGACTTGCTCGAAGGTTACGGGCAATTCTTCCAGTTCGACTTTCGCGAGCTGCGCCTGATCGAGGCGCTGCGCGCGCTGCGGCTCATGCACTACACCGCGTGGATCACGCGCCGCTGGCACGACCCCGCCTTTCCGCGCGCATTCCCGTGGCTCGGCGAGGCGCGCTACTGGGAGCAGCACGTGCAGGCGCTGCTCGAGCAGCGCGCGGCGCTCGACGAGGAGCCGCTCGCAGTCGTGGTCTGAGCCGTCCAACCGACGGGTTGACGGCGCGCTCAATGTGTATTAGTGTAATGATACACATAGATAGAGCGCACGCGTGTTCATTCTGCATCCGCAATCCGGCACGCCGATCTACCGCCAACTGCTGGAGCAGGTAAGGCGTCTCGTCGCGAGCGGCCGGCTCGCGCCGGGCGACGAGCTGCCGTCCGTGCGCGAGCTCGCGGTCGAGCACGCGGTGAACCCGATGACGATTTCGAAGGCGTACGCGCTGCTCGAGGCGGAGGGCCTGCTCGAGCGCAACCGCGGCAAGCCGATGACGGTGGCGGCGCAGCCGAGGAGCCGGGCGGCTCTGCGCGAGCGGCTGCGCAGGCTCGACCGCGAGGCCGAGCAGCTCGTGCTCGCGGCGAAGCAGCTCGAGGTTTCGAAGAGCGACGTTTTGGATTTGGTCGACAAGAAGTGGGGAGGCGAGCATGCCGCAAGCGGTCGTCAGCGCACGGGCGCTTAGCAAGCGCTTTGCAACGAAAGACGTGCTGCAAGAGATCACGGTGGACGTCGAACCTGGCGACATCGTCGGCGTGCTCGGCAAGAACGGCGCGGGCAAGACGACGCTGCTCGAGCTGCTGCTCGGCTTCAGCATCCCGACGTCGGGCTCGGCGGAAGTCTTCGGCGAGCGCAGCGCGGACCTGTCGGCGGCCGCGAAGAGGCGGATCGCGTTCGTGCCGCAGCAAGACGAGCTCATCGATCTGCTCACCGGCGCGCAGCAGCTCAGCCTCACGGCCGCGTTCTACGACCGATGGGATCGCGCGCTGATCGAGCGTCTGTCCGCGTCATGGGAGGTCCCGCTCGGGCGCAGAGTCCAGACGCTGTCGGTCGGCGAGCGGCAAAAGCTCTCGCTGCTGCTCGCGCTCGGCGCGCACCCGGAGCTGCTCGTGCTCGACGAGCCGGTCGCGAGCCTCGATCCGATCGCGCGCCGCCAGTTCATCACCGAGATCGTCGATCGAGCGCGCGGCACGCAGCGCACGGTGCTGTTCTCCTCGCACATCGTCTCCGATCTCGAGCGCGCCGCGAACAAGGTTTGGATCATCAAGGACGGCCGGCTCGCGTGGGCCGGCGATCTCGACGCGCTCAAGGAATCCGTCGTGCGGCTGCACATCCGCGGCCGCCGTGCGCTGCCCGGGGACCTGCGCGTTCCCGATGCGCTCACGAGCCGCGTCGACGGCTCGTGCGCGACGGTCGCCGCGACTCGCTGGACGAGCGAGCGCGCCGCCGCGCTCGAGCTCCGGCTCGACGCGGAGCTCGAGGTCGAGAGCCTCGCGCTCGAGGACATTTTTCTCGAGCTGCACCGATGAAGGCGATCGCGAGGCTCGTCTGGACGTACCTCACCGCGCTGCCGATCCTGCGCTGGGTCGGCGCGGTCGCGCTCGCGTCGTTGCCGTTCGCGGTGCTCGCGATCTGGCCGCGGATGCGCGGTTTCATGGCGTTGCCGATCATCGCGTTCGCGATCCACTCGCTGTCGATGACCATCGCAGCGGGCTATCTGTTCCGCGTCTTGTCGTCGCCGCGCGCGCATCGGTTCCTGCCGCATTTCCGCGGCCGCAGCTTGGCCGCGTTTCTCGTCATCGTCGCGGTCGTTTCGACACCGTGGCTGCTGATCGTGGCGTGGGCGGCGCTGCGGCCGCCGTACGCCGTGACGTTGGTCGCGCCGCTCTTCATCGTGGTGATGTTCGTCGCCTTCACGTTCTTCCCCGTCGGCGCAGCCGTCACGTTTGCGGTGTTGCTGTCGCTCGCGTGGCCCCTGACCCAGGTTGCGTCGGCTCAGCCCGAGATCTTCCCGGCTGCGCTCGGGCTAAGCCCGATCGCCGTGGCGATCGGTGTGCTGGCAACGTGGGTCGCGACTTGGGCCGCGTTCTCCGTCTGGTATCTGCGGGTGCGGCGGATCGAGCCGATCCAACCGCCGGAGATGATTCTCGACAGGCTCGGATTCAGGCCCGCGGTGCGCTCGGTGGTCTTCGACCGCCGCAGCGCCGTTGCGGCGAGCCTCACGTCGGCCTACCCGCAGGCCGCGAAGCAAACGCTCGTCGGATTCGCGGTGCTGCTCGTCGGAACGAAGATCGCGACCCTGGTCGCGACCGCCTCGCACCTCGCGTTTACCACCCCGATCCTCGTGCCCGCGTTGGTCGTCCCGGGCGTACTGCTCGCGGCCATCACGACCAGGGTCGCGCGGCGTGCGCGATCGCTGTGGCTCAAGAGCGGGCTCTCGCGCCGCGACCTGCTCGCCGCAACCGAAAAGCAGATCTGGCGAACCGCCGCGTTGCGATCGATCGCCGCGAGCGTCGTCCTGGCGACGGGCTTTGCGCTCGCATACGACGTGCCCGGACGCGTGCTCGCGCGTGGCCTCGTTTCCGCACTGGCCACTGCCGTACTCGCGCTCTATCTAGGGCTCGCGCACGTGCGCGAATCGCGGCTCGTGGAGATCTGTACCGCGGCGCTGGTGATCGCGGGCGCGGGCGTCGCTCTCTGGGCCGCGTTCTCTAGTCCGGCGCGCGACGGCCTGTGGCTCGCGACGATCGCTTCGCAAGTGGCCGCAGCGCTGCTTTGCCGCGCGATCGCGATCGCGCAGTGGCGCAAAATCGACTGGCTCGTGTTCAAGCCGGTCCGGATGTGGTCGCAGAGCTTGCGTTGAACGCCGCGGTCGAGAACTAAGGCGGTAGCTGCGAGGCACTGACTCCGGGGCTTGCCGGCGCCACGACTCCCTGATTCTGGAGACGACGTAAGCCGTCTTGGGCGTCCTCGTGCTGGTGGATATTGAACGTCGCCCACTCTTCCTGCGTCGCGCAGACGCGCTTCGGAATCTTCGACCCGGACACGTCCATGCTGCGGCAAATCTTCTTCGGAGCCGCGGGCGGCGCCGGCGCGGTCACGGGGCTCGGCGGCAGTGGCGCAAGCGAATCCGTGGGCGGAGCCCTGTCATCGGCGAACGCCGCGGCGATGAGGAGCGACCCGAGGGCGATGCCGAGATACGCAGTGGAGCGCATGTCGATGACCTCCGCCGCAAAGGTGAGTCAGGCTAGCCGATGGTCGGCCGCTTGGGAAGGCTCCTAGCGGGAAGCGCGCGAGGCTCTCGTGGATCGGTGCTCGTCCCGCTCGCTCGTCTGTCCGAGCCGATTCGACCAGCCCAGCGCCGCGATCTGGAGCATCGGTAGCTCGTCCGTCGTGCAAGGATCGCCGTCCGCGAGCAGCGACGCGACCTCGGCGTCGTCCGTTCTCTCGAGCGCCTCGACGATCAGGAGCAGTCGCCCGAGACGGCCGTTGCGCTGCAACAGCGCCGAGCACACGTCGTCGGGCAAGTGGATCTGCGCTATGACTTCGCTCATCGGCATCTCGAGCAGCGTATCGAGCAGCGACAAGATGCCAGTCATGAACGCACGGTCGTGCAGATGGTTGTCGCGCGAGCTCTTCTCGGCGAGCAGCTCCAGGAGCTTGCCTCGCGCGGCCGCCATCTGCAGCAGCGGGCTCGGGAAGTCCGTCGCGGTCTGATTTGCGAACAGAAGCACTTGCAGCCAGCGCTGGAGCTGCCGCCGACCGAGGATCTTGACCGCGTGCGACAGCGATTCGATCGGCGAGCGCAAGCCCATGCCGACCGAGTTCACGAGGCGCATGAGCTTGTAGCTCAGGTCCGGCGCCTGCTTGAACGTGTCCTCGATATCGGCCGTGTCCGTGTCGTCGTCGAGCGTCTGGTCGAGAAGGCGCATCAGCACGCGCTTCGATGGATCCGTGCGCCGGCCCTGGATCAAGACCGGCCGCGCGAAGAAATAGCCTTGGAACAGATCGAAGCCGAGGTCGCGGCAGCGATCCGCTTGCGCGCGCGTGTCGACCTTTTCAGCGAGGAGCTTCACGCGCGCGGTGGCGCGGGCCTTGCGCACCAGATCCGCGAGCTTTCCCGGCGGCGTCGCGAGCACGTCGATCTTCACGACGTCGATGATCGAGATCAGCCCCGCATGGACGTCGTCGAGCTGCACGACGTCGTCGAGCGCGAACGAGAAGCCGCGCTCGCGCAGCTCGCGGCAGCGCTCGATGACGGGCTGGGTTACGTCGATGCCCTCGAGCAGCTCGATCACCGTGCGCTCGGGCGGCAGGAGCTCCACGACGTCCGACATCAGCAGCTCGCCGTCGAAGTTGATGAAGCCCCGGCACTCGCCCAAGACCGCCGCGATGCCGAGCTCGCTGTACGCGTGATTGATCACGATCGCGGTGGCCGCCTGATGGTCCTCGATGTGCGCGGCATTGCTCGGATCCGAGCGGAAAAGCAGCTCGTAGCCGACCGTCGCGGCCATAGCGTCCAGGATCGGCTGGCGGCCGAGCCAAAATGCCGGTTTCGTGAGCACGACGCATCCTGCCCAGACGGCGTTCCGTAAAACAGGAACCGGCGCACAAGATCGGCGCTTTAGGGTGTTCCCTGGATGAGACGATGGGTCTTGAGCGGTACATTTCGGACGCCGAGAATGTCCGACCGGGAAGGCACACTGCTATGCCATTCTACATAGTGTCGATTCTGCTGCCGCTGATCGCGATCGTGCATGTCCTGCGTACCGGCCGGGACATGCGCTGGATCATGCTGATCGTGTTTCTGCCCGTGGTCGGGCCGCTCGCTTACATCATCATCGAAATGCTGCCGTCTTGGCGTCACAGCCCGAACGCGCGCCGGGCCTTGCGGCGAGCTCGGTCGACGATCGACCGGAACCGCGGCCTGCGCGAGGGCGCGCTCGACTACGAGCGCAGTCAGAACGTCGAGACGGCGAGCCGCCTTGCCGACGAGCTCACGAAAGCCGGACGGTTCGACGACGCCATCAAAGTCTGCGCCGAAGCACGCACCGGCGTGTTCGAGGACGACCCGAAGATCTTGCTCGCGCTCGCGCAGGCACAGTTCGGCGCGGCCCGATACGCGGACACCATCGCAACGCTCGACTACTTCAGAAAGCAACACCCCGGAATGCGCTTGGCCGACGGCCATCTGCTCTATGCCAGGGCTCTCGCGGCGAGTGGCGAAGCGCGGCGCGCGGTCGAGGAGTACGAGGCGCTCGCACGCTACTACCCCGGCGCCGAGGCCCGCGTGCGCCAAGCACTGCTATATAAGGAGATTGGCGAGAGCGACAAGGCGTCGGCCCTGTTCGCGGCGATCCTCAACGACGCGCGGCTCGGGCCGAGGCACTTTCGCCGCAGTCAGGCGGAGTGGATCGCGGTCGCGGAACGGGAGAAGTAACATCGTCGTATAGCGAGGAGCACGACGATGGCCTACCAGCTGCTCGGCAAGGACTTCACCCCGCCCGACGTCAAAGCCAAAGTCACGGGCCGCGCGAAGTACGCGGAGGACTTCCGCGTCGACGGCATGGTGTTCTGCAAGCTTCTCACGAGCCCGCTGCCGCACGCGCGCGTAACCGGTGTCGACGCGGGCGCGGCGCTTGCGATGCCGGGCGTGCACGGCGTGCTCACGGCCGACGACGTGCCGAGCTTCCCGGTGCCGCAGGACGCGATCCTCACGAACGAGCCCGTGTTCGTCGGCCAACCGATTCTCGCGGTCGCGGCCGACACCGAGGAGCTCGCCGCGGACGCGCTCGAGCAAGATCAAGGTCTCGTACGAGGATCTGCCGTTCACGGTCGACCCGCTCGCGAGCTTGTTCCCGGGCGGCGCCGAGGCGCGCACGAACGGCAACGTCGCGAATCCCGGTGTGGACTTGAAAAGCCACAAATGGACCGCGCGCGAGTTCGCGGACGCCGCCGACGGTCAGCTGCCGATCGGTGCGGCGGTGACCGAATGGTCGTACGGCGACGCCGATGCGGGGCTCGAGGGCGCGAAGCTCGTGCTCGACGAGTCGTTCGTCACCGCGGGCCTGTCGCACCACTCGCTCGAGCCGCGCAGCGCGCTCGCGTATTGGCAGAACGGCAAGTGCGTGTTGCACGCGTCGTCGCAGAGCCAGAGCTTCCCGGTGCCGGGCATCGCGCGTTACCTCGGCATCGAACCCGCGGATCTCGCGTTCGTCGCCGAGTTCTGCGGCGGCGGCTTCGGCTCGAAGGGCGGCGCGTATCCGATCGTCGCCGTGCCCGCGTACTTCGCGAAGAAGATCGGCCGGCCCGTGATGATGCGAATCAGCCGCCAGGAAGAGTTCGCGATCGGCTCCGCGCGCGCCGGGTTCCAAGGCCGGATCAAGATCGGCTTCCGCGCGGACGGCCGCGTGACCGCGATCGATCTCTACATCGTGCAGGAGAACGGGCCGAACTTGGGCTTCACCGACTGGCTGTCCGCCGCGGACGCCGTGTCGCTCGTCTATCAGCCGCTCGCGATGCGCTTCCGCGGCGTGCCCGTGCTCACGAACACGCCGCCGCGCGGGCCCGCAGCGCGGCCCCGGGCAGAACCAGATCGCGGCCGCGATCGAGCCGCTGATCGACAAAGCCGCGCGCGAGCTCGAGCTGGACCGCGTCGCGATCCGCAAGCATCAACGCGCCCGACGACACCGCGAAGCTCGGCTCGCTGCAGGGCGGAGTCACGAGCGCGCATCTGCGCGACGCGCTCGAGCGCGGCGCCGAGCGCTTCGGCTGGACGAGCCGGCTCGCGCGCAGCGGCCGGCGCCAGGGCTCGAAGGTGACGGGCATCGGCGTCGGCACGGCGTTTCACCCCGCCGGCGGCAACGGCTTCGACGGGCTCGTGCGCCTCGCGCCCGACGGCAAGCTCTACATCCACACGGGCGTCGGCAATCTCGGCACGTACTCGCACACGGTCACGTCGCGCGTCGCGGCCGAGGTGCTGAAGATGAGCTGGGACAGCTGCGTCGTCGTGCGCGGCGACAGCCGCGAGCATCTGCCGTGGAACAACGGCCAGTTCGGCAGCAACACCTCGTTCACGATGACGCGCACGAATTTCGCGGCCGCGATGCGACGCGGTCGCGAAGCTCAAGGAGATCGCGGCGCAGGATCTCGGCGGCGCACCTGCGGACTACGAGCATCGGCGACGAGACCGTGTTCCTGCGCACCGAGCCCGCGAAGAAGACTCAGCTACGCGGCGGCCGCGCAGCGCGCGATCGATCTCGGCGGCAAGTTCGACGGCCACGAGGTCCCGGCCGAGCTCAACGCGATGACGAAGGCGTCCGCGGCCGGCGTCGCGGGCACGGGCCTGATCGGCGTCGCGAAGGACCCGTTGCCGCGCACGGGCACGGTGCCGGCGCTCGCGGCGGGCTTCGTCGAGATCGAGCTCGACGTCGAGACGGGCAAGTACACGATCGTCGACTATCTCGGCGTCGCCGACTGCGGCACGGTGCTGCACCCGCAGGGCCTCGCGCGCGCAGACGAAGAGCGGCGCGATCATGGGCATCGGGCTCGCGACGTTGGAGCGGCACATCTTCGACCCGCAGAACGGGCTGCCCGGCGCCGTCGGGCTCTTGCAGGCGAAGCCGCCGTCTTACCTCGATGCGCCGGCCGCGATGGCGACCGACGCGGTCGGGATCGCCGGACCCGCAGAACCCGGTCGGCGCGAAGGGCATCGGCGAGCCGGTGCAGGGCTGCGCGGCGGCCGCGCTGCTCGGCGCGATCTCCGACGCGCTCGGCGGGCACACTTCAACCGCACGCCCGTGGTCACGGACATGATCGTGAACGCGGCTGCCGGGCGGCCGCAGTCGCACAAGCCGCTGCAGGCCAATACCGCATGAAATGGGGACATTCCGGATTTTCGCCGCGGCCCCCGGGCGGCGGTGGTCCCCGGAAATCCGGAATGTCCCCATTTTTCGTTGCGAGGGCTCTTTCATTGCGGGGTCGGGGCTTTTCACCTAGCATTTCGTGCACTACGGCCGACACGAGAACGGGACGGGGGAGAATCCATGGCGGATGACAACGACGGCCGCGGCTATCCGGAGCCGCGCTTCGACGTGCCGACGTCACGGGCGACTTCGCGGCGCCAGTTCATCAAGGGCGTGATCGCCTCGGGCGCGGCGGTATCGAGCGCCGGCTACCTGTTCACGCTCGCGGGCTGCTCGCGCGAGCAGGGTGCCGCGCGCGGCATCGAGCGAATGCTCCAGCTCAACGTCAACGGCCAGATGCGCACGGTCGACGTGCTGCCGAACGAGACGCTCGCGATGACGCTGCGCTACAAGCTCGGCCTCACGGGCACGAAGCTCGGCTGCGATCGCGGCGAATGCGGCGCGTGCACCGTGCTCGGTCGACGACGTCGCGCACTACTCGTGCTCGACGCTCACGCATACGGTCCGTAACGCGCGATCACGACGATCGAAGGCCTCGAAGGCCCGAACGGCGAGTTGCACCCGGTGCAGCAGGCGATGATCGACGAGCTCGGCCCGCAATGCGGCTTCTGCACGCCGGGCCAGATCATGTCGGCGGTCGCGCTGCTGAAGGTCGAACCCGAAGCCGACGCGCGACGAGGCGCGGCACGCGATGTCGGGCAACCTGTGCCGTTGCGGCGCGTACGACAACTACTTGAACGCGGTGATGCGCGCCGCGGGCTCCGGCGAGAACGTGAGCCGGGCCTGAGGGCGACGATCGAGTACCCGCTAAGGAGCTGCGACGATGTCCAGAGACATGATGCCGGCGTTCGAGCTGTACCAGCCCGACACGGTCAAGGGCGCGGTCGATCTGCTCGGCAAGTTCGGCAAAGACGGCTGGGCGGTGGCCGGCGGCAACGACAGCCTCGATTGGTTCAAGGACCGCATCAAGCGGCCGAAGTACGTCGTCGATCTTTCCGGGATCGGCGAGCTCAAGGGAATTCGCGAGACGTTCTGATGGCGGGGTGGAGATCGGAGCGCTGACTACGCTCACGGAGGTGGAGCGTAGTCCGCTCGTTCAAGGACGTTACAAGGTGCTCGCCGACGCGGCTCGCCGCGTCGCGAGCCCGCAAATTCGCAACTCGGGCACGATCGGCGGCAACGTGTGCCAAGACGCGCGCTGCTGGTACTACCGCTACGGCGTGAACTGCTATCGCGCGGGCGGCAACCGCTGCTATGCGGACACGCCCGAAGGCCAAAATCGCGAGCACTGCCTCTGGGGCGCGGACCGCTGCATCGCGGTGAGCCCGTCGGACACGGCGCCCGCGCTCGTCGCGCTCGACGCGAAGATGGTCGTGCTCGGCCCGAAGGGCGAGCGAGTCGTCGGCGCCGAGGACTTCTTCATCGGCCCGAACGTGGACATCACGCGGATGACGTCGCTCGAGAAGGGCGACGTGCTGACGGCGATCCGGCTGCCGGCCGAGTGGTCGGGCGCGCGCTTCTATTTCGAGAAGGTCGCGGACCGCAATACCTGGGACTTCGCGCTCGTGAACATCGCGGCCGCGATGGTCGTGAGCGGGGCCGCCGGCAGCGAGAAGATCGAAAAGATCCGGATCGCGGCGGGCGCCGTGCAGTGCGTGCCGCGTCGGCTCACCGCGGTCGAGCAGGTGGTCGACCGGCCAGCCGAAGACCGCCGATACGGCCTCGCTCGCCGGCCGCAGCGCGGTGAACGGCGCGACGCCGCGCAACTTCAACCACTTCAAGATCCCGCTGCTGCAGAACCTCGTCACGCGCGCGATCCGCGACGCGTAGCCGAGCGCGCAGCGGTCGTTCGAGAGACGTTCGCGGGTGGAGCTGTTCAGGATCAGCCGCGACGCTTACGGCCGCGAAGTGCTGCAAGGTCTGTCGTGGGACTTGATCTGTGTCTTCTTCGCGGCCGGCGTCGTGCTGATCGTCGTGCACGCGCTCTACCGTTACTTCCTTGCGCCGAAACGACGATAATCTCGCGCCGTGAGCATTCCGACCTCAGCCCACGTGCGTGCCGCCGATGTGCCCGCCAAAGTCGTCCGCCACGCATTTGCGGATCGCGTCTTCCATTGGCTCACGGCCGTGAGCGTGCTCGTGCTGCTCGCGACGGCGTATCTACCGATCCTCGGTGTCAAGTTCGACTGGGTCACGATCCACTGGATCGCAGGGCTCGTGCTGATCGTCGCCGTGTTGTTTCACATGGTCCGCGCGTCTGTTCTGGCAGGATTGGCGCACGGTAATGATCTATCGGCGCCGACGTTCGCGAGGCTGCCGCGATCGTGCGCGGCACGTTGCGCCATAGCGCGGACGGCGTCGCCGAAACCCGGCAAGTACTCGTTCGCACAGAAGCTCGTCCACTTTGTTCTTCACGCTCGTCGTGCTCACGGCGGCGGTGACGGGGGCGCTGATGCTCGCGCACGTCGACACGCCGTGGTGGCGCCCGAACGCGTATCTGTTCGCGCGACGCGACCTGGGGCATCGTCTACGTTCTACACGATCTCGCGGCTCTGCTGCTGATCACGATGGTGATGACGCACATCTATTTCGCGCTGCGGCCCGAGAAGCTGCTGTTCACTGCGCGCGATGATCCTCGGTTGGATCACGCGCGCGGAGTACGAAGAGCAGCATGATCCGAAACGCTGGCAGGTAGACCGATGACACAGACGGGTCCCCGCGCGGAGCTCGAGCAACGCATCGAGGCGGTCGAGAGCGGCTACGAGTTCATGCTCGCGTACGCGGCGCAGGGCCGCGACACGGACAAAGGTGCGGCCGCCGGCCGCAACGTGCGCGAGTATCTCGAGCGCATGGCCGCGGCGCTCGAGGCTTGGGCGCGGTCGTCGCTGCTTGCGCCGCGGGCGTCGACCCGACGCTCGCGACGGTTGCGGCCGCGTTCTTCGCGGCGGTCGACGCCGACGCGCGCATCGCGCTCGGCGCTCTGCGCCTCGTGCTCGCGCGGCCGGACATCGGCTCGCAGCTCGTCGACAACCTCAACGCGTCGATCCACTTGCGCGCGCTGCTCACCGACCTCTTCGTGCGTCGACGAGGCGCTCAAGGCCGCCAAACCCACCGCGTAGTGTCCGAGCTGTTGCCCGCAACACTCGTCGGATGAGCGCTCCGGACCATGCGCGACGCGGCGGATGTCCCTTGCGAGGCCGCGAACGATCCGTTTATGCTGCGGCGAGATACTCGCGCCACTACGCCAAAGGTCCCGACAATGAACCGGAGCTCCGCCCAGATCGCTTTGCTCGCTTGCTTCGTTTTGCCGCTGGCCGCGTGCGGTCAGCAAGGTGCTGCCGGCGGCGGCGCGAGCGCGCGAGCCGACGACTCGCCCGAGTATCAGGCATTCCAATTTCGCGATGGCGTGATGCACAGCCTTGCGTGGAAGGTCGGCAAGCTCCGCGCGATGGCGGTAGGCGACATCCCGGTCGACAACGCCATCGCGCTGAAGAACGCGCGCGACACCGCGGCACTCGCCGGCATGTTCGCGGACGGTTTCATCCCGAACAGCGCCGTCAAAGGCAGCCGCCGCGTTGCCCGAGATCTGGATGAACTTCCCGGACTTCCAGCAAAAGGCAGACGATCTGCAAACGGCGGCCACGGCGCTCGCCGATGCGGCTCAAGCGAACGGCTTCGAGGCGGCGAAGGGCATGGTGCAAGCCGTCGGCCAGTCCTGCGGCGGCTGCCACCGGCCGTACCGCAAACGCGCGATGCGACGGGAAGTGGACGCCGCGCGCGTACGGGTCGCTACTGCAACGTGCCTTTGCGCTGAAAGCCCGCGCGGTCGCCGAGCGCACGGTCAGCTCCATCTTTTCGGCGTTGCGCATCACCTTGAGCGGCACTTCGACGCCCGCGCTGCCGAAGCTCCAGACTCTGCGGAACATGTTCGCGAGGCCGACGACGGGCTCGTCGTCGATGCCGATGATCACGTCGCCGGGCCGCAGCCCCGCCTTGTCGGCCGGGCAGTTGCGGTAGACGCCCGACGACCGTGAGATCGCTCTGGTCGTCGTGCACGAGCATGCCGAGCCACGGCCGCGGCGGCGCGAGGCGGCGGCCGTGCGCGCAGATCTCGTCGACGATCGGAACGAGCAGATCGATCGGCACGAACATGTTGACGTCGTTGCGCACGCCGTCGATCTCGAAGCCTTGAATCACGAGCGAGCCCAAGCCGCAGAGCCTTCCATCGGAATCGACGAGCGCCGCGCCTGACCAGCTTTCGTGCGGCGGCGACGTGAACACGGCCTGGTCGAGCACGTACTCCCAACGGCCTGCGAATTCCTGCATCGCGGCGACGCGCGCTTCGATCACCTGCGTGTTGCCGCCGCTGCTCATCACGGACACGGCGTCCCCGATCGCGAGCGACGACGTGCTGCCGAGCTCCATGCAGCCGCCGTGCAGCGGCAGCGTGGGCTTCACGAGCGCGAAGCCGCTGTCGAAGTCGTAGCCGACGACGAAGCCCGGCACGACGGTCGAGCGCGTGCCGATCCATAGCTGTTCGGCTTCATGCACGACGTAGCCGATGGTCGCGACGAGACCGTCCTCGCGGATTCGCACGCCATGGCCGATGCGCTCCGTGCCGAGCAGCCCGGCGCTCATCGCGTCTTCGGGCACGTGCGCGGTGATCGACACCATCGCGTCGATGCCCGGGGCTCTGTGTTTCGCTCGCGCGGTCATGATCTCGGTATGTTAGCGGCGCCCGCCTTCCTTCGCGAGAGGCGTTACCGATCCTCGAAAGGAAACGTGCCCGGCTCGGGGAGGAAGTTGTCCATGAGGCCGTCGATCGCCGTTATGCCCATGAGCCAGCGCGCTTCCTCGGCGCCTGCGCCGATGTGCGGAGTCGCGATGAAGTTCGGCAGGTTCAACAGCTCGTCGTCGGTCGGCGGCTCGATCGCGAACGCGTCGATCGCCGCCGCGGCAATGAGCCGCGATTTCAAGCGTTCCCTGAGTGCGACCTCGTCGATGATGCGGCCGCGAGCAGTGTTGATCAGCACGCAGTCGGAACGCAGCTTGTCGAGCGTCGCCGCATCGTAGAGGCCGCGCGTCCTGTCCGTCACGGTGAGATGGATCGACAGCACCTCGGAGCGCGCGAGCAGCTGGTCGAGCTCGACCGGCGTGACACGATGCTCCGCATAGAAGTCGGCGTAGTCCTTGATGTCGCACGCGAGCACCGTGCAGCCGAACGGCTGGAGCAGCCGCACGAATTCTTTGCCGATCTCGCCACAGCCGTGGATGCCGACCACGCGGCCCGTGAGCTGGCGGCCCATCCTCTGCAGCGGCCGCTCGCCGCGGCGCATCGCGGCGTTCCGCTCGACGACGTGGCGCAGCGCCGCGATCGCGAGGCACAGCGCGAGCTCGGCGACCGAGCGCTTGTTCACGCCCGGCGTCCAGCCGAGTCGCACGCCATGGCGGCGCATCGCGGCGGCGTCGATCTTGTCGAGACCGACGCCGAGCTTCGAGACGACCTTGAGCCGCGGCAGCGCCTCGAGCACGCGGTCGTTGATCGGCTCGAACGATACGATCGCGGCGTCGTAGCCGTCGAGATACGCGATCGTCTCCTGCTCGCTGCGGTAATACCGAGCTCCGTCCGTGTTCACCTTCGCGTCGGGATAGAGATCGAGCAAGCGCTTCACGAGCCCCGGGTGTTGGCCGAACGAGATTGCGGGAACGGCTACTTTCAACGCGCGCAACCCTTGGAACCTTGAGAAAAAACTAGAAAAAGTATAACCGGCACGCGCGGCGGGTCCGGGCGCGCGGGGATATAATTTGGCGGGGTCTGCGCCCCGGGTGTCGTCTCGACACGAATGCTCCGCAGGTCGGTGGAGCGCCCAATCCAAGAGACTCGCCGTGGCGCACTGGATTCATTCATGAAAACCGCACTGCTCGTAGTGATCGCGTTCGTGCTCGGCGGAGCCGCGGTCTGGTATTTCACCGACGGTCGTGCGCCGGACGCCGGTGGCTCGGCGGCGGGCCGACCTGCCGGGGCGCGGCCGGGTGCCGGCGCTCCGGGCGGATTCACGCAAGCCGCGCCGCTCGTGACGGTCGCGCGGGTGAGGAAGGAGCAGGTCTACGACACCGTCGAGGCGCTCGGCACTGCGCAGGCGAACGAGTCCGTTACGATCAACGCGAAGGTCACGGACACCGTCCGGAAGGTGAATTTCTCCGACGGCGACTACGTCGACGCCGGCACCGTGCTCGCCGAGCTCACGAATCAAGAGGAAACGGCGTCGCTCGCCGAGGCGCGCGCGAACCTCGAGGACGCGCAAAACGAGCTGGGCCGCCAAGAGGACATCAATGCGAAGGGCTTGGGCTCGAAGTCCGCGCTCGACTCTGCGCGCTCCAAGGTAGCCGCTCAGCAGGCGCGCTACGACGCCGTCGTCGCTCGTCTCAAGGATCGATTGATTCTGGCGCCGTTCGGCGGCCTGCTCGGGTTCCGCCAAGTGAGCCCCGGCACGATGGTGAGCCCGAGCACGTCGATCACGACGATCGACGACATCTCGACGATCAAGCTCGACTTCACGGTGCCCGAGGCGTTCCTCGGCGCGATGACGCCGGGCGCGCGCGTGATCGCGCAAAGCGTGAGCTATCCCGGGCGCGACTTCGAGGGCCTCGTGAAGACCGTCGGCTCGCGCATCGATCCGATCACGCGCGCCGCGACCGTGCGCGCGCACGTTGCGAACGCGGATCACGCGCTGCGGCCCGGGATGCTGCTCACGGTGCAGGTTCTGACGACGCAGCACCTCGCGCTCGTCGTCCCGGAGAGCGCCGTGTTCCAAGTGCAGACCCGCGCGTACGTCTACAAGGTCGACGATTTCGTCGCGCATCAGCTGCAGGTCGAGGTCGGCGGCCGGCACTTCGGCACCGCCGAGGTATTGAGCGGCCTCAACGACGGCGACCTGATCGTCGTCGAAGGGATCGTGAAGCTCCGCGACGGCCTCAAGGTTCGCTACGAGAGCGAAGGCGGCAACCCGGAAGTCAGTCAGCGCATCGACGTGCCGCCGAAGCCCGGCGCGCCGAACGGCGGCTGAGCTGGCGTAACGCGCTATGTGGCTGTCGGATACTTCCGTCAAGCGACCGGTCTTCGCGACCGTGTTGAGCTTGATGCTGCTCGCGATCGGCGCGCTGTCGTTCCGCGACCTCACGGTTCGTGAATATCCCGACACCGTGCAGCCCACGGTGCAGGTGCAGGTCGGCTATCCGGGCGCGTCTTCCGAGATCATCGAGACGCGTATCACGCAGGTGCTCGAGGCCGAGCTTTCGGGGATAGAGGGCGTGAAATCGATCCGCTCGCAGAGTCGCGACGGCCAGTCGTCGATCACCGTCGAGTTCTTCATGAACCGCAAGCTCGACGAGGCGGCGAACGACGTGCGCGACCGCGTGTCGCGTGTGAGCAAGCGGTTACCCGACGACGTCGACAACATCAGCGTGCAGAAGGCGGACGCGGACTCGCAGCCGATCATGTGGCTCACGCTGTCGAGCGGCTCCATGAGCCTCATGGATCTCACCGACTACACGCAGCGCTATCTGCTCGACCGCTTCGCGACGATTCCCGGCGTCTCCCAGATCAACGTGTTCGGTTCCGGCGGCCCGTCGATGCGGGTCTGGATCGACAGGCTCGCGCTCGCGGCGCGCAACCTCACGGTCACCGACATCGAGACCGCGCTCACGCGCGAGAACCTCGAGCTGCCGGCCGGCCGCATCGTCTCGAAGGATCTCGACTTCCAGGTGCGGATCTCGCGCAACTACGAGACCGCGGACCAGTTCCGCAACCTCGTGATCTCGCAGGGCAAGGACGGGCACCTGGTGCGGCTCGGCGAGGTCGCGGACGTGGTCGTCGCCTCGCGCGAGACGACGCGGATGTTCCGCACGAACGGCCAGCTCACGACCGGCTTCGGCATCATCAAGCAGTCGACCGCGAACACGGTCGAGGTGCTCGACAAGGTGAAGGCCGAGGTCGAGCGCGTGAACGCAAACCTGCCGCCCGGCATGAAGCTCATCACGAGCGGCGACGACTCGTTGTACATTCGCGCTGCGATCCAGGAGATCTACTGGACGATCGCGATCACGACGGCGCTCGTCGGCTTCGTGATCTTCATATTTCTCGGCTCGATCCGCGCGACGCTGATTCCGCTCGTCACGATCCCAGTGTGCCTGATCGCGACGTTCTCCGTGCTCATCGCTGTTCGGCTACTCGATCAACCTGATCACGCTGCTCGCGCTCGCGCTCTCGATCGGCCTCGTCGTCGACGACGCGATCGTCGTGCTCGAGAACGCGCATCGCCGCGTCGAGGCGGGCGAGGCGCCGCTGCTCGCCGCGTTCAGCGGCACGCGCCAGGTCGCGTTCGCGGTGATCGCGACGACCGTCGTGCTCGTGTCGGTGTTCGCGCCGGTCGCGTTCTTGAAGGACAGCATCGGCCGCGTGTTCGCGGAGCTCGCGGTCACGATCGCGGCCTCCGTGATCTTCTCCGCGGTTCTCGCGCTGTCGCTGTCGCCGATGATGTGCTCGAAGCTGCTGCGCTCGAGCACAGGCGAGAGCAAGCTCACGCACGCGCTCGATCAGGCGTTCGAGTGGCTCTCGGATCGCTACCAGCATGCGCTCCGGCGAACGCTGCGCGCGCCGTGGCTGTCGG
Source organism: uncultured Gammaproteobacteria bacterium (assembly GCA_963699925.1). Taxonomy (GTDB): domain Bacteria; phylum Pseudomonadota; class Gammaproteobacteria; order Steroidobacterales; family Rariloculaceae; genus FEN-1219. The sequence continues at coordinate 220,592 of CAVOVT010000011.1, read as the reverse complement.
TGGCCGTCATGCGTCGCGATCGGCGGCAGCGCTTACCTGCTCGTGCGGGCGATCCCGCAGGAGTACGCGCCGCAAGAGGACCGCGGCCAGTTCAACGGCTCGATCCAGGCGCCCGAGGGCGCGAGCTTCGGCCGCCTCAAGGTTGCGGCCGACCAGGTCGAGAAGGCGCTTCAGCCGTATTTCGACGACGGCACGATCGTGCGGGGCGTCGTGAGCGTGCCGGGTTGGAACAACCAGTCCGGCATCGTGAACGTGACGCTGCAGCCGTGGGGCGAGCGGAAGATCGAGCACGCAGCAGCTCATCGACATCCTGAGCAAGCAATGGGAAGAGATTCCCGACGTGCGCGTCATCGCGTTCGTGAACAACGGCAACAACCGCAGCGGCGGCGGCGGTCAACCCGTGCAGCTCGTGATCGGCGGCCCGAACTACGACGAGCTCGCACGCTGGCGCGACATCATCATCGCGAAAGCGTCGGAGAACCCCGGCCTTGCGCGGCTCGATTCCGACTTGCGCGAGACGCAACCGCAGGTGCTCGTGCGCGTCGACACGGACCGCGCCGCGAGCCTCGGCATCAGCGCGCGCAGCATCGGCTCCACGCTCCAGGCGATGATGAGCGAGCAACAGGTCACGACCTACGTCGTCGACGGCGAGGAATACGACGTCGTGCTCCAGGCGAAGCAAGAGCAGCGCGCGACGTACGACGACCTGCGCAACATCTTCGTCCGCTCGGAGCGCAGTGGCGAGCTCGTGCCGCTCGCGAACCTCGTGAAGATCGAGGACATGGCGGGACCGAGCACGCTGAACCGCCAACAATCGCATGCGCGCGGTCACGATCAGCGCGAACTTGCGCCCGGCTACACGCTCGGCGAGGCGCTCGATTACCTCGAGAACCTCGTGCATAAGGAGCTGCCGAGCACGGCCCAGATCGACTACAAGGGCGAGTCGCTCGATTACAAGGAGGCGTCCGGCGCGCTGTACTTCACGTTCGGTATCGCGCTGTTCGTCGTGTTCCTCGTGCTCGCGGCGCAGTTCGAGAGCTTCGTGCATCCGCTCGTGATCATGGTGACGGTGCCGCTCGCGGTCGCGGGCGGCTTGCTCGGCCTCTGGGTCGCGGGCATGACGCTGAACATCTACAGCCAGATCGGCATCATCATGCTCGTCGGCATCGCCGCGAAGAACGGCGTGCTGATCGTCGAGTTCATCAACCAGATGCGCGACAGGGGCATGCAGTTCCACGACGCGATCGTCGAAGCGTCGCGGATTCGCCTGCGGCCCGTGATCATGACCGCGTTTTGCGCCGTGATGGGCTCGGTGCCGCTGATCCTCGCGCACGGCCCCGGCTCCGCGAGCCGTCAAGCGCTCGGCGTCGTGATCTTCTCCGGCGTGAGCTTCGCGACCTTCTTCACGCTGTTCATCGTGCCGTCGGTCTACAACCTGATGGCGCGCCGCACGAGCTCGCCGAACGCGATCGCGCACGAGCTCGCCGCGATGACGTCGCCGAGCGAAGCGCTCTAGCGGCGGCGAATCTCAGTCTCTCAGTGATTGTCCTGCTGCGTCGACGAAGACCCGGCGTCGTCGTCCTTGTGGCCGGTGAAGAAATTCTTGATCTTCGAGCCCGCCTTGCGAAACGGCCCGATGCGCTTTTCAGCCTCGTCGCCCGCTTCCTTGACGGCGGTCGTGGCTTCGCTGGCGGATGACTTGGCCTGTGCCTTCGCTTGCCGAGCGTGCTGGACATAGCTAGGCGGCTGATCGGCGGCAGGTGACGGCGTCGCCGGAGGGCCCGCCGATGGCGGCCCGTTCGCGCCGCCTGCCGGCGGCTGGGCGTTTGCGCCGACGGCCTGCGGCAGCGCCGTCGCCGGGGCGGCCGCTCCGAACGCACTCTCGGTCGCGAAGCTCTGCGGCACGACCGCGGCCGGTGCCGGCGGGAGCGGCGCGCCGAACGGCCCGGCGGCGAGTAGCGCGGCGCTCGGTTCCGTGACGCTCGCGGCCGGTCCATCCGAACCGGCGAAGCCGACCGGCGCGGGACTGCCGGCGGCCGCCGGCGGGCTCGTCGCCGCAGGGGCATCATTCGGAATGCGGCTCCACAGCACCGCGTCGGTTTTCGACTTGAACAGCACCGTGTCGGCCGATAGGAACTCGTACGTGCCCTCGTTGCTGCCGCCGGTGAGCTTCTCGCGCCGCCACTTGCCCCCGGCTGCGCTGAACGCGCCCGTCTCGGCCTCTCCGACCGCCCGGGCTCCGGAGTCGATCCGGTACGCGCCGTTCGACGCGGTCGTGAAGCGCACTTGGTAAGGACCGTTCGGTGAGGCGATCGCGGTTTGCCAGCTTCCGACCAGCTTCGCGTCGACGGGCTGGCGGCCGCAGCCGACAAGCGCCGCGAGCAGCACGATGGCCGCCATGAGTACCGCCGTTGTTCGCGCCGACCGGCTCATCGGGGCCCTTGTCCCGGGAGCGCTCGACTAGCCGTCCGAGTCATCGTTGTTGTTATCGTCGTGGCCGCGACAGGCGGAGATTGGCACCGCGCCGAGCCGTTTTCAATCGCTCGCGCGGCCTATTGGATCGCATGCCCCATCGGCGTCGCGCCTCACGCTGGCGGCCGTGCCGGCGCGGCGCTAGGCTACCGTCGCCACTCGCGCTCGAGAACGCCAACTTCATGAGTCAAGCGAACGGTCCTTGCAGCGGGCCGCATCCGGCCGCCCGCCCGCGGCTAGTGTCCGCGGCCATCGCGTGGACGGCCGGCGCGCTGCTGCTGGCCGCCTGCGGCCGGCCCGCGGTCGACCCCGCGTTGGTCGGCGTTTGGGATCTGCCCGTGCAGGGGGGTGGCACGTGGCGGCTCGCAATCGACGGCACCGGGCACTATCGATTCACCGTCGACGGCGGAACCGCTCGAGCGCACAGCGGCGACTTCACCGCGCACGACGGCGAGTGGACGCTGCACGCGACCGATGGCGCGGTCGACGATCGCGGCCGTTACGAGATCGGCGCCGGCGGCGCGCTCAAGTTGACCGGCAATCGCGGTGCGCTCAGTTGGCGGCGCGGAGCCGCCTCGCTCGTCGCGGCGCCCAACGCGGTCGCAACGACGGCCGCACCCGCGCCGGCCGCCCCGCTTGCTGGGGCCGCGGCACCCGTCGCCGTACCGCCTTCGCCGCAGGTCGCCGCGAGGAATCCGTCGGGCAGCGCGACGCCGAGCGGCCTGGGCGGTGCTCTGCCCGATACGATCGACCCGTGCCTGCTCGTGACGGCCGCCGAAGCCGCGAAGCTGATCGGTGCCACGGTCGATCCGCAGCGCACGACGCCGCAGCCGCTTCAGCAGAACGACTGTCGCTACCATCAGAAGGGCTCGGAGCTTTCGGTGGCGATCACGACCTACAACGGCGGCGGTCTCGACGTCGCGGGCTACCTCGCCAATCACGCGCGCGATAGCACGGCGCTCGAAGGCGTCGGAGACGCCGCGTACTTCCACTATCAGGCCCCGACCAAGCTCGCCGCCGTGAACTGGGTGATCGGCGCGGCGTCGTTCGAGATCTTGGTTGCCGGCGTGCCGCGCGAGAGAGCCGAGCCCGCGCTGCGCGAGCTCGCTCCGATTGCGGCGAAGCGCGCGGTCGGCTCGAGCGCCTTTCAGGTGCCTGGGCTCGAGCGCTTCGTGGGCACGTGGATGTCGCACCAGGTCGGCAAGGACGACTCGAACGTCGTGATGTGGATCGAGCGCGACGGCTCGATCCGTCTGCAGGGGCTCGACGGCTTCGCGGGCACCATGACTCTGATGGGCTCGAAATGGAGCGTCGTCGATCCTTCGATTTCGATCGCGCCGAACGGCGAATTCAGCTTGGCCGGCGATCGGCTCACGTTGCGTGGCGAGTACCTGCAGGCGGAGATGACCCGCGTGCCCTGCAACAAGGGCGCGAGCACCGTCAGGCCGCCCTATGACCTCACGAAGATGATCGCCGGGCGGCTGAACGGTAAGGGCCTCGCCGCGTTCAATCCGCAGGCCGACGGCAAGCAGTTCGATCCGCGGCTCGCGGGTTTGTGGGAAGGCGAAGGCAAGACGACGAACCATCGCTCGACTCAGGCGCTCGTCTCGCTGGACGACAAAGGCCGAGGCGTGTTCGCGTTGTTCCCGACGGCGACGGGCAAGCTCACCGCGAGCAACGGCAACTACGAGATCGTGGCTCCCGGCGCGAACCACATGGCCGGCACGTACCGGTTCGAAGGCGGCATCAGCGACGGCTTGATTCAGCTCGTGAACGGCGACGAGAACTACGAGCTAGTGCCTTACGACCCGAACCGGCACCCGCCGTACGAGACGCCGATCGTCGGCCATTGCCGCTGAGGCGTCCGGCGCGGTTTGTTTGAGTTCACCGCGTCCTTTCCCGAGTATTCGGCCGGTTTTCAACTTCCTCATCGGTTGAGCCGCATGGCGCAGTCCGCGGGAACGGTGCTCGGCCCGATACGATGACGTTACTGCGCGTGAACGTGGGCTAGCCGGGCGGCGTCTCGACGAATCATGTAAACGGCCGCACCCTCGCCCACCTCCGCGGAGGGCTTCACGAGCGGTTCTCCGGTCTCTACGTCGTCATCGAGCATATCGTCGAGCCGGTAGCCGCCCTTCGGAATCACCCGCCCGTCCGGTCGTTGGCAGTAGATCGCGCCGAGCGCGTCGCGCCGGATCGCGAACGTCGAGCGGGGTGCCGCGTTCGTCCTCGGTCACGATCAACACGCTGCCGTCGCACGCGAGACGCTTGACGCTGTCGATCGGCAAATCGGAGCGGCCGAGCCCTCCGCGGAGGGTTTTTTCTTCGACGTGAACGATCAGCTGACAGTGATCCGCGACGCACGCGGACGACGCGCCGCCCGTTTCGGAGTCGTTCTCAGTCGTCGCCGTTTCCATGAGCGACGCCTTCGCGATCGCGAGCAGCGCATCCGCGCGCTGCGCGCACCAACCGTTCGCACTCCTGGACTCGTCGACCCCATCGAAATCCCGGTGCAGTGCCGAACGTATGGGCGCCTGAATCCGAGAGTCTCGCGCCTCTCTTGCCCGCCCCGCCGCTCAGTCCTCGACCACAGAATTGCTCAGCATGCCGATCCCCGGTACCTGCACCTCGACGACGTCTCCGGCCTTCAGGTACTTCGGCGGATCGAAGCGCGCGCCGGCGCCCGTCGGCGTGCCGGTCGCGATCACGTCGCCGGGCACGAGACGCATGAAGCTCGACAGATACGCGATCAGCCGCGCGAACGAGAAGATCAGGTTCGCCGTCGTGTCGTCCTGACGGACCTCGCCGTTCACGCGCGTCGTGAGATGAAACTCCTGGCCGTCGCGGAACTCGTCGGCCGTCACGAGCCACGGCCCGAAGCCACCGGAGCGCTCGAAGTTCTTGCCGGGCGTCACGTTGAATTTCGAATGCCGGAGCCAGTCGCGCACCGAGCCCTCGTTCATCAGCGACAGCCCGGCGACGTGGCTCCACGCGTCCCGCTCGGCGATCCGGCGGCCTTCCGTGCCGATCACGAGCGCGATCTCGCCCTCGTAGTCGAGCTGCTCCGACTCGCGCGGCCGCACGATCGGCTCCGCGTGGCCGACGAGGCTTCCGGGCGTGCGCATGAACACGCTCGGATGCTTCGGCGGCGGCTCGGCATCTTTGTATTCCGCGTTGCGGTTGCCGTAGTTGATGCCGATGCAGATCAGCTTCTCGGGGTCGGGCACGGTCGGGAGATACCGGATCTCGTCGAGCGCGACGCTCGGCTCGCGCGCGCTCCCAAGCTCGAGCGCGCGCGGCAGCAGGCCCGCGCGCAGCGCGGCGCCGAGCGTCGGGCGGCCGGCCGCGAATGGCGCGCCGCTGGCCGCAAGCAGCTTGCCGACGTCGACGATGCCGTCGTCTTTCAGCGCGCCGAAGCTCGAGTAGTCGCCGGCGCGAAAGCTCACGAAGCGCACGCGAGCGCGTCTCGAATCAGCGTGCCGCGGTGCGGCGGCGCGGCGACACGGAGACGACGGCGCCCCGGCGACGGGCCGCGGCAGCGCGCCGCGTCGATGCGCGCGCCCCCGGCGGTTGCGACCCGGCCAACCCCGCGCGCTCGAGCACGCCGTCGAGCTTCGCCGCGAGCTCGGGCAGCGCGGGCACCATCGGCAAGCGGTGCTCGTTCTTCGCGAGCAGGCCGAGCTTCATCATCATGTATTTGATCGGGATCGGGTTCGTGTCGTAGAACACCGCTTTGTTGATCTCGAGCAGCTGGTCGTGGAGCTTGCGGCCCGCCGCGAGGTCGTTCGCGAAGCACGGCCTCGCACATCTCGGCGAGCACGCCGGGCCGCAAGTTGCCGACCGCGTTCATGAGGCCGCACGCGCCGACCGCCATCATCGGGAAGCTGAGCTCCTCGAGCCCGACGAAAATCTTGAAGTCCGCGCCGAGCGCTTGCAGGCACTCGGACGCGAAGCCGAGGTCGTTGACCGCGTGCTTCATGCCGACGAACGTCGGCGACTTGTCCTTGCACGCCTTCAGCGTGTCGAGCGTGACGCTGACCGCCGTGCGGCCCGGGATGTGATAGATCATCCACGGCACGTCGTGCCCGGACGCGAGCTCGAGGTAGTACTGCGACGAGCCCGCGCTGCGGCGGCCGTATGTAATAAGGAGTGACGATCAAGAGCGCGTCGGCGCCGGCCGCGACCGCGTGCTCCGTGAGCGCGCGGCTCTCGGCGAGCGATTGCGAGCCGGTCGCCGCGACGACGGGCACGCGGCCGGCCGCGGTCACGACCGCGACCGTCACGAGCCGGTTGCGCTCCTCGACGTTGAGCGTCGAGGGCTCGGCCGTCGTGCCGTTCACGAGCACGCCGTGCGAGCCCTGCTCGATCTGGAAGCTCACGAGCTCGGCGTACTTGTCGTAATCCACCTGCGCCGTTCATGAACGGCGTGACGAGCGGCGGAATCGAGCCGCGCAGTGCGGCGAGATCGTGGCGGCCGCGCCGCGGCGCGGCGGGGCGCTTCGGAGTGGGTTTCGGCATGCGTTGCCTCGTGACGTCGTGACGGCCTCAAATTGACAGCCGCCGAGGCCGTCAATTACCGTGCCGCGGAAGTCTACGTCAGGGCGCGACGGGATTCATCTTGCCTCATCTGATCGTCGAGTATTCCGCAAACATCGAGAGCGAGATCGCGCTCGACGAGCTGCTCGACAAGCTGCACGCGCGCGCGCTCGAGACCGGCGTGTTCCCGCTCGGCGGCCTCCGCGTGCGCGCGCACCGCGCCGACAAGTTTCGGATCGCCGACAAGTCGCCCGAACAACGGCTTCGTGCACGTCACGGCGCTGATCGGCCACGGCCGCGCGCTCGACGTGCAGCAGCGCGCGGGCGAGCAGCTGTTCGCGACGTTGACCGAGCATCTCGAGCCGCTCTACGCGAAGAGCCCGCTCGCGATCTCGCTGAACGTCCAGGAGTTCCATCCGGTGCTGAACTTCAAGAAGAACAACTTGCACGAGCACGTGCAGAAGCGCGCGAAGCGCGCCGGGCTCGCTCGTGAGCGCGAAGAGGTGCACGCAGCGCCCGCGGGCAAGCTCGCCGCGAACGTCGCGAAGGCCGAGCAGTTGCTCGCGCGTTTCGCGCGCGACGGCGTCCAGCACTTCATCGACGGCGCGCCGCGCGCGGCCGCGTCGGGCCGCACGTTCGCGACGCAGACGCCCGATCGACGACCGCGTGCTCGCCGAGGTCGCCGCCGGCGACGCGGCCGACGTCGCGGCGGCCGCGGACGCCGCGCAGCGCGCGTTCCCCGCCTGGCGCGACGTGCCGGGCGACAGCGCGGCGCGCGCTGCTGCACGCGATCGCGGACGCGATCGAGGCGCGCGGCGAGGAGATCGCGCTGCTCGAGTCGCTCGACACCGGCCAGCCGATCCGCTTCATGTCGGCCGCCGCGAAGCGCGGCGCCGAGAACTTCCGCTTCTTCGCCGACAAGGCGCCCGAGGCCGAGCGCGGCCTGTCGCTGCCCGCGCGCGAGCACGTGAACTACACGCTGCGCGCAGCCGATCGGTCCCGTCGCGGCGATCACGCCGTGGAACACGCCGTTCATGCTGTCGACGTGGAAGATCGCGCCCGCGCTCGCGGCCGGCTGCACGGTCGTGCACAAGCCGGCCGAGTGGAGCCCGATCACCGCGACGCTGCTCGCCGAGATCTGCGCGGCGCGCGGGCCTGCCGGCCGGCGTGCTGAACACCGTGCACGGCCTCGGCGAGACCGCGGGCAAGGCGCGCACCGAGCATCCCGCGATCCGCGCCGTCGCGTTCGTCGGCGAGTCGGCCACGGGCAGCGCGATCATGGCGCAGGCCGCGCCGACGCTGAAGCGCCTGCACTTCGAGCTCGGCGGCAAGAATCCCGTCGTCGTGTTCGCGGACGCGGACCTCGACCGCGCGCTCGACGCGGTCGTGTTCATGATCTACAGCCTGAACGGCGAGCGCTGCACGTCGTCGAGCCGGCTGCTCGTCGAGCAGCTCGATCGAGAACGAGTTCACCGCGCGCGCTCGTCGAGCGCGCGCGCAAGATCAAGGTCGGCCATCCGCTCGATCCCGACGACCGAGGTCGGGCCGCTCGATCCATCCCGCGCACGTCGCAGAAGGTGCTCGAGCTACTTCGACGTCGCGCGCGACGGAGCGCGTGGCGATCCCGGTCGGCGGCGCGCGCGCGGCCGCTCGGCGGCAACTACGTGCAGCCGACCCTGCTCGCGGCCGCGCAGCAATTCGCATGCGCATCGCGCAAGAGGAGATCTTCGGCCCGGTGCTCACGGTGATTCCGTTCGCCGACGAGGCCGAGGCGCTGAAGCTCGCGAACGACGTGCGCTACGGGCTCGCGGCGTATCTCTGGACGAACGACGTCGGCCGCGCGCATCGCTTCGCGCGCGGCGCTCGAGGCCGGCATGGTCTGGGTGAACTCCGAGAACAACCGCCACCTGCCGACGCCGTTCGGCGGCATGAAGGCGAGCGGCATCGGCCGCGACGGCGGCGACTACAGCTTCGACTTCTACATGGAGACGAAGAACGTCTGCGTCGCGCTCGGCACGCACAAGGTGCCGACGCTCGGGCGCTGAGCGACGATGAGTCTCTACTACGTCCAGAAGCTGCTCTACCAGCTCAACCGCGACCCGCTCGTGCGCAAGCGCTTCGCGACGGATCGCGACGAGCTGCTCGACGAGTACGCGCTCAGCGCACGAGGAGCGCGGCGCGATCGCGGACGGCGACGTCGGCCTGCTCTACGTGATGGGCGTGAACGGCCAGATCCTGATGCACTACTCGGCGCTGATCGGCCAGCAGTGGGACGAGTACATCGCCGCGATGCGCGCGGGCGTCGAGAAGCACGGCCCCGTGCGCGCGGGGCTCTACAGCATGCTGCAGGACCGGCAGCCGATGAGCCTGAGTCCAGTCCGATGAGTCTCGTCTTCGCCGGCGTCTGCAGCCACGCGCCCGGGATCACCGGCCGCGCGAAGCGCGCCGACGCCAAGCGTGCGCGACGCGTTCTACGCGAAGCTCGGCGAGCTCCGCGAGCGCCTCGAGGCGCACGAAGCCCGACGCGCTGATCGTCGTCGCGGCCGAGCACTTCGCGAACTTCTTCATGAACAACATGCCGGCGTACTGCGTCGGCATGGCCGACAGCTACGAAGGGCCGATCGAGGACGAGCAGTGGCTCGCGATCGCGCGCCGCACCGTTCCCGGCAACGCGGACCTTTCGCGCCGCGTGATCGGCGCGCTGCTGCAGCGACATCGACGTCGCGTACGCCGAGGAGTGGAAGTTCGATCACGGCATCATGGTGCCGCTGCATTTCATGACGCCGCGTTACGACTTGCCCGTGATTCCCGTGAACGTCAATTGCCAGGGGCCGCCGCTCACGCCGCTCGCGCGCGCATACGAGTTCGGCCGAGCGCTGCGCCGCGCGTGCGACGCGCAGCCCGAGCGCATCGCGCTGATCGGCACGGGCGGCATCTCGCACTGGCCCGCGACGCCGGACTCCGGCGTGATCAACGAAGCGTGGGACCGCGAGTTTCTCGCGCGCTTCCTGGCGAACGATCGCGCGGCGCTGACGTCCTATACCGACGAGGAGACGCTGCGCGACGCGGGGCAGGGTGGCTTCGAGATCCGGACGTTCCTCGCGGTCGCGGGCGCGACCGAAGGCGCCCGGGGCGAGCTGCTGTTCTACGCGCCGATCCCGATCTTCGCCGTCGGCTGCACCGTCGCGACGATGGCCGTTCGCTAGCCGCCGCGCTGCGCGCCGCCGGCCGCGTGGCCTAACCTGCTACGCTCAAGGCGGATGAGACGACCCCCGACGTCGAAGAACAAGAGTCGCGAGCTCGCGCTGCCGGGCTTGGTGCTCGCGTTGGCTGCGACGCTCGCCTGCGGCGCCGAGAAGCCGGAAAACGTCGAGATCACGGGCCTCGATCCGGCGCAGAACGCGAACGTGCGCGCGCACCTCGATCTCGACGAGGAAGCCGTGCGACGCGCCCGAGTGGCGCGTCGAGCAAGAGTACAAAGCCTCGCCCGAGAAGATCCGCACGGCGCTCGAGGCGCTCGGCTACTACGAGCCGAGGATCGATCCGATCGCTCGACCGCACGCCGCAGTGCTGGCACGCGAAGTTCGCGATCCGCATCGGACCGCCGACGCTCGTGCGCAACCTCGACGTGGAGCTCGTCGGCGAGGCAGCGAAGGACTCGGCGTTCGTGAGCGCGCGCGACCAGTCGCCGGTCAAGGCAGGCGCGGTCCTGAACCACGGCGACTACGAGGCGCTCAAGCGCCGCTGGCTCGATCTCGCGGCCGAGCGCGGCTACGCGGACGCGCAGTTCACCGCGAACCGCATCGACGTGTATCCGGAGCAGCGCGTCGCCGACATCGTGCTGCACTTCGACTCCGGCAAGCGCTACCGCTTCGGCGCGATCTCGTTCCAGCAGGACGTGCTGAGCGACGACCTGATCCACTCGTACGTGAAGATCCGCCGCGGCGATCCCTACGACGGCCGCGAGCTCAACACGCTGTACACGGCGCTCGCGAACAGCGGCTATTTCCGCAACATCGAGGTGCGGCCGCAACCCGCGGACCGCGACAGCGGCGAGATCCCCGTCGACATCGTGCTCGCGGGCGCGAAGCGCCGGAACATCAGCTACGGCGTCGGCTACTCGACCGACACGGGGCCGCGCTTTCGCTTCTCGCGCAACAATCGGCGCGTCAACGAGGAAGGCCACCAATTCGGCATCACGGCCCAGATCTCGCCGCTCGTCTCGGAGCTCACCGCGAACTACCGCATGCCGATCAACGACCCGCGCTCGGACTGGCTCGGGTTCGACGCGGGCGTGAAGAGCGAGCACACGGAAACCGCGGACAGCGACAGCTTGCAGATCGGAGTGCGGCGCCTGACGCGCCGCGAGCACGACTGGTATCGGATGACGATGCTCTCGTTCCTCGTCGAGGACTTCACGGTCGGCGCCGAGAGCGGGCGTGCGCAGCTCTTGATGCCCGGCGTCGACTGGACGCGATGTGCACTCCGACAACACGATCCGAGCGAATCGTGGCTCGAAGCTCGAGCTCGAGGCGCGCGGCGCGGCCGACGCGATCCTGTCCGACTCGAGCTTCGTGCAGGTGATCCTGCACGGCAAGTGGATCTGGTCGCCGTCGGACCGAGTCAGCGGATCCTGTTCAGGAGCGAGCTCGGCGCGATGTACGACAGCGACTTCGCGAGGCTGCCGCCGTCCGTGCGCTTCTTCGCGGGCGGCGACAACAGCATTCGCGGCTACGACTACAACACGCTCGGGCCCGATGGACTGCGACCGGCCAAGTCATCGGCGGCTCCGAGCTCGCGGTCGCGAGCCTCGAGTACGAGCACAAGGTTCGGCCGCATTGGTCGGTGGCCGTATTCGTCGACTCCGGCAACGCGTTCAATCGCGGCGCGTTCTCGGCGAAGACCGGCGCCGGAATCGGCGCGCGCTGGTTGTCGCCGCTCGGTCCGATCCGCGTCGACGTCGCGCACCCGTTCGAAGACCCGACGAACTCGTGGCGTCTGCACATCACGCTCGGGCCCGATCTGTGAGATGGCTCACGCACACGCTCGCGGGACTGCTCGTGCTCGGCACGCTCGCCGTCGCGCTCGCCGGCGGCGCGCTCTGGCTCGTCGCGACCGAGTCCGGCACGCGCTGGGCGTTCGCGCGCGTGCTCGCGCGCACGGGCCCGGAGCTCACGATCGGCCGTGTCAACGGCTCGCTGCTCGGCGGCCTCGTCGTCGAGGACGTGCGCCTCAGGCTCACGCGCGACGAGCTCGACATCCCGCGGCTCGCGCTCCAGTGGAAGCCGGCCGCGGCGCTGATCGGCGAGATCGAGTTCGCCGCCGCGCGCGCGTCGCCGGTGGCCTACCGGAAGCTGCCGCCGAAGGGCGACGAGGAAGAAGGCGGCGTCCTGTCGCTGCCGTTCATGCTGCGACTCGAGGACGCGATCGTCGAGGGCCTCACCATCGACGTCGAGGGCAGCGTGCTCGAGCTCGGCGAGACTCGCTTCACCGGCACGTACTTCGGCCGGCATCTCACGATCTCGCGCGGGCAGAGCTCCTTGGGATCGATGTCGCTCGGCGCGAACGCCGACATCCGCTTCGACAACGGCATCGCGCTCGCGACCGACATCGACTGGGCCGGCCCCGTGCTCGGCGCGGCCGCGTCCGGCCGCGTGACGCTCGACGGCGACTACCCGGTGTTCAAGATCCATCACAGACTTGCGCGCGCCGTTCGCGGCGACGGCCGACGGCACGCTCGACTTCACGGACGCGATGCGCTTCGATCTCGCGCTCGCGTGGACCGGCCTCGTGATCCCGAACGTCGAGCACTTCGCGAGCCCGGCGGGCACCGGGAAGCTCGCGGGCACGATCGCCGAGTACGCCTACGACTTCTCGGGCACGATCGACGTCGACGGCCGCGTCGCGAACGCGGGCGGCAACGGCCGCGGCGCGCGCGGCGAGCTCACCTTCGAGCGCGTCGCGCTCGGCCCGCTCATCGACGGCGCGCGCCGCGGGCACGCTGCGCGCCGCGGGCACGCGTGTCGTTCGCGCGCAGCGTCGCGGACCTCGCGCTCGAGGCGCAGAACGTCGACCCGCGCTGGATCCATCCGAGCGTCCCGGGCCGGCTCAGCGGCACCGCGACGCTGCACACGGAGTTCGCGCCGGCGTTTCGTCACGCGCTTTGGCGCCGTCGCGCTCACGGGGCGAGCTCCGGCAGTATCCGGTCGCGGTCAAGGGCGCCGCCGACGTCGACGGCAACAATCGTTGGCATCTCGACAAGCTCGCGCTCGACTCGGGGCCGAATCGGATCTCGCTCGACGGCACGCTGTCGCCCGACGACCTCGACGTCGCGGTCGCCGCGCGCGTCGACAACCTCGATCTCGTCTGGCCCGGGCTGCGCGGCGGCGCTCGACGGCGAGGCCGACATTCGCCGGCACGTGGGACGAGCCGCGCGGTCGCGGTCGCGCGGAGGCCCACGATCTTCGCGCTCGGCGAGCTCTCGATCGAGCGGCTCGCGGTCGCCGGCGAGGCGGGCCTGCCGAAAGACACGCGGCTCGATCTCACGATCGACGCGACCGGGCTCGCACGGCGCCAGGTCACGATCGACTCGATCAAGTTGTCACTCGCGGGCAAGACTTCGGCGCACCGCGCGAAGCTCGAGGCGCACGCGGAGGACTGGCTCGCGACCGTGACCGCGAGCGGCGGTGTCGCAAATCTCACCTGGCGCGGCATGCTCGACTCGTTCGACGTCGACGAGAAGGTCCTCGGCAACTGGCATCTTGCGGAGCCCGTGCGCGTGGAGGCGGGCCGCGAGCTCGTACGGCTCGAGACCGCGTGCATGGTGCACGTGTCGGGCGCGCGCGGGTGCGCAGAGCTCGCGCTCGCGGGCAAGCCCGACGACCGGCTCGTGATCTCCGCGCAGAATCTGAACCTCTCGACGTTCGAGCCGATCATGCCGCCGCAGCTCAAGGTCGACGGCGTGTACCAGATGTCGGCGTCGTTCGCCGACTTGAGCGGGCGGCCGCACGGCGCCGCCGTGGTGACGGGCGGCACGACACACGTGCGCGTCGCGTTCGATCAGGCCCAGGCGTTCTCGACCGACGTCACCGAGGCGCGCGCGAGCGCCACGCTCGAGGCGGGCAAGCTGGCTATCGACGCGACGGTCGCGAGCTCGAACGGCGGCCGCACGGATTTGCAGGGTCAGATCGACGACGTGCGCAAGGACAACTCGCCGATCTCCGGCAGCGTCGCCCTGCAGTGGCCGGATCTCGCGTTCCTCACGCTGCTGTCCCCGGCGCTTGGCCAGGTGGCCGGCGCGCTGTCGCTCGACCTCGACATCGGCGGAACGGTCGCCGAGCCGACCCTCGACGGGCGCGGCGCCTGGACCGGCGGCCGCGTCGCCGTGCCGGCCTGGGGTCTGGTCGTCGACCGAATCGAAGCGACGGCGACGAGCCGCGACGGCCGCGCGCTCGCGTTCGACGCGACCGGACACGCGGGCGACGGCGAGCTCAAGCTCACCGGCACGACCGCACTCGACCCCGCGCAGGGCTGGCCGACGAAGCTCAAGCTCACGGGCACCGGCGTCGAGGCCGTGCAGCGGCCCGACGCGCAGATCTACGTGTCGCCGGATCTCGACGTCGACGTCGCGCTGCCGGACGTCCGCGTGAGCGGCGCCGTGCGCGTGCCGCGCGCCATGATCAAGGTGACGTCGCTGCCGGCCGAGGCGGTCGTGCCCTCGCCCGACGCGGTCGTGCACGGCGTGGCGGCTCCGCAGAGAGCGCAGCCGCTGCGGCTCGCGAGCCGCATCAACCTCGTGCTCGGCGACGACGTCCATTACAACGGCCTCAACTTGGACACGCGTGTGACCGGCGGCCTGCGTCTCGACATGGACGCGAGCCGCTCCGCGACCGCGTCCGGCACGCTCACGCTCGCGGGGTCCTACAACGCCTACGGGCAGAAGCTTGAGCTCGAGCGCGGGTTGCTGCTCTTCAACGGGCCCGCTCGACAACCCGGGCCTCGACGTGCGCGCGGCGCGCACGGTCGAGACGACGGTCAACACCGCCGAGCCGATCCGCGTCGGCGTCGAGCTGACCGGCACATTGAAGGCGCCGCGCACGCGCGTGATCTCCACACCCGCGATGAGCGAGGCGGACGCGCTGTCGTATCTCTTGCTCGGCCGGCCGATGACCAGCGCGGCCGGGTCGGAAACCGCGACGCTGCAAACGGCCGCGCTCGCGATGGGCCTGCAGCAGGCGCTGCCCGGCATGCAGCGGATCGGCCACACGCTGGGGCTCGACGAGCTGTCGGTGCAGACCACCGACACGGACCCGGGCGCCTTGATGGCCGGAAAATATCTCAGCCCAAAAGTCTACATTCGCTACAGCTACGGGCTGTTCAATAGAATAGGCGGACTATTGCTGCGCTTTAAGGTCAGCGACAAAGTCAGCATCGAGACTGCGCTCGGGAGATCAAGAATCCATGGACGTGATTTACAACGTCGAAAAGGACTAGCGCTCAGGCATGCCGACATTCGTCGTTTCCGTTGCAGGTCTCGCCCACGATCCCGCAGCCGCTGCGCCGGCTCGCCGATCTCGCCGAGAACTTCTGGTTCAGCTGGTATCCGAAGACGGGACAGCTGTTCCGTAAGCTCGACACGGTGCTCTGGCGCAAGGTCGAGGGCAACCCGAAGCTGTTCCTGCGCTGCGTCGATCAAGGGATTCTCGATCGCGCGGGCGCGGACCGCGCCTATCTCGCCGAATACGAACAGGTGCTCGCCGCGTTCGACGCGTACCTGCGCGCGCCGGGCGCGGCGAAGCTCGACAGGCCTCGCTGCGGACGACCTCGTCGCGTACTTCTGCGCCGAATTCGGCCTGCACGAGAGCTTTCCGATCTACTCGGGCGGTCTCGGCGTGCTCGCCGGCGATCATTGCAAGACCGCGAGCGACCTCAGGCTGCCGTTCGTCGCCGTCGGCTTGCTGTACCGGCAGGGCTACTTCAATCAGCGGATCGACCGCAACGGCCAGCAGATCCCGGAGTACGCGCCGATCGAGCCGCGCTCCACGGCGCTCACGGTCGCGGTGGACGGCGCGGGCCGCGAGCTGCGAGTGACGTGCCCGTTCCCGGGCCGCGACGTCGCGCTGCGGGTCTGGCGCGCGCCCGTCGGCCGCGTGCCGGTGCTGCTGCTCGACACCGACGTCGAGGAGAACGCGGCCGAGGATCGGCGAATCACGCACGTCCTCTACGGCGGCGACCGCGAGCACCGCCTGCGCCAGGAGGCCGTGCTCGGCATCGGCGGCGTTCGCGCCGTGCGCGCGCTCGGGCTCGCGCCGACGGTCTGGCACATCAACGAGGGCCACGCCGCGTTCTCGCTGATCGAGCGGCTGCGCGAATACACGGCGCGCGGCCTGCCGTTCCCGGCCGCGCTCGAGACGACGGCCGCGAGCACCGTGTTCACGACGCACACGCCCGTCAGCGCGGGCCACGACGTCTTCCAGTCGCGACCTCGTCGCGCGCCAGTTCGAGAGCTATCCGGCCGCGCTCGGCGATCACGATGGACGAGATGCTCGACCTCGGCTGCGCGCCCGAGCAGCGCGACACGTTCAACATGACGCGGCTCGCGATCCGCGGTGCGGCGTCGGTGAACGGCGTGAGCAAGATCCACGGCGGCGTGTCGGCGCGGCTCTGCGCGCCCATCTGGCCCGACGTGCCGCCGAACGAGAACCCGGTCGGCTACGTGACCAACGGCGTGCACGTGCCGACCTTCCTGCGCGCCGCGTGGGCCGCGCTCTTCGACAAGCATCTCTCGCCCGACTGGCGCGACCGGATCATGGATCGCGACGCTGATCGCGAAGATCCTCGACATTCCCGACGAGGAGTTCTGGCAGACGAACCAGAAGGTCAAGAGCCAGATGCTGCGCGTCGTGCGCGAGCGGCTCGAGCGCCAGCACAAGCGCAACGGCTTGAGCGAGGCGCACATCCACCGGCTGCTCGAAGCTCGTCGATCCGGCCGATCCGAACGTGCTCACGATCGGATTCGCGCGCCGGTTCGCGACCTACAAGCGCGCGACGCTGCTGATGACGGACCTGCGCTGGCTCGAGCAGCTCGTGCGGAATCGAGGGCCGGCCGGTGCTGTTCGTGTTCGCCGGCAAGGCGCATCCGGCCGACGAGCCCGCGCAGTGGATGATCCGCGAGATCCAGCGGATCTCGAGCCAGCCGCCGTTCATCGGCAAGATCCTGCTGCTCGAGGGTTACGACATGGGCATCAGCCGGCTGCTCGTCTCGGGCGTCGACGTTTGGCTCAACACGCCCGTGCATCCGTTCGAGGCGAGCGGCACGTCCGGCATGAAGGCGGCGATCAACGGCACTGTGAACTTGAGCGTGCTCGACGGCTGGTGGGCCGAGGCGTACGACGGCCGCCGACGAGCACAAGAACGGCTGGGGCATCCCGCCTGCGGTCGACACGCAGGACGCCGCGGACCGCGACCGCCAGGACGCGATGACGCTCTACGAGACCCTCCAGGACGAGGTGATCCCGCTCTACTACGCGCGCGACGCGAAGCTCGGCTTTTCGCCCGAGTGGGTCGCGCTTTGCAAGCGATCGATGGCCTCGATCCTGCCCGCGTTCAACAGCGAGCGCGTGCTGCGCGACTACTGGCAGTGCTTCTACGCGCCCGCCGCGCGGCAGGGCCGGACGATCGCGGCCGACGACTTCGCGATCGCGCGCGAGCTCGCCGCGTGGAAGGCGAAGGTCCGCGCCGCATGGCCCGGCGTCGAGCTCAAGCGCAGCGGCGCGCGCGCCGACCGAAGCGCAGTTCCGCGACACGGTGAGCCTCGAGGTCGAGGTCGTGCTGAACGGCCTCGCGCCCGAGCGACGTGCGCGTCGAGTGCGTCGTGCGTCGCGCGCTTGCGTCGGAGCTCGAGGTGCCGGTGCCCAGGCTTCGCGTCGACAACCGCCGGCCGCGGCCCGGCGTGAACTTCGTCGACGACGAAGGCGTGCTGCTCGAGCGCTTCGAGCCGGTGCGCGCGCGAACGACGGGCCCGTCTGCCGCTACCGGCTCGAGTTCCAGCCGCCGTGGGCCGGCTCGCTGCTCTACGAGATTCGCGCGCTGCCGGAGCATCCGCATCTCACGCATCCGTACGAGCTCGGCTTGATGCGCAAGTCTTTAGGCCCAGTCCTCGATGGCCAAGAAGCTCGTGCTCGAAGCGGGCGACCGCTTCCCCCACGGCGCGACGGCGCGCCCGGGCGGCGTGAACTTCTCGCTGTTCAGCCGGCGCGCGACGCAACGTCTGGCTGCGGCTCTACCGCGGCGCGACGGACGCGACGCCGCTCGTCGAGATCGAGCTCGATCCGCGCGAGCACCGCACGTACGCGTGGTGGCACGCGTTCGTCGCGGGCGCGCAGCCCGGCTGGTACTACACGTGGCGCGCCGACGGCCCGACCGACGCCGCGGAGGGCTTGCGGTTCGATGCGCGCCGCGAGCTGCTCGATCCCGTGGGCGAGGCTCGTGAGCGACGCGCTCTGGCGGCGCGCGGACGCGCATACGCGTCGGCGCCGATCCGGGCTCCGTGCGCGCGCAGATCGCGCGCGCCCGACGACTACGACTGGGAAGGCGACGCGCCGCTCGAGCGCTCGTTCGAGCGACACGATCGTCTACGAGATGCACGTCGGCGGCTTCACGCGCCATCCGTCGTCGGGCGTCGAGTCGCCCGGCACGTATCGCGGCGTGATCGACAAGATCCCGCACCTCGCAGTCGCTCGGCGTCACCGACGTCGAGCTGCTGCCCGTGTTCGCGTTCGACCGGCAGGACGTGCCGGCCGCGGGCGCCGCGCTCGGGCTGCGCAACTACTGGGGCTACAGCCCGCTCGCGTTCTTCGCGCCGCATGCTCCACTTCGCGGCATCCGGCGACGCGCGCCGCGAGTTCCGCGACATGGTCAAGGCGCTGCACAAGGCGGGGATCGGCGTGATCCTCGACGTCGTGCTGAACCACACGGCCGAGGACGGCGCCGACGGGCCCGTGATCGGGCTTCAAGGGCCTCGCGAACGAAGAGTTCTATCTGCTCGACGCCGAGGACCGGACGCAGTACCTCGATTTCACGGGCTGCGGCAACACGGTGCGTTGCAACGACCCGCTCGTCGCGCAGTATCATCCTCGAGTGCCTCACGTTCTGGGTGCGCGAGATGCACGTCGACGGCTTTCGCTTCGACCTCGCGAGCGTGCTCGTCGCGCGGCGAGGACGGCGAGCCGGTCGCCGACCCGCCCGTCGTCGCGAGCATCGAGTTCGCCGAGGCGCTCTTAGGCACGCGCCTGATCGCCGAGCCGTGGGACGCGGTCGGGCTCTACCAGGTCGGCAACTGGCCCGGTTTCCGCTGGGCCGAATGGAACGGCCGCTATCGCGACACGCTGCGCCGCTTCCTGCGCGGCGAGCCCGGGCTGCTCGGCGAGGTCGCGACGCGGCATCGCGGGCAGCAGCGACTTCTATCGCGCTCGCCGGCAAGGCGCCGCGGCAACGGCGTCAACTTCGTCACCTGCCACGACGGCTTCACGCTCTGGGACCTCGTGAGCTACGACCGCAAGCACAACGAGGCGAACGCCGAGCACAACCGCGACGGCCGCGACGACAACTTCAGCTGGAACTCCGGGATCGAGGGCGACGACCGACGACGCCGCGATCCAGCAGCTGCGCGCGCAGCGCGCGCGCAATGCGGTCGCGCTGCTGTTCCTGAGCCAGGGCGTGCCGATGCTGCTCGCCGGCGACGAGGTGCTGCGCACGCAGCGCGGCAACAACAACGCGTATTGCCAGGACAACGACGCTCAGCTGGCTCGACTGGTCGTTCACGCCGGCTGCAGCGGCAGATGCTGCGGTTCACGCGCGAGATGATCGCGCTGCGCAAGCGGCATCCGTCGCTGCGGCGCCCGCGCTTCCTCGACGCGCGAAGAGATCCGCTGGTACGGCGAGACGCTCGACGTCGCCGCGCTGGGACGACCCGGAAGCGCGCGTGCTGTGCTTCACGCTGCTCGGGCGTCACGCCGCAACGAGCCCGCGTTGCACGTGATGATCAACATGGCGGGCATGCCGCGCGTGCTGACGCTGCCGCCGGTTCTGCCGCGCGCGTGGCGGCGGATCGCCGACACGACGATCACCGCGCCCGACGACGTCGCTCCGGCCGGCGTGCCGATGCTCGGCCCGCAGTACCGGCTGCCGCCGCACGGCATCGCGATCTTCGAGGCGCGCTAGCCGAGGCCCGGCCGTTGACGCGCATCGGACGGTCGTGATCTAGTCCGGCGCGTCCAGGGTCTTCGATGGGGGAGGATTCAGTGAGCTGGTATCTCCAGGTTCTGCAAGAAGTACGCCGTGTTCTCGGCCGAGCGCGGCGCATGGAGTATTGGATGTTCGTGCTGTTCAACCTCTTGATCGGCATCGGGCTCGGTCTCATCGACGGGGTCATGGGCCTCACTGTCGGCGTCGTCAGTATCGGGATGCTCAGCGCAATCTACGCGCTCGCGATGATCATCCCGTCGATCGCGGTCGGCATCCGCCGGCTGCACGACACGGATCGGAGCGGCTGGTGGTGTCTGATCGGGTTCGTGCCGTTCATCGGAGCGATCGTGCTGCTGATCTTCGCCGTGCTGGACAGCACGCTCGGGCACGAATCGCTTCGGGCCGAACCCGAAGGGCGCCTGACTCGATCGCCGCGCGCGACCACGGACCGCTCGCGCTCGGTGCTCCGTTATCCCGTCACCCCGGCACGAGCACGAGCCCGGCGAGCGGCGGCAGCGTGACGACGATCGACTGCGCGTAGCCCATGCACGGCACGTCCTCGGTCGGCACGGCGAGGTTGCCGAGGTTCGAGCCGCCGTAGTAGCTCGAGTCCGAGTTCAAGACTCTCGCGATACGTGCCCGCGTGCCGGCACGCCGACGCGATAGCCGTGCCGCGGCACCGGCGTGAAATTCAGCAGCACGACCGCGTGCGTCGTCGCCGTCCTTGCGCACGAAGCTCAGCACCGAGTTCGGCGTGGTCCTGCCACGACAGCCACGCGAAGCCGTCGCCGTCGTGATCGCGGCGATGCAGCGCGGGCGTCTCGCGATACACGCGGTTGAGATCGCGCACGAGCGCGCGCACGCCGGCGTGGCGCGGCTCGTCGGCGAGATGCCACGGCAGCGACTCGTGGTGGTTCCACTCGCGCGGCTGGCCGAACTCGCCGCCCATGAACAGCAGCTTCTTGCCGGGATACGTCCACTGGTACGTGAGCAGCAGGCGCAGGTTCGCGAACCGCTGCCAGTCGTCGCCCGGCATCTTGTCGAGCAGCGAGCGCTTGCCGTGCACGACCTCGTCGTGCGACAGCGGCAGACACGAAGTTCTCGCGTGAACGCGTAGATCGGGCCGAACGTGAGCAGGTTGTGATGGAACTGGCGATGCACCGGGTCCTTCGTCATGTAGCTCAGCGTGTCGTGCATCCAGCCCATGTTCCACTTGAACGAGAAGCCGAGGCCGCCGGCGTAGGTCGGCCGCGACACCTGCGGCCACGCGGTGGACTCCTCGGCGATCGTGATCGTGCCGGGGCACTCGCCGTGCGTGACCTCGTTCAGGCGCTTCAAGAACGCGATCGCCTCGAGGTTCTCGTTGCCGCCGTATTGGTTTGGCGTCCACTGGTGCGGCCGGCGCGAGTAGTCGAGATAGAGCATCGACGCGACCGCGTCGACGCGCAGACCGTCGAAGTGGAAGTCCTCGAGCCAGCAGATCGCGCTCGACAGCAGGAAGCTCTGCACCTCGTTGCGCGAGTAGTTGAACACGAGCGTGTCCCAGTCGGGATGCTCGCCCTTCTGCGTGTCGCCGTACTCGTAGAGCGGCGTGCCGTCGAAGCGCGCGAGCGCGTGCGCGTCCTTCGGAAAGTGCCCCGGCACCCAGTCGAGCAGCACGCCGATGCCGCGCGCGTGCAGCTCGGCGACGAGCTCGCGCAGCTCGTCCGGCAAGCCGTGGCGGCGCGTCGGCGCGAAGTAGCCCGTGCACTGATAGCCCCAGGACTCGTCGAGCGGATGCTCGGTCACCGGCAAGCAGCTCGACGTGCGTGAAGCCGAGATCCGCGACGTACGCGCCGAGCTGCTCGCGCGATCTCGCGGTAGCTCAAGAAGCGGCCGGCCGGGCCGCGGCGCCACGAGCCGAGATGCACCTCGTAGATCGACATCGGCTCGCGGAGCCAATCGCGCTCCGCGCGTCTGCGCATCCAGTCGCCGTCGGTCCACAGCGAACTCGCTCTTCGGCGGTCGTGACGCGACGCGGTCGCCGGGCCGGTGCTCGAACAGCGCGCCGAACGGATCGGTCTTCAGCAGCAGCTCGCGCGTCTCGCGGCCGAGGATCTCGTACTTGTAGAGCTCGCCGGCGCGCAGCTCCGGGATGAACAGCTCCCAGATGCCCGAGTCGCCGCGCACGCTCATCGGATGATGGCGGCCGTCCCAATGGTTGAACGTGCCGACGACGCTCACGCGCTCGGCGTTCGGCGCCCAGACCGCGAAGCGGACGCCGGGCACGCCCTCGACCGTGAGCTCGTGCGCGCCGAGGAACCGGTGCGCGTGCACGTGGTTGCCGTGCGCGAAGCGCGCGAGGTCGAACGCCTCGATCTGCGGCGGAAACGAGTAAGGATCGTAGGCTTCGTGCCACGCGTCGTCGAACCCTTGCCAGCGCACGCGATACGGCGCCGTGATCGCGCGGCGCGGCCCCACCCACTCGAACAGACGCGGTGCCCGGCACGCGGTCGAGCTCGGCGTCGGGTTGCACGAGCCGCGCGCGCTTCGCGTTCGGCAGGTGCACGCGGACGATCGCCTCGGTCGTGCGACAGCGCCTGCAAGCCGAGCACGCGGCGCGGGTCGTGGAGCCGGCCGCTCAACAGCCGTTCGACGTCGGGATCACGCAAATCCGTCGCGCTGCGATTGCCGTGCGAGCTCGGCGTCACGTTCTCGTCATCGTACGCGTGGCGTTAGACACGCTACGTCCTCTAGTAGTAGCTTTGCAGCGATGAGACAGATCTCGCGCCGCCGGCTGG
Source organism: uncultured Gammaproteobacteria bacterium (assembly GCA_963699925.1). GTDB lineage: Bacteria > Pseudomonadota > Gammaproteobacteria > Steroidobacterales > Rariloculaceae > FEN-1219. Next base: position 197,559 of record CAVOVT010000011.1, on the reverse strand, counting down.
TCAGTCAGCTCACGCGCAGCACCGTGGCCGTCGTGATGGCAGGTGGGCGCGGGCAACGGCTCATGCAGTTGACCGACAACCGCGCGAAGCCGGCCACGCCGTTCGGCGGCAAATACCGGATCATCGACTTCTCGCTATCCAATTGCGTCAACTCGGGCATTCGCCAGATTTTCATACTGACGCAGTATAAGGCTCACTCGCTGATTCAGCATGTGCAGCGCGGCTGGGGCTACCTGCACGGCGAGCTCGGCGAGTTCATCGATATCGTTCCGGCCCAGCAGCAGCTCGGCGAAATCTGGTATCGCGGCACGGCCGACGCCGTTTACCAGAATCTCGACATCATCGAGCAGCACCGCCCCGAAACCGTGCTCGTGCTCGCCGGCGATCACGTCTACAAGATGGACTACGGCCCGCTGATCGCGTTCCACAAGGAGAGCGGCGCGGACATCACGATCGGCGGCGTGCAAGTGCCGCTGTCGCAGGCGCACGAGTTCGGCGTGATGGCGCTCGGCCCGGACCATCGCGTCATCGAGCTTCGACGAGAAGCCGAAAGAGCCGCAGCCGATGCCGGGCCGCGAGGGCGTCGCGCTCGCGTCGATGGGCATCTACGTGATCGGACCCCGAATTCCTGCGCACGACGCTCGAGCGCGACGCGGCCGATCCGCAATCGAAGCACGACTTCGGCCGCAACATCATCCCCGAGGCCGTCGCGACGCGGCGCGTGTTCGCGTATCCGTTCGAGGACGTCGAGACGAAGGCGCAGCGCTACTGGCGCGACGTCGGCACCGTGGACGCGTACTACAGCGCGAACATGGAGCTCATCTACGTGAGCCCCGAGCTCAATCTCTACGACGAGGCGTGGCCGATCTGGACGTACCAGGAGCAGGTGCCGAGCGCGAAATTCATCTTCGACGACGACCGCCGGCGCGGCCTCGCGATCAACTCGATGGTCGCGGGCGGCTGCATCGTGTCGGGCGCCGTGGTGCGCGAGTCGCTGCTGTTCTCGCAGCGTGATGGTCGACGAGCAGACGCGAGGTGCGCCGCTCGGTCGTGCTGCCGCGCGTCGAGATCGGGCGCAGCTGCTACATCGCGAACGCGATCATCGACGAGGGCTGCGACATTCCGCACGGGATGGTGATCGGTCGCGACCGCGAGACGCGACGAGCGCAACTTCCACGTGACCGACAACGGCGTCGTGCTCGTCACGCGCAGCATGCTCGCCGCGCTCAGACGCGGGCCGTACTGAACACGGATCGTTGAATGACCAACGTGCTGGCCGCGCGGCGCGCGGGCGTTCTGCTTCATCCGACTTCGCTGCCCGGCGCCGGGCCGAACGGCACGATCGGCGCGGAGGCGTGGCGGTTCGTCGATTGGCTCGCGGCCGGCGGGTTCAGCGTCTGGCAGACGCTGCCGATCGGTCCCGTGGACGCGTACGGCTCGCCGTATTGCCAGCGCTCGCGCCTACGCGGGCTATCCCGCGTCTGCTCGACGCCGCGCATCTCGAGCTCGCTGCGCGAGCTGCCGCGCGGCGCTCGACTTCGGCGCGGTCGGGCGTCGCGCGCGACGACGCCTATCGCTCGTTCGCGAGCGCCGCGAACCGCGAGCATCTGGCGCGCGTTCGCGACGCTTCGTGCAGCGCGAGCGGCGGCTGGCTCTTGCCGTACGGGCTGTTCGAGCTCTGCAGCGCGCGCTTCGAGAGCGCGCCGTGGTGGCAGTGGCCGGCAGCCGTTTCGCGATCGCAGCCGAGCCGACGCTGCTGCGCGCTCCTCGCCGAGGAGCAAGAGCGCGTTCCGCGCGATCGTGTTCGAGCAGTATCTGTTCGATCTCGAGTGGACGGCGCTGAAGCGCTACGCGAACGATCGCGGCGTGTATCTGTTCGGCGATCTGCCGTTCTACGTCGACCGAAACAGCGTCGAGGTCTGGTGGCACCGCGAGCTGTTCGCGCTCGACGCGAACGGCCGGCCGCGCGACGTCGCCGGCGTGCCGCCCGACTACTTCAACGAGGACGGCCAGCTCTGGGGCAATCCGCTCTACGACTGGGACGCGATGCAGCGGCGCGGCTTCCGCTGGTGGCTCGCGCGCATCGAGGCTGCAGCTCGAGCGTTTCGATCTCGTCCGGATCGACCACTTCCGCGCGCTCGAGTCGTACTGGGAGGTGCCGGCCGGCGCGAAGACGGCGCGCGAAGGCGAGTGGCGCAAGGGCCGCGGCGACGAGCTCTTGACCGCGCTGCGCGCGAAGCACGGCGAGCTGCCGCTCGTCGCCGAGGATCTCGGCATCATCACGGACGACGTCCGCGCGTTGCGCGACCGGTTCGAGTCTGCCCGGCATGGCCGTCGCGCAGTTCGCGTTCGACGGCACAGCGGACAATCCGCACCTGCCGCGAACGCACGTGCCGAACGTCGGTCGCGTACACCGGCACGCACGACAACGACACGACGGTCGGCTGGTACGCGGGCTTGAGCGACGCCGCGCGCGAGGGCGTGTTGCGGCATGCTCGCACCTATCCGGGCCGCCGCGCGTGCCCGAGTTCCTGATCGACGCCGTCTACGACTCCGCGGCGCGAGCTCGCGGTCGTGCCGATGCAGGACCTGCTCGGTCTCGGCTCCGACAGCCGCATGAACATGCCCGGCACCGTCGCCGGCAACTGGCGCTGGCGTTTCCGCTGGGAGCAGGTCGATCCGAAGCTCGTGGCGTTGTCGCGCGCGCGCGCCGAACGCTCTTTGCGGGTCGTCACGCCCGTGCGCTGACGGCCGGATTGCTCGCCCGATATCGACAGTGACGTTGTCGATCGAAGGACGCACCCGACGGCGACCGAAGCCGCGCGGCCGTTCGCACCGGGTTCGTGTCGTCGCTCGAGCCGGCGATCGCGGCCGCTCAGCGCCCCGGCGACACGCCGGCGAGCGCCGCGCGCACCTTGCGCTTCGCCTCGAGCAGCCAGTGCGGGCACTGCTGCTTGTCGTCGTAGAGCCGCTCGCAGTCGTCGCAGCGCACGCACTCGGTCATGATGATCTTGCGCTTGCGGATCGCGCCCCACTCGCAGGTCTTCTCGCAGATCTTGCACTGGCTGCACTCGGACCAGCGCTTGATCCTGAACACGGTCAGCGTCGAGAGCAGGCCGAGCGCGGCGCCGAGCGGGCACAGGAACCGGCAGTAGAGGTTGCGCACGAACACGCTCGCGATCAGCAGCACGCGCGAGCACGATCCACATGCACGGTCGTGCCCTCGCGCGTGAACATCCAGAACGGCTCGATGTAGCGATAGAACGTGATCTGACGCGTCGCGAGGTAGTAACCGACGGCCGCGATCAGGATGCCGTACTTGATATAGCTCGCGCGCTGCTCGAGCGCCGGGCGGCACGTCACGCGCCATCGCGCCGGCACGACCGCGTCGATCAGCTGCGTGAGCGCGCCGAACGCGCAGACGCGGCCGCAGTAGATCCGGCCCCAGAGCACCGTCGTGACGACGGAGAAGATCGCGAACGCGTACCAGGCCAAGCTGTACACGAACGGCGGCAGCCCGCCGCCGAAGCTGCCGACCTTCACGGCCGCGAGCGTCTCGCTCAGCGTTCCGAACACGTTCACGATCGACAGCAGCTGGCTCTTGTAGAAGCCCATGTAGAGCACGGATGCGACGAGCGTGACGAGCTTGAGGCGCACGCTCTTGCGGAAGAAGCTCACCATCACGAGCGTCGCGAACGCTGCGAACAGCGCGACGTCGAGCGCCTGGCGGCCCGGCGAGATCGAGGAACGTGGGCGCGGCGTCGTCGGCGTCGTCGAAATTCGAAACCCGGCGCGTCGCCGGCGTGGCCCGCTCCGTCGTCGGCCGGCTGCGCGCCCGACACGCTCGCGAGCAGAAGCGACAGCGCGAGCACGCGCAGCAACGAACCGCCGATGCTTCGGACGCGGGCGGCGAAGATCATTGCGAAGGCGGCGACGCGGGCGTCAGATACGCGCGCGCGATCCGCCGCGACGCGTTGCGGATCGCGCGGCTCGAGCTCGTGATCGCTGATCGTCGCGCGCGCGACCGCATCGACGTCCGCACCGACCTTGAACGGATCGCGGACGTTCTTGCCTTTGAACTGCGCCGCGAACTCGGGCGGCTCGACGGAGAAGTAGCCGTACGGCTCGTGGTGCTCGGTGACGATCACGCCGGTGAGAATGCCGTCGGTGTTCATGCCGACGAGCATCTTGATCGGCCCGTCGAAGCCGCGCTCGAGCGGCTCGAGCTCGGTGGTCCAGTACGCGTAGCCGAGCAGCCTCGGCTCCTGGCCGGAAGCGGCGGCGCCGAACGCTTTGTAGGCCGGCGGGCTGCCGCTCTTCGCGGAGAACTTCGCCGCGTCAGGAAACAGCTGCTCGAGTTGCGCGAGCAATCCGGGCTCGTCGACGATCTGGCCGTCGGCGATGGGGAATGTCGAGCAGGGCCAGCACGACGGCCGGCAGGACGACAAGGGCCGCGACTCGCGACACGAACGACTCCGCCTGGAGGGTTACGGATTATCGAGGCGCGCTGCGCGAGACGGTCAAATGACCGCGCCACCTTTCGCGGTGTCGTTGCCGTTACTGCGAGCACCACCTGTCGCAGGGGCGGCTGCGCGTGTCAAACTCTGGCGCCATGCGTCGGATTGTGTTGGTCGTTCTCGCCGCGGCGTCGTTGGTCGCACTCGCGTCCGTGCCTTCGGCCGGGGCCCAAACGGCTCAAAAGATGGCGCTCGAGAAGAAGCTGCTCGGCGCCAAGGCGCTGAAGTGCAAGTTCTCGACGTGTCGACCAGCGACTGGGAAGGCGACAAGACCAAGGCGACCGTTGCGCCGAGCAAGCTCGAGATCGGCGTTTTCCTCCATCGACGTCGACGGGGGCACGGCCGAGGCGGACGGCGGCTATGGCGACGCGTTCATCACCGTGAAGTACGTGCAGGGCTATCTGCACTTCATCCAGATCGGCATACGCCGGGCCGCTGTACGTGACGACGGTGCTCACGAGCGAGACCACGCCGGGGCACTTCAAGGCGATGCACACGCGGCATGAGTTCGTGCCGACGAAGATGGAAGGGTTCACGTCGCGCCCGGAGACCTATGTCGGCGAGTGCACGCCGAGCGGCTGATCGCGGCTGCCGATGCGCATGTGCCGATCGCGGCGGCTCGCAATTCACGGCTAGGCTCTAACCGGCGAGCGATCGATAGAGCGTCTCGTAAGGCTGGGTCTGGTTGCGCCACGAGAAGTCCGCGGCCATCGCGTTCGCGATCACGCGCGCCCACGCGCGGCGGATCGTCGAACCACGCGAGCGCGCTGCGAATACCCCAGAGCAGGCCGCCGGTGTCCGCATCGCGGAACACACTGCCGTTGCCGGCGCCGGTGGCGGGATCGAAGTGCTGGATCGTGTCGGCAAGCCCGCCCGTCGCGCGCACGACCGGGATCGTGCCGTAGCGCAGCGCGTACATCTGCGTGAGCCCGCACGGCTCGTAGCGCGACGGCACGAGCGCGATGTCGGCGCCCGCGAGGATCGCGTGTGCGAGCGACTCGTCGTAACCTTCGACGAACGCGATGCGCGTCGGGTGCGCGTCGGCGAGTGCCCGTAGGCCGGTCGCCAGCACCGCGTCGCCGCTGGCAAGACAGACGAAGCTCGCGCGGGTCGTCGCGAGCAGAGTCGGCAGCACCGCCGCGACGAGGTCGATGCCCTTCTGCGCGGCGAGCCGGCTCACGACGCCGAGTAACGGCGAGGTCGGGTCCGGCGCGAGGCCCAGGCGTTCGGCGAGCGCGCGCCTTGATCGACGACTTCGGCGCGAGGTTGGTCGGGTCGTAGTGAAAGTCGAGGAACGGGTCCTTCTGCGGTCCCCAGACGTCGTAGTCGACGCCGTTCAAGATCCCGACGACGTCGTCGGGGCGCGCGGCGAGCACGTCCTCGAGGCCCATGCCGAACGCAGGCGTCCGAATCTCTTGCGCGTAGGTCGGGCTCACGGTCGTGATCGCGTCGGCCGCGTGCAGGCCCGCGCGCAGGAAATTGATCGTGCCGCCCGCGAGCGCGTCGGGCGGGATGAATGGGCGGATCGCGTCGAATCCGTAGAGGGTGAGCACCGAGTCGGCGAACAAGCCTTGGTAGCCGATGTTGTGCAGCGTGAGGATCGTCGGCACCGGCCGCGCGGGCGCGCGGGCACGCTGCGCAAGCGGCACGAGCGCCGCGTGCCAGTCGTGGCAGTGCAGCACGTCGGGGCGCCAGTCGAGCGTCGCGGGCAGAGTCGACCGCGGTTTCCGACGAGCCGGAGGAAGCGGCCCGCGTCGCGGTCGTCGCCGAGATAGATCGGCCCCGGCGTGAGCTCCTCGAGGTCGAGCAGATAGACGGTCGGAGCGCGCGCGTTTGCCTTTGCCGCCGCGCGCGCGGCGAGCCTTCGGCCGCGCCGACCTCGAGCACGCGGCGGCCGCTCGACGGGGTCCGCGAGCGGCTGCGCGTCGGCGCCGGCCGGCGGCAAGTGCTCGTATCTCGGCAGCAGCACGCGGACGTCGTGGCCGCGCGCGGCGAGCGCGTCGCTCAAGCCCGTGACGGCGTCCGCGAGCCCGCCCGTCTTCGCGAACGGCGCGAGCTCGGCGCAGACCATCAGGACGTTCATCGGGGCCGAAGGCTTAGTCGACAACGTCTTCGGCTATTTGCGCAGCTCCACGGGCACGAACGAGCGCTTCGCGGCGCCCGTGTAGATCTGGCGCGGACGGTCGATGCGGCCCGAGCCGCCGATGCGCACCTCGCGCCAGTGTGCGATCCAGCCCGGCAGGCGGCCGATCGCGAACATCACGGTGAACATGTTCGTCGGGATGCCGAGCGCGCGCATGATGATGCCGCTGTAGTAGTCGACGTTCGGATAGAGCTTGCGCTGGACGAAGTACTCGTCGCGCAGCGCGACCTCCTCGAGCCGCATCGCGAGATCGAGCAGCGGGTCCTTGACGCCGAGCTTCTTGAGCAGAGCGTGGCACGCGTCCTTGATGATTCGCGCGCGCGGATCGAAGTTCTTGTACACGCGGTGGCCGAAGCCCATGAGGCGCGTGTGCGCGTCCTTGTCCTTCACCTTCGCGATGAACGTCTCGAGCTTCTCGCCGCTGTCCTTGAGCTCCTGGAGCATGTCCATGACGGCGACGTTGGCGCCGCCGTGCAGCGGGCCCCAGAGCGCGCAGACGCCGGCCGCGACCGACGCATAGAGGTTGGCCTGCGACGAGCCGACCATCCGTACCGTCGAGGTCGAGCAGTTCTGCTCGTGATCGGCGTGCAGCAGCAGCAGCTGGTCGAGCGCGCGCACGACGACCTCGTCGGGCTGATAGAGCCGGTGCGGGTTCGAGAACATCATGTGCAGCAGGTTCGCGGTGTAGCGGAGCTCGGTGCGCGGGTAGTTCACGGGCTTGCCGATCGACTTGCGGTAGCTCGCGGCCGCGATCGTGCGCACCTTGCTCATGAGCCGCGCAGCGGGCTCCACGAAGTGATCGCTGTCCTCCGTCTGCAGGAACACGGGCTGGAAGCAGCCGACCGCGTTGATCATCGCGGACAGGATCGCCATCGGCGGCGCGTCGCTCGGGAAGCCGTCGAAGTGCATTCAACATGCCCTCGTGGATGAACTCGTGCTCGCCGAGCAGACGTCGGAAGTCCGCGAGCTGCGTCGCGGTCGGCAGCTCGCCGAAGATCAGGAGGTAGGCCGTCTCGACGAAGCTCGAGCGCTCGGCGAGCTCCTCGACCGGATAGCCGCGGTAACGCAGGATCCCCTTCTCGCCGTCGATGAAGGTGATTTTGCTCGTGCACGCGCCGGTGTTCGCATAGCCGCTGTCGAGCGTGATGAGCCCGGACTTCGCGCGCAGAGCGGAGATGTCGACGGCCGTTTCGTCTTCCGATGCCGACCATGACGGGGAGCTCGTAGCTCTTGCCGTCGTAGGTCAAAGTTGCGTTCTTGCCCATGAGGAGCCTCCGACTTTCGCGGCGGTATTCTACGCTGCGGTCGCTCGCGAAGTGTGATCGTTCCTCACGTTTGCGCCGACGCGCGAGCCGCTCGAATCGCGTCGCCGCGGCCAAAAAAACGCTTGCAATCTATCGAGGGCGTTTTATATTTACGCCGGTTTTCGTCGTGGGCAGAAGGTCTGTCCAGTCCGGTAACAACGGAATTGCCGGGCGAAGAATAAGCAAAGGGCCCCGTGCCCATGGACCTCAACGTCAGGTGAAGAAACTGATGTCTCTGGAGGAAGAACCTCCGAGTTCGGCCTCCGCCGATCCGTGCCTGATACCAAAGCCCTCGCCCGCCCGTCCTACTCTCAACGGTCACGGTTTCTCTCCGCCGGTCCAGCTCGCCCGAGCGGCCGGCGCGCGTTTCGTCATTGGCGCGACCAGCAACGAATTCCGCAAGCGTCACTTCGCGGGCGTCAAAGCCGCCGAGTGGAACGACTGGCGCTGGCAAAACCGCAACCGCGTCCGCAGCCTCGAGCAGCTCGAGCGGATGATCGACGTGACGCCCGCCGAGCGCGACGCGATCGTTCGGCATCACGGACCGCTCCCGGTCGGCGTGACGCCGTACTACATGAGCCTGATCGATCCGCATGACCCGGCCCAGGGCCTGCGGCGCACGACGATCCCGACGCTCTCCGAGTTCGATCGCAGCCCCGGCGAGCAGGACGACCCGCTCGGCGAGGACGGCCACAGCCCGACGCCGGGTCTCGTGCACCGCTATCCGGACCGCGTGCTGCTGCTCGTCACGAACTTCTGCTCGGTCTATTGCCGCTACTGCACGCGCGCCCGGCTCGTCGGCGCGAGCGGCGAGCGCGCGCTGCGCAAGGGCGACATCGACGCGCGCCATCGACTACATCGCGCGCACGCCGGCGATTCGCGACTGCCTGATCTCGGGCGGCGACCCGCTGTCGCTCGACGAGGACCGGCTCGAGTACGTGCTCTCGCGCCTGCGCGCGATCCAGCACCTCGAGTTCATCCGGATCGGCACGAAGCAGCCGGTCGTGCAGCCGATGCGCGTGACGCCGACGCTCACGAAGATGCTGCGCCGCTATCACCCGCTGTGGATGAGCCTGCACTTCACGCATCCGGACGAGGTCACGCCCGAGGTCGCGGAGGCGTGCGGCCGGCTCGCCGACGCCGGCATTCCGCTCGGCAGCCAGACCGTGCTGCTCAAGGGGCGTCAACGACGACGTCGCGACGCTGAAGAAGCTGTTCCACGAGCTGCTCAAGATCCGCGTGCGGCCGTACTATCTCTATCAGTGCGACCCGATCAGCGGCTCGGCGCACTTCCGCACGCCGGTCGAGAAGGGGCTCGAGCTGATCTCGCAGCTGCGCGGCTACACGACCGGCTACGCGGTGCCGAACTACGTCGTCGACGCGCCGGGCGGCGGCGGCAAGATCGCGATGCTGCCCGACTCCGTGCTCGGCCGCGACGGCGACGACCTGATGCTCCGGAATTTCCGCGGCCAAGAGTGCCGCTACCCGGATCCCGGTGGAAAGCTCGGCGGAAGCTGACGCCGCGCGCGCGCGCGGCGAAGGGGCACGCACTTTGCGGATCGGCTTCACCTACGATCTGAAGGCCGACTATCTCGCGCTCGGTTTCAGCGAGCACGCGGTCGCCGAGTTCGACACCGAGGTCACGATCGATGCGATCTCGGGCGCGCTCGCGGCGCTCGGCCACGAGGTCGTCCGGATCGGCCACGTGAAGGCGCTCGCGGCGCGGCTCGTCGCGGGCGAGCGCTGGGATCTCGTGTTCAACATCGCCGAGGGCGTCGCGGGCTTCGGCCGCGAGTCGCAGGTCCCGGCGCTACTCGAGGCTTATGGCGTTCCCTATACGTTCTCCGATCCGCTGGTCTGCGCGCTCACGCTGCACAAGGGCATGGCGAAGCAGGTCGCGCGCGGGGCCGGCGTGCCGACGCCGGACTTCGCGCTCGTGACGACGAGCGGCCGAGGCCGCGGCCGTCGCCCTGCCGTTCCCGCTGTTCGTGAAGCCGGTTGCCGAGGGCACGAGCAAGGGCGTGACCGCGCGCTCGCTGGTCACGTCGCGCGCGGCGCTGCTCGAGGTCTGCACGGAGCTGCTCGCCGAGTTTCGCGAGCCCGTGCTCGTCGAGGAGTTCTTGAGCGGCCGCGAGTTCACGGTCGGCATCCTCGGCACGGGCGCGGACTCGCGCGCGCTCGCCACGCTCGAAGTCGTGTTGCGCTCGGGCGCCGACGCGGCGGTCTACTCGTACCGCAACAAGGCGCAGTGGCGCGAGCTCGTCGAGTACAAGCTGCTCGCTGCGGGCGCGCTGCGCCGCGCCGTCGAGGAGGTCGCGCTCGGGACCTGGAAGTGCTTGGGTTGCCGCGACGCGGGGCGCGTCGACGTGCGGCTCGACGCGGCCGGCAAGCCGCAAATGCTCGAGGTGAATCCGCTCGCGGGCCTGACGCCCGAGCATTCCGATCTGCCGATCATGGCGGCGCTCGAAGGCATGGACTACGAGACGCTGATCGGCGAGATCGTGCGTTGCACGACGACGCGGCTCGCCGCGGAGGCCGAGCGCGCGGCCGCCGCCTAGCCGACGCTCGCCGGATGCTCGATGTCGAAGCGGGCCGTGATCCTTCACGACGTGGCGGCGGCCCAAGGGCCGCCGGATCAGAGCGACACGCTCGTCGAGGCTCGCGCGCTCGCATCGGCGCTGCGCGAGCTCGGCTTCGAGCCGGAAATCGTCGCGACCGGCCTCGACCTCGAGTCCCTCGAGCGCACGCTCGGCAAGCTCGCACCCGCGGTCGTCGTGAATCTCGTCGAGTCGCTCGAGGGCCGCGGCCGGCTGGTGCACCTCGTGCCCGCGTTGCTCGAGTCGCTCGGGCTGCCGTTCACGGGTTGCTCTGCGGCCGCGATCGCTCTGACCTCCGACAAGCCGCTCGCGAAGCGGCTGCTCGCGGCGGCGGGGTTGCCGACGCCCGCGGCCTTTTCCCCGGCGACGCGCACCGGGCAGTGGATCGTGAAGTCGGTCTGGGAGCACGCGTCGCTCGGCCTCGACGACGGCGCGATCGTCGCCGCCGCGAGCGCCGAGCCGACGATCGAACGGCGCCGCGCCGAGCTCGGCGGCGACTGGTTCGCCGAAGAGTTCGTGCCGGGCCGCGAGCTCAACGTCGCGCTGCTCGCCGAGCGCGCGGGTCCGCGCGCGCTGCCCGTCGCCGAGATCCGCTTCGACGCGTTTCCGGCCGACAAGCCGCGAATCGTCGGCTACGCGGCGAAGTGGGACTCGGATAGCTTCGAGTACCGCAACACGCCGCGGTCGTTCGCGGTCGAGCCCGAGCTCGCGGAGCGCGCTGCGCCGGCTCGCGCTCGATTGCTGGGAGCTGTTTCGGCTCGACGGTTACGCGCGCGTCGACTTTCGCGTCGACGAGCGCGGAAGCCCATGGGTGCTCGAAGTGAACGCGAATCCGTGCCTGTCGCCGGATGCCGGGTTCGCGGCCGCGCTCGGTGAAGCCGGCATCGGTTACGAAGCCGCCGTCGCGAGGCTGATCGACGATGCGCTCGAGCGCGCTCCGCGAGCGCGGCGGGCCGAACTGTGACCGCGCGCTCGGCGAAAGCTCCGCCGCTACGCACCCGAACGCGTCCGCGCCAATCCGATCTGCGCGCGCTGCGACGTCTCGTCGAGTCCACGGGCGTCTTCTACCCGGAGGAGACCGAGATCGCGATCGAGCTGCTCGAGGAGCGGCTGCGGCGCGGCGCGAAGAGCGGCTACGAGTTCATCTTCGCCGAGAGGCGGGCGAGCTCGTCGGCTATTGCGCCTGGGGCGCCGTGCCGCTCACGAAGCGGCAGCTACGACCTCTATTGGATCGCCGTGGCGCCCGAGGCCCAGGGGCTCGGAATCGGGCAGATGGCTCATGCACCTCGCGGAGCTCGCAGTCGCGAAGCGCGGCGGCGGCCGGCTCTACATCGAGACCTCGTCGCGCGCGGCTTATGTCCGCACGCGCCGTTTCTACCGCGCGGCGGGCTACCGGCTGGCGGCGCGGCTGCGCGACTTCTACGCGCACGGCGATCACAAGGTCGTCTTCTGTAAGACGATCGCGTCCCGCGCGCGCCGCCGGCGCCGCGCGAATACCTAGAGCCGACGCGCATACGGCTCTTGAGAATCGCGCTAACTTCTGGATTCTAAAGATTATTCTCTATCTTGACAGCGGACCGGAACAGCCTATAGTTGCGCAGCTCGGGGCTTCTTGGTTTGAAGTCGCGGCCGGCGAGAAAGCGCCGGCGGCGGCCGTGAACGGGCGGAGATCCGGGCATGAATAGGACAGTCATGGAGGGTTACGATGCGTAAGCCCAAAGAGCAAGACGAGGAAAGCAACGGCGCCCAGTTCTTCGAGGATTTCGAGTCTGGAGACGCGGCAGACGACGAAGACGGATGACGACGATTCACGCAAACCGAAGAAGCCGGCAAGGCAGCGTGTCGAGCTCCGCAACGAGCAACAGTCGCTACGGCGTCAATTGTCCGACTGGGACGACTACGGGCAAGACGATTTCGACATCAAATTGTAGTCGCGCCACGTGTCAGTCCTGCAGGCTGACACACCTTATCAAACGAGATTCAGGACGCGGCGGCCCGAGCAATCGGGCCGCCGCGGCGCATTCGCGTGCCGGTCCGCCGGCCGCGGGACCGAGCTGGTCTAGAATGGCGCGCGTTCCAGCCTCGGACCCGCAACGATCCATGACCGTCCGCCACAAGCAGAGCGTCTCTCCCGCGCGCCCCGTCGACCCGGGCTTGGGCTTCGTCGTCGACCCGCAGCCCGATGACGAGACGTGCGGGCCCGCGTGCCTGCATGGAATCTATCGGCACTACGGCGACGACGTAGCGCTCGCGCAAGTCGCCGCCGAGCTGCATCGGCTCGACAGCGGCGGCACGCTCGACGTGTTTCTCGCGAACCACGCGCTCAAGCGCGGCTACAAGGTCACGCTGCTCACGTACAACCTCGAGATCTTCGACCCGACTTGGTTCGAGCTGCCGGCCGACGAGATCCGCGCCAAGCTCGAGGCGCAGGCGGCCGTGAAGAACTTGGCCGCGGTTGCAGGCCGCGACGCGCGGCTACGACGAGTTCCTGCAGCTCGGCGGCACGCTCCAGCTCCGCGACCTCGATCCGTCGCTGCTGCGCAAGTACCTGAAGCGCGGGATCCCGGTGATCACGGGCTTGAGCGCCACGTACCTCTACCGCGCCATGCGCGACATCCCGGAGACGAACGAGGACGACGACGTCCGCGGCGAGCCGGTCGGGCACTTCGTCGTGCTCACGGGCTATCGCAAGCATCCGCGCGAGGTGCTGATCGCCGATCCGCTGCAGACCAATCCGCTCGTCGGCTCCCGCTACTACGCGGTCGGCGCGCACCGTTTGATCGGCGCGATCCTGCTCGGCGCCGTCACCTACGACGCGAACCTCGTGGTCATCGAGCCGAAGAGCGCCGCCCGATGACGACGCTGCTCGTCGTCGATCATCCCGAGCAGTGGCCGCTGCACGATCCCGGGTGCCGAGGTGATCAGCGCCGACGACTACCTGCGCGCCGCGCGCTTCAGCGAGCTGCGCCAGGCGCGCGTCTATAACCTCTGCGACTCGTACGCGTATCAGACGGCCGGCTATTACGTCTCGCTGCTCGCGGCGGCGCGCGGCCACCGCACGATGCCTTCGGTCGCGACGATCCAGGACGTGAAATCCCGTGCGCTGCTGCGCGCCGACGACGAGCTCGAGGAGCTGATCGAACGCTCGCTGCACACGATTCGTCTCGAAGCGTTTCGAGCTCAGCATCTACTTCGGCTGCAACCTCGCCGAGCGGCATGCGGACCTGAGCCGCGCGATCTTCAACCTGTTCCCGGTGCCGCTGATGCGCGCGTCGTTCTCGAAGTCTTCGACGACCGGCAAGTGGCGGCCGTCGAGCATCACGCCGATCCCGGTCGGCGACCTGCCCACGAGCCATGCGGGCTTCGTGCGCCAGGTGATCGAAAACCATTTCGCGCGCCGCGGCCCCGCGGGCCGCTCCGGCCGCAGCGTCAAGTACGAGCACGACCTCGCGATCCTCGCGAACGACGAGGAGCGCTCGCCGCCGTCGAATCGAGAGGCGTTGAGGCGCTTCGAGCGCGCCGCGCGCGCGCCAAGGCTTCGACGTCGATTTCTTGGACCGCGACGACTACGGCCGGATCGCCGAGTTCGACGCGCTGTTCATCCGCGAGACGACGAAGCTCAACCATCACACGTACCGGTTCGCGAGCCGCGCGCGCGCCGAGGGCCTCGTCGTGATCGACGACCCCGAGTCGATCATCCGCTGCGGCAACAAGGTCTATCTCTTCGAGCTCGCGAAGCGGCTCGATCTCGCGATCCCGCCGACGATGGTCGTGAGCAGCGCGCGCACCGACGAGATCATCCGCGACCTCGGGCTTGCCGTGCGTGCTCAAGCAGCCGGACAGCGCGTTCTCCGAAGGCGTGTTCCGCGCCGACACGCGCGAGCAGCTGTCCGCCGGCCTCCAGCGCCTCTTGTCGCGCAGCGACCTCGTGATCGTGCAGTCGTTCATGCCGACGGAGTTCGACTGGCGCGTCGGCGTGCTCGACCGCCAGCCGCTGTTCGTCTGCCGCTACTACATGGCCGACGGCCACTGGCAGATCTACCAGCACGGCGAGCAGCGCACGAAGGAGGGCGAGCACGAGACGATCGCGGTGCAGCACGCCCCGCGCGAGGTGCTCCAGCTCGCGCTGCACACGGCGAACGCGATCGGCGACGGGTTCTACGGCGTCGACATCAAGACCGTGAACGGCGCGCCACGTGCTCATGGAGATCAACGACAACCCGAACGTCGACCGCGGCATCGAGGATGCGGTGCTCGGCGACGAGCTCTACGAGCGCGTGATGAAGGTGTTCAAGGCGAGAGTCGATGCCGAAAAGCAGTTCAAGCCCGCCTGCTTGACGCCGATCGCGCCTCCGACCGAGGCGCTTCCCGCAACGCTGCACCTGTTCGACGCGCACGGCATCGAGGTCGAGTACATGCTCGTCGACGCCGAGACGCTCGACGTCGCGCCGGCCGCCGACGAGCTGCTCGAGGCCGTCGCGGGCGAGCTCGTCGAAGAGTTCGCGAACGGCGACGTCGCGTGGAACAACGAGCTCGCGCTGCACGTGCTCGAGCTCAACTGCAACGGCCCGCGCCGGAGCTTGGCCGGCCTCGGCCGCGCGTTCGCCGACAACGTCGCGCTCGCGAACTCGAAGCTCGACGCGGCGGGGCGCCGGCTCATGCGCGACGCGATGCACCCGTGGATGGATCCGGACGGACGTCGTGCTCTGGCCGCACGGCACGCACGACGTCTACGACGCGTTCGACCGGATCTTCTCCTGCAAGGGTCACGGCTGGGCGAACCTTCAGAGCATGCACATCAACCTGCCGTTCGCGGGCGACGAGGAGTTCGCGCGGCTGCATTCGGCGATCCGGTTCCTGTTGCCGATCCTGCCGGGGCTCGCGGCGAGCTCGCCGATCGTCGACGGGCTGCCGAACGGAATCCTCGACAATCGGCTCGTCGCTTACCGCGACAACTGCGCGCGGATCCCGTCCGTCACGGGCGCCGTCGTGCCCGAGGCCGTCGGCTCGATCGGCGAGTATCACGAACGGGTGCTCGAGCCGATCTATCGCGATCTCGAGCCGCACGATCCCGAGCGCGTGCTGCGCCACGAATGGGTCAACGCGCGCGGCGCGATCGCGCGCTTCGACCGAATGACGATCGAGATCCGGGTGCTCGACGTGCAGGAGACGCCGCTGATGGACGTCGCGTACGCAGCGCTGATCGTGGACGTGCTCAAGGTGCTCTGCGAGGAGCGCTGGGCGGATCGGCGCGCGCTCGACACGTGGCACACGAAGGAGCTCGGGGCGCTGCTCGAGCTCACGCAGCGGCGCGCCGAGGGGGCCGGCATCACCGAGCGGCGCTTCTTGAGCGCGCTCGGCTTCAAGGGCAGCAGCACCGACGTCAAAGGGCTCTGGGCGCACCTGATCGACGTCGCGGCGGCACGCGGCACGCTCGATGCCGAGACGGAACGGCTGCTCGAGCACTATCTCAGGCACGGCTCGCTCGCATCGCGGATCGCGAGAGCCATCGGGCCCGTGCCGGCGAGGGCGGGGGTCAAGCGCGTGTACGAAGAGCTCTGCGACTCGCTCGCGGGCGGCGTGCCGTTCGCGCCCCCGCCGCAGCCGCGCTAGCATCTCCCTACACGCCGTCCCAAGCACAGGTAACTCAATGGCCGTAGAGCACTCTCTCCGTAACGAGCTCATCACCGCCGTGTTCGTCGATTTCGAGAACCTCGCGCTCGGCGCGGAGGAAGACAAGAAAGGGCGGTTCGACATCGAGCTCGTGCTCAAGCGGTTGCTCGAGCGCGGCCGCATCGTGTTCAAGCGCGCGTACTGCGACTGGAGCCGCTACCAAAATTTCATGCAAGAGTTCCACAAGCAAGGCTTCGAGATGGTCGACATCCCGCGCTCGAAGATCTCCGGCAAGAACAGCGCCGACATCCGCATGGTCGTCGACGCGATCGATCTCTGCTACTCGAAGTCGCACATCGACACGTTTGCGCTGATCACGGGCGACAGCGACTTCTCGCCGCTCGTCTCGAAGCTCAAGGAGAACGACAAGCGCGTCGTCGGCTGCGGCGTGCGCAAGTCGACGTCGGATCTTCTCGCGAACAACTGCGACGAATTCATCTTCTACGACGACCTGATTCGCGTGCAGAAGCAGACGCAGCAGAAGCAGACGCGGCAAAAGCAGACGGAGGCTCCCGACGGCAAGAAGCAGGAAGCGTTCGACCGGGTCGCCGCGACCGTCGCCTCGCTCGAGAGCGATTACGATCCGGTCTGGGGCTCGCAGGTGAAGCAGAGCGTCAAGCGCGTCTATCCGGGATTCAACGAGAGCTATTACGGCTATCGGAGCTTCTCCGACTTGCTCGAGGACGCGGCGAAGGCCGGCGTGATCGCGATCGAGCTCGACGGGCCGAGCGGCAACTACCGAGTGCGCTCGGCGTAGCGTCGACGGTTTCGTCAGTCCCGCGCGACCGCGCGGAGGTTCAAACGGACTAGCCTGTCGCGCGTCGCAGCCGTTTCCGACGGCATGCCGCGCGTGCGCTTGAACCTTTCCATGTCGCGCTGGAACTGAAGCGCACGACTTACGGACATCGAGGCTAGTCCCATGGAAGGATCGAGTAACTCGCGTGCGCGGGTGCGCGCGTACCGAGCACTGAGCCGCTGCGCGGCGTTCGCCGCGTGCACGCTCGCGGCGTCGTGCGGCTCGGGCAACGGGAGCGGCGCCGGGGGCGGCGGCCCGTTGACGGCCACGTTCAGCTCGATCCAAGCAAACGTGTTCACGCCGATCTGCGTCACGTGCCATTCGGGCGCGAGCGCGCCGCACGGGCTCAGGCTCGACGGCAACAGCAGCTACGCGCTGCTCGTCGGCGTGCCGAGCGACGAGGAGCCGTCGATTCTGCGAATCGAGCCGGGCGACCCCGACAACAGCTACTTGGTTCAGAAAATCCAGGGCACGGCCGCGAGCGGCGAGCGCATGCCCGCGGGCATGCCCGCGCTGCCGCAGGCGACGATCGACACGATCCGTCAGTGGGTCACGAGCGGCGCGATCGACGACCGGCAGGCGAGCGGCGCGGCGATCAGGGTGTCGTCCGCGTCGCCGTTGCCCGGCTCGACCGTGACGACGCTGCCGGCTTCGATCACCGTGGCGTTCGACCGCGAGGTCAACGCGACGACCGTCGATGCGACGACGTTCAAGCTCGACCGCAGCGGCGGCGACGGCGTGTTCGGCAACGGCAACGACGTCGCGATCATGCCGGCGTCCGTCACGGTGCCCGCCGCGAACACGCACTCGGTGGTCATGAGCCTCGCGGGCGTCGCATCTGCGAGCGACACGTATCGGATCACGCTCTCCGGGTCCGGCCCGGTGAAGATTCTCGACTTGTCGGGCAACGCGCTCGACGGCGAGTACAGCGGCACCTTTCCGTCGGGCAACGGCGCGGCGGGCGGGGACTTCGTCGCCACCTTCACGGTCGGAACCCTGCAGCCGACGCTGCAGTCGATCCAGGACAACATCTTCACGCCGATCTGCAGCGCGTGCCACGCGGGTGTGGGCACGAGTCTGCCGGGCAGCATGAACCTTTCGAGCGCGACCGCGAGCCGCGCGGCGCTCGTGAGCGTTGCGAGCCTCGAGCAGCCCGGCGTGCAGCGCGTGGCGCCCAACAACGCAGCCGGCAGCTACATCGTGCAGAAGCTCCAGGGCGACCCCGGCATCTCGGGCAGTCGGATGCCGTTTGGCGGTCCGTTCCTCGATCAACCGACGATCGACGTGCTCCGACAGTGGATCGATGCGGGGGCGCCATGATGAGAAGATGGGAGCGGCGCATCCCGCTGTTCGGCTCGACTCTCGTTCTGCTCGGCACGCTCGCGGGACTTCTCGCGAGCGGCCCGGCGGCGGCCGAGCCGTATCTCGCGGTCGAGGCGGGGTTGAAGTGCGCGCAGTGCCACGTGAACCCGACCGGCGGCGGCAAGCGCACCGCGTTCGGCGAGCTCTACGCGCGCAACCAGATCTCCGCGGAGGCGGTGAGCCTCGATAAGAATTCGAAGCCGTGGACGGGCGACGTCACGAAGTGGTTCGCGACCGGCGCGGACATTCGCGGCGGCTACGACTCGGTCGAGACTCCGGGCCAGCCGAAAGAGTCGGACTTCAGCCTCACGCGCGCGACCGCGTATCTCGACTTCACCGCGCTGCCGAACCTGCTGCAGGTCTACGTCGACGAGAAGGTCGCGCCCGACAACGTCGAGAACCGCGAGGCGTACGTGCTCGTCACGCCGCACAACGGCCGATACGTGATCAAGGCGGGGCAGATGTTCCTGCCGTTCGGCTTACGCCTCCAGGACGACGACGCGTTCGTACGCCAGGCGTCGGGCGTCAATTTCCGCACGCCCGACGACGGCGTCGAGCTCGGGCTCGAGCTGCCGAAGTGGTCGGCGCAGGTCGCCGTGACCAAAGGCGCCGCCGACAACGGCTCGGACGATCGAATCAGCACGTCGGCGGTTCGCGTGCTGCCGAAATGGCGCCTCGGCGCCAGCTACAACAAGAACCCGGATCCTCTCGGCGATCGAGAGATGGAGGCCGTGTTCGCGGGCTGGAAAACGGGGCCGATCGCGTGGCTCGCGGAGCTCGACTTCATCACCGACGAGATACCGCCGAGCCATAGCAACCGGACTTACGCGAGCCTGATCGAAGGCAATTGGCGCATCCGCAAGGGGCACAATCTCAAGGTTACGTACGAGTTCATGAACCCGTCGAATCATCAGGCCGAGGACGAGCAGGAGCGATACAGCGCCGTCTGGGAATACTCGCCGATCCAGTTCGTCCAATCGCGCGCCGGGATCAGGCGTTACAACGGCGTTCCGAACATCCCGTCGAGCAACCGCAACGAGTGGTTCGCCGAGCTGCACGTGTATTTCTAGAGCCTTCTTTTCGGTATTGAGTCACAGCGCGCCGCTCGCGATGCGCGCAGACTTCGTAAGCCACGAAGGGCGACCTTGGGGGCTCAGGGATGGCGCAGCAAGGCTCGAAGCTCGTCAAGGACGGCGTGCAGGTGATTCAGGGCACTCCGAAGGCGCCGATCACCCGCGCGACGCTGTTCCTGCGCCTCTGGCGAACGCCGGGCCCGAAGAACACCGAGGTCACGCGCGCGACGTTGTCGATGGTCCGGCCCGGCCGCACCGACTACGTGATCAAAGAGCTGATCCCGGACATGGAGCTCGGCCCGCAGCCCGCGCTCGACAAGGCGATCGCGATCGCGAAGCGCGGCGACGTCGCGACGATCTACCTCAACGCCGACCTAGCCCATATCCCGAAGCAGCGGCTCGCCGCCGCCGGCTGATCTTCTTCTTCGCCCGCCCGTCGTTCGTGCGCCGACGTGCGGCGGCGGAGACGCCTCCGTGTGTCGTTCCTCCCGCTACCGCCCGGTCGGCCTTATCGCGTCTCGGTCTTTCATCGGGACGCGGGCCACGACTGCCAGTCGACGTTTTGCATTGCGCGCCCGAGTGCGGTGCCCCTCGGACCGTACGCGACACGACTGTTGGCCCGCGCTCGCTAGGCCGACCGAGCGCGCAAGGAACGACACACGGAGGCGTCTCCGCCGACCAGCGTCGGTGGAACGACGGGGGGCGAAGAGGAAGAAGGTCAGCCTGCCGAGACGAGTTGCTTGAAGAGGCTCGACTCGCGCTTGAAGAAGCCCTCGGTGTGGAAGCTGTCGTCGAGCTTGAGGAGCTCGTAATCGAGATGGTGGCAGAGCTCGTGGAGCAGCGTGCGCACGAAGGTGCGGAACGCGACCACGCGCTGGTGCTGCGCAGATTCGAGCCCCGCACGGAGCGACGCGACGCGCGTTGCGTGTCAGCGCGCGGCGCTGAGTCGGGCGGGCGGAGTCGCTCCGTGCGCGTCGGCGGTGACCTGGTCTGCGCGGGTGGAGAGCTGATCCCAAAGCTTGGTCGGCTTGTCGCTGAACACGACCTCCGCGCTCGCGGGGACGATGCGCCAGGCGCCGTGCTTGACCTCGCTCTCGAGTTGGCCGGCCATCCACTCGGCGTGGCCCGCGAACATTCGGAACTCGTCGGGTCCCGTCGCGAACCGCAAGATCTCCGGCAACGAATCGGGGTCGGCCGCGAGGAACACCTTGTCGAGGATTTCCGGGCCATTCACGGTCGCGGCCGCGAGCCCGCGCACGAGATAAAGCAGTCGGCTCGGCGCCAGCGGGCCGCCGCGATAGAGCTTGCCCGGATAAGTGCCGAGCGTGTCGGCGAGCTCCGGGAAGACCTTGGCCGGCGCGAGCGAGGTGAGTCGATTGATCACGACGCCGATGGCGCCGTTGTCATCATGGCGTAACACGAGCACGACGCTATGGGAGAAGTTCGGGTCCGCGAGGTCGGGGCTTGCAACCAGCAGCGTGCCGTTGCCGATCTCTTGAGCGCCCGCGAGCGCGCCGATGCCGAGTGCCGCGATCGCGACGAGCGCCCGGCAAAAAACCCGAAGCGGGGAACGCCCGCGGCCGTTCGTCGAGGCGTCGGCCGGGGTGGTACTTGTGGCAGCGTGGATTGGAGGCATGGGTCAATGATACCGATTTCGGCGTCGGCAGGTGTGTCGTCACGAGACTGCGAGTATGATTCGCGCCCCGTTTTGCCGGCCGCCGCGCCGGCCTCGAGGAAGCGGCGCGACTTGAACCGAGATTCCACAACGTGGCCGAGCGCGCTCGGCTATCGGATGCCGGCCGAATGGGAACCGCACGAGGCCACCTGGCTCTCGTGGCCGCACAACCGCGATAGCTGGCCCGGCGTGTACGAGGGCGTCGAGCCCGCCATGGCGGCCTTTGTCGGCGCGCTCGCCGAGTGCGAGCCGGTCCACATCAACGTGCTCGACGCCGCTCACGAGCGTCACGTGCGCCACCAGCTCGATTCGTTCGCGCCCGCGGAGCGTTTGACGTTTCATCGTTTCCCGACCAACGACGCGTGGTGTCGCGATCACGGCGCGATCTTCGTCACGCGGCCCGGCCCCGACGCCCCGCGGCTCGCGGTCGACTTCGACTACAACGCGTGGGGCGGCAAATATCCGCCGTTCGACCTCGACCGGAAGATCGGCCGGCTGATGGCCGAGGCGCTCGGCGTGCCGCGCTTCGCGCAACCGCGGCATCGTGCTCGAGGGCGGGTCGATCGAGGTGAACGGCGCGGGCGCGCTGCTCACGACCGAGCAGTGCCTGCTGAACCCGAACCGCAATCCGCAGCTCGATCGCGCGGCTATCGAGCGAATCTTGAGCGACGCGTTCGGCGTGACCGAGATCGTCTGGCTCGGCGACGGGATCGAGGGCGACGATACGGACGGCCACATCGACGACCTCACGCGCTTCTTCGCGCCGCATTCGGTCCTCACCGTGATGGAGCCGGACCGCCGCGACAAGAACCACGCGCCGCTCGCGGCGAACCGGCGCCGGCTGGCCGAGCTCACCGTCGCCGGCCGCCCGCTCGACGTCGTCGAGCTGCCGATGCCCGAGCCGCAGTACCTGGAGACGCAGCGCCTGCCGGCGAGCTACGCGAACTTCTACATCGCGAACGGCGCGGTGCTCGTGCCGGTGTTCGGCTGCGCTCGGGACGATGCCGCCTGCGCCATCGTCCGCGAGTGCTTCCCGGGTCGGCGCGTCGTGCCGGTCGATTGCCGCGTGCTGGTCGCGGGCCTCGGCACGCTCCACTGCCTCACGCAGCAGGTCCCCGCGGCGCCCTCCCGATGAACCGTAATGGGGACATTCCGGTTTTCTGCGGCCGCGGCGGGCGGCCGAGCCGACCAGGCGCAGAAAACCGGAATGTCCCCATTGTGGCGAGCGGCGTGATTTCCTAATCTTCCACGCTTTGACGGGCGCGTAGACGCGCCTGAGGTACCCGTCCATGGGCGCGATCTCCGACTTCATCCGGCACCACTACCGCCACTTCAACGCCGCGGCGCTCGTCGACGCGGCCGACGGCTACGTGCGCCACCTCGACGAGCGGCGGCAAGATGCTCGTGACGCTCGCGGGCGCGATGAGCACGGCCGAGCTCGGCCTGTCGCTCGCCGAGATGATCCGCCGCGGCAAGGTCCACGCGATCTGCTGCACGGGCGCGAACCTCGAGGAGGACGTCTTCAACCTCGTCGCGCACGACCACTACGTGCGCGATCCCGCACTACCGCGACCTCACGCCGCACGACGAGGAGGCAGCTGCTCGACCGCCACCTGAACCGCGTGACCGACACCTGCATCCCCGAGAAGGAGGCGATGCGCCGCATCGAGAGCGCCGTGCTCGAGGAGTGGGAGCGCGCCGACCAGGCGCAGCGAGCGCTTCTTCCCGCACGAGTTCATGTACAAGATCCTGCGCTGCGGGCGTGCTGAAGCAGCACTACCAGATCGACCCGAAGGACTCGCTGGCTGCTCGCGGCCGCGCGAGAAGAACCTGCCGATGTTCGTGCCGGGCTGGGAGGACTCGACGCTCGGCAACATCTTCGCCGGCGCACTGCATCGCCGGCGACGTCGAAGAACGTCCACACCGTGCGCACCGGCATCGAGTACATGATGATGCTCGCCGACTGGTACCAGAAGACATCGCAGCAGGCGCTCGATCGGCTTCTTCCAGATCGGCGGCGGCATCGCGGGCGACTTCCCGATCTGCGTCGTGCCGATGCTGCACCAGGACCTGCAGCTCGCGGACATGCCGCTCTGGGGCTACTTCTGCCAGATCAGCGACTCGACGACGAGCTACGGCTCGTACTCGGGCGCCGTGCCGAACGAGAAGATCACCTGGGGCAAGCTCGGCGTCGACACGCCGAAGTTCATCATCGAGTCCGACGCGACGATCGTCGCGCCGCTGATCTTCGCCCACGTGCTCGGAGAATAGGCCCAGGAGAAGAACAGACATGTCGACGCCGCAAAGCAAGACTAGAGCGGTCCCCGCCGAATGGACCGTGCAAGACGCGACCGATCTCTATCGCATCGGCAGCTGGGGCGACCCGTTTTTCTTCGTGAATGCGAACGGCCACATGGCCGTGCGCGCGCTCGACGAGGCCGGCACCACGATGGACGTCGTCGACATCGTCAACGAGCTGCGCCGCCGCGGCGTGCAGTTCCCCGTGCTGCTGCGCTTCCAAGACGTGCTGCGCGCGCAGGTGCGCCGCGTCAACGAGGCGTTCCGCAGCGCGATCGCCGAGTCGAACTACGGCAACATCTATCGCGGCATCTATCCGATCAAGGTGAACCAGCTCCACGAGGTCGTCGACGAGCTGCTCGACGCCGGTCGGCCGTACGGCATGGGCCTCGAATGCGGCTCGAAGGCCGAGCTGATCGCGTGCCTGCCGCAGATCGACGGCGACACGCTGCTCGTCTGCAACGGCGTGAAAGACAGAACGATGCTGTCGCTGATGATCGCGGGCCAGAAGCTCGGCCAGAACATCGTGCCGGTGATCGAGAAGTACTCGGAGTTCAACGAGCTCAAGGGCCTCGCCTTCAGCTCGGGGTTCATGTCGCAGCTCGGCGTGCGAGTGCGCCTCGCGACGCGCGGCGCGGGGCGCTGGGCCGAGTCGTCGGGCACGAACTCGAAGTTCGGTTTGAACGTCGCCGAGCTCATGCAGATGGTCCACGAGCTCGAGGCGAGCGGCCAGCAGGCGAAGCTCGTGCTGCTGCACTGCCACATCGGCAGCCAGATCGCGGACATCCAGGTGCTCAAGGAGGCGACGAAGGAAGTCACGCAGATCTACGCGGAGCTCGTGAAGCGCGGCATGGGGTTGAAGTATCTCGACGTCGGCGGCGGCCTCGGCGTGAACTACGACAAGGGCCACCTCGAGGAGGACGCGGGCATCAACTACAGCCTCGAGGAGTACGCGAACGCGGTCGTGTTCACGATCAAAGAAGTCTGCGATTCGAACGAGGTGCCGACGCCGACGCTCGTGACCGAGAGCGGCCGCGCGCTCACGGCGCATCACTCGGTGCTCGTCGTGCCGGTGCTCGGCGCGCACGCGAAGGACGACCCGAACCAGGACCTCACGGTTCCCGAGGACGCGGCCGAGCCCGTGCACAGCGCTGAACAAGATCCTCGCGTCGCTGCCGAAGACGCGCAAGCAGTCCGAGCTGCTCGAGGCGTTCCACGACGTGAATGAACGCGTCGTAGAGGTGCGTCAGCTGTTCACGCTCGGCTACTTGCCGCTCGCGCAGCGCGCGCTCGCCGAGAGTCTCTATTGGCGAATCTGCACCGGTCTCTTGCGCGCTCTGAAGCGCAACCCCGAAGCGCCGCGGCCCGAGATCCTCGAGCTCGAGGACCAGCTCACCGAGCTGTACCTATGCGACTTCTCGGTGTTCCAGTCGATGCTCGACCACTGGGCCATCGGCCAGCCGTTTCCGATCGTGCCGATCGACCGGCTCGACGAGCAGCCCGAGAAGCGCGCGATCCTCGTCGACCTCACCTGCGACTCGGACGGCAAGGTTACGCACTACGTGTCGACGCGCGACAAGCGTTTCCTGCCCGTGCACCCGACCGTGAACGGCACGCCGTACTACCTGGGCTTCTTCTTGATGGGCGCGTACGAGGACATCATCGGCGACGCGCACAATCTGTTCGGGCGCGTGACCGAGGCGCACGTCTACGCGGACGCCGAGGAGCCGGGCGACTTCTGGATCGAGAAGATCATCCACGGCACCGCGGTGCAGGACATGCTCGCGCAGGTGCAGTACTTCCCGAACGACCTGCACCGGCGCATGAGCGAGCTCGTGCGCGCGAAGATCCAGGCGAACGTCGTGCGGCCGACGCAGGGCATGGAGATCCTCGACCAGTACATGGCGTGCTTCCCGCAGACGACGTACTGCGCACCGACTGCGCGACATCGAACGCGCGGAGCGGCGCACGGCGATGAGCGCGGCACGCCCGCTCAAGGTCGGGCTCGTGCAGATGGCGATGGGCGAGGAGCCCGCGCCGAATCTCGCGCAAGGCGATCGACGGCGTGCGCGAGGCTGCGCACGGCGGCGCGAAGCTCGTCGTGCTGCCGGAGCTCTTCCGCTCGCGCTACTTCTGCCAGACCGAGGACGCGAAGCTGTTCGAGCTCGCCGAGCCGGTGCCCGGGCCGAGCAGCGACGCGCTTGCCGCGCTCGCGAAGGAGCTCGGGGTCACGCTCGTCGCGAGCCTGTTCGAGAAGCGCGCGGCCGGCGCTGTATCCACAACACGGCCGCGGTGCTCGACGCGGACGGCCGCTATCTCGGCAAGTACCGCAAGATGCACATTCCGGACGACCCGCGGTACTACGAGAAGTTCTACTTCACGCCGGGCGACCTCGGGCTTCAAGGCGTTCCAGACCGCGGCCGCGCACGTCGGCGTGCTCGTGTGCTGGGATCAGTGGTATCCGGAGGCCGCGCGGCTCACCGCGATGCAGGGCGCCGAAATCCTCGTCTATCCGACCGCGATCGGCTGGCACCCGGAGCGAGAAGGCCACGTACGGCGAGCGCCAGCACGCCGCGTGGGAGACGATGCAGCGCAGCCACGCGATCGCGAACGGCTGCTTCGTCGTCGCCGTCAACCGCGTCGGGCTTCGAGCCAGACCCGTCCTCGACCGGAAGCCGCAGGCCGGCATCGAGTTCTGGGGCCAGAGCTTCATCGCGGCGCCGGACGGCCGCGTCGTCGTGCGCGCGCCCGTGGACCGCGAAGCCGTGCTCGTCGAGGAGATCGACCTCGCGGAGATCGACGCGAGCCGCATCGGCTGGCCGTTCTTCCGCGACCGGCGCATCGACGCGTACGCCGACATCACGAAGCGCTTCGGCGACGCCGACTGACGCTCGCGTGCAGGCGCCGGCGGTGTAGACTCGGCGCAGCCACCTTGGAGGACAACCCATGACTCGTCGTATCGCGTTCGCCACCGCGGTTCTCGCGCTCGCCTTGCCGCTGTTCGCGCCGGGTATTTCTCGCGCTCAGCCTACCGCGTCGGCCGACTGGAAGGCCGACGCGCCGGGCCACTCGCACCGGATCGACGTTGCCGCGCTGCCGGCGCCCGGGCAATCGTCCGCCGATTTCCCGCGAATCGTGCCGAAGCCCGACGACGCGAAGTTGTCTCTGCCGCCGGGATTCAAAATCGGCGTGTTCACGCGCGACGTTGAGGGCCCGCGCACGATGCGCGTCGCGCCGAACGGCGACATCTTCCTCGCCGAGACGAAGGCCGGCCGCATCAAGATCCTGCACGCGTCCGCGGACGGCGCGAGCGTCGCGAGCGCCACGACCTACGTCGAGGGGCTGAACGGGCCGTTCGGGATGCAGTTCTATCCCGCGGGCAAGCAGCCGCAATGGCTCTACGTCACCGAGATCAACCGCGTGCTGCGTTACGCGTACAAGGTTGGCGACTCGAAGCCGAGCGGACAGGCCGAGGTCGTCGTGCCGCAGCTCGCGAGCACGACGCAAGGCCACTCGACGCGCGACCTCGTGTTCTCGCTCGACGGCAAGCGGATGTTCGTGGCCGTCGGCTCGGGGTCGAACGTCGCGGAGGACATGCCGAAGAAGTCGCCCGCCGAGATCAAGTCGTGGGAGGCCGAGCACGGCGTCGGCGCCGCCTGGGGCAACGAGGCGAACCGGGCCGACGTGCTCGTGTTCGACGTGGGATCGAACAAGCCCGGCAAGCCGTTCGCGACCGGCATCCGCAATTGCGTCGCGCTTGCGATGCAGTCGACCGGCGATCTCTGGTGCACGACGAACGAGCGCGACGCGCTCGGCGACAACCTCGTGCCCGACTACTCGACGCGCGTGAAGGCAGGCGGCTTCTATGGCTGGCCGTGGTACTACATGGGCAACAAAGAGGATCCGCGCCACGCGGGCGAGCGCCCCGACCTCGCGGGAAAGACAATAACGCCCGATGTGCCGTACCAGGCCCACTCGGCCGCCGTGGGCTTCACGTTCTATACCGCTAGCACCGGTAAGTCGGCGTTTCCGTCGGAGTACGTCGGCGACGGGTTCGCCGTGTTCCACGGCTCGTGGAACCGAGCGAGCCGCACCGGTCACAAGGTCGTGCGCGTGCCGATGAAGGGTGGCAAGCCGACCGGCGAGTACGTGGACTTCCTCACCGGCTTCATCACGGCGGACGGCAAGCCGTGGGCGCGGCCGTCGAGCATCACCGAGCTCGGCGATGGATCACTGCTCTTGAGCGACGACGATGGCAACTTGATTTACCGGATCTCGTATTCGCGCTGAGCGCTCGACGTGAAATTCCTGCGTGACTTCGTAGGGAACACCGTCATCGGCGGACTCCTCGTCTTGGTCCCCGTCTACATCGCGGTTCTGTTGCTCGGCAAAGCGATGCAGACGGGGGCGAGCGCCGTGAAGCCGCTCGCAGATCTGTTGCCCGCATGGCTGCCGGCCCAGCACGTGCTGAGCCTGCTGCTTGTGCTGCTCGTCTGCTTCGTCGTCGGCGTGCTCGTGCGCACGTCGACGGGCTCGGCCGTACGCGAGCAGCTCGATCGCTCGGTGTTCGGCAAGCTGCCGGGTTACGAGACGCTCCGCTCGCTGAGCCGGCAGGTCGCGGGTCGCGCCGACGAAGCGGGCTGGAAGCCCGTGATCGTGGAAATAGAGGACGCACTCGTGCCCGCGTTCGTCGTCGAGAAGCTCGACGATGGCCGCTACACGGTCTTCGTCCCGTCGGTGCCGACGCCGTTCGCGGGCGCGATCTATGTGATGACCCCCGAGCGCGTGTACGCGGTCGACGTCCCGGTCGGCCAGGCCGTGCGCGCGATCTCGCAGTGGGGCGTCGGCACCAAGGGCCTCATCGCGAAGATGAAGCCGCACGGCGTGGCCTGAGCGGCTTCCGCCGCGGAGACTTCGACCGGCATGTCCTTGTTCGTGCCGTAGGCCGTGCTTCAATGAGGCCGCGGCGACTTCGCCGCGGAGACAGGCCGCTCGCAACTCTGGGCCACGCCGCCGGAATGTCCTCGGGACGAGTGTCTTCGAGGGACCACAGGCGGTGTTTGAGCTTCGCCGATTCCAACCTTGTCGTTCCCGATCCGGTGCCGCCGCCTGATCGTCGCGCACGTTGGTCGCGCACGCCGGGGACGTTCGGCGTCTGCTCGTCAGCAACCCTGCGGAGGCTGCGACCAATGCAGGTCGGTGTCCGCGCTGTGGAGCTCGCTCAGCAGCAGCGAGACGCGCGTGCCGTCTTCCGCCTGCTTGCTGCCTTTGACCATCAAGTGGTCGCCGATTTTCACCGCATCTTTCTGGATGCCCGCGAGGCTCAGCTGCTGAATGCTGAGCCAGAGGAGGTTATAGGTCGTGCCCTCCGCGGACTTGAGCGTCAGCTTGACGTGCGGGTTGGCCCAGTCGACGCGCTCGACGTTGCCCGCGACCGTGAATAACAGGCAACGGTCGAAGCGTGGCGGGTGATGCGCGGCGGCGGAGACCGCGACGCCAAGCAGGGCCAGGGCCGAGATCGACGACAAGAACAAGCCGCGATTCATGTGTCCCTCGCTTGCCGCGGTGCGACGCAGGCCGATATCGGAGTTTAGTACCGCGGCTCACGGTTCGCGAACCGGCGGCCATATTTGTACACTCGCGCGATGCCGAAACCTCCCACGCTCGACGCCGACCGCGCGTTGCGTCTCGTGGAGCAACTTTACACGAGCTCGATCGTCCCGATGCTCGTCGAGTACATCAAGATCCCGAACAAGTCGCCCGGCTTCGCCCCCGATTGGGAGCAGAGCGGCCACATGCGACGCGCGATGGATTTGATCGTTGCCTGGTGCCGCGCGCGCCGGATCGCCGGAATGCGGCTCGAGGTGCTGCAGCTGCCCGGCCGCACGCCGCTGCTCTTCATCGAGGTGCCCGGCGCCGTCGACGGCACCGTGCTGCTCTACGGCCACATGGACAAGCAGCCCGAGATGACGGGCTGGGCCGACGGCTTGGGTCCTTGGCAGCCGGTGCTGCGCGGCGACCGGCTCTACGGGCGCGGCGGCGCAGACGACGGCTACTCGACGTTCGCCTCGCTCGCTGCGCTCGAGGTCCTGCAAGATCAGAACGTTCCGCACGCACGCTGCGTCGTGATCATCGAGGG
The DNA here is from genome assembly GCA_963699925.1 of uncultured Gammaproteobacteria bacterium. Classification (GTDB taxonomy): domain Bacteria; phylum Pseudomonadota; class Gammaproteobacteria; order Steroidobacterales; family Rariloculaceae; genus FEN-1219. Next base: position 167,982 of record CAVOVT010000011.1, on the reverse strand, counting down.
CTGCGAGGAGAGCGGCAGCGGCGACCTGCCGGCCTATATCGAGCATTTGCGCGAGCGGATCGGCACGCCGTCTCTCGTCGTCTGCCTCGACTCGGGCGCGGCCGACTACGAACGCCTCTGGTGCACGACGTCGCTACGCGGAATGGTGATCGGCAATTTGCACGTCGACGTGCTGCGCGAAGGCGTGCACTCGGGCGAAGCGACCGGGATCGTGCCGTCGAGCTTCAGGATCGCGCGCGCCGCTGCTCGACCGGCTCGAAGACGCGCAGACGGGGCGCGTGCTTCCGGAATGGCTCTACGTGCCAATCCCCGAGCAGCGCGTCGCGCAGGCGCGCGCGATGGCCGGCGCGCTCGGCGACGCGATCGCGAGCCACTACCCGTGGCGCGGCGGCACGCGGCCGGTGACCGACGAGCCGGCCGAGCTGATCTTGAACCGCACCTGGCGCCCGCAGCTCGCGATCACCGGTGCCGCCGGCCTGCCGGCGCTCGGCTCTGCGGGCAACGTTCTGCGCTCGGGCACCGCGCTGCGCGTGAGCTTGCGCTTGCCGCCCGGCGTCGCGGCCGAGACCGCGAAGGCGCGGCTCGACGCGCTTGCTGACCGAGGACCCACCGTACGGTGCCGACGTGCGCTTCGAATCCGCGGAGGCGAATGACGGTTGGAACGCGCCCGCGCTTGCGCCGTGGCTCGAGACCGCGCTGCGCGAGTCGTCGCAGGCGTACTTCGGCGCGCCGGCCGGCTACATGGGCGAGGGCGGCACGATCCCGTTCATGGCGATGCTTGGGCTAAGGTTTCCCGGCGGCTCAGTTCCTGATCACGGGCGTGCTCGGCCCCGAGTCGAACGCGCACGGGCCGAACGAGTTCCTGCACGTGCCGACCGCGCGCAGGCTCACGTGCTGCGTCGCCGCGACGATCCGCGCCCACGCGCTGCGCGGCGCGTGACGCCGCCGGAGGTTCCGGCCGCGGCTGAGGCCGCTGCACCGGCACTGGGCGGCGTCTGGTCGCGCCGTTTGCCTGATCGAAGCGCTCAACGAAGCGCGGCGGGGCGAAGCTCGGCGTCGAGCTCGCGGCCGCGGCGCGCGACGATCTCGGGCAGCGCATCGACGTCTTCGACGCGCGTGCGGAAGTTCACGATGCACGCACGCAAGTACTGCGCGCCGTCGACCACCGCGTTCGACACGAAGCATTCGCCCTCGCGCTCGAGCGCGCTCAGCAGCGCGGTGTTCAGCGTGTCCGGGTACTTGCTCGACGAGCCGATGGCCCGCTGCGCGGAACTCCTCGCCGCTCATGTCGAGTGCCGCGCGCTCCTCGCGGCCCGCGCCGCTTGCTCTCTGGGCCATGGTTCGCGTTCCACGCAGCATCGTTGCCGCTCGCACCATCATGGCATAATCGCCGCGAATCGCATGCTGACCGTTCGCCGCTACACGCACGCCCGCGCCTTCCTCGCCCGCGCCGAGCCGTGGCTGCTCGACGCCGAGATCGAGCGCGCGGGACCGCTTTCGAGCGCGCGGCAGGCGAGCGCCGACGACTCGCGCTACGAGCGTCCGACGTACTGGGCGACGATCGAGGACGGCGACACGATCGTCGGTTGCGCGTACCGCACGCCGCCGTTTCGGGTCGGCGTCTCCGCGTTACCGAAGGACGCGCTCGCGCCGCTCTCGCTCGATCTGGAGAAAGTCTACCGGCACGTGTCCGGCTTCAGCGGCATCGATCCCGCCGCGAGCGCGCTCGCCGACATTTGGATCGCGCGGCACGGCGGCTCGTCGGCCATCGTGAGCCGATCGTTCCTGTTCTCGCTCGGCGAGCCAGCGCATTCCGACGGGCAAGCCGGCGCGCTGCGCGGCGCGATTCAGCGCGACGCCGCGCTCGCGAAGGACTGGGGCGACGCGGCGGCGAAGGAGTCCGGCATCGCGGCGCTCGACGGCAATCTTTGCGCGAGGCTGATCGGCGCGGGCCAGCTCTATCTCTACGACGCGGACGGCGCGCCACGCTGCCTGCTCGGCGTGCTCCACAGCACGCCCCGCGCCGCGTCGCTCGCGATCGTCTATACGCCGGTCTCCGAGCGGCGCCGCGGCTACGCGCGCGCGGGCGTCGCGCGCTTGAGCGCTCTGCTCGCCGAGCGCGGCGTCGCGAAGCGCTACTTCCACTTCGACCCTTCGAATCGCGCGGCCCAAGCGCTTGGCCCAAAGACTCGGCGGCGAGCTCGTTCAGGCCGGCGTCGACATCGACTTTCGCTGATTTCCCGAGCGCTTAGGCGCGCTGTCGCGCGAGCGGCCCGCGCGGCGCTAGAATCCGGCCAGCCGGGTCGATCGCGACACATGAGAGGTTTACTCCTCGCTGTCGGCGTCCTCGTTTTGCTGGAGGCGTGCACGGCCTCGAGCACTCGCCGGTCCGAAATCTCCGACGAAGACCTGCTCTCGGGCAAGGCGCTCGACTCGAGCTTCGCCGTGTCGCAGTCCCGTGATCTCGATCGCCGACGCGTTCGCGCTCGACGACGAGATGCACGAGTTCGTCCGTCAGATCAGCGAAGTCGGCGACGACTCGACGCGGGTGGTCCGCCTGCTCGACGGCGATGAAGCAGCGCGGCCTGTTCTCGCTCGAGTACAACGAGGCCGCCACGCAGACGGTCAGCGGCACTTTTCATGAGCGCCGCGGCAACTGCCTGTCGTTCACGATGTTGTTCATCGCGCTCGCGCGCGAGGTCGGGCTTGCATGCACGCTATCAGCTCGTCGACGTGCCGCCGCAATGGAACCTCGACTCCGATCTCGTCGTGATCGCGAACCACGTGAACGCGGTGATCAACTCGAGGTCCGATCACGACCTCGTAGTCGACTTCAACAAGGCGAATTTCCGCGAGCGAGTACGCGACGCACAAGATCGACGACGCCTACGCGGCCTCGCTGTTCTATACGAACCTCGGGCGCGGAGGCGATGATCAAGCGCGACTATCCGAGGAGCTTCACGCTCTGCGAGAGGCCGTTCGCGCGCGGCCGGACGTCGCGTCGCCGTGGGTGAACATCGGCGTGTTGTACGGCCGGCAAGGACTCTTGGACTACGCCGAGGCCGCGTATCTGCGCGCGCTCGAGATCGCTCCGGAAGAGCGTTCGGCGCTCGCGAACCTCGCCGGCATCTACGACGCGCTCGGCGACACTGCGCGCGCCGCGGAATACCGCGAGCGCGTGCACCACTATCAAGACATCAATCCGTACTATCACTACGCACGCGCGCAGAAGGCGTACCGCGAGGAGCGCTACGAGGACACGCTCGCGGAGTTGAGGCGTGCGATCCGGCTACGCAGCGACGAGAGCACGTTCTACGCGCTGCAAGGGGAGGCGCTCACGGCGCTCGGGCGCGAGGACGAGGCCGCGATAAGCGTCGCTCGTGCGACGGCGAACGCGCGTCAGGACTCGCTGGTGCGCACGTTGCCCAAGCCGGTCTCGTCTTCTCCGGGCCGGCTCGCGCATCCGTCGTACACCACGGGCAACGCGGTGTTGCAAGCGCCGCGGTCCGACGTGCTCGTGCAGCTCCCGGACGAAGAAGACTGACCCGATCCGGAAGTTTCCAGCCAGGCCGCAACGTCGAAGACCGCCGCATCCGAATGCGCTCGCTGCTGCGGCCGTCCGACGGCTTCGGCTGGGGCCAGAACGGCGAGACGTTCGACTAGGGCTTGGCTGCGCGCGCGATCGCGTCGGAGATCGCGCGGCGCGCGGCCTCGGCGTTGCCCCAGTCGCCGATCTTCACCCACTTGCCTTCCTCGAGATCCTTGTAGTGCTCGAAGAAGTGCTCGATCTGGTGCAGCGTGATGATCGGCACGTCGGTGTAGTTCTTCACGTTCTCGTAGCGGCGCGTGAGATGCGGCGACGGCACCGCGATGATTTTCTCGTCGTGGCCCGCGTTGTCCTCCATCACGAGCACGCCGATCGGCCGCACGTTGATCACGCAGCCCGCGACGAGCGGCCGCGTGTTGCAGACGAGCACGTCGATCGGGTCGCCGTCCTCCGACAGCGTGTGCGGCACGAATCCGTAGTTGCCGGGATAGGCCATCGACGTGTAGAGGAAGCGGTCGACGACGAGCGTGCCGGCCTCCTTGTCGAGCTCGTACTTGATCGGTTGGCCGCCGAGCGGCACCTCGACGATCACGTTGACGTCGTGCGGCGGGTCGCGGCCGATCCGGATTGCGTCGATGCGCATACGCGCGTGCTCCGTTCGCTGTGGTCGAGTCCTCTTCCGCCGTTCGCGCTAGCCCGCGAAGCGGTGCATCCCGCCGTCGACGTGGATCACCTCGCCCGTGATGTAGCGCGCGAGCGGCGAGGCGAGGAACGCGATCAGGTAGGCCATGTCCTCGGGCTCGCCGAAGTAGCCGATCGGAATGTTCGCGTCGATGAACGCCTGGCGGTTCTCGGGCGTCGGATGCAGTCGCTCCAAGATCTGCTCGCTGTTGATCCGCCCCGGCGGCAGGCAGTTCACCGTGATGCCGTCCGGCGCGAGCTCGCGCGACAGTCCCTTCGCCCAGTTGTGCAGCGCGGCCTTCGCGACCGAAGCGATGTTCACGCCGGGCGGCTCGTTCGCGCCCGTGACGTTGATGATCCGGCCCCAGCGCTGCGCGCGCATCGTCGGGATGAACGCGTTCGTGAGCCGGCGCACGTTGTCGAAGTTCAGCGTCGACGCCCTCGCGCCATTGCTCCTCCGTCGCGTTCCATTTCACGGGCCGCGAGCTGCCCGCGTTGTTCACGAGGATGTCGAGCCCGCCGAGCTCCTCGAGCACGTGCGCGCGCACGCGCTCGGCCGCGCCGTCGGCCATGAGTCCTCGGCGACGACGAGCGGCCGCGCGCCGGCCTCGCGCTCGATCTCGTCGGCGAGCTCCTCGAGCAGGTTCTCGCGGCGCGCGACGATCGCGACGCGGCAGCCTTCGGCCGCGAGCACCTTCGCGGCGCCGCGGCCGATGCCGCGGCTCGCGCCGGTGACGAGACAGATTTTTCCGCCGAGCTGAAGATCCATCGTCGGGTTCCTTGCGCTGCGCCGGAGTCTAGCAGACGCGTCGCCGCGACCGTTCTCTCGAACGCGGGTACACTGCCGCGATGAGCACGGCCGTGGGGGAAGGCGCGCGCGACGGCGTCGCGCCCGCGTGGTCGCTGCGGCGCGTCGTGACCGCCGCGGTGATCGGCAACGTGCTCGAGTGGTACGACTTCGCGGTCTACGGCTTCTTCGCGCCGATCCTCGCGTCGCAGTTCTTCCCCGCCGGCGACCGCGTCGTGTCGCTGCTCGCGGCGTTCGCCGCGTTCGCGGTCGGTTTCTTGATGCGGCCCGTCGGCGCCGCGCTGTTCGGCTACATCGGCGACCGCTACGGCCGCGCGCGCGCGTTGTTCATGTCGATCGCGATGATGGCGATCCCGACCGTGCTCATGGGCCTGCTGCCGACCTACGCGACGCATCGGCGTCGCGGCGTCGTTCCTGATCGTGCTGCTCAGGATGTTCCAGGGCATGGCCGTCGGCGGCGAGTTCACGAGCTCGATCGTGTTCCTCGCGGAGAACTCGCCGGCGAGGCGGCGCGGCTTCTTCGCGAGCTTCGCGATGTTCGGCGCGACGTTCGGCACGATGCTCGGCTCGGCGGTCGGCGGGTTGCTTGACGCGGCTGCTGACGCGCCGAGCAGCTCGCGAGCTGGGGCTGGCGCGCGGCGTTCGTCTCGGGCATCGCGGTCGCGATCGTCGGCGTCGTGCTGCGCCGCAACATGCTCGACAGCCCCGCGCGGCCGCCGTCGCATCTCGCCGCTCGTGCTCGCGTTCCGCGACCATCGCGTTCGAGGTGCTGCGCGTGTTCGCGCTGAACATGGGCACCGCGACGACGTACTACACGTTGTTCGTCTATGCGGCGACCTGGGTCGCCGAGAAGACGCCGCGTCGGCGCGCGCCGCCGCGCTCGACATCACGACTTCGTCGATCCTCACGTTCCTCGTCGTGCTGCCGATCGCGGCCTGGGTGTCGGATCGCGTCGGACGCAAGCTCGTGATGCTCTGCGGCATGACGGGCTGCGCCGTGCTCGCGCTGCCGCTCGCGACCGCGATGCACGGCACGAGCGCGCTCACGATCGCGGCCGCGCAGATGACGTTCTCGGCGCTGCTCGCGATGTCGATGGCGCCGATCCCGGCCGCGATGTGCGAGACGTTCCCGCACGGCGTGCGCGTGAGCGCGGTGAGCGTCGGCTACGGACTCGCGTACGCGCTGTTCGGCGGCACGGCGCCGGTCGTGGCGGTTTGGCTGATCGCGAGGACGGGCAACGACGTCGCGTTCGCGTGGTACATCGCCGCGGTCACGGTCGTGTCCATCGCGGTTGCGCTCGGCACGCGCGACCGGAGGAGCGTGCCGCTCGCCTCGTAGCTTAGAGCACCATCAGGTCCTGGCTCACGATCACCTCGCCGCCGAAGCCTGCGGCACGGACGCCGTCGGTGAAGTTCGTGATCGCGTAGTCGAGGCCGCCCGGTTGTCGAGGTCCGGGCAAGAGGTGATAGAGCACGACGGTTTTCACCTTCGCTTTGGCCGCCATTTTGCCGACGTCGGCCGGCGTCGAATGCGTCTCGGCGACGTGCCGCGCGATGCTCACGGGATTGCCCGCGGCTTCCGCCTGCCTCGCGCGCGCCATGTTCGCTTCATACATGCTCTGCGCCATCACCTCGCAGACGAACAGGTCGGCGCCCTTCGCGAGCCCCACGATGTTCTCCGAATACGCCGTGTCGCCCGTGAACACGACCGAGCGTTCCTTCGTATCGAAGCGGTACGACACCGCGCGGTGCGACATCTTCTCCGTCGAGCGTGGCGGGTAATGCGCGCTCTCCACGGCCGTCACGGTCACGCGCTCGTCGGCGAGCACGCGCGTCGGCGCCGCGGTCGCGGCGACGTCGTGACCGTGGAACAGCGTCGCGGGGTCGATCGTGCGGCCCTCGTCCACGGTGCGGATCTCGGCGTTGACGCGCAATGAATCCGAGCGCGGCATCGACGAGCCGCGCCGTGCCGCTCGGGCCGTAGATCTCGGTCGGCGTTTTCTTCGCGCCGCCGGTCCACTGGTGCGACATCAACGCCGGCAGATCGGACGTGTGGTCGTCGTGCAGATGCGTGAAGAAGATCGCGTCGAGCTGCTGATACCCGATCGTCGAGAGCACGAGCTCCCTCAGCGAGCCATAGCCGCAGTCGACGAGGTACGGCACGCCGTCGACGACGACCGCACTCGACGTCTCGGCGCGGTCGCGCTCGATGCCGGGACCGCCGTGCGTGCCGAGCATCACGACGCGCGTGCCGGGTTGCGGTGCGGCCCGGGGTGGCGCCCCCGGCGTGGCCGGCGCGCCCACGGCCGGCGCCACGGCTCTGGTTTGCGCGAGCGCCGTCGAGGGCGAGAGGCTCGCAACGTACGGTAGGGCCGCGGTCGTGCCGATAAGTCGTGCGAGGCTCACGAGCGCTCGCCGGCGCGCGCGCTCCGCCGGTGAAAGGTCGGTGTCGTAACTCATTCCGGTCGCTCAGCTATAAGTTGGATATCGAGGTCCGAGGTCGCCGACGGCTGTTGCACGGTCGCGAGCATCGGCTCGCAAACAGAATCACCATTCGGGTCTGGCGGCGACGGTAGCACGAAGCGTGGCCGGGCGGGAACGATATCGGCGGCACCTGGCTATCAGAGCCGCCACTCGAACCGAGCGAACACGCTGCGCTCGACCAAGGTGCCGCCGCCGAATTCGATGTGCTCTGCGTCGTTCAGGCTCTGGGCCGTGAGCGAGAGTCGAAGCCGATCGTTCGGGCGCCAGGCGACGTTCACGTCGAGCGCGTCGTAGCTCGGCACGTCGAGGGACGGCAGCTTGCCGACGTGGCGCAGGCCCGTATAGAGCATGAAGCCTCGGCCAAGCTCGAGGAACGACAAGACCGAGTACATGGCCCGCGGGCTGTTGCCCCCTATCGCGAGCGAGCTCACGTCGGTGCTGCCGGGCTTCGAGTCGAGGTCCATTTGCAGGAACGAGCCATGGAACTCGAGACGCCAGCGCGCGAGAGGCTGCCAGTTCAACGCGAACGAGCCGCCGTGGCTCTCGCCCTTCATGAGGTTGCCTTCGATGAACGGCAGCACGATGTACGGCGGCGGCCCGGGCACGAAAGTCGCCGCACCGTTGCCCTCGTTCGTTTGCAGATGATCGTAGTAGTTGTCGAACGCGGCCACGTCGAGCGAGAGCTTGTCGCTGAACGGCACGCGATAGCCGACCTCGTACCCTTCGAGCGTCTCGCTCTGGAAGTTCGGGTTGCCGTTCACGTTGATGTAGATCGGCGGCAGCCCCGGCACCGACACGCGGCGCATAGAGATGGACGTCCGTGTTGAGGCGGGCGGGAATGCGCACCGCTTCGCTCACGGCCGCCCACAACGTTTGTCGCCCGCCGCCCGGCTGCCACGTGAAGCGAATGCTCGGCTCGTGCTCGTAGCCCGTGTAATCGTTGTGCTCCAGCTTCGTGCCGAGCGTGAGATAGGTGCGGTCTTTCTTGAGCTCGATGCGATCTTGAGCGAACGCGCTCACCGTCTGATCCGTCCTGCTCGGCGGAATGAACGACGAGAACTGAGTGTTGCCGATGTCGTCGCCGGTCGAGCGGAGCTCGACGCCCCACTGCAAGTCTTGGCGGCCGATCTCGGCGAGGTCGTGCAGGAAAGCGAGGTTGTACGTGCTACGCGCCTCGTTGAAGCTGCCCGGAATCTGCCGATCGGTATGGTCGAAGTAGAACTGAAGCCGCCAGCTCGCGCCGGCGTCCGAGTGTGTGCCGCCAGTTGGCGGTCACGCTGTTGCCGGAGACCGGCACGTTCGCCGGCACGTTGGTGGCGGGCAGCGTCCCGAGCGTGAAATCGCTGCGCGTAAGCGTCGACTCGTCGCCGGCGTAGACGTCCGCGCGCACGTTCACCCGATCGTCGCCGTTCGGTTGCCACGTGAGCGCGAAGCCGCCGTGCGAGAGGTGCCAGTCGTCGCTCCCGTCGGCACCGGTCGGGGTCTTCGTCGCGTCGCGCTCGAAGCTCTTGACGAACGCGCTCGCCCAGAGCTTGTCGCCGGCCTTCCAGCCGTAGCGCAGCGCGCCGAAGGCCTCCTCGTAGTTGCCCGTGCCGGCCTCGGCGTAGAGTCCCTGACGGTCCTGGGCCGAGTGGGTGATGATGTTGATCACGCCGTTCACGGCGTTCGCGCCCCACACGGCGCCGCCGGGACCGGCCACGACTTCGATGCGCTCGATGTCGGCGAGCAAGACGTCCTGCACGTCCCAGAACACGCCGGCATATAGCGGGGAGTAGACGCTGCGGCCGTCGATCAGCACGAGCAACTTGTTGGAGAGGTCGCTGCTGAAGCCGCGGATCGAGACCGTCCACCCGTGCGAGTTGTTGCGGGCGACCTCGACGTTCGGCGCGAGCCGCAGCGCATCCGGGATCGTCGTGACGCCGCTGCGGCGGATGTCCTCGGCCGTGATCACGTAGACGGCGGCCGGGGTCACGTCGAGGCTTTGGGGTCGCCGCGACGCCGTCGTGACTTGGAGCTGGCCGAGCTCCTCGATGCTCAAATCGAAAGCGCTCGGGGTCGGGGGGGTCGTCCTCTGGGCCTCGGCGGTTACGACGAGCGCGCAGCAGGAGACTAGCAGCGCTGTCTGGCGGAGCGTCACGTTGAAGCGTGTCAGCCGCACGCGCGAATTCGCGGCGGCCGACTCACGAAGTATCGTGGCCAGTCTCGCATCCGGTCGAAGGGAACCCCGATTGCTCGCGAGTATACGAGGCAGAGACCCACGGCGCGACTAGCTCAAACGGTCTATTGCGTTGACGGCGACACCGGCGCACCGTGCGTGACACTCCCGCCTCGTTTTACTAAGCTCGCGGAGTCCCCTCTCACAGCGAGACCGCGGTTGCCGATCTTCAGCGCCGTTCGCCGGTCGTTGCGCACGAAGGTCTTGATCGTCGTGCTCGTGACCACTTTCATCGCGCTATCCGTCGCGACGGCGCTGATGCTTACGAACGAGGTCGACTACTACCGCGGCTTCCTGCTCGACGATGCGACGACTCAAGCCGATCTGCTCGCGCGCATGAGCGCGCCCGCGCTGCAATTCGACGATCCGAAAGCCGCGGCCACGAACCTCGCCCTACTCAACAATCGGCCGTCGATTCGAGCCGCGGCCATCTACGGACCAGACGGCACGATATTCGCGAGTTATACCCGCCCCGACTCGCCGGGTTTCCCGCCGCTCGGGCCTGCGGGCGTTCGGATCAGCCGCGGGACGCTCACGATGTTCCTGCCGATTGTCCAGAACGACGAGCAGCTCGGCACCGTCTATCTCGAATCGAAGTACGACCTCGCCGACCGGGTCCTCGCCTACGTGATGATCCTCGGCGGCGTGATGCTCGGCGGCTTGCTCGTCGCGGGTTTCGTCGCGCTGTGGCTTGCGCGTTCGGTGACGCGGCCCGTCGCGGCAATCACGGACGTCGCGCGCGCGGTGATCGCGCGCCGCGACTTCACGTTGCGCGCGAGCCGCACCACGGACGACGAGATCGGCGTGCTCGTGGACGCTTTCAACACGATGCTGGCCGAAGTCGGCCAACGCGCGGCCGCCTTGGAAGAATCGAACCAGGCGCTGCAGAAGGAGACGGACGAGCGCCGCGACGCCGAGGCCGCTCTCCGGCTCTCCGATCAGCGCAAGGACGAGTTTCTCGCGACCCTCGCTCACGAGCTCAGGAATCCGCTCGCACCGATGGTCAACGCGATCGACTTGCTGCAGGTGCCGAACCGCGACGCTTCGACCACGAGGACGGCGCACGACATGATCGCGCGCCAGCTTAGCCACATGGTCAGGCTGGTCGACGACTTGCTCGACGTATCGCGAATCACGAGCGGGAAGCTCGCGGTCCGCAAGCAAGTCGTGGATCTCGCCGTCGTCGTGCACAGCGCGGTCGACACGGCTAGGCCGCTGTTCGAGCGCGGCGGCCAGACGCTCGAGCTCGATCTGCCGGGCCAGCCCGTCTATCTCTACGCCGATCCCGTGAGGCTTGCCCAAGTATTCGGCAACCTCCTGAACAATGCCGCGAAGTTCAGCGAGCCGCGCGGGAGGGTGACGCTGGCGGCGACCGTCGTCGGCTCGCGCGTGCGCGTCCAAGTGCGCGACGAGGGCGTCGGAATAGGCGCCGATATGCTGCCGCGGATCTTCGAGATGTTCGCGCAAGCCGATAACTCGGTCGCGCGGCTGCACAGCGGGCTCGGCGTCGGCCTCGCGCTCGCGAAGCGGCTCGTCGAGCTGCACGATGGATCGATCGCCGCGGAGAGCCCGGGTCTCGGCGGCCGTGGCAGCCTGTTCACGGTGACGCTGCCGGTCATGGCGGCGCTCGCGTCCGATGGACGCGACGCGCCGGCCCCGCCGCCGCCGCCGAGCGAGCAGGAGCCGTGCCGAATCTTGCTCGTCGACGACAACGTCGATTTCGCGATGAGCCTCGCGTTGCTGCTCGAAACGCTCGGCCACGACGTCAGCGTCGCCCACGACGCGAGCGAAGCGCTGGCGATCGCGAGCGCGCGCGCGCCCGAGTTCGCGTTTCTCGATCTAGGTCTGCCTCGCGTGAGCGGCTACGACCTCGCCCGCAAGCTGCGCGCCAATCCTGCGACCGAGCGAACGGTATTGATCGCGCTGAGCGGGTGGGGTCAGCAGCAAGACCGTGAGCGCTCGAAAGAAGCCGGCTTCGCGCTGCACCTCGTCAAGCCGATCGAGCTTCAGGGCATCGAAGCGGCGCTCCGCACGCTCGCCGAGGGACGCTGATCCATGATCCACTCGTTGCGAGGCACGGGAGTAGATAGTTAGTGCGTGCATTAAGCCCCGCACTTCGGAGACTTTTCGCGGTCATCTTGCTCGCGGAGCTTGCGCTTTTGGCGAAGCCGATCGAGGCGCAGCAGCCCGCGTATTCGGCCGACGAGGTCAAAGCGGCCTTCTTGTACCGCTTCGGCACGTACGTCGAGTGGCCGGTCGTGAAGGCGGCGGGTGACCCGATCACGATCGCGGTGCTGGGGGCGCCGAGCGTTGCGAGGCTGCTCGCGGACTACGTGCCGGGCCGCAACATCCAGGGCCGGGCCGTCAAGGTCCGCCCCATCGCGCGCATCGAGGATGTCCGCGACGCGGAGCTGCTGTTCATCGGCCGCGAGCACAGCGCGATGCTGTCCGCTCTCGTCGACGCGCTCGGCCAGAGGCCGGTGCTCGTCGTGGCGGATTCGCCCGAAGGCCTCCGGCACGGCGCGATGGTCAATTTTCAGCTCGTCGACCAGCGCGTCCGGTTCGAGATCTCCTTGCGCAACGCCAAGGCCGCGGGCCTGGTGCTGAGCTCGAGACTGTTGTCCGCCGCGATCCGCGTCGAGACCTCGAGCTGCTCGTACGACTGCCGCCGAGTCACACCGCCTGTGGGCGTCGCCTACGCCCAACCCGGCTCGACGGCCACGCTACGGTAGGCCAATAGAGCCGCCTTTTGGGTCGGTCTGCTGGCCCTCGGGCGCGCGGCCGGAACCGCCTCTCCGAGGGCGCACCGCCGCCCTCGGCCCCGCTACAATAGTGGGTTCGCCGAAGCCTCGCGGCATTGAGCCGCGCCACTATCGGCCGCATCTACCGGCAACCGCATGACCGACAACCTGATCCGCATACGCGGGGCCCGCCAGAACAACCTGCGCGGCCTCGATCTCGACCTGCCGCTCAACGAGCTCATCGTCGTGACGGGCGTGAGCGGCTCGGGGAAGTCTTCGCTCGCGTTCGACACGATCTACTCCGAGGGCCAGCGGCGCTACGTCGAGACGTTCTCGCCGTATGCGCGCCAGTTCCTCGACCGCATGGACAAGCCTCAGGTCGACCGGATCGAAGGCATCCCGCCCGCGATCGCGATCGACCAGACGAACCCCGTCCGCACGTCGCGCTCGACCGTCGGCACGATGACCGAGCTCAACGACCACCTGAAGCTCCTGTTTGCTCGCGCCGCGGTGCTCTACTGCCGCAACTGCGGGCGCGAGGTGCGGCGCGACGACGCCGAGTCGATCTACGCACAGCTCGTGGCCCACCCGGCCGTCGGGGGCGCCGGCGCGCGCGTGCTGGTGACGTTCACCGTGCCGATCCCGAAGAACTTCAAGCGTGACGAGGTCGAGACGTACCTCACGCGCCAGGGCTACACGAAGATCCACGCGCGCACGAAGACGCAGATCGAAGTCATCCAGGACCGAGTCGCATTCACGCCCCCGAACCGCGCACGAATCGTCGAAGCGCTGGAGCACGCGCTCAAGTTCGGGCAGGGCCATGTGACGGTGCGGCTCATCGACGAGACGCCCGCTTCGGGTGATGTCGCCGAGGCCGCCGAGCGTTCTTCCCGAGACCGTGAGCGCACAGGGATGTGCGCGCCCGAGCCCCAGGGACGGTCTTCCGGCGTGTCTCGGGAAGGACGCTCGACGGCCTCGGCGGCATCCGCAGCGGGCGTCTTCAAATATTCGGCGCACCGGCACTGCGCGCACTGCGACATCGGGTACGGCGACGTCGTGCCGAACAGCTTCTCGTTCAACTCGCCGCTCGGCGCGTGCGAGCACTGCCGCGGTTTTGGCCGCACGATCGGGATCGACTGGCGGCTCGTGATCCCGGACGAGGGCAAGACGCTCGCCGAGGGCGCGATCAAGCCGTGGCAGACGAAGAGCAACAAGGAGTGCCAGGACGATCTGATGAGCTTCGCGGCACAGCGCGGCGTGCCGACGGACGTGCCGTGGCGAGACCTCACGCCCGAGCAGCGGGCCTGGGTGCTCGACGGCGAGGGCTCGTGGCGCCAGAAGAAGTGGTACGGCGTGAAACGCTTCTTCGCGTGGCTCGAGTCGAAGGCCTACAAGATGCACGTCCGCGTGCTGCTCTCGAAGTACCGCTCCTACGACGCGTGCCCCGAGTGCGCGGGCGCGCGGCTCAAGCCGGAATCGCTGCTCTGGCGGCTCGGCGCGCTCGAAGACGCGCGCGCGGTCCTCGCGCCCGAGAAGCGGTTCCGCGCGCACTTGCCGGCGTTGAGCGACGAGGCGTTCGCCACGCTGCCCGGGCTTTCGATCCACGACGTGATGCTGTTGCCCGTCGAGCGCGCACGCGACCTCATCGCGCGCCTCACGCTGCCCGCACCGCTCGACGACGCGGCGGAGCTCGTGCTCGCCGAGATCGCGAGCCGGCTCGGCTTTCTCTGCGACGTCGGCCTGGGGTACCTCACGCTCGATCGTCAGTCGCGCACGCTGTCGGGCGGCGAGGTGCAACGAATCAACCTCACGACGGCGCTCGGCACGTCGCTCGTGAACACGTTGTTCGTGCTCGACGAGCCGAGCATCGGGCTGCACCCGCGCGACCTCGACCGCGTCGTCGGCGTGCTCGAGAAGCTGCGCGATGCGGGCAATACGTTGCTCGTCGTCGAGCACGACGCGCAGCTCATGCGCGCCGCCGATCGGATCATCGATCTCGGCCCGGGCCCGGGACGCGCGGGCGGACAGATCGTGTTCAATGGCGCGCCCGCCGAACTCGCGCGCGATCCGCGGTCGCTCACGGCCAAGTACCTTCGCGGCGAGCTGCGCGTCGGCCGCTCGCATGCGCCGCGCGCAGTGCGCCCCGACGATTCCCGTCTCGGGATCCGCGACGCGAGCGAGCACAACCTGAAGCACGTCGACGTCGAGATCCCGCTCAATCGTCTCGTTTGCGTCACCGGTGTCAGCGGCTCCGGCAAGTCGACGCTCGTCGAAGACGTGCTGCACAACGCGCTCTTGCGCGCGCTCGGCAAGCCGAAGGACGCGCCGGGCGCGCACGCGGCGCTCGAGGGCGCAGAGCAGATCGGCGACGTCGTGCTCGTCGACCAGGCGCCGATCGGCCGCACGACGCGCAGCAATCCCGCGAGCTTCGTCGGCGTGCTCGAGCCGATCCGCAAGCTGTTCGCCGCCGAGCCGCTCGCGCGCGAGCGCAAGTACACGGCCGGCACGTTCAGCTTCAACTCCGGGAACGGGCGATGTCCCGCGTGCTCCGGCAACGGCTTCGAGCACGTCGAGATGCAGTTCTTGAGCGACGTGTATCTGCGCTGCGCGGAGTGCAACGGGAAGCGCTACCGCACCGAGGTGCTCGACGTGAAGATCGCGCTCGGGCGCGGCGAGCCGAAGTCGATCGCGGACGTGCTCGAGATGACGGTCGCGGACGCGCTCGCGTACTTCGCCGCGCTCAAGGAAGCCCGCGCGCGGCTGCAGCCGCTCGTCGATGTCGGCCTCGACTACCTCACGCTCGGCCAACCCGTGCCGACGCTTTCGGGCGGCGAAGCGCAGCGGCTCAAGCTCGCCGGCGAGCTCGCGAGCGGTGGCGGCTCGAGGGAACGCGCGACGCTGTTCCTGTTCGACGAGCCGACGACGGGCCTGCACTTCGCGGACATTGCGAAGCTCGTCGCGGCGCTCGAGCGGCTCGTCGACGCCGGGCACTCGGTGCTCGTGATCGAGCACAACTTGGACGTGATCGCCGCCGCCGACTGGGTGATCGACCTCGGCCCCGAAGGCGGCGACGCCGGCGGCCACGTCGTCGCCGCCGGCACGCCCTCCGACATCCGCTCCTGCGCCGCGAGCCACACCGGCCGCGCGCTCCTCGCCCACGACGCCGCCCTCGCACACGTGCACGATCTCTCCCGCGATCCGCATGGCGCCGCGCCCGTCGCACCAAGCGGTGTGCGTGACGCGGCGGCAGCTGTGACGTCGGAGGGTGCTCCCGAGACCGTCGGCGCACAGGGATGTGCGCCGCCGAGCCGCAGGGACGCGCCCTCTGTTTATGGAAGAGGCGGCGTGTCTCGGGAGCGCCCTCCGACGGAGCAGCTGCCGCCGCAGCGCGTCGCAACGCAGAAGGAGCGACGATCGAACGACCGCGGTCAGATCGAGATCGTGCACGCGCGCGAGCACAACCTCCGCAACGTCGACCTCGCGATCCCTCGCGACCAATTCACCGTGATCACCGGCGTCAGCGGCAGCGGCAAGAGCACCGTCGCGTTCGACATCCTGTTCGCCGAGGGCCAACGGCGCTATCTCGAATCGTTGAACGCCTATGCGCGCCAGTTCGTCGAGCCCGCGGGCCGCGCCGACGTCGACGCGGTCTACGGCATTCCGCCGACGGTCGCGATCGAGCAGCGCACGAGCCGCGGTGGGCGCAAGAGCACGGTCGCGACGCTCACCGAGATCTATCATTTCCTGCGGCTACTGTTCGTGAAGCTCGGGCTCCAGCACTGCCCGGACTGCGGAATTCGCGATCGAGCCGCAGAGCGTCGAATCGATCCACGCGAAGCTCATGACGCGCTATCGCGGCAAGCGGATCGCGCTGCTCGCGCCGCTCGTGATCGGCCGCAAGGGCTACTACACGGAGCTCGCGGATTGGGCGTCCAGCCGCGGCTACGCGTCGCTGCGCGTCGATGGTGTGGCGACGCCGACCGACCACTGGCCGCG
This sequence comes from uncultured Gammaproteobacteria bacterium, assembly GCA_963699925.1. GTDB lineage: Bacteria > Pseudomonadota > Gammaproteobacteria > Steroidobacterales > Rariloculaceae > FEN-1219. The sequence continues at coordinate 151,511 of CAVOVT010000011.1, read as the reverse complement.
TCTCGACCGCTTCAAGGAGCACGACATCGAGCTGCCGATCGCGGAGATCGACGTAGACGCCCGCGGCGGAGCGCGAGCTCGCCGACGCGCTGACGCGCGCGCTCGCGCTCGGCAACCACATGGTGCGCGTGCTCGAGCTGCGCCCGAGCGCGGCCGGCATTGCCGCCGAAGCAGCCAAATTGCGCGCCGCAAGCGCGCGGAAGTCGAACGCGACGCGCAGCTCGCGCCGGCGCGCGGCTGCGGAGATCAGCGAGCGCGGCAAGTCTCGTGTCCGCGGCGCCGAGACGCAGGCGCCCGCCGCAAACGAAACGGACGGCCAGGGCGAGCTCTTCTCGACCGAGCGTGCGTGCACGAGCTGCGGTCGCAGCTTCGAGCCGCTCGATCCGCGGCTCTTCTCCTACAACTCGCGCTACGGCTGGTGCCCGAGCTGCTTTGGCACGGGCGTCGAGCTCACGGGCTTCGACGGCGAGCAGAGCGGCGAGGAATCTCAGTGGCTCGAAACCGAAGCCGAGGCCGAGCCCTGCACGGCGTGCGGCGGCCGGCGCCTGAAGCCCGAAGCTCTCGCCGTGACGCTCGCGGGCCGAAACATCGCGGAGCTCACGGCGCTCTCCGTGAGCGAGTCGCGCGCGCACTTCGCGGCCCTGACGCTTGACGGCCGTGCGCGCGACATCGCGCGCGACGTGCTGCCCGAGCTCGGCGGCCGGCTCGGTTTCCTCGAGCTCGTCGGACTCGGCTATCTCACGCTCGATCGTGCGGCGCCGACGCTCTCGGGCGGCGAGGCGCAGAGGATCCGGCTCGCGGCGCAGCTCGGCTCCAATTTGCGCGGCGTCTGCTACATCCTCGACGAGCCGACGATCGGCCTGCACCCGCGCGACAACGATCGGCTGCTCGACACGATCACGGCGCTTGCGGCGCGCGGCAACACGATCGTCGTCGTCGAGCACGACGAAGAGACGATCCGCCGCGCCGAGCACGTCGTCGATCTCGGCCCCGGCGCCGGCCGCAACGGCGGCGAGGTCGTCGTGAACGGCACGCTTGCGGACCTGCTCGCCTCGGAGCGATCGACGACGGGCCGCGTGCTCGCCTCGCCGCCGCACCACCCGCTTCAGCCGCGCCGAGCCGTCGCCGCGAACGGCGGGTCGCACGCGCGCGGCGGGGCGAACGGCCACGGCTGGCTCGAGCTCAAGAACGTGACGCGCCACAACCTGCACGGGCTCGACGCGTCGTTCCCGCTCGCGCGGCTCGTTTGCGTGACGGGCGTCAGCGGCAGCGGCAAGAGCACGCTGATTCGCGACGTGCTGCACGGCAACCTCGCGCGGCTCGTCGCCGCGCAGCGCGGCAAGACGCCTGCGCTCGCGAACATAGAGGCGCTCGAGGGCTGGAAAGGCATCGGCCGCGTGCTCGAGGTCGATCAGACGCCGATCGGCAAGACGCCGCGGTCGTGCCCCGCGACTTACGTCGGCATCTGGGACGAGGTTCGGAAGCTCTTCACGGACACCACGGAGGCGCGGATCCGCGGCTACGAGTCGAGCCGCTTCTCGTTCAACGTCTCGGGCGGGCGCTGCGAGGGTTGCGAGGGGCAGGGCCTCAAGAAGATCGAGATGAGCTTCCTGCCCGACGTGCGCGTGACCTGCGAGCGCTGCGGCGGCGCGCGCTTCAACGCCGAGACGCTCGCGGTGGAGTACAAGGGCAAGAGCATCGGCGACGTGCTCGCGATGACGGTCGACGAGGCGGTTGCGTTCTTCGCGTCGCATCCGAAGATCGCCCACACGCTTGGGCTGTTGCGCGACGTGGGCTTGGGGTATCTCACGCTCGGCCAACAAAGCCCGACGCTGTCGGGCGGCGAGGCGCAGCGCGTGAAGCTCGTGACCGAGCTCGCGAAGGTGCGGCCCGAGCACCTGCGCGCGCGCCTGAGCGCGCCGACGCTCTACGTGCTCGACGAGCCGACGATCGGCCTGCACATCGCCGACGTCGAGAAGCTCACGCGCGTTCTGCATCGGCTCGTGGACGCCGGCAACAGCGTGATCGTGATCGAGCACAACTTGGACGTGCTCGCCGAAGCGGATTGGATCGTCGATCTCGGCCCAGAAGGCGGAGAGGGCGGCGGGAAGATCGTCGCGCAAGGCACGCCGGAGCAGGTCGCGAGACTCGCGCGCGCATCGCACACGGGCAAGGCGCTCGCGGCGTTCTTCGCGTCGCGAGAAGGCCGATCGGCTCGGGCTCCGTCGGCTGCCGTCGGTAGCTGATCGACGGCGCAACCGTCGAGGCGGATATCCCGAACCCCCCTCCCCGGAGGGATTTCGCACCAATCTGGAGCGCGAGCGCCTCCGCGGAAGCGTCGCGCTCCCACGTTCATTGTCACAAAGTGAAGCATCGGCGGCCGTCGTCGCCATGGCAAGCGCATCGTATTTATATATACTTGCACGTATATACACGCCTGCCATCGTCGTGAGATGAAGCCAACGAAACGCAAGCGAAAGTCGGCACAAGACGCCGGCCACGGCGTCGCCGAGCCGCCGCCCCCACCCTATGCGCACGAGCCCGCGACAGCCCGCGTGTTTCAGTCCGGAAACAGCCAGGCCGTGAGACTGCCCAAGGAGTTTCGGGTCAGAAGCAAAGAGGTTCAGATATTTCGGCGAGGCCGGGACATCGTGCTCCGCGAGAAGCCGGCGAAGCTGAGTGAGTTGATCGCCCGCCTGCCCACGCTGCCGCGCGATGCGCTGCCGGACGCGATTCCGGACCGTCCGGCCGAGTCGATCGAGGCGCCCTAGCGTGGCATTGCGGTATCTGCTCGACAGCGACGTTTGTATCTACCTAATGAAGAATCGTCCGGTGCGGCTGCTGCGTCGGCTCGATCGATTCGCGCCCGTTACTGCGATGTCCGTCGTCGTGTACGGCGAACTGTGTTTCGGGCGAGAGTCGAGCCGGCGCCGGGACGAAACTGCTGCGCACATCTCGGTGTTGCTCGAAACGATCCGGGTGCTGCCGCTGCCGCTCGACGCGGGCGCGCGCTACGGTGAAATTCGTGCCGAGCTCGAGCGCCGGGGACGGCCGATCGGCGCCAACGACACGTGGATCGCCGCGCATGCCCTCGCGGAAGGTCTTACGCTCGTCACGAACAATGAGCGCGAATTCGCCCGCGTGCCGAGTTTGCGCATCGAGAACTGGATGCGATAGCCGACGGCGCTCAAGCCGCTCAGTGCCGTTCTTCAGCCGCTCGAACGCGCCCACGGCAGCTCGGCTTCCCCGTGCAGACACCGTGAGCATCACGCACGCCGGCGCCAGTGGGGAGTGCAACGGCCCTCCGCGGGGGGATTTCGCACCAATCCGGAGCACGCGCGCTTCCGCGGAAGCGTCGCGGAGTCAGATCTGGGTTTGCAGCGTTTCTGCGCTGTTGGCGCGCGCGCGATCGCATTCGCGCGGATGGCTTCAAGGCTTTCCTCTTCCGCACCGCGCTCAACCTCGCGGCGAACCGCCGCAGGCGCAAGAAGCTCTGGCGGCTCGTTTCCTTCGATTCACTGCCAGACGAGCCGCCGGACGCCCGCGACGGCACGACAGTGCTCTCGCATCGAGTGCAACGAGCGCTCGACGAGCTGCCCGATCGATTGAAACGCGTGCTCGTGCTTTGCGAGCTCGCGGGGATGAGCTACGGTGAGGTCGCGGCAGTGACCGGCGTCAAGGAAGGTACGGTCGGTTCGCGCCGCAACCGCGCGCTCGCGCTGCTGCGTGAACGGTTGCAGCCGCAAGAGGTAATGCCCGATGCAGAGTGATCCTGAGTCGCCGTTCGAGATGCTCGAGCCACCGCCGGGCGGAGTCGAGCGCATGCGCGCAAGGTTTGCCGCACCCGAGCCCGTGCACCGCGCCTTCGGCGTCGCCGGAGCGGGCATCGCCGCGCTCGCGGTGCTGGTCGCCCTGCTGGCCGTCCTATCCAATGAAAGGCACGGCGGAGATGCGGGCAACAACGCGCTCCTCGCCTCGCCCGAGCTCGACAGGCTGCTCGGCAGGGACGCGCGGCCCGTGCCGCTCACGGTCGAGCGCGACGGTGAACCCGTGCAGACCGAGCAGCTGCCGAGCGCCGATCCGCGGGTGCGGATATACCGGATGCTCTGAGGCTGGCCGTCGAGTAGACTCGGAACGGGAACGCACCGTCCGATTGATTCCTGCGAGGAGTTCCTGTGCAAACCAATGGCTTCGTTTGCCACCGAAACGCGCGCCTGCTCGTTCTGCAGGCGCTGTTGCTCGTCGGCGCCGCGTCGGTGGGCGCGTCGGCGTCGGTCAAGGGCGAGTGGGTGGATAAGGCCGCGCGCGGAAAGACCTTCTCGCGAATCATCGTCGTGGGCGTCACCCCGAACATCGACCAGCGCTGTCCGTTCGAAAGAAACCTCGCGCAGCGAATCAAGAGCCAGTCCGAATCAACCGTGGCGATGGCGAGCTGCGACGTCGTGGAGCAAAAGAATCCGCTGACTCGCGAAAGCATCGAAGCCGCGGTCGCGGCGCAGAATGCGGACGCCGTGATCGCGACGAGCCTGATCTCCAAGGACTGGGACGTGAAGGAAGGCAACACCTACGACTCTAGAGGCGGCGCCTACTACAAGGCCACGGATGCGTACTACGGACTCTATGGTACGGTCGTCGCCGCGGACTTCCAGACCAGCAGTTCCGTCTCGATGTTGAACGGCGGCGCGCGCATTGTTTCGAAGTTCTACGAGACCCAGAGCAAGAACGTCGTCTACACCCTGGAAACGTCGGTCAAGAACGTATCCTCGCAAGAGGCGGGTCTCATCGAGATCACGTCGCCGATCGGCAAGCGCCTGCGCAAAGAAGGCTTGATCCGCTAGCTCGCGCACCTCTGGCCTCCTCGCCGCGGCGTCCGCGGGCGGAGTTCCAATGTTCATCGATCTTTCACCGCTGCGCCGCCACCGCGACTTCCGCCTCGTGTTCGTCGGCCAGCTCGTGAGCACGTTCGGCACGTTCATCACCTACGTCGCGCTGCCGGTGCAGGTGTTCGCGCTCACGAAGTCCTCGGCGGCCGTAGGCTTGATCGGCAGCGTGCAGCTCGTTCCGCTCGCGCTCACCGCGCTCTGGGGCGGCGCGCTCGCCGACGCGCTCGACCGGCGCAAGCTGCTGCTGCGCTGCGAGGCGCTGATGACGCTCGGCTCGCTCGCGCTCGTCGTGAACTCGCTGCTGCCGCAAGGCCGAGCGTCGCTGCTGCTGTTCGTGGTCGCCGCGTTCATGGCCGCAGTCAACGGTTTCCATCGGCCGGCGCTCGAGGCGATCACGCAGAAGCTCGTCGAGCCCGGCGAGCTCGCCGCCGTGTCCGCACTCACGTCGCTGCGCGGCACCGCAGCCGCGATCGCGCGCGCCGGCGCTCGCCGGCATCGCGATCGCGACGCTCGGCTTGCCGGCGACTTACGCGATCGAGGTCGCGACGTTCGCGGTCTCGCTCGCGGCGCTCGCCGCGATCCGCGCGATGCCGCCCGCCGAGCACGCGGCGCCCGCGGGGCTCGCGACGATCGTCGAGGGGCTGCGTTACGCGGCGACGCGCCCGGAGCTCATCGGCACCTACGTCGTCGACATCGTCGCGATGACGTTCGCGATGCCGATGGCGGTGTTCCCGGCGCTCGCGGAGCAGCTCGGCGGCACCGCGACGGTCGGTTTCCTCTACTCGGCGATGAGCATCGGGCGCGCTCGCTCGTCACGGTGTTCAGCGCGTGGACGCGCGGCGTGCGCCGGCGCGGCGCCGCGATCGTGATCGCGGCCGCCGTCTGGGGCCTCGCGATCTTCGCGCTCGGCTTCGCGCGGTCGCTGCCGCTCGCGGTCGCTTGTCTCGCCGTCGCGGGCGCGGCCGACATGGTGAGCGGCCTGTTCCGGATGACGCTTTGGAACGAGACGATTCCGCCGGCGCTGCGCGGCCGCATGGCGAGCATCGAGCAGCTCTCGTACATGACCGGCCCGCTGCTCGGCAACGTGCGCGCCGGCTTCATGGCCGAGCGCTTCGGCTTGGCGCGCTCGATCGTCGTGGGGCGGGTTGCTCTGCGTCGCGGGCGTCGCGCTGTGCATCCCGGCGCTGCCGGCGTTCTGGCGTTATCGCAAAGCGACACCTGCCGAAGGCGTCGGCGCGGCCGATCGCGAGCCGGTCAAAAGCGCATAAGAGCCGCTGCAATCGGCGCCGCGCTTGGAATCCCGGATCTCGGTCACTTCGCGCGGCGGCCGATCTGTGACCGTGGACACGCCCAATTTCGAGACCAATTCATATGCTTCCGAGACTATGCCTACGTCCGTTCGCAGCGCCGCCCGGCGGGCATTGATCGCCGTGCCATTGCTCGCGCTCGCGGGTTGCGCGCTCTTTCGACCGGACACGCCCGAGCAGCCCGCGCCCGAGCCGGTTGCGACCGAAGCGCCGGTCGAGGTCACGCCGCCCGCGCCGGCGCCCCCGCCGCCGAAAGCCGACGCACGCGCCGCGGCCGAAGCCGACGCCGCCGACGCGCGACGTCGTCGTGCTGTTCCAGGAAGGCTCGGACGGCTATCGCGAGGTCGCGGCGAAGATCGTCGAGCAGCTTCCCGCGGCGCGCTACCGCGCGGTGCTCGTCGCGCTGCACGTGCCCGACTCTCCGGACCTGCTCGCGCCGCTCGTCGCGCTCCGGCCCGCGGTCGCGATCGCGGTCGGACGCGAGGCGGTCGACTTCGCGCGCGCGCACCTCGCGAGCACGCCGCTCGTGTTCTGTCAGGTGTTCAACTATCAGGAGCTGTTCGAGTCGGGCCGGCAGATCTGGGGCGTGCAGCCGATGCCGCCGCTCGCGCTGCAGCTGCGCGGGCTGGAGCAGCGTCGACCCGTCGCGCAAGCGAATCGGCATGATCGTGAGCGAGGCGCAGAAGTCGCTCGTCGCGGAAGCGCGGGCGGCCGCCGGCGGCGCCGTCGAGATCAAGGCGGAGGTGTCGTCCTCGGATCGCGACACGTTGTACCTCTTCAAGCGCCTCGCGCCGCAGGTCAACGGCCTCTGGCTGTTTCCCGACAACAGGATCCTGAGCCCGCCGGTGCTCCGCGAGCTCATGAGCTACGCGGTCGGCGCACGGCGTCGGCGTGCTCGTGGCGAACGACGCGTTGCTGTCTTGGGGCGCGCTCGCGAGCGCGAGCAGCACGCCGGCCGACGTCGCGCGCGACGTGCGCGGCGTGCTCGACCGCGTGAGCGCGGGCTCGACCGCGGGTCTGCCCGCGATGACGCCGCTCACCGAGATCAAGCTGCAGGTGAACGCGGGTGTCGCGCGCGCGCTCGGCGTCGCGGACGTGCCGCAGGCGGCGCTGGTGCTGCGTGAGCCCGACTGACGCGCAAACCGTCGCGCGCGCCCGCGCGCAGCCTCGTGCACGACGTGCTCGGCGCGCAGCTCGCGATCGCAGCGCTCGTCGGCGCGATCGCGATCGCGGCGCTCGCCTGGACCTCGGGCTCGGTCGTCCGCAACAACCTCGAGCAGTGGGCGGGACAGTGGGCCGAGGAGCTCAACGAGCTCGGCGCGCCGTTCTATCACGACGAGCGCGAGGCGCTGCTCGGCGTCGAGCGCTTCGTCGCGCAAGTTCCCCGAGATCGATCGCGTGACCTGGTATCGCGAGGACGGCTCGGTGCTGCTGTCGCTCGGATCACGGCGGCGAGCGATGCGACAACGCGCCGGCGCTCGCCATCCAAAGTACGGGACACGCTCGCCGCGAAGGCCGGCGTCACGCCGCCGTTCTTGCTCACCGAAAACGTCGATGGGCAGCGGTTCCGGCTGTCCGGGCCGGTTTGGACCGAGTCCTTCACCGGCGACGGGCTGTTCGCGTTCGATCCGGCGTCGCCGAAGACATCCGTCGCGCTGCTCGGGTTCGTGAGCGATCGAGCTCGACTTCTCGGGCTACGAGCGTGCGTTGGTCCCGCGTCTCGCGCTCGCGAGCGGCGTGCTGTTGCTGCTGCTCGGCGCCGCCTGGGCGGCCGGTACGCTGCTCCTGCGCCGCTCGCTCGCGCCGCTGTCGAACCTGCAGAAGCCGCTCGCGCAGCTTGCCGCCGGCGACAAGGAAGTCGAATTCCCGAGCTCGCGGCACACCGAGATCCGCGCGATCGTGACGGCGCTCGAGGACACGATCCGCGCGCTGCGCAAGCGCGAGCGGCACCTGCTGCACCTCGCGAACCACGATCCGCTCACCGGCCTCTACAACCGTCACCGGCTGATCGCGGAGCTCGAGGCCGAGATCGCGGTCTGCGCGGGCGGCGACCGCCGCAGCGCGCTGTTCTTCATCGACCTCGATCAATTCAAGTACGTGAACGACACCTGCGGCCACGCGGCCGGCGACGAGCTGCTGAAGCTCGCCGCGCAGCAGATCCGCCATGGCGTGCGCGCCGAGGACTTCGTCGCGCGCTTCGGCGGCGACGAATTCGTCGTGCTGCTCAAGGACATCAGCCGGCAGGACGCGAAAGCGGTCGCGACGCAGGTGCTCGAGCTCATGCGCAGCGTGAAGCACGTCGAGCAGGATCGCGTGTTCAATCTCCAGTGCAGCATCGGCATCGCGGCGATCAGCGGCGAGCGGTTCAGCGCGCACGAGCTGATCGCGCAGGCCGACATCGCGTGCCAAACCGCCAAGTCGCACGGCCGCAATCGCGCCGAGGTCTACAGCGTCGCCGAGAAGCGCAGCGAGCAGATGGCGAAGGACGTCGACTGGATGCAGCGGATCCGCACCGCGCTCGACAACGACGGCTTCGTGCTCCACTACCAGCCGCTGCTGCACATCAAGAGCGGACGAGGTCTCGCACTACGAGGCGCTGCTGCGGCTCAAGTCCGACGATCAGCTCGTGAGCCCGCAGACGTTCTTGCCGGCCGCGGTCCGCTTCGGGCTCATGGCCGACATCGACCGCTGGGTGCTCGGCAGCGCGGTGCGCGCGCTCGCCGAGTTCGGCGTCGAGGACCCGCAGCTACGGCTCTCGGTCAACTTGTCGAGCTTCGCGTTCGAGGACGAAGGCCTCGCGGCGTACGTGCGCGGACATGCTGCGAGAGCACGGCGTGTCCGGCGACCGGATGGTGCTCGAGATCACCGAGCAGCTCGCGGTGCGGTTCGCCGTGAAGACCGACCGCCAGGTCGCGATGCTGCGCGACCTCGGCTGCCGGATCGCGATCGACGACTTCGGCACGGGCTACAGCTCGTTCAGCTACCTGAAGCGCTTGCCGGTCGACTACCTCAAGATCGACGGCTCGTTCATCAAGGGCCTCGTCCGCGACCGGGTCGACCAGAGCATGGTCCGGATGGTCGGCGAGGTCGCTCGCGCCGCGGGCATGGAGACCGTCGCGGAATACGTGCACAGCGCCGCGGCGCTTGTCGCTGCTCGCGAAGTACGGCATCGACTACGCGCAGGGCTTCTTCATCGGCCGCCCGGCGCCGAAGCCGCAGCAGGTCGAGATCGCGTCGCCTCACGCAATGCGCGTCGCGGTGCCCTGACCGGCGCTGCGCACGAGCCGAGACGCGCCGTCGAGGCGCAAGCTGAACGTCGCGAACGTCGCATTCACTTTCTTTCTCTGCACCCGTGGCCCCGCTGCGGATCAGCGTGTAGCATGCAGTCGAAACCCGCCGGCCGGACGGCGGGGCGAGCTCGAGGGCGACGACATCGCCGTGGCGAGGATCGCCAAAGATTCAATGACGGACGACAACGAAGCCGTGGTCGGCGAGCTCTTGACGACCACCGAGATCGTCGCGCTCGCGAAGAAGTCCCTGCCTCAGCCCGCATGGGATTTCGTCAACGGCGGCGCGGAGACCGAAGCGACGTTGCTCCGCAACCGTCACGCGCTCGACTGCATTGCGTTCCGACCCCGAGTGCTGCGCAACGTGAGCGGCACGGATCTCACGACGACGTTCATCGGCACGAAGCAGCGCATGCCCGTCTTGCTTGCGCCGCTCGCGAGCCTCACCGAGCTCCATCCCGACGGGGCTCTGCCGCTCGCGCGTGCGGCGAAGACGTTCGGCTGCTCTGCTGCTCGTGAGCAGCGTGACGCGGCCCGGGCTCGACGAAATCGCGCCTGCGGCCGGGAACAACTGGATGTTCCAGCTCTATACCGACGGCGACGACCGTTGGGTGCTCGACGCTGCGAAGCGTGCAGCCGACGCCGGCTGCAAGGCTCTGTGCGTGACCGTCGACGTCCCGTGCTTCGGCCGCCGCGAGCGTCGCATTCATGCGCGGCAGACGATTTCCGGCCGTCCGTTCGGCGGTCAGCGTGCCGGCGAGAGCCACCGCGGCCGTGCCGATTGGAAGCTCATCGATAAGCTGCGCCGCACACTCGAAGTGCCGCTGATGATCAAGGGTGTGCAGACAGCCGAGGACTCGGCTCTGGCGCTCGAGCATGGTGTCGACGTCATCTATGTGTCGAACCACGGCGGACGCCAGCTCGATCATGCCCGCGGCGCGATCGATCTGCTGCCCGAGATCGTCGCCACGGTCGGAGGCAAGGCGGAGATCGTCGTCGACGGCGGCTTCATGCGCGGCACCGACATCTTGAAGGGCGTCGCGCGCGGCGCCGCGATGGTCGGCATCGGGCGTCTGCAGGCGCTCGCGCTCGGTGCCGCGGGCGAGCGGGGCGTCGTGCGCCTACTCGAGCTGATCGAGGTGGAGCTGCGCGTGACGATGAAGCTGCTCGGCGTCAACCGATGCTCGGAGCTCGACGGCACGTATTTGCAGCCGGCGCCGGCCGTCGCGACGCCTCAACCGCTCGGCGCGTTCCCGCTGCTCGACACGCGCTAGCGCAATCCACTCGGGTGCGTCAGCTCGCGGCCGTGTCGGCGATTCGTCGCGCAACGACTCCGGCCAGGACTCTGAGATTGGCGAATGTCCGAGTGACCAAGTCCGCGTCGCAGGAACGAAAACTCGAAGCGTGTCTCGATCGCGGCGATCAGCTCGACCATCGAGACCGAATCGATCTTCAAGTCCTGCTCGAGCGACGCGTCCGGATCGATCTCGTCGATCTGGAGGCCGACGTTGAGATCGTGAACGAGAATCTGCTTTAGCGACGAGATGATGCGATCGACGTCCGCCGGCTCCGCGAAATCGCTCCTGGGGCTCCCACATCTGAACCTAGCGCTCCTCAGCAAACCCTCGAGCGACGTCGGATTTCAGCCGCTCGATCGAGAAAACTGGAACGAATCGTACCGAAAAACGCCGCTCACACACTTGCGGCGGTTCACACCACGGCGCATTGCGGCGGCGCAGCGGACTTGGGCCTGCGTGGGGACGAGCGTCAGCGGGGCGCATTGATCATCGGGCGAGCCGACAACAGGGAGCGTTCGTGCGCCGACTCTGGTATCGTGCGCGGGCCGGCGAGCCGTCGGCGCCCCCAGGACGACTTGCGCGGTGCAACCCCGCCGGACGACGCTCCCTTGAAGAAAGCGCGCTTCAAGATTCCTGCGACTTCGAGCCCGGGGCCCGGCGCACCGCCGCAGACGCTCGCTCGCCTTCTATTGGCATTTCATCCGCCAGACGAAGGGCTGGTACGCGGGGATGTTCGTCGCGAGCCTCTGTGTCGCGTTGCTCGACACCGTGATCCCGCTGTCATCGGCCGCCTCGTCGCGCTGATGGCCGCCCCCGATCGCGCGGCCGCGATCGTCGCGAGTCGGCCCATGCTCTTGGCGATGGGAGCGCTCGTGCTCGTCGTGCGGCCGATCGCGATCCTGACCGACATCGTGATTCGCCAGAACGTGCTCGTGCCCGGCGCGACGAGCTTGATCCGCTGGCAGAGCCACTGGCACGTCGTGCGCCAGAGCCTCACGTTCTTCCAGAACGACTTCGCGGGCCGGATCGCGAACCGCGTGATGCAGACCGGCGGCAGCTTGCGCGAGAGCGCGATGTCGAGCATCCGCGCGGTTTGGTACATCGGCGTCTACGGCGTCACTGCGTTCGCGCTGATGACCGTCGGACGACTGGCGGCTCGGCGTGCCGATCTTCCTCTGGGTGATCGGTTACGTGGTGGGCCTGCGCTACTTCGTGCCGCGCTTGCGCGAGCTCGCGCGCGCGAACTCGGAAGGCCGCTCGACCGTGATGGGCCGCGTCGTCGACAGCTACACGAACATCCTCACGGTGAAGCTGTTCGCGCGGCTCGCGGAAGAGGACGCGTACGTGCGCGACGCGATCGACCACCACCAGGACGCGATGGCCGCGCACACCGCGATGATCACGAGGTTCCTGATCTGGCTCACGCTGCTGAACGCCGCGCTGCTCGTCGGCACCGCCGCGATCGGCCTCACGCTCTGGGCGCACGGCGCGGTCAGCGCGGCGATCGTCGCGACCGCGCTGCCGCTCGCGTGGCAGACGGCGAACGCGGCGGGCTGGGTGAGCTGGGAGGTCACCGCGATCTTCGAGAACGTCGGCGTCGTGCAGGAAGGGCATGGAGTCGATCGCGGTGCCGCACGCGGGCGTCGACCACGCCGGCGCGAAGCCGCTCGACGGTTGCGCGCGGCGAGATCCGCTTCGACGAACCTCACGTTCGGCTACGGGCGCAAGGACGCGGCGCCCGTCGTCGAGCAGGCTCAATCTCACGATTCGGCCCGGCGAGCGGGTCGGGATCGTCGGGCGCTCCGGCGCCGGCAAGTCGACGCTCGTGAACCTGGTGCTGCGCTTCCACGAGCCGGAGGCCGGCCGAATCCTGATCGACGGCCAAGACATCGCGCGCGTGACGCAGGAGAGCCTGCGCGGCGCAATCGGCATGGTGACGCAGGACACGTCGCTGCTGCACCGCTCGATCGCGGCGAACATCCGTTACGGCACGGCCGAGCGCGAGCGACGACGAGGTCTCGCCGCCGCGCGCAAGGCGCAGGCGCACGAGTTCATCCTGGGCCTACGCGACTGGAACGGCCGCACGGGCTACGAGGCGCACGTCGGCGAGCGCGGCGTGAAGCTGTCGGGCGGCCAGCGACAGCGGATCGCGCTCGCACGCGTGATACTGAAGGACGCGCCGATCCTCGTGCTCGACGAGGCGACCTCCGCGCTCGATAGCGAGGTCGAGGTCGCGATCCAGGAGCAGCTCATCACGCTGATGGAAGGACAAAACCGTGATCGCGATCGCGCACCGGCTGTCGACGATCGCGCGCATGGATCGGCTCGTCGTGCTCGACCGCGGCCGGATCGTCGAGGAGGGCACGCACACGGAGCTGCTTGCGCCGCGGCGGCCACTACGAGAAGCTCTGGCGCCACCAGTCGGGCGGGTTCATCGCGAACGAGCTCGACGCGGACGAGGAGCGGCCCCTTGAGGTCGCGGCCGGAGCCGAGGGTAGGACACCGCGACCCGCCGTCTCTAAACAACGCCTCGTCGACTACCACGAAATGGTCGAGCCGCGGCCCCCCGCGGGCAACGCTAGCGCACCCGCAGTGAATCAATCGTTGTCATGCTTTTGATCGTGGTGGTGCTGTGCGGCCGCACCGGCTCCCGCTCCGACGACGCCGGCGGTAAGCGGCGAGCACGCGTACTGTGCTGTCACGAACATCCCCAACATCAACAGAAGACCCAAGCGTTTCGCCATGACGACCTCTCCTTTCTCAATGGTCGCAAACGATGAAGCAAGGTCTGTGCCACGGGCCGTGGAGCTCGCGATCGGCGTATCGATGGCAGCCCAGCTCGACCCGCTGGGCCCCGGGACCTGGCGACGTTTGAGCGTGGCAGCCTTACAAGAAGCGCACCGTCGTTTCTAGATTTTGGACGCGCGCGCGGGCGGTGCGGTCGTCGGCAACATTGTCCCCCGCATGCGGACGAGCTCTCGACGTCGCCAGCCCGCGGGTCGCTGCCGAGCTCTACGGCATGGAATCTGCAGCTAGGGCACCGTCCCTCATTCAAACGAACTGGAGGAAACGGGAATGGCAGCAAAAGTGGAGACGATGACTGATCGCGCCGCTTCGATGGCGCACGACACGACCGATCGAGCCGCCGAAGCGGCGCACGATACGGTGGATCGCGTGGCCGACGTGGCCGACGGCGCCGAGCGACAAGTTCGAAAGGCGGCGGCGCGCAAGATGAAGCAGGCGCGGGCGTTTCAGGACGACATGCTCGAAGCGGTCGACGACAAGCTCGGAAGAGTGGACTCCTACGTGAAGGAAAACCCGTTCACGTCAGTGGGAATTGCGTTCGCGATGGGCGCGATCGTCAGTGCATTGATCCGGCGCTAAGCGCGCCGTCGGTCTGTGCCAGAGACACGGGCGAATGGCCCGGAGGAGCTCGACCTAGCCGGCTGGGCGGCGAGGGTCGGCGACGAGCTTTTCGATCTGCTCTCTCGTCGGCGTGAAGTGATAGAACGTCTCGAACGCCGAGGTCAAATCGGCGAAGAACGCGTCGTCGAACGGTCGCGCGCGTAGCACGTAGGCCATCCAAATTACGCCTAGCAGCCGGTTCACCGACGGGGGTCGCGGGCCCCAGCTGAACGGCTGATCGGGTGGGAAGTAGACGCGTCCGCGCGCGACCGCATCGACCTCGTGCCATTCGGGATCGTTGCGCATGATGTCGGCGGACACGCGGCTCGCGACGACGAGCGCGTCGGGCTTCGACAAACGAATTTCCTGGACCGTCGAGCGGCCGCTTCGGCGCGGTCGCCGTGCTGCCCCCGGTGTTGATGGCGCCGAGCAGCTCCGCCGCCTCGCCGAACGGGTGGCCCTGTACGCACGGCATCAGCGAGTCGCGCGAGCACGCGAGATAGACGCGCACCGACGCCGCGGCGTTGCGGTACTTGTCGAGCAGGCGCTGAGCCTCGGCCGCGAGCTTCTCGCCGCGGTCCGCCACGCCGAGTGCGGCGCCGAGCTTGCGGTATATCGTCGGGATCGCGGTCAGGCGCCCGTCGAAGATCAGCGCGGGGGTCTTCGTGCGGCCGCTGATCGCGTCGAGCGCCGCGACGTAGTCGTCGTCGACCGTGCCGTAATCGATATAGACATCGGGCTTCAACGCGAGCAGCTCTTCGTCGTAACGCGGGTCGTCGCGGTCGGGCAGGTTCTTGATCGGCTTCGGCATGCGCAGCTCGGGCGGCATGAGCTCGAGTGCCGCCGCCGTCGGCATGTGGTTGCGGCCGACGAGCATGTCGGGCACGAGCGTATAGAGCAGCACCTCGGCGGGCGCGCCCGCCGCGAACACGCGCGAGACGTGCGCCGGCACGGTGACGGTGCGCTTGGCGTCGTCGGCGACGCGCGTCTGCGCGAGAGCCGGCGAAGCCCAGAGCGGAAGAGCCGCGAACGCGACGAGCAGAGCGTCGGCGCACCGGCGCGGTTGAGGTCTCACGGCTCTGTACTCCGAGAATAGGCGAGGAGTCGCAACGGTATATTCCGCGGCATATTTCGGCAATACTCCGCTGCCGCCGCGAGGCCCGGTGCGAGCGCGTCCGCCGACGCGGCCAGCAGCTGTCCAAGTCGTGGAGGATTTTCGATGAAGGTGAGCGCACGCAATTCGCTGCCCGGCGTCGTGAAGAAGATCAAGCTCGGCGCGGTCAATGCCGAGGTGACGCTCGAGCTCGCGCCCGGCCTGACCATTGTCTCCGTGATCACGCTCGGATGCGGTGAAGAACCTCGGGCTGAAAAAAGGCAAGATCGCTTACGCCGTCATCAAGGCGTCCAGCGTGATGATCGGCGTCGACTAGCGGCGCGGCTCGTTGCGCCGGCCCGCCGCGCAGCCACGACGCTTCCGGATGAGTTCCCTCCGCGGCACGACGGCCGTTGTCCCGCGCCCCGCAGAACACTTAGAATCGCTATGTCTGTGCTGATATAGCGGCAGGCAACGGCGCGTACTGCGGCGTCGAGCTCGGAGTACGTGCGGTTGCGCCTGAGCTTCTATGCGTGCCGCTTAGTCGAGCACGTGCGACAGCAAGCCGTCGGCGAGCTTCGGCTCGAACCAAGTCGACTTCGGCGGCATGAGCCGATTCGCGTCGGCGACCGCCATGAGCTGCTCCATCCGCGTCGGGTGCAGCGCGAACGCGGCCGCGTCGCGGCCGCTCGCGACCCGCTGCTCGAGCTCGCTCAAGCCGCGAATGCCGCCGACGAAGTCGATCCGCTTGTCCGTGCGCGGATCGCCGATGCCCAGGATCGGCGCGAGCGCGCGCTCTTGCAGCAGGCTCACGTCGAGGCTCGCGACCGGGTCGGCGCGCGGCACGAGCGCCGCGCGGATCGCGAGCCGATACCAGCGGCCCGCGACGAACAAGCCGAACGTCTCGCGCCGCGCGGGCGCGACCGGTGCCGCGCTCGGCTCGACGTCGAACGACTCGCGCAGCCGCGCGAGCAGCGCCTCGGTCGTGAGCCCGTTCAAGTCGCGCACGACGCGGTTGTAGTCGAGGATCCGCATCTCGTCGTGCGGGAACGCGACCGCGAGGAACGACTCGTAGCTCGCGCTCGTCGCGCGCCGAGACCCGCCCTGCGGAGCGAGCGTGCCGGACGCCGTCCGGAGCGGCCGCTTGCGGACGCGCGGCGCGCTTCCGCGACCCGCAGCGCCGCGGCCGAGCGGTGGTGCCCGTCCGCGATGTACAGCGCTCGAGCGCGTCGAACGCCGCGCCGATCTCCGCGACGCGCTCGGGCTCCGCGACGCGCCAGATCGTGTGCCGAGTCTCGTTCGGTCCAGTTGCCGACATCAGCGGCGCGCCGGCCGCCGCCGCGTGCACGAGCGCGCGCAGCTCGGCGTTCGCGCGGTACGCGAGCAGCACGGGGCCCGTCTGCGCGTTCAACGAATCGATGTTGCGCACGCGGTCGTTCTCTTTGTCGGGCCGCGTGAGCTCGTGACGGCGGATCCGGTTCGCCGCGTAGGCCGCGACGGACGCGGCCAGCGCGACGCCGGTCTGCACGCGGCCCTGCATCTCGATCCGATAGACGTAGTAGCCGGGCTCGGCGTCGCGCACGAGCACGCTCGGTGTCGACGAGCCGCGCGAGATTCGCGGCGCCGCGCGCGTACGCTTCGTCGGAGTAGGGCGACGTGCCGGGCGGCAGGTCGATCTCGGGCCGCGAGATGTGCAGGAACGACGCGGGTCTGCCCGCGGCGAGCGCGCGCGCCTCGTCCGTGCTCACGACGTCGTACGGCGGCGCGATCACGTCGGCCGCGCGCTCGGGCCGGGGCCGCAGCGCGCGGAAGGGGCGAACGAGGGGCGTCATCCCGCGATTATAGGCTCGCCGCCAGCGCGCGGCCGGCTCGCCGGATTGAGGTGCGCGCGGCCGCGAGCCCGCGCTCGATCGCGTCGATCACGACTACTTCTGCGCGCACTCCGCGCTCGCGAGACGGTCGCGGCAGGCTGCCGCGTCGGGCGCGGCCGAGGGACTAGAGCCCGCCGAAACGTGCGAACTGTTGCTCCAGGCTCAGGGCTCCCGCCATGCGTGCGCCGCGTTGCGGGGCTGCGATGGGCTCGCCGCGCAGCGATTTCCCGACTCGGTCCGGCGTGCCGAGATCGGTCCACCCGCACGCGGGCACGCGCAGCACTCTGAGCAGCGCCTCGCGCCCTTGCAGCACCTGACGAGAAAAATCGAGCGTCGGCAGCACGTCGTACAGGCCGTTGAGTGCCGCCGCGTCGCGGCCACCGTGACTGCTCTTGACCGCCGCCTGCATTCGCGTGACCAGCGCGGGATCCCGCGCCGCGAACACCGCGAGCAGCGTGGGGGCGTGCGCCGCGATGATGAACGAGTTCCAGAGCGCGCCGCGCGAGATCAGCACCCGGGCCTCGGGCGGGGACGGCTTCTCGATGAAGTTCGCGACGCGGGCGACGCTCTCGCCGCTGCCCGGCGCCGGCACGATGTAACCGAGCTCGGTGTCGGCGTCGTCGGGAGGCATCCCGAGCAGCACGATCGCCTCCGGCTCCTTTCGGAGACGGACGAACGCGCGCAGCATCGCACCCGACAGCGCGGGCTCGTCGGTCACGTGATGGTCCGACGGCAGCACGAGCACGCGCGCGATCGAGTCGCGCTCGAGTATGTGCAGGAGCGCGAGCAGGATTCCGACCGCGGTGCCGCGATTCTCGGGCTGCACGACCACGTTCGCGGGCGACAGCGAGCTCAGCGAGTCGCGCCACCAGCGCGCGTGCTGACGCGCGACCACCGCGCAAATCCGCCGGCGAGGCGCGAGGTTCTCCGCGCGCAGCAGCGCGTGCTGCAAGAGCGAAGGACCGTTGCGCAGCGAGCAGAACTGCTTCGGCACGGCGTTGCCGGATCCGTCCGTCGTCAGACGCCGGAGCCGGTTGCCGTCGCCCGCGGCAAGCAACATCACCCAGTTCCGGCCGCGCGGCTCCGGCTTGCGCGTGAGGCGCAATGCTTGCAAGCGCGTGAACGTCCGTCGATCTCGAACCGCATCCCGCGAGCTTTCTCCGCCCGTTCTGTCGTCCGCGCTCATCGTCATCGTGGCTCCTCCGTGACCTTGGCGTTGGATACCCGGAGCGTGCTGTGCTGGAGCTGACACGGCGCTGACGCGGCCGACTAGTTTTCTTTGGCTCTGCGCGTGCGTCGGCGACGTATTTCGGCGTACGCTGTGGGCCCTACTTGGTTTCCCTGCGCGCATGCCATCTCCATCTCGCCGTTGCACGATCGCCCGCCGCCGCGTCCACCGGACCGCGGCGGCGCTCGTCGGTCTCGTCTGTCTCTTCTCCGCGGCGACGCCCGCCGCGGCGCAGTCGTCGAAGGCCGCGCGCACGCAAACGAGATCCTCGTATGCGCCGATGCTCAAGCGGGTGATGCCTGCCGTGGTCAACATCGCAGTGGTCGGCGAGGTTCCGCTCGCCGATAGCCCGCTGCTCGACGACCCGTTGTTCAGGCGCCGCTTCCAAGACGGCGCCGGTCCGTTGCCGCAGTCCGTTCCGCAGCAGAGCGCGGGCTCGGGCGTGATCGTCGACGCGGCTCGTGGCTACATCGTCACGAATCATCACGTCGTCGATAGCTCCGACGAGATCATCGTCACGCTCTCCGACCGGCGGCGTTTCAATGCGCAGCTCGTCGGCAGCGACACGGACACCGACATCGCGCTGCTGAAGATCGAGGCCGACCGCCTCACCCAGATCGAGACCGGCAATTCCGACGGGCTCGAGGTCGGCGACTCCGTCGTCGCGATCGGTAATCCGTTCGGGCTCGGACAGACGGTCACCTCCGGCATCGTGAGCGCGCTGCGGCGCTCGGAGCTCGGCATCGAGGGTTACGAGGACTTCATTCAGACCGACGCGCCGATCAACCCGGGCAACTCGGGCGGCGCGCTCGTCGACGTCGACGGCAAGCTCGTCGGCATCAACACGGCGATCGTGTCGCCGGGCGATGCCGAAGGCAGCGTGGGCATCGGCTTCGCGGTGCCGATGAAGATGGTGCAGCGCGTCACGACGCAGCTCGTCCAGTACGGCGAGGTTCGGCGTGGGCGGCTCGGCGTCGGGATCCAAGACGTGACGCCGGATCTCGCGAAGGCGCTCGGGCTCTCCGTCGAGGCCGGCGCGATCGTCACACAGGTCGAGCCGGACTCCTCCGCGAGCCGCGCGGGCATCAAAGTCGACGACGTCGTCGTCGACCTCGACGGCGTGAAAGTGGTCGGCGCGGCGGACCTCCGCAACACGATCGGGCTCACACCCGTCGGCAGCGCGGTCGCGCTCGGGCTCGTGCGCGACGGTCGCCGCCAGACGATGAAGATCACGGTCGAACAAGGCCAGCCGCATACGGGACACGGCAGCAGCGGCGGCATCGCGGCCGGCAAGATGCTCGACGGTCTGCGCGGCGCGGCGCTCGCCGATCCGAGCGAGACCGGGAATACGCTCGGCATCGTCGTTTCGCAAGTCGACGACGGCAGTCCCGCGGCTCTGAACGGGCTCACCGACGGCGACGTGATCACGGCGGTCAATCGGCACGCGGTTCACACCGTCGAGGACCTGGCCGCCGCGCTGCACAGCTCGGCCACGCCGCTCGCGCTCTCGATCATGCGCGAGGGCGAGCCGCTCTACGTCGTCGTGCGCTGACCCGAGAACGTGAGCCGAACTCGCGTGCCGGTGTCGTTGACGCCGGGGTCGATCGAGAGCTGCGCACGATGCAGGTCGGCGACCTCTTTCACGATCGCGAGCCCCAGGCCGCTGCCGGCGCCGCGCGTGTTGGTCGCGCGATAGAAGCGTTCGAGCACGCGCTCGCGCTCCTGCGGCGGAATACCCACGCCGGTGTCTTCGACTTCGAGGAACGAACGGCCCCCGGCGACGCCGCAGCGGATCGTCACGCGTCCGGCCGCGGGGGTGTGCGCGACCGCGTTCTCCGTGAGGCTCTTCGCGGCCTCGGACAGCAGCCACTCGACGCCGCGCACGGGCGCCGGCGCGACCTCCGCGCCGAAGTCCAAGCCGGCGGCCTCGGCGGCGACGAGCTCGTCGCTAACGGTCGATTCGACGATCGAGACGAGATCGAGATCCTCGAACTGCCAATCCGGGCGCGCGGACTGATCGGCTCGCGCGAGCATCAGCAGCTGCTGCGCGGTGCGGCCGAGCCGCCGCGCGGCGTCGAGAACACGCTGCAGACGCTCGCGGCGCTTCGCGTCGGGCTCGCCCGCGCAAAGCACCTCGACCTGCGCCTGAATGCCCGCGAGCGGCGTGCGCAGTTGGTGGGCCGCGTTGTCCAGAAACTGGCGTTGGCTCGTCGCGTTGTCGCGCACGGTCGCGAACAGCCGATTCAGCGCTTCGACGAGGCTGCGGATCTCGCTCGGCGTGTCGCCGGCGCTCACGGGCGTGAGATCTTGCGCCGAACGCTTCGAGATCTCGCGCTCCATGTCGCGCAGCGGTTGCAGCGACAGCCGTACGCTGATCCAGATGATTGCGAGGATGATGCCGAGCACGAGGCCGTCGGTCGCGAGCGCGCTGCCGATGATCCGCTCGCTGAAGTCGGTGCGCTTGTTCAGCGTCTCGCCCATCGTGACCGTAATCTCGTCGTTGCCGGCATAGGTTCGATAGGCGATCAGCCGGACCGGGCTGCCGCGATATTGGGCGTTGATTCGGCCCGGGTTCGACTCGGCCGTCGACGGCGTCGGCAAATCGGCATCGCCCGCGACGAACGTGCCGTCGCGCGTTCCGACGCGGAAATAGATCGAGTCCTTGGAGTCTGCGCGCAACACCGCGAGCGCGTCGGCGGGCAGGTCGAGCCTGAGCTTGCCCGAAGCGTCGGTCTGCACGTGCGCGGCGATCGCGAGCGCGGACTCGAGCAGCGCCTGATCGAACGCATCCCTGAGCGGCGGCAGCGCCGTCAAGTAGTCGATCACCGTGCCGGCGGTCAATACCGCGGCCGCGGGAAGGAACAACGTGATGAAGAGGCGTCGGCGAATCGACGCTCTATTGTCAGGCGCCGTCATCCAGTCGATATCCCATGCCGCGTACCGCACGGATGCGCGCCGCGGCCCCGAGCTTCGCGCGCAATCGAGAAACGTATTGCTCGATCGCGTTCGGCGTGAGCTCGTCTTCCCAGCTCGCGATCGTGCTCATGAGCCGGTCCTTCGACACGAGACGCCCCGCGTTGAGCGCGAAACACTCGAGAATGGCCCACTCGCGCTGTGTGAGCTCGAGAGGTTGCCCATCGGCGCTCGCTTCCTTGTGCGCGATGTCGAGCGTGAGCTTGCCGAGCGTGACGGTCGAGCTCGCGACCGCATTCGCGCGCCGGATCAGCGCACGGCAGCGTGCGATGAGCTCGGGGACCTCGAACGGCTTGGTCATGTAGTCGTCGGCGCCGAGGTCGAGCGCGGCGACTCGATCGGAAAGGCCGTCGCGCGCGGTGAGCATCAGAACGGGCAGGATTTTGCCGCGGTTGCGCAGACCTTGGAGTAGGCGCAAGCCGTTCTCGCGCGGCAAGCCTATGTCGAGGATCAACAGGTCGAACGATTCCGTTTGCAGCGCCGAGCGCGCGCTCTCCGCGCTGCCGACGAGATCGGCTGCAAAGCCCGCGGCTTCGAGCGCCATGCGCACCGCGTCACCGAGCAACGCGTCGTCTTCGACGATCAAGATTCTCATTCGTTCACGACCCGGTCGGCTCGTCCGGCCATCCAAGACCCGTCACCGCCCCCCAACGCCCCCAAAGCATCGCCCGACAGTCTGACATTCCGCTGACGTGCCGTGAGCGCGAATCGTGCCCGAGTGCGCGGCGCGCGTCAGCGCGCAGTCAGTGACCCAAGCGCAACGTCGGCTCCGCCGATCGGAAATCGCCCAGCGGGCCGGAGCCGCTCACGGCGGCTCGGACACTATCACTCATTCGAAGGAGCGAAAATATGAGCAACCGAGCAGTACAAGTTGGGTGCGCGCGGTGGCCGGCTTCGCGAGAGAACGCACGCAAGGTCTGGCGGTCCAAGATTAGGAAGCAACTGAGGAGACGAGCGCATGCAATTCGGTAGATCGACGATCGTGGCTCTGTTCGTCGCCGCGGCCTTGGCGGTGATCGGCGGGCCGGTTTCGCCCGCGAGTGCAGAGCCGATTCACGAGCACATGGACCATCGCCACGGGCACGAGCGCGCATACGTGGACCACGGCGTCGTGGTCGAGAGCCTGCCGCGCGACGCGGTCCTCATACACCACGGACCGAATCAGTACTGGTTTCACGGCGGTGTCTGGTATCGGCCGGACCATGGGCACTACGTCGTGATCGCGCCGCCTATCGGAGTTTTCATCCCGGTGCTGCCGTCGTTCTACACCACGTTGATGCTCGGCGGCGTGGCGTACTACTACGCCAACGACGCGTACTACGTCTGGCGAGCGCAAGAGCATCAGTACGAGGTCGTCGATCCGCCGCAAAATGTCGACTCCGCGACCGTGACCCCGCCGCCCGCGCAAAACACGTTCGTCTACCCGAAGAAAGGCCAGACGGCGGAGCAGCAAGCGAAGGATCGCTACGAATGTCATGTCTGGGCGGTGGACCAGACCGGCTTCGATCCGACCACAGCGACCGGAGACGCCGCCTCGACGAGCGCGAAGCGCGCCGATTATCAGCGCGCGACGACGGCTTGCCTCGAGGCGCGCGACTACACGGTAAGATAAGGGCCGATGAGCGCGATCACGATTTATCACAACCCAAAGTGCAGCAAGAGCCGCGCGACGCTCGCTCTCGTCGAGCGACACGGCGACGAGCTGAACATCGTCGAATACCTGCGCACGCCGCCGACCGCGAAGGAGCTCGTGGCGCTCGTCGCGAAGCTCGGTCTAGAGCCCGAGCAGCTCGTGCGCAAGGGCGAGGATGTCTACAAGAAGGAATACGCCGGCAAGACGCTGTCGCGCGCGCAGTGGATCGAGGCGATGGTGCGCCATCCGATCCTGATCGAGCGACCGATCGTCGTCGTGGGCGAGCGCGCGGTGATCGGCCGGCCGCCCGAGAACGTGCTCACGCTGCTCGAGCATCGCCGATGACGACCGCGTACGACTTCTCGGCCCGCAGCATCGACGGCGCCGAGCAGCCGCTCGCGGCCTACCGCGGTAAGCCGTTGCTCGTCGTCAACGTCGCGTCGAAGTGCGGCTTCACGCCGCAATACGCGGGGTCGCAGGCGCTGTACGCTCAGTTCCACGGACAAGGCCTCGAGGTGCTCGGCTTCCCGTGCGACCAGTTCGGGCACCAAGAGCCCGGCGACGAGAACGAGATCAAGACGTTCTGCTCGACGCGCTACGATGTCACGTTCCCGCTGTTCGCGAAGATCGAGGTCAACGGCGCGAACGCGCATCCGCTCTACCAATGGCTCAAGGGCGAGAAGCCCGGGATCCTCGGCACGGAAGCGATCAAGTGGAATTTCACGAAATTCTTGCTCGACCGTACGGGTCGAGTCGTGCGCCGGTATGCGCCGAGTGACACGCCCGAGAAAATCGAGAAGGACATCGCCGACGTGATCTAGCGCGGCGCCTTTCCGATCCGCGAGCTCAAGGTTTCGGCGGTTCCGCGGGCGGCGAAGGCGCGGCGGGCGTCGAGTCGGCCGGCGGTGCGCCGGGCTCGGCCGGCGGCTTCTCGGGGGGCAGCTCGACGGGCTCAGTCTTAATTACCTGGTGGCTGCGCCCTTCCTTCGACTTCTTGCCGTGCGAAGTCGCGACGAGATCGTCCGCAACGTCCTTGTCGATCGGCAGGTAGGTGCCGAGATTGCAGGTCGCCGTCGGAAACGGAGCCCCGCCGAAGCTGGAGTCCGGCAGCACCTGGATCAGGTCGCCGACGCACAGGCGCCGCATCGCGGTCGATCCGTACGTGAAGCGATTCGCGCTGCGCAGCATGAAGCACGTGTTGCGCAGGTGGTTCTGATAGATCGTGCCGTTGCGCATGTAAAAGAGAATGTTGTTGTCGTCGAGGATCGCCGTGCGCCGGACGTCGCCCATGTAGAGGCAGGTCTGCTCCGCGGCGGCCTGTTGGCCCGAGCTCGGCCGCGCGCCGCCGAGCGCCGTCACGGCGAGGGCGGCGGCGAGCAATGCAGGATTCAATCGACCTTTCATCGGCTCAACGGCGCAGCACCGCGCCCTCGTGCACCGGCGAGACGGTGCGTTGATACACGCGCAGCCAGCCGCGCTCGCCCTGCGCGCCGAACGTGTGCGGCGTCTTCATCCGCTCCGCGAGCACGGCCTCGGGCACCTCGAGATCGACCGACCTTGCGCGTCACGTCGATCGAGATCGTGTCGCCGTTCTCGACGTACGCGAGCGGGCCGCCGGCCGCCGCCTCGGGCGACGCCTCGCCGACGACGAGCCCGTCGTTCACGAGGCCCGAGAGCTGGCCCTCGGTGATCATCGCGACCTTGTCGATGAGCTTCGCGCCGTCGAGCGCGAACACGACGGCCGAGGTCAGCGCCATGCGCCGGACCGCCGATCACGCCGAGCCCGCGCAGCATCACGACGTCGCCGGGCTTCACCTTGCCGTCCTTGATCGCGGCGAGCGCCTCGTCGCGCGAGTGGAAGATGTTCGCGTTCCCGCGGAACTTCAGCGTGCGCTCGCCGGTGCCGCCGAGCCGCACGATGCCGCCGCCGGGCAAGAGACTCCCGCGCACGATCACGATCGACGGCCGCGTCGACAGCGGTGCATCGACCGTGCGAATCACGCGGTCGTCGGCGACCGTCACGTCCGCGAGCACGTCGCCGAGCCGCTCGCCGGTCACGCCGCGCGCGTCGAGATCGAGGAAGCGCTCGAGACGCTTCAGCACCGCGCGCGCGCCGCCCGCGGCCTCGAGCTCCTCGATGAGCCCCGGCCCGTTCGGCCGGATCGCCGCGAGCAGCGGAATCTTGTCGGCGTAGTCCGCGAACAGCCGATAGACGTCGACGTCGACCTCGGCCTCGGTCGCGATCGCCTGCAAGTGCTTCACGCAATTGATCGAGCCGCTCAGCGCGAGCACCGACGCAGACCGCGTTGCGGACCGAGCCCGCCGTGATGATGTCGCGCGGCTTGTAGTCCTGCCACACCATCTCGACGATCCGCGCGCCGGCCTGCCGCATGTGGCCGAGCATCTTCGCGCTCAGCGCCGCGACCGGCGCGCTGCCGGGCAGCGCCATGCCGAGCGCCTCGCAGACGATGTGCATCGAGTTCGCGGTGCCCATGCCGGCGCAGACGCCGGGGCTGCGCACCGCGACGTCCGCCATGCCGGTGAGATCCTCGACCGTCACGCGGCCCGACGCGACGTAGCCCGACTTCAGGAACACCTCTTCGATATCGACGTGCTCGCCCTTGTACTCGCCCGAGCGCTGATAGCCGCAGACGACGACGATCGTCGGGATGTTTTGCCGGCCCGCGGCCATGAGCTGGCCCGGCGTCGTCTTGTCGCACGACGCGAGCGCGACCATGCCGTCGAGCAGCGCGCCCTCGACCTGCACTTCGATGTCGGCCGCGATCAGGTCGCGCGCCGACAGGATGTACGCGCCGCGCCGCCCGGCGCTCGTGATGAAGTCGCTCGGCGCGGCCGTGCGCACCTCGAACGGCAAGCCGCCCGCCGCGCGGATCGCTACTTTGCAGCTCTGCCGAGATCCCGTCGAGATGGCTGAAGCAGCTCGAGAGCTCGGACGACGAGTTGATGATCGCGATCTTCGGCTTGACCATGTCCTCGTCGCTGAAGCCGAGCGCGCGCCATTGCGCGCGCCGCCCGGCCCAGAGCGCGGTGCCGGGCTCGAGGTTGCTGCGCAGCTTGCGTTGCGGCGCGCTCATCGCGCGCCCGCCTTGCTCGCGGGTGCGAGCGCGGCCGAGGTCGGGCCGAAGTTCGCGCCGTCGGCGGCGAGGCGCCGCTGCAGCGCGCGCACGTCGACCGCGCGCGGCGCGATCTTGGCTTTGAGCGCGAGATCGGCCGCCGTGCCCGCGGCTTGGCCCATGATGAAGCACGGCCCGGAGACGCGCGCCGACGACTGCCCTTCGTGCGACATCGACGCGCAGCGGCCGACGACGAACAGGTTGTCGATCTTCTGCGGCACGATGATCCGGTACGGGATCTGGTTGTAGCCGCGCGAGCTCGGCGGCGCGAACACGAATTTCACGTCGCCCTTCACGTGCGCCTCGACGGGCCAGCCTTGCACGCCGATGGAGTCGTCGAAGTCGGCGCAGCCCAGGATGTCTTTCTCCGTGAGCTGATACTCGCCGCTGATCGCGGCGCGTCTCGCGGATGCCGATCTGCGGCGCGATCTCGACGATGTACGCGTGCTCGAAGCCGGGCGTCACGCTCTTGATGAACTGGAACACGTCCCAGCACTGGCGCCGGCCCTCGACCTCGCCGTAGCTGAGCTGGCGCGCGTCGATGCCGCTCACGGCCGAGCCGTCGGGGTTCTTGATCTGCGTGAGGTTCGCGCGCCACTCGATCGGGTTGCGCTGCGGCCGCACGATCGGCTTCTTGCGCGGGAAGCGCCGGCCCTGCTTCTCGGCCTCGTCCATCAGCGTCGGGATCAGCTCCCACGCGCGGCCGGCCTTCTCGGGATCGACGCCGTTGATCCGGAACATCGTCGACGGATAGAGCATGTTGCTCACGCCGTCGCCGACCTCGTACGGCACGCCGGTCCACGCGGCGAGGTCGCCGTCGCCCGAGCCGTCGATGAAGATCTCGCCGCGCACCGCGAAGCGGCCCGACTTCGTCTCGACGAGCACCGCTTCGATCTCGTCGGTCGGACGCGAGCACGGCGCCGACGCCGAACGCGTGGAACAAAACGTTGACCTTGGCCTCCGCGAGCAGCTCGTCGGCCGCGATCTTGAACGCCGAGATGTCGTAGGCCTGCGCGAGGATCTGATCGCGGATCGTGAGGTGCGGCTTGTTCAAGCCGTCCATCGCGCGCAGGCGATCGAGGATGTCGTCGGCGACGCCGTGCACGACCTGCTCGTGCTTGCCGTGCACGACGGCGTGCAAGCCGCAGAACGTGCTCAAGCCCGCGGCGGTGCCCGGCGCCGCCGAGAAAGCCGTAGCGCTCGATCAGGAGCGTCGAGCGGCCGCTGCGCCCGGCCGCGAGCGCGGCCGCGATGCCGGCGGGCCCGCCGCCGAGCACGACGACCTCGTACTCGCCGAACAGCGGCGTGCTGCGTGACGGCTCGGTGATTTGGGCCTGCATCGTCGCCTTGGGAGGTGTCGAAAATGCCTATGATACCCGAGGTCGCTCCGCACCCACGCGGAGCGCAAGACAGTCGATTTTCACGGAGGGAACGACCATGCAACCCGCGGACTACCTCGTGCACTTCTCGAACATCCTCTTGCTCGTGTCGTATTCAGTACGAGACATCTTGTGGCTGCGTTGGTTCGCCGTCGCGGCAGCGCTCACGAACATCCCGTACTTCCTGGTCCAGGACTACGTGCTCTGGCCGCCCGTGCTCTGGGCGTCGGTGTTCACCGCGATCAACCTGTACCAGATAGCGCGCATCTATCGGGAGCGACGGCCCGTCGTCCTCTCGCAGGACCAGCAGGCGCTCTACGACTTGGCGTTTCATTCGCTGCGCCCGCGCGAATTCCTGTCGCTCGCGCTCGTCGGCGAGTGGTGCAACGCGGAGGCGGGCGAGCGGTTGCTCACGGCCGGCGAGCCCGCCGCCCGGATCTGCATCGCGATCTCCGGCGACGTGGAGGTCCATAAGGGCGAGACGAAAGTGGGCACGCTCGCGCCGGGGCACCTCGTCGGCACCGGCCTCGTGCTGACCGGAACCCCTTCGCCCGTCGACGCGCGCTTCGTCGCGCCGGGACGTTACATCCGTTGGTCGACGCAGACGCTGCGCGTGTTCCTGGACAAGAGGCCGGATCTGCGCGAGGCACTGCAGCGAGTGACGAGCCGCGATCTTGCAACCAAGCTGGAGAGCGCCCTCGCGCTGCAAAATTAAACTTGTGCAGGTTGTGCACTAAGCCGTTGCCGCGCGGTGCGCGGCGGCATATCCTCGCGCCGCATTCGCGTGTCGTTTACGGTTTGGGCTCCAAGGAGGAATCACCGTGCGATTTCGTCTTCTCAGCCTTGCCTTGATCGCGTCGTTCCTGGCGGCGAATGTCGCCTCGGCCGCGACGAATCCTGCCGGGCAACACCACTCCAAGAAGGGAACGCATTCGGGCCAGCATCACGGCAAGAAGCATTCGCAGCACAAGAAAGAACAACAAGCTCCACCATTAGGCCGGCCCGAGCGCGGCTCGTCGGAGCGCGGGCTAAAGGCCTCGCCTTGACACTCGC
This sequence comes from uncultured Gammaproteobacteria bacterium, assembly GCA_963699925.1. Taxonomy (GTDB): domain Bacteria; phylum Pseudomonadota; class Gammaproteobacteria; order Steroidobacterales; family Rariloculaceae; genus FEN-1219. Next base: position 122,967 of record CAVOVT010000011.1, on the reverse strand, counting down.
GGCCGTCTCGCCAATTCTCCGAAAGCTGTCACGGCGTTCGGGGGGTGCGATGACGGTCGATATCGACAAGAGGCGAGGCACGCGCCTCGCCGCGGCGAGCGGCGTCGTTCCGCTCTGCCTTGCGTTCGCGGGCGCCGCGCACGCGCACCACGGCGTCGCGAATTTCGATCTCAACAAAGACGTCGCGCTCGAGGGCGTGATCACGAGCGTCGAGTTCGTGAATCCGCACTCGTGGCTGCACTTCGACGTGCGCGCTTCCGACGGCTCGGTCACGCACATGCGCTGCGAGATGCGCGGCGCGACCGTGCTGATGCGCTCCGGGTGGTCGCCCGAGATGTTCAAGGCGGGCGACGCGATCAAGATCACGGGCTCGCCCGATCGGCGCGACCCGGCCGCGTGCTACCTGAGCACGGCGAGCTTCGCCGACGGCAGCAGCCTCGACCGCTACGGCCAGCGCCAGCTCGCGGCCGGCGCCGCTGCGCCCGCCGCCGCTAAAGATCGGCCCGAGCGGCTCGCGAACGGCGATCCGAACATCGCGGGCGATTGGGCCGGCGAGCAGCGTGTGATGACGGACCCGCGCGGTCAGAAGGGCACGCTCGTGCCGCTCTCGACCGCGAAGACCTACGCTCCGGGCGACGTGCCGGCCGGCGGCCGGGCGTTTCCCGGCGCGCGCGGCACCGCGGTATCGCTCGCCGACGACCCGGTCGATACGCTACTGGAACAAGCGCGGCAGCCAGCTGCCGCTGACGCCCGCGGGGACAGCCGCGATCGCGGGCTTGGACCTCTCGACCGCCGACAATCCGCGTCTCGACTGCCGGCCGACGAACATCCTGTTCGACTGGACGTTCGAGACCGACATCAACCGGATCACGCAGAGCGCGACCGAGATCGAGATGCTCTACGGCTCGATGGGCCTCGAGCGCACGATCCATCTCGATCAGCGCGAGCACCCGGCCGCGATCGCGCCGAGCCTCGCAGGCCACTCGATCGGCCGCTGGGAGAACGACGTGCTCGTCGTCGACACGGTCGGCTTCGAGCCCGGGATCCTTTCGGCCGACGGCCGCCTGCCGCACAGCGGCGCACTGCACGTCGTCGAGCGCTTCACGTTCGATCCCGCGAAGCTCGCGCTCAAGCGCGAGTACGTCGCCGAGGATCCGACGTTCTTCGCCGGAGAGTTCAAGGGCGCCGACACGGTCTACATCTCGGACTTGCCGTACCACGGCACGACGCCGTGCAAGGAGACCGAGGCGCGCGAGGCGAAACACGCGGCGGCCGCGTCGCTCGCGGTTGCGTCCGCCGCGGCGGCGGCGCCCAAGCCGGCCGAGAAGCCGTGGTGGATGTTCTGGAAGTGGTGGGAATAGCGGTGCGCCGGCGCGAGGGATGAACGGCATGGATTCGAAAGTCGAAGCGGTCAAGAAGGAATACCAAGAGCGCGCGGACCGAGAGGTCGCGATCGGCGCGCGGCTTCAACAGCGGAACTCGCGCGAGAACATCGACGACCTGTTGCTGCCGATCGGGCCCGCGACGGGTGCGCTCGTGAGCATCTTGATCCAGGAGACGAACGCGCGCGCGATCCTCGAGGTCGGCACGTCCTACGGCTACTCGACGGTGTGGCTCGCCGAGGCCGCGCGCGCGACGGACGGGATCGTCACGACGCTCGAGTTGCATCCGCGTAAGGTCGAGTACGCACGCACGCAGATCGCGAAGGCCGGTCTCGCGGAATTCGTCGACTTCAAGACTGGCGACGCGCTCGCGACGCTGCGCGATCTGCCGGGGCCGTTCGACTTCGTGCTGCTCGACCTCTGGAAGGACCTCTACATTCCGTCGTTCGATCTGATCTATCCGAAGCTCGCCGACGGTGCGCTGGTCGTCGCCGATAACATGCTCCGTCCCGAGCGCGCGCGGCCCGACGCGAACCGCTACCGCGCGCGCGTGCGCGAGGCCGGCGGAATGACGACCGTGCTGCTGCCGGTCGGGCACGGCATCGAGCTCAGCCGCTACCGCTGACGCCGCAAGCGCGCCAATAAGCCGTTAAGGAACCGTTTTTTGCTCGCGTTGCGCGTTCGCGAACGCTAGGGTCCTCTACTCATCGACCACCGGTCGGCGTGTCGGGACAGGCTCCCCCCTTCTTGCGCCTCCGCATTCCGGCCGGTGGTCACCTGGGGTGTTATCCCCGCAAAGCCTTGCCGCTGCTCGTTTGCCGCGAGGCTAAGGTCGATGTGAACGAACCGTTAACTAACCTCCGCAGCGTGACGGCCGCGCGGACGAGCGTGCTATAAGCCCACGCCCTTGGCGTCGGCCAGAAACACCGTCCGCAGGGAGGACGCACGTCCATGACAACGAAAACATCCGCCCTCATCGTCGCTCTTTCCGCCGCCGCCGCCAGTCGCGCGCAGGCTCAAGCAGCCCAGCCCGAGGAGATCATCGTTCTCGGCCGGCAGATCGAGCAGAACCTGCCGCAGCAGCTCGCCGACTTCGGCGTGAAGATGGACACGCTGTCGCGTGCCGACGTGACCAATGGCGCTTACGTCGACCTGACTCAGGTGCTCGAGGCCAAGACGCCCGGGCTGTTCATGCTGCCGAAGAACGGGCCGTTCGATTACGCCGACATCTCGATGCTCGGCTCGCGGACCGACGACGTGCTCTGGCTCGTCGACGGCGTGCGGATCAACAACCGCCTGTATTCCGGAACGCCGCCGCTCGACACGATACCGGGTGCGATGGTCGAGCGGGTCGAGTCGATGCAAGGCGGCACGTCCCTGTTCTACGGCACGGCCGCGACCGCGGGCACCGTGAACATCGTGACCAAGTCGTTCACGGACAAGCTCGATGCGTCGCTGAACCTCGCGACCGACACGAACAACAGCAACCACATCGACGGCTACTACGCCGACGGCTTCGGCGCGAATCACCTCGTGCTTTACGGGTCGAAGGACGATTCCGACGGCTATCGAGCGTTTCGGCCTCAGGATTACCAGCCGAGCAACACCGACCGCGACCGCGGCTACGACGTGACGACGCTCGGCGTGAAATACGCGTACGACTTCAGCCCCGACGCGCGGCTCAGCGCGACTTACCAGCACACCGACGCCGATCTCGACTACGCGCAGCCGTATCGCATCGCGCGCGACGTGAACTCGCGCACCGAGACGCTCTCGACCGTGAAGTTCGACTACGCGATCAGCGACAACGTCGGCTTCTATCTCAAGACGTACTACCACTGGTGGCACACGAACTACGACACGGTCTACAACGACCTGCAGAATCCGGGACAGCAGATCGTCCTCTATGACGACGCGGTCTGGCGCTACGACGACCGCGGCCTCAACGCGCTCTTCCACGTGGGCGGCGGCAAGGGGCTCGACTATTACTTCGGCTACGACTACCAGCGCTACGGCGGGTTCGACGAGGTGCTCGTCATCGAGCCGAACAAGGAGACCACGCAGGCGGCGTTCGGCCAGATCCGGTGGACGGGCGAGCATTCCAAGCTCGCGTTCGGCGTCCGCTACAACGATCCGGACGTCGGCGAGAGCGCGACCGTGTACAACGTGAGCGGACAAGTAGATCTTCAGTGACACGCTATTCCTCCGCGGCACGGCCGGCACGGGTTTCCGACTGCCGACAGCTGAAGAGTTGTTCGCGCAACGATCCCGAGGACGAGCGTGGCAACCCGGACTTGAAGCCGGAGCGCAGCAAGGGCCTGAACGTCTCGCTCGGTGGGTCCCCGGGCGGAGCCCAGGGCATGCTCCATTGGGAAGTCACCGCGTTCGCGCGCGACATCAACGATTTGATCGACTACAGCGAAGTATTCGCCGATCCCGTCACGAACCAATACGTCTTCGAGAACGTGCCCGGCACGGTCAAAGTGCGCGGCGCGGCTCTTGATTTGACCGGCTCGTTCAGCCAAGACTTCTCCGCCGGCTTGAGCTACACGCACAACCACGCGCGCCTCGACGATGGCGGGCAGCTGTCGCGTATCCCCGAGGACGTGACGAAGGCGTCAGTCGACTTTCACCCCGCGAGCAGCCGGTTCGGCGCCACGATCGCGGTGAACTATGTCGGCAACGTATTTGCCAATATCGACGGGTATCCGACCGACAGACGACGTCACCCCGGTAACTTATGGAAAATACACCGTAGTCGATATCTCGGGACGCTACTTCTTGGGCAAAGACAAGAAACAGCAGCTCACGCTTAGTATCCAGAACGCGTTCGACGAGGAGTACGGCCGCCCATCGCGCGGCTGCCTCGACAATTCGAACGACGGGCCTTACGACTGCAGCGATCCGTATGTCTACGTGAACCTCGGCCTGCCGCGCACGGTGCGCTTCAGCTACACGCACGGCTTCTGACGCCTAGCCCCCGTACTCGTTGCGCGCCGAGGCGCATCGGCTAGCCGAACGGTGCTCCCAACCGCTCGGGAATTGCTCAGAGGACTATCGCGCTGCGACGCTGGCGTTTGGTCGTCCCGAGCTCCGCGTGCAAGAATTCGTCCATGGCGCTCGACGGTATTCCTGCTGCGCGCGACGGCACCGAGCCGATCGGCATCCTGCGCCTGCTGTTCTGGCTCCGCGCGTTCGCGATCGTCGCGCAGTGCGCCGCGGTCTGGGTCGCCCAGTACGTCTTGGCCGGGCCGTTGCCGATTCGCCCGATCGTCTTGACGGTCGGCGCGCTCGCGCTCTGGAACGTGCTCGGCTACCGCGACCTGTACTCGGACAGGCGCGTGCAGCACGGCGAGGTCGCGCTGCATCTCATCGTCGACGTCGCGGCGTTCACGTCGATGATCTATTTCACGGGCGGCTACACGAACCCGTTCGTGTCGCTGTATCTGCTGCCGATCTCGCTCGCGGCCGCGTCGCTGCCGGCCACGTACGCGTGGTCGATCGGCGCGATCTGCGGCGTCTGCTACTCGCTCGTCTGGCGCTGGCACGTGCCGCTGCCGCCGGTGAACTCGCGCTTCGGCAGCGATTTCGATCTGCACGTCGCGGGCATGTGGGTGAACTTCCTGATCGCGGCGATGCTGATCGTGTTCTTCGTCGGTCGCACGGCGCGAGTGCTACGCCGGCGCGACCGCGAGCTCGCCGCGCTGCGCGAGACGGCGCTGCGCGATCAGCAGATCGTCGAGCTCGGCACGCTCGCCGCCGGCACGGCGCACGAGCTCAACACGCCGCTCTCGACGCTCGCGATACTCGTCGAGGAGCTCAACGAGTCCGCGTCGACGCCCGCGCAGCGCGAGCACTTGAACGTGATGGCGGAGCAGATCCAGTCGATCAGCGAGCGGCTGAATCGGATCGCGAGCAGCGTCGGCGCCGCGCGTAGCGAGGGTGCGCGCCAGGTCGGGCTGCGCGCGTATCTCGAGGAGCTCGTCGAGCAATGGCGCGGCATGCATCCCGAGATCGATCTCGGCGTGACCTTCGACCTGCCCGAAGTCGACCCGCTGGTCGTCGCCGAGGCGACGATCGGCCAGGCGATTCGCAACGTGCTCGACAACGCGGCGCACGCGACGCTCGCGAACGGGCGCGGCAGCGTCGCGGTGCGCGTGAGCTGCCGCGGCACCCGGCTCGACATCGCGGTCAGCGACGAGGGCGCGGGGCTCGATCCGTCTCTGCGCGAGATCGGCCTCAGAGTCGTCTCGACGAAAGAGCGCGGGCTCGGTATCGGGCTCTTGTTGTCGCGCGCCGCGCTCGAGCGGTTCGGCGGCCGGCTCGAGCTCGCGAACCGACCCGCGGGCGGCGTCGAGGCGCAGATCCAACTTCCGCTCGACGAGCTGATCGCCGATGCGCGCTGAAGCAGCCCGCTCGGTCCTCGTCGTCGACGACGACGTTCGCTTCGCGGAGACGCTCGCGCGCGCGCTCGAGCGGCGCGGCTGGGCCGCGAGCGTCGCGCACACGGTCGAAGGTGCGCTCGCCGCGGCACGCGCGCGCGTCGTGGACGCGGCGATCGTCGATCTGCGTCTCGGCGACGAGGACGGCCTCAAGCTGATCGAGCCGCTGCACGCGCTCGGCGAGCAAATCCGGATCGTCGTGCTCACGGGCTACGCGAGCATCACGACCGCCGTCAAGGCGATCAAGCTCGGCGCCGACGACTACCTCGCGAAGCCCGTGACCGCGAGCGCGGTCGTCGAGACGCTACAGCGCGGCGACAAGCCCGGCGCCGCGCGACCCGTTGCGTCGCCGGCCGAGCCGATGTCGCCGCGCCGGCTCGAATGGGAGCACATCCAGCGTGTGCTCGCGGAGCACGCGGGCAACCTCTCGGCCACCGCGCGTGCGTTGAGGATGCATCGCCGTACGCTGCAACGAAAGCTCGCGAAGAAGCCTTCGCAGAACTAGCCGGTCACCGGTCGCCGCGCCTCGGGCGAGCCCGAGCCGAAAAATCGGCGGGACGGCCTGCGAGTAGTCGCGCCGTACGCGCCTCGTGCTACGGTAGTCGCCGTCAGCCCCTCGACGGAGTGGTGTCGCGTGGATGTCGCGTATTCGCAATTCGCGCGTGTGGCGCGCGCGGCCGTCGCGATCGCGGCCGCGGCGTTCTTTACCGCGCCGCTGCACGCGCATCACTCGGGTGCGATGTTCGACTACGACAAGTCGCGTCACGCTCGCCGGCACGGTCAAGCAGTTCCAGTGGACGAATCCGCACTGTTGGATCGAGCTTTCGGTGCCCGGCGAGAAGGGCGGCCGAGAGCTGGAGCGTCGAGATGGGCGCGCCGCTGCAGCTCTATCAAGGCGGCTGGAAGCCCGGCACGCTGAAACCCGGCGACGAGATCAAGGTCGTGGTCCGGCCGACGCGCGACGGCACGACGAAGGCCGGCCTGTTCGTGTCTGCGACGGGACGCCGACGGGCGCGCGCTCGGGAAGTCGCCATGAGCTCGAGATCGATCGCGACGAATTTGCGCGGCTGCGGCGCTGCTCGCGGCCGCCGCGGTGGGCGCGCAGAAGAGCGAGCAAGAACGCGTCCGCGTGTTCGCATCGCTCCCGAACTGGACCGGGTACTGGATCGCCGACGACGGCGTCGAGAACGCGCTCGGCGTCTCCGGGCGCACCGAAAACGGCGCAGCCGACTACGCGAAGATGAAGCTCGCCGCGCCGCTGCCGTACACCGCCGAGTTCGCCGCGAAAGCGGCCGCCGCACGCAAGACCTCCGCCGGCGACACGGGCAAGGAGTGCGGCTTCCCGTTCCCGTTCATGATGGAGTCGCCGTGGGTGCTCCAGTTCCTGATCACGCCGGAAGAGACGGACGTCATCGTCGCGGGCCGCGAGATCCGGCACATCTACACCGACGGCCGCGCGCACCCGAGCCCCGACGACGTGTGGCCGACGCCGTGGGGCGACTCGGTCGGCAAATGGGAGGGGCACGTGCTCGCGGTCGATACGATCGCGGTGAAGTCGGGCACGTTCCCGCCGCTCGTCAGCGAGCACGCGCGCTACGTCGAGCGCATCCGGATGGTGAGCCCCGAGAGGATCGAAGACGAGATCACGGTCGTCGACCCGGCCGCGCTGACCCAGGAATGGAAGGCGACGATCCCCTATCAGCGCGTGCCCGGGCTCGATCGCATGGTTCACGGCGACTGCAAGGAGAACGATCGCAATCAGGTCGTGGACGGCAAGCTCACGATCGCCCCCGCGAACTGACCAGCCGCTACGCGTTCGCTCGATTCGCGGGCTCGGGCATCGTGCGAGACTAGCGCGATGCGACCGGCGTCACCCGTTCTCGACACCCCGCGCTTCTGCATGCGGCCGCCGCGCGGCGAGGATTTCGACGCGTGGGCGGAGTTCGTCGCGGACGGTGCTGCGACTCGCTATCTGGGCGGGCCCGTCACGCGCAGCGTTGCATGGCGCTCGTTTCTCACGATGGCCGGTGCGTGGGAGATCCAAGGTTTCGCGATGTTCTCGGTCATCGAAAAATCGAGCGGACGGTGGGTCGGCCGCGTCGGACCCTGGTATCCCGAGGGCTGGCCCGGCACCGAGGTCGGCTGGGGCATCGTGAGCGACTGTTGGGGCCGCGGTTACGCAACCGAAGCCGCCATAGCAGCGATCGACTGGGTATTCGACGTGCTCGGTTGGAGCGAAGTGATCCACGTGATCGACGTCGACAACGCGGCGTCGCAGGCGCTCGCTCGCAAGCTCGGGTCGCGCAAGCGCGGCCGCAGCCGTTTGCCGGCGCCGTACGAATCGGCGCTCGTCGACATCTGGGGACAGACTCGCGAGGAGTGGCGAGCGCGGAGCCGGAGCGCGTAACATCCACGCGTCTCTTGCGGAGAGGGAAGAATGAAAACGATCGCGGCCCGAACCGCGTGGCTCTGCCTCGTCCTGCTCGCTGCTCCGGCCTACAGCTCCGCGCAGCCGAATCTGGAAGGCGTCTGGAGCGGCATCTTCACGACTCGGCACGACGCGTACTGGCACATCGAGGACTGGAGCTGCTTCAACGGCTGCACGGACGAGGGGATCGCACATTTGAAGGCGCTGCTCGCCGATCCGAAGAACGATCACGTGCCCGTGTTCGGTTTGATCGGGCAGTCGTGGGCCTTCATGCGCGAGAGCATGCGTCCGCACGTGATCGGGCCCGGCGTCGAGATCTTCGACACGATCAACGACTCGAACGACCCGACATTGAACTGCGAGCCCTACGGCTTCGCACGCGAGGTCGTGAACGCGTTGCCGATCGAGATCACACGCCAAGGCAAGAACCTCGTGATCGACTACGAGGAGTGGTCAGAGACGCGCACGATCCATCTCGACGGACGCAGACATCCGAAGAACCCGAAGCCGACGAGGCTCGGCTACTCGATCGGCCACTGGGAGGGCGACGTGCTCGTCGTCGACACCGTTGGCCTGAGCCCCGATATCTTCTATCCGCAGTACGCGGGCGGCGGTTTCAGCGAGAACGCGCACGCGGTCGAGCTTTACTCGGTGCTCGACAATCCGCGCCGGCTGCGGCTCGATCTCATGGTCGAGGATCCGACGATGCTCTCCAAGCCGTTCACCGTGCACAAGATCTGGCTCTACAAGCCGGAGATGAAGCTCGTCAAAGACAGCTGCAAGGATTATCCGACGAAGCCGTGAAAGACCAACCCTCGAGGAGCGCCAGAGTGAAAACCGTCTCGTCTTTGGTCGGCGCGGTCGCCGCCGTAGCGCTCGCGCCGTTCGCGCAAGCGCACCATTCGGCCGCGGTGTTCTACCTCGTGGACAAGCAGATCACCGTCGAAGGCGTCGTGAAGAGCTACACGCTCGGCAACCCGCACGCGCGGATCTACATGACGGTGAAGGGTCCGAACGGCGAGGATCAGGCGTGGCTGGCGGAGGGCGGCTCGCGCACCGTGTTGCTGCGCAACGGCTGGACCGGCGACGAGGTGAAGCCCGGCGATCACGTCAAGATCATCGGCAACCCGTCGCGCGACGGCTCGTTCGTCGTGCACTGGCAGAAGCTCGTGCTGCCCGGCGGCAAAGAGCTCTGGGGCGAGGACACGCCGACGGACAGCGAGCTCGAGCAGCTGCGGCATCGCACGGATTAGCCAAGCTCTTCGGGCACCGCCGGCGCCTCCCGAAGGCATTCAACACAACGCCTGTGAATAGAGAGGTGAAATAAGCGTATGCGTCGGCTCCTCGTTGCCCTGTCTGCCATTTACCTCGTTCTACCCTCGTGGGCCGCACCCGCGAGCGACGCTTCAATCGAGAACTTGCTAGGCCTCATGAAGACGCAATCGGCGCTCGACGACATTTTCAACCTCATTCAAGGCCAGATAGGGCAGTCGCTCCAGGAAACGTTCGCGGGCAAGTCTCTGACGCCTCAGCAACAGAAAATCATCGAGGAGCTGCCGAGCACGGTGATGAGCTCGATGAAGCAAGATCTGTCTTGGGACAAGGTGAAGCCGCTCTACGTCGAGGCGTTTCGCGATACGTTCGATCAGTCGGAGGTCGACGGCATCTCCGCGTTCTTCGCTTCGCCGTCCGGACAGGCTTATGCGAGCAAGCAGGGCATGCTCACGCAGCGCACGAATGCCGCGCTCGAGGCAAAGATGCAACCGATACTCGCGCGCACCCAGGCTGCCGTGTTGGCCGCGATCAAGAACGCGGGGATACCGGTGGGACCGCAGCCGGCCCTGCCGCCGGCGGCGCGCTAAACCCGCTCCGCAGTTTCACGGCTTCGGGAACGCGACGTGGGCTTTGCGCGCAACCTGGCGGTGCCGCGGTCTCTGGTTGACGATAGCGGTCAGCATGGCGATCACTGCTTCTCGGGCGAACCCTTGAGCGCGGCGCGCGCTTCTTCGATGTCGTCCAACGTCAACTGGCCCGACTCGATCAGGTGCGACATCAGCGGCTGCACGCGGCCGCCGAAGAGGCCGAGCAGGTCGTAACATCATGAAAAAAAGGTGAAAATGTCATAGATGCTGGATATAATATCCAGTATCATGTCTGACGACTTCGGGGGCTTCGCATGACCGCTCATTGTTTGCCGCCGACTATCGCATCGGGTCCGACCTTCGAGCGATCGATCGATCAGCTCGACGTCGAGATCTGCCGCCTCTCGCGGCAACTGAACGCCGAGACCTATCGATTCTTGCTGCTGATCCGCGACTTCGACGACCGCTTCGGCTTCGCGAAGTGGAGCTTGCGCAGCGGCGCCGAGTGGCTCGCGTGGCGCTGCGGTATGACGATGTCGACCGCTCGCGAGAAGCTGCGCACGGCGCACGCCTTGCGCGGCTTACCCGCGATCTCGGCCGCGTTCGCGGACGGAAAGTTGTCGTATTCCAAAGTGCGCGCGCTCACGCGCGCCGGGGACGCGTCGAACGAGGATCTGCTGCTCTCGTACGCGCTCGACGCGAGCGCGTCGCAGGTGGAGGAGCGCTGCCGGCAGAATACGCAACGTCGCGCCCGAGTCGACGGACGCGGCGCGGTCGGCCTGGGCGAGGCGAGCGCTCACCGTGAGCCGCAACCCCGCGCGTGGCACGCTCACGATCACCGTCGAGCTGCCGGTAGAGGACGGGGAGGTCATTATCAAAGCACTCGACAACGCGGTCGCCGACGGAGCGGTCGCGAGCGGCATCGAGTTCGCGTCGGATCGAGAGCGCGCGGCGAACGGCTGGCCGGCGCAGCAGGCCGACGCGCTCGTCGCGATCGCGAAGACGTATCTCACGGGCGGGCAGTCGGACGCGGCGATCGGCGAAGGCGCGGCGGCGGGGCCGAGCGGATCGATCGCGGATCACTATCAACTCGTCCTGCACGTAGACGCGAAATCCCTCCGCGGAGGGATCGGCCGCTCGGATCTGCCGATCGAGACCATCAAGCGCCTCGCGTGCGACGGCAGCCTGATCACGGTCGTCGAGGACGAGCATGGCACGCCGCTCGACGTGGGCCGCAAGCATAGAGTCGTATCGACGCCGCTGAAACGTGCGCTCTGGTCGCGCGATCGCGGCTGCACGTTCCCGGGCTGTCGAAACAGGCGTTTCGTCGACGCGCATCACGTGCACCATTGGGCGCACGGCGGAGACACGAGCCTCGAGAACCTCACGCTGCTTTGCACGCACCACCATCGGTTGCTGCACGAGGGCGGCTTCACCATCGAGCGCGATCAGAAAGGCGCGATTTACTTCCGGCGCCCAGACGGGCGGGTGATTCCACGTGGCGGCTACCGGGCGGAGGACATGCTCGACGAGGGTGCCGGCTTCGATGGCGCCGGCGAGGGAGATGCACGAGATCGCGGCGAAAGTCCCTCCGCGGAACCGTGGATGCTCGAACGTGCGGCGAATCCTCCTGACGAGGTGCGCGAGCCCGCCGCCGTCTACCGGGTCAGGCAACGCCGACGCATGGAATTATTTCGCGCCTAGTCCTCGCGTTCTGAGCCATAGTCTCACTCCGAACACCCGCGCGCATATCGCGCTGGAGCTTGCGCCAATGTTCATACGAGTGGGCTACGACATCGTGTTCGAGCACCCCGTGGCGACCCCGATCGTGGCGATGCTCTATCTGCATCCCGAATGCCGGCCTGCCGTTCGACGCAGCGAATACCTACTGCTGGACCCTCTGGCTGAAATCGGCGAATACATCGACGGCTTCGGCAATCGCTGCGGCCGCCTCACGTCGCCCGCCGGCCGCCTTCGCTTGTGGAACGATGCCGTGCTCGAAGACAGCGGCGAACCGGATTACCGGAATCTCGCCGCCGTGCAGCGACGAATCCAAGACTTGCCCTATGACGCGATCGAATTCTTGATCGCGAGCCGTTATTGCGAAGTGGATCGTATGATGGAGCTCGCATGGAATATGTTCGGCGCAGTTCTCGAGGGCTGGCCGCGCGTGCAAGCCGTGTGCGACTACGTACACAACCACGTGCGCTTCGACTACCTGAAGGCGCGCAGCACGAGAACCGCGTACGAGACACATCAAGAGCGAGTGGGAGTCTGCCGCGATTTCGCGCACCTGGCGGTCACGCTGTGCCGCTGCCTGAACATTCCGGCGCGGTATTGCACCGGCTATCTCGGCGACATCCGCGTGCCGCCTGCGCCGGCGCCGATGGACTTCAGCGCCTGGTTCGAGGTTTACCTCGGCGACGCGTGGTACACGATGGACGCGCGACACAACGTGCCGCGCGTGGGCCGGATGCTGATGGCGCGCGGCCGCGATGCGGCGGACGTTGCGCTGCTGACCTCGTTCGGAACGAGCCGCCTCGAGCGCTTCACGGTGTGGTGCGAGGAGGTCGGGCCCGACGCCGTTCTGCCCGCGCACTAGACGGCGGTCAGCGGGGCTCCGCCCAGAGGTCGTATTCGTCCGCCTTCGTCACGCGCGCGCGGATCACGTCGCCGGCGTCGAGCTTCTTCGCGCCTTTGCCGGCCGGCAGATAGACGCGGCCATCGATCTCGGGCGCGTCGGCCATCGAGCGGCCGAGCGCCTGCGTCGCCCTCGATCTCGTCGACGATCACTTGGATCTCGGTGCCGACGCGGCGCTGTAAGCCGCCGCGCGCTGATCGCTTGCTGCGCGGCCATGAAGCGATGCCAGCGCTCCTCTTTGACTTCCTCCGGCACCGCGTTCGGCAGCGCGTTCGCGGCCGCGTCGCGCACGGGCTCGTAGCGGAAGCAGCCGACGCGGTCGAGCTCGGCTTCCTCGAGCCAGTCGAGCAGCGTCTGAAAGTCCTGCTCGGTCTCGCCCGGGAAGCCGACGATGAACGTCGAGCGGATCGTGAGCTCGGGCACCGCCTCGCGCCATGCGCGAATCCGCTGCAGCGTCTTCGCCTCGGCCGCCGGGCGCTTCATCGCTTTCAGGATCTTCGGGCTCGCGTGCTGGAACGGCACGTCGAGGTACGGCAGCACCTTGCCTTCGGCCATCAGCGGGATCAGCTCGTCGACGTGCGGATACGGATACACGTAGTGCAGGCGTACCCACGCGCCGAGCTCGCCGAGCGCGGCGCTCAAGTCCGTCACTCGCGCGGCGACCTTGCGGCCGCGCCACTCGCGATTCCGCGTAGCGCACGTCGACGCCGTACGCGCTCGTGTCCTGCGAGATCACGAGCAGCTCTTTCACGCCCGCGCGCACGAGCCGCTCGGCCTCGCGCAGCACGTCGCCGGCGGGCCGGCTCGCGAGGTCGCCGCGCAGACGCGGGATGATGCAGAAGCTGCAGCGGTGATTGCAGCCCTCGGAGATCTTCAGATACGCGTAGTGGCGCGGCGTGAGCTTCACGCCTTGCGGCGGCACGAGATCGACGAACGGATCGTGCGGCGGCGGCACGGCCTCGTGCACGGCGCTGACGACCGCTTCGTATTGATGCGGCCCCGTGATCGCGATGACGTTCGGATGCGCGGCGCGGATCGTCTCGGGCTCGGCGCCGAGGCAGCCCGTCACGATCACGCGGCCGTTCTCCGCGAGCGCCTCGCCGATCGCGTCGAGCGACTCCTCGCGCGCGCTGTCGAGGAAGCCGCACGTGTTCACGACGACGACGTCGGCGCCTGCGTAGTCGGCCGCGGTCTCGTAGCCCTCGGCGCGCAGCTGGCTCAGGATCCGCTCCGAATCGACGAGCGCCTTCGGGCAGCCGAGGCTCACGAAGCCGATTTTCGGGGGACGGATCTTGGGCACGGCAGGCTCGCCGGAAATGGGGCGCTATTGCGCCACGCTCGGCGGCCGAACGCAACGCCCGGCCCGCCCCCCAAGCTTTACGCCGCCCGGCGCAGTGGCCACAATCCACGTTCGGCGGGCAGGGAATGCGGGGCGGAACGCGGCCCCGAGAGCTCGCGCCATTCACGAGGCTGCACCATGGCAGGAACCGTCACGCGCGAGCAGCTCGATCGCATGATCGGTCAGCGACTCGGCGTCGTCGGAGTGGTTCCTGCGATCGACCAGGAGCGCGTGAACCGCTTCGCGGACGTCACGCTCGATCATCAATTCATCCATGTCGACCCCGAGCGCGCGAAGGCAGACGCCGTTCGGCGGCACGATCGCGCACGGCTTTCTCACGCTGTCGCTGCTCGTGCCGCTCTGCATCGGTTTCATCCCGGAGCTCCGAACGCGCACGCTGCTCGTGAACTATGGCTTCGACAAGGTCCGCTTTGTCGCGCCCGTGCGCGTCGGCAAGCGGATACGCGCGCTCGGCACGCTCGCGGAGGTCGAGCGAGCGCAAGCCGGGCAACGTCGATGATGAAGATCGACGTGACGGTCGAGATCGAGAACGAAGACAAGCCCGCGCTGGTCGCGGAATGGCTGAGCCTGCATGTCGTCGGTTAGGGACATTCTGGATTTCGCGCGGCGCCGGCCTCGGCGAGCCCGCCGCGATTGCGCGCGAATTCGGATGTCCCCGTTGCGCTCGCGTTGCTCGTCTCGGCGCTCGGCGTGCTCGCGGGCTGCCACCGCGAACCGCCGACCGAGCTCGGACCCGCGACGGCTGCCGCGGAGCCAGCGCCCGCCGCCGCAGCCTCCGGCCGCGCCGTCGCGGATCAGCGCGGAGTGGTCGCGGCCGCCGGCGCGATCGACGGCGACGACATCCGCGCGCGTCGTCGCCGAGATCGCCGACGACCGCTACATGGGCCGCGCGCCGGGCTCCCCGGGCGACAAGATGACTCGCGCCTATCTCGAGAAGGAGCTCGCGAAGCGCGGCTTCGAGCCCGGCGCGCGACGGCGGGTCGTGGGAGCAGCCGGTCGAGCTCGTCGGCGTCACGTCGACGCCGCCCGCGAAGTGGACGTTCGCGCGCGGCGCCGAACGCGTCGACGCTCGACGCGCAACACCGACTTCATCGCCGCGAGCGGCGTGCAGGCGGCGCGCGCGTGCGGTCGACGACGCCGAGGTCGTGTTCGTCGGCTACGGCATCGAGGCGCCCGAGTACGACTGGGACGACTTCAAGGGCGTCGACGTGCGCGGCAAGGTGCTGCTGATGCTCAACAACGATCCCGGACTGGGATCCGGCGCTGTTCGCGGGCACCGAACGCCTCTTCTACGGACGCTGGGTCTACAAGTACGAGAGCGCGGCGCGGCACGGCGCGGCCGGCGCGATCATCATTCACACGACGCCGTCGGCGGGCTATCCGTGGCACACGTCGTGCAGGCGTGCTGGGGCGGGCCGCAGTTCAAGCTGCCGGCCGGCGGCGAGCCGCACGCGCAGGTCGAAGGCTGGATCACCGAGGAGGCGGCGCGCCGGCTGCTCGGCGCCCGACGGCAGACCTCGATGCGCTGGTCGAGCAGGCGAAGCGGCGCGACTTCAAGCCGGTGCCGCTCGGGATCACGACCTCGATCGCGCTGCGCAACACGTTGACGCGCACGCAGTCGGCGAACGTGCTCGGCATCCTGCGCGGCTCCGACCCGCGCTCGCCGACGAGCTCGTGATCTACAGCGCGCATCACGACCATCTCGGCGTCGGCGCGCCGAACGCGAGCGGCAATGCCGGCGACCGGATCTACAACGGCGCGCGCGACAACGCGGCCGGCGTCGGCACCGTGCTCGCGATCGGCAAAGCGCGTTCGCGGCGCTGCCCGAGCGGCCCGCGGCGCTCGATGATGCTGATGTTCCCCGCGGCGGAGGAGCAGGGCCTGCTCGGCTCGGAGTACTTCGCGAAGCACCCGACGGTGCCGCCCGGCAAGATCGCGGCCGACGTGAACTACGACAGCCCGAACATCTGGGGCGCGACGCGCGACATCACCTTCATCGGGCTCGGCAAGTCGCCGTCGCTCGACGCGGTCGCGACCGAGGTCGCCGCCTACCAGCAGCGCGCGCTCAAGGGGGACCAGTTTCCCGAGCGCGGCTCGTACTACCGCTCCGATCAGTTCAACTTCGCGAAGATCGGCGTGCCCGCGTTCTACTATGAACGGCGGCACGGACTTCGTCGACAAGCCGCCGGGCTGGGGCGTCGAGCAGCTCGACGCGTATATCGAGCGCAACTATCACCAACCGAGCGACGAGCTCACGGACGAATGGCGCTTCGACGGCATCGTGCAGGACGCGCAGTTCGGCTTCTACGCGGGGCTGATCGTCGCGAACGAGCCCACGCTGCCGGTCTGGAACGACCGGCAACGAGTTTGCCGCGACGCGGCGCGCCGCGCTCACGGCGGCGGGCACGGATTCACGAGCCGATTCGCCGGCTCACTGATCCTCCGCGGCGACCCAAGCCGACGTCTTTTTCGTCACGCGCTGGTCGGCGTCGTTACATTGCGGTATATAGCCGCCAGTCATGCTGACGCGCGCCCTGCTGTTTGTCGCGTTGATCGTCGCACTTGCGGCGCTCCTGCTTTCGCTGCTGAGGCGCGCGCCGCAACGCGCCAAGGCGGCCGCGGCGGCCACCGGGACGCCCGCGACACCGTCCCCCCCGCCGCCGGGCTCGAAGGCCCTCGGCCGCGAGGAGGTGCTGCGCAAGCTCAATACCCTCGCGTTCGGGGCCGAGCCGAGAGGTCCCGTGCCGCCGGCACAGGTCGAGATCGTCGCAGCGATCGGTCCGACGATCGAGTCGTCCGCGACGGATCCGCGCTACGCGCCGCGCCGGCCGTTGATGTTGCCGCAGCTCTTGCGCGCCGCGAGCGACGACGGCAGTTCGCGCAAGGATCTCGCCGACATCATCGCACGCGATCCGGCGCTCGTCGGCAGCCTGCTCAAGCTCGCGAACGGTCCTTACTACCGCACGAGCAGCAAGCCGGTCGAGAGCATCGCTCGCGCGGTCACGATTCTCGGCACGCAAGGCATTCGTTCGCTCGCGGCCGCCGCGCTCGTGCAACCGGTGTTCCGCGCGTCGTCGAAGGACTCGGGCCGGTTCGCCGAGGTCACCTGGGAGCACACGTATCGGTCGGGCGCGGCGGCGGAGGTATTCGCGTTCGCCGTCGAAGGCGCCGATCCGTTCGCGGCGCAGCTGCTCGCGCTCGTGACGGGGCTCGCGAGAATCGTCGTGTTCCGCGTCGCGACGGACCAATACGCCGAGCGCGGCGCGAAGCCCGATCCGAGCGCGCTCGTGTCTCTGCTCGACGAGCACGCACCGGCGGTCGCGCACAAGATCGCGATCACCTGGGAGCTGTCCGGCCGCATGCTCGAAGCGCTCGACGAGCAGCTCCGCGGCAGCGCGCGGCCCGTGTCGGACCTCGGCCGCTCGTTGCGCTTCGGCGTCGTCGCGGGCGCGTTGTCCGTGCTCACGTCCGAGGGCGCGATCGACGACGAGACCGCGCGCGCGTCGCTCGTCGCCGCGGGCGGCAGCGGCCAGAAGTTCGAGCGGATGTGGGCCCGGTTCACGGCGCAGGCCGAGGCGACCTAGCGGAGCGCGGACATTCGCCGCGCGCTCGTCCGCGTCACCACTGCCGAATGGATCAATCGTAGTACTGCGGCGCGAGCTTCAGCTTGCGGAAGCCGACGAGGTCGTGCTGGATCCAGAGCTGCGCGCCCGTGCGCTTCAAGAAGGCCTCGATGTCCTCACGCGACGCCTTCGTCTCCGCCTCGCTGACCTCGAAAGTCGGCACGCGCCCGAGCTTGCGTTCGGCGGGATAGTGATAGAGGTCGCCCGAGAGCACGATCGGCCCGGTCTTCGCGAGCTTCACATACAGCACCGAGTGGCCCTCGGTATGACCCGGCGCCCGCTTGATGACCACGCTGCCGTCGCCGAACACGTCGTGCTCGGCGCTCGTGATCAACACGGTCTTGCTGTTCTTGAGCGCGGAGTACGTCTCGGGGCGCGCGCCGCCGGGCGGATCGGCCGAGAACATCAAATCGTGCTCGACCTTGGACACGAGCCACGTCGCCCCCGCGAACAGGTTCGCGTCCGCCGTGTGGTCCCAGTGGTAGTGCGAGAGCGCGAGATAGGTCACGTCGGACGGCTTGTAGCCGGCGGACGCGAGCTGCGAGACGAGCGTGGGCGCCAGCTTCACGAATCGCTCGGCGCCGTCGCGGCGCAGAATCCGCTGCTCGAAGCCGATGTCGCCGCCGCGCTCGTGGTCCGCGACCGCGCCCGCGTCCCAAAGCAGCACGCCGCGCGGGTGCACGATCAGGAACGAGGCGACCGACAAGGAAACCTCCTCGACGTCGGCATCCGTGAGCCGATAGCGCGCGGTCTCCGAAGCGAGCACGCCGCCGTTGAACACATAGAGCCGCGGTGTCGCAGGCGCTTTGCTCTGCGCGTAGCCCGCGAAGGCCAGAGTCGCGAACGCGAGAGCCGCGAGCGCGCGCCAAAGAATCGTGCGAGCCATACATTCCCCCGATGTGATCGCGCTTGAAGCGCGGCGGCCCAGCGGCCGTGGCGCGGAATGATGCGCCGATTCGCGCGCGTCGTCACGCGCGCGGGCGGGAGGAAGTCGACGCTACTCGAGCGGTGGCAGGCCGGCAGTGGACGGCGGACCGAAGATCAGGCGCGCGCCGAGACGAACGTGCCGCGCGCGTTGCGGAAGCGCAGCGTGAGAAACTCGACGCCGACAAGCCAGCGCGCGACGCCGTCGGGATCGGAGCGCTCGCGCTCGCAATGCGCGACGCGCGCGACGGCCGCGCAGCTCGCGCAGTCGATTTTGACGATCTGGTTCGGCTGCAACGGCGCGCCGGCCGTGAACTGCATGCCGTTCAGCGACAGGTCGCGCATTTCGGCCGAGTACGCCAGGGCCTGGGGCCAGCTCACGTAGAGATCGATCGCGAGGCGGCTCGGGATTCGGCGCAGCATCCTCTGCCCCGAATATTCGAGACGCTGGCGCTCGGCCGGATAGAGCGGGCTCGAGCACTCGCGGCAGTCGTCGTCGCGCTCGAGCGCGTGATCGAGCCCGTGCTCCGTTCCGCAGAAGAGACAGCGGTGCGCGGCATAGCGCGCGGCGTCCGGGTCGAGCACCGCGGTGGCCGCGAAGTCCGTCGCCTCACGCTCCGACAGCGCGACATCGCGCTCGAGGTCGTACGCCGCGCGCTGCCCGGGATCGGACAGCACGCGATACGCTTCGTCGAGCAATGCTTCGGCCGCCACGGAGCCCGGCTTCGCGCGCAGCCGCTGCTTCAGCGTCCGATAGCTCGCCTCGATCATCGCGGCCGGCGCGTTCGGCACGACGAGCAGGATGTGGTAGTAGTCGCGGTCGGCGTCCATGGCCCGAGGGACCCTAGCCTTAGGGGTCTGCGTCACCTATCGACGTATTCACAGGTCGGCCGAGTCGCGATTTTCTTGAGGCCGGCCTATGATCGCGCGCCTATGAAAAAGCTCAGGATTTACCAAATCGATGCCTTTACGGGGCGGCTTTTCGGCGGCAACCCGGCCGCGGTCGTGCCGCTAGAGACATGGCTCGATGCGTCCGCCATGCAAGCGATCGCGCTCGAGAACAACCTCGCCGAGACCGCGTTCTTCGTTCCCGAGGGCGACGGCTTCCGCTTGCGCTGGTTCACGCCCGAGGTCGAGGTGAAGCTTTGCGGGCACGCGACGCTCGCGAGCGCCCATGTGCTCTTCACGATCCTCGAGCCCGGGCGGCGCGCGGTAAAGTTCGAGACGCTGAGCGGCACGCTCACGGTCGCCGCGTCGGGCGATCGGCTCGTGATGGATTTCCCGCGCTGGACGCTGTCGGCCGCGCCCGCCGATGCGCCGCGCGCGCTCGCCGGTGCGCTGCACTCGGCGCCGACGCGCGTGCTGTCGACGGGCGGCGGCGACTACTGGTTCGCGGTGTTCCATACTGAAGCCGACGTGCGCGCGCTCGCGCCGGACTTCGGCGCGCTGCGCAAGCTCGGCAAGATGGTGATCGCGACGGCGCCGGGCACGCGCTCGGATTGCGTCGTGCGGTTCTTCGCGCCGTCGCACGGCATCGACGAGGATCCGGGCACGGGCTCGATCCACTGTGCGCTCGCGCCGTACTGGTGTGAGCGTCTCGGCAAGGACGCGGTGCATTCGCTGCAGGTGTCGAAGCGCGGCTCGGAGCTGCACTGCACGCTTCAGGGCGAGCGCGTGCTGATCGCGGGCCAAGCGGTGAAGTACCTCGAAGGCTGGATCGAGGTCTGATCCGCGATACTCTTGACCCTATCGAAGCTCGAGGTCGCGCGACGTCGCGTCGCGAAAAGAGGGGAGATGTCGAGATGAGAAGAAGAGCGTTCTGGATCTTCGGCGGCCTGCTGGCGGTGGCGTCGGTCGGTCGCGCCGACGTGGATCCGAAGGCGGTCGAGATCGTTGCGCCTGACAACATAAAGTGGGTCAAGAGCCCGAACGGCGGCAGCGAGTCGGCCCTGCTGTTCGGCGATCCGAGCAAGCCCGGCCCTTACGTGATGCGCCTGAAATGGCTGCCCGGCAACATGAGCCGCCCGCATACGCATTCGACCGATCGCTTCTTCGTCGTGATCTCGGGCACTTGGTGGGTCGGGAGCGGCACGAAGTACGATCCCGACAGCACGGTGCCCGTGAAGGCCGGCAGCTACGTGATCCATCACGCGGGGCAGCCGCACTACGACGGCGCGAAGGGCGAAGAGACCGTCATTCAGGTTTGGGGCGAAGGCCCGATGACGACGCAATCGGTCGAACAGAAGCCCTGATTCGACGCACGCGTCAGACGACGGCGAACGCGGCACCTCGAACCGGGCCTTCGCGACTCCGGCATCGCTGAAGTCGCTCTGCGCGGTATTGCCCATCGACTCGCGGCTCGGCGCAAAGTCGCCGCGCCGTTTCCATAACGCGGCAACGCAAAGCGCGACCGATACGAAACTGCCGACTAGATAACGGCGGCCCTCCGCCCGCCTCGGTATCGTGCGCCCGCTCGTCGTCCTTGGACGGTGCCCATCAACAAGAGCGGGAACGCCAGCATGTACCATAAGATCTCCTCCCTCGGCCTATTCGTCGGCGCGGCACTCTGCCTCGCCGCGCTGCGCGCGAGCGCGGCCGACGACGTCACGATCCAGGTTCTCGACGACGTGAAAGACGCGGCGAAGGTCGTCGCCGACGTCGATCGCGCGCTGCACGCCGACGCACAGGCGCACGCGATTAAACCCGCCGAGCCCGCGAGCGACCAACCGCGACTCCCGGACTTCCTCTCGCGGCCCGTGGAATCCGGTCCGCGGCCGTCGTACTTCGGCACGATCATCGACCGCGAAGAAGAAAGCGAAGGCGAGATCGAGGACTTCGACGTTCCCAAGGACGTCGTGATCCCGCCGTCTTCCGGAAAGTAACCGATGCGCCGCTTAGTCGGATCCTTGCTGCTCGCTTCCTTTGCCGCGCTCACCGCGGCGCAAGCCGCGGCGCAGGCCAACGGCGAGGCTTTGATGAGGGAGGCGAACCATCTATTTCGGTCGAAGGCCTATGGGGCGGCGTTGACGCGCTACCACGAGGCCGAGAAGGCGGGCCTGGGCTCGCCGCTGCTCGACTACAACATCGGCCTGACGTGCTATCGCCTCGGGAAGTACGACGACGCCGTGACGTACCTCGAGCGCGCGTATCGCGACGACGGGCTCGCCGCATTGGCGGCCTACAACCTCGGGCTCGCGGAGCACGCGGCGGGCCGTGGCGACGAGGCCGCTCGTTGGTTCGACGTCGCGGCGGCTCGCGCGAGCGGCACGCCGCTCGAGAAGCTCGCCCGTCAGAGTCTCGCGCAGCCGCAGACCGGCACGGCGTTAGCGCTGAACAGCCCGCCGCGGCACCACGAGTTGCAGCCTGAGCGGCCCATCGGCGAGCTCGACATCGTCGTGCGCACGGGCTACGGCAACGACTCCAATCCCAATCGCGCTCCGTCCGAGCCGTACGTCGACCTCGCGGCGCCCGGAACGCCGACGGTCGTGCCGGAAGCGGTGCCGTCCACGTATTCGCCGCTACAAGCGACCGTGCAGTACACGCTGCACAACGAGAGCGGCAACACCGACTTCGTGTTCGGCTACGACATCGATGCCGATTACTATTCCGAGTACTACGCGAACGACGAGAGCTCGCAGCGCGTGCGCATGGGCGCGAACGTGCTGTTTGCCGACACGGGAACCCGGCGGCGCTTCCTCGAGACGCAGGTATTCGTGGTCAAGCACGACCAACGAAACTACGACCCGGACAACGGCGTCGACCGAACGCTCGGCGACGAGGAAATCTGGCAGCAATACAGCTACACGTCGGCGGGCCTGCAAGCCGATTTCCAGCAGAAGCTCGGCAAGTGGGGATGGGGTTTCAGCACGCTCCTCGAGCACCGCGACTACGACACCGTGCCGCTGATCGCGAGCTACGACACCGATCTGTATCTGTTCAAGCTTCGCGCGAGCTACGCGTTCAGCGATCGCACGTCGATGCGCGCCGCGCTGCATTCGTATCGGCGCGAGGCCGCCGAGCGGCAGTCGCGAGACCTCGACGGCACGCTGATGAGCACCTACCCGCCGCTCGACTACGCCTACCAGGGCGTCGAGCTCGGGGTCACGCAGCGCGTGCTGCGCTGGATGAGCCTCGACTTCTCGTATATGCGCCTCGATCGAACCGATGGTTTCGAGGGCTACATGAGCTACACCCAGGACATCATCGGCGCGCGCGTGGTCATGCGGCCGAGCAAGCGCTGGACGATCTCGGCCGGCGTGACGCAGCGCAGCTACGACTACGCGAACGCATATGCCTTCAACGATCCGACGGCGGGACCGAAGACGCTCGACGATTCCGTCGCGGACCTCGGCGTGAACTTCGACGTGATGAAGTCCCTATCCGTATCGGTCGACCTCGCGTCGACGGACGTGACGTCTTCGGACCCGCGCGCGGCCTACACGCGTCAACGTAGTCTGCTCGGGGCGGTCTGGCGCTTCTGATTGGTCGCCTCCGGCGATCGGCGGAGGCGGCTCTTGCACTCGTGTCACCGGCTCGCGCGCTCGCCCCGTGAGTGAAGCGAGCCCGACCCCCGCGAGGATCAGCAAGGTCCCGATCGTGCGCTGCGGCGTCGGGACTTCCGCGAGCGCGGGCCAGTGCGTCGCGCCGACGTAGACGAGCACGTAGCTCAGCGCGAGCAGCGGATACGCATAGCTCAACCGATAGCGCACGAGCACCGCGAGCCAGGCGAGCAGCGAGAGGCCGTACGCCACGAGACCGGAGGCCGTGAAGAACAGAGCGTCGCGCAGCGGCGGCGACGACGCGAGCGACCACGCGATCTCGCCGCCCGTGCGCGCGAGCTTGAGATTCTGCATCCCGGCCTTCATGCCGAGCTGGCCGAGCGCGGACAGCAGGATCGACGCGCTTAGGGCAGCGGCTCCGATCGAACGCGTGCTCTTCATGTCGACGCGACCAACGCGATCCCGCCCGCGATCAGCACCACGCCCGCCCAGCGATGCCACTCCACGGGCTCGCGGAGCAGGAATCGCGACGCGGCCATCACGAGCACCGTGGTCAGGCTCAAGAACGGGAACGCGCGGCTCACGTCCATCCGGTAGAGCACGGCGAGCCAGAGCGCGGTGCCGGCGACGATGCAGACGATCGCGGCGAGAAGCTCCGGCGAGAACAGCGCCGCGATCCATTCGGACGGCTTCTGCTTGCCCGCGAGGCGGCGCGCGGCGCCGACCTTTTGCAGCACCTGGCTCGTGCTGAGCAGCACGACCGCTAGAAGGAGCAGCAGGTTGCTCAACGAGTGTCCGCGCGCGCCGCGAGCCCGTCGCCTTCCTGCGCGAGCTCTTCGATCTTGTCGACGGCCTGCGGCGCACCGTGCAACAGAGTTCGCTTCAGGAACCACGGTCCGACGAACGGCGGCAGCCAGAAGCTCGGCTCGAGATCCATCCAGTACCTGAGCCTCGTGCCGTCGCCCTCGGGGTCGAGGTGCCACTCCGACACCGCGTACTTGAAGTCGCTGCGCTCGGGCAGCACTTCCGTGCGGATCACGTTCGGCGTCGCGACCTCGAGCCGCTCGACTCGGCGCAAGCTGCGGCAGAAGAACAAGCAGACAACCCTCGACGCGCGTGTAGACGATCGGCGTGCCGTCGCTGTCGGGCTGGCAGATAGCTGCTCTCCTTGTAGATCTCGGAAATCCGCTGGTAACCGTCGTGGTCGAAGTCGAGCAGCACGCGACGGATCGCCTCGGGCGGCGCGTCGAGATGCGTGTCCGCGACGAGATGGTAGCGGCCGCTCTCCTTGGAGACCTCGACGCTGCGCAGGTTCGCGGCCCACGCGGTGCACGCGCAGCACGCACCGATCAAGAGCGGGACGACGGCTCGTCTAGCATTCATCTCCGATCGGGAACCTCGCGTCGGGATGCGGGCAGCGCGCACGATTATACTCTCGCGCGGAAACGTATCAGGGATCCCTATGCCAGCGACTTCGAACAGCCGAGACTCGAGTAGCGCGCCGCACGCTCGCGTCGGCCGCGATCACGTTGCGCGCACACGCGCTGCGCGCCGCGCGTCGCGGCAGCGGTGCTCGGCGCGTCGTGCGCGCACGCGCAGGCCGCCACCGACGGTCCCGAGCCGCAGGCGAAGGCGGCCGGGCCTGGGCTCGGCGCGGACATCAAGGCCTACATTACCGCGCCGCTGCATGCGGGAAGCAAGCAATGGATCGCGTTCGGCGCGGTGGTCGGCGGGATCGCGGTCGCGCACCACTACGACGAGGACGTCGCGCAACCACATCGGCCCCGGCCCCGCCGTGCCCGCCGGAAAACCCGACACGCACGACAGCAACGACGCGCTGCCCGCAGCGCTGATGCTCGGCGGCACGTGGGCCGCCGGCGTGATGTTCGAGAACAGGGACGCGCGCGGTCGAGGCCGGCACGATGTTCGAGGCCGCGGCGTTCAGCTCGGTCGCGGGGTACGCGCTCAAGGAGATCGCGGGCCGCGAGCGGCCGTACGTGAGCGGCGATCCGAACAACTGGGGCGGCGGCGGCGACTCGTTCCCGTCGCTGCACGTGACCGCCGCGTTCGCGATCGGCACCGTGTTCGCGGAGTCGGGTAACGATCGCTTTCGTTGGGTGCGCCGCGCGCTCGGCTATGGCCTCGCGGCCGGCACGGCCTACGAGCGCATCAAGCACGATGCGCACTGGTTCTCCGACACCGTCGCCGGCGCCGGCCTCGGCGTCGCGACGGCGCGCTTCGTGATGAAGCGCGACGACCCGAGCAGGCGCGGCTCGCTCGCGATCGCGCCCACGCCGGGCGGCGTCGCGCTGAGCTACACCGTCGCGCTGCGCTAATGGGGACATTCCGGATTTCGCACAGCGACGGGGGCGAGCTTTCGTTGTCGCGAAATCCGGAATGTCCCCATTAATGTTGTCAGCGGCTGAGTATCGAGACGACGAATGCGGCCGCGACCGCCAGCGCGCCAAGGCTCGCGACGAGCACCGCCGCCGCCGCACAGTCCTTCACGAGCTTGATCTTCGGATGCAGCTCGGGATGCAGGTGATCCGCGAGGTGCTCGATCGCCGTATTGACGAGCTCGGCCGCGAGCACGAACGAGACCGTGAGCGCCGCGAGCGCCCACCAGACGGGCGTGGGCCGCAGCCAGAGCAGCGCGGCGCCCACGCCGGCCGCGGCGACGACCTGGAACCTGAAGCTGTTCTCGGAGCGCAGCGTCGACGCGATGCCCGCAAGCGCGAAGAACAGGCGCGAGTGGAACGGCTGATTCTTCACGCCGGTCTCGCGGCCTCCGGCTCGGTCGCGCGCGACACCGCGGCGAGCGCGGAGCGCTGCCACCCGACATCGCCTTCTCGGCCCGCGATCGGGCCGAGCGCGAGCTCGTCGCGGCTCGGGTTCGCCGCCGGCCGCGAGCACCTCGCGCAAGGGCACGGGCCGGATGCCGCGCGTGGCGCAGGCGCCCAAGAAAGCGTCGAACATCTCCGCGCACGCGCCGCCCTCGACCTCGGCGTGCACGGTCAGCACGTTGAGCGCGCTCGGCTCGATGCGTGCGAGCAGCCAATCGTTGTAGTTCTCGTTCGTGACGCCGCCGCGGCCGACGACCTCGTCGTAGGTCGGCAGGGTCACCGGGATCTGCGGCGCGAGTCGGCGCCCGTTCACGATCGGGCACGAAGATGCTCGTGCCGCGGCAGTCGCTGTTGTAGCGAAAGCCGAATTCGTCTTTCGCCTCGAGCACGCGCTCGTTGCTGACCCAACCCGCCGCCGCCGAGCAGTCGGGCGCGCGGCCGAGCGCGTCGGTGAACGCGCCGACGCCGCGCGCGATCTCGTCGTGCAATGCGCGCGCGTCCATCTTGAGCGCCGAGACTTGCCAGCGGTGATGGTCCCACGCGTGCAGGCCGAGCTCGTGGCCGGCTTGCTCGGTGCTGCGCAGCGTCGCGCCGAGCGCGGCGCCGATCTTCTTGCCCGGCCAGAACGTGCCCGCGAAGAGCACGTCCCAGCCGTACAGGCTCGCGGCGCGCGAGCGCAGCATCTTCATGAAGAAGCGCGGCTTCAAGCAGCCGAAAGAGATGCCGGCCCATGTTGTCGGGGCCGAGCGTGAAGAAGAACGTCGCGCTCACCCCGTGCTTCGCGAACGTCTCGAGCAGGCGCGGGACGCCTTCGCGCGTGCCGCGAAACGTGTCGACGTCGACGCGCAAGCCGAGCGCGCTTACGCTCACGGCGCCTTGCTGGCCGATGCCTTCGCTGCGCCCGTCCGCGGGCGGGTGGACGGAGCCTGCGCCGGCGCCGCGTCGAGGCGCTCGATGTAGTCGCGCAGGAACCAGTCGAGCGTGCGCTCGACGGATTCCTCGAGGCGGATCACGGGCTTCCAGCCGAGCACGCGCATCGCGTTCTTGATGCTCGGCCGCCGGTGTGTGACGTCCTGATAGCCCTTGCCGTAGTGAGACATGCTCTCGACGTCGCGGATGCCCGCGAACGGCGGAAATCGGTCGCGCAGCGGATGGCGCTCGAACTTGTCGTGCAGCAGCTCCGCGAGCTCGCGGATGCTCGCCTCGTTGTCCGGGTTGCCGACGTTGAAGATCTGCCCGTCGCAGCGGCCGCCTTCGTTCTCGATGATCCGGAAGAGGCAGTCGATGCCTTCGGAGACGTCGGTGAAGCAGCGCTTCTGCGCGCCGCCGTCCATCATCTGCATCGGCGAGCCTTCGACGAGGTTCGAGATCAGTTGCGTGATCGCGCGCGAGCTGCCGATTCGCGCGGACTCGAGCGTGTCGAGCCGCGGGCCGATCCAGTTGAACGGGCGGAACAGCGTGAACCGCAGGCCCCGGTGCTGTCCGTACGCCCAGATCACGCGGTCGAGCAGCTGCTTCGACGTCGAATAGATCCAGCGCTCCTTGTTGATCGGCCCCACGATGAGCCGTGAAGTGTCCTCGTCGAACTCCGCGTCGTCGCACATGCCGTAGACCTCGGAGGTCGACGGGAAGATCACGCGCTTGCCGTACTTCACGCAGTGGCGAACGATCCTCAAGTTTTCCTCGAAGTCGAGCTCGAACACGCGCAGCGGATTGCGCGTGTATTCGATCGGTGTCGCGATCGCGACCAGCGGCAAGATCACGTCGCACTTCTTGACGTGATACTCGATCCACTCGCTGTGGATCGAGATGTCGCCTTCGTGGAAGTTGAAGTTCTCGAACTTCTCGAGTCGCTTGATCGAGGTGTCGTTCAAGTCCATCCCGTGGACCTCGTAGCGCCCGTCCTCGAGCAGCCGCTCGCTCAAGAAGTTGCCGATGAAGCCGTTCACGCCGAGGATCAACACGCGCGTCTTGCGCGCCTCCGTGCGCCGCCCGGGCGGCGCGGACTCGAGGCGCGCGCCCTCGACGATGTTCAGATCGCTCGCGAGCTGCGCGCCGCCGCAGTAGACGCCGCGCTCCTGCTGGCCGAATTGGATGCGCACCGCGCCGTCGCCGCACGCGACCTCGAGTGGGTTGACGTTCAACACCTGGCCCGCGGGCGCGCCGCGCGCGGCGTTCTTGAGCGCCTCGGCTTGCCAGACGAGGATCTTCGCCCCGCGCGTGTAGGTGAACGCGCCCGGATACGGGCGCGTGACCGCGCGCACGAGATTCACGATGTCTGCCGCGGGCTTGCGCCAATCGATCACGCCGTCCGCGGGCGTCCGCTTGCCGTAGTAGCTCGCGGCCGACTCGTCCTGCGGGATCCGCGGGGCCGTGCCGGAGCGGATCAGCGGCAGGGTCTGGCCGAGCAGCTCGCGCGACGCGTTGGCGAGCTTCAGGTTCAGCGTGCGCGCGTCGTCGGCCGGCGCGATCGGCACGCGGCGTTGGCCCACGATTTCGCCGGCGTCCGGGCGGCTGATCATGTGGTGCAGCGTGACGCCGGTTTCCGTCTCGCCGTTCAAGATCGCCCAGTTGGCGGGAGCGCGGCCGCGATACGCCGGCAGCAGCGAACCGTGCAGGTTGAAGCAACCATGCTTCGGAATCGCAAGCACCTCGTCGGACAGCATCGCGCGGTAATAGAAGGAGAACAGCACGTCGGGCGCGAGCTCGCGAATCTTGCGCACCCAGAGCGAGTGATTCGGATCCCTCGGCGCGAACACGGGCAAGTTGTGGCGCGCGGCGAGCTCGGCGACGGACCGGAACCACACGGTCTCGTCGCTGTCGTCGGCGTGAGTCAGCACTCCGACGATGTCGAAGCCGTGCTCGAGCAACGCCTCGATGCCCGTGCAACCGATGTCGTGATAGGCCAATACGATTGCGCGCATCGAAAAACTCCGCTGGAAAGATGGGTGAAGAGCTACGGTCCGGACGATGACGGCAAGTCCCGCTGCGATGCGGCGCCCGGCGGCTCGTCGTCGCGAGCCCAGAGCGCGAGGTATCGATCCGAGCCGACTTCGCTGCTGCCGACTCGCCGGTACGGCGCGGCGAGCGCGGCGGCCGAGCTCGCGCCGTTCTTGCCTTGCACGAGCACGAATCGCGGGCGGCTCGCCTCGATCTCGGCCGCGCCGATCGCCTCGGCATGCCTGCCGGTGACGAACGGCACTATGCCGTCGAGCGTCTCGTCGATCTCGCCCGTCACGTAGAGCGCCTCGGTGGCCGGCACCTGCGCGCCGACCCAGGCGACGAACGGCGACAGGTCCTTGCGCGGTGCCGCGAGCGGCGCCGCGACGGTGAGCAGCCCGACCGCGGCCGCGATCGCGCACGTGGCAAGCGTCGCGAGCGCCGTCGCGCGCTCGCCGCGCAACGAGAAAGTCACCAGCGCACCGAGCAGGAGCGCGACGGCGATCAAGAACGACACCGTGTGCGCGTCGGCGACACGGAGGTACGCGGCTGCTCCCGCGGCCGGCACCGCCGCGAAGAGCGTGACGAGCGCCGCTTGCGCGAACCACGCCGCGCCTCGCAGCCGCGACGCGTCGGCGCTCGTCCACCACTCCGCCGCGACGGCCGCGAGCAGCAAGAGCAGGGGCGGCAGCACGGGCATCAGGTACAGCCCGCGCTTCGTCGCGGGCACGCTCAAGAGCAGCACCATGCCGAGCGCGCCGGTTCCGAGGAACACCTTCGACGGATGCCACGGCGTCTTCTCGCCTGTCCAAGCGCGCGGACGGAACAGCGAGCCGAACGGCAGCCACCAAGGGAACACCGCGACGGGCAGCGTCCAGAGATAGTAGAGCACCGGCTGATCGTGGCCCGTGGTGACCGGATTCGTGATGCGCTCGACGTGGTTGACCCAGAGCCACTCGCGCACCGCATCCCATCCCGAGTCGGATGCGATCGCGGCTGCGAGCCCCGCCGTCATCAGCACGACGAAAGCGGCGCCCGCGAGCGGGTGCAGCGGCTTCAGCACCGCGACGCTCCGTTGGGCCGCGGCGTACGCGAGCACGCCGACCGCGATCAGCGCCGGGCCGATCAGGCCTTTCGTCCAGAGCGCCGCGAGCACGGCGGCATAGAACGCGAGCAGCACGTTGCGTTTCGCTCCGCCGAGCACGAGCTCGTGCGCGGCCCAGAGCGCCGCCGTCGTGAACAGCATCAGGAGCGAATCCATCACGATCCAGTGCGACGTCCACATGAACTGCGCGCTCGTCGCGAGCCCGACCGCGGCCGCGAGGCCGACGACGGGGGAGAACATCCGTTGCCCCCAGAAGAGCACGAGCGCAAGCGTGCCGAATGCGGCCAGCGCGCTGACCGCGCGCGCGGCCGCGGGCGACGGTCCGCCGAGGAGCGCGTAGGCGGTCGCGACCGTCCAGTAGTACAGCGGCGGCTTCTCGATGAAGCGCTCGCCGTTCAACCTCGGCACGATCGCGGGCGCGAGCCACATTTCGCGCGCGATCTCCGCCTCGCGAGGCTCGTCCGGGGTCCAGAGGTCGCGTGCGACTCCGAGAAAGCTGATCGCGAGCAAGCCCGCGAGCGCGAGCCAGGTCTGGGTCCTCGTCACGCGCTTAGCTCGCGGCTTGCGGCGCGGCCGATCGACCCGCCCGCGCCCGCGGTGTAACCCGAGCCGATCACTTGATGCACGAGATAGCGCGGCCGGCGCTGCACGTCGCGCGAGATCCGTCCGATGTACTCGCCGAGCAGGCCCATGCCGAGCAGCTGCACGCCGAGGAAGATGAACAGCACGGCGAAGATCGTGAACACGCCCTCGGCCGCCCAGCCGGGGCCGTAGACGAAGCGCAGCACGAGCAGGAACACGCCGAACGCAAGGCCCGCGATCGCGCTCAGCGTCCCGACGATGCTCAAGAGCCGCAGCGGCGCGGTCGTCGTGCCGACGAGCAGGTCGAAGTACAGGTTCACGAGCGAGCTCAGGCGGTACTTCGATTCGCCCGCGCGCCGTTCCGCGTGCTCGACGATCACCTCGGTCAAGTGCCCCGCGAAGCTGTTGCCGAGCGCCGGCACGTAGACGCTGCGCTCGCCGCTCAAGAGGATCGCGTCGACGATGTCGCGCCGGTACGCGCGCAGCATGCAGCCGTAGTCCGTCACGTACACGCCCGTGATCTTGCCCATGATGCGGTTCATCGTGCGCGACGCGGTGCGCCGGAACCACGTGTCCATGCGCCGGCGGCGTACTCCGCCGACGACGTCGTGACCTTCGTCCACGGCCGCGACGAGCTTCGGCACTTCTTCGGGCGGGTTCTGTAGATCGCCGTCGAGCGTGACGACGACGTCGCCGCGCGCTTGCGCGAGCCCGGCCATCACGGCCGCGTGCTGCCCGTAGTTGCGGTTCAACAGCACGGCGACCACGTGCGCGGGGTCGCGTTCGGCCGCCGCGGTGAGCATCTGCCGGGAGCCGTCTTTGCTGCCGTCGTCGACGAGCACGACCTCGAACGCGCGGTCGAGCGTGCGGCCCATGTCGAGGCAGCGCCGGAGCAGCTCCGGGAGGTTCGCCTCCTCGTTGTAGATCGGGATCACGATCGACACGCAGCCGAGTTTCATCGCCGCTTGCTCCCGACGATGTCCTCGATCGCGGCGACGACGCGGTCCACGTCACCCGGCACCATGTCCGGGAACAACGGCAGCGAGCAGACGCGCGCCGAGTTCCACTCCGTGTTCGGCAGCGGCTGCCGCGGCGGGTAGTTCTGGACGTAGTAGCGATGCGTGTGCGCGGCGCGGAAGTGCAGGCCCGTGCCGATCCCGCGCGCCTTCATCTCGCTCATGAACGTATCGCGGTCGAGCCCCGCTTGCTGCGCGTCGATTCGCACGATGAAGAGATGCCACGAATGAACGTGCTCGTACGAGGGCAACGCGAGCGGCAGCACGCCGGGCACGCCTGCGAGTCGCTCGCGATAGCGCTCGGCGAGCCGCGTGCGCTTGCGATTCATCTCGTCGAGGCGCGCGAGCTGGCTCAGCCCAAGCGCCGCGTTCATGTCGGGCAAGTTGTACTTGTACCCGGGCTCGATGACCTCGGCTTGCGGCGCGCGGCCTTGCGTCTCGCGCTGATACGTGTCCGCGGCGAGCCCGTGGAAGCGCAGGCGCCGCACGCGCGCCGCGAGCTCGTCGGAGTCCGTGCAGACGATGCCGCCTTCGCCGGTCGTGAAGTTCTTGATCGGATGCAGCGAGAAGATCGACGTGCCGCGCGCGCCGAGCTTCTCGCCGGCGTAGGCCGCGCCCGCGACGTGCGCGGAGTCTTCGACGAGCCGAATGCCGCGCCGGCTCGCGAGCGCGCGCAGCGGCTCGAGATCGGCCGGCGCGCCCGCGAAGTGCACGGGCAGGATGAGCTTCGTCTTTTCGGTGACCGCGGCTTCGACGCGGTCCGCGGTCGTCATCAGCGTGTCGGCGTCGACGTCGACCCACACCGGAGTCGCGCCCGCGAGCACGATCATGTTCGGCGTCGAGGCCCAGGTCATCGACGGTGTGACGACCTCGTCGCCCGGCCCAATACCCTGCGCGCGCAGCAGCAAGTGCAGCCCGGCCGTCGCCGACGTGAGTGCGACCGCGTGCCGCGCGCCGGTGTAGGCCGCGAACGCGCGCTCGAGCTCGGCGCACTGCGCGCCGGTCGTGATCCAGCCCGAGGTGAGCACCGCGTTGACCGCCTCGATGTCTTGCACCGTGATCGACGGGCGCGAGAACGGCAAAAAGGGCTCGATGGCCGGGCGGTGATTTTCGCTGCGTGACGACGCCAAGCGTTGCTCCAATTCAGCGTCCGGTCGAACCGGCCGCATCGTGCGATTTCGCCGGCCGAGATCCGGCTGTTTGTTCTTGCGAAGTGCGGATTATCGGCCTAACCCTGGCGCGGTGCGAGCACGTGCGGGCTGTGCGTATGGCGCGGCACTTCGAGGTCGCGGAGGATCGTTGCCTAGACAGGCTTGCTCAGCCTCCCGTGCGCTCGATCACGAGCAGCGAGAAGGAGCCCGGCAGGACCGCGCCGCGCCGGCGCGGTCCGGCTCCCTCGGGCGGCGGGCCGAACTTCGCCGCCACGACGAACACGCGATGTTTGACCTTGTCGAGCCCCATGTTGCGCGATGCGGGCGCCGTCGGGAGCGTTTGCTGCACGCGGTATTGGTCGGGAGCGTCCTCGTGAATGACGCTGAGCGTGCCTTCGCCGTTCGAGGTGAACACGTCGCCGGTCGCGGGGTCGAAGCCGGCGCCGTCGACGCCCATGCCGATAGGCACGGTCGCGACGACTTTGCCGGCATCGTAATCGGAAACGGCGAGAACGCCGCTGCGGCAGCCGCTGAAAAGCCGGTGATGGACCGTGTCGATCGCCATTGCGACGGGTTGCGCGCACGGAGCAGTTGACCAGCGCCGCGCAACGGCGTTCGTTCGTGCGTCGAGCTCGACGATCTCGTTCTTGTCGACGAGATTCACGTAGACCTTTCCGTCGCCGGCGGAGGCGCCGTACTCGGGTTTGCCGCCGAGCGCGATGTTGCCGAGCGCCGAGCCGGCACGCGGGTCGATCGCGGTGGCGTTGTTGGCGTCGCCGTTCAAGCTGAATACGCGCTTCGACGCGGGATCGTAGATGATCGCGTCCGCGTCCTCATCGGCTTTGATACGGCCGAGCGTGCGCAACGTCTTGAGATCGAACATCACGACGGAACGATCTTCACTGGAGGTTGCGAACCCTCGGCCGAGCTCCGAGACGATCGCAGTGCCGTGCGCGCCTTGAATTCCGGAGACCTCGCCGATCAGTTTGCCGGTGTTCTCGTCGACGACCATCACACGATTCTGTCGAGCGATGAACAATCGCTGTGTCGCATCGTCCGGAACTACGTAGTCCCAGAAGCCGTCGCCGCCGAGCGTGTAAGTTTGCGTGATGCGATACGCGCCCGTTGATTGCGCGAGCAACGGCGCCGCAAGCACGACAGCGAATCCCAGCGCAAATTTTTTCGAGCCGCCCATACACCCTCCGTTCGCGCGTGCCGATCGACACGACGCGATGCTCGCACGTGATGGCGCGACGAGCAAACGATCGCGCGTGCGTTTCGACCTTTGCAGAAAGGCGTTCGCCCGCGAAGGATTTTTCGGTCTCGTACGTCTATTGACCCGTCGTCCCGAATAGAGAGCGGGGTTCGATGAGTATTGCGCGCGAGTTTCTCGGCTCGCGGCGACAAGGTTTCGCAGTGGCGCGATTCGATCCGGATCGGTTGCCCGTCGACTCGGACGCCGAGGTCGACGTGCTCTGCGCCGGATCGATTGACGCGTTCGAGCCCGGCGAGTGGGACGCCCTGTTCGACGACGAGCTGGAGAACTGGCATTACCTCCGTGCGCTCGAGCGGGCCGCGGGCTGGAGGCCGTTGTACTTCACGATTCGCAGCCGCGGGCGCGCCATCGCCGGAGTCTCCGCATACCTGGCGTCGCGCTTGCCCCGCGCAGCGTGGCACGACCGGCTCGTTGACGCGGATGCGACCGCGGTCAACCGGCCGCCGGTGCTCGTCCTCGGTTCGCCATTCGCCCTCGCGTGCCGCATCGGCTGCGCACACGAAGCACGTCCTCGACGTGCGGAACTCACCGCAGCGCTGATTCGTGCGGCGCAGGCGCGGACGGTCGCGTGCAACCTCGGCGGACTCGTCGTCGAAACTCTCGACGGATCAGACAGCGAATCGGTGATCTCTGCGTGCCGCGACCTTTGCCTCGAACGCGTCGTCACGACGCCGATCGCGCACCTGGCGCTGCCGACTTGGTCTTTCGCGGACTACTTGATCGGCCTCGACGCGCCACACCGGCTCCGTCTTTGGGACGCCTGTGAACGGGCAGGCGACTACACGTTCTGTTGGTCGGCCGATGTTGCGCGCGACGCCGATTCGATCGTCGAGCTCTGCGCCGACATCGGCTTGACGGCGCTCGACGTCGAGTGTTTCAAGGCCCTGCTTGCGTCGAGCATGGTGGGCGCGAGCTGTTTGCACGCGTGGGCCGGCACGCAGCTCGTCGGCTTCAGTCTCGTGCTGCACGGCGCGCGACGCCTTCGCGAGGGTCTCGTTGCCGTACGGGGTTCCGCGGATCGCGAGCTCGTGAGCTCCCTCATGTGGCTCGAGACGTTACGTTTCTGCCTCGACCGCGGCATTCGCACCTACGAGAGCTCGAACCCCGAGGCGATAGCCGCGGCGCAGCCGCACGAAGTGTTCCGGCGCGCTCGTTGGGAGCCGATCGCATCCTCGCGCTAAGCCGTCCGCCGGGGGAGCAGCGTACGGCGTTCCGGTTGGCCGTCGTGCTCTCGTTCGCCGCTTGGACTGCGGCGGCGCAGGATCAGACGGAGCAAGGACCGCCGATCTGCGAAGGCTGCGGCGCGGTCAAGACGGTCGCGTTCGATACGCGCGAGGTTTTCAAGGCGCCCGCGCTCTGGGACAAGCCTGATTGGCGCTCGGCCGGAATCGAAGCCGCGATCGTTGCAGCGTCGATCGCTTGGCTCGACAAGCCGACGCGCGACTACGTTCAGGGCCATCGGACCGGAACCACCGAGCGCATCGCGAACGCGTTCGAGCCGTTCGGCGCGGAGTACGCGCTCGGTACGCTCGCCGGGTTCGCGCTCGTCGGCAAGCTCGCCGACAAGCCGACGGCACTCAATGTCGCGCTCGACGGAACCGTCTCGAGCCTGATCGCGGCGGGGCTCGTAACGCCCGTACTCAAGACGCTGACCGGCCGCAGCCGGCCCAACGCGGAGCAGGGACCGCACGATTTCAACCCGTTCGGCGGCGCCGAGTCGTTTCCGTCCGGGCACGCCACCGAGGCGTTCGCGCTCGCCGCGTCGATCGCGCAAAACTACGATCAACGTTGGGTGAAGGGTCTTTCGTACGGTGTCGCCGGGCTGGTCGGCTACGCCCGCATCGAGCATGACGAGCATTGGCTGGCGGATGTTGCGTCGGGCGCGTTGATCGGCATCGGCGTCGCCAACAAGGTCGGGCAGCTTCATCGCGCCCGGCGAACGCTCATAGTGACCCCGGTGCGGGTGCCGGGCGGCTGGGGGCTCGCGGTGTCGTCCGCGTTCTAGTGCAGCTGCCGCAAAGGAAAAGGACTCAGAACGACCAGACGAAGCCCACCGACGGGATGACACCGGGGTAATGAGCGACGCTGCGCGAGAGAATCGCCCGGCCCTGCTCCGTGTGCTCGAGCTCATATTCGGTGCAGCAGGGGTTCGCGCGATCGAATGCGTTGTTGATCTCGACGAACGTCGAAAAGCTGCCGCGGCCGGTTGCGAATTTCCGGACGATACGCAAGTCGAACGAACGGTATTCCTCGACGCGCAGGCTGTTGCGCTCCCCTGCAACGACGATCGGTAGATCGCCGCTCGAATCGAGTGAGACGGGCGTGGTCGGCCAGCCTGTTCGATCCAGCACGGCGATCGAGAAGCTCCATTGCCGCCAGTCGGTGCTTGCGCCCCCGCTCAATGCGTTGCGCTGATCCCAGCTGCGTGGAATCTCGTCGGCGCCGAACCAGTCCATTGCCTTGGACCAGGTATAGGTCGCCCACCAGGTCATCACGCTGCCGGGATTGCCGGTGATCGTCAGCTCCACGCCGTGCGTCTCGGCCGAGTCGGGCGCCACGCGAATGCGATCCGGCTCGAGCTCCGGCAGCAGCGCGAGGCCGTCGAGCAGATTCTCGAAATGCGGCCGTAGATCGTGAAGAGTCTTTTGATAGGCCTCGGCCCTGAAGCGAGCGTGCGTGCCGATCGGCCGCTCGATGCCGAGCACCCACTCGTCCGAGCGTTGCGGCGCCGAGAATTCGCTGATGCCGTCCGAGACCGGCAGCTCGTTGATCGCTTGTGTCTGATGGAACCGGCCCCAGCTCATTCGCAGCGAGGTGTCTTCGCCGACTCGGTAGCGCAGCCCGATGCGCGGGTCGATCGTGCTCGTGCGCGCTGCGTCCAGCATCTGCTCGTCCCAGCGTGCGCCAATGTCTGCAACCAATCTCGGCAGAGGGTTGACGCGCACGTTCGCGTAGACGTCCTGTTGTCGGCCACGAGGGTCGACGGCGAGCGCGCGCTCCCGCTCGGGCGCAACCGGCGCTCCCGGCACGTCGAACAGCAGCGCGAAGCTCACTTTGTCGTGATAGTCGTAACTGCCGCGGGAGCGGCTCGACAGCGCGCCGAAGCTGAGTGCGACGCCGTCACCCGCTTGCCAGCTCCAATCCGTCTGCAGGCTGTCGATCTCGAAGCCACGAGAGTCGGCGAGCGCGCCCGAGCTGATGCCGTCCAGCGCCACCACGCCCGTGCGCTCGCTGTCGAGGCGAGTGCGCGCCACCAACGTGCTGCCGGTAAGCGCCGAGCCAATCGAGTGATCGAAGCGAACCCAGTGGTAGCTGTCCGCACTGTCGAGCGAGGCAGCGTCGGCGGCGTCGTCGCTGTCCGTGAGATTCAAGTCGTCGCGGAAGTACAGAGCGCTTGCCGTAACGCGAAGGTGATCGCCGATCGGATAGGAAACCTTCGCATAGGCGTCGACGTAGCCGACCCGTTCATGTTGTGTCGCGAAGGAATCGTAGAGCAGGTCGAGATTGCTGCGGCGCGCGGACACGACCCACTCGCCGCCGCGGCGAAAGAGTCCGGTGCTCATGATCGAGTCGTCGAAGAGGCTCACCCCGACGGTCGTCGTACGTACATCGGTAGGTGAAATGGACTTGACGTCGACCACGCCGCTCAGCCGATCGCCGAACGTCGCCGGAAAGCCTCCGGTATAGACGTCCATCGCTTGGACGATTTGCGGGTCGATGGTGCCGAAGATGCCCTGAAAGTCCCTGAAATGATAAGGGTCGTAGAGCCGAAGGCCGTCGAACCGAAACAGGGTCTCGCTCGTTTCGCCGCCGCGTATGTTGGTCCGTGCGCTGAGCCCATTGCTCGCTTGCCCGGGCAGTCGCTGTACCGCCCGCAGCGCGTCCTCGCCGACGTCGGGCAAACGCTCCAGTTGCGTCGCGGCGATCGTGTCGCGCGACGGCTCGACGGCGCTCCCGAGCTGATAAACACTTGCGGCCACGACGATCTCGTCGATGGCAGGGACCGCGTTCGCCCGCGCCGGTCCGGAAGCCGGTCGCGCCGATTCCGCCGAAGCCGGCGTCGTCGGCGGCGGCGACGGCGCACGCTCGATCACCAACGATCCGCGGGGCCCGTCCCGAGCTCTGAGCCCGAGCGGCTCGAGGATCGCGTCGAGCTGCTCGCGCGGTGGTCCGTCCGGCGGCTCGGCGCGTACTCGCATCGACGGTTTCACCACCGCGGAGCTGTAGAACACCCTGAGACCCGCATTCTCGAGCGCCGAGATCGCCTCGCTGAGCGGCAGCCCCGCGATTTTCGGCCTTTCGGCATCCGCTTGGGTGGTGTGGCCGAAGACCGCGCACCACGATCCCAGCGCGACGACGCACGCCGAGCGGACGAACCGTCGAGACGCCGACGAAACCGGTTCCTGCGGACAGATGGCGCTCACGGCGGCTGTTACGGAGAGCGGATGACGATCGCGCCGGGAGCGAGCTCGTAGCTCAGACCATCGACGGCTCCGACCACGACGTCGAGCAACTCGAGCGGGGTGAGATCGACGGCCTGGCCCGACAGTGTGGCGCCACGCGCACGCGTCTCGGCACCCGAATCCGCGAACCGCAGCTCCTTGCCGGATTCGTGCGCGATCCAGCGCATGATCTCGAGCGCCGTCTGTCCGTCGATGTTGGGTAACTGGGCGAGCGATGTCGCCCAGGCCCAATCCGCCGAGTCAGGCTCGATGGTCGCGCGGCGCGCGTTGCCGGCGTGGTCGATCGTGAGCTCATCGCGCGCCGTGCCGCGGAGGCGAGGCACCGGAGCGGAGCTCGCGAGCTCGACCAGGCCCTCGCGAACGCGGATTCGCAGACTTTCCGACGACGCGCGAACCTCGAATTGCGTGCCGACGTCACGCACCGTGCCGAAGGCGGTCGCGATCTCGGTCGCGGCGCCGTGGCCGGCGGAATCGACATAGACCGCGCCGCCGTCGAGGACCCAGCGCGCTGCCGCGGCGATGGTGACTTGCGTGGCTCGGTCGAGCCTTAGCGACGCGCCGTTTGCGAGCGTGAACGCGGCCGCTCCGTCGGCGAGGGTCCGAACCCGTGCGCCGGCGCTGACGCCAGGTGCGTCGCGTAGATCGCGCCAAGCCCCATCGGACATCTCGACTTCGACGCGGCCCTGGATCGCCGCCACGGTCGCGATAGGAACGGTGCTGTGGCGGTCCGCCCATACGAGCCACGCGGCCGCGACGACGGCGATCGAGGCCGCCGTCGCCAGAGACAGAAGCACTCGACGGCCGAGGACTTGGCGTCGCCACGTGGCCCTGCTTGCCAGCAGCACGCGTTCGTAGTCCTCCGGGCGCGGCTGCGGCCGCTTTCCGGCCGAGCGAATCAGGTTCGCGAGTGCGTCGCCGTCGTCGGTCGCCGCGCCCGCCTTCGGAGAGGGTTCATGAAGCTCGTTCATCTCGTAGTCAACGGCTCCCCGACGGTTCGTCCCCCGCGGGCCCCAATAGATCGGCCGTGTCCGCGAGCGTTTGCAGCGCCTCGCGGAATGCGAGACGCGCGCGCGTGAGCAGCGACTCCGCGGCCTTTTGCCCGAGCCCCAGTCGGGCCGCGATCGTCATTACCGTTTCGCCCTCGACGTACTTCCATTCGAGCACGTCGCCATAGTGGTTCGGCAGCACGTCGAGCGTCGCCTGGATCAGATCGATGAGCTCGTGGCGGGCGGCGAGTTGCTCGGGTTGCGCGGCGGCCGGCGCCGCGACGACTTCGAGAAGGTTTTCCAGCGCGTCGTCGTCCAATGTGCTTGTCGCTTCGCGCGCGAGCTTTCGGTTCGCGTCGGCGATCTCGTTACGGCAAATGCGGCACATCCAGGTGAACAGGGCGGCCTCGCCGCGGTACGAGCGAATGTGCTGGAACGCCTTACAGAACGTCTGCTGCACTATTTCCGTGGCAGCGTCGCGATTGCCTCCGAGGCGTGCGAGCGAGAAACGGTAGAGCTTTGGAAAATAGTCGTCGAATATTTGCCGAAACGCGCGCTCATCGCCCGCTAGGAGGCGCTTCGCGATTGCGAAGTCGGAATGACGTGCACGCATGTCGGTCCTTTAGTCTGCGAGGTGCCGAGGCCTCGGTGGCGCAGACCGCTGGCCACTATGCGCCTGTCGCAGCCGGAGCGACACATGGACGACCGGCTTCGGCGCCTCGTGGCGGCCAGCACGCGGTGTATCATCGTGGCGCCCGGCTTTGAGCGACGGTACTCGATGCCTCGACCATTCTCTACACGTTCACTCCTTCCGGGCCTCGCCGCGTTGTTGCTCGCGTGCGCCGCGTGTCAGCAAGTGCCGCTCGCGCCGATCGACCCCGCCGCAAACCGCGATCGGATCGGCGCGCGCTCGTTGAGCGCGGACGCGGTCACCGGCGCGCTCGCCCGGCATTCGCTGCCGGCGACGCAAGATCCCTGGTCGCTCGATCAGCTCACGCTCGCGGCCTGGACCTTGCGCACCGACGTCGCCGTCGCGCGCGCCGAGGTCGGCGCCGCGCGCGCGAAGACCGGTGTCGAATCGCAGCGCCCGAACCCGAAGGTTCAGACGACCACCGAGAAGGTGATCAGCGGCGGCCCAGACCCGTGGGTGCTCGGCGCCGCGCTCGCGATGACGTTCGAGCTCGGCGGCAAGCGCGACATCCGCCGCGAGACGGCGCTCGCGGGCGAGCGCGCAGCCGAATGGGCGTTCGGCGAGACGCTCTGGGGCGCGCGCGCCGACGTGCGCGGCGCGCTGCTCGACGCCGCGTTCGCGAACGCGGCGGTCGCCGTCGACGGCGACGAGGCGCGGCTCGCGCGCGAATACCTCGACTGGGTCGACACGCGCTTGCAGTACGGCGACGCGACGACGGCCGAGCACCTCGCGGCCGTGCAGGCGTTGAACGAGAGCACGAGCCGCCGCGAGCTCGACGCCGTGGATCTCGCGCGCGCGTCCGCTAAGCTCGCGGCCGCGATCGGCGTGACGTCGACGGAGCTCGCGAGCGTGCAACCGGCGATGCCGCCGCTCTCCGGCGTGCCGGCGATCGCCGACGCGGACGTGAGTGCGGCGCGCGATCTCGCGCTCGTGAATCGGCTCGACGTTCGGCGCGCGCTCGAGGAGTACGCGATCGCGGAGCAGGACCTGCGCGCCGCGGTCGCGACGCAGTATCCCGATCTCACGCTCGCGCCGGGCTATCTCCTCGATCAGGCCGATCACAAGATCACGCTCGGGCTCGACCTGCCCGTGCCGCTATTCCACAACGCGAACGCCGCGATCCAGCGCGCGCTCGCCGAGCGCGCCGTCGCGGCCGCGAAATTCGACGACACGCAGGCCGTCGCGCTCGCCGCGATCGACGTCGCGGCCGCGGAGTACCGCGCCGCGCGCGCCGCGCTCGCGTCGGTCGAGCAGGGCGAGCGCGACGCGGCCGACACGGTGACCTCGCTCGAGCGGCGGCTCGAGGCCGGCGCCGTGAATCGCGGCCAATTGCTCGCGGGCGAGATCGCGCTCGCGGGCCTGAAGCGCAGCACGCTCGCGGCGCGGCGCGCGCTGCTCGACGCGGTGACCGCGCTCGAGCAGGGTGTCGAGCGGCCCCTGTACCCGGCCTCGCAGATCGACACGGACGGCGCGCTGCGGGAGCTGCTGGTCGTGGAGCCGGCGCGATGAGCGTGCGCCTCGTCCTGGCGCTCGCCGTGATCGCGCTCGGCGGCTGCGGCGGCGAGACCGGTAAGCCGCGCGGCGAGCCCGCGGCCGACGAGTCGAAGCCGGCGCTCGGCGTCGCGCTGAACGAAGACGAGCGCGGCAAGCTCGGAGTCGAGCTCGGCGACGTTGCGCCCGCGACGTTCCAGCCGACGCTCGACGGGCCCGCGCGGGTCGTGGACGCACAGACCGTCGTCGCCGCGATGGCGGATCTCGACAAGGCGACGGCCGAAGCGCGCACGAGCGACGTCGCGCTGAAGCGCGCGCGCGATCTGTATCGCGCCGACAAGACGGTGTCCGCCGAGACGCTCGAGGCCGCGGAGCGGCAGGCAGCCACGGACCAGGCTCAGCTCGCCGTCGCGCGCGCGCATGCGAGCCTCGAGTTCGGCGCGGCGCCGTGGCTCGCCGCCGACCGCCGCGAGCCGCTGCTCACGGGGCTCGCTCGCGGCGACATGTTGCTCGTGAGCGCGAGCTTTCCCTCGGGGTTGCCGCCCGAGCGACCCGCGAATCTCGCGCTGCGCCGCATCGGCACGCAGATCGGCGAGTTCTGGATCACCACGGATATATGGACCGGCCCGTCGGACCCGAGCGTGCCGGGGCCCACGGTGCTCGGGCTGCTGTCGACGCCGACGGGATTGAGCTATGGCGAGCGGCTGATTGGAAGTGTCGCGACCGGGCCCGAAGTCTCGGGCAGCGTGGTGCCCTCGTCGGCGGTCGTGCTGTCGGGCGGCGAGGCGTGGTGCTACGTGCAGGAGTCGGACGACGTGCTCGCGCGGCGGCGCGTCGATCTCGCGCGGCCGCTGCCGCAGGGTTACTTCCAGGCATCGGGCTTCGACCCCGGCCAGCGCGTCGTCGTCGCGGGCGCGGGTCTGCTGCTCGCGCGAGAGATCGGCGGCGGCGCCGAGGCGGACTAGAGCACGATGCGTTGGCTCGTCGCGTGGTGCGTGCGCCGGCGCGTCGTCGTCACGATTCTCGCCGCCGCGTTCCTCGTGGTCGGGCTTTGGCAGGCGAGCAAGACGCCGGTCGACGTGTTTCCCGAGTTCGTGCCGGCGCAGGTCTCGATCCAGGCCGAAGCGCCGGGTTTCACGCCGGATCAAGTCGAGACGCTCGTCACGCGGCCGATCGAGGCCGCAGTGAACGGCGCTCAGGCTCTCGCGGCGCTGCGGTCGGAATCGATCGCCGGCCTGTCCGCCGTTTCCCTCGACTTCAAGCCGGGCACGGATCCGCAGCGCGCGCACCAGGACATCGCCGAGCGGCTCGCGCGCGTCGCGGGCGCATTGCCCGAGGGCGTCGGCGCTCCGAAGTTGTCGCCGCTCACGTCGAGCACGATGGACGTGCTCAAGCTCGGCCTCGTCTCCGACAAGCTCGATCGCTTCGCGCTGCGCGACCTAGCGGACTGGAGCTTGAAGCCGCAGCTGCTCGCGGTGCCCGGCGTCGCGCGCGTGAACGTGTTCGGCGGCGACGTCCGGCAGCTCACGATCAGCCCGGACCTCGCCAAGCTCGAGGCCTACGGCATCACGCTTGCCGAGCTCGCGGACGCCGCGCGCGCGGCGCTCGCGCTGCGCGGCGCGGGCTTTGTCGATCTCGAGGCGCAGCGGGTGCTGATCGAATCGCCGGTGCCGGCGCCCGATCCCGCGGTGCTCGCCGCGGCGGTCGTGACGGTGCGCAGCGGCGTGCCGCTGAAGATCGGCGACCTGGCGACCGTCGAGATCTCCGCGGCGCTGCGCGCCGGCGACGCGCTCGTCCAGGGCCGCGACGGAGTGCTGCTCACGATCTCGAGCCAGTTCGGCGCGAACACGCTCGACGTCACGCGCGCGCTCGAGGCCGCGCTCGCGGACATCGTGCCGCGGCTCACGGCGCAGGGCATCACGGTGTACCCGGCGCTGCACAGACCCGCGACCTTCATCGAGCGCGCGCTCGGCAATCTACGCGACGGCCTCGCGCTCGCGGCCGTGATCGTGCTCGTCGTGCTGTTCGCTTTCTTGCGCGACGTGCGTGCGGCGCTGATCTCGTTCGTCACGATTCCGCTGTCGCTCGTCGCGGCGACGCTCGTGCTGGCGCGCTTCGGCTACACACTCAACGCGATGACGCTCGGCGGCTTCGCGGTCGCGATCGGCGTGCTCGTCGACGACGCGATCATCGACGTCGAGAACATCATGCGCCGCTTGCGCGAGAACGCGGCGCTCGCGAATCCACGTCCGCGCGCCGACGTCGTGCGCGACGCGTCGC
Source organism: uncultured Gammaproteobacteria bacterium (assembly GCA_963699925.1). Classification (GTDB taxonomy): domain Bacteria; phylum Pseudomonadota; class Gammaproteobacteria; order Steroidobacterales; family Rariloculaceae; genus FEN-1219. The sequence continues at coordinate 78,982 of CAVOVT010000011.1, read as the reverse complement.
TCGAGATCCGCTCGCCCGTCATCTTCGCGACGCTGGCGGTGGTCGCGCTATTCGTGCCGGTGTACTTCATCTCGGGCGTGCAAGGCGAGTTCATAGGCCCGCTCGCGCTCGCGTTCATCGCGGCCGTGCTCGCGTCGCTCGTGACGGCGCTCACCGTGACGCCCGCGCTCGGCGCGCTGCTGCTTCCGTCGCAACGCGCCGAAGCCGCCTGGATCGCACGACTGCGCCGCGCGCAGGCGCGAACGGCGGTCTGGGTCAGCGAGCGCTTCACGGCCGTCGCCGCCGTGCTCGTCGCGGCGTTCGCCGCCGCGCTGCTGTGGCTGCCTTTTCTCGGCGGACAGTTCATGCCGGAGTTCGAGGAGGGGCATTTCGTCGTGCAGGCGAGCAGCGCGCTCCCGGGCACGTCGTTCGACGAGATGTTGAGGGTCGGTCGGCGCGTGAGCGCCGAGATCCTCGCGCTGCCGTATGTCGCGACGATCGAGCAGCAGATCGGCCGCGCGGAGCTCGGCGAGGACACGTGGGGGCCGAACCGCAGCGAGTTCCACGTCGAGCTGAAGCCCGAGCCGGGCATCGACCAGTCCGAGGCCGAGGAGGCGATCCGCAAGATCGTCGAGAGCTATCCGGGCCTGCGCACCGAGGTCGTGACGTTCCTCGGCGATCGGTTCAGCGAGAGCCTCACGGGCGAGACGGCCGCGGTCGTCGTCAACGTGTTCGGCGACGACCTCGACGCGCTCGATGCGACCGGCGCGCGGATCGCGGCCGCGCTCGGCGGCGTCGCGGGCATCGTCGATCTGCAATACGAGCGGCAAAGCGCGACGCCCGAGGTGCTCGTGCGGCCCCGCGCCGAGCTGCTCGCGTCTCACGGCGTCACGCGTCGCGACCTGCTCGAGGCGCTGCAAACGGCGTTCGCCGGGCTCAAGGTCGGCGAGACGTTCGCGGGCGCCCGCACGGTCGATGCGGTCGTGCTGCTGCCGGGCGCCGAGCGCAACCGGATCGACTCCGTCGGGCGGCTCACCGTGCAGAGCCCGTTCGGCCCCGTGCGAGTGGATCAGCTCGCGGACGTCGCGCCCGCGGTCGGCCGCTCGCAGGTGCGCCATCTCGACGGCCAGCGGCGCGTCGCAATCACCTTCAACGTCGCGGGCCGCGACCTCCAGGGTACCGTCGCGGCCGCGCGCGAGCGGATCGCGGCGCTCGGGGCGCTGCCGCCCGGACTGTTCGTGCGCTTCGCCGGCGAGGCCGAGGCCGAGCGTCAGGCGCGCATCGAGATCGTGCTGTTCGCGGCCCTCGCGCTCGTCGCGGTCGTGCTGATCCTGCACCTCGCGTTCCGGCGGCGCGCGTATCCGTGGCTCGTCGTCGTCAACCTGCCGTTCAGCTTGCTCGGCAGCATCGCGGCCGTGGGTTTCACCGGAATCGGCCTCTCGCTCGGAACGCTCGTCGGGCTCGTGACGGTGTTCGGCGTGAGCTCGCGCAACTCGATCCTGCTGCTCGCGCACTACGAGCACCTGCTCGACGTCGACGGTTTGCCGTGGAATCGCGCGACCGCGCTGCGCGGGGCCGCGCGAGCGGCTCGTGCCGATTCTGATGACCGCGCTCGTGACCGCGCTCGCGCTCGCGCCGCTCGCGTTCGGGCTCGGGCGCGCAGGCTACGAGATCGAGGCGCCGATGGCGATCACGGTGCTCGGCGGGCTCGTGACGTCGACGATCTTGAACTTGCTCGTGCTGCTCGCGCTCGCCGAGCGGACGGGCGGGGGCGCGCCGGCTAGGGCTTGAGCTCCGCCGACAGGTCGAAGCGCTCGAAGCGCCGGCCGATGAACGCCACCGCGAGTCCGACCTCGACGCACAGCACCGCGAGCGCGGCAGCCGCGCCGAGCCCCGCGGCGACCGGCGCCCCAACGATCCAGAGCGTGGCGAAGAACATCGCGGCCGCGCCGACGGCGGCGGGCAACAGCGCGCCCGCGATCGCGAGAAACAGGCCGGCGAGGAAAAAGATGCGTTGGCCGAGAACGTCGATCCCGGAGCCGCGGCCCGCTCCTTGCGGCACCCACGCGGGAAACAGCACGACGGCCGCGTTCATCACGAGCACTTCGATGGCGCAAACGAACGGCAAGAGCAGCGCGACGGCCAGCGCGGCCGCAACCCTCAAGCCCGGAGTCAGCGACGCCTTCGGCGGCGGCTGCAACGTAAACGCCGCGGCGAGCAGCAGGAGCCACAGCAGCACGGTGACGATCGCGACCGGGGCGAGCACCTCGCCGAGCACGACTTGCCAACCGCGCAGCGGATAGGTTTTCAAAATGTCGGCGTTCGGCAGATCGAGGCGCAGATCCTGGCGCGCGATCAGCGGGCCGAACACGAGCGTGTAGCCCGCGCCGACGAGCGCGATGGTGCCGATCGTGCCGCGCAACACTCCGAGATCGAGCCGGGCCATCCAGTTGCCGCCGACGATGATCAACGCTGCGACGATCAACGCGGTCCGCGGAGTGAGATACGACGCCGAAGCGAGCAAGTTCTTCCACAGGAACGCGACCTCGGGCCGCCCGCCGGCGGAGAGCTTGAACGGTGCGCGCCGCGCTTTGCGTTCGCCGTGAGCTCACCCCTTTGCCTTCGCGCATCGAAATTCGTCGCGCGGCGCGCTTCTCGGCCTTCGCGATGGAGGCTTCCTCGAACGATACCTCCGCGCGTCAGCACCCAGACGTAGTGCAGACGTAGATCGAGCAGCGCCGGCCCGAGCGCCGCGAGGAACGGCGCGCGTCGGTCGCGAGTAGCGGCCGGACGACCCACGTCGCGGGCAGCAGCAACCACGACAGCGCGCCGCTCGTCAGCAGCGAGTCGAGCGTAGCGCACGACCGCGACCGGGCCTGCCAGGTCTTGCGGTTGCGGCGCCCGCAATCCGTGCCACGCGGCGGCGAGCGCGACGACCCACGACGAGCAGCGGCGATCGCGATGGTGAGCAGCTGACGGCGCAGCGACGTCATGCCGCGATCGAGCAGACGTGTGATCGCGAACGACGAGCCGACCGCGTGCAAATCGAGCGTCGCGAGTATCAGCCACCAGCCGAAGATCCGAATCGCCCGCGCCGCCGGGCACGAAGCGTCCAGCGGCTGGAGAAGAGCGCGAGCACCAGCGACGTGAACAGGATCCGGAGCTGCGCGTTGATCGTCCGGAAGTGGATCAGCGTCTTGCGCCCGATCGGCGCCGGAACAGAGAAACGCGATCTCTGCCTCGCTGAAGGTCAGCGCGGCGCGATTCCTCGGCCAGAACCAGTAGAGCGCGACGAACACCGTCAATGCGAGCCGCCCCCGACCGCCGCGACGTCGGCGAGCTGATCGACCGGAAACGGCTGTGCGAGCGGGCCGCTACCCAGCGGCGGCGCCGTGAAGCGGCGAAAGACCACGAAATAGAAATACGCGACGCCGACGACCGCGCCGACGAGATACTTCGGCTGCTTGAGCCGCCGGAGCCGCGATGCGATCGCGTTGCGCAGCGACGTCACCCGCAGATAGAGCAGAGCGCCGAGGATGCCGCGCACGCTCATTCCTCCGTGCCGCCGGTCGCGCGGATGAACACTTCCTCGAGGCTCACGCCGCGTCTCGCCGTTGCTGAACTGCGCCGCGACGTCGCTCAGCGTGCCGTCGGCGATCTTCACTCCGCGCTTGAGGATCAGCACGTGCGAGCAGACTTCCTCGAGCAGGTGCAGCAGGTGCGAGCTCAGCACGATCGCGGCGCCCGCGCGGGCGCGCTGCACGATCGAGTTCTTCATGCGCCGGATGCCGAGCGGGTCGAGGCCCGTGAGCGGCTCGTCGAAGAACAGCACCGTCGGCGAGTGCAGCAGCCCGCAGGCGATCGCGAGCTTCTGCTTCATGCCGCGCGACAGCTCGCCCGGCAAGCTCGTCCGCCTTGTCCGCGATCTCGAGTTCCTCGAGCAGCGGCCGCGCGATCGCTTCGTGGTCGGCCACGCCGTAGATCCGCGCGACGAACGCGAGGTGCTGCCGCACCGTGAGGTAGTCGAACAGCCGCGGCTCGTCGGGGAAGAACGCGAGCGCGCGCTTCGCGCCGATCGGGTCGGCCGCGAGGTCGTGGCCCGCGATGCGCACGCGGCCGGCGGCCGGCGGAATGATGCCCGCGATGCAGCGCAGCGTCGTGGTCTTGCCCGCGCCGTTCGGGCCGACGAGTCCGAGCACCTCGCCGGGATGCACGCTGAAGGAGAGATCGCGCACGGCGGCGAAGTCGCCGTACATCTTCGAAAGGCCGGCGACTTCGATCACGAGGGACTCCGTGGCAAGGACGGGCAGGTCCGACGAAGCGCGGATAGTAAATTCAAACGTGCGGCTGCGCGAGCCGGAGGACCGCCGGCTTCGGGCGCTACCTATGCAGTCTGCGTGAGGGTGGATTCGGTAACCATCAGCGGCACGCAAGAGTGTCGTTGCGCAGATCGCATTCATCCGGCGGGCCGTACTGCGTCCAGTAGTCGATGAAGCCGAGGCGCTCCACGAGCTTCCGGAAGCGAGGATCCTGGCGGAACGGCCGCATCTCCGGCAGCCACAGGTCGCTCCAGTCGGCGTTCCAGCGCGTCGCCGGACGCGAATCGAGCCACTCGTCCGCGAGCGCGTAGGCACGATCGATTGCTCCGAGCATGACCAGCGCGCTCAGGAAAAAGCCCTTCGTGCGCGCGTCCGCGTCCTCGGCCAGCAACTGCGGCAGGAATCGCTCGAGGCTCTGTACCGCAGCGGGGCGCAGCGCCGCGTCCGCGAGCGCGGAGTAGATCGCCCCGACGGCCGCGGTGCCGTCCGCTCGTGCGAGCGACGGCGGCAAGGCATCTGACGCGAGCCGAGCCGCGTCTGCGTAGCGGCCGTCGCGGGCGGCCGTGCGAGCCGACGCGATGAGCAGATCCCACTTCAGCGGTCGGTCGCCGACCGCCTGCCAGAGCTGCGCGTACCGTGCGACGTCCTGGTCGAGCCCGAGGAGTGAGCTCGTCAGCATCAACTCGCTCAGGGTGAACCCGTCGGCGGGCGCAAGCCGGTACGAGTCTTCGAGCCGCGATCGAGCGGCGTGCAGATGACCGGCCGGCTTGGCGACGAACAGCACGTAGAGATCCAGCGCGGACGGATCGCCCGGAGCGGCGTCAATGGCGGTGCGAAAGCTGCGCTCCGCGTCGAGCCACTGCCCCTCAACGGCCTGAATGATCGCGGTAGTCGTGAGTGCCTCGGCGAGGTTCGGGTCGCGGGCCAGCGCCTTGGCGGCGTCTCGCCGCGCGCTCTCGAGCGCCTCCGCGGGAGCGGAGATCATGCCGACGTTGCCGGCCTCGAGGAATGATCGGTAGCCGAGCGCTTGCGCGAAGTCCGGATCCCTGGCGATTGCTTGATTGACGAGATCCAGCGCCAGTTTTTCGCTCGGCGCCGTGCCATGCCCGACCGCACGGGCCTGCAGGTATAGATCGTAGGCCTCGAAGTCCTCACTGGGCGGCCGGCGCGCCGCGGGCGCCGCGAGGTTGATGTTCAGATGAGCGCGCATCGCCGCGACGATTTCCGCCGCGAGGTCGTTCTGCAGCTTGAACAGGTCGGTGAGGCGGCGGTCATAGCTCTGCTCCCAGATCTGGAAGCCGCTGCGCGCATCGATGAGCCGTGCGCTGACCCGGATACGCTCGGATGCGGCGCGCACGCTTCCCTCGAGCACGGCCGCGACATTGAGCTCCTCCGCGACGCGGCGGACGTCGGGCGTTCGGCCCTTGTAGGCGAACGTGGACGTCCGGGCCGGAATCCTCAGCCCGGGAACCCGACCGAGCGCATCGATCAACTCCTCGGTCATCCCATCGGCGACGTAGTCGTTCGACGCGTCGCCCGTGAGATTGGAAAACGGCAGCACTGCGATGGAGCCTGCCGCCGCTGAGACGGCAATCACGGGCGGCGCGTGCCGCAGGCTCCACCACGCTGCTCCGGCGGCAAGCGCCGCGACCAGCACGCCGACGGCCGCCCACCGCAGCGTGCGCGACGCGTGCAGCGGCGGTTCGGGATGGACGGCATCGTCTGCAGGAGAGGGCGGGATTTCGCGGAGCGCCTGCGCCGCCAACCGGTAGCCGTGCCCGCGCACGGCCAGGATGTAACGCGGACGCTCGGCATCGTCGCCGAGCGCCTGGCGCAAGAGCTTGACCCGCTGCGTCACGGTCTCGACGCCGACCACCGTGCCGGGCCAGACGGTATCCAGCAGTGCGTCGAACGACAGCATGCCGGGAGCCGCACGCAACAGCGCTGTCAGTAGGTCGAAGGAGCGCCCCGTGACGCCCAAGTCCGTGTCGCCGCGCGTCACGCGCCGGACGCGGGTGTCGATCAAGAGATCTTCGAGCCGGTACAGATCCGGCGGCGGTTCGGTCGCGGGCGTCTGCTGCGGATTCATGGCGTGGCGCGCTCGGCCTTCACCATTTCATTACCGGATTTCAGCACAGCTTCATGCATTGCGCCGCCGCCGAGTCAGGATGGCATCGGGCAGTTGCCCAGAGCAAGCGGGAGAGACCAGACGTGATCAGACCGCCGCACGCAGGAATCCTCGGTCGCGTCTCGCGGGTCCGTGGCCGAGGAGCTCCCAGGCTACTCCTATTCAGGGTCGCGGGATGTCACGCGGCATTGGCTGCGGCGCTCATCGCGACGCCGTGTGCGGCTCACCACTCCTTCGCCAATTTCGACATGAGCAAAACGGTGACGCTGCTAGGCAACGTCAAGGAGCTGCAGTGGACCAATCCGCACTGCTTCGTGCAGCTGCTAGTGCCCGGCGCCGCGGGATCGGTCGAGTGGAGCCTCGAGATGAACTCGACGCTCGCAAGCTATCGCGCGGGCTGGCGGCCTCGCTCCGTGAACCCCGGCGACAAGGTGACGGTCACGATCAATCCCTCCAAGGACGGCACGCCGTCCGGGCGCCTGATCTCCGCCGCGGATTCGAGCGGACACGTCCTCGGCAAGCCCGAGGCGCCGCCGTCTCCGCCGCAAGGATCGGCGCGGTGAGGCTCGGGACGCAGGTCGCCGCGGCGGCGAGTCGGGCCGTGCTGCTGCTGGCCGTGAGCACCGCGGCCGGTGCCGCCGAACCGGCTGCGAGGGTAGAGCTCTTCGCGAAGCTGCCGGACTGGACCGGACTGTGGCAAACGCAGGCGGGGGCGGCGGCGGTGTCCGGCGCAGGCGCGAGGGCTGCTTCGGAGGGCGCCGCCTCGCTGCCGTCGAGCTTCAAGAAATGCAGCCCCGTCGGTTTCCCCAGCATCATGAACATGCCCCTCGCGGACTTCATCTTCGAGCTGTTCGTGACCCCCGAGCAGACGGTGCTCCTATTGAGTGACGGCGCGGTGCGGCACATCTACACGGACGGGCGGCCCCACCCGAAGCCGCAGGATCTCTGGCCGACGCCCGTCGGCGACTCGATCGGCCACTGGGAGGGCGCGACGCTGGTCGTTGACACCATCGCCCGCGAACCGGGCCCGGTCACGCCCTTTCCGGGGAGCCCGGTCCTAAGCGCGGCGGCGCATTTCACCGAGCGCTTGCGGCGGCTCGACGCCGACACGTTGGAAGACGCGATGACCATCGACGATCCGCCGGGGCTCGATAGCCCGTCGCACACCACGATCCGCTACACACGTGTGCACGACGTCGATCGGCTGATTCACATCGACTGCGAGCACGACCGCAACACGGTGGGCGATCACTTCGGCATCGCGCCGCCGCCGTAGGCCGCTCGGGAGAAAGGCATGAAACCGCGATCCTGGCGCGCGGTCGTGATCTTGGTCCAGGCCGGCGTGCTTTTGGCCGCCGGCAGCATGGCCCAAACCGCCGAGCCCGCCGCTCGGGCCCGCCTTTTCGCGACGCTGCCGGACTGGACGGGCATTTGGGAGAACGAAGGGGCCGCGGCGGTCCTCGCCGGCCGGCCGCTCGCGCTGCCCAAGCTAATGGGCAAGCCGCCTTACACCGCGGAGGCCGAAAAGATCTATGCGAGTTTGCCGCTCGGACCTGGGGGAAACGTATTCGAAGCGCTGGCACGCGCGCTACCTGTTTTCAAGGTGTGCCAGTCCAGTGGCTTCCCGGGTGTCATGGAGGCGCCGGTTCCGGACTATCTGTTCGAGCTCATCGTGACGCCCGAACGGGTGCTGCTCACGGCCACGGACGGGACCGTCCGCAACATCTACACCGAGGGCCGCGCGCATCCGAAACCGGAGGACCTCTGGCCCACGCCGCTTGGCGATTCCATCGGCCACTGGGAAGGAACGACACTGGTGGTCGACACCATCGCCCGGGAAGCGGGTCCAGTTCTGCCCTTTCCTGGCACGGCGAATTTGAGCGATCAGGCGCACTTCACCGAGCGCCTGCGCCGCACAGGCGCCGACACGCTGGAGGATGTCATGACCATCGACGATCCGCAGCGCTTTGCGCAGCCCTGGCAATTGCAGTTGCGCTACGTGCGTGTGCAGGACGTGGACCGCTTGATCCCGGTCGGCTGCGACCACGACCGTGACACCGTGGTCGACGGGAAGATCGTTGTGACGCCACCGTAGCGGGCGGAGGACGAGCGGCCGTTCGTGGCTCGTAAATTCAAACGCGCGGCGAGCCGGACGATCGGAAGAAAGACGCAGCGGCCGAGTGGCCGCTGCGCCAACCGCTTCCGCCTTTCGCGCTTAGAACTTCGGCCCGCCGTCGTACTCGAGCCCGACGGGCGCCGCTTGCTCGCGGACCGCGTCGTAGATCTTCTGATCGAGCGAGCCCGCCGCGCCGCCGTGCGCGTCGACCTCCTTGCGGATGAACGCATCGCGATCCTTCGCGAGCTGCGCGATCTCGCGCTGGAGGTCTTGGCGCTTCTTCGCGGTCTCCGCGACCGCGGCCTCTTGCTTGTCGCGCGGCAGCGCGGCGATCGAGCTCGGCAGCTCGGCTTCCGGCACGGCCGCGAACGCGACCGCGCCGTTCGTGACGTCCTCGGCGAGATCTTTGCCGCCGAGCAGGTTCGACGCGCCGGCCTCGCTCGCGTTGAACACGCCGCGTCGCGCCTGCGCGGCGGGCGAGGCCCCCGCGCGCACCGCGGCGCTTGCCGCGGCCTTCGGCGCCATCTTCGCCTTCTCCTCGTCGCTGCCGTAGTAGAGCCGCGTCGAGTCGAGCTCGGCCGCGAGCGTCGCGATCTTGTCGTCGAACGGCGTCGCGACCGCGACGGCGCTGCCGGCCTGGTCGACCGTGAAGTACCGGCCGTGACCGAGCGCGGCGATCTCCTGCCACGGCTTGACGGTCTCGCGCATGTTGCCGCACTGGATCGTGTTCACGACGATGCCCTTCGCGGCCGCCGCCGCGACGGTCGCCGGATACTTCACGTCGTCCTGATAGTCCATGTGCGGCGGCGCGTCGCCGACCAAGAACACGACGCGATACGTGCTCGCGTCCTGGCTCCAAGAGATCCTATTGATCGCGTCGTCGAGCGCCTGGTTCACGGACTCCGGCGAGTCGCCGCCGCCGTCCGCGCGGAACTGCATGAGCTTCGCGTACATCGAGTCGAGGTCCTTGTCGAGATCGACGACCTGCGTGACGTACGCGTCGCCGCGGTCGCGATACGCGACGAGGCCCATCGAGATCTCGGGCGCCTGCTTCGCTTGCGCGAGCGTGCTCGCGATCGACCAGATCTTTTCCTTCGCGGCCGCGATCAGGCCGCCCATGCTGCCCGTCGTGTCGAGCACGAACACGACCTCGACGCGCTTCGTCGCGGTCGGCGCCGCGATGTGCGTCTTGGGGTCCTCGGTGTGCGCGACCTGCGTCGCGTGACCGCGCAGCGTGGGGTACACGAGCACGGCGCCGACGGTGGTGAATACCAGGCCTGCGAGCAAGATGTGCGTCTTCATGTGGATCTCCGTTGTCTCGAATGAATCGGTATCGGTGCGCTCAACGCGCGGTCGAGAGGCGATGTATCGCGTCCTCGGCCGTTCGGTGCGCGCGATTGAATGCGTCGTCGGCGCCCCGTGCCGGGCTCGCCCGCGTCGAGAGCGCTTGCGGGATCAGCACGTGGAACGACTGCGTCAAGAAGAAACACCACAACGCGAGCCAGGCGCTGTCCGTGCGCTGCGCGGCCCAGACCGCGAACACGACGCCGAGCAAGCCGAGCCCGAAGTCGGCGAGCGCGGGCAGCAGGCCCGAGTAGTAGTAGAGCGAGCGCACGAGCCAGATCAGCCCGACGTGCACGAGCACGTAGGCCCCGAGCGGCAGCCCCGCGACCGCCGCGCCCAACGCGACGGCGAGCCAGCAGACGAGCGTCGTGACTCGCCCCACGCGCTCGCCGCTCTTGCCGATCAGATAGAGCACGTACGCGAACGCGACGATCGCGATCACGGCCCGCAGCGCGTAGCCCGTGAACAGCATCGGCCCGAGCACGGACAGCGCCGCGGCGCCGCAGAGGCTTAAAATCAGGCCGACGCCGAGCGATGCGCCGAACGACGGGCGCGACGCGGAACGCTCGCGCGCGCTCATGACGGCTTCCTCGCCTGGCGCTCGCGCAACAGCGCGACCTCGATCTCGTCCTCGCCGACCGTGAAGCCTGCGCGGCCCCATTCGTCGGCGCCCGCGCTCGGCGCGGCCGCGAGCAGCTCGGCCTTTTGACGCAGGACGTCGAGCCGCTCGCGCTGCTCGTCGACGAGCGCGCGTCGCTCCGCGAGCTCTTTGGCGATCGATGCGCTGCGCTCGGCGACGTGCTGGCCGAGCTTCTCGGTCTCGAGCTTGCGCTTCACGACCTTGCGCGCGAGCTCCTCGTTGCCGTTCGCGAAGCAAACGTCGAGCTGCGACTTGAGCTCCGCAAGCGCGGCCGCATCTTGCGTGTGCCGTTCGCCGAGCGCCCCGCGCTCGTGCTCGAGCCGACGCACGCGCTGCTCGGAGTGCGCGAGCTCGTCCTCCATTTCGCGAATCGCGTGCTTCAGCAGCACGTCCGGTTCTTCGATGCGGTCGAGCACCGCGTGAACGTCCGCGGTGAACAGTCTCGACATTCGATTGATCAGGGCCATGCGCGCCGTCTCCTCGGTGTGCGTCGATTGCGACGCGTGAGGAGCTTAGGAATGCGCGGGCGGCCGCTCCAGACAGAGAAATGAAAAATCTTCGCGCGTCGATTTACACGACGTTTACGTTCCATGCGCGCGCAAGCTCTCGCGCCAGCGGCCGCTTCGAAGCGTGACGCGCGTCTCGCTCGATTTGTGTCAGCGCGGTGCACGCCCGCGATCGTTTGCACTGCAAAGGGGTTCGCCCGCGAAGAATTGTCACAAAGATCCGCTGAAATGCTCGCCGTCGCCGGTGGCACACGAGATGCAACGGCACCGACGACGCACCGGGATCGGAGATCCGGTTACCAGGACGTATTCGAAGCAGGGAGAGCAGCCAATGAACGCGTTTCGATTTCCTTTCGTGGGCTTTGCGGCCCGAGTCTCCGTCGGCCTCGCCGCAGTCTCGACACTCCACTCCGCAATGGCCATCGACGAGTACGTGGTCTACGCCAAGCGCGCGCCCGTGATCCACGAGATCGACCGCGTTGCGCTGCGAAGCGAGCTCGAGCAGTACCCCGCGGCGGTCGCCCGCGATGCGATTTCCGACAGCGTGCGAGCGGCGCTCGCCGACGCGCTGCGTTCCGACGCCCCGCCGCGCGAGCAGCGCTTCGCGAGCAACGACGCGCCGCGTCCGCGCGGCTGAGCGCGACCGCCGGTCGGCCGCGGCTCCGCGGGCGAGTGCCGACCGCCGCGGTTGAAACCGAGAAACTCGGCCGCGAATTTACAAACCATTTACACGGCGGCTCGCCGCGACCTGCTAGCCTAGCGCGCAGCGCAGTCCCGCATTCGAGCGGGCGGCGCAGCGTGAATGGAGCAGCGCAAGCCGCGAATACTGGTCGTCGAGGACGAAGCTGCGATCCGCACAGGGCTCGCGGACGTGCTCGTTTTCCACGGCTTCGAGGTCGATGCGGTCGCGGACGGCAAGGAAGGTCTCGCGAAGGCGCTCAGCGGCCAATACGACTTGCTGCTCCTCGACGTGATGCTGCCCGGCCGCGACGGCTTCTCGATTTGCGACGAGGTCCGCAAGGTCGACCGCGCGCAGCCGATCATCATGCTGACCGCGAAGACGAGCGACGAGGACATCGTGAACGGCCTCACGCTCGGCGCCGACGACTACGTCGCCAAGCCTTTCGCGATCGCGCAGCTCGTGCTGCGCGTGAAGGCCGTGCTGCGCCGCTCGCGCGTCGGCACGGAGAGCGCGGCGCGAATCGCGCTCGACGGCGTCGACATCGACACGCAGAACCTCTCGGGCCGTCGCGGCAGCGAGACGCTCGCGTTCACGCGCCGCGAGATCGAGATACTCCAGTATCTCGGCGCGAACGCCGAGCGTCCCGTCTCGCGCGCCGAGCTGCTCACGCGCGTCTGGGGCTACGACCGGACGGCGGACATCGAGACGCGCACGGTCGACATCCACATCGCGAAGCTGCGGCGCAAGATCGAGGCCGACCCGAAGGAGCCGCGCAATCTCGTGACCGTGCGTGGCGCCGGCTACCGGCTCATCACGGTGGTCTGAGATGCTCGGCGCGAAGTGGCTCCGCACGCTCGACGAGCGCCGGCTCGGAATCCTGCTCGGCGCGTTCTTCCTCGCGCTCGCGGTTCCGGCCGCGCTGCTGATCGCGCAGGCATATGGCCAGCTCAAGTGGGAGGCGTTCCGGCGCAACCAGCTGCTCGCCGAGGACTTCGCGGCGCAAGTCGACTCCGGTTTGCGCGCCGCCGTCGCGACCGAAGAGGCGCGTTCGTTCGGCGACTATTCGTTCCTCGTCGTCGCGGGCAAGGACGCGGCCGCGAACTTCGTGCAGCGCTCGCCGCTGTCGGCGTTCCCGGTCGAGGGCGCGGTGCCGGGCACGCTCGGCTACTTCCAGGTCGACGCGCTCGGCAATCTCACGACGCCGCTGCTGCCGGGCGCCGGACGTCGACGCCGCGACCTACGGAATCTGCCGCGGACGAGCAAGCCGCGCGCCGCGCGCTGTTCGCGTCGCTGAGCGAAGTGCTCGCCGCGAACCGGCTCGTGCTGCGCTCGCCCGGCGACGCGCCGGGCGCAGCGCCCGCGCCGGCACCCAATAGTCACTCGGAAGCGCCGCCGACCTCGGAGCATCCGCAATTGCAGCGCGCCGGGGAAAAGCCGCCGCGCGCGCAGGCCCAAGCAGAAGTGCCCGCGGCCACGGCCGCCCGCGCCCGGCTCGGCCGCGTCGAGCTCGGCCGGCGCAGCGTTCGCGCCATCGCTCGATTTCACGCGCGACGACGCCAAGAAGCTCAAGTCGCAGATGGAGAAGGCCGAAGCGGCGCAGGCCGCGTTCGACCGGCTCGCGCCGAACGCGCCCGCCGCGCAAACCGCGGCCGACGAAGCGAAGGTCCGCAAGGAGGTCGAGCTCCCTGCGCGGCAGGCGGCCGGCGGACTGGTCGGGGGCTCCAACGCGCCCAAGGCAGTCGCGGGCTCCAACGCGCCCAAGGATGGCGAATTGGGCGAGGCCGTCGTTGTGGGGACTTCTAACGCGCAGAGCGAGCCGCGCGCTCAAGTCACGGAGCGCCGCAAGCGTTCCGAGCAGAGCCTCGTGCCCGAAGCCCAACCCGCCGCGCGCGAGCGCGATGCCGACAAGGCGGCGGCAAACGGCGGCAAGACCGAGGCGCGCAACGAGCTCCGAGTGCAGACGTTCGAGAGCGAGCTGGATCCGCTCGAGGTCGGCGTGCTCGACACCGGCGAGATCGTGATGTTCCGCAACGTCTGGCGCGGCGGGCAGCGGTACATCCAGGGCGAGCTGATCGACCGCGCGCGGTTCGTCGAGCAGGCCGTCGCGAGCCCGTATCGCGCAAGCAGCCTCGCCGCAATGAGCGACGTCGCGGTGACGTATCGAGGCCGGCCGCTTGCGACGCTGCGCGCAGCGACCGGCGGAGTGTCGTACGAGTCGCGCCCGGTCGCGGATCTTGCCGGCACGCCGCTGCACCGAGCGCGGCTCTCGCCGCCGTTCGGCGATCTCGAGCTCGCGTTCAGCGTGAATCAGCTGCCGAGCGCGCCGGGCGGGCTGCTGCTGCTCTGGATCTCGATCACGCTCGCGGCCGTGCTCTGCGGCGGCTTCTATTTCATGTATCGCTTCGCGGTAGGCCAGCTCCGGCTCGCGCGCCAGCAGCAGGACTTCGTCTCGGCCGTGAGTCACGAGCTCAAGACTCCGCTGACTTCGATTCGGATGTACGGCGAGATGCTGAAGGCCGGCTGGGCCGACGACGCGAAGAAGCAGACCTACTACGACTACATCCATAGCGAGAGCGAGCGGCTGTCGCGGCTGATCGAGAACGTGCTCCAGCTCGCGCGGCTCACGCGCAGCAGCCGGCAGCTCGACGTGAAGCGCGATCGCGAGCGCGGAGCTGCTCGACATGGTGCGCTCGAAGTGCGCGACGCAGGCCGAGCGCGCGGGCTTCGCGCTCGCGGTCCGCGACGGCGTGCCGGCCGGCACGGTGCTCGCGCTCGATGCCGACGCGTTCGCGCAAATCCTGATCAACCTCGTCGACAACGCGCTCAAGTTCTCGGCAGGCGCCGAGCGCAGAGAGATCGAGATCGCGAGCCGGCTCGAGTCCGACGGCCTCGTGCTGTACACGGTCCGCGACTTCGGCCCGGGCATCCCGAAAGGCCAGATGAAGAAGATCTTCGAGCTCTTCTACCGCCCCACGGACGAGATCACGCGCTCGACGACCGGAACGGGCATCGGCCTCGCGCTCGTGCAGCAGCTCGCGGCCGCGATGGGCGGCCGCGTCGAGGTCCGCAACTGCGACCCCGGTGCGGAGTTTCGCGTCTCGTTCCCGGCGGAGGCCCCGGCGTCGTAGACTCGCGTTCGTCGCCACAAGCAATTCCGGGGGGATGCGATGGACAGGGTCATCAACGATCTCGTCACGAGCTTCGAGTCGGGCACGCTCACGCGCCGGCAACTCGTGCAGGGGCTCGCCGCGCTCGCGGCCGCGGGCACCGCGGGAACGGCCGCGGCGCAAACGGCGCCGTTCAAGTCGACGCGGATCGATCACATCAGCGTGCAGACGAGCAACCTGCAGCGCTCGATCGATTTCTACGAGAAGATCTTCGGCCTCAAGGTGCTCAACGAGGACAAGCCGAACGAAATCTCTCGAATGGGGCCGGACAAGAAGATCATCGTGTCGCTGCATCACAAAGAGCCGTTCGCGAAAGTCGATCACTTCGCGATCGCGATCGAAGGCTTCGACAAGCAAGCGACGACGGCCGCGCTCGCGGCGCACGGGATCAAGGCCGAGGAGAACCTCGACTACGGCTTCTTCGTGCGCGATCCCGAGGGCATGCCGGTCCAGATCGTGGCGGCGTGACCATGCCCGGAAACAGACGTCGGCCGTTGTGCGCCGCGCTCGCCGCGGCATCGCTCTGCGCCGCTGCGCCGGCGCGCGCGCAGACCGCGCAACCGGCGAAGACCGCGGCGTCGAGCGCCGCGAGCATCGACGCAGAGACGCTGCGGCACTTCCAGGCGCTCGTGCGAATGGACACGAGCGATCCGCCCGGCAACGAGCAGCCCGCCGTCGACTACCTGAAGGGCGTGCTCGACAAAGAAGGCATCCCGGTACAGATCTTCGTGAAGCAGCCGGGCCGGCCGAACCTCGTCGCACGTCTCAAGGGCAACGGCCGCAAGCGGCCGCTGCTGATCATGGGCCACACCGACGTCGTGAACGTGGATCCCGCGAAATGGACCCACCCGCCGTTCAGCGCGGAACGCGATGGCGGGTACATCTACGGCCGAGGCACGCGTCGACGACAAGGCCAACCTCGTCGGCGCACTGATGGCGCTGCTGCATGCTCAAGCGCGACCACGTGCCGCTCGATCGCGACGTGATCTTCCTCGCCGAGGCGGGCGAGGAGGGCAACCCGTCGCTCGGCGCCGAGTACATGGTGAACGAGCACTTCGACGCGATCGACGCGGAGTACTGCTTCGCGGAAGGCGGCGGCGTGGCGCGCAAGGGCGGCAAGGTGCGTTACGCGGCCGTGGAAACGGCCGAGAAGGTCCCGAACGGCATCGACATGATCGCGCGCGGCCCGTCGGGTCACGGTTCGCGTGCCGCTGAAGACGAACGCGGTCGTGCACCTCGCGCGTGCGGTCGCGGCCGTCGCGGACTGGCAGCCGCCCGTCGTTCTGAACGACACGACGCGGCACGTTTTTCCAGCGCCTCGCCGAGGTATCGGCGCCCCGATGCCGCGAAGCACTATCGCGACGTGCTGAGCACGGATCCGAAGACGGTTGCCGACGCCGACGCGTGGCTGCGCGCGAACGAGCCGCACTACGCGTCGATGCTCCGCACGTCGCGTGTCGCCGACGATCTTCCAGGGCGGCTACCGCAACAACGTGATCCCATCCGAGGCGAAGGCGACGCTCGACGTTCGGTTGCGGCCCGGCGAGGACTACGATCAATTCCTCGCTGAGCTCACGCGCGTGGTCGACGATCCCGCCGTCGAGGTGCGATTCAACGGTTGGCCGCCGTCGAGCTCAGGCAAGCCACGACCCGCGAGCATCTCGCGCATCGACAACGAGGGGTTCGCGGTGATCGAAGGTGCCCTCAAGAAGCACTACGGTGTCACTGTTCTGCCGATGATGGCGACCGGCGCGACCGACATGGCGTTCGTGCGCGCGAAGGGCGTGCAGTGCTACGGCTTCGGGCCGGCAGCGGACGAGGAGGACGGGCCGAAGGGCTTCGGCGCGCACAGCGATCAAGAGCGGATACTCGAGGCGGAGCTCTACCGTTTCGTGCACCTGACTATCGATGTTGCGACGACACTCGCGAGCGCGCGGCACTGACCGCCGCGCGAAGCCGCTATACTCGAAAGCACCGCGATAGCTAGTCGGCCGTTGCGCCGCGAAGGATAAGCGTGATCTCTGCGAGCGACGCGCTCGAGCGTCTGCGCGATGGCAATCGCCGCTTCGTCGCAGGCGAGCACACGATCGACGAGCTCGCGAGCGGCATTCGGCGCATGGCCGTCGTCTCCGGCCAGCGGCCGATCGCGACGATCCTCGGCTGCTCCGACTCGCGCGTGCCGGTCGAGGTCGTGTTCGATCAGGGCTTCGGCGACCTGTTCGTGATCCGCGTCGCCGGCAACATCGTCGCGCCGTCGCAGGTCGGCAGCGTCGAGTTCGCGGCCGAGCGGCTCGGCACGCGATTGGTCGTCGTGCTTGGGCACACGCGTTGCGGCGCCGTGACGGCCACGCTCGAGGACCTGCAGACGGCCCGCTTCGAATCAGTCGTGGAACATGAGCTCGATCGTGAGCCGCATTCGGCCGTCGGTCGAAGGCCTGCTCGCGACGGACCTCAAGAACGACCTCGAACGGCTCATCGACCACGCCGTGCGCGCGAACGTGCGCGCGTCGGTGAATCAGCTGCGGCATGGCTCCGACGTGCTCGAGCTGCTGATCCGGCGCGACGGGCTGCGCGTCGTCGGCGCCGAGTACTCGCTCGAGACCGGCATCGTCGAGTTCTTCGACTGAGCATCGGGTTATGGCGCGCGCAGTCTCGAAAACCGCGATGCTCCCGCTCGTGAAGAGCTTGCGCGCCGTCGAACTCCGCGCGGCCGTCGCGGCGAATCCGGCGCTGCTCGAAGCTCGCGACAAGCGCGGCCGCAACTGGCTGCACATCGCGTGCGGCGTCAAGGTCGCGCAGCGCAAGCTTAGCTCCCGCGATTCCGTGCGAACCGCGGACGCGCTGCTCGACGCGGGGCTCGCGCTCGAGTCGGTCGCGTTCCGCGAGGAAGGTGGCTTCGAGGCGACGCCGCTCTGGTATTCGGTGGCCTGGGGCCGCAACTTGCAGCTCGCGAAGCACCTGATCGCGCGCGGCGCGAATCCGCGCCATTGCGTCTTTGCGGCGGCATTCAACGACGATGCCGCGATGGTCCGGTTGCTCGTTCGGCACGGAGCGCCGGTGGACGGGGTGGCCGAGAACGCGACGCCGCTGCTGTTCGCGCTCCAATGGAGCCGGTTCGCGTCCGCCGCCGAATTGCTGAAGCTCGGCGCAAACCCCGACTACCGTAGTCCAAAAGGCGTAACGCCGATGCACTGCCTGCTGAAAAAAGGCGCCGATCCGAGGCACGTGCGGTTGCTGATCGAGCACGGCGCGAGCCTCGACAGTCGAAACGCGGCGGGCCAGACGGCCGGAGAGATCATTGCGCGCAAGCGCGATCCCGCCTACCGTCGCCTCGCGGCGCAGCTCTCGACGCGCGGCTGAGGGGCAAGAGATGTACCGCCTGCATTGCTTCGCTCAGTCCGGAAATTGCTTCAAGGTCGCGTTCATGTTGCGCGCACTCGGCGTGCCGTACGAGTCCGTGCACGTCGACTACATGAGCGGCGCGACGCGTGAGCCCGCGTGGCGCCAGAGCACGAACGAGATGGGCGAGGTGCCGGTGCTCGAAGACGGCGACCGCTCTCTGACGCAGTCGGGTGCGATTCTCACGTATCTCGCGGCGAAGCACGGCCGGTTCGGCGGCGCGAGCGACGACGAGCGGCTCGAAGTGCTGCGCTGGCTGCTCTACGACAATCACAAGTTCACGAGCTACTTCGGCAGCTACCGCTTCTCGAAGTCGTTCGCGCCGACGCCGCCCGTCGCCGAGGTCATGGCGTGGCTCAAGACTCGAATCGACGTCAGCTACGGCGTCGTGAACAAGCATCTCGAGGAACGTCGCTTCCTCGTCGGCTCGGAACCGACGATCGCCGACTTCTCGCTGAGCGGATATCTGTTCTATCCGCTCGAGGAGAGCGACCACGACTATCCCGCGCGTTATCCGAGCATCGCCGCGTGGGTCGAACGGCTGAAGGCCGTGCCGGGGTGGGCGCCGCCGTACGACGTCTTGCCGGGCGCGCGGATAGCGCCGAAGTGGTAGAGCGGGAGGGTCGATGGTTCGATGGCGCGGGTTTTTGACGGCGGTGCTCGCGTGCGCCGCTTTTTGCGCGGCGGCGCAGGATCTCGAGGCGGGCAAGGATTACGGCGTCGTCACGCCGCCGCAGCGCACGGACGATCCGGGCAAGATCGTCGTGATCGAGTTCTTCTCCTACGGCTGCCCGCACTGCAACGCGTTCAATCCGTCGCTGACGCTCTGGGAGAACCGGCTGCCGAAGGACGTGCGCCTGGAGCGCGAGGCGGTCATCTTCGGCCGCCAGCCGTGGCAGAAGCTCGCCCAGATCTACTATGCGCTGCAAATGGTCGGTAAGGCGGGGCAGCTGACCCCCGCCGTCTACGGAGCGCTGCACGTCGAGCGCGTCAATTGGCAAACCGACAACGACATCATCGACTGGATGGCCGCGCACGGCGTCAATCGCGACGAATTCGCCCGCGCCTTCAACTCGTTCAGCATGCGTACGTACGTCACGCGCGGCGATCAGCTGGCGACGACATACAAGGTGCAGTCCGTCCCGTGGATCGTCGTCGACGGCAAATATGCGCGGCAGATCTCGGACAACGGCAACGGCGACTTCCCGGCGCAGCTTGCGATCGTCGATCGCCTGATCGACAAGGCCCGCGCCGAGCGCAAGCAACCGTAGGCATGACTCGCGCCGCGGGCCACCGAATCAACGCCGCGATCTGCGCGCTCGTGCTCGCTTTGATTGCGCCTCGCGGCGTCGGGTTATGATGCCGGTCGATCAACCTTTGTCGGTTCGGGGGAAGCCATGAATGTGATCTTCAACGCCGTTCGCCGCCGCGATGTGCTCGCGGGCGTGGTGCTCGCGCTGGGCGCGTGGTTCGCCGGACCCTCCGCCGCGCAAGGCGCCCGCGCCGCTGAAGATCGGCATCATCGGCACCGGCAAGATCGGCGGCGCGCTCGCGCGCCATTGGGTGAAAGCCGGTCACGAGGTGTTCGTGTCGTCGCGCCATCCCGAGGAGCTTCAGGGTCTCGTCAAGGAGCTCGGGCCGCGCGCGCACGCCGGCACGCCGAAAGAAGCCGCGGCGTTCGGCAGCGTGGTGCTGGTCTCGGTCCCTTACGGCGCGATGCCGCAGCTCGGCGAGGACCTGCGCGCGGAGCTCGCGGGCAAGGTGATCATCGACACGAGCAATCCGGCCTCCGCCGCGCGACGGCGACCGGGTGCCGGAGTGGCAGAAGAAAGGGCGCCGGCATATCGACGGCCGAGCTGCTGCACAACAATCGCGTCGTGCGCGCGTTCAACTGCATTCCGGCGGATTCGCTCGCGAACAAGGGCAATCGCCAACCGGAGCGGATCGCAATCCCGATCGGCGGCGACGACAAGGCCGCGATCGAGACCGCGGAACGGCTTATCCGCGATGCCGGGTTCGATCCCGTGGTCGTCGGCTCGCTCGCCGACACGCGCAAATTCGACCTCGGCCAGCCGCTCGCGCAGGGCTCGCTGACGGCCGCGCAGCTCAAGGAGAAGGTTGCTCAGCAACGTTAGCCCGATCGGGCCGCCTGAGCTCGGAGCTCCGCCTGCGAAGAAGGGACACTCCGCTTTTCGCGGCGAGCGTTGAATAGACCTGGATGGCGTGGGTCGCGAAAAGCGGAATGTCCCTTACTCGCTGTGGCACTCGTAGATCACGGGCACGTTGTGCTCGATCGCGTAGTTGCGCGCGATGAACATTGCGTCTTCTTTCGACATCGCCTCGCCGTCGACGATCGTGGAGCAGTTCCAGCCCGGCTTGTGACCGTCGCCCTTCGGCTGATACGACAGGTGCTCGATCGTCGCGAGCCGCTCCGTGCTCGGCTCGGCCTTGCCCACGGTGTGGACGCGGAGAAAGTTCGGCTCCGTATACGTCTCGCTCGGGCGGATGCTCGGTTTTAGCTTTGCCATCGGGGGTAACGCTCCAAGTTACCGATTTGTTGCGCCGCTGATCGGCCCTCCGGCGAACGGGTGCAAGCCGTATGCCACGCGGCCGGCACAGCGCCGCGTTGGCGTGAGTGGGCGTTATGTCAACGCGAGATGACGCGCCCGGTCAGAAATGGCCGCAGCCTGCGGCGACGTCTCGCGCTTGGCTCGCGGATGCCGCGCACGGTCGGGCGCGCGGGCTGGCGCCGCGTGACTCCGCTCACAGCGGTCAAATCCTGATTCTGTTGAAATCTTTCTACCTACAGGAAATTCAGCGGAGACTTCGTGGGCTCGTCGGGCGGGGAGACTGGATCGGCGAAGCGCCGCAGCGCGAGTATCCGATTCGTCGAAAAATTCCTGAAGCAGGGGCAGCAGGGACGGCTCGCCGGTCTGCTGCTCGGCCAGCTCGACTCGTTCAACCGGATCGCGAGCACGTTCGGCGAGGAGCGCTGCGAGGCGTTTTGCAGCGAGTACTCCGACAAGCTCCGCGAGATCCTACCGCCGCGCACGCCGATCATCCGCCTCGCCGGCCGTCGCTTTGCGGTGCTGATCGGCGTCGACTCGATGTCGGCCGTCATGGACGCCGCGATCCGTTTAACCGAAGAACATCCTCCGCAGCTCGAGATGAGCGGCGACACGTTCCTCGTCGACGTGACGCTCGGCATCGCGGTCTACCCGTCCCACGCCGACGATGCCGCGACACTGTTTCGCCGCGCCGAGCTAGCGCTCAAGGCGGCGCGCGAGAACGAGCTTTCGTTCGACATCTACAAACCGGACGCGACGTCGCAGCAGGCTGCGCTCTGGAAATTCGAGAGCGAGCTCAAGAGCGCGGTGCAACAGAGCGAGCTCGAGGTCTACTTTCAGCCGAAGGTCGAGATCAAGCCGCGCCGCGTTTGCGGCGTCGAGGCGCTCGTGCGTTGGCGAATGCCGTCGGGCCGATTCGTGCCTGCGAGCGACTTCATCCCTCTCGCGGAGCGCTCGGGTTGCATCGTCGCGATCACCTGGCTCGTATTCGACCGTATCGCGGAGCGAGTGAAGGAATGGACGGCGTTGCCGAAGCCATTCTCGATCGCAGTCAACGTGTCGCCGCAGGTGCTGTCCGATCAAGACTTCATGCCGAGACTGAAGAAGCTCAAGTCGTTGCTCGACGAGCTTGGCTTCGGTCTGACGATCGAGATCACCGAGGACTGCTTGGTGCAGGGCGACGACTCGTCGCTCGCGAGCCTCGAGCGCGTACGCAAGCTCGGCGTCGATCTCTCGATCGACGACTTCGGGAAGGGCTACTCGTCACTGTCGTACCTGAAGCAAATACCTTCGACGGAGATCAAGATCGACCGGCGCTTCATCGGCACGATCGCGATCGACCCGAAGGACAAGCAGATCGTAAAGACGGTCGTCGAGCTCGCGCACGCGCTCGGTATGCGCGTCGTCGCGGAAGGCGTCGACAACGCCGAAGCGCTGTTCGTCCTGCGCGGCCTCGGCTGCGAGATGGCGCAGGGCTTCTTCATCGGCCGCCCGATGCGCGGCGACCTCATCCTGGAGTGGCACGACCATTACGTCGCGAGCGCGACGACGCCCGCGGCGACGATCGGCCCACATCCGCCTCGCCCGCGCCAAAGTCTAAAGGGGACATTCCGCTTTTTCGCGAACCCGCGAGCTTGCGGTCTCGCGGTCGCTCTGCGCGAAAAGCGGAATGTCCCCAATCTCACCGGCCCCCAAATTCACCGCGCCTGCGCAAAAACCGGAATGTCCCCATTAGAATGCGGCGTGCGGCGCGGGTCGCCGTCGGGAATGGTCGATGGGCCTTCTGCTCGACTGCGCGTACCTGCTCGCGTGCGTCCTCGCCTCGCCGTGGATCCTCTATCGGCTCCTGCTCGCGCCGGGACGGCGCGATTTCGCGATGCGCTTCGGGATCGGGCTGCCCGCTGCCGCGCCGGCGGAGCATCTGGCTGCACGCGTCGTCGGTCGGCGAGGTCACGCTGCTGAAGCCGCTCGTCGCGCTGCTCGAGCGCGGCGAGCCCGGACGCCGCTCGTGATCTCGACATTCACGAGCACGGGCCTCGCGACTGCGCGCAAGCTCTATCCGCAGCACACGGTCGTGCCGCTGCCGTTCGATCTGTCGTTCGTCGTGCGCCGAGCGCTCGAGCGCTTCGACCCGCGGCTCGTGATCATCGCCGAGTCGGAGCTCTGGCCGAACTTCATCCGCCTCGCGCACGAGCATCGGCGCAGCGGTCGCGATCGTGAACGGCAAGATGTCGGCGAAGTCGGAGCGCGCACACGCGCGCCGCGGATTGATCGCGCGCGTGCTCGCCGACGTCGACCTCTTCGCCGTGCAGACCGAGGAGCACGCCGCGCGCTTCTGCTCGCTCGGCGTGCCGGCGGAGCGAGTTCGGTCACCGGCAACATGAAGTACGACCTCACGCGCGCGCCCGAGGCCGCCGCGCAGCGCGCCGAGCTGCGCCGCGCGCTCGGCTATGCCGACGGCGACGTCGTGATCATCGGCGGCAGCCTGCACGAGCGCGAGGACGAAGCGCTGCTCGACGCGTTCGCGGCCGCACGTGCGGCGAACGAGCGCGCGGCGCTGATCATCGTGCCGCGTTATCCGGCCGACGCGGCCGCCGTCGAGCAGCACGCGGCCGCTCGCGGCCATCGCGCGATCCTCAAGTCGGCGCTCGACGCGGGCCGCGCGAGCGCGCCGGGGCGCGACGGCGTGCTGATCGTCGACACGCTCGGCGAGCTCGGTCGGCTCTATGCCGCGAGCGACGTCGCGTTCGTCGGCGGCAGTCTCTTTTATCGCGCCGCGAACAAGGGCGGACACAACCTCATGGAGCCCGCGATCCTCGCGGTGCCGGTGCTGTTCGGCCCGTACAACTTCAGCTTCAAGGAGACGGTCGAGGATCTGCTCGCCGCGAACGCGGGCGTGATGATCCGCGACGCGCGCGAGCTCGCGCAGCGCGCTCAGCATGCTCGTCGCCGACGGCGCGGCGCGCCGCGACCTCGGCCTGCGCGGTCAGCGCGTCGTGCGAGCGGGGCAGGGCGCGAGCGCGCGCAACTACGAGCTGCTGCGCGCGCTGCAGCGCGCGGTCCGCGCTTGCAGGCTCCAGCCTTTGACAGCACAATGCCGCGACAGTTAAGGACGACCGGAATCCCCGTCGCAACGAGGGGCACGCGAGCACCCCATGACCAAGAAGCACGTCCTCGTCGGCGACATCGACTGCGGCTCCGATCAGCTCTTCTTGATCGCGGGCCCGTGCGTGATCGAGGCCGAGCCGCTGATGATGCGCACGGCCGAGCGCCTCAAGAAGATCGCCGTCGAATCTCGGCATCTCGGTGATCTACAAGTCGTCGTTCTCGAAGGACAACCGCAGCTCGCTCGAGTTCTACCAGGGCCCGGGCCTCGAGGAGGGCCTGAAGCTGCTCGCGAAAGTGAAGAAGGAGTTCGAGCTGCCGATCCTGACGGACATCCACTATCCGTATCAGGCGGCGCCCGCGGCCGAGGTCGTCGACGTGATCCAGATCCCGGCGTACCTCTGCATGCAGTCCGAGCTCGTCGTCGCGGCGGCGAAGACCGGCGCCGTCGTGAACATCAAGCACGGCCAGTTCATCGCGCCCGACAACATGGCGAAGCCCGTGAAGAAGATCGAGGACTCGGGCAACGACAAGATCATCCTCACCGAGCGCGGCTATACGTTCGGCTACAACGACCTGGTCGTCGATCCGCGCAGCTTCTATCTGATGAATCAGATCGGCTACCCGGTCGTGTTCGACGTCGGCCACTCGATCCGCAAGTACGGAATCCCGAGCAAGGATCCGCGCGGCGGCGCGCGGCAGTTCCTCGACACGCTCGCGCGCTCCGCGGTCGCGGCCGGCGTCGACGGCTTGTTCATCGAGGCGCATCCGAACCCGCCCGAGGCGCTCTGCGATGCGGCGAGCCAGTACTATCTCGACGACCTCGAGAAGTTCATGCGCCCGCTCATCGAGATCCACAACCTGGTTCGCGGTCAGACGGTGCACTGAGGCATGGACCTCTATCTCGACTCGGTCGACTTCAAAGAGATCGAAGCCGCTCTCGACTTCGGCTTCGTCAAAGGCCTCACGACCACGCCGACGTTCATGCATCGGCACGGCATCACCGACATCGACGGCGCGATCGTGAAGCTGTCGGGCATGGTGCCGGAGCTGCAAGTCGAGGCGCTCGGCGACAACGCCGAACGAGATTCTCGCCGAGGCGGAGCGCCTGCTCGGCCTTCCGCTCGAGCGCGAGCCCGTGTTCAAGGTGCCGATCAGCAACGACGGCGTGAAGGCCTGCAAGCGGCTCGTGGACAAGGGTCATCGCGTCAACGTGCACCTGATCTACACGCTGAACCAGGCGTACATGGCGATGGAGGCGGGCGCGTCGTTCATCTGCCCGCTCGCGGGCCGGATGCAGGACCAGGGCCACGACGCGATCCAGCTGTTCGAGCAGATCGTCGACGTGATCGACCGCTACGGCTACGAGAGCAAGGTGATGTTCTCGTCCGTGCGTCACGCGGAGCACGTGCGCCAGGCGATGCTCACGGGCGTGCACGTCTGCACGATGCCGTACGGCGTGATGAAGAACCTCTGCGAGAACACGCTCACCGCCGCGGGCACGGCGCAGTTCCGCGAGCACACGGCGCTGATGACGATGCGCGTGAAGGACGTGATCCGCGACTCGAACCCCGTCTGTCGAGACCGGCGAGACGCTGAACTCCGCGATGGTGAAGATGACCGAGTCGCGGCTCGGCACCGTCACGCTCGTCGACGGCAAGGGCGCCGTCGCCGGCATCTTCACCGACGGCGACCTGCGCCGGAAGCTCCAGTCGAGCGGCCGCACGATCCTCGACAAGAAGCTCGTCGGACATCGGCTTCACGACGACGCCGGTCACGATCGAGGCCGACTCGCTGCTCAACGAGGCCGTGAAGGTGTTCAAGAGCAAGGCGCTCGACAGCATCATCGTCGTCGACGGCAAGAAGCCCGTCGGCGTGCTCGACGTTCAGGACCTGATCAAGCTCGGACTGCTCGGCCAAGAGCATCTTTGATGTCGCGCGACGCCGAGCTCGAGGCGCGGTTCGCGAAGCTCGGCGGCGTGTTCCTCACCCCGATCAGCGTGCTGCACGAGCGTTTGCGCGGACATTCGCGGGCTCGTGACCGACTGGGACGGCGTGTTCAACGCGGGCTCGAAGGGCGAGGGCGCGTCGAGCACGTTCGGCGAGCCCGACTCGATGGGCGTCAACCTGCTGCGTTACGCGCTGTATCGCGAGCACAACAGGCTGCCCGTCGCGGCGCTGATCACGGGCGAGGACAACCCGTCGGCGCGCGCGTTCGCGCGCGCGAGCACTTCCACGCGATCTATCATGGCGCGCGCACCAAGACCGCGGCGATCGAGGCGCTCTGCGCCGCGCACAAGCTGTCGTCCGAGCAGCTGATCTGCCTGTTCGACGACGTGAACGACCTCGGCATGGCGTTCGGCTGCGGCATCCGCGTGCTCGTGCGTCGCGACGCGAGCCCGCTGCTGCACGACTACGTCGCGCGCCAGGGGCTCTGCGATTACATCACCGCGCATCCCGCGGAGCGGCACGCGGTGCGCGAGGTCTGCGAGCTGCTGCTCGGGCTGCTCGGCTCCTTCGACGCGGTCGTCGCTTCGCGTGTCGCGATGGACGCCGTCTACCAGGGCTACTTCGCGGCGCGGCAGAGCGTGCGGACGGAGGTCATCGACCGCAGCGCGCAGGTGTCGCGGGGCGGGGTGTGACGCGTACGCGTCCGCTCGTAGTACTTCGGGTTGCTCGCGACGTTGGCTGTGAGGCCGGCGCTCGCCTGGGGACCCGTCGGCCACCGCATCGCGGGTAATCTAGCGGAGCAAAGGCTTTGCCCCGCGGCGCGTACGAACGTGAAGTCGCTCGGCGGCGGCGAGTCGCTCGCCGAGCTCGGACTGTGGGCCGACGAGATTCGCGACGAGCCGAAGTGGAAGAGCTCGCGTCCCTGGCACTACATGAACATCGCGGACCTACCGCCCGGCGCCGGGCTTGCCGAGGCGCGGGCCGCGATCGACCGCTTCGTTCATCCTCCCGAGGGCGACGTGCTCCAGGCGCTCGGGCGTTACAGGAAGGTGCTCGCCGATACGACCAAGCCACGCGATGAGCGCGCCGAGGCGCTGCGCTTCGTCGTGCATTTCGTGGCCGACATCCACCAGCCGTTGCACGTCGGCCGCGCGTTCGACCACGGCGGCAACGACGTCCTCGTGCGCGCGGGAAATGGGGTCCGACGAACCTGCATCACTTCTGGGACACGGACGTGCTTCCGTCCAAGGGGCCGAGCGCGAAGCTCGAGCAGCGGCTCGAGAACGAGCTCGCCGCACTGCCCGCGCAGCGCGCGAACGATCCGCCCGCGGAGTGGGCGGCCGAGAGCCTCGCCCTTCGCGCGACCGTCTACGGGTTCCGGCCCGACACGCATGGGCTCGCTACGCTCGACGATAGCTACGTGCGCTCGGCCCAGAAGATCGCCGACGGGCGGCTCGTGCTCGCGGGCGCGAGGCTCGCGGCTACGTTGAACCTGGCGTTCTGCGGCGCGGCCGCGCACTGAGCCTGCATAGAATCACCCGTGAGTCGACGGACGCAAAACCGAACCGCTGCGCTTGCCGCCGCGCTGCTCGGTGCGGCGGCCGCCGTGCTGCCGGCCGAGGTGCTCGCGTTCGGCGCGCTGGGCCATCGCACCGCGGTGCTGCTCGCCGAGCAGAGGGTCTGCGCAGCCGGGCGGAGCGAGATCGCCGACCTCGGCGACGGACAGCCGCTCGGCGAGCTCGGGTCTGGGCCGACAGGATCCGCGGCGACCCCGCGTGGGA
This sequence comes from uncultured Gammaproteobacteria bacterium, assembly GCA_963699925.1. Lineage (GTDB taxonomy): Bacteria > Pseudomonadota > Gammaproteobacteria > Steroidobacterales > Rariloculaceae > FEN-1219. The sequence goes on along the minus strand of CAVOVT010000011.1, from coordinate 51,299 downwards.
ACGCTCGGTGCCGTGGCACTACATCAACTTCCCCGACCTGCCGGCTCGCGCGGGGCTCAAGCAGGCGCGCGCGGCGATCGACGCGTTCCATCATCCTCCGGAAGGCGACGTGCTCACGGCGATCGCGCAGTTCACGGCGGTCCTCGCCGATCGGTCGCGGCCGCGTGAGGAGCGCGCCGAGGCGCTGCGCTTCGTCGTTCACTTCGTCGTCGACGTGCATCAGCCGCTGCACGTCAGCCGCGCGTCCGATGGCGGTGGGACCGAGGTCGACGTGGCTGTCGGCGACGACGTCATGAGCCTGCATCGGTTTTGGGACACCAACGCGTTCGATCGCCGGGGCGTCGCGCCGGAGCAGTTCGCCCAGGAGCTCGAGGCTTCCTTCGAAGCCGTGCCAGCAGCGCGCGCGCACGACCCGCCCGCGCAGTGGGCTGCCGAAAGCCTCGCGCTGCGGCCGACGGTCTACAGCTTCGCGCCGTCGCTGGGCCCGGTGTTGCTCGATGACGCTTATCGGCGCATGGCGCAGCGCGTCGCCGAGCAGCGGCTCGTGCTCGCGGCCGCACGCTTGGCGGCGACCCTGAACGGCGCGCTCTGCGGCGCGAAGGCTCCCCTGAACTGAGATCGTGCGCCGCGGCTCCGCGCTAGGGCGTTCCTCGAGGGCTCCGTTTGTCCCGAACGGACGTGCGGGCGGCGACCAGAATCTGCAATCCCGCGCAGGATTTGACGCGCCGGTCTCGCAGTCTTTCTCAGACGCCAAACCGATCGCCGCAGTGCACGTGCTGCAGTCGTGCGCGCGTCATGGCACGCAACTTGCTCCGCAAGCCGTTGCGCGCGACGCGCGTTGCGGCCACGGAGGGCTTTCCAACATGCAGGATCGAGCTCGAGGTTGGGCGACGCGCGTCGCGCGCCGCGTAGCCGGCGCGGCACTGGGCACGCTCGGGTTGGCGCTCGTAGCCGCGCCGATCACGGCGCAAGACGGCCGCGACCGTGGTGCCGCGTCGGGGGACGCGCGGACCTGCATCAACCTGGACGAGATCGACCACACGAGCGTGATCGACGACAACACGATCTTGTTCTATGCGCACGGACACGACGTTTATCGAAACGACTTGCCGCACTCGTGTCCCGAGCTGCGGAACGAACAGCGCTTCATGTATCGCGTGTCGTTGGCGCAGCTCTGCTCGAACGACACGATCACCGTGCTCGAGGACGCGGGTTTCGGGTTCCTGCCGGGGCCGACTTGCGGGCTCGGCAAGTTCGCGCCGATCACGGCGGACGCGGCCGATGATCTGGAGCAGCGCCCGCACGCTCGCGAGGGCGAGCGGCGCCGGCCATAAGACCCTCACACCCCGACCTCAGGAGGCAGCCATGAAACTATTCGTGCTCGCCGCCGCCGCGTTCGTCGCGATCGCGGCCCGTATCGATATCGACGCGCAGCCAGCGATACCCGTCGCGGCCGAATCCTCGCCGCGGCCGTCACTCGCGCCGCTGCTGAAGCGCGTGACGCCGGCCGTCGTGAACATCTCGGTTACCTCGACGGTGCAGGCCTCCGACGATGCGGTGATGCTCGACCCGTTTCTACGGCGGTTCTTCGACTTGCCGGCGCAGCCGGCGCAGCCGATGGCACGGCAAGCCGTGGGGTCGGGCGTGATCGTCGATGCCGGGAAAGGTTACGTGCTCACGAATCACCACGTCGTCGAGGACGCGCAGGACATCAGCGTGACGCTGACGGACGGTCGCACGGCCAAGGCCGAGCTCGTCGGCACCGACCCGGGCACCGACGTTGCGTTGCTCAAGGTCAACGTGAAGGACCTCACCGCCATCGAGCTCGCGAACTCCGACCAGCTCCAGGTCGGCGACTACGTCGTCGCGATCGGCGATCCGTTCGGGCTCGGGCAGACGGTGACGTCGGGGATCGTGAGCGCGCTCGGCCGCAGCGGCCTCGACGTGGAGGGCTACGAGGACTTCATCCAGACCGACGCGTCGATCAATCCCGGCAACTCCGGCGGTGCGCTCGTCGACCTCGACGGCAAGCTCGTCGGCATCAACACGGCGATTCATCGCGCCCTCCGCGGCGGCAGCGTCGGCATCGGCTTCGCGGTGCCCGCGAACATGGCGAGCCGGAGATGCGCCAGCATCGAGTACGGCGAGGTGGCGCGGCCGGCTCGGCGTCGCAGTCCAGTCGTTGACGCCGGATCTCGCCATGAATTTCTAACGCGCCGGCATCGAGAATACGAAGCGCTGACCGTCACGGCTCACGTGTTCCACTGGACGGAACACCTCGTTCTTACCGGACTCGTTCGAGACGTACGTGATCAGGTGACCGTCGGGAGACAGCCTCTCGGGCTGGACTTGCTTCGCGCTGCGGAAGATCTCTGTGACTTTCGGTTGGCTCGAGCCATCCAGCTGCAAAGAGGACACGACGCTGCCGCCGAGGTCGCCCTGACCGAGGCTGAGCACCGGCCGTGGACCAGTCGCTCGGTACGGCGATGCCGGGGGTTGAGTAGACGAGATCTTCGGCGCCTTCTCCGTTCGCCGCGCGACGGTACACCCCGTACTTGCCGTCGCGCAGCGCGGTGTAAACGACTTGACTGCCGTCCGGGGACCACACCGCCTGCGAAATTTGCTCGCGCATCTTGCCGTGCGTGAGCTGGACTTCTCGACCAGTCGCGAGGTCCAAAGTCCAGAGATCCGCGTTCTCCTGCTCGAGGTCCTGCTTCACGTAGGCGAGCTTGGTTCCATCCCGCGCGAAAACCGGATTGCCGTACAACGCGCGTGTTCCGACCGTGTTCAAACGCTTGCCCTGACGGTCGAACAGCGTCAGGGTGCGCGCGTTCTGCTCGAAGTTGCGGGCGTTGTCGATCGCCTTGCGCGCTTTCGCTTCCTCGCTCAGCGGGGCCGCCCCTTGCGCCGCGACGGAAGAGGCGCAAACAATCGCAATGACGGCCGCGATCGTCTTGTAGAAGACTTTCATGAGATATCCCTCGCTTGTGTCGTGGGATGTGAGCGAGCGTCAGCAGTTCTGCGGACAGGCGGACACCACTTTGCCGTCCGGCAAGGTGACGATTCGCATGAGCCCCGAGGCGGATTTGTCGCGTGCCCGACTCGCTTCCGCTGTGACGGTTTTCCCGAGGGCCGCGTCGAAGTCCGCCTTGCCGACGTCGCGCGTCCTAAAGAAGTTCGGCGACGGTCCCTCGATCTGCCACGTCTCGACCTTTCCGGAAGCGTCCTTGACGTCCATGGTCAAGTTGATGTGCGGATTTCTCCAATCCACCTTCGTGAAAGTGCCCGTCAAAGTGACCTTGTCGTTCAGATCGAACATGGCCGTCATGTTGTGGTGCGCCGACGCGGCGCTGACGAGCAAGACGGCGAGGAGAGCGACGGAGGCCTTAAGTCTGAGCGTCATGAGAATGCTCCTTGTTGGCAATGCGCCGACGTCAAGAAAGCGTTCGGGACGAGGACTCAGATGACTGCCGGCAATCCGCTGCGGATAGCCGAAATGTTCGCGTTCTAATTCGGACGGAAGGATACATCGTTTCTCGAAAATGGCCATCTCCGCTTTGGGCTTGTTGCGTTATCGGGAACAGGGCCGCGCGGCTTTGGTCCTTGAAGGGCAGGACAGGATCAGCGCGGCCGTGCCGAGGCGAGAAGAGCGGGCAAGTCGCGCATGTGTGTGAACGTGCTGAAAGCGCCCGCCGCGGTGAGATCCGCGGCCGGAACCAGGCCCGCGAACCCGAATACTGTTATCCCCGCCGCGCAGCCCGCGAGCACGCCGTTGACCGAGTCTTCGATGACTGCCGTGCGCCCGGCGCCGCGCCCATGCGCTCGGCGGCGAGCAGGAACACGTCCGGCGCGGGCTTCCCTCGTGCGACCTCGGCGCCGCTGAATAAGCGGCCCTCGAACAGTGGTAGCAATCCCGTCGCGCCGAGCGTCGTGCGCATCTTCGCGTGATCGCCGCTCGAGGCGATGCAGTAGGGCACGGTCAGCGCCTCGAGCACCTCGCGCACCCCTTCCACGGGGCGGACCTGTTCCCGCAGGACGCGATCGCGTTCGGCTCGATAGCTGTCGAGCGCGTCGCGTGGCACGGTCCGGCCCGTGATTGCTCTACGATCGCGACGCAATCGGCCAGTCGGCGGCCGAGGAATAGCGCATTCATCCGAGTCGCATCGAGGTCCGCGCCGAGCGAGCGGATGAACTCGCCGAAGACGTCGTGGACGATGCGTTCACTGTCCACCACCACGCCGTCGCAGTCGAAGATCACGAGATCGAAGCGCGCCATCGTTTCTCGCTGCGGATCGACGAGAATCGGCTCACTCCGCCCGCAGCGCGTCGAGCGGCTCGAGCCGCGCGGCGGCGCGCGCTGGCAGCACGCCCGCGATCAGACCGATCGTGACGGCGATCCCGATCGCGAGCGCGACGTAAAGCGGCGCGATCCGCGCCGGCATCGAGGGCAGCGCCCAGTGGGTGACGACGACGATAGCGACGCCGAGCGCGAGTCCGCCGACGCCGCCGATCGCGGATAGCAGCATCGCCTCGCCGACGAAGAGCTGCGCGACCGCCGAGCGACGTGCGCCGATCGCGCGCAGCAGCCCGATCTCCTCGTGCGTTCGCGTACCGCGATCGTCATGATCGTGAAGATACCGACGCCGCCGACGAGCAGCGAGATGCCGCCGAGCGCCGCGACGCCGAGCGTGAGCACGTCCGAGATCGAGCCGAGCACGTCGAGCATCTGCTGCTGCGTCGTGATCGTGAAGTCTTCGCCGCCGTGGCGCGCGACGAGGATCCGCTTGATGCCGTCGACGACCTCCTCGATCGGCGCCTTGTCCGCGTATAGCACGTCGATCTCGAGCAGGCCCTGGCGGTTGAAGAGCTCGAGTCCGCGCGCGGCCGGGATGTACACGGTGTCGTCGAGGTCGAAGCCGACCATGTCGCCCTTCGCCTCCATGACGCCGACGACGCGGTAGCGCTCGCCGCCGATCCGCACCGCTCGCCGAGCGGGTTGCTCGTCGCCGTAGAGCTCGCGGTAGACCTTGGCGCCGAGCACGGCGACCGGCCGCGCGCGGTCGAGCTCGTCGGCCGGCAGGAACGTGCCGAGCGCGATGTTGAACTTGAACGCCTGGTCGAACTCGGGCCCGACCGCCGTACACGTTGACCGTGCGCTCGCGGCCGTTGCCCTCGATCGACGCGCTGCCCGACACGACCGGCACCGAGTGCAGCACGTACGGCGCGCGCTCGAGCGCCTCGGCGTCGTCGAGGGTGAGCGGCCGCGTCGAGTTCAGCACGCCCGGCGAGATCGCCGAACGTGCTCGTCTTGCCCGGGTTGATCGCAGAGTGTGCGTGCCGAACTGCGTGAACTGCTCGACGATGTAGCGGTTCAGGCCCTCGCCGATCGACGTGAGCAGCACGACCGCCGTCGACGCCGATGCCGATGCCGAGCGCCGTGAGAGCGCTGCGCAGGCGATGCGCGACGACCGACTGAGCGATCGAGGCGGAGGAAATCGGCGGCAGCGCACGGCTCAGCGCTCTCGTCAGCGCGAGCACGGGGTCGAGCTCGCGCCGCGCGGCGCGCGGGCAGGATGCCGAACAGCAGCCCGCTCGCGATCGCGACGCCGACCGCCGACGCCGACGCCCACGGCGGCGCCGCGAAATCGAGCACCGGGTAAACGCGAGCGTGAGCGCCCACGAGCCGCGTAGCCGAGCGCGATGCCCGACGACGGCGCCGAGCAGCGACAGGCACGCGGCCTCGGTCAGGAACAGCGCGATGATCTGCCGGTTGCGCGCGCCGACCGCCTTTAGCAGGCCGATCTCCGCGCGTGCGCTGGCTCACCGCGACGAGCATCACGTTCATGATCAGCACGCCCGCGACGATAGGCTGATCGCGGCGATCGCCGGCGAGCCCGGCCGTGATCATTCCGAAGATCGTGTCGAACGTCGACACGAGCGCGTCCTGCGTGACGACCGTGATGTCCTCCGTGCCCGCGTGCCGCGCCTTGATGATCGCGATGATGTCGCGCTTCGCGGCCTTCACCGAGTCGCGGCTCGTCGCCTCGACGAGGATCCGGAACACGGCCGAGGTGTTGAAGATCTGCTGCGCGTTCGCGACCGGCAGGATCACGAGTCTCGTCGACCTTGAAGCCGCCCGCGAGCCCGGCTGCGCGAGCACGCCGATCACGCGGCAGCGCGCGTCGCCGATCCGGAGCCACTGGCCGACGCGGGCTCCTCGTCGTAGAGCTCGTGCGCGACCGTGTAGCCGAGCACGCAGACCGGGCTCGCGACGTCGAGCTCGCCGGGCGGCAGGAATCGGCCGAGCGCCGATCGTCCAGTGCTGGATCGACGCCATCGGCTCGCTCGTGCCGATGACCGTGATGTCGCGCACGCGCGCGCGCGACGACACCGTGCCCGCGCCGACGACGACCGGCGTCACCTGGCGCACGCGCGCGAGCCGGCTCGATCGCGATCGTGTCTTCGCAGCGTGAGCTCGCGCGCGCGTCTCGCCGATCAGGAGACCCTCGATGCCGCGCCGCCCGCGGTGTCGGACTTGCCGGGCAGCACGATCAGGAGATTCGTGCCGAGCGACTGGAACTGGCCCGTGACGTAGCGGCGCGCGCCTTCGCCGACGGCCGTCAGCATCACGACCGCCGCGACGCCGATCGCGATCGCGAGCAGCATCATCGACGTGCGCAGCGGATAGCGGCGCAGCGCCTGGAGCGAAACTGCGTCGTGTCGAGCGCTTTCATACCGAACCGTGACCGCTAGACGACATCCTATTATGCGGTGTGCCGCGGCTGGCTTTTCGTTTTCAGCGTTCCCAGATTTGACGACGGGCAGATCAGGACCCAGTGGTTGTGGAACGATCAACCATTTGCGAGGCCGCCCCATGAGCGACACAGAGTGGCGAAAGACGTCGACCGACGGCAGGGCTTACGGTCGTCCTCGGCAACACTTCGACGATGACCTCGCCCGCGTCGGAGCGGGCACGCCGATGGGCGAGCTGCTGCGCCGGTTTTGGCATCCAATTGCGCTCTCGTGAACGTTCCGCGATCTGCCGAAGCAAGGTGCGATCCTGGGCGAAGACCTCGTTCTCTTTCGCGACGGGCGAGGGCCGCGCCGGGCTGCTCTATCCGCGCTGCATGCACCGCGGCACGTCTCTGTACTACGGCCAGGTCGAGCACCGACGGCATCCGCTGCTGCTACCACGGCTGGCTGTTCGATGTGGCCGGGACACTGCCTCGACCAGCCCTGCGAGCCCGAGCGGCGGCCGGATCGCGATCGACGTGCGCCAGCCCTGGTATCCGGTCCAGGAGCGCTATGGCCTCGTCTTCGCCTACCTCGGGCCGCCGGAGAGGCTGCCGCTGCTGCCGCGCTACGACATCCTGGAGGACGCTCGGCGACCGGACGAGAGCGCTGTGGTCCACGTCGGTGGCTTCGGCTGACCGGCGACGCGAGCCTCGAATCGTGCCGTACAGCTGGCTGCACATGAACGACAACGTGATGGACCCGTTCCACGTGCAGGTGCTGCACTCGACCTTCTGCGGCGTGCAGTTTGTGCCGAGTTCGCGGTGATGCCGAAGGTGGACTTCTTCTAGTCCGACTACGGCGTGTTCTACTCGGCGGTGCGCGAGCTCGACGACGGCCGCGAGGTCGATCGCATTTCCTCCTGGCTGATGCCGAACATCATGAGCGTGCCCGACATCTTCTTGAAGCCCGGCCAGTCGTCGTTGATCTCATGGGTAGTGCCGGTCGACGACAGCCACTACGTACAGGCGTTCGTGATGAAGCTGCCGCGGGGACAGTCGTCCGCACGCCGCATCCGGCTCAACGGCAAGACCTGGGCCGAAATGACCGACGAAGAGCACCAGGGCACGCCGGGCGACTTCGAGGCGCAGGCGGGCCAAGGGCCGATCTCGCTGCACTCCGAGGAGCACCTGGGACGAGCGATCGCGGCATCACGATGCAACGGCGGATGCTCAACCACAACATCGAGGTCGTCGCCACGGGCGGCGATCCGCTGGGCGTGCGCTTCGACGATACCGGTGCAACCGTCGTCGTGCCGTCGGGCAATTTCTACAAGGACTCGAAGGCCGCCTGAGGGCGCGCTTCCCGGCGCTGAGCCGCGACGATCGGCTCATGGAGAGAGTACAAATCGTGTTCCACGAATATCCTACGTATAGCATCGTAGCTTATAGTTGAGCCCCTACTCGCCCGGGTGGTCGCCCGCGGTGCGTAGTCGGTTCTCCAATGGCGATCTCGGGGGGGATTTAGTCATGAAGAAAAAGAATCGGTCCGTCAGCCATGACGGGCTCGGACAGGCAGTGTGCGTGGTCTGCCTTGGGATAGTGGCGCAGCAGGCTGTCGCGCAAGAGCCTTCTGGGCAGAGCCAGCAGGCAGTCGAAGAGGTTACCGTCACCGGCACGCGGCTCGTCACTTCCGGAGTGAACACGCCGACGCCCGTGACGTCGGTCAGCAGCGTCGACCTGCAAAAGATGGCGCCGAGCACGCTGATCGAGTCGCTGAGCCAGTTGCCGGTGTTCGCCAACAACTTGGCGAGCCAACAAGCGGTCGGCGGCTCGGTTGCCGCCGGCGGCGCCAACCTCAACCTCCGCGGACTCGACGCTCCGCGACGCTGCATGCTTCTCGATGGTCGCCGCCTCGGGCCGAGCAACAAATACGGCACCGTCGATGTCGGTGTGATTCCCGAGACGCTCGTGCGGAGCGTCGAGGCGGTTACCGGTGGCGCATCCGCCGCGTACGGCGCTGACGCCGTCGCGGGTGTCGTGAACTTTCGCCTGGACAGGAAGCTCGACGGCTTCAAGAAGCGCGTTCCAAGCCGGGGCCACGACATACGGCGACGACGAGACGTACAAGGCGGGCATCGGCTACGGTACGGACGTCGGCGAACGTGGGCACATCATCGCGGCCATCGAGACGTGGCACAAAAAGGGGATCGACGATTTCAGCTCCCTCCAGGACCGCAGCGACTTCATACAATCTCAGGTCCCAGGTCACGAATCCGGATCCCAACGGGCCAAACTTCCTAGCGCGCCCGTTCGTCAGCCCGACGAATTTCACTCCGGGCGGCATCATCTGCAGACCGGCTCGGCGCTCGACCATGTGGAATTTCTGCCCGGTGGCGGCGGCGCTACCCAGAAACTGCCGTTCAGCGGCGTCGGGCAATTGACCGGTGGCTGCAACTGCCAGGCGAGGCCCACCCTCGAGTACGGCGTCAATTCGGATTTCGAAGTGGACACGCCGGCGGACCGCGGCGTCCTCTTTGCTCACTACGACCACACCCTCAACGACCGCAACACTTTTTTCGTCGAGACGCTGCTGGCCGACACGCAGCAGCAAAACCGTTGGCAGACGGCCGCGCTGCTCGGGCCGTGGCAGGCCAGACTGTACGTCGATAATCCTTTCCTGCCCGCGGCGGTTCGCCAACAAATGCAGGCCGAGAACCGCCAATTCGTCGGCTTCGGCATTTTCACGCCGAACCTGCCCGGCAACCCGTTCGAAGACGGCCAGTTGATCGCGAAGAACCGTTACGGCCAATTCACGGGCGGCTTCACGCACAACTTGTCGGACAAATTCCTCGGGGGGGAACTGGGCGCTGGATAGCTACGTCCAGTACGCGCAGAACAGACAGGAAACGGTCGACCCGGGCGGAATGCGTACGGACAGGTTGTTTCTTTCGATGGACGCGGTGACCAACCCAGCTAACGGTCAACCCGTGTGCCGCGTGACGCTCTTCAACCCGGGCGTCTTCGACTCGTGCGTGCCCATCAACCTGATCGGCGGCACCGCCTCCGTGACGCCCGCCGCGGCTAACTACGTCATCGACAACGGCAAGATTGCGCGCGGGAGGGTCACGGAGGACGACGCCGAAGTCTCGGTCAGAGGTGACCTCACGAAAGGCTCGGGCGGCGTGCTGGGCTCGATTTCGGCCGCTGCAGGTGTGTCGTGGCGCGAGGAGGACCTCGGCGTCCGCACCGTGGATCCGTGCGACGAGTTCCCGTGCACGATCGAGGGCCAATTGATGAGCGATCTCGGGCTGGCCGCCGTGGGTTCGCGCGGTATCCTCGCGTCAGTCAATCCCGTTACCGGCGCACCGCAGGCCGGCGGCGTTCCCGGTCTCCGGTTCGTGCCCTCGGGCTTTGCCGGCGACGCGAATTCGAGCACCGTGCTGTTCACGAGCCAGCGCACCGTCGAGGGGGGCTACAGCGTGCGCGAGGCGTTCGCCGAGTTCGGCATTCCGCTCCTGAAGGGCGGCAGGTTGAATTTCGACGAGGCGATCCGCGGGGTGTGGTACACCGGCAGCGGCAGCGCGCAGCCGTGGAAGACCGGCGTCTCGTTCCAAGTCACACCGAGGTTCAGATTGCGAGCCACGGAATCCGAGGACGTTCGCGCGCCGACGCTGCGGGAACGCTTCGAGTCCCAACGCGGCGGCGTGAACGTCAACGATCCGGCGAACGGCAACGCGACCATCACCACGGCCAATTACTCGGGCGGAAATCCGGACGTCGGCCTCGAAAACGCGAGGACCAGCGTATACGGCTTCGTGTATCAGCCCACGGACAAGTTCTCGGTGACGTTCGACAAGTACGACATCAACATAGACGATGCGATCGGCCAGCTACTGCCCAGCAGGAAGTCACCGCCTGCTATAACTCCGCCGGCCACAACTCGTCGCCGCTGTGTCAGTACGTGATACGTGACGGCGCCAATCAGATCGTTCGCGTCGATTCGCTGTTCATCAACCTGTCGAATCAGCGAGTCAAGGGCTTCGATCTCGAGTTCAACTACAGCGGCATTCACTCGGAAGCGGGACCATGAGCTGGCGTTTCCTCGGCACGCGGCTCGACGAGAACTCGATCCTGACTCCGGGTTCGCCGCGCGACGACCGTGCCGGCGACGTCGGGTCGGCCCCGCCCGCGGGAGGCTTACCGAAGAACAAGTTCACTACGTACCTGACCTACGCGCATGGGCCGTTTTCGATCTTCCTGCAGGAGCGCTACATCGGTGGCGGCGTGAACGACCATACAAAAATCGAAAGCACCACGCGTTTCGCCGCTCCCAGCACCATTGTCACCATCGACGACAATAACGTCGACTCGGTCCTCTACACCGACCTGACGTTCAACTTTGCGGGCAAGAGGACGAGCAACACCCACTGGGAGACCTACTTGACGGTGAACAACCTCACCAACGAGGCGCCGCCGGCCCAATACCCGATCATCGGTCGCGCCGGCGTGCCGGGCCCCAACACGTATCTCTACGACACGCTGGGCCGCCGGTACACCGTGGGTTTGCGCTTGAACTTCTGAGCGGATAGTTCGAAGGAGGTGCGTCGTGGGGCTAGAGCCTCGTGTCGAGCGCTTTACGACGCATCGCCTCCCTCGTCTTTGACGATCTTGCCATCACGCAGCGTGAGGTGGCGGTGCGCGCGACCTCCGATCGCGGGATCGTGCGTGACGATCAGCAGCGCGATGCCGTTGCGGTGAATATCCTCGAGCGATCTGCATGATCTCGCCGCCCGACTTCGAGTCGAGGTTGCCGGTCGGCTCGTCGGCGAGCAGCAGCTCGGGCCCCATGACGATCGCGCGCGCGATCGCGACGCGCTGGCGCTCGCCGCCCGAGAGCTGGTCGGGGCGGTGGTCGCGCGCGGTCCTCGAGGCCGACGCGTCGAGCAGCTGCGTCGCGCGCGCTCGCGCCGCTCGGCGCGGCGCGATGCCGGCGAGCACCATCGGCAGCTCGACGTTCTCGCGCGCGCGTGAGCCGCGGCACCAAATGGAAGAACTGGAACACGAAGCCGATGTGCTTCTGGCGGCGCACGGGCAGCGCGTCGTCGTCGAGCCGTCGACGTCCTCGCCGTCGAGCGGGTAGGTGCCGCGCGTCGGCCGGTCGAGCAGGCCGAGGACGTTGAGCAGCGTCGACTTGCCCGAGCCCGACGGGCCCATGATCGACAGGTACTCGCCGGTCGCGATCGTCGAGGTCGACGTCGCGAGCGCGTGCACGGTCCTCGCCGCCGACCTCGTAGCTGCGGCGATGCCCGCGAGCTCGATCATCCGGTCGGCTCGGCTCTCGCCGCGCTCCGTCGCTCCGCGACGGCGCGCGCGCCCGCCTTGACGCCGTCGCGGTCGAGCGAGCGTCACGACGCGTCGCCCTCGGCGCAGGCCGCCGACGACCTCGGTGAACTCCCAGTTGCGCGATGCCGATCTCGACGGCGCGCGACTCCAGCCTCTGCGTCTGCGGCTCGAGCACGTAGACGCGTCTTGCCCGGCAGCAGCGCGGGCGTCGGCACGCGCAGCACGTCGTCGCGCGTCGTCGAGCACGACCTCGACGTCGGCGCTGTAGCCCGCGAGCAGGTCCGCGCTTCTCCGGGCTCGTCGAACTCGGCCTCGATCTCGACCGTGCGCGCCTGCTTCTCCTGGTCGACCACGTACGGCGCGACGCGGCGCACGTGCCCGGGAACGTGCTGGCCCGGGAACGCGTCGAGGCTGATCCGCGCCGGCAGCCCGGCCTTGCACGCGCGGCGCGTCGACCTCGTCGATCGGCGCGCTGATGTAGAGGCACGAGGCGTCGATCAGGTCGACGGTCGGCGGCGTCGGAATGCCGACCGGCGACGGCGTCACGAACTCGCCGAGCTCGCCGTTCACCTTCGCGATCACGCCGGCGAACGGCGCGCGCAGCTGCGTGCGGTCGAGCTGCGCGCGCGTGACGTCGATGCGCGCATCGGCGACGCGCGTCGTGTCCTCGGCGGCCGTGCACGCCGGCCGCGTTCGCCTCGGCTTTGCCCTGCGCTTGATCCGCGGCTTCCTCGGACGCGAGCTTCTGCTCGTGCAGCCGCATCGAGCCGCTCCGCGTCGCGCTTCGCGACGTCGGCCGTCACGCAAGCCTCGCGCGCGAGCGAGCGCGAGGCGCGAGCGTCGCGCTCGGCGAGCGTGAGCTGCGCTTTGAGGTCCTCGTTCCAGAGCTCGAGCAGCAGCGCGCCCTTGTCGACGCGGTCGCCGTCCTTGACGGGCAGCATCGCGATCTGTCCGCCGAGCGCCGGCGAGAGCCGCGCGCGCTGGCACGCGTCGACCGTGCCCGCGCGCGTGTTCGCGACCGTCGCGGACACCGCGCCGCGCTCGACGGTCACGACGCGTGACCGCGACCGGCTTGGCGCGCGTTAGCCACCACGCCACGCCCGCCGCGACGAGCAATACCACGACGATCACCGCGATCCGCTTCATCGTCGACCCTCGCGAGCGCGGGCATCGAGGTGACCGACCACTAGCCGTGCTCGTTCTTAGAGACACCGTCGCGAACGTGAATGCGAAATAATCGGGCTCCATCTTGACTGCGACGAACACCGCGACGTAAATTCGGCACGGAGGTTTTCGGGCGTGCGGCGTTCGTGTCGCATGGTCTTCCCGAGACCGTGTGCGCACAGGGATGTGCGCACACGAGCCCCAGGGATGGTCTTCCGGCGTGTCGAGGGAAGGCCATGCGAGACCGACGCCGCTCGCTCGAAAGCCGGCCGTGCGAGAACGGGCAGCGCCCGAACATGGCGCGGAAGTTTAGCGGATCGCGGGGAGCGGCGACTACCAGGTGCGGAACGTCGCCCGTGTCGATGTGCACGAAGTTCGACTCGGCGTAGTAGCCGACGCCGCCCGACTGCATCGCGATCGCCGCGTCGCGCAGCCGGTCGGTCTTCGCGCTCGTGAGCCGCACGTCGATCGCGCGGCCCGTCAGGTGGAGGCTGTTCTTCGCGACGCCGGTCGATCACGTGCCGCAGCGCCTCGTTCGTCTGCGGCGATCGATAACCCGAATCACCTCGAAGCGGCCGCGGCCGTCGAACGTCTCGTGCAGCCGGCAGAGCTCGTCGAGCAACGCGACGTCGATCGGGTGCATCTGCTCGTTGCGGAAGTCGCGCAGGAAATAGTCGATCTCGTCGAGCGCGCCGGCGACGAGCTCGCCGTGCTCGCGATAGACGACTGCAGCTTCTCGGCCGTGTGCAGGTGGTAGAGGGACAGGCGCCTGCGCCTCGCGTCGCGAAGCGCGCGCGCCGCGCGGCCGAGGCCCGTGAGGCCGGCGCTCCGCTCAAAGCGCCGATCAGGACTTTGCGCCGTCCGATGGGCATGCGTTCGACTCCCTCCGCCGCATCATGCGTGCCCCCAGCGGGCACGAAACGCGGCACTGGTCGCATTATTGCATCGGCCCGCGGCGAGCGGCCAAGCGGGGAATCACCGATTTTTCGGTCGCGACGAGCCCACGCTCGACGAGCTGCGCGGACGGAGTCAGCCCTCGGTCAGGAAGCGCTCGGCGTCGAGCGCGGCCATGCAGCCCGAGCCCGCCGACGTGACGGCCTGACGATAGATCGGATCGGCGACGTCGCCGGCCGCGAACACGCCCTCGACGCTCGTCGCGGTCGCGAAGCCTTTCGCGGCCCGCTGCGAGTGACGATGTAGCCGCCCTCCATCTCGAGCTGGCCTTCGAAGATCTTCGTGTTCGGCGTGTGGCCGATCGCGATGAAGATGCCTTGCACCGCGATCTCGCGCGGCGCGTGATTCTTCGTGCTCTTGAGCCGCGCGCCCGTGACGCCGCGCTCGTCGCCGACGACCTCGTCGAGCACGTGGTTCCAGAGGATCTCGACGTTGCCCGTGCGCGCGCGCTCGGTGAGCTTGTTGATCATGATCTGCTCGGCGCGGAACTCGTCGCGCCGGTGCACGACCGTGACGCGCGACGCGATGTTCGACAGATAGAGCGCTTCCTCGACGGCCGTGTTGCCGCCGCCGACCACGGCGACCGGCTGATTCTTGAAGAAGAATCCGTCGCAGGTCGCGCACGCCGACACGCCGCGGCCCTTGAACGCTTCCTCGGTCGGCAAGCCCGAGATACTTCGCCGAGGCGCCGGTCGCGACGATCAGCGCGTCGCACGTGTACTCGCGTGTCGCCGCAATGCAGATGGAATGGCCGGCTGCCGAGCTCGACGCGATCGACGTGGTTGTAGATCGAGCTTCGTGCCGAACCGCTCCGCGTGCCGCTTCATGCGCTCCATGAGCTCGGGGCCCTGGACGCCCTTGTCGTCGCCGGGCCAGTTGTCGACGTCGGTCGTCGTCGTCATCTGTCCGCCGACCTCGACGCCGGTGATCAGCACGGGCTCGAGCGCGGCGCGCGCGGCATAGACGGCGGCCGTGTAACCGGCGGGACCCGAGCCGACGATGATCAGACGGTGATGTTCTGCTGCCATGGGAGCTCCTTCATGCGCGGCGTATGGTAGTCGAGGGCCGCGACCAAGTCAGTCGATTGCGTCCGGTCGAATGTCGAGTCGCGCGCCGCGCTACGCCTGGGCCGATGCGAGCAGAAACTCGAATGCGCGCAGCGCGCGCTCGCGTGCTGCGCGGTCGGCGAGCAAGCGATGCGCGAAGTTGAAGCCGAGGCCGATGCTGTTGAGCTCGAACGCAAACTGGCCCGACGTCGAGATCGGCGCGCAACTCGCGCTCGTCGATCGCCTTGCGCGCGATCCGCGCGATGCAGTCGAGCCAGGCCTTTTGCTTCTCGACGAGGTAGTCGCGCAGCTCGCCGGGCCGGTCGTCGAGCTCGATCGACGCGCCGAGCAGCGGGCAGCCGCCGTCGCGCTGCTCTTCGGCGGCCCATTCGAGCCACGCGTCGAACAGCCGCGCAAGCGGGCAAGGCCGGTCGGCTTCGCGCAGCGCGGGCACGATCACGCGCGCGCGGAAATCATCGACCACGCTCTCGAGCACGGCGTGCTGCAGCGCCTCTTTCGAGCCGAAGTGGCCGAACAGGCCGCTCTTCGAGAGGCCCGAGCGCTCGGCGAGCCGGCCGATGGTGAGGCCTTCGAGGCCGTGCACGCTCGCGACCGAAACCGCATGCTTGCAGGATCGTCGCGCGTGTGATCTCGCCCTTGACCATGGCGCTGATCGTACGAACGATCGTTCTTTTCTGTCAAGGCCGCGCAGGCATAGGAGCCGCGCGGATCCGTCTGGCATCATTGGCGCCCTTCCTGACGCGTCTGCCTCGGAGCCCGCGACCACGATGTCACGCCGCCGAACTCTGGCTCGGCTCTTGCGTGCCGATCGCGGCCCGTGCTCGTGGCGGCCGGCGCGAGCGGCCAGGCGCCGCCGTCCGGCCGCCGGCGCGCGCCCGTGCCGCAGCCGCGGCAGCGGATCGCGCTCGTGCTGTCGGGAGGCGGCGCGCGCGGCGGCGCGCATATCGGCGTGATCAAGGCGCTCCAAGAGCTGCGCGTGCCGATCGACGCGATCGCGGGCACGAGCATCGGCGCGATCGTCGGCGGCTTCTACGTGTCCGGCATGACCGTGCAGGACATGCAGAACCTCGTCGAGAGCCTCGAGTGGGAAGACGCGTTCCTGAACGTCACGCCGCGCAAGCTCAAGTCGTTTCGCCGCAAGCGCGACGACTACACGTTCCTCGTCAATCAGAAGCCGGGTCTGAACGGCGGCCAGTTCCAGTTGCCCGCGGGCCTCGTGCAGGGCCAGGTCTTCGACATGGTGATCTCGCGCGAGACGCTGCGCGCGTCGCAAGTGAAGAGCTTCGACGATCTCGCGGTGCCGTTCCGCGCGGTCGCGACGGACCTCGCGACCGGCAGGCCCGTCGTGCTCGAGTCGGGCGATCTCGCGCGCTCGCTGCGCGCGAGCATGTCGATCCCCGCCGCGCTGACGCCGGTCGAGATCGACGGCCGCCTGCTCGTCGACGGCGGCGTGTCGATGAACCTGCCGATCGAGGTCGCGCAGAAGATGGGCGCGGACGTGATCATCGCGGTCGACGTCACTTCGCCGCTGCAGACGCGCGAGACGTTGAAGTCGGTGGTCGACGTCACGACGCAGCTCACGAACCTGCTCGGCCGCGCGAGCCTCGACGAGGAGCTCAAGAAGCTCGGACCGAACGACGTGCTGATCGTGCCGTCGTTCGCTGCCGGACTTCAGCTCGATCAACTTCGCGCGCATGCGCGAGGCGATCCAAGCCGGCTACGACGCCGTGATGGAGCACCGCGTCGAGCTATCGCGCTTCGCTCTCGACGAGGACCAGCTACGCGGCCTACGTCGAGGCCTGCGCGACCCGCGGATGCGCGAGCTGCCGAAGATCGACTTCGTCAAGATCAAGAACAACTCGACGATCGCCGACAGCGTGATCGAGACGCGGCTCGAGGACATCGAGCTCGGAAAGCAGCTCGACATGGACGAGGTCGAGAGGGCGGTCAACAAGGTCTACGGCCTCGAGTACTACCAGAACGTGCGCTACCGGCTCACGACTCGAGGAT
The DNA here is from genome assembly GCA_963699925.1 of uncultured Gammaproteobacteria bacterium. GTDB lineage: Bacteria > Pseudomonadota > Gammaproteobacteria > Steroidobacterales > Rariloculaceae > FEN-1219. Next base: position 34,027 of record CAVOVT010000011.1, on the reverse strand, counting down.
GACGACACGGGCCTCGAGGTGCAGCTCGACCAGCGCTCCTGGGGCCCGCACTACCTGCAGCTCGGCGTCCAGTACAGCTCGGGCGGCGACGAGGACTCGCTGTTCGGGCTCGCGGCGAGCTATCTGAGCACGGCGATCAACCCCGCGGGCGGCGAGTGGCGCGCGACGTTCGCAGTCGGCGACGAGCCGCAGTTCATGCTCGATCTCTATCAGCCGTTCGGCTCGAAGGGACTGTACTTCTACGCGCCGTCGCTGAACTTTCAGTCGACGATCATCAACGTGTGGCAAGGCGATCAGCGGATCACCGAGGCCGATAACCGCGAGGGCGTTCTCGAGTTCGGCGTCGGACGCGAGATGCCGAGCTGGGGCGAATATCGCTTCGGTGTGCGCCGCGGCGGCGGCGAGACCAAGCTCCGTGTCGGCGATCCGAGCACGCTCGGCAATCAGCACTTCGAGCGCGGCGAGATGTTCGGGCGCTTCGAGGCCGATACGCTCGACAGTGTCGCGTTCCCGCGCTCGGGCACGGTGGCGCGATGGAATTGCGCGGTTCGCGCACGAGCCTCGGCTCCGACAGCGACTTCGATCAGCTGCTGTTCTCGGTGGTGCACGCGAACACGTGGGGCCGGCATACGCTCGTGACGACGTTCCGCTACGACACGACGATGAGCGGCAATCCGCCGCTCAATCGGCAGTTCCAGATGGGCGGATTCCTCGATCTATCCGGGCTCAGCCACGATCAGCTCTCGGGCCCGTACGCGGCCAGGATCGGCGCGAGCTATTACCGGCGGATCGGCGACCTCGCGTTGTTTCCGGCGTTCGCTGGCATGAGTCTCGAGCTCGGCAACGTTTGGCAGCCAAGCGCTCCGACATCTCGGCGAAGACGGCGATCCTCGGCGGGTCGCTCTGGGCCGGCGTGCAGACGCCGGTCGGGCCGGTGTACGTCGGCTACGGGCATGCCGAAGCCGGCGAGGCGCGTTCTATGTGTACCTCGGGCGAGTGTTTTGACCGACACAGGGAGTTGACGATGGCGACATCCAGGAAGACATCCACGAACGCACGCAGCGTCGATCTCGAGGCGCTCGACCTCGCGCACATGTTCCACCCGAACACGAACCTCGCGGCACTGCACGCGGGCCGGCCGCTCGTGCTCGTGCGCGGCGAAGGCGTGCACGTCTGGGACAACCACGGCAAGCGCTACATCGAAGGCATGGCCGGGCTCTGGTGCACGACGCTCGGCTACGGCGACGAGGAGCTCGCGGACGCCGCGTACGAGCAGATCAAGAAGCTGTCGTTCACGCATCTCTTCGCGGGCAAGAGCCACGAGCCCGGCGTGCTGCTCGCCGACAAGCTCGTGAAGCTCGCGCCGTTCGAAGCGTCGCGCGTGTTCTTCGGCAACTCGGGCTCGGACGCGAACGACACGCAGCTCAAGCTCGCGCTCTACTACCACAACGTCACGGGCAAGCCGCGGAAGAAGAAGATCATCGCGCGGCAGAAGGGCTATCACGGCACGACGTTCGCGACGGCGGGGCTCACGGGCCTGCCCGCGTTCCACAAGAACTTCGACGTGCCGATGCCCGGCATCTTGCACACCGACGCGCCGTACTACTATCGCGGCGCCGAGCCCGGCGAGTCGCGAGGAGGACTACGCGTCGCGGCTCGCGCGCAATCTCGAGCACGCTGATCCAGCGCGAGGATCCCGACACGATCGCGGCGTTCATCGCGGAGCCGCTGATGGGCGTCGGCGGCGTGCTGCTGCCGCCGCGCACGTATTTCGAGAAGATCCAGGCCGTGCTCGCGCGGCACTCGATCCTCTTGATCGACGACGAGGTGATCACGGGCTTCGGCCGCACGGGCGAGATGTGGGGCGCGCAAGCGTTCGGCATGAAGCCGACCACGCTGACGGCCGCGAAGGCGCTGTCGTCGGCGTACCTGCCGATCAGCGCGGTGATCGTGCCCGAGTTCCTCTACGAGCCGATGATCGCGGCGAGCGGGGAGGTCGGGCTCTTCGGCCACGGCTTCACGTACTCGGGGCACCCGGTGAGCGCGGCGGTCGCGCTGCGCGCGCTGCAGATCTACGAGGAGCGCAAGCTCTACGAGCACGTGCGCAAGATCGCGCCCGAGTTCCAGCGTCGGCTCGCGGCGCTCGCGACCCATCCGCTCGTCGGCGACACGCGCGGCATCGGTCTCGTCGGCGCGTGCGAGCTCGTGCGGGACAAGAAGACGAAAGCGGCGTTCGACGCGAAGCGCGCGGTCGGCGCGAAGTGCATGCAGTTCTGCCAAGAGCGCGGGCTGATCGTGCGCGCGATCGGCGACGTGATCGCGCTGTGCCCGCCGTTCGTCGTGACCGAGGAGCACGTCGACGAGATCTTCGCCGGGCTCGCGCGCGGTCTCGACGACACGCTCGAGTGGGCGCGCAGGGAGCAGCTGCTGTAGAGCGGGCCGCGAGCAGGCGCAAGAGGGCGGCGAATGCGCCACGACGAGGGGTGCGCCTGCGGTGACACGCGCGCGCGTTGTGCTGATCGTCGCGATCGTCGCGCACACTGCTCGGCTGGGCGCTGCCCGTGATGGACGACTATCGCGGCGTTCGCATGCGTTTCGCGTCGCGCTGAGCCCGCTCTGGCCGTACGAGCAGTTCCACATCCCGCCGGGCCGGCTCGTCTATCTGAGCGTCGCGAGCGCGCTCACCAACGTCGTGTTCGTCGCCGATCGCGATCGCGGTGCTCGCGGGCGCTGTGCAGACGCGCTCGCGGCAGCTCGCTCGCCGTCTGGATCGTCGGCGCCGCGACGCTTGCTGAACCTGCACTGGCCGATCTCGATGGGCGACAGCGCCGCCGATCTGCGCGTCGGCTACTACGTCTGGATCGCGTCGTTCGTGCTGTTGCTGCTCGGCGTCACATCCCGCGATCGCGCGGCGCCCGCGCTAGACCTCGCCTCGCGCTCTGCCCGACAGCCACGCTGGCGCTCGGGCTCCCGCTCGTCCCCGACTCGTCCATGCGCGCCCAGCGCGTCGGTCGTGCCACCGCGCGTGCGCCCCCGCGTCCGTCGCCGTGCTCGGCTTTACATAATTCTGGCCGATTGACTATCGTGGAGACATCGGTATGATATCAGAAGAATATCAACCGCCCCGGGAGGACGTCATGTCTACCGCAACGAACAAGAACGGTAACTTCGAACGAGAGGTCCATGCCTCGAGCGGCTGGATCATGCTGGTGGTGAACATCGCGATCGTGCTCGGCGCGATCGCTTTCTTCATCGACACCATCCACTCCGCCGCTCTCCGCGAGCTCACGCCGTTCGCCGTCGTGACGCGGCTCCTGGCGTTCATCGTCTGGTTCATCGGCGGACTCATCAGTTTCGGCGGGCACTTCACGTTGCAGCCGAACGAGGCGCGCGTGCTGATCCTGTTCGGTTCCTACAAGGGCACGGTGCGCCGCAGCGGCTTCTACTGGGCGAATCCGTTCTATTCGCGCGAGCGCGGCAAGATCCCGTGGACCGTGGTCCCGCCGACCGATCCGAAGGCGCCGACGAGCATCGGTCGACACGGCGGCGTCATCTACAAGCCGCTGCCTGCGAAGATCTCGCTGCGCGCGCACAACTTCAACAGCGACAAGCTCAAGGTCAACGACAAGCGCGGCAATCCCGTCGAGATCGCGGCCGTCGATCGTCTGGCGCGTGGACGACACGGCGCAGGCCGCGTTCGACGTCGAGGACTACGAGAGCTACGTGCAGGTGCAGAGCGAGGCCGCGATCCGCAGCATCGCCAGCGCCTACGCGTACGACCACGGCGAGGAGCAGGAGGTCACGCTGCGCGGCGGCGGCGACGAGGTCGCGCACGAGCTCAAGACGGAGCTCGGGCACCGGCTTGCGAAGGCGGGCGTGGTCGTCGACGAAGCGCGGCTCACGCACCTCGCGTACGCGCCGGAGATCGCGTCGGCGATGCTGCGTCGCCAGCAGGCCGAGGCCGTGATCGCCGCGCGCACGAAGATCGTGCATGGGCGCCGTGAGCATGGTCGAGATGGCGCTGCGCGAGCTCGAGCGCAAGCGACGTCGTGAAGCTCGACGAGGAGCGCAAGGCCGCGATGGTCAGCAACCTGCTCGTCGTGCTCTGCGGCACCGAGGAAGCCTCGCCGGTCATCAACACGGGCACGCTCTATAACTGACGGCCCGTGGCGGACGAGCGGAAGGCGTTTCTGCTGCGGCTCCCGCACGAGCTCTGGAAGGAGCTCGAGCGGTGGGCCGGCGAAGAGCTGCGCAGCGTGAACGGCCAGATCGAGTACGTGCTGCGCCAGGCTGTCATCAAGCACCGCAGCCCGAGCCAAGGGCGGAGACGAGGACAAGGGCAGCGAAGGCGACAAAGCCAAGGGCAACGCCTGCCATCGTCCTCCCCAAGAGCCCGTGGCAGGGGCCGGGGCCGCGCGAGCGGCCCCGGCTTTTTTGTGTGTCGAGCCGGCGCCTCGTATCATGCACGGCTCGAAAACAGTCAGTCCCGGAGCGAGCCGATGGGCTTCTCGACCAAGCAAGTGCACGCGGGAGTCGTGCCGGACCCCGTGTCCGGCGTCGATCCTCACGCCGATCTACCAATCGACCACGTTCGTCCAGGAGTCGGTCGATCAATACCTCTCGAAGGGCTTCTCGTACTCGCGCAGCGGCAACCCGACCGTGCGCGCGCTCGAGCAGAAGCTCGCGGTGCTCGAGAACGGCGTCGGCCTGCACGTGCTACTCGACCGGGATGGCGGCGGAGCAGGCCGTGTTCCAGGCGACGCTCTCGGCCGGCGATCACGCGGTGATCTCGGACGTCGCGTACGGCGGCACCTACCGGCTCGCGACCAAGATCTACTGCGCGCTTCGGCGTGCAGTTCACGTTCGCGGACAGCTCGAATCCGGAATCCGTGCGCAAGGCGCTGCGCGACAACACGAAGCTGATCTTCACCGAGACGCCCGCGAACCCGACGCTGAAGCTCGGCGACATCGCGGCGATCTCGAAGATCGCGAAGGAGCGCAAGATCCTGCACGCGGTCGACAACACGTTCCTGACGCCGTACTACCAGCGGCCGCTCGAGCTCGGCGCGAACATCTCGGTGCACAGCACGACGAAGTATTTCGACGGCCACAACGCGACCGTCGGCGGCGCGGTGATCGTCGACAGCGAAGAGCTCGATAAGAAGATGCGCTTCGTGCAGAACGCGACCGGCGTGATCATGTCGCCGTTCGTCGCGTGGCTCACGCTCCAGGGTACGAAGACGCTGTCGATCCGTATCGAGCGCCAGTCGGCGAACGCGCTGAGTGTCGCCGAGTTCCTCGAATCGCATCCGAAGGTCACGCAGGTGCGCTACCCGGGCCTCGAGAGCTTCCCGCAGCACGCGCTCGCGAAGTCGCAGGCGAGCGGCTTCGGCGCGATGCTCTGGTTCGAGGTGCAAGGCGGCGTCAAGGCCGGCAAGAAGCTCATGGACTCGGTGAAGCTCTGCACGCTCGCGGAGAACCTGGGCTCGGTCGAGACGCTGATCACGCATCCGGTCACGATGACGCACGCGGACGTCGAGCCCGCCGAGCGCAAGCGCGTCGGGATCACCGACGGCCTCGTGCGGCTGTCGGTCGGGATCGAGGACGTCGACGACCTGATCGCCGACTTGCGCCAAGCGCTCGACAAGGTCTGACGCGCGGGCCGTTCGGCCGCGCTACGCCATGAAGAAGGAAACGCGAGTCACGCACCCGCCGGAGGCGAAGCTGCCGGACGGCAACGTTCCGGTCGTGACGCCGGTCTACCGGAGCGTGAAGTTCACGTACCCGACGATCGAGGCCTCGCTCTCGCGCGAGGCGAAAGAGGGCGGCTTCGACTACACGCGCGACTCGAACCCGACGACGCGCGAGCTCGAGCTCACCGCGGCCGAGCTCCAAGACCGCGACGACGCCGTCGCGGTCGGCTCGGGCATGGCCGCGATCTGGCTCGCGCTGCTCGGCAACCTCGAGGCCGGCAACCGCGTCGTGATCTTCGTCGAGTCGTACCGGCCGAACCGCGTCGCCGTGCGCCGCTTCCTGCCGAAGCTCGGCGTCGAGTTCGTGATGCTCAGCGTGCACGACCACGAGAGCGATAGCGAAGGAGTTCGCCGATCCGCGCACGAAGCTCGTGCTGTTCGAGGCGCCGACGAATCCGATGCTGCAGGTGCCGGACCTGACCGCCATCGTCACGCTCGCGAAGCAGCACGAGGTCGTGACCGTGCTCGACAATACGTTCGCGGGCCTGCACAACCATGGCGGCTTCGAGATCGACTACTACGTCCACAGCCTCACGAAGTACGCGAACGGCCACGGCGACGTGATGGGCGGCATCGTGATCGCGGACAAGAAACGGATTCGCGCAATCAAGCCTCTCGCGACCAACATGGGCGCGACTCTCGATCCCGGCGCCGCTTTTCTGATCGCGCGCGGCCTCAAGACGTACTTCGTGCGCTTTCGTCAGCACTCGTCGAGCGCGCTCGCGATCGCCGAGTTCCTCGCGAAGCGCAAGGAAGTCGCGCGCGTGTTCTATCCGGGACTCTCGAGCGACCCGGGTCACGCGCTCGCACGCAAGCAGATGAGCGAGTTCGGCGGCGTGCTGTCGTTCGATCTGAAAGCCAGCAAGGAACAGACGTGGGCGTTCATCGATGCGCTGCAGCTCTTCACGACGACGTCGAGCTTGGGGTCGACGGAATCGTTGGTCGCGCCGGTTCAACTCTATCTCGGCTCGGACCTCACAGCCGAGGAGCAGAAGCGCGCGCAGATCAAGGATTGCACCGTGCGGCTCGCAGTCGGCCTCGAGCACGTCGATGACCTGATCGCCGACCTCGACCAAGCGCTGCACAAGACCGTCCGCTAGCTTGGCGAGGCGACGTCGACTCCGAAATCGTGCGCGGCGATCCGATCCGTCGCGACCACGCACACCTCCTGCCGGTTGAACGCGAGCTGTCGCGCACGCACGTGCGCGTATCCCCAGCCGCGGATACGTTTGTGAAACGCCGCCAACTGGGCCGTCAACTTCGGATCGGTGAGCTTCAGCGTCAGCACGAGCCCTTCGATGGCCACGTCGCGCGCCGTCACGATCGCCTCGACCGTGTCGAGCGTGTGCGTCGGCGCGACGTTGGTGTCCGACATCAGCCAGCGCGCGTCGCGGAATGCGGTTCGAGGCACGTCCCTCGCGCGGGCGCGCACGTGCGTTAAGCGCGGATTCGCGAGCACGGCTGCGTCCATCTCCGCCGGATCGATGCCGGTGACGATGCATCCGCGATCGAGCAGCGCGGCGCACGACCCGCCCGGCGCGCTGCCGATTTCGACACAGCGGTCCCCGGGCGCGATCGGAACCTCGGACCAGCGCAGCGCCTCTTCGAGCTTGAGATAGGCCCGCGAGATCATGCCGGCGGGAACGGCGAGCGGCGGCACGCCGCCGGGCCAACGCGTCTCCGGCGATTGCGCGCGGTGCCACCCGACCCACCATTCGTGCGGCTCGACGAGCACGCAGTCGAGCACCGATTCGCCGGCCGGGACTTCGGCGTTCAAGGAGAGCGGCATCGCCGAGTCCGGCCGCTGCGCGACGAGCTGCGCGCCGGCTGCGTGCGCCTGCGTTTCGACCGTGGCGTCGAAGCGTTCGTCGCCCGGCAACGCGCCGTCCCGCTCCCACACGTGCAAGTGGCGGAATCGTGCGCTGCCGTCTAGGTCGTGCGCGGTCGCGGCCAACGCCCAGAGGCCGCGAGCGAGATCGGACATGCCCGCACCCTCGACCCTGCCGAGCGAATGGCCCCACGTGCGCGCAAAGGGGCTGCGCAAAGTCTGCGGCGAATCGTCGGCGAGGCGAAACGTCACGAAGCCGGGCCGCGAAAACGCGAACCGAAGGCCCGGGTGCCGATGAGCGACGTCTGCCTTCAGCGCGGTCTCGGAGCCCGGTTGGCATGCGGCGAACAGGAAACGCGTCACGCGCGCATCCTACCCGACGCGGTTACGCGGGCGCGATCGATAGGGAAGCAAGCAGTGGCGCTTCGCGGTCGATCACTGTACCTTCCGACGCCCAAGTTTGTTCGTTGGCAAATATTTTAACGTCAAAGCTCGCGCTGCCGCTTTCGGCAGAACCACTGCACGGCCTGAGCTAAGCTTCCGATCATGAGCATCGAGCAAACGACCGAACCCGCCGCCGGGTCGAGGCGAGGCAATCGCCTGACGATCGTAATCATCATTGCGCTGGTGCTCGGGATCGCGGCGGGCTACGTGGCCCACGAATTCTTTCCGCAATCGAGCGCGAGCTTCGCCGAGACCGCTGCGTTGCTGCCGACGGCGTTTCTGCGGCTCGTCAGGATGATCATCGCGCCGCTCGTGTTCGCGACCTTGGTGGTCGGAATCGCGAAGATGGGCGACATCCGCACCGTCGGCCGCATCGGCACCAAGGCGCTCGGCTGGTTCCTGTTCGCCTCGCTGATCTCGCTGACGCTCGGTCTCGTGCTCGTCGACCTGCTGGAACCCGGCAAGGCGATGCAGCTCCCGCTGCCGGCCGGCGACGCGTCGGCCGGCCTCAAGCCCGGCGGCCTGTCGCTCGAGGAGTTCATCGCGCACACGATTCCGACGAGTGTCGTCGACGCCATGGCGCGCAACGAGATCCTTCAGATCGTGGTGTTCTCGGTGTTCTTCGGCGTCGCGATGGCTTCGCTAGGCGAGCGCACGAAGATCGTGCTCGCGGGTCTCGAAGGCGTGTCGCTGGTCATGTTGCGCGTGACGGGCTACGTGATGCTGTTCGCGCCGCTCGCCGTCTTCGGTGCGCTCGCGAGCACGGTCGCCCAGGAAGGCCTCGGCATCGTCAAGGTATACGGGCTCTTCATGGGCGAGTTCTATCTCGGCATCGTGACGCTGTGGCTGGTGCTGGCCTGCCTCGGCGTCCTCCTCGTCGGGCCGCGCGTGCTTCGGTTGTTGAGGGGCGTTCGCGAGCCCGTGCTGCTCGCATTCTCGACGGCGAGCTCGGAAGCAGCCTATCCGAGGACGCTCGAGGAGCTCGAGAAGTTCGGCGTCAGCAATCGGATCGCGAGCTTCGTGTTGCCGGTCGGCTATTCGTTCAATCTCGACGGCTCGATGATGTATTGCACGTTCGCAGTGATGTTCATCGCGCAGGTGTACGGCATTCAGATCTCGCTCGGCGAGCAGATCGTGATGGTTGCGATTCTGATGTTGACCTCGAAGGGTATGGCGGGCGTCCCTCGCGCGTCGCTCGTCGTCATCGCCGCGACGCTCGCGCAGTTCGACATTCCATCGGCCGGGCTCGTGCTGTTGCTCGGCGTCGACCATTTCCTCGACATGGGCCGCTCGGCCACGAACGTGATCGGCAACAGCGTCGCGACGGCCGTCGTCGCGCGCTGGGAGGGTGAGCTCTCGCCCGCGGAGCGGACGGCGCCCGTCATTCAGCGAGCGTGAACGATCCGGCCTCGCCCGAGGCGGACGATGGCGCCACCCAGACGTCGAATGCGCCGGGCTCCGCGAGCCAGGTCAAGTCCCGGCCGACGAACTCGAGGTCCTTGCGAGTGAGCGTGAAGCTCACGTCCTTGCTTTCGCCGGGGTCGAGCGCGATCTTCCGAAATCCTTTGAGCTCTCGCACGGGCCGCGTGATGCTCGCGACGCGGTCATGGACGTAGAGCTGCACGACTTCCTCCCCCGCTCGTGCGCTCGTGTTGGTGATCCGAGCACTCACGCTGATCGAGCCGTCCCACGGCAACGTCGCGGAGCTCAGCTTGACCGGGCCGTACAGAAACGCGGAATAGCTCAAGCCGTAGCCAAACGGATACAGCGCGTCGTTCGGCACCTCGCGATAGCGCGCTTTGAACGCCGCATCCTCGCCGTGCAGGTACGGGCGGCCCGTCGATCGGTGGTTGTAGTAGAAGGGTTCCTGCCCCGAGTCGATCGGAAAGCTGACCGGTAACCGACCGGAGGGGTTGTAGTCCCCGAACAGCACGTCGGCGACCGCGTCGCCGGTCTCGGAACCGAGAAACCACGTAACCAAGATCGCGCTCGCATCGCGGACGGCGCCCTGCAACGCGAGCGCGCGGCCGTTGCGCAGCAGCACGACGATCGGCTTGCCGGTCTTGGCGACCGCTTCGGCGAGCGCCTGCTGCGCGGCGGGCACGACGATCTCGGTGCGGGACTCCGCCTCTCCGGACATGTCTGCACTCTCACCGATCGCGAGCAGCACGACGTCGGCGGCCTTCGCCGCCTGGACGGCCACCTCGATCCCGCCGTCGACCGGCGCGTCGAACCCCGAGCCGGGCACGACGGTGAGCTGCGTCGGCGCGCCGAGCGCCGCGCGAATGCCGTCCGCGAGCGTGATCGATTCGCGCGGATCGGCGAACAACGTCCATGGCCCGTCGAGCTGCTCGGGCGCCTCGGCGAACGGCCCGATCAGCGCGACGTTCGCCGTCCGGGCGAGAGGCAGCACGTGACGCTGGTTGCGCAGCATCACGATCGAGCGGCGCGCGGCCTCGCGCGCGAGCGCGCGGTGCTCGGGGCGCGCGAGGTCCGCCGCCTCGCGCGCGAGATCGAGTGAGCGATACGGATTGTCGAAGAGCCCGAGTGTCTTCTTCACCTCGAGCACGCGCCGCACGGCGTCGTCGAGCTTGGAAAGCGGTACCTCGCCCGACTGCACGAGCCCCGGCAAATACCGCGCGTAGAAGCCGCTCTGCATGCTCATGTCGACGCCCGCGAGAAACGCGAGCTTCGTCGCATCGCGCGGCCCCTCGGCATAGCCGTGCGCGATGAGCTCACTGTCCGCCGTGTAATCGGAGACGACGAACCCGCGAAATGCCCACTCGCCGCGCAGGATCGAGGTGAGCAGCTCCTTGTTCGCGCTCGCGGGCACGCCATTGATGTCGTTGAACGCGCTCATCGTCGCGAGCGCGCCGGCGTCGAAGGCCGCTCGAAACGGCGGCAGATGAATCTCTCGCAGCGCTTGCCCGGAAATTTCGACGTGGTTGTAATCCAGGCCGCCGCTCACCGCGCCGTACGCGGCGAAATGCTTCGGCGTCGCGAGCATCGAGTCTTCGTTCGCGAGCGAGCTGCCCTGGTAGCCGCGCACGCGCGCGGCTGCGAACAGCTTGCCGAGGTAGACGTCTTCGCCCGAGCCCTCGGCGACTCGGCCCCAGCGCTGATCGCGCGCGACGTCGACCATCGGCGCGAAGTTCCAGTCGAGGCCCGCGGCGGTGGCCTCGATCGCCGCAACGCGCGCGGTCTGCTCGGCGAGATCCGGCTCGAAGCTCGCAGCCTCAGCCAACGGGATCGGAAAGACGGTTTTGAACCCGTGAATCACATCGCCGGCAAACAGCAACGGGATGTGAGTACGTGACTCCTCGACGGCAACGCGCTGTAGCGCGAGCCCTCCGGCGACCCCGGAGCCGTTGAACAGCGCCCCGACACGGCCGGCGCGCACCTCCGCGAGGAGCTCCGTGGCGCGCGGGCTATGCACGTCGGGATTCGCGCGCCAAGCGCCCATCGGACGGATGTCGTCGCCGTAAAGCGTGAGCTGCCCCGCCTTCTCCTCCAGCGTCATTCGCTCGAGCAGCCCCTCGATTCGCGCGTCCGCGCCGTGCTTCGGCTCACCTCCGGCGGCGGGTGCGGTCCAGGCGCCGAGAGCGAGCGCGATCGCGAGGAAAACGGTGAACGCCGCGCGGGCTCGGTTCCCGCGAACGGGGTGCGGGATGGCGCTCAAGCGGTGTGGTCCGAAAGGTGGAACGACATTTCGTAAGAGCTGTGGTCGAGTAACGTCCCTGTCAATACCGACGACTGCTCCTCGATACCTTGCGACGTCGCCGAAGCAGAGCAGCGTTAGGCTAGCCGGGTCCGAATCGGCGGCGCAAGCGGCGAACGTTCGTCCCACCGGTTCGAGCTTAGCGCGCAGCGTCGCGAGGAAGAACGCGGTAGGTCGCAGTTTGAGTCGTCGATTGCCCAGGCAGTGCTATGCCGCGCGCCATCGTTCGCGGTGACGGTTAGGCTTGCAAGAACTTGCGCGCGCGGCCGAGTGCCATCAACGGGAAATAGTGACGATAGAGGTTGTAGTTCAGCATGAAGCCGCGCTGCAGCTCGGTGCCTTGCGCGATTCGCTCGCGCGTGCGCTCGTCGCGAAAGTCCATTCGTGCGCCGAAGCCGTAGCCCGGGAAGCCCGTGCCGGTGTAGTACGGCTCGTCCCATGTGCCATCGTCGCGCTGGGTCGCGACGAGGAACGCGACACCGCGCCGGATCTCGCGCTCGTGGCCGCGGTCGCCGGTCGCAATGCAGCGCGAGCAGCGCCCACGCGGTCTGAGATGCCGTGCTCGGGCCGCGCCCGCGCAGCGCGTCGTCCATATACGACGCGCACGTTTCGCCCCAGCCGCCGTCCTCGTTCTGGTGAGCGCGGAGCCAGTCGGCCGCGCGCCGCACGAAGTCCTGCGACATGTCCTCGCCGAGCGCCGCGAGCGCCGGCAGAACGGCGGCGGTGCCGTAGATGTGATTCACGCCCCAGCGGCCGAACCAGCTGCCGTCGGCTTCCTGCTCGGAACGCAGGAACTCGTAGCCGCGCTTGACCGCACGGTGGTGGCGGTCGAAGCCGAGGTTCGCGAGCGCCTCGAGCACGTGCGCGGTCACGTCAGCCGACGGCGGGTCGAGCGCTTCGCCGAAGTCGCAGAACGGGATCTTCGTGATGATCTTCCAGTCGTTGTCCTTGTCGAACGCGGCCCAGCCGCCGTTGCTCGATTGCATGGCGAGCGTCCAGCCGAGCGCGCGATCGATCGTCGCGCGGATGCGCGGCGCGTCGAGCAGCGCGCGCGGCAGCCGCGCGAGCACCATCAGCGCGACGGCCGTGTCGTCGATGTCGGGATAGTGGAGGTTCGCGCGCTCGAACGCCCAGCCGCTCGGTTCGACGCCCTTGACCTTCTTCGCCCAGTCGCCGCGATAACGGACCTCGTTCGCGAGCACCCAGTCCAGAGCGCTGTTGCATGCCGGGCGTGAAGTCGCGATCGCAGTCCTGCATCGCGAGCAGCGACAGCAGCGTGTCCCAGACCGGCGACTCGCTCGCCTGGATGTGCAGCGTTCCGCTGCGCTCGTACGACGAAGTGCGAGTCGAGCGCCGCGAGGCCCTTCGCCATCACCGGATGATCGAGCGTGGTAGCCCTCGACGTTGAGCGCCATCAGGCTGTAGATCCACGGCGGTTGGATTCCGCCCCACGCGCCGTCCGCGTCCTGATGGCGCACGATCCAGCCCAAGCACGCGTTGATCGCGATCTCGCGGGCCGGCGTGAAGCCGATCTTCTGATAGAGATGCAGCACGCGATCGGAGAGCAAGAACAACCGCCGCCAGGAGAGCCACGAGCCGCGCCTCGGCAATCGGTAATCCATCTTGTCGCGGCCGTCGGGGAACAGCTCGTCGAGGCGCCGATCGGGCGGCAGCGGCCGCACCGCGCGGCGCGCTGACAGTACCGCGAGCGGCATCAGCGTCGTGCGCGCCCAGCTCGCGAAGTTGTAAATGTTGAACGGATACCAGCGCGGAGTCGCGATCACCTCGGGCGGCAAGTTCGGCGTCGCGCTCCACGGCCACTCGCCGAGCAGCGCGAGCCAGTACCGCGTGAACACGCGAACTTGCGACAGCCCGCCGTGCTCGAGGATCCAGCGTCGCGCGCTCACGAGCGGCGGTCGAATCCGGGCTCATTCCGACGCAGCGCAGCGCCGCGTAGCACTCGACCGTGCTGTTGATGTCGCCGTTCGGCGCGCGATAGTAGCTTTCCCAAGAGCCGTCCGGACGCTGCGCGTTGAGCAGCGTCGCCGACGAGGTCGGCTTCGCGCGGATGGCGGATGCCGAGGAAGTGCATCGCGAGCAGCCACTCCGCCTCCATGCAGTAGCTCGACTCGAGCATCCCGACCCAATAGCCGTCCGGCCGCTGATCGCGGTCGAGCCAATCCAGTAGCCTTCTGCGATCGGCGGCGGCGAGCTGGTGGGAGGCGTCTTGGAGAAGTCTCGGGGCGGACGCGGCCAAGGGTTTACCGGCTGGCATGCGGTATTGCAGCCGCGGATTATCGCACAGCCGCCCGCGCCGGCGCTGTTTGGACGGTGTGCCGGTGCGCCACCGGCCGATTGCGCGGGCCGCCGGGATCGAACAGCATGCGGACTTTTCACGGTTACCCGCCCGTGCCGACACGCTCGTTGCACACATTTTCGCTTGCCGCAGCCGCCGCGCTCCTCGCGGCGTGCGCCGTCACGACGGCCGATGGCACGCGCCTCGGCCTCGCGTCGGGCGAGTTTCGCGCCTACGTCGAGCGAGTGTTCCGCGAGCAGAACAAGGTCGCGAGCGACCTCGAGCTCGCGCTCGACGACGCGACGGCGCGGTCGGCGCCGCCCGAGCTATGCGGCCGCGGAGGACGCGCTGCTCGAAGCTTGCGCCGGAGTCAACGAGCTCGCGACGTCGCGGCGCGACCAAGAAGACCTCGGTGTCGGTAAGAGCGCGAGCGCGGCGCGCAGCGCGCCGCGATTGCGAGCGCGCGACGCGGGTCGCGCAAGCCGCGCTGAGAACGTTCACGCTAGCGCGCGCCGACACGCGCGCGAAGACGAATGCGTCAGAGGCCCGGCGGCAGCAGGCGGCCGACGGCAATCAGCTGTGCTTGATAATAGGGCGCGTCGATCCGCGCGACGCTGACTTGCCCGCCCGTTCTCGGGCGCGTGGACGAACAAGCCGTCGCCCAAAATAGATGCCGACGTGCGACAGCTTCGCTTGGTCCTGGAAAAAGAACAGGTCGCCCGCAGTCGCGTCCGCCAGCGCGATCTTGTGCGCCGCTCTGAATTGATCCTCGGACGTGCGCGGTATCGGATAGCCGGCTTGATCGTAGGCGTAGAACGCGAGCCCGCTGCTGTCGAAACCTTGTACGGGGTCGGTGCCCGCCGAGCCGATAGCGCGCGCCGACCATGTCGGCCGCAAGCTCGGCGACCGCGCCGCCGAGATTTAGAACAGGGTGCTCGCCGGCAGCCGCGCGGGGCGCTGGCGCTGGGACCGGGGCCGCGGCAGGCCGCGCCACTTCAGCCGCGCAGCACGCGGCCAAGACCGCGATCGCGTGCCGCGGCCAGAGCGCAAACGATGGAATCGTCCCGACCATGCGGTCATTTTCGACCGCTGGCGGCTGAATCGCGCTGAACGCGTGAACGCGCGACGCGCAGCGTTAGAGCCAGGGCGGCGTCGGCAAGCCTTTCGCGCGCAAGAACTCGGGGTTGTACAGCTTCGACTGGTAGCGCGAGCCCGAGTCGCAGAGCATCGTGACGATCGTCTTTCCCGGGCCGAGCTCTCGCGCGAGCCGGATCGCGCCCGCGACGTTGATTCCGGTCGAGCCGCCGAGCAGCAGGCCCTCGGTCTGCACGAGGTCGAAGCAGATCGGCACCATCTCGTCGTCGGGGATCTGGAACGCGTCGTCGATCTTGCGCGCCCGTCGAGATTGCCGGTGACGCGGCCCTGGCCGATGCCCTCGCTGATCGAGCTGCCGCTGCCCTTGAGCTCGCCGGTCTTGATCCAGCTGTAGATCGACGCGCCCATCGGATCGGCCGCGGCCGTCACGATGCTCGGATTCTTTTGCTTCAGGAACTCGCTCACGCCCGCGAGCGTGCCGCCCGTGCCGACGGCGCACGTGAAGCCGTCGATCTTGCCGTCGGTCTGTTGCCAGATCTCCGGACCCGTGCTCTGCGTGTGACCGTCGCGGTTCGCGGTGTTGTCCCACTGGTTCGCGTACAGCACGCCGTGCGGCTCTTTCGCCGCGAGCTCCTCCGCCGTGCGCTTCGCGATGTGCACGTAGTTGTTCGGATCCTTGTACGGCACCGCGGGCACCTCGCGAAGCTCCGCGCCGCAAAGCCGGAGCGCGTCCTTCTTCTCCTGCGACTGCGTGTTCGGCATCAGGATCAGCGTTCGATAGCCGCGCGAGTTGCCGACGAGCGCGAGGCCGATGCCGGTGTTGCCCGCCGTGCCTTCGACGATCAGTCCGCCTCGCTCGATCACGCCGCGGCGCTCGGCGTCGAGCACCATGTATTTCGCAGCGCGATCCTTGACCGAGCCGCCCGGGTTCAGGAACTCGGCTTTGCCGAGGATCGTGCAGCCGGTGAGCTCGGACGCCTTGCGTAATTTGATCGAGCGGCGTGTTGCCGACCGCGTCGACGAAGTCCGTACGAATGTCCATGGACGAAGCTTGCGGGCGTTCAGGCGCGGTTCAGCGCGTCTATTGCACCGTGATCGTGATCTTTTCGGAATGAACCGGCGGCTGATGGGGGATGTGGTTCGCATCACCGAGCACGAGCTGCAACGTGTGCTGCCCCGGCGGCAACGTGAGCTCGACCTCGGTCTGCCCGGCGCCGAAGTGACGATGCTTGTCGTCGTTCGGGATCGGCAAATTGTCCGGCGGCAGATCGGTGTCGATCAGCAAATGGTGGTGGCCGGTGTTCGGATTCGTCACGCCGGCGGGCGCCACGCCCATTCCCTTCAGTCCGAAGCGCACGGTGAACGGCGAGGTCACCTTCGCGCCGTTCTGCGGCGAAATGAAGTACTCCATCGCGCCCGCGGGCGAGGCGGTGCGGGGCAGGGCCGCGGCCGGCGCCGGCGTCGTGTTTTGAGCGTGACTCAGCGCCGGAAGAACAAATAGAAGCAGGCTACAAATCGGTGTTATCTTTCTCATGCGCGTTGCCTCTGATCGATGTGGTGAGTGTGCTCGTGCGAGCGGCGCACATAGTATCAGGTGCCCCCCGGCCAAACTCGGCCCGCGCCGTGGGCGTTATGGAATGTTTTCGGCTGCGCTAGCCGCTCGACGCGTAAAGTGAACTTCGCGCGACCGTCGAGTAACTAAAGGTGAATCCAGCGACGCTACAGCCGACGACCTCGACCGAGATCGAGGAAGGACAATGATCATGGAACTGAAGGTCATGCGCTCGGTGCTCACAGGCGCCGCGTTGCTCGGACTGATTGCCTGCAGCAGTCAGCAAACCGTCGGTCCACAGGGACAAAGCACCGGAGCAAGCATTCCGATGCCGTCGGGCTCGAGCGGATCGAGCGGCGGGTCGCAATCCTCGTCGGGCGGCTCGCAGGGCGGTTCCAAATCTTCTTCGGGCGGCAGCCAGTCGGGCGGCGGCTCGCAAGCTTCATCCGGCTCTCAGGGCGGCTCGTCTGGGGCCCAGGGCGGCTCCTCCGGAGCTCAGGGCGGCTCCTCCGGAGCTCAGGGCGGATCATCCGGGTCCCAGGGCGGTGCGCAGGCCGGCGGCTCGTCCGGCTCGGCGGGCGGCGCATCGGGTTCGCAGGGCGGTGGCTCCGCATCGCGCTCGGGGGGCGGTTCGTCCGGCTCCTCGGGTTCGTCGGGCTCGTCGGGGGGCTCGGGCGGCACGGTAGGCGCCGCAGGTTCGGCGGCCGGTCAAGGCGGGTCTCCATTCCCGACGAGCTCCGGCGGCTCATCCGGCGCCGGCGGGTCGTCGGCTTCGAACGGTTCCCAAGGCGGCGCGCAAAGTGGCGGCGGCGCGGGCTCGCCGAGCTCGTTCCCGAGCGGCAGCAGTGGCGGAACTGGCGGCTCGAAGAATCCGTTCCCAACGGATAGCACGGGCGGCGGCGGCGCGGCGGGCGGTTCGCAAGCGGGCGGCGCAGGCGGTTCGCAAGGCGGCTCGCAAGCGGGTGGGGCCGGTGGATCGCAAGGCGGCGGCTCGAGTGGGGCCGGCGGTGGCGCGACGGCCGGCACGCAAGCGGGCGGCGGCGGTTCGGGCGCGGGCGGTTCCGGCTCGCCCGGTTCGGGCGGCACGGTGGGTGCCGCGGGCTCGGCGGCCGGCCAGGGCGGCTCGGCATTCCCGACGGGCGGCCAGAACGGCGCCGGTGGCGGCGGCGCGGCCGACGGCCGCAGCGCGCAAAACGGTTCCGGCGGCCTCGGTGGGGCCGGCTCGGCCGGTGGCGGCGCGGCGGGCGGTGGTGCAGCCGGCGGCGGTGCAGCCGGCGGCGGTGCGGGCGGCAATGGCGCGGCCGGCGGCGGCGCGGCAGGAGCCGGATCGGGCGGCGCGGGCGGCGATAGCCCGTTCGGCAACGCTCAGGCCGCGAATGGCGGCAGCGCGAGCGGCGCCAGCGGCGAATTCGATCGTTCGCTCGGCGGCTTCGATGCACGCATGGGCAAGGAGCAAGACGGGGTCGCACGAGCCGGAGGTGGCACCGCGGCCGATCAGGTGCTCAAAGAGGCAGGCCAGGCGAGTGGCGGCGGCGACGCCGCGGCGGGCGGAGCGGCGGCGGGCGGAGCGGCGGCGGGCGGAGCGGCCGGCGCGGCGGCGGCCGGTGGCGGCGGGTCCGGAGCAGGCGGACAGGCCGGCAACGGGGCGGTTGGCGGCTCCAGCGCCGTCGGCGGACAGCAGGCCGGTGCTGCTAGCCCGACCCACAAGAGCGATGACACGGGTCCCGACAAAGCGCCCGCGACGGTGCAAGGCTGCAACGATACCGACAAGGTCGCTCGCCAGCTCTGCGAGGCAGCCACCGCGGAGACCGATCCGTTCCTCCGCGCGTCGCTCTGGGACGAGTACAACCAATACAAGAAGATCGTTGCGCGCCAGTAGGCGCGCCGAGGGTCCAATATGCGCGGGGTCGCGATCGCTTTCGTCGCAGGGTTGTCCCTCATTGCGGGCTGCACGAGCACGGAGGTGCTCGTCGCGCACGCGGTTCCGCTCGAGAAGAGCACGAACGAAATCGCCGAGGCCCAGCTGCTCGACGTCGGCGTCGCGGTGTTCGACTCGGGAGTGCCCGAAGGGGAGGTCGACAAAGACGTCCTCGAGCACTTGATCAAGGAAGGCACGTTCGTCCAGATCCGCAGGAGCGAGGCGATCTACATGGCCGTCTTGCTCCGCAACACGCTGCAGAAGAGCGCGAACTGGGGCACGGTCTGGGTCGCGCCCAAGGATTCGACCGCCGCCGATCTCAGCGTCGACGGCAAGATCCTGCATTCCGACGGCGACTACTTCCAGCTGCACGTCAAAGCGACCGATGCCACGGGCCGCGTTTGGGTCGACAAGAACTACGAGATGTCGACCGCCGCCGGCGCGTTCAATCGCCAGCGCTACCCTGATCTCGACCCCTACCAAGACGTGTTCAACGAGATCTCGAACGATCTTGCGAAAGCGCGCAAGGCCTTGTCGGCGAAGGACACGGACACGGTTCGCACCGTCGCGGGACTGCGCTATGCCGCCGACCTGAGCCCCGAAGCGTTCAACGGCTACGTGGCCGACAACAAGGGACAATACAAGATCAATCGGCTGCCGGCCGATGGCGACCCGATGTATGACCGCACCGAGCAGGTGCGTCAGCGCGAGCGGCTGTTCCTCGACACGATCGACGAGCACTACGACCAGTTCTACAAGGACGCGAACACGCCCTACAACGGTTGGCGCGAGAACGCGCGCGAGGAGGCGATCGAGGTCAAGGAGCTCACGAAGTCCGCGCATTGGCGCACGGGCATGGGCGTCGCGTCGATTTTCGCGTCGATCGTTTACGGCAGAGTCACGGCAGCGAGTTCACCGAGCGCATGCTGCGCGACGCGGCTCTGTACATCGGCGTCGACATGCTGCGGACGAGCCAAGTCCGCAAGCAGGAAAAGCAGATCCACCAGTCGCAGCTCGAGGAGCTCAATGGCTCGTTCGACGACTCGATCAAGCCTGTGGTGGTCGCGATCCAAGGCACGGAGCACCGGCTGACCGGCACCGCCGACGCGCAGTACCAAGAATGGCGCGACTTGTTGCGTCAGATCTTCGTCGAGGAGAGCGGCTTCGTGCCGGACGACCTCTCCGTCTACGCTGCTGAGCCAGAACCGGCCGCACCGCGTCAGGATCCGCTGCCGAGTAAAGACCCGCCGTCAGGTCTCGCCTTGACGTTACCCGGCACGGCCACGCCGTCGGCCGCCGAAACCGCGACGCCGGAGAATGCGCCTGCCGGCGCGCCGCCCGCGCCCACCGCGGTGGCTGGCGCCGCCGCCGAGTCGCCGGCGGATGGCGCTAGCGCGCCCGCTGCCGGGGCGTCGGCCACGAGCGCACCCGCCCCGAGCGCACCCGCCCCGAGCGCGCCAGCCGTCAGTGCGCCGGCGCCCGAGTCAACGTCCGCGCAGGCCGCGCCCTCGGGCGAAGCGGCCGCACCCGCAGAGTCGGTGTCGAATGCCGCTTCGAGCGCTGCCAACGGGGGCTGAGCGCGACGCCGAGCCGGACGTCCCGTACTGCGCCGACGCGCCGCCGCCTTCGACGCACGAGCTATTCGCGTCCGCCGGCTGGCGGCTCGTGCAGAGGGTCGGCGCCGGCGGCAGCTCCGAAGTCTGGCACGCGCTCGACGATCGCAAACGCAGCGTTGCGCTGAAGATTCCGCACTCCGACGTGCAGCCCCATGATGCGCTCGCGCGACTCGGGCGCGAGCACGACGCGCTCGCGGCCGCGCGGCACGGCCACATCGTCGCGACGTACGGGCTCATCGAGCGCCGCGGCGCCTGCGCGCTCGCGCTCGAGTACTTGCCGGGCGGCGACCTCGTCGCGCTCGCCGGCACGCCGCCGCGGCATTGGTTGCGGGCCGCGTGCGCGGTGCATGGGGCGCTCGCACATCTGCATGGGCTTGCGGCTTGCGCATCGCGACGTGAAGGCACGCAACGTGCTGTTCGACGCGCTTGGGCGAGCGCGGCTGATCGACTTCGCATCGGCGTTGCCGCTCGGCGTAGCCGCCCAGAGCGGGGGCACGACGGCGGCGCACGCGCGGCCCGGCCGCGAGGCCATCGTCGCCGCCGCGGACGACGCTTATGCCTACGCCGTGCTGCTCTACGAGCTGTTCGCGGGCCGGCTCCCGTATGGTCCCGCGGGCCGCTCAGCGGGACGGCGCCGGCCTCGAGCGCGCCTGGCGTCGCCGTGGCGCGAGGCCCGCACGGGGCCCACGGCCCGGCTCGCCGCGCGGGTCTGCGAGGTGCTCGAAGCCGATCCGGCCCGCGCGCCGGGACTTTCGGTGTTCACGGATGTCTTAGAATCAGTCGTTAGGGCCGAGCTCGAACCGGCCGGAATTTGAGCTAGACCGAAGCGAGCGCCGAGTGGAGTCGACCCGAGCACAACACGAAGAGACCGTCGTCCCGATCAAGCCGGGGTTGCGCGCCGTGCGAGCCGATGCGGCGGCGCCGGCAACGGCCGTCCACGAGCGCACGCGCACGCCGTTTTGGCAGTACCTCGCGGGCGCCTTGCTCATTGCGGCCGCGGTGTTCGTGTTCGCGTTGCTGCCGCGCCTGATGGAGCCGTCGCATGAGCGGCCGGCTGCGGCCGCGCCCGCGGCGCAGCCGACCGCGCCGGCCACGCCGCAGCTGTCCGCCGAAGAGCTCGCTGCCCTGAAGTCGCAGGCCGACGCTCTGCTCGCGAAGCTGCTCTCGCAGCAAAGCGAGCTCGACGCGCTGCACGTGGATTCGTGGGGCGGCGACTCCTACGCTCGTTACAAGGAGCTCGGTAACGCGGGCGAGGATGCGTTCCTCGCGAACGACTTCGCGAAGGCTGTCGCGAGCTACACCGACGCCACGACCGTGGGCGCCGAGTTGCTCGCGCGCTCGGCCGAGATCGTGCAACGTGCGCTCGCCGCCGCGCAGGAAGCGTTCGCGGCCGCGAACGCCGAGGTCGCGATGGCCCAGTACGACGTCGTGCTCGGCATCGAGCCCGAGAACGCGACCGCGAAGGCCGGTCGCGCGCGCGCCGAGCGGCTGCCCGAGGTGCTCGCGCTCGTCGAGCGCGCCAACGCGGAGCGCGACTCCGGTGAGCCGCAGAAGGCGATCTCGACCTATCGCGAGGCGCTCGCAATCGATCCGCGCTGGGAGCCCGCCAGCCGCGCGCTCGCGGCCGTGAGCGCCGGCGTGCGCGATTCGGAGTTCGAGCTCGCGATGTCGCAAGGCTCGAAGGCGCTCGCGGCCGAAAACTATGCGGAGGCGCAGAAGCAGTTCGAAACCGCGCTCGCGATGCGCCCGCAGGCACACGAGGCGCAAGACGGGTTCACCGAGGCGCGAGAGGGCGAGAGGCTAAGTAAGATCGCGCTGACCGAGGCGCGCGCGCTCGCGTTCGAGCGCCGCGAAGCTCTGGGACCAAGCGATCGCGCAGTACAAGGGCGCGCTCGCGGACGATCCGACGCTCGTGTTCGCGAAGACGGGTCTCGAGCGCTCGGAGTCACGCGCGGGCCTCGACGCGAAGCTCCGCAACTTGATCGACAATCCGACGCTGCTCTTCAGCGACACCGTTCTAGCCGACGCGCGCAAGCTCGTCGTCGAGGCACGCGCCGTTTCCGACGCAGGGCCGGTGTTGACCGACCAAATCGGCAAGCTCGACCGTCTCGTGACGCTCGCGTCGACGCCGATCGCCGTGCACCTGCAGTCCGATCAGCACACCGAGGTCACGGTCTATCGCGTCGGCGCGCTCGGCTCGTTCGCGGCCAAGGATCTCGAGCTCCGGCCAGGTACGTACACGGCAATCGGCAGTCGCAACGGCTTTCACGACGTGCGCCAAACTTTCACGGTCGTGCCGGGTCGAACTCTGCCGCCGATCAGTGTGATTTGCAGCGAACCGATCTGATCGGGCAGGAAGAACAAGGATGAGCGCAGGCAGCGAAGCGCGCGACTCGGTCGTGACGATCGAGTACCTCGGACGGACGCGGGAGCTCCCGGCGAGCGCTCTGCCGGTCACGATCGGAGCCGATCCGGGCGCGATGCTGCGGATCGAGGGCCTGCCGGGCGTGATCGAGATCGGCGAGCGTGACGGTGGGTTTTTCGTCGCGGGACGCGGCGCGCGGAATCTGCGCGTCGAGGGCGTGCCGGTCGCGGGATCGCGCGAGCTCAAGGACGGCGACGTGATCGCGTTCGACCGGGCGCGCTTGGCGTGCGGGATCGGGGCCGGCCGGCTGTCGCTCGTCATCGAGACGCTCGTCACGGCGGGCGATACCGCGCCGCCGGATCTCGCCGCCGTCGCGACCGGCGACGAGGACGCCGACGCCGATCACACCGTCGTCAGGCCCGTCGCGTTCAAGCTTCCGCCCGTCGTCGGCGCCGGCGAGAAGCGGGGCGCCTCGAGGGCGGCGAAGATCGGCGGCGGCTTAGTGCTCGCGATGCTGGCGGGTTTTGCGTGGTTCGCGTTCACGGCGAAATCCGTCGCCCTGAATTTCGATCCCGAGCCCGAGGCGATGAGCCTGCCGGGCACGCTGTTCAAGATCCGCTACGGCGATCACTACCTGCTGCATCCCGGCACGCATCGCGTCGCCGCGACGCTCGAGGGTTACTACCCCCTCGATACCCAATTCGAGGTCACGACGAAGGCCTCGGACCAAGAGTTCGCACTCAAGCTCAAGAAGCTGCCGGGCCTCGTGACGCTCACGACGGACCCCGAGGCGACGGCCCAGGTGTTGCTCGACGGGATGCCGCTCGGCGAGACGCCGCTCACGGACGCCGAGATCGCGCCCGGCGTGCACAGGCTCGAGCTCAGTGCGGACCGGTTCTTGCCGCAGGTCGTCGAGATCGACGTGCGCGGCGCCGCGGAGCGCCAGTCGCTCGTCGCGAAGCTCACGCCGAACTGGGCGCCGGTATCGATCGCGACGCAGCCGCCCGGCGCGACCGTGCTCGTCGACGGCGTCGAGGTCGGCGTGACGCCGATCGATGCGCAGATCACCGCGGGAGAGCGCCAGATCGAGGCGCGCCTGTCCGGCTACAACGCCTGGACGAACAAGGTGATCGTGAGCGCCGGCACGCCGCTGACGCTGCCCGACGTGAAGCTCGCGCTCGCCGACGGTCGAGTCGACATCGTGAGCAATCCGACCGAGGCCAACGTGAGCATCGACGGCGAGTACCGCGGCCGCTCGCCGCTCACCGTCAAGCTCACGCCGGGGAAAACGCACGAGCTCACGCTCACCAAGCCGGGTTACGAGATCGCGACGCGCAGCTTGTCGATTGCCGCCGACAGTGGCCGAAAGCTCGCGATCGATCTGGTCGCACAATACGGAGAGGTGCAAGTCGAGAGCACGCCGGTCGGCGCCGACGTCTGGGTCGACGGCGAGCGACGCGCCGCGACGCCGACGACGCTCACGCTCACGGGCATAAGCCACGACGTCGAGATTCGGCGCACCGGCTTCGCGAGCGCGCAGCAGCGTGTCACGCCTCGCCCGGGCTTCCCCCAGAAGCTCGTCTTCGACCTCACCGCGCTCGATCAGACCACCGGCGGCGGCTATCCGACCGTGCGCAAGACGGGCGCGGGTCAGGAGCTCAAGCTCATTCCGTCGGGCCAGTTCACGATGGGCTCGTCGCGGCGCGAGCAAGGCCGGCGCGCGAACGAGGTGCTGCGCCCCGTGCGCCTCACGAAAGCGTTCTACCTCGGAGTCCGCGAGGTCACCAATGCCGAGTTCCGCGCGTTCAAGCCGGACCACAAGTCGGGCGAGTTCGGCGGTAAGACGCTCGACGAAGGCGACCAGCCGGTCGTGCGCGTGACGCCGGAAGACGCGATGCAGTATTTGAACTGGCTCAGCATCCGCGACGGGCTGCAACCCGTATACGAGCAGAAGAACGGGGTCTGGGCCCCCGTCCGGCCGCTGCGCGGAGGCTATCGATTGCCTACGGAAGCCGAGTGGGAATGGGCGGCGCGCTTCGCGGGCCGCGACTCGGCGCTGCTGTATCCCTGGGGCGCCGACTGGCCGCCGCCCGATCGCGCCGGCAACTGGGCCGACGTCTCGGCGCGCAATCATGCTGCCGACGATGCTGGTCACCTACAATGACGGCTTCCCGGTGAGCGCGCCGAGCGGTACGTTCGAGCCGAACCCCGTCGGCATCCGCGACCTCGGCAGCAACGTCTCCGAGTGGATCCAGGACTTCTACGTGCCCGACATCACGGAGAACACGAAGCTCGTCGAGGATCCGCTCGGGCCGGAATCGGGCCAGTTGCACGTGGTGCGCGGCGCGAGCTGGCGCAGCGCGACGATCGCCGAGCTGCGCATCGCCGCGCGCAACTACGGCGCCGACGCGCGCGAGGACATCGGCTTCAGGATCGCGCGCAATCTCGAGTGAGATCGACGCGCATGCTCGAGACAAGGACAACGTCATCGTCGCCCGCGACCGGGCGCCAATGGAGGCAGTCATGAACCTCGCACGAATCTTTGCCGTCGTGGTGACGCTCGGCGTGCTCTCGACCGCGTCGTCGCAAGAGACGCAGAACGCGCCGGCCTCCGCGGACGCGCCCGCGAAAGCGCCGCAAGCGCCGAGCGGCGCCGGGCAGACGCCGGGCGCGCCGTCTTCGGGCGCCTCCGAGCCCGCCGGGGCGCAAGCGCCGGCTTCGACAACGCCTCCACCGCCCCCACCTCCGTCGGCGGCCGTCGGCAAGACGGGCGTGATCAAGGACAACGAGTTCATCCCGACCGAAGAGATCCAGCCCGACGAGGCCGTGACGTTCCCGGTCGACATCTGACGAGCGACGAATGCGCACTCTCGCGATCGAGTTCAACGACGCCGGCATCGCGGTCGCGGACGCGCAGTCCGTGCTCGCGATCGAGCCCGGCTACGCGGTCGTCGAGGGCAACAAGATCGTCACGGGCCGGGACGCGGTCGCGAAGGCGCGGCTGCACCCGCGCCAGGCGAGCAATCGTTTCTGGAACGCGATGAGCGTCGAGCCCGGCTCGGCCGGCAGCGAGATCACGCAGAGCGCCGCGGAGCTCGCGTTCGCACAGATCGATTCGTTGTGGAAGCGCTTCGGCAGCGGCGCCGACGACGCGGTGCTCGTCGTGCCCGGGCACATTCGCGGCGAGCAGCTCGGTCTCGGGCTCGGCCTCGCGAACGAGTGCGGCATCGAGGTGCGCGCGATCGTCGCGACCGCCGCGGCCGCGAGCGTGCGGCCGTATCCGGGCCACCAGCTCCTCTATGTCGACGCGGGTCTCTATCGCGTGTCCGCGACGCTGATCGAGCAAGGCAGCGAAGCGATCGTGAGCTCCGAGCAAAACGTGATCACGACCGGTCTCGCGAGCCTCACGGAAGGGTTCGCGCGCCGGATTGCCGAGCTGTTCGTGCGCGCGACGCGATTCGATCCGCTGCATCGGGCGGAGACCGAGCAGATGCTCTACGACCGGCTGCCCGGCTGGCTCGAGCGCTTGCGCGAGCAGGACCGCATCGAGATCACGCTGCCGCAGCATGGCGAGGAGCAGAAGATCACGCTCGACCGCGACGCGCTGCGCGCCGTCGCGGCCGGATTCAATCGTGCGCTCGTGCAGCTGATCGCGTACTACCGCCAGCCGGGCCAGAGCGTTGTGATCCAGCTCTCGTCGCACCTCGCGTCGCTGCCCGGCGTCGCGGCCGAGCTCGCGCGTCTCGATGATGCGCAGGTCGAGCGCTTGCCTCCGGGCCACGCGGCGCGCAGCGTGCTGCTCAAGCCCGAGCTCATCGACGCGCACAAGGGCGAGGTGAAGCTGCTCAAACGGCTCGGCTGGCGTGCACCCGCAGCCGATGTCGCGACATCCGCGGCGCCGCGCGCCTCGGCCGCGCTGCACGAGTTTCCGCCGACGCACGTCGTCTATGCGGGAGTGGTGTATCCGATCGGCGCGCGCGGGCTCCTCGTCGGCCGCGAGCCGGTCGACGGCCGGCGCACGATCGTCGTGACGAGCCAGGCGAACGGCGTGTCCCGGGCGCATTGCGAGCTCGTCGTGCGCGACGGCGAGCTCAAGCTGATCGATCTCTCCCGCTACGGCACCTTCGTGAACGAAAAGAAGGTCGCGGGTGAGACGACGCTGCAGCGCGCGGACGTGATCCGGATCGGCTCGCCCGGCGCCGAGCTCCAGGTCGTCGGCATGGAGCCCGCCCAATGAAGCAGCGCCGCCGCGAGCTGAACATCTTCTCGATGTCGTTCCTCGACGCGATCACGGCCGGATTCGGCGCGGTCGTGCTGCTGTTCATGCTCGTGAACCAGAACGCCCTCGTCGACACCCAGACCGCGATCAAGGCCACGGAGGCCGACGCGCAGCGCTGGGAGCTCAAGGTGCTCACGGGCCAGAAGAACCTCGTGCAGATCAAGGAGCAGCTCCAGAAGCAGCTCGAGCAGTGGACGGCCCTGAAGGCGCTGCGCCAGAACCTCGTGAGCGAGGTGACGGAGACGCAGACGAAGCTCGCGACCCTCACCGAGGACTCCGCGGCGCGCAAGGCTGCGATCGAGAAGCTCAAGGCCGACCTCGCGTCGCTCGAGACCGAATCGAACAGCGTGAAGGCCGCGGCCGCCAAGCCTTCGAAGAACAACGACGGCGATCGCATCCGCGGCTTCGAGGGCGAGGGGCATCGGCAATACCTCACGGGCCTGAGGATGGGCGGCACGCACGTCCTGATCCTCGTCGACGCCTCGACGAGCATGCTCGACCGCACGCTCGTCAACGTGCTCCGGCGGCGCAACATGCCGCCGGACCAGCAGCGCAAGTCGCCGAAGTGGCAGCAAGCCGTCAACACGGTCGACTGGCTCACGACTCAGATCAAGCCCGGCACGAACGTGCAGATCATCGCGTTCGCCGATCACGCCATGACGCTCACGCCGAACACGGACGGCCGGTGGATCACGCTCACCGACGGCAGCGAGCTCGACGCGGCGATGAGCAAGCTGAAGGAGATGGTGCCGAAGGGACCGACGAGCCTGCACGCCGCGTTCACGGCCGCGCGTATGCTCGAGCCGAAGCCCGACAACATCTATCTGATCACCGACGGCCTGCCCACGATCGGCGAGATCGTGCCCACGCGGCAGGGCGCCACGGGCCGCGACCGGCTGGACAACTTCAATCGCGCCGTGCGCCAGCTGCCCGTGGGCTCGCCGGTCAACGTCATCCTATTGCCGATGGAGGGCGATCCGGCGGCCGCGCCCGCGTTCTGGGTGCTCGCGCTGCGGACCGGCGGCTCGATGCTCGCGCCTTCGGAGGATTGGCCATGAAACGCCGTCGCGAGCTCGAAGTGTTCAGCATGTCGTTCCTCGACGCGATCTGCTGCGGCTTCGGATCGATCATTTTGCTGTTCATCATCAGCCGCAACAGCGAGCCGATGCGCCTCGAGCAGAGCCAGAAGGATCTCTCGGGCGTGATCGCGCAGTACCAGCAGGAGCTCAACGAGATCCTCGGCGAGACCGAGATCGTGAGCCGCGACGAAGCGACGACCGCGAGCGACCTGCGCACGAACCAGCGCAAGGTCGAGGACCTGAAGGCTCAGCTCGACAAGGTTCGCTCCGAGGTGCTCGCGACCACGAAGGACACCGCGTTCTCGAACGAGATCGAGGGCAAGCTCGCATCCGCTAAGGAGAGCCTCAGCGACGAGATGAAGAAGCTCTTGGCCGATTACAAGCCGCCGCTCGACGAGTACAAGGTCGGCGGCATCCCGGTCGACAGCGAGTACATCGTGTTCCTCGTCGACACGTCGGGCAGCATGCAGCAATACGCCTGGGACCGGATGCTCGAGGAGACCCGGCAAACGCTCCAGGTCTATCCGACCGTCAAGGGCATCCAGGTGATGGACGACGAGGGTGCTTATCTCTTCAAGAGCTACCGCAACGAATGGATTCCGGACACGCCGTCGCGCCGGCAGGCGATCCTCGACGCGATGAAGAACTGGCACTCGTACTCTGACTCGAGCCCGCGCGAGGGCATCCTCGCGGCGATCGACGTGTTCGCGGACGGCCAGAAGAAGATCTCGCTCTACGTCTACAGCGACGATCTCGCCGTCGGCAAAGTCAACTCGATCGTGCGCGAGATCGATCGACGCAACAAGCCGGACGCGAACGGCCATCGGCTCGTGCGGATTCACGCCGTCGCGTTCCCGACGATCTACGAGGCGACCGGCGGCGACATGTACACCGAGGCCGACTTCGCGGTGCTGATGCGCGCGATCTGCCAGCGCAATGGCGGCACGTTCGTCGCGTTGCCCGCGCGCCGCGACATGGGCCGCTAGCCGACTTTCCTCAGCTGGCCGTCGGAGCGTTCCGCAGCCGCACGCGCCGCTGCCTGCGCTCGTTACGTCGGGTTCTCGAGGCTGAAGCGCGCTTTCTCGTCGTCGTACGCGAAGAGCTCCGAGTAACGGCCCCAGCTGATGATCGCGCGCAGCGTGGCCTCGGCGGCTTCGGGCGTCATGTAGTCCTCGAGCTCGTCGGAGAAACGACTCATCGGCGCAACGTGCGAGGCGCGCTCGTCGAGCACGCGGCGCACGTGTGCCGCGAGCGGCACGCCGGCGAGCAGCTGGCGCGCGAAGATCTTCTTGCGGTCGTCGACGCCCGCGTGCGCGAACTCGGCGCCGGCGTCGAGCAACCGGATGTCGCCGCCCTCGATCTGCGCGAAACGCAGCATCTGCAGCGTCTCGGCGACCGGGAAGAGCTCGTCGATCTCCATCTGCAACAGCGAGGCGATCTCGGGCAAGTCGGCCTTGCCGTCGTAGGGCTCGCCGGCGAGCGTCTCCATGAGGCCGGACAGCAAGTTCGGCGACACTCGCGGCAGGACCGCGCCGAGGCCGTGGGCTCCGAGCACGTCGGGCCGCGACTCCTGGGCCGGCCGGCGCAGCGTCATCTCGACGTAGATGCGGTCGACGAGCGCCGCGAAGGCCGGGTCGTTGCGATTGCGCGGCTGCGGCAGCGTCACCGGGATCTCGGTCAAGATCCGGCCGGGGTTCGAGCCGAAGATCATGATCCGGTCGCACATCAGCACCGCTTCCTCGATGTTGTGCGTCACGAGCAGTACGCCCTTGATCGGCATCCGCCCGTCTGCCCATAGCTCGAGGAAGTCGGTGCGCAGCGTCTCCGCGGTCAGCACGTCGAGCGCCGAGAACGGCTCGTCCATCAGCAGAATCTTCGGATGCACGACGAGCGCGCGCGCGAAGCCGACGCGTTGGCGCATCCCGCCCGAGAGCTCGCGCGGATACGCGGACTCGTAGCCGTCGAGGCCGATCAGGTCGATCGCGGCGAGCGAGCGCTTGCGGATCTCCGCGCTCGGCACGTCGCTGCGCCTCGAGCCCGAGCGCGACGTTGTCGTATACCGTGAGCCAGGGGAAGAGCGCGAAGCTCTGGAACACCATCGCGATCCCGAGCGGCGGACCGTCGATCGGCGTTGCCGCGGTAAGCGAGGCTGCCGGCGCTCGGCTTGCGACAAGCCGGCGATCAGCCGCAGCAGCGTCGACTTGCCGGAGCCCGAGCGGCCGAGCAGACCGACGATCTCGCCGTCCTTCATGCGGAGGCTCACGCCGTCGAGCACCAGCAGCTCGCCGCCGTCGGCTGCGCGGGAACGCCTTGCGGACGTTGTCGATCTCGAGCAGAAGGGCGGGCACGGCGTCCATCGCTTCGTCGCTCAGGCGAGCCGAAACTTGCGCTCGGCGTAATCGTACAGCGGCGCCCAGAGCACTCGGTTGATCACGACGACGAACAGGCACATCGTCGCGATGCCGAGCGCGACGCGGTGCAAGTCGCCGGCCGCCGTCGCGTCGGCGATGTATGCGCCGAGCCCGCGCGCCTCGAGCTTCGTGTCGCCCCAGCTCGCCACCTCCGCGACGATCGACGCGTTCCAGGAGCCGCCCGAGGCTGTGATCGCGCCGGTCACGTAGTACGGGAACACGGCGGGCAGCGCGACCTTGCGCCACCAGAGCCAGCCGCCGAACGTGCAGGTTGTCCGCCGCGTAGCGCAGCTCGTTCGGCATCGCCGCGGCGCCGACGATCACGTTGAACAGGATGTACCACTGCGTGCCGAGGATCATCAGCGGGCTGAGCCAGATGTTGGGGTCGAGATGCCAGGCGACGATGCCGTAAACGGCGATCGGGAACAGCAGATTCGCCGGGAAACGCGGCGAGGAATTGCGCGACCGGCTGCACGATCGCGGTCGCGCGCGGCCGCAGCCCTACCCAGACGCCGATCGGCACCCAGACGACGCTCGCGAGCGCGATCAGACGAACACGCGCGTCATCGTGAACAAGCGCGAGCGTGAAGACCTCGATCGCGGCACCGAGCGACGTTTCCCCGATCAGCATCGCGACGATGTGGCGCAGCGCAAACGCGAGCGCCGCGACGACGAGCGCGAGCCCGAGCAGCCCGCCGCGACGAGCGCTCCGCGGCTCAGCGGCGCGGCGTTCGACCGGTCGCGCGCGCGCTCGTGCGGACCCGCGCAACAACGCGCGGAAGGCGTCCTGCGCGATTCCCGCCAGCTGCGACCGGCGCAGCATCGCGAGCACCCACGAGCGCGGCGGCTCGACGCCCGGATCTTGCTCGACGCGGAAGCGGTCCATCCACGCGACCAGCGGCCGGAACAACAGCTGGTCGTAGAGCAGGATCACGACGAGCATCGTCGCGATCGCCCAGCCGATCGCCACGAGGTCGCGCTGCTCGATCGCCAGCGCGATGTACGAGCCGATGCCGGGCAGCGCGAACGTCGTGTTGCCGACCGTGATCGCCTCGGCCGCGACGACGAAGAACCAGCCGCCCGACATCGACATCATCATGTTCCAGACGAGCGCCGGCATCGCGAACGGCACCTCGAGCTGCCAGAACCGCATCCACGGCGTGAGGTGGAACGAGTCCGCGGCCTCGCGGAGCTCCGCGGGCACCGTGCGCAGCGACTGGTAGACGCTGAACGCCATGTTCCAGGCCTGGCTCGTGAAGATCGCGAAGATCGCCGCGAGCTCGGCGCCGAGCACGCGGCCGCGCCCGAGCGTCAGGAAGAACACGACGGTGATCGAGATGAAGCCGAGGATCGGGACCGACTGCAGGATGTCGAGGATCGGCACGAGCAGCTTGCCGGCGCGCTCGTTCTTCGCGGCCCAGGTCGCGTAGCTCAGCGCGAACAGCAGCGAGACGGCCAGCGCCGCGAGCATGCGCAGCGTGGTGCGCGCGGCGTACTCGGGCAGATGAATCGGGTCGAGCGACACCGGCACGGCCTCGAGGCGCGCGAGCGGCTCGAGCAGCTCGCGGCTCGTGCTGGCAAGGAACGCGACGAAGCCGATCACGAGCACGATCGCGACCGCGTCCCACGGCGACGATCGTGAGACGCCGCAGGCCGAAGAAATCGACTTCTCGTCGTGGAGCTCAAAGCTTGCGCCTCGTCGATCGACTGAGGAACGCGATACGCGGCGCACGATCGGTGCCCGGCGTTCTGTGTATCATTGGCCACCCTGCAGAGCCTGGTACCGTATTGCTGGTAAAAGGCCGCGCGTGAGTAGCCATGTTGGCTGGCGGCATCCACGACGGCCACACCGTCCACCAGGTGAGCGCGCAACATCTCGTACTTGACCTGGACCTTGTCGAGCGCCAGGAAGAAGGCATTGTCGCCGGCGAACAACCTGGCGCCCACCAGGTCCGGATGCGGGTGGAGGAGGCCAGCTGCGGTAAGTGCCTGACGACGTTGTTCCAGAGTCAGCGTCGAGTCCTCCTTCCGAGTTGCGGCCACGGTACCACCAAACAGAACGGTTGTCTAGTATTACGTGCCGCACATCTAAATGCATGTCAAGATTTATTGGCATAACACCGATTTCCATACTCGGTGACTTCGCACAGCGGCATACAATCCTGGATTCTGCGGTATACTTAATTAGACACTTCCGCACGTCGGACCAGCGGGTTGAAGGCCTTGCGATGCTTGAGCGGAACGCAATGAGCAGCCCCTTCGGGGCCGTCCACGGTCAGGACCGCGCGAAAGACAAGCTTTGCGTTCGCCTGAGCTTCGACCTGATTGAGCCAGCTGGCATAGGTCGGCGTGTGGACGATGACGATGCGCGGATGGCGTGCCTGCAGCTCCTCCGCAGCGCGGTCGCCGCGATGCGATGAGCCGTTGTCGACGATCCAGAACACGCGGCGTGCCGAGCGATACGGCTCCTGATTCATCACGTCGTCGACCAGTCGGCCGAAAGCGGCCTTGCCGGTCTTCGGTTCGCAGCGGCCAAAGACGACGGCACGATGGACATCCCAGGCTGCCAGGTACTGCACGACCCCTGCGCGCTCGTACTCGTGTTCCACGCGCATGGCCTGGTGCGGTCCGATGGGCAGGGTTGGATGCAGCCGGCGTCGGACCTGGATGCTGGTCTTCTCATCGGCGCTGAGCACGTACTCGTCCGCCCAGAGTGGTCGGCCCTGCCACTGGCAGGCGTACAAGTCGAGCACCGGACCGGCCCGCTCCAGAAAGTGCGGATCACGCGGCGTGATCCAGGATCGATACCGCCAGGGACGCAGGGCGTCGTGTGCCAACACACGCCAGATGGCCGTCCGCGAGGGCGCGACGTCGTCGCTCGGGAGGCGGTTGGCGACTTCGACGGTCAGTTCGCTCAGGCTGTAGCGACGCAGCGGCACCGTCGTGATCGGCGGGACGTTCGCAGGCCAGGGCCACCACCAGCGCACGCGTCGCGGGTGTGAGCGTTTTCGGTCGACCACTGCGCGGTCGATCCTGCAGTCCAGCACAGCGCTGAGTGGCGAACCGACCCAGCCAGCGGCGGACGGTGGTTCGGCTCATCCGCTCCTGGCGCGCCAGCGCCCGACTGCCCAACCCAGCAGCACTGCCCAGGATCAGACGCGCTCGGCGTGCCAGACGCTGTGGCGTGGTGCCAGCGCGCACCCAGCCGGTCAACTGGTGCAGTTCATCGGCGGTCAACTCGAGCGCGGCGGCAGGTCCAGGCATGCACAGTCTCCTGGGCCGCCGACCGTAGCCGGCGACCGGCACGCTGCCGGTAGGTCTCGGTCGACTGATAGGTCAAGTCGACCCTTCCGGCGGCCGATGCGGCTGTGGCACACTGCCGAGCATGCCCCCAGCCAAGCGCCACCCAGAGGTGCCCTGGCTGACGCTCGCACCCACCGTCCAGGCGTTGCTGGACCAGGGCGAGGCGACGCGTGGCCTCACGGCCAAGACGCGCGGCCAGCATCTCATCGTGAGTCGGCTGGATGAGATCGGTCCCGATCCGCGCTTCCGCCTCACTCCGCTCGGCGGCGGCCGCTACGGTCTGTCGCTCTACGAGCGCAACCGGTGGGAGCCGCTCCCCTACGAGGGCACCCTCAACGAGTTGGTCGACGTCATGAACTCCGACCTCGCC
>CAVOVT010000010.1:0-243907 GCA_963699925.1 uncultured Gammaproteobacteria bacterium | reverse complement strand
TTAAGCATTAGGTGCACAAGAGCGGTGGCGGTAACTATCAGTCGCTGATAAACGCGGCCTTGCTCCAGAGCATATCAAGAGAAGCGATCAGCCGTTGGAAGCCACGCTCCGGCGTGTTCTACGCGAAGAATTGCGTAGTGCCAGCGGCTAACAAGCAGTTGCAGCGGACCGTGATACGGCGTCGCGGCGACGGCGCGAGCGCTCATTTCATTATGCGCTCGCGCCGCGCGTCACACGGCAGCGTGCGGCCGCTGAACTGCAGCGTTCGGCGTACAGTCTGTGGCGACGTGCCGGCCAAAGTTGAAAGTAACCGTGGAGCATCCGTCGTTACGTCGTCCCCTCGATGTGTTCAGCCGCACGCCGTGTATTTGCCGGAACCGAGGGTCCAACCAATCCAGTCGCTGACTCGACTGCCTCGAGAGTGAGAGACTATTGACGGCTCGTCATGAGGGCGTTCCGGCCTGGGAGTCTGAGCGCTAGTCGTCGGGTTTCGCCAGAAGGCTGTGCGCAAGTCACCACTAAGGCTTACAGTGCAAGTGAAACGAATCTCGACCAAGCTTCAATTGCCGCCTCGCATGGGATATCGTAGGCCACGAAGCCGAACCCTGCCTCAAGATTAGGTTAGGGGGGGTCTGAAGAACGGGGAATTGCTCCAGCGGCGCAGTCGCAGTTACGATCGTTATCGTCACGGTTGAGAAATCTACTTTAGAGCGACCTGGCAGCGACTTTTCTCCAAGTCGTCGTCATTCTGCGCACGCAACGAACCGCTCAATGATCTGCGTAGCGTTGGTCCCATAACCGCTTTGCTCATACCGCCCTCGAGAGTGGCGGGATCTATTAGGAGGGGCGCGTCGTGCCATGCCGCCTAACAAGCAGTTGCAGCGGACGGTGACACGGCATCGCGGCGCGGCGCAAGCGCCATTTCATTATGCGCTCGCGGCGCGCTTCACACGGCAGCGCGCCGCCGCTGAACTGCGGCGTTAGGCGCCATGGCCGCTCGCAATTCGCAGCCCATCGTGGCGTCGAACCCCTTGAGCGCTGTCAGTGCCCTTTTGCGATCGCGGATGACTGCCAGGTTCGTGGCTCGTCGCCGGATGTCTTATTCCAACCGCCTATGGAATGTTCCAGGCCTACTGAGATCCGGGCTCGGGGAGCAATGGATACGACGTCTGCACTTCGGTTCAGTTCTAAGCGAGACGTGGCAGCGAAGTTCAGCACTCACCGTTGGCTGCAGCGCTCCGACCTCGGTGAGTGCCAACGGATGCGCGCGCTCCAGTCTCCGGATTGATCAAGGCTCGCACTCCGGCTGGACCGTACGCGCTTGCTGTTATCCGTGGGTGCAAGGATCAGTCGCGACACATGGTGCGTGAACCACTGCGTTGGCAGCGGCTATGGTCAAGGCCGGTATGCGCAACGATGGGCGGTGCGTGTCGTCTACTGGGGTCACGCTCACGATCAATGCTTCGCTGCCATGCACGTGCTATGCGCCTAACAAGCAGTTGCAGCGGACGGTGAGAACGGTATCGCGGGCGCGCCGCAAGCGCGTCATTTCATTATGCGCTCGCGGCGCGCAGCAAGCCGCAGCGCGCCGCCGCTGAACTGCGGCGTTAGGCGCCATGGGAGAGCGCAGTGGCAAAGTTAAACGAGCGCGCATCGCGATCATCTGCGATCGTGTGCGTCAGCGTCGCTCGTGAGATTGGTTCACGAGCTCGCATGGTCGAAGGTCCGTTCGCAGGGCCGTTCGATCGCGTGCTGGTTGCGCTTGCGCGGATACTGGTGGCTTCGGGCTACTCGTGGCACGATACGGTGCGGAGTGCAGGTCTTCTGACGTGTTTGTACGCTGCACGTCGAGACGTCGGATTGTCGCGCTCGCGTTGGGGTCGCTGGAGTCGCTGCGCCGCGAACATGCTGGACGTATGGGGCCTAGCTGCGAGACCTGACGGCGCTTGGTGCTGTCTGTGGACGAGTGATCTTCCACGAAGGAGAAGAACGTCGGCTAGTCGCCTAACAAGCAGTTGCAGCGGACGGTCACACATAAAGTGCCAAGGCACGTGGGTCAGCGCGCGGCCGCTGAATTGCGGCGTTATACGCTCTTGCGTCCGGCTTAAGGTCGCCTGGTAACATCGGACGTATCGGCAGCATTACGGACAACGCTCATGTCGGTTTCGATCAAGTCGCTTGGTATTGACCGCCTCGGCGTCGAAGATCGTCTAACGCTGGTGGAGCAGATCTGGGACAGTATCGCTGCGGACAGCGCAGCTGTTCCAGTAACCGACGCACAACGGGCTGAGCTCGACAGGCGAATTTCGGATCATGAGGCAAATCCCAACGATGTCGTGTCGTGGGAGAAAGCGAAGGCTTCGATCAACGAACGCCTCAAGAAATGACCCGGAGCGTAGTTCTTCGGCGCGCGGCACAGCGCGAACTCGAGGGAGCAGCGCTGTGGTATGACGAACGCCGGCGCCGGATTGGGGGCGGAGTTCGTAGCGGAGATAGAGCGTGCTATTGGTCTGGTTGCGGAAAGCCCTGAGCGCTTCCCAATCATGCACCGGGATGTGCGGTGCGTTCGGGCGCGTCGTTTCCCGTACTCCGTATTCTTTCGCATCGAATCAACGAGGCTCGTTGTGCTCGCAGTGTTTCAAGCTCGCCGAAATCCCACTATCTGGCAGGCCCGCGTATAACAAGCAGTTGCAGCGGACCGTGCTAGGTCATCGCGGGCGCGCGGCAAGTGCGTCGTTTCATTGTGCACATGCCGCGCGCTGGTAGCGCAGCGCGCGGCCGCTGAACCGCGGCGTTAGGCCGACAACGTGAGTTCTTTGCCAGACGTTGAGGTTCTGCTGGCCGATCTGGCGAGGCGCGGTCTTGTGTTGCCACCCGGCGATGTCCGAGTGGATGCCTATGGTGACACTATCGAGTTGTCGCGCGAACTCTTGGACCTGATCATTCGGGGGAAGAAACGCGCGGGGACTTCGCTGCTTTGGGCTGTCGAGGCTGACGAAGAGTGTCTCCCGAAGGCCGGAGATATAGAGATCGTGGTGGACCACGGCAATGTTCCGGCGTTGATCACGCGGATCACGCGTGTCGAAGTGGTCGCGTTCGACGAAGTGGATCCAGAGTATGTGTCGATGGAAGGCGAGGGAGACGGCAGCCTCAAGCAATGGCGTCGAAGCCACTGGGAGTTCTTCTCGCGCGAGTGCGCTCGCATTGGCCGTGTTCCGGACGGTCAGATGCCCGTCGTCTGTAGTATTTTCGAGCTGCTCAACGTCGTATCCGCGGCCTGCAAGCAGTTGCAGCGGACGATCATGCATAAAGTGCCAAGTCACGTAGGGCAGCACGCCGCTGCTGAACAGCGGCGTTAAGCGGCATGCGAACTCTCAGCGCATCCCTGTGTAGTCTCGAACCTCAGACGGTAGCGCACGCGCATGAGATGTTCTCCGTGCTCAGTGATCTCGCCATCTACGAGTTCGAGAACGGGCCGCCTCATTCGGAAGAGTGGCTCGTCGACCGATTTGCTAGGTTGGAGCGCCGAGCCTCTTCGGACGGCCGGCAACTTCGGCTGAACTGGGTGATTCGTTTGTCCAGTGGCGAACTGGCGGGGTATGTGCAGGCCACCGTGTATGAATCCGGTACGGCGCTGGTGGCCTACGAATTGGCCAGTAAGTACTGGCGCCGAGGCATCGGCAGCGGCGCTTTATCTGCCATGCTGCAGGAGCTCGGAGTCACCTACAACGCGCAGCTCTTCGTCGCCGTGCTCAAGCATGCCAACTACCGCTCAATGGCCCTGCTGCGCCATCTGGGGTTTCAGCCGGCTTCAACTCAACAAGCCATTGAGTTCGGGGCCGAGCCCGACGAGGCGGTCATGGTCAAGTCGGCTACGGTCCCAGAAGGTACAGCATAGAGTTGCTCTTTGGCTGGACTAAGCGGCTATGCGCCAGCCGCCCAACAAGCGGTTGCAGCGAACGGTCAGGCATAAAGTGCCAAGGCACCTAGGGCATTGCTGAACTGCGGCGTTAGACGGCGGCGCCGAGCGTTGCACGAGCCTGCAGTCGTATATACACTCTGTAGATGCGATTCGAGTGGGATGAGGCGAAGCGCAAGTCCAACCTGAAGGCCCATGGACTCGACTTTGCTGATGCCGAGCTCGTTTTCGACGGGCTTACCGCGTTGTATGAGGACGACCGGTTTCGCTACAAGGAGCAGCGGTTCGTCAGCTCTCGGGCTGCTACGCGGTGTTCCGGTCTCCATCGTCCATACCGAGTCGCCAAGCGCTATTCGCATCATTTCTTTTCGTCGGGCAACACACCATGAAACAGCGTTCTTCTTCGAAACTATCGCGGACCATCTCTCGCCGACGGCGGACGAGCCAAAAGCCGGTGAAGGTTACGGCCGAGCATCCGGAGCTCGATCCAAGACACGTCGTTCGGGTCATCGTAAGAAACGGCCTAAAACCCGTCCTTCCTAAGGCAACGATATCTCTTCGCGTCGACGCGGACGTGTTGGAGTGGTTCAAGGCGGCGGGTCCTGGATATCAAACGCGGATCAATGCCGTGTTGCGCGCCTACAAAGAGGCCTCTGTCTAACAAGCAATCGCAGCAGACGGTGATGCATAGAGTGCCAAGGCACATAGGTCAGCGCGCCGCTGAACTGCGGGGTTAGGCGACTTCGATGCGCAACGTGTTCTGGATCCGAGAGGGTGTGATTGGCGGGCGCAGCGGCCCGAATCGTGACAGTTGGTCGCCGACGGATCTCGCGGCGGGTGGTGTGGGCGCAGTGCTGTCGGTGAATGACGGCGAGTTCGTGCGTGCCAACGAGCTAGCTGAGGCCGGCATCGATTACTGTTGTGTGCCTCTCTCGGACGCCGCGCCTCCCCGTCCGGGAGATCTTGAGCTCTGCGTCAACGCCTTACCGCGTGCTCTCTCATTCCTCATTCGCGCTTCGCTCGATCGGTGCCAATCGGAGCGTGCTGGTTCATTGCAGCTCGGGCAAAGATCGCACCGGGATGTTCCTGATTTATTTCCTTTGCGCCACCGAGGGGCTGAGTCCCGGTGATGCGATTCGCAACGTTAGGCGTGTGCGTCCTATTGCCTTGTCAGCCGACGGGTGGGAAGCATTCGCTTACCAGGTGCTCGGCGAGCTCGGTTTTATCGATCGGGTCCTGTCGAAAGAGGTTTCGCGGCATGGCTCAGTCGCCTGACAAGCACTTGCGGTGGACGGTCATGGACAAAATGCTAAGTCACATACGGCAGCACGCGGCCGCAGAGCTGCGGCGTTAGGCGGGAACGTGAGGCGGTGAGCACAGTTGAATCTCGAACTCACAGTGCTGACGTGGAGCGTTGTTCTTGGGTTCGTCCATGTCATCGCGTCGTCGCACGCCAAGAGTTTGCAGCGCGGTTACCGCTGGACGGCCAGTGCTCGCGATGAACAGCTTCCGCCTCTGAAGGGTGTCGCTGGTCGTCTGGAGCGAGCTTCGGCCAACTACTTGGAGACGTTTCCGCTTTTCGCCGCGTTGGTACTTGTCGCGCAAGTTGACGGGGTGCATAGCGCGCTCACGGAATGGGGTTCCATTTTGTACATTGGGGCGCGCGCCGCTTACTTGCCGCTCTATGCCTTCGGTATTCCGCTTGTCCGATCATTGGTGTGGAATATCGCGGCTGTTGGCATGCTGTTATTTATCGTGGCGCTATTGCACGCGTGAGCGAATCGCCCTGAGTTCGGAGAGGCCCAAGCAGTTGCAGCGGACCGTGGATAGACAAAGTGCCAAGTCACATAGGCCTGCGTGCGGCCGCCGAACTGCGGCATTAGGCGTCACAGATCACGCGTGCCGCTACGCGGAGAGGTTCGCTCAAATGCTAGGCATTCATGACTACTGGCTGTTTGTAGCTTCCGGCGTGCTGCTAAATCTGACACCAGGCCAGGACACGTTCTACATTCTCGGGCGTAGCCTCACTGAAGGAACGCGGAGCGGAGTAGCTTCGGCTTTGGGAATCACAGTCGGGTCGCTGTTTCACACGGTCATGGCCGCAGTAGGTCTATCTGCAGTGCTCGCGACGTCGGCGTCAGCGTTTACCGTCGTGAAGCTTCTTGGCGCGGCCTATCTAATCTATCTGGGCGTGCGAATGCTCTTGGCCGCGCAAATGGTCGAGCAGCGTCGACTTCGTGGCACCGGCACCCTGGGTTCCTTTCGCGACGGAATTCTCACAAACGTTTTCAATCCTAAGGTCGCGTTGTTTTTTCTTGCCCTGATGCCGCAGTTCATTGAGCCCGGCAGCAACACAAAGGTTGCGGCGTTCATTGCCCTTGGATTGACGTTTGTTGCCAGCGGCACTGTTTGGTGTCTGATCCTTGCGGTCGCTGCAGGCAAGCTGCGCGGGTTCTTCGAACGCCACGCCAGAGGATGGAAAGCCGTGTCGCAGGTTGCTGGCAGCCTTTTCGTCTTGCTCGGCCTCCGTTTAGCGGTCAGTCGCCAGTGACGCCTGACAACCAGTTGCAGCGGACGGTCGGCGATAGAGCGCCAAAACGCTGGCGTCATCACGTCGCTGCCGAACTGCGGCGTTAGGCGGCAACGCAATGGAGACGCTGTTATTTCGACCTGCGAACTACGCTGATTCGTCGGACGTCGCCGCCCTTCATGCCGAGAACTGGCGTCGAGCGTACCGAGGAAATTTTCGAGACGAGTATTTGGACGGCGATATTTCTTCGGAACGTCAGGCGGTGTGGAATGCTCGTCTCCGTAATCCGCCTCCGAATCAGTGCGTGTCTGTTGCAGTAGATGGCGCTCGAATCGTCGGGTTCGTGTGCGCGTTCGGGTCTCACGACAGCGAATGGGGCTCATTCATCGACAACTTGCATGTCGACGCGCGCATGCAACGACGCGGAATCGGCACTTCATTGATGCGGGAGGCCGGTATCTGGCTTTCTGCCAGGTTTCCGCAGGAGCAAGCCTATCTCTTGGTGTGGGAGTCCAATCCGGCCCGACGGCTGTACGAGCGCTTGGGCGGCCGTAACACGGGGATCGTCGAAATGGAGAATCCGGGCGGTGGCGTTGGACGCTATTTTCGATACGTTTGGGATCGACCGCATCAGCTCGCGGCCCAATCACCGGTTGCACAGTTGGCGGCGCTGCCGATGGTTACGATCCGCCGATTCCGAGCGAGTGATCAGGCGCCCGCGCGCGAGCTCCTCGAACATGCGCTGGGCGAGCACTTCGGGCACGTCGATCGCAACGCCAATCCCGATTTGATCGACATCGCACGCTCGTACTGCACGCCTCCGGGCGCCTTCTTCGTGGCAGAGCTAGACGGCAACGTGATCGGCACGACCGGGTTGATCGTCGAAGGGCTTGCCGGGAGACTGGTGCGCGTCGCGGTTGCCCGAGCGCATCGTCGTTCGGGTGTGGCGACCGCGCTAATGAGCCGGGTCGCCGATTTCGCGGCACGAGGAGGCGTGGTCGAACTCTGGGCATTCACTCAGCCCGAGTGGCGGGATGCGGTAGAGTTCTATCGCTCGCAGGGATTTGCTCCTTCCGGCGGCGACGAGATCGATATCCACCTTCGCCGAGCTATCGGGAAGAGCAAAAAATGAACTGCGATGTTGTGCCAGCCGGCTTAACAATCAGTTGCAGCGGACGGTCGGATAGACTGCCAGGTCGCATAAGTGAGCGCGCCGCTGCTGAACTGCGGCGTTAGACGACATGTTGAGGGCATCGCGATGGCGATAACCGGCGGATGCTTCTGTGGTGAGGTTCAGTACTCGATTTCTGCTCCGCTCAGAAAGGCGCGTAGCTGTCACTGCTCGAAATGTCGCAAGGCCTTCAGCGGCGCTGGCTCCGCCTACGCGGAGATCGAGCCTGGATCGCTAACCTGGCTAACGGGCGAGACTAAATTCGTAGCTTACGAAGCTACGCCTGGCTGGGGACTCCGCTTCTGCGCAGCATGTGGATCCACGCTCTGCGGAACTCACAACGGCGGGGTGCATGGCGTGACGCTTGGCTGTGTCGATGGCGATCCTGGTGTGCGGATCGAGATGCATCTCTTCGTTGGTTCCCGCGCTCCGTGGGATCACATTGGCGGGAGCGCGCCGCAGTTCGAAGAGCGCGAGGTGAGCGCCGGAAATGTCGCCTAGCAAGCCGCTGCAGGGGTCCGTGATCGGGGGTCGGGCACGGCGCATATTGCGTTAGCTGACCCGCGCAGCCGCCGCAGCTGAGCGCAAATTGTTAGACGCCACATACGAGTATGGTCAATCAACCTAATGTCGACGCCCCGTCGCCGCGTGCAATGGCACTGGTGCGGATCTGGTTGCGGGTTCTCGGTTGCGCGTGGTTTCTCGCCGGTGTTCTCGTGGGCAGCACTACGGGCGGATCGCGTTGGTGGGGCCTAGCTCTGATCGCGGTGGGTCTTTTGCATTTCGCAGTCGCTCGCTATGCAAGGACGCGCATGGCCGTGTTTTTCCCGCGACGTTAGACGCCAAGGAGACATCATGACGGTCAAGCGTATGGACAACGTCGGCATCGTGGTGGAAGACATCGATGCCGCCATTGAGTTCTTCACCGAACTTGGCCTCGAGCTCGAGGGGCGTGCTCCAGTCGAAGGAGACTGGGCAGATGGCGTCACTGGATTGCGCGACATGCGCGTCGAGATTGCCATGATGCGTACGCCGGACGGTCACAGCCGACTCGAGCTGTCCCGCTTCCTCGCGCCGCTCGTGGTCGCAGATCACCGCAGCGCCCCCGTGAACGCCCTCGGTTACCTGCGCGTCATGTTCACTGTGGAGGACATCGACGATACGCTCGTCCGGCTCCGCAAACGCGGCGCGAAGCTCGTCGGAGAAGTGGTCCAGTATCAAAACTCGTATCGGCTCTGCTACATCCGGGGCCCCGAAGAAATTCTCATCGGGCTCGCCCAACAGCTCGGGCAGCAGACTTCCCGAGCAGAATCCCATAGCCGAACAGAGGCCTTAGGCGCCGTGTTGGACTGAAGCCGGCTAACATCGTCTCATGCGACGTGTCCGCGTTCTGGTGGTTACAGGCGCCTCGGGGGCCGGGAAGACCACTCTTCTACGCCGAGTCGAGGCGCGCGGCATCACGGGGGTGTCGTTCCACTATTTCGATTCAATTGGCGTTCCGTCTGCCGAGCAGATGGTTCGTGACTTCGGAAGTGCAACGAGCTGGCAGATCGCGATGACGAATCGGTGGATCGAGCGGCTGGCGCGCAGCGAGAGCTCACTCTGCGTGCTCGATGGGCAAGTCCGCCCCACCGCGGTGCGAGATGCCTTTGCGCGTTACGACGTCGACGGGCGCGTGCTGCTGCTGGATTGCGCGCACGCCGTCCGCGAGGTGCGGCTTAGCAACGAGCGGAACCAACCGGAGTTGATCACTCGCGACATGGCGTGCTGGGCGAGCTACTTGCGCGGACAGGCGGATGCGCTTGAACTTCCCATCGTGGATACGTCGGCGATGACGGTTGAAGATGCCGCGGATGCTCTGCTTGCACACATCGTCGCATTCGCTGCGGTCAAACAGCCGCACAACGAGCGAGATGCCTAGCAAGGCACCTAAGCGAGCGTCCCGCCGGTGAACGGCTAGGCTCATGCGCCATGAGTCACCCGTTGTGCCTCCCCCGGAGGTCATCGAC
The DNA here is from genome assembly GCA_963699925.1 of uncultured Gammaproteobacteria bacterium. Lineage (GTDB taxonomy): Bacteria > Pseudomonadota > Gammaproteobacteria > Steroidobacterales > Rariloculaceae > FEN-1219. The sequence continues at coordinate 234,278 of CAVOVT010000010.1, read as the reverse complement.
CTCCAGCGGCTTCGCTTGCGACGACCTCGAGCGTCGGACGCCACCGCGATCTTCGAGTACGCCAGCGATCCAGAGGTCGCTCGCTACGCGGATTGGCCACGCAGCTCAGACGCGTCGTCGGTCGCTGAGTTGTTGCGCGGTCGGGAGAGCGCTTGGGCTGCCGGGACCGAGTTCTATTGGATCATGACCTTGCCCGCCGACGATCGAGCGATCGGAGCCATCGCTTGCAGCGTGTCCGGGCACGCTGCGGAGTTTGGCTTCCTCCTCAATTGCCGGTTCTGGCGTAAGGGGTACGCAACGGAAGCTGCGCGTGCGGTCGTCGAATGGGCGTTCTCGCTTCCTTCGTTGTGGCGCCTATCGGCAACTTGCGATACCGAGAACCTGGCGTCGGCGCGGGTGCTGGAGAAGGTCGGCTTGACTCGCGAAGGCACTCTGCGGCGTCTGATCGTTCGTCCAAATATATCGAGCGAACCTCGAGACGCGTTCTTGTATTCCAAAGTGCGCGCATGACGCACAACTGAGCAGCTTCGGCTGTGTCGAAGCGGGGCGCCTCTCAAATGAACGATCCATCGAAGCTGACCTACGGCGAGCAAAATCCTCGCGCACCTCCCGGCTCGGTCGACATCGCTGGGCCGAACGTCACCGTGAATTCCGGATCGGCGGGGATCGCTATCCGCGAGCAGGCTCGCCCCGTCGAGCAGAAGCGCAAATTGACGCCCGGTTCCGTCCGTGCTCTATTGGAGACAACCAGCGATGCGGGACAAGTTCGCCGCCTAATTTAGGCAACACGAGAAACCAGTGCCCGCTCTCCTCGCGACTGCGTACATCCTCGTCCTCGCCATAATGGCCCTGGGTCAAGCCGTTTTGCTTGTGCTCCAGTTGCGTGCGCTTGGGCGTTACAAACACAAGAGTTTCGCTGTCCTCGCTCTCGGAACTGGCTTGGGCTTTCTGTATTCAGCTGTTGCACTGCTAATCGTCGTCGCACCGTCAGCGGTACCGAAGCCGAACTATGTATATCTCGCTGTATTGCTCATCGCAGCGATACAGATTCCGATCGCCGTCTGGGGAACTGCGTGGCTGTTTCGCACGTACGGCCAACTCCACAATTATGTCGGTCCGCTCGGCCGCGCGGAGCTGCGGCTATAGGCCATGCGTGTCGATGAGTATGTCGAGCGCGATGCAATGGAGCTCCGAACACAGCGCCTGAACGTGATTCTTCAGACGCGTCAAGAAGTCGAGCAGATGATCGACTCGATGTCGGAATCCGAAAAAACCATGGTCTCAGCGCATTGGCTTGCACTCGTGCGCGCCTCGAAGGCCGCCGAACCCTGGGTGCACGGTTTTCGAGTGGTGCGTCGAGATAGCGGCACGGTCGTAGGAACCTGTGGGTTCAAAGGTCCGCCGGCAGATGGCGTCGTCGAGATTGCGTACGGCATCGATCCAGAGCATCAGCTTAAGGGTTACGCCACTGAAGTGGCTCGCGCGCTGGTGGACTACGCTTTTTCTCGTCCGGAGGTCCGCCTTGTCAGAGCGCACACGCTTCCCGAGGCGGCCGCCTCGAAGCGAGTGCTGAACAAGTGCGGCTTCCGCTACGTTGGCGAGACCATCGACCCGGACGATGGCGCGGTTTCCCGGTTCGAAAGGCAGGTCGGCGACGGCCAAGGCACGGCCTGACAGTCCCTTACGGCGGAATGTCATCGAAGACTTGCCCGCATGCACCTAGAGCTTCGGAGCTCGTCCAGCCCGGCGCGAAGCGATCGCCCGCTAGACGTGCGTGCCGGCGATTGGGCGCTCGCAGCGGCGGCCGTCGTGCTCGTGCGCGCGCTCGCGCTCGGCGTTCCATTCACTCCCTAGCGGCGCGCGGCGTCGCTCACCCTTTCGCGGAGGCGTCGAGATAGCCCGCGAGATGCGCGACGATGTCGCGCGCGTCGTCCTCGGCGCCGACGATGAACGTCGACTTGCGCCGCCGCAGCACCGGCAAGCCCGATCGCATAGAGCCCCGGCGCGTCGTCGACGACGCCGCCGTCGTGGCGCAGATGGCCCTTGCGATCGACCACGCGGCACTTCGAGCCAGCCGTAGTCGGGGCGAAAGCCGGTCGCCCAGACGATCGAGCGGATCTCGCCGCTGCGCAGATCGAGCTCGAGCCGCGAGCGCTCGGGCACGCGCGTCGGCTCGAAGCGCTCGCGCGGCGCCGACGTCGGCGTCGCGCGCGCCGCACGCGCGCCCACTCGTCGAACGTGTCGAGCAGCCGCTCCATCTTCAGATCCGCGAGCGCGAACTGATTGCGCAGCCCGCCCGAGAACAGCGCGCGGCCGTCGCGGATCGCGCTCAAGCGGCCGACGATCTCGACGCCAGCGCCGGAGAGCGTGTTGAGATCGAGCGTCGTGTGCTCGGGCGTGCCGACCAGCTGCGGCGACGGCAGGCCGCGCGCGCGCACGAGGTCGTCGATCTCGTCGTAGCGCTGGTTCCAGACGCCGGACGCCTCCATCCACCAGAGCACGTCGCGGCCGCGGTACGTTCGCGGCAGCCGCACGTGCTCGCCGACCGACGAGCGTCACGCGCCGGCCCGAGCGGCGGATCTCGTCCGCGAGCTGCACGCCGGTCGCCGACGCGCCGACGACGAGCACGCCGCCGGCGGGCAGCTGCGCCGGGTTGCGGTAGTCGAACGGCGTGAGGCACGCGACGGAGCTCGGCACCGCGGCCCGAAGCGCGGGCACGTGCGGCGCGTTGCACGCGCCGCTCGCGAGCACGAGCGCTGCGGCAGAGGATCTCGCCGTCGCCGGCGATCGACTCGATAGCCGCCGTCGCGGCGGCCGAGACCGACGTGACCGTGGCGTTCGCGTGCGCACCGGCGCAGCCGACGCCGCCGGCGTAGCGCGCGACGAACTCGACCACCTCGCGCCATCGTCATGATAGCCGTCGGGATCGGCGCCGTCGTAGCGGTAGCCGGGCAGGCGGCTCTGCCAGTTCGGCGTGAGCAGGCGCAGCGAATCCCAGCGCTCGTGGCGCCAGGAATTCGCGACCTCGCCGCGCTCGAGGACGACGTGATCGATCGAGCGCTCGCGCGAGCACGCGGCTCGTCGCGAGCCCCGCGTGCCCGCGCGCCGATGACGACCGTCGTGAAGCGTTCGATGGCGCGCCCGCCCGGTTCGCCGAGTCGGCTAAGCGACTTCGACGGTCACGTTCGTCGGGTTGGTGACGATGTCGTAGACCGCCGAGCGCTTCTGCGACTGCGCGACGAGCGCTTCGATGTCCTTCTTCGACGCGTTCTCGGCGTCGATCTTGAATGTGACCTTGATGTCGTCGTAGCCGTTGCGCACGTCGCTGTCGATGCCGAGGATGCCCTGGATGTCCATCGCGCCTTCGAGCTTCGCCTCGACCGAGCGCAGCTGGATGCCGCGATTCTGCGCGACGGCCGCGACGCCCGCCGTGAGGCAGCTCGCGAGCCCGACGAGCACGAACTCGACCGGCGTCGCGCCGAGGTCCTCGGACGCGAAGATCTCCGGATGGTCCGCGTCGAACGTGAACTCGGTCTTGTGCTTCTGCTCCTCGCCGAGCCCGTGGAAGCCCTTGACCTTGGTGCGGCTGTGCGTGCCGTTCTGCCACTTGCAGGACGCGCGCCACGTGAATTTCGCCGCCTGCGGCGCGCTTCTTCAGCGCCTCGCGCGCCGCGAGCAGTGCGTCGACGTTGACGCCGTTCTTGCGCTTCGTTTCGGGCTTTTTCTCAGTCTTTTTCTCGGCCATCGCTTTCTCCTTGAGACGGGAATGAGTGTCCGCCTGCAGCCATTTCGGGGGAGCGCCGGATGATACGCCCGGCCCGTCGCGCTTGTCTAAAGCGCGCGACGATATGAATATTCCGCGCATGGCCGTTTCCAGCGTCGAACACCGAAGCCGGCTCCGTCGGCACGGTCGCCACGCAATTCCTCGACTTGCCCGGGCCGCTGCCGCTCGACTGCGGCCGCGAGCTATCCCCAGTCCGCATCGCGTACGAGACTTACGGCAAGCTTTCGCCCGCGCGCGACAACGTGATCCTCGTCTGCCACGCGCTCTCGCGGCGACGCGCACGCGGCCGGCTACTCGAACGCACCCGCGGCGGCCGCCACGCGCGACGGCTTCCGCGCCGAGGAGCGCGACGCGGGCAAGGGCGCCGCGCTCGGCTGGTGGGACGGGATGATCGGCCCCGGCAAGGCGTTCGACACGACCCGTTTCTTCGTCGTCAGCACGAACCTGCTCGGCGGCTGCCGCGGCACGACGGGGCCGTCGTCGATGAACCCCGCGACGGGCCGGCCCTACGGGCTCCGACTTTCCGGTGATCACGGTCGCCGACATGGTGCGCGCCGAGCGCGCGCTGCTCCGCGAGCTCGGGATCGCGCGGCTCGCCGCGGTCGCGGGCGGCTCGCTCGGCGGCATGCAGGCGCTCGAGTGGGCGGTGAGCTACCCGGACGCGGTCGACGCGATCATCCCGATCGCGAGCACGCACGCGCTGCGCCCGCAGGGCGTCGCGTGGAACGCGATCGCGCGCAGCGCGATCACGGCCGACCCGAATTGGCAGGGCGGCCACTACTACGGCACGGGCCGCGCGCCGTCGGCCGGCATGGGCGTCGCGCGGATGGTCGGCCACATCACGTATCTCTCCGCGCCGGCGCTCGAGGTCAAGTTCGGCCGGCGGCTGCAGTTCGCGGACGACATCCGCTACGTGCTCACGGAGCCCGAGTTCGAGATCGAGAGCTACCTGCGCCACCAGGCCGAATCGTTCGTGAAGCGGTTCGACGCGAACACGTATCTCTATATGTCGCGCGCGCTGTCCTACTTCGACCTCGCGCGCGAGCACGGCGGGGGCGGCCCTCGAGGCCGCGGTGCGCGACGTGGCGGCGCGCACGCTGCTGATCGCGTTCAGCTCCGACTGGCTCTATCCGCCGTCGTGCTCGGAGGAGCTCGCGGCGGCGCTTCGCGCCGACGGCAAGGAGGTCGAGCTGCACGTGATCGACGCGCCGTACGGGCACGACTGTTTCCTGTTGGAGGAGGCGCGCCAGACTCCTATGATTCGTCAGTTCCTCGCGCGATAGCAGGAGTCGACCGATGGAAGAGTCGCGAGAGTTCGGTTTCGACACGCGCCAAGTGCACGCGGGCCAGCGGCCCGATCCGGACACCGGCGCGCGCGCGATGCCGATCTACCAGACCACGAGCTACGTGTTCGAGGACCCGGAGTCCGCGGCCGCGTATTTCAATCTCCAGGAGTACGGCAACACCTACTCGCGGATCATGAACCCGACCGTCGCCGCGTTCGAGGAGCGCATGGCGAACCTCGAGGGCGGGTGCGGCGCAGTCGCGTTCGCGAGCGGCATCGCCGCGCAGGCCGGCGCGCTGTTCACGATGCTGTCGCCCGGCGATCACGTCGTGTCGTCGTCGGCGCTCTACGGCGGCACGGTGAACCAGCTCAAGCACCTGCTGCGCAAGATGTCGGTCGAGTTCACGTGGGTCGATCCCGACGACCTCGACGCGTGGAAAGCCGCGGTCCGGCCGAATACGAAGGCGTTCTTCGGCGAGACGATCGGCAACCCGGGCGGCAACGTGCTCGACATCGAGGCGCTCGCGCGGCTCGCGCACGAGCACGGCGCGCCGCTGCTCGTCGACAACACGTTCGCGACGCCGTACCTGTGCCGGCCGATCGAGTGGGGCGCCGACATCGTGATGCACTCGGCCACGAAGTTCATCGGCGGCCACGGCACGAGCATCGGCGGCGTGGTCGTCGACTCGGGAACGTTCAACTGGTCGAACGGCCGCTTCCCCGTGGTCGCGGATCCGTCGCCCGCGTATCACGGCCTGCAGTTCCACGAGACGTTCGGCATGTACGGCTATCTGATGAAGCTGCGCGCGGAGACGCTGCGCGACCTCGGCGCGTGCCTGAGCCCGTTCAACGCGTTCCTGCTGCTCCAGGGGCTCGAGACGCTGTCGTTGCGGATGGAGCGGCACGTCGCGAACGCGTCCGCGGTCGCGCGCTGTCTCGCCTCGCACGAGCTCGTGTCGCACGTGACGTATCCGGGCCTTCGCGACGAGCCGCTACCGAGCGCTCGTCGAGAAGTACCTGCCGCGGGGCGCGGGCGCGGTGTTCTCGTTCGACCTGCAAAGGCGGCCGCGAGGCGGGGCAGGACTTCATCCGCGGCGTCACGCTCTGGTCGCACCTCGCCAACGTCGGCGACGCGAAGAGCCTGATCATTCATCCCGCGAGCACGACGCACCGCCAGCTCGAGGAGCACGAGCTCGAGGCCGCCGGCGTTCGCGCCGGCACGATCCGGCTCTCGGTCGGGATCGAGGACGTCGACGACCTGATCTGGGATCTCGAGCAGGGGTTCGCGCGCGCACAGCCCGCGACCAACGCGGAGACGTCGCGATGAGCGCCCCATTCGATCTCAAGCGCTATCAGGATCCGCATCGTGATCCAGCGCGCGCTCCTGACCGCGAAGACCATCGCGATCGTCGGTCTGTCGAACAATCCGCTGCGCGCGAGCTACTTCGTCGGCTTTTACCTAAAGCGGCACGGCTACCGCGTGATCCCGGTGAATCCGCGCGAAAAAGAGATCCTCGGCGAGAAGAGCTACGCGAGCCTGAAGGACGTGCCCGAGCCCGTCGACATCGTGAACGTGTTCCGCGCGCCGGAGGCGGTGCCCGGGATCGCGAGGGACGCGGTCGCGATCGGCGCGAAGTCGCTCTGGTGCCAGTTCACCGTGATCAGCCAGGAGGGCGCGCGGATCGCCGAAGAGGGCGGCCTACCGGTGGTCATGGATCGCTGCCTCAAGGTCGAGCACGCGCGCTACGTCGGGCGCATGCATTGGCTCGGGCTCAACACCCAGCGGATCACGTCCGTCCGCGGCTCTCTCCAGTAGCTTTCCTACCACTCATTTTGAGCAAACTTGAGACTCCGCTTCGGAGACATCAGACCACTCCGCTGCCTATAGTGCGGGGTCAGCACAGGACGCAGGGATAACGTGCAGGAGCCGGAAATCACAGCCCCCGCGCCGGTCGGCGTCGGGCGAATCAGGGTCGGAAGATGGCTGGTCGGGGGCTTGGCCCTGATCGCCGTCTTGAGCGCGTTCGCCTATCTGAACCGCAGCGCAACGTCGGGCTCGGCTCAACGCGGCCCGCGGTCGACTGCGGCGCCGGTACGGGTCGCCGTCGCGGAGCGCCGCGACGTGTCCGTCGTCGAGCGCACGATCGGCACGGTGCTACCGAACTCGGCCGTGCAGGTCACGGCGCGCGTCCAGGGCGTGATCGACGCGGCGCATTTCCAAGAAGGCCAGTTCGTAAAAACCGGTGCGCTTCTGTTCGAGATCGATCCCCGGCCGTACGCGGCCGCGCTGGCCCAGGCCAAAGCGCAGCTCGCCAAGGACCAGGCGCAGCTCCAGAACGCCATCAACAACGAGAAGCGCCTGCGCAGCGTCTACGAGCAGAAGCTCACGTCTCTCGAGCAGCTCGACGCAGCGGTGGCGGCGACCGGCAGCGCGACCGCGAGCGTCGCGGCGGATCAGGCCGCGATCGATATCGCACAGCTGAACCTCGAGTACACGCGCGTCCGCGCGCCGATCGACGGCAAGACGGGTCCGATACTCGTGCAGCCCGGCAACCTCGTCGCGAACAACTCGACGGTTGCGCTGGTCACGATCAATCAGGTCCAGCCGATCAAGGTCTCGCTCGCGCTGCCCCAGTCGGACTTGCCGCGCATCCAGGCGCGCGCGGCCGCGGGCGGCCTGATGATGCACATCGATCAGCGCGACGAAGGCGGGAGCCAGTATTCGGCGCCGGTCGATTTCATCAGCAACCAGGTCAACGATGCGAGCGGCACGATCGAGCTGCGAGCGACGTTCGCCAACGCCGACACCACGCTCGTGCCGGGCCAGCTCGTCGACGTCTCGGTCGAGCTCGGCGGCATCGCCGGCGCCACGGTGATTCCGCGCGAGGCCGTGAACGCGGGGCCCGACGGTCAGTACGCGTACGTCGTCACCGCCGACAACAAGGCCGATCAGCGCCCGATCAAGGTGCTGTATGACGACGGCACGTCGGCCTCGATCGACGGCAACGTGCAGCCGGGTGACCGCGTGATCGTCGACGGCCAGCTTCGCGTCGTACCGGGGGTCGGCGTCTACGTCGATACCCCGAAGGGGGGCCAGGAGTCCGCGGCGGCCACGCCATGAACGTCTCGCGCAGGTTCATCGACTATCCCGTCATGACGACGCTCGTGATGGCGGCGCTCGTGATTTTCGGCCTCGTCGGGTATTTCACGCTGCCGGTGAACGAGCTCCCGAACGTCGATTTCCCGACGATAACGGTGCAGGCGAACCTCGCAGGCGCGGACCCGGAGACGATGGCCTCGGCGGTCGCGGCGCCGCTCGAAAACGTGCTGACCACCGTGCCCGGCATCGACTCGATGACCTCGTCGAGCAGCCAGGGCAACACGCAAATCACGATTCAATTCCGGCTCGACCGCAGCATCGACGCGGCCGCGCAGGACGTGCAGGCCGCGCTGTCGTCTGCGGTGCGGCAATTGCCGAAGACGATGATCGATCCGCCGACGTTCAAGAAGGAGAACCCGGCGGAGTCGCCGATTCTGTTCTTGTCGCTGTCGTCGCAGACGCTGCCGCCGACACTCGTCGATCGCTATGCCGAGACGCTGCTTGCGCGCCAGCTCTCGACGTTGAACGGCGTCGCGCAAGTAAATGTATTCGGCGCGGCCAAGTACGCGGTTCGAATCCAGGCGGATCCGGCCGCGCTCGCAGCGCGCGGGATCGGCATCGATCAGCTCGCAGAGGCCGCGCAGCAGTCGAACGCGAATCAGGCGACGGGCTCGCTCAACGGCCTCGAGGACGCCGCGATCATCCACACGGACGGGCAGCTGCACAGCGCCGCGGCCTTCGGCCGCCAGATCATCGCCTACCGCAATGGCGCGCCGGTGAGGATGAAGGACGTCGCGAACGTCATCGATAGCATTGCGAATATCCGGGACGGCAATTGGTATCGCGGTAGTCCCGCGATCAATGTCTCGATCATGCGCCAGCCGGGCGCGAACACGATCGAGGTAATCAAGGAGATCAAGAGCTTACTGCCGCGCTTCGAGGCGTCGCTGCCGGCCGGCATGGACATGCAAATTCGCTTCGATCGCAGCGAGACGATCCAGGCATCGATCGACGAGGTGCAAAAGTCGCTGCTGATCGCGGGCGCGCTCGTCGTCGGCGTGATCTTTCTCTTCCTGCGCCGCGCGTCGGCCACGATCATCCCGTCGCTCGCGCTGCCTATCGCGGTGATCGGCACGTTCGCGGGCATGTCGGCGCTGAACTACAGTCTCGACAATCTGTCACTGATGGCGCTCACGCTGTCGGTAGGTTTCGTCGTCGACGACGCTATCGTCATGCTCGAGAACATCGTGCGGCACCTGGAGATGGGCAAGAAGCCCTACCGGGCTGCGATCGACGGTGCGGCCGAGATCGGCTTCACGATCCTGTCGATGACGGTGTCGCTCGCCGCGGTGTTCATCCCGATCGTGTTCATGAGCGGCATCGTCGGCCGATTGTTGCACGAGTTCGCGGTGACGATCGTGATCGCGGTGCTCGCCTCGGGCGTGATCTCGCTGACGTTGACGCCGATGCTCTGCGCGAGATTCCTCCGTGACGAGCACCAGCTCAAGCAGAACGCGTTCCACCGCGCGAGCGAGCGCGCGTTCTTGATGTTCCATGACTTGTACGAGCGGAGCCTGCGCTGGAGTCTCGCGCACAAGCCGGTAATCCTCGGGATGTTCGCCGCGAGCGTCGTCGCAACGATCGGGATGTTCGTGATCATGCCGGAGGACTTCCTGCCGGCCGGCGATATGGGCGTCGTCCAGATCAGCGTGCAGGGCGCGAACGGCACCTCTTACGAGCGCATGGTCGAGTACGGCAAGAAGGTCGCGGACATCGTCAACGAGGACCCGAACGCGAAGGGCTCGACGCTCCAGGTGAACTCGAGCGGAGCGGGGTCGAACAACGCGCAAGTCCGCGCGATGCTCAAGCCGCTCGGCGAGCGCAAGCTCTCGGCCGAGGACGTCGCGCGCGGGCTGCGCCGCAAGCTCGCGAACATCACGGGCGTGAACGTGTTCGTCTCGAACCCGCCGGCGATCAGGATCGGCGGCCGCAACTCGCGGTCGAACTATCAGTACACGCTTCAGGGCATCGACCTCGACCAGCTCCAGCGCGTCGCGACCGACCTCGAGGACGAGATCAAGACGACGCCGGGCTTCATCGGTGTGAACAGCGACTTCGACCGCTCGGCGCCGTCGCTCGAGGTCGAGATCGACCGTGACCGGGCCGCAGTTCTCGGCATCGCGGCCTTGGACATCGAGTCCGCGATGGGCTACGCGTTCGGCGGCCAGCAGATCTCGCAGATCTTCGCGTCGAACGACCAGTACTCCGTGATCCTCGAGCTGTTGCCCCAGCTGCAGCGCAACGCCGCGTCGCTCAAGAGCCTGTATCTGACCTCGCGCTCCGGGACGCTCGTGCCGCTCTCCGCCGTAACGAAGTCGACGACGAGCACGATACCGCTCAGCGTCAATCATTCGGGCTCGGTGCCCGCCGTCACGATCTCGTTCGATCTTGCCGAGGGCTATGCGCTCAGCGACGCGGTCCGCGGAATCCAGAAGGCGAGCGCGAAGATCGGCATTCCGCCGACGATTTCCGGCAGCTTCCAAGGAACCGCGGGCGCGTTCCAAGCCGCGACCCAGAACATGGGGCTGCTGCTCGGGATCGCGATCCTCGTCGTCTACATCGTCCTCGGGATTCTCTACGAGAGCTTCATCCACCCGCTTACGATCTTGTCGGGCCTGCCGTCGGCCGCGGTCGGCGCGCTGCTGACTCTCTATTTCGTGGGCTTGCCGCTCACGCTCTATGCGTTCGTCGGCATGGTCATGTTGATCGGCATCGTGAAGAAGAACGCGATCATGATGGTCGACTTCGCGATCTCGAGGCAGCGTGCCGAGGCCGTGCCCCCCGAGCGTGCGATCTACGAAGCCGCGATCGTGCGCTTCAGGCCGATCATGATGACGACCTTCGCCGCCATGATGGGCACTTTGCCGATCGCGCTCGGCACCGGCATGGGGGCGGACTCGCGCCGTCCGCTCGGCGTCTGCGTCGCCGGTGGCCTGCTGCTCTCGCAACTGCTCACGCTGTACATCACACCCACGATCTACGTGTATCTCGACCGCTTTGCCGCGCGCTTCAACCGCGGACTCGCGATCGGCCCGGCGCAAGACGTCCGCCACCCGGCCCAAACTCCGGCGACCTAGGTTCTGGCGAATCACCGCGCATCGTGACCGCCAGCCGCGCCGAAGATCCGTCGGATGCGTGCGAGGTGGTCTCGAGCGCCGGCTAGCGCGGCTGCTTCACGATGCGCAGGTAGGGCTTCGGCGATTTCCAACCGTCCGGATACTGCCGCTTCGCGTCGTCGTTGGAGACCGACGGTGAGATGATCACGTCGTCGCCTTGCTTCCAGTTCACGGGGGTTGCGACCTTGTGCTTGGCCGTGAGCTGAATCGAGTCGAGCAGACGCAGCACCTCGTCGAAGTTGCGTCCCGTGCTCATCGGGTAGGTCAGCGTGGCCTTGATCTTCTTGTCGGGCCCGATCACGAAGACGGAGCGCACCGTCGCGTTGTCGGCGGCCGAGCGCTGCTTGGCTTCGCCGCTCGCGTTCGGGTGCAGCATGTCGTAGGCCTTCGCGATTTTGAGGTCGCTGCCGTCGATGATCGGATACGTGACCTTGTGGCCTTGCGTCTCTTCGATGTCCTTCGCCCACTTCTCGTGATCCTCGACCGTGTCGACCGAGAGGCCGATGATCTTGGTATTGCGCTTCGCGAAGTCCGGGGCGAGACCGGCCATGTAGCCGAGCTCCGTCGTGCAGATCGGGGTGAAGTCCTTCGGGTGGGAGAAAAGGATGGCATAGCCATCGCCGATCCACTTGTGGAAATCGATCGTGCCCGCCGTCGTCTTCGCCGTGAAGTCGGGCGCTTCGTCGCCGATGTGTAGTGCCATGATCCGCTCCGTTCGAAGTTTTGGTTGGGGAGTCGATTCTAGCGCCGCTCGAGAAGCGTCTGGTCGCAGATTCGGTCGCGACGGGGTAGCCCCGCGGTCGCAGGGAGTTCGCAGCGGGGCGCCGCGACGGCGAGCGACCGGAGCCGGTCGGCGTCGGCGGAAAACGGGCGTGCGTCGGCCGGCGAACGGGCTCGCGAAACGGTCGAGGCGCCCCGGACGGGGGAAAAATGACGCCATCGCGGCGTCGGCACGGCGCTTCGACGCCGAAAAGCCGTTGACACCCTGGGAGTCTCTCAAGACAATAGCCGGCTCTTGTCCGCGGAGGGGTACCCAAGCGGTCAACGGGGGCAGACTGTAAATCTGCTGGCTATGCCTTCGAAGGTTCGAATCCTTCCCCCTCCACCAATTGAGTGGCGGGGGCAGGTAGGAAAGGCGGGTGTAGTTCAACGGTAGAACCTCAGCCTTCCAAGCTGATGGTGGCGGTTCGATTCCGCTCACCCGCTCCAACCTCCAAGGCGGGAAATCGAAGATCCCCCGATCAAGGGTGGGCGTGCGGGCGATGACGGGTTTTGCGAGAATGATGACGGTCTCCCAATTTCCCGCCCACATAGCTCAGTCGGTAGAGCACTTCCTTGGTAAGGAAGAGGTCACCGGTTCAACTCCGGTTGTGGGCTCCATGGGTGCAAGTCGGTCGCGCCCCTTGTACGCCGCCGTTATGGCCCATGGCCCTTATGGAAAATTCAGGCAAGCAAGCGACACATTATTAATAGCGTCGCGCGCCCGATAGGGCCGCGCGGCAGTCGACTAAGCAGGAGTCCGCCATGTCCAAAGAAAAATTTCAGCGCAGCAAGCCGCACGTAAACGTAGGGACGATTGGGCACGTGGACCATGGGAAGACGACGTTGACGGCGGCGCTGACGAAGGTGATGGCGACGAAGCACGGGGGGACGGTGCTGGCGTACGACCAGATCGATAAGGCGCCGGAGGAGAAGGCGCGGGGCATCACGATTGCGACGGCGCACGTGGAGTACGAGAGCGATGCGCGGCACTACGCGCACGTGGACTGTCCGGGGCACGCGGACTACGTGAAGAACATGATCACGGGGGCGGCGCAGATGGACGGGGCGATTCTGGTGGTGTCGGCGGCGGATGGTCCGATGCCGCAGACGCGGGAGCACATTTTGCTCGCCCGCCAGGTGGGAGTGCCGTACATCGTGGTGTACATGAACAAGGCCGACATGGTGGACGACAAGGAGCTGCTGGAGCTGGTGGAGCTGGAGGTACGGGATCTCTTGTCGACGTATGAGTTCCCGGGCGACAAGACGCCGATCGTGATCGGCAGTGCTTTGAAGGCGCTGGAGGGGGACACCTCGCCGATCGGGGTGCCGAGTGTCGAGAAGATTGTGGCGGAGATGGACAAGTACATCCCGGTGCCGGAGCGCTTGATCGATGGGCCGTTCCTGATGCCGATCGAGGACGTGTTCTCGATCTCGGGCCGAGGCACGGTGGTGACGGGTCGAATCGACCGCGGAATCATCAAGGTCGGGGACGAGATCGAGATCGTCGGGATCAAGCCGACGACGAAGACGATCTGCACGGGCGTGGAGATGTTCAGGAAGCTGCTCGACGAGGGTCGGGCGGGGGACAACGTGGGAGTGCTGCTGCGGGGCACGAAGCGCGAGGAAGTGGAGCGAGGGCAGGTGCTGGCGAAGCCGGGCTCGATCACCCCGCACACGAAGTTCGAGTGCGAGGTGTACGTGCTGACGAAGGAAGAGGGTGGGCGGCACACGCCGTTCTTCAAGGGTTATCGGCCGCAGTTTTACTTTCGCACGACGGACGTGACGGGCGCGGTGGAGTTGCCGGAAGGCGCCGAGATGGTGATGCCCGGGGACAACATCCAGATGAAGGTGGAGCTGATCAGCCCGATCGCGATGGAAGAGGGCTTGCGGTTTGCGATCCGCGAGGGCGGCCGCACCGTGGGCGCCGGCGTCGTCGCGAAGATTCTTCAGTAGCACGCACGAGCGGGCGAGCAGGACGATCGATCACAGCGAGTTTGTTGGGAGCGGAAGGCCAGTAGCTCAATTGGTAGAGCAGCGGTCTCCAAAACCGCAGGTTGGGGGTTCGAGACCCTCCTGGCCTGCCAGCCCCGCAACGCGGTGAGCTCGGCGCTCCGCCGCCCGTCTCCGAAGCAGAAGCAATGGAAACCAAAGTAGAAACTGAACCGACCATGGTCGACACGGCCAAGCTCGCCGCCGCGGTCGCGATCGCGCTCGTCGGTTTCGTGGCCTACTACTACTTCGGCGACGCGTCGGTCGCGCTGCGCGCGCTCGGCGTGCTCGTCGCGGTCGGCATCGCGGTGTTCGTCGCGCTGCAGTCCGCGCAGGGCCAGTCGCTCTGGCGTTTCGTCCAGGCCGCGCGCGTCGAGCTTCGCAAGGTCGTTTGGCCGACGCGCGAGGAAACGATCCAGACGACGATCGCGGTGCTCGTGTTCGCGCTGATCATGGGCGTGTTCTTCTGGTTGCTCGATCTCGGTTTGCTGTACGCCACGAGCAAGATCACCGGTCAAGGAGGGCTGTAGTCGCATGGCCCTGCAGTGGTATGTCGTGCACGCTTATTCGAACTACGAGCACAAGGTGAAGAGCTCGCTGATCGAGCGCGTGCGTCGCGCCGGCCTCGAGACCAAGTTCGGCGAGATCCTCGTTCCGACCGAGGAAGTGGTCGAGATGCGCGAAGGGCAGCGCCGCAAGAGCGAGCGCAAGTTCTTCCCGGGCTACGTGCTCGTGCAGATGGAGATGGACGACGAGACCTGGCACCTCGTGAAAGAAGTTCCGAAGGTGCTCGGGTTCATCGGCGGCAGCAGCGACAAGCCCGCGCCGATCACCGAGCGCGAGGCGCAGGCGATCTTGAATCGGGTCCAGGAAGGCGTCGACAAGCCGCGGCCGAAGATCCTGTTCGAGCCGGGCGAGGTCGTGCGCGTGACCGACGGCCCGTTCAACGACTTCAGCGGCGTCGTCGAGCAAGTGAACTACGAGAAGAGCAAGGTCCGGGTCGCGGTCCAGATCCTGGGGCGCTCGACTCCGGTCGAGCTCGACTTCAGCCAGGTGGAAAAGGCTTAAGGACTGTCCCCATTTTCTTCAGAAAATGGGGACTGTCCCTTCTTAGGTTTATAGAGGCACAGCAAAAAGGGGACAGTCCCCTTTTTAGGAAAAGGGACAGTCCCATGGCGAAGAAGATCGAAACGTACATCAAGCTCCAGGTGCCCGCGGCGAAGGCGAACCCGAGCCCGCCGGTCGGCCCCGCGCTCGGCCAGCACGGCGTGAACATCATGGAGTTCTGCAAGCAGTTCAACGCGCAGACGCAGGGCATGGAGGTCGGGCATCCCGGTCCCGGTCGTGATCTCCGTCTACAACGACCGCAGCTTCACGTTCATCATGAAGACCCCGCCCGCGACCGTGCTGCTCAAGAAGGCGGCCGGCATCGAGAAGGGCAGCGGCCAGCCGAACTCGAACAAAGTCGGCAAGGTCACGCGCAAGCAGCTCGAGGAGATCGCGAAGATCAAGGCGCAAGGACTTGAACGCGGCGGATCTCGACGCGGCGGTACGGATCATCGCGGGCAGCGCGCGGAGCATGGGCCTCGAGGTGGAGGGTTAGAGTCATGGCGAAGGTTACGAAGGGCCGCAAGGCCGCGCTCGAGAAGATGCAGCCCGGCAAGGCGTACCCGGCCGAGGAAGCGCTGAAGCTCGTCAAGGAGCTCGCGAAGGCGAAGTTCGTCCGAGTCCGTCGACGTCGCGATCAACCTCGGCATCGACGCGTCGAAGTCCGACCAGGTCGTGCGCGGCTCGACCGTGCTGCCGGACGGCAACGGCAAGAACGTCAAGGTCGCGGTGTTCACGCAGGGCGCGAACGCCGAGGCCGCGAAGCAAGCCGGCGCCGACGTCGTCGGCATGGAGGACCTCGCCGAGCGGATGCAGGGCGGGGATCTCGACTTCAACGTCGTGATCGCGAGCCCGGACGCGATGCGCGTCGTCGGCAAGCTCGGCCAGCTGCTCGGCCCGCGTGGCCTGATGCCGAACCCCAAGGTCGGAACGGTGTCTCAGGACGTCGCCGGCGCCGTGCGCAACGCGAAGGCGGGCCAGGTCCGGTACCGCGCCGACAAGGGCGGCACCGTGCACTGCGCGATCGGCAACGTGGGCTTCGAGGTCGACGCGCTGAAGCAGAACCTGGTCGCGCTGATCAGAGACCTGAACAAGGCGAAGCCCGCGGCTGCGAAGGGCGTGTACCTGCAGCGGGTGTCCGTGTCCTCGACGATGGGCCCGGGCGTGCTCGTGGACAGCGCGACGCTCGTCGAGTCCGGCGAGGCGGAAGCTTAAGCGCCGGAGGACGTCGCGGAGGATTTCGAGTTCTTGAATTCGGGGCGGGCGGCCGCATGTACGGGCCCCACCCCAAGTTCCACGGCCGGGCGACCGGCCGGCATCGAAGACCGTAGGCCTGCGCGGGCCCGAAAGCCCGCGGAGTTAATGGTGCGGACCGCCTACGCAGAGGGTGTTACCTGACTCGGCTTTTGGCTGGCGAGGCGCACCGTCGTTCGTCGCCGCAACGGCGCGCAAGCGCTGAAGCGGCAGTGTGCAGCGCCCCGCGAGGGGCATGAAAGGCGTCTTCCGCCAGGAGACCGCCGGGAGTGTTGGAAATGTCGACTACCGTCGAAGCGAAGCACGCGGTCGTCGCGGAGGTTGCGGAGGTCGCGAAGACCGCCCAATCCGCGGTGGCTGCGGAGTATCGCGGGCTCACGGTCGGCGAAATGACGCAGCTTCGGGCCACGGCCCGCGCGTCGGGCGTCTACGTGCGGGTCGTCAAGAACACGCTCGCCCGCCGCGCGATCGAAGGCACGAGCTTCGAGTGCATGAAGGGCAGCCTGAGGGGCCCGCTCGTGCTCGCGTTCTCGCGAGAGGATCCGGGCGCCGCCGCCCGAGTCTTCAAGGGGTTCGCGAAGGACCACGAGAAGCTCGTGACGGTCGCGCTGTCGATCGGCGGGGAGCTCTATCCCGCGTCCGACATCGATCGTCTCGCGTCGTTGCCGACGCCTCGATGAGGCGCGTGCGAGCTTGCTGAGCGTGATGAACGCGCCGCTGTCGCGGCTCGTGCGCACGCTCGCCGAGCCTGCCGCGATGCTGGCCCGGACGCTCAAGGCTCGCGGCGATCAGCCGCCCGCCGCGTGATTTTCGAACATTACAGGTAACACCGTCAGGAGTAACAAGTCATGGCATTGTCGAATGCAGAGTTGATCGACGCGCTGAGCGCGAAGCCGATCATGGAAATCGTCGAGCTCGTGAAGGCGCTCGAGGAGAAGTGGGGCGTGTCGGCCGCCGCGCCGGTCGCCGTCGCCGCGGGTCCCGCGGCCGCGGCTGGCGCAGCCGCGCCGGTCGAGGAGAAGACCGAGTTCAACGTGGGTCATGGACTCGTTCGGCGAGAACAAGGTCGCCGTCATCAAGGTCGTCCGCGCGGTCACGGGCCTCGGCTTGAAGGAAGCCAAGGACCTCGTCGAAGGCGCGCCGAGCACGGTCAAGGAAGGCGGTCAAGAAGGACGAGGCCGAGACCATCAAGAAGCAGCTCGAGGAAGCAGGCGCGAAGGCCACCATCAAGTAATGATGGGGCGTTGTCGTTACAGCGCCGCGGCGCCGGCTCGTCCCGCATGAGGCGAGCTCGCGCTCGTGTCAATGCAGTCTGAGACGCACGCCGCCGCACGCGGGTGGCGCGTGCGTCGCTTTCGTTTTCGCTCGCTAGCCCTAGTCGCAAACACTATCGGAGCAGCAGGCATGGCGTACTCGTTCACTGAGAAGAAGCGCATTCGCAAGGATTTCGGGAAGCTCCCGGGCATCTTGAGCGTTCCGTATCTCCTTTCGATCCAGATCGATTCTTATCAGAAGTTCCTGCAACAAGAGGTCGCGCCGACCGAGCGCACCGAGATGGGATTGCACGCGGCGTTTCGCAGCGTGTTCCCGATCGTGAGCTACTCGGGCAACGCCGCGCTCGAGTACGTGAGCTATCGCCTCGGCGATCCGGTATTCGACGTCAAGGAGTGCCAGCTGCGCGGCCTCACGTACGCCGCGCCGCTGCGCGTGCTCGTGCGGCTGATGATCTACGACAAGGAAGCCCCGGGCCCGAAGAAGAAGGTCAAGGACATCCGCGAGCAAGAGGTCTATCTCGGCGAGATGCCGCTGATGACCGACCACGGCACGTTCGTGATCAACGGCACCGAGCGCGTGATCGTGTCGCAGCTGCACCGCTCGCCCGGCGTGTTCTTCGACCACGACAAGGGCAAGACGCACTCGAGCGGCAAGCTGCTCTTCTCCGCGCGCGTGATCCCTTATCGCGGCTCGTGGCTCGACTTCGAGTTCGACCCGAAGGACAGCGTGTTCGTCCGCATCGACCGCCGCCGCAAGCTGCCGGTCAGCATCATTCTTCGCGCGCTCGAGTTCACGAACGAGCAGATCCTCGATCTCTTCTTCGAGAAGAACGAGTTCAAGCTTGGCGACCCGATGCACGCTCAAGCTCGTGCCCGAGCGCCTGCGCGGCGAGACGGCGAGCTTCGACATCAAGATCGGCCGCAAGGTCGTGGTCGAGAAGGACCGCCGGATCACGATGAAGCACGTCCGCGAGCTCGAGCAGGCGAAGGTCAAGGAGCTCGAGGTCCCGACCGACTACCTCGAGGGCAAGATCCTCGCGCACGACGTCGTCGACACGGCGAGCGGCGAGCTGATCGGGAGCGCCAACGACGAGCTCACGAAGCAGATCGATCGAGAAGCTGTTCGCGGCGGGCATCAAGAAGATCGAGACGCTGTTCGTGAACGACCTCGATCGCGGCGCGTTCATCTCGAACACGCTGCGCATCGACTCGACGACCAACAAGCTCGAAGCGCTCGTCGAGATCTACCGCATGATGCGCCCCGGCGAGCCGCCGACGAAGGAGGCCGCCGAGAACCTGTTCCAGAACCTGTTCTTCAATCAGGAGCGCTACGACCTCTCGGCCGTCGGCCGGATGAAGTTCAACCGCCGCGTCGGCCGCGACGACGTCCGAAGGTCCGGGCGTGCTCAACAAGGACGACATCATCGCTGGTGCTGAAGACGCTGATCGACATCCGCAACGGCAACGGCGTCGTCGACGACATCGACCACCTCGGCAACCGGCGCGTGCGGAGTGTCGGCGAGATGGCCGAGAACGCGTTCCGGATCGGCCTGGTGCGCGTCGAGCGCGCGGTGAAGGAGCGGCTCACGCTCGCCGAGAGCGAAGGCCTGATGCCGCAGGAGATGATCAACGCGAAGCCCGTGGCCGCGGCCGTGAAGGAATTCTTCGGCTCGAGCCAGCTCTCGCAGTTCATGGACCAGAACAACCCGCTGTCCGAGGTCACGCACAAGCGGCGCGTCTCGGCGCTCGGACCAGGCGGCCTCACGCGCGAGCGCGCGGGCTTCGAGGTTCGCGACGTGCACCCGACGCACTACGGCCGCGTCTGCCCGATCGAGACGCCGGAAGGTCCGAACATCGGCTTGATCAACTCGCTCGCGGTCTACGCGCGCACGAACGAGTACGGCTTCCTCGAGACGCCGTACCGCCGCGTCGTGGACGGCAAGGTCACGAGCCGAGATCGACTACCTGTCGGCGATCGAGGAAGGCCAGTACGTGATCGCGCAGGCGAACGCGGCCCTGTCGCCGAAGGGCGAGTTCACGGAAGACCTCGTGTCGAGCCGCCATCAGAACGAGTTCGCGCTGCTGCCGGCCGAGCAGATCCAGTACATGGACGTGTCGCCGAAGCAGATCGTCTCGGTCGCGGCGTCGCTGATCCCGTTCCTCGAGCACGACGACGCGAACCGCGCGTTGATGGGCTCGAACATGCAGCGCCAGGCGGTGCCGACGCTGCGCACCGAGACGCCGCTCGTCGGCACCGGCATGGAGCGCGCGGTGGCCGTGGACTCGGGCGTGACGGTCGTCGCGCGCCGCGGCGGCATCGTCGACTCGGTCGACGCGTCGCGCATCGTCGTCCGCGTCAAGGACGAGGAGACGAAGGCGGGCGAAGCCGGCGTCGACATCTACAACCTCACGAAGTACACGCGCTCGAACCAGAACACCTGCATCAACCAGCGGCCGCTCGTGCAAGCGGGCAACGCAGATCGAGAAGGGCGACGTGCTCGCCGACGGCCCGTCGACGAGCATGGGCGAGCTCGCGCTCGGCCAGAACCTGCTCGTCGCGTTCATGCCGTGGAACGGCTACAACTTCGAGGACTCGATCCTGATCTCGGAGCGCGTGGTCGAGGAGGATCGTTTCACGACGATCCACATCGAGGAGCTCACCTGCGTCGCGCGCGACACGAAGCTCGGCCCCGAGGAGGTCACGGCCGACATCCCGAACGTCGGCGACGCGGCGCTCACGAAGCTCGACGAGAGCGGCATCGCGTTCATCGGCGCCGAGGTCGGCGCGGGCGACATCCTGGTCGGCAAGGTCACGCCGAAGGGCGAGACCCAGCTCACGCCGGAAGAGAAGCTGCTGCGCGCGATCTTCGGCGAGAAGGCGTCCGACGTGAAGGACACGAGCTTGCGCGTGCCGCCCGGCATGGACGGCACCGTGATCGACGTGCGCGTGTTCACGCGCGACGGCGTCGAGAAGGACGGCCGCGCGCTGTCGATCGAGAAGCATGGAGCTCGAGTCCGTTCGCAAGGACTTGGACGACCAGCAGCGCATCCTCGAGGAAGACATCTATCAGCGCGTCGCAGAACCGCTGATCGGCAAGGTCGGCGTCCGGCGGCCCGAATGGTCTCGCGGCAGGCGCGAAGATCACGAAGGCGCTATCTCGACGAGCTGCCGCGCGAGCAGTGGTTCCAAGTGCGCGTGAAGAGCGACGAGGCGAACGCCGCGCTCGAGCAGGCCGCGGAGCGGCTGCGCTCGCAGAAGGCGCAGTTCGACAAGCGCTTCGAGGAGAAGAAGACCAAGATCACCGCGGGCGACGATCTCGCGCCCGGCGTGCTCAAGATGGTCAAGGTCTACCTGGCCGTGAAGCGCCGCGTGCAGCCCGGCGACAAGATGGCCGGCCGGCACGGCAACAAGGGCGTGATCTCGACGATCGTTCCGGTCGAAGACATGCCGTACATGGCCGACGGCACGCCCGTCGACATCGTGCTGAACCCGCTCGGCGTGCCGTCGCGCATGAACGTCGGCCAGGTGCTCGAGACGCACTTGGGCTGGGCCGCGAAAGGCCTCGGGCTCAAGATCGGCGAGATGATCCGTAACGGCAGCCAGGTGAAGGAGCTGCGCGGCTTCATCGAGAAGATCTACAACCAGACCGGCGGTCAGAAGGCCGACATTAGTTCGCTGAACGACGAGGACGTCGCCGAGCTCGCGCAAGAACCTGACCTTCGGCGTGCCGATCGCGACGCCGGTGTTCGACGGCGCGAACGAGGAGGAGATCAAGCACCTCCTGAACCTCGCGGACCTGCCCGAGACCGGCCAGACCACGTTGTACGACGGCCGCACGGGCGAGCGCTTCGATCGGGCGATCACGGTCGGCTACATGTACATGCTGAAGCTCAACCACTTGGTCGACGACAAGATGCACGCGCGCTCGACGGGCCCGTACAGCTTGGTCACGCAACAGCCGCTCGGCGGCAAGGCGCAGTTCGGCGGCCAGCGGTTCGGCGAGATGGAGGTCTGGGCGCTCGAAGCGTACGGCGCTGCCTACACGCTGCAGGAGATGCTCACGGTCAAGTCGGACGACGTGCAGGGCCGCACGAAGATGTACAAGAACATCGTCGACGGCACGCACGAGATGCAGGCCGGCATGCCCGAGTCGTTCAACGTGCTCGTCAAGGAGATCCGCTCGCTCGGCATCAACATGGATCTCGACACGAACTGACCGGGCCTAGGCGCGGCTTACAAGCCGCGCCACGAGAATTGGAATCGAATCGAACGTGCGAACACTTAGCAATAGGTGGCACTAGATGAAAGACCTACTGAGGCTCTTCAAGCAGCAGAACGCGGTTGAGGACTTCGACGTCATCAAGATCGGTCTGGCTTCGCCGGACATGATCCGCTCGTGGTCATACGGCGAGGTGAAGAAGCCCGAGACGATCAACTACCGGACGTTCAAGCCCGAGCGCGACGGCCTCTTCTGCGCGAAGATCTTTGGACCGATCAAGGACTACGAGTGCTTGTGCGGCAAGTACAAGCGCCTGAAGCACCGCGGCGTCGTCTGCGAGAAGTGCGGCGTCGAGGTCACGCAGACCAAGGTGCGCCGCGAGCGCATGGGCCACATCGAGCTCGCGAGCCCGGTCGCGCACATCTGGTTCCTGAAGTCGCTGCCGTCGCGCATCGGCCTGATGCTCGACATGACGCTGCGCGAGATCGAGCGGATCCTCTACTTCGAGGCGTTCGTCGTCGTCGACGCGGGCATGACGCCGCTGCAACGCGGCCAGCTCCTGTCCGACGAGCAGTACCTCGAGGCGATCGAGCAGTACGGCGACGAGTTCGACGCCCGGATGGGCGCCGAGGCCGTGCGCGACCTGCTCGGTGCGATGAACCTCGACATCGAGGTCAACAAGGTGCGCGACGAGATCGCGGGCACGAACTCCGAGACCAAGATCAAGCGGCTGACGAAGCGGCTGAAGCTGCTCGAGTCGTTCTTGGAGTCGAACAACAAGCCCGAGTGGATGGTGATGACCGTCCTGCCGGTGCTGCCGCCCGATCTGCGTCCGCTCGTGCCGCTCGACGGCGGCCGCTTCGCGACGTCGGACTTGAACGACCTCTACCGGCGCGTGATCAACCGCAACAACCGCCTGCGCCGCCTGCTCGAGCTCAATGCGCCCGACATCATCGTGCGCAACGAGAAGCGGATGCTGCAGGAGTCGGTGGACGCGCTGCTCGACAACGGCCGCCGCGGCCGCGCGATCACGGGCACGAACAAGCGCCCGCTGAAGTCGCTCGCCGACATGATCAAGGGCAAGCAAGGCCGGTTCCGACAGAACCTGCTCGGCAAGCGCGTCGACTACTCGGGCCGCTCGGTCATCGTTGTCGGCCCGACGCTCAAGCTGCACCAGTGCGGCCTGCCGAAGAAGCTCGCGCTCGAGCTCTTCAAGCCGTTCATCTTCTCGAAGCTGCAGCTGCGCGGCGAGGCGACGACCATCAAGGCCGCGAAGCGGCTCGTCGAGCGCGAGGGTCCCGAGGTCTGGGACATCCTCGAGCAGGTGATCCGCGAGCATCCGGTGATGCTCAATCGCGCGCCGACGCTGCACCGCCTCGGCATCCAGGCCTTCGAGCCGGTGCTGATCGAAGGCAAGGCGATCCAGCTTCACCCGCTCGTCTGCACCGCGTTCAACGCGGACTTCGACGGCGACCAGATGGCGGTGCACGTGCCGCTGTCGATCGAGGCGCAGCTCGAGGCGCGCGCGCTGATGATGTCGTCGAACAACATCCTGTCGCCCGCGAACGGCGAGCCGATCATCGTGCCGTCGCAGGACGTCGTGCTCGGCATCTACTACATGACTCGCGAGCGCGTCGGCGCGAAGGGCGAGGGCATGGTGTTCTCCGACGTCGAGGAGGTGCACCGCGCCTACGAGTCGAACGCGATCGAGCTGCACGCGAAGATCAAGGTTCGGATCCGCGAGAAGGTCGGCGGCATCGACACGCACAAGCTCACGACGACCACGGTCGGCCGCGCGCTGTTGTCCGAGATCCTGCCGCCCGGCATGTCGTTCGAGCAGATCAATCGCGCGATGAACAAGCGCGCGATCTCGGCCACGATCAACCTGTGCTACCGGCAGCTCGGTCTCAAAGAGACCGTCGTGTTCGCCGACCAGCTCATGTACACGGGCTTCCACTACGCGACCCGCGCGGGCGTGTCGTTCGGCGTGAACGACATGGTCGTGCCGATCGAGAAGAAGAAGATCCTCGAGGCGGCCGAGAACGAGGTCAAGGACATCCAGGACCAGTACGCGGCCGGCCTCGTCACGGACGGCGAGCGCTACAACAAGGTCGTCGACATCTGGTCGCGCACGAACGACCAAGTCGCGAAGGCGATGATGGAGAAGCTCGGCGTCGAGAACGTCACGAACAACGGCAAGACGGGCCAGCAGGAGTCGTTCAACTCGATCTACATGATGGCCGACTCGGGCGCGCGCGGGTCGGCGGCGCAGATTCGCCAGCTCGCCGGCATGCGCGGCCTGATGGCGAAGCCGGACGGCTCGATCATCGAGACGCCGATCACGGCGAACTTCCGCGAAGGCCTGGACGTCTTGCAGTACTTCATCTCGACGCACGGCGCGCGCAAGGGTCTCGCCGACACGGCGCTGAAGACCGCGAACTCGGGTTATCTGACCCGCCGTCTCGTCGACGTCGCGCAAGACCTCGTCGTCACCGACATCGACTGCGGCACGACCACGGGTCTTCTGATGACCCCGCTCGTCGAGGGCGGCGACATCGTCGAGCCGCTGCGCGAGCGCGTCTTGGGACGCGCGGTCGCGGTCGACGTGCTCGCGCCGGGCTCCGACCAGGTCGTGCTCGAGGCTGGCACGCTGCTCGACGAGAGCGCGGTCAAGAAGCTCGAGGCGTACTCGATCGATCAGGTGCTCGTGCGCTCGCCGATCACCTGCGAGAACGAGTACGGCGTCTGCGCGCAGTGCTACGGACGCGACCTCGCTCGCGGCCACCGCGTGAACCGCGGCGAGGCCGTCGGCGTGATCGCGGCCCAGTCGATCGGCGAGCCCGGCACGCAGCTCACGATGCGCACGTTCCACATCGGCGGCGCGGCGTCGCGCTCGGCCGCGGTGAACAGCGTCGAGGTCAAGAGCCAGGGCACGATCCGCATCATCAACATGAAGACCGTGACTCACGAGCAGAAGGGCCACCGGATCGCGACGTCTCGCTCGGGCGAGCTCGCCGTGATCGACGAGTTCGGCCGCGAGCGCGAGCGTTACAAGGTTCCGTACGGCGCGACGCTCGGCGCGAAGGACGGCGACGCGGTGCGGCCGGGCCAGCTCGTCGCGAGCTGGGACCCGCACACGCACCCGGTCGTTACCGAAGTCAGCGGCTACCTCAAGTTCGAGGACTTCATCGACGGCGTCACGGTCGCGTCGCAGGTCGATGAGATCACCGGCCTTACGAGCGTTGTGGTGCTCGATGCTGCGCAGCGCAGCTCCGAGTACCGGCCGACCGCGAAGCTTGTCGACGGCAATGGCAAGACGATCAACTTCCCGAACACGGACATCCCGGCCGCGTACGCGCTGCCCTCGGGCGCGGTGATCGGCATGGAGAACGGCGCGAAGGTCGTCGTCGGCGACGTGCTCGCGAGATTGCCGCAGGAGAGCTCGAAGACCCGCGACATCACGGGCGGTCTGCCGCGCGTCGCGGACCTGTTCGAGGCGCGCCGGCCGAAGGACCCCGCGATCCTCGCGGAGTACTCGGGCACGGTGAGCTTCGGCAAGGAGACGAAGGGCAAGCGTCGTCTCGTGATCACGGACGAGGAGCAGGAGGAGCACGAGGAGCTGATCCCGAAGTGGCGGCACCTGAACGTGTTCGAGGGCGAAAAGGTGCAGCGCGGCGAGATCATCGCCGACGGCGAGCCGAACCCGCACGACATCCTGCGGCTACAAGGCGTCGAGAGGCTCGCGGACTATCTGGTGCGTGAGATCCAGGACGTCTACCGCCTGCAGGGCGTGAAGATCAACGACAAGCACATCGAGGTGATCATTCGCCAGATGTTGCGCAAGGTCGAGGTCACGGGCTCCGGCGACACGAAGCTCTTGCGCGGCGAGCAGCTCGACCGGATCCGCGTCGTCGAGGCGAACCGCGAGATCGAGCGCAAGAGCGGCACGACCGCGACGTACGACCCGGTGCTGCTCGGCATCACGAAGGCGTCGCTCGCGACCGAGTCGTTCATCTCGGCCGCGTCGTTCCAGGAGACGACTCGGGTGCTCACCGAGGCCGCCGTCCGCGGGCTGCGCGACGATCTGCGCGGCTTGAAGGAGAACGTGATCGTCGGCCGGCTGATTCCGGCCGGCACGGGCTTCGCGCACCACGAGGATCGCCGGCGCACGCAGGAGGAGATCCTGTCCGAGGAGCTCAAGGAGCTCGAGGCGCAGCAGCAGCGCGCGGCGGCCGAAGCCGCCGCCAGCGCGGCGCTTGTGGCCGAGGCGAAGCCGGCCGCGGAGGCGGAAGAGACGCCCGCGAGCTAATCGTCGGGAAGCGACTGGAAGCCCGCGCCGCGCGATATCAAGCGCGGCGCGGATGGTTCGCCGGTCTTGGATCGTTAAGCGGCTCGTTCGCGAGGCCGGGCGCGGCGTCGCGGTTGACGGCAATCGGCGCGGACCCTAGAATTCCGCGCTCTCTGCGCCCTAGAGGGCGGCTCCCGCAACCCCTGTGTGCGTCGCGGACCGTTCGAGCGCCGAGGAAGTCTAGTTGGCCCGGATGCCGAAATCGTCGGCAACGGGCCAAAATTTATTTGGAAGCATGAATGGCGACGACCAACCAACTCGTTCGTAAACCGCGCGTGATCCGCAAGACCAAGAGCAGCGTGCCGGCGCTGGGTGCCTCGCCGCAGAAGCGCGGCGTCTGCACCCGCGTGTACACCACGACGCCGAAGAAGCCGAACTCCGCGATGCGTAAGGTCGCTCGCGTGCGGCTGACGAACGGTTTCGAGGTCACGAGCTACATCGGCGGCGAAGGCCACAACCTGCAGGAGCACTCGGTCGTGCTGATTCGCGGCGGCCGCGTGAAGGACTTGCCCGGCGTGCGATACCACATCGTTCGCGGCACGCTCGACTGTGGCGGCGTCGGCGATCGTCGCCAAGGCCGGTCGAAGTACGGCGCGAAACGGCCCAAAGCCTGACGAGAGATTTGGTCGAGGACGATCTGAATGTCTAGAAGAGCACAAGCCCCGCATCGCAACTCGCTGCCCGACCCGAAGTACGGGAACGCGATGCTCGCGAAGTTCATCAACATGGTGATGAAGAGCGGCAAGAAGTCCGTCGCCGAGAAGATCGTGTACGGCGCGCTCGACCGGATGTCCGAGCGCGTCGGCAACGACAAGAGTCGCGCGCTCGAGATGCTCGGCCACGCTCTCGACAACATCAAGCCCGCGGTCGAAGTGAAGTCGCGCCGTGTCGGCGGGGCGACGTATCAAGTGCCGGTCGAAGTTCGCGCCTCGCGTCGCGAGACGCTCGCGATGCGCTGGGCGATCGAGGCCGCGCGGGCGCGCTCCGAGAAGAGCATGGCCGTGCGTCTCGCGCACGAGCTCATCGACGCGGCCGACAATCGCGGCGCGGCCGTGAAGAAACGCGAAGACACGCACCGTATGGCGGACGCGAATCGCGCGTTCGCGCATTACCGGTGGTGAGCGATGCGCTTGAGACGTAGTCGTGGCAAGGAAGACCCCCCTCGAGCGCTATCGCAACATCGGCATCATGGCCCACATCGATGCCGGGAAGACCACGACCACTGAGCGAATCCTTTTCTACACCGGCGTTTCGCACAAGATCGGCGAGGTCCATGACGGCGCGGCGATCATGGATTGGATGGAGCAGGAGCAAGAGCGCGGGATCACGATCACGTCGGCCGCGACCACCTGTTTCTGGAAGGGCATGGATCAGAACCTGCCCGAGCACCGCATCAACATCATCGACACTCCGGGTCACATCGACTTCACGATCGAGGTGCAGCGCAGCCTGCGCGTGCTCGACGGCGCCGTAGCGCTGTTCTGCTCCGTGCACGGCGTCGAGCCCCAATCCGAGACGGTCTGGCGGCAGGCGAACCAGTACGGCGTGCCGCGGCTCGCGTTCGTGAACAAGATGGACTGCGCGGGCGCCGATTTCTTTCGGGTCATGAGAGAGATCAAGGAGCGCTTGCGCGCGAATCCGGTCGCACTGCAGCTGCCGATCGGCGCCGAGGACGAATTCGTCGGCGTCGTCGATCTGCTCAAGATGAAGGCGATCACTTGGGACGATGAGACCCAGGGCATGCGCTTCAAGGCCGCCAAGATCCCGGCGGAGCTGAAGGCGCTCGCCGACGCAGTATCGCGAGAAGCTCGTCGAGGCCGCGGCCGAAGGCGACGAAAGGCTCGTCGCGAAGTACGTCGCGAACGGCACGTTAACCGACGCCGAGATCAAGCGCGGTCTGCGCGCGCGCTGCGTGAAGGGCGAGATCGTGCCCGTGCTCTGCGGCTCGGCGTTCAAGAACAAGGGCGTGCAGGCCGTTCTCGACGCGGTCGTCGACTATCTGCCGGCGCCGTCGGACCGGCCGCCCGTCAAGGGAATGCTCGAGGACCACAGCGAGGCCACGCGCAAGCCGTCCGACGAGGCGCCGTTTGCCGCGCTCGCGTTCAAGATCGCAACGGATCCCTTCGTCGGCAACCTCACGTTCTTCCGTGTCTACTCCGGCGTCCTGTCCTCTGGCGACACGGTGTACAACCCGGTCAAGGCCCGCACCGAGCGCGTCGGCCGCTTGGTGCAGATGCACGCGAACGAGCGCTCGGAGATCGAGGAGGTGCGCGCGGGCGACATCGCGGCCGCCGTCGGCCTCGAGGACGTCACGACGGGCGACTCGCTGACCGACCCGAAGAAGCCGATCACGCTCGAGCAGATGGAGTTCCCCGAGCCGGTCATCGCGGTCGCGGTCGAGCCGAGGACGCAGGCCGATCAGGACAAGATGGGCGTCGCGCTCGCGAAGCTCGCGCAAGAGGATCCGACGTTTCGCGTGAATGCGGACGCAGAGTCGGGTCAAACCATCATTCGCGGGATGGGCGAGCTGCATCTCGAGATCATCGTCGAGCGCATGAAGCGCGAGTTCGGTGTCGACGCGAACGTCGGCAAGCCGCAGGTCGCGTATCGCGAGACGATCCGCGAGTCTGCCGAGGCCGAAGGCAAGTTCGTGCGCCACAACGGCGACCGCGGACAGCTCGCCGACGTGTGGCTCAAGATCGAGCCGCAGGCAGCCGGCGACGGATACGAGTTCTTCGCCGAGCTCGCCCGCGACGCGATGCCGACGCCTTGTGTCGCGGCCGTGGACAAGGGCGCACGGGAACAAGCGGCGAACGGCGTGCTCGCGGGCTATCCGGTCGTCGGCGTGAAGGTCACGATGTTCGGCGGCAGCTGTCGCGATGTCGACTCGGGCGACGTCGACTCGAGCGCGATCGCGTTCGAGGTCGCGGGCTCGAACGCGTTCAAGGACGGCGTGCGCAAGGCCAAACCGGTGCTGCTCGAGCCGATCATGAGCGTCGAGGTCGTCACGCCCGAGGACTACCTGGGCGACGTGAACGGCGACTTGAGCCGTCGGCGCGGCGTGCTCCAGGGGCTCGACGATTCGCCGGCCGGCAAGATCGTGCGCGCCGAGGTGCCGCTCGCCGAGATGTTCGGCTACGCGACGCTGTTGCGCTCGATGAGCCAGGGCCGCGCGACTTACACGATGGAGTTCTCCCGCTACGCCGAAGTGCCTGGCAACGTAGCGCAGTCGGTCATCAAGGCGCGCGGTAGCCGATAATCAGCCACCCACTCATTTCGTCGAGGGAAGCCACATGTCCAAAGAAAAATTTCAGCGCAGCAAGCCGCACGTAAACGTAGGGACGATTGGGCACGTGGACCATGGGAAGACGACGTTGACGGCGGCGCTGACGAAGGTGATGGCGACGAAGCACGGCGGGACGGTGCTGGCGTACGACCAGATTGACAAGGCGCCGGAGGAGAAGGCGCGGGGCATCACGATTGCGACGGCGCACGTGGAGTACGAGAGCGATGCGCGGCACTACGCGCACGTGGACTGTCCGGGGCACGCGGACTACGTGAAGAACATGATCACGGGGGCGGCGCAGATGGACGGGGCGATTCTGGTGGTGTCGGCGGCGGATGGTCCGATGCCGCAGACGCGGGAGCACATTTTGCTCGCCCGCCAGGTGGGGGTGCCGTACATCGTGGTGTACATGAACAAGGCCGACATGGTGGACGACAAGGAGCTGCTGGAGCTGGTGGAGCTGGAGGTGCGGGATCTCTTGTCGACGTATGAGTTCCCGGGCGACAAGACGCCGATCGTGATCGGCAGTGCTTTGAAGGCGCTGGAAGGGGACACCTCGCCGATCGGGGTGCCGAGCGTCGAGAAGCTGGTGGCGGAGATGGACAAGTACATCCCGGTGCCGGAGCGGCTTGATCGACGGGCCGTTCCTGATGCCGATCGAGGACGTGTTCTCGATCTCGGGCCGCGGCACGGTGGTGACGGGTCGAATCGACCGCGGAATCATCAAGGTGGGGGACGAGATCGAGATCGTCGGGATCAAGCCGACGACGAAGACGATCTGCACGGGCGTGGAGATGTTCAGGAAGCTGCTCGACGAGGGTCGGGCGGGGGACAACGTGGGAGTGCTGCTGCGGGGCACGAAGCGCGAGGAAGTGGAGCGAGGGCAGGTGCTGGCGAAGCCGGGCTCGATCACCCCGCACACGAAGTTCGAGTGCGAGGTGTACGTGCTGACGAAGGAAGAGGGTGGGCGGCACACGCCGTTCTTCAAGGGTTATCGGCCGCAGTTTTACTTTCGCACGACGGACGTGACGGGCGCGGTGGAGTTGCCGGAAGGCGCCGAGATGGTGATGCCCGGGGACAACATTCAGATGAAGGTGGAGCTGATCAGCCCGATCGCGATGGAAGAGGGCTTGCGGTTTGCGATCCGCGAGGGCGGCCGCACCGTGGGCGCCGGCGTCGTCGCGAAGATCATTCAATAAGGAATCGAGATGGCTACCAATCAAAACATTCGTATTCGGCTCAAGGCGTTCGATCATCGTCTGATCGACAAATCGGCGCGCGAGATCGTCGAGACCGCGAAACGCACCGGCGCGACCGTGCGCGGGCCGGTGCCGCTGCCGACCAAGGTCGAGCGGTTCACGATCCTGATCTCGCCGCACGCCGACAAGGACGCGCGCGACCAGTACCAGCTGCTTACGCACAAGCGCCTGATGGACATCGTCGATCCGACGGACAAGACGGTGGACGCGCTGATGAAGCTCGAGCTGCCGGCGGGCGTCGACGTTCAGATCAAGCTCAATTAGGGGGCGTGCCGCCGTGCTCGCCGCCTCGCATGGGACCGTCCTTGGGGCTCCGCCTGACCCTCGCGCCCGGGCGCGTTGTGTTGGGGAAAGTGGGGTGGTTATAATGCGCGGCTCTCCGATGGGGTTTGGCGCGTAGACGCCATCCCTCGGACCCGCAGGGGCGATTTTTTCGGGTCGGGCGCGTAGCGCCGGCCTAAAGCAAGGGACTCACCGGACACACAACCCGGCGCAGTCCTTTTGGGTGCCAGGGCGTTGCGGCGCGCCTGGCTGAAGCGCCGGCCGACGGAGTCGGTGCGGATACAGAGGAACAGAGAATGTCAGTCGGTTTAGTGGGCCGAAAATGCGGCATGACCCGCATTTTCACGGAGTCCGGCGAGTCCGTGCCGGTGACCGTGATCGAAGCGCTGCCCAATCGCGTCACGACCTTGAAGACCGCCGAGAGCGACGGCTACCGCGCGGTGCAGGTCACCGTCGGCGCCGCCCCGAAAGCGCATCGGCTCCCGAAGCCCGAGGCGGGCCACTTCGCGAAGGCGCAGGTCGAGCCGGGCCAAGGCCTCTGGGAGTTTCGCCTCGCGGACGGCGAGGGCGCGGACTTGAAGCCGGGCGCCGAGATCAAGGTCGATCTCTTCAAGAAGGGCCAGCTCGTCGACGTCGCGGGCGTCACGAAGGGCAAGGGCTACGCGGGCGTCATCAAGCGCCATCACTTCTCGCACCAGTACTTTACGCACGGCAATTCGCTCTCGCACCGCGCCCCGGGCTCGATCGGCCAGCGCCAGACGCCGGGCCGCGTGTTCCCGGGCAAGCGGATGGCGGGCCACCTCGGCAACGAGCGTGCAACGCACGATCAACCTCGAGGTTCTGCGTGTCGATGCCGAGCGCAACGTGCTCCTCGTCAAGGGCGCGGTCGCGGGCGCCGAGAACGGCCGCGTGATCGTGAGCACCGCCGCGAAGGGTCAGCCGGTCGCGCCGAAGGTCCAGTCGAAGGCTGCGGCCAAGGACAAGGAAGGCGGCAAGAAGGACGCGGGCAAGAAAGACGCCGCCGCCAAGAAAGACGAGAAGAAGTGACGGGAACGCGAGAGCGGGCGATGAAAGTCCAATTGGTCGACAAGACGGGTTCAGCTAAGGGCGCAACGCTCGAGCTTGCGGACACGACGTTCGGCGTCGCGTTCAACGAGTCGCTCGTCCATCAGGTCGTGACGGCCTATCTCGCGGCCGGACGCTCCGGCACGAAGGCCCAGAAGAACCGCTCCGAAGTGAGCGGCTCGGGCAAGAAGCCGTGGAAGCAGAAGGGCACGGGCCGCGCGCGCGTCGGGCTCCGATCCGCAGCCCGATCTGGGTCGGCGGCGGCCGCACGTTCGCCGCGCGCCCGCGCAGCTTCGAGCAGAAGGTCAACCGCAAGATGTATCGCGGCGCGCTGCGCTCCGTGTTCTCCGAGCTGCTGCGCCAGGAGCGAGTGATCGTCGCCGACGAGCTCGGCGTTTCGGCGCCGAAGACGAAGGAGCTCAAGTCGAAGCTCGACGCGGTCGGCTTCACGCACGGCTTGATCGTCGTCGAGGGCTTCGACGCGAACCTCTGGCTCGCGGCCCGCAACCTGCCGAACGTGTCCGTCGAGGAAGCGCGCTTCGTCGACCCGGTCGCGCTCGTCGGCGCCGAGAAAGTGCTCGCGTCGGCCGCGGCGATGAAGATGATCGAGGAGCGGCTGAAATGAGCAACGCGGCGCACCAAGAGCGATTGATGCAGATGCTGCTCGGGCCGCACGTGTCCGAGAAGGCCACGGCGCTCGCCGACGGCGCCCATCAAGTCGTGTTCAAAGTCCGCCCCGACGCGACGAAGGCCGACGTGCGGCGCGCGGTCGAGCTCCTGTTCGAGGTCAAGGTCGAGCGCGTGACGGTGGCACGAATGCCCGCGAAGACGAAGCGCTTCGGTCAGCGGCAAGGCAAGCGCGGCGGCTGGAAGAAGGCCTACGTGCGGCTCGCGCCGGGCAGCGACATCAACTTCATGGGCGCCGAGTAGGTCGGCGCGGGGAACGTTCGTGGCACTACGTAAGCTCAAACCGACCTCGCCCGGCCAACGATTCGTTGTCCGCGTCGTCAGGGACGGCCTCCACAAGGGCGACCCCTACGAGGGTCTGCTCGAGCCGCTCCGGCGGCACGGCGGCCGCAACAACGCGGGCCGCATCACGACGCGCCATCAGGGCGGCGGCTCGAAGCGGTACTACCGCCTGATCGATTTCAAGCGCGACAAGGACGGCGTCGCGGGCAAGGTCGAGCGCCTCGAGTACGATCCGAACCGCACGTCGTATCTCGCGCTCGTGCTGTACGCCGACGGCGAGCGTCGCTACATCCTCGCGCCGCGCAACGTGAAGCCCGGCGACCCGATCATGTCGGGCGTCGACGCGGCGATCAAACCCGGCAACGCGCTGCCTCTGAAGAACATCCCGCTCGGCACGCAGGTGCACTGCCTCGAGCTCAAGCCCGGCAAGGGCGCGCAGCTCGCGCGCAGCGCGGGCGCCTCGGTGCAGATCGTCGCGCGCGAGGGCGAGTACGTCACGGTGCGCCTGCGCTCGGGCGAGATGCGCAGGGTGCACGTGAATTGCCGCGCGACGGTCGGCGAGGTCGGCAACGAAGAGCACAACCTGCGCAAGATCGGCAAGGCCGGCGCGCAGCGCTGGCGCGGCATTCGGCCGACGGTGCGCGGCGTCGCGATGAACCCGGTCGACCACCCGCACGGCGGCGGCGAAGGCAAGTCCGGCCAAGGCAACCCGCATCCGGTCTCGCCGTGGGGCCAGAAGACGAAGGGCTACAAGACCCGTCGCAACAAGCGCACCGACTCGATGATCGTGCGCGACCGCCGTCAGAAGTAGCGCGGAAGAGTTTCTAGAGGCACCGAATTCGGGAAAGCTCATGTCACGTTCGATCAAGAAAGGCCCGTTCGTCGACAACCACTTGCTCGCCAAGGTCGCCAAGGCCGCGGCGACGAACGACCGGCGTCCGATCAAGACTTGGTCGCGCCGCTCGATGATCGTGCCCGACATGGTCGGCCTCACGATCGCGGTTCACAACGGACGCCAGCACGTGCCCGTGCTCGTGTCGGAGAACATGGTCGGCCACAAGCTCGGCGAGTTCGCGACCACGCGCACGTTCAAGGGCCACTCGGGCGACCGCAAGACGAAGGAAGCGGCAGCCGCGGCGGCCGCGGTCGGCGGCGGTGGCGCTCCGGCGGGCCCGAAGCCGGCGCCGGGCGCCTGAGGGAACGAGGAGGAACAATCGATGGAAGTAGCAGCCAAACTTCGCTTCGCGCGCATCTCGGCGCAGAAATGCCGGCTCGTCGCGGACCAGATCCGGGGCAAGCCGGTCGCGCAGGCGCTCAAGATCCTCGCGTTCAGCCGCAAGAAGGCCGCGCGGATGGTGCACAAGGTGCTCGAGTCCGCGATCGCGAACGCCGAGCACAACCACGGCGCCGACATCGACGAGCTCAAGGTCTCGAACGTGCAGGTCGACGGCGCGGCGTCGTTGCGCGCTACACGGCGCGCGCGAAGGGCCGCGGCGACCGCATCTTGAAGCGCAACAGCCACATCACGATTCGCGTAGGCGACGAGTAGTCACATGGGTCAGAAAGTCAATCCGATCGGCATCCGGCTCGGGATCACGAAGGAGTGGTCCTCGAAGTGGTTTGCGAACACGCAGACCTTCCCCGACTACGTCGAGCAGGACCACCGCATCCGCGAATTCCTGCGCAAGAAGCTCAAGGAAGCCTCGGTGAGCCGCATCCAGATCGAGCGGCCCGCGAAGAAGGCGAACATCGCGATCCACACGGCACGGCCCGGCATCGTGATCGGCAAGAAGGGCGAGGACATCGAGAAGCTCCGCGCCGAGGTCGCGAAGCTGCTCGGCATGCCGCTGCACGACGTGCGGCTCAACATCGCCGAGATCCGCAAGCCCGAGCTCGACGCGCAGCTCGTCGCGGAAGGCATCGCGCAGCAGCTCGAGCGCCGCGTGCAGTTCCGCCGCGCGATGCGCCGCGCCGTGACGAACACGATGCGCATCGGCGCCCAGGGCATCAAGGTGCGCGTGTCGGGCCGCCTGAACGGCGCCGAGATCGCGCGCTCGGAGTGGTACCGCGAAGGCCGCGTGCCGCTGCACACGTTCCGCGCCGACATCGACTACGGCCTCGCCGAGGCGAAGACCACGTACGGCGTGATCGGCGTGAAGGTTTGGGTGTTCCGCGGCGAGGTGCTGAAGAGCGCCGGGCGGCGAGAGCACCGCGGGCGACGAGGCGGCGGACGCTCCGCGTCCGCAGCCGAACGGCCTGCGCGAGCGGCCGAGTAAACGACCATGCTGCAGCCAAAGCGAACCAAATTCCGCAAGCAGTTCAAGGGCCGCAATCGCGGCCTCGCCCATCGCGGCAACAGCGTCGCGTTCGGCGAGTACGGGCTGAAGACGCTCGAGCGCGGCCAGCTCACGGCGCGCCAGATCGAGGCCGCGCGGCGCGCGATGACGCGCTACGTGAAGCGCGGCGGCAACATCTGGATCCGGGTCTTCCCGGACAAGCCGATCACGAAGAAGCCGCTCGAGGTCCGGCAGGGCAAGGGCAAGGGCAACGTCGAGTACTGGGTCGCGCAAGTGCAGCCCGGCCGGATGCTCTACGAGATCGCGGGCGTCACCGAGGAGGTCGCGCGCGAGGCGTTCGCGCTCGCGTCCGCGAAGCTCTCGGTCAAGACATCGTTCATCGAACGGACGGCGTTCTGATGAAGGCCAAAGAGAACAGGGCGCAGCTGCGCGACATGACCGACGCGCAGCTCGGCGACGAGCTGCTCAAGCTGCGCCGCGAGCAGTTCAATCTGCGGATGCAGGCCGCGGCGGGTCAGGGCGCGAAGCCCGACCAGCACGGCAAGGTGCGCAAGTCGATCGCGCGGCTGAAGACGCTGCAGACCGAGCGCTTGAAACCGAAGAAGTAAGCAGGACCAACGGCGGATAAAGGACGAGAACGGATGAGCGCGGATACGAGCGACACGAGCACCGGCAAAACGGCCCGTAGAACGGTCGGCCGGGTCGTGAGCAACAAGATGCAGAAGAGCGTCACCGTCTCGGTCGAGCGGCTCGTGAAGCACCCGGCGTACGGCAAATTCATCCGCCGCACGACGAAGATCATGGCGCACGACGAGGAAGGCACGTGCCGCGAGGGCGACACGGTCGCGATCGTCGAGTGCCGTCCGATCAGCAAGCGCAAGTCCTGGAAGGTCGTCGAGGTGCTCGAGCGCGCGCCGGTGGAAGAGACGGCGCAGGCGTAAGGGGCGGCCGATGATTCAGACACAGACACTGCTCAATGCCGCGGACAACAGCGGCGCCCGCAGCCTGATGTGCATCAGGGTCTTCGGCGGCTCGAAGCGTCGCTATGCGCGGATCGGCGACATCATCAAGGTCACGGTCAAGGACGCGATCCCGCGCGGCCGCGTCAAGAAGGGCGAGGTCTACCACGCGGTCGTCGTGCGCACGCGGCACGGCCTGCGCAGGCCCGACGGCTCGTTGATCCGGTTCGACGGCAACGCGGCGGTGCTGCTGACGAACAAGCTCGAGCCGATCGGCACCCGCATCTTCGGGCCCGTGACGCGCGAGCTGCGCACGACGCAGTTCATGAAGATCATCTCGCTCGCTCCGGAAGTCTTGTAGAGAGAGCACGACATGCAACGCATCAGGCAAGGCGACGAAGTGATCGTGATCGCCGGCAAGGACAAGGGCCGGCGCGGCAACGTCACGCGCGTGCTGCCCGACGGCAAGGTGATCGTCGAGAGCTTGAACGTCGCGAAGAAGCACCAGCGGCCGAACCCGCAGGCGGGCCAGCCCGGCGGAATCGTCGAGAAGGAACGGCCGCTCGATCCTTCCAACGTGATGATCTACAACGCGACGACCGAGAAGGGCGATCGCGTCGGTTACCGCAAGCTCGAGGACGGCCGCAAGGTTCGTTATTTCAAGTCGCAACGGCGAAGTCCTGGATCGATGATATGACTGCAAGACTCCACGAGATCTACAAGAAAGAGATCGTCCCGCAGCTCATGAAGCAGCTCGGGCTCAAGAACCCGATGGCCGTGCCGCGGATCAAGAAGATCACGATCAACATGGGCGTCGGCGAGGCGCTCGCGGACAAGAAGGTGCTCGAGAGCGCGATCGGGCGACCTCGCGAAGATCGCGGGCCAGAAGCCCGTGCCGACGCAAGCGCGCGCATCTCGGTCGCGAGCTTCAAGGTGCGCGACGGCGTCGCGATCGGCTGCAAGGTCACGCTGCGCAACGAGCGCATGTACGAGTTCCTCGACCGGCTGATCAACGTCGCGATGCCGCGCATCCGCGACTTCCGCGGCGTGTCGCGCCGCGCGTTCGACGGCCGCGGCAATTACAACCTGGGCGTGAAGGAACAGATCATCTTCCCGGAAATCAATTTCGACTCAGGTGGACGCCATTCGCGGCATGGACATCGCGATCACGACGACGGCGCGCACCGACGACCACGGGTCGCGCGCTGCTCGAGGCGTTCAAGTTCCCGCTGAGGAGCGATCGCTAATGGCCAAGAAATCGATGGTGATGCGGCAGAAGCACCGCGAGATCGCGGTGAAGAAGTACGCGAAGAAGCGGGCCGAGCTCAAGGAGCTGATCCGCGACCCGAAGACGTCGCGAGGACGACAAGCTCGCGGCGCAGGCCGCGCTGCAGAAGCTGCCCGCGCGACGCGAACCCGGTTCGCCTGCGCAACCGCTGCGCGCTGACGGGCCGCCCGCACGGCTACTACCGCAAGTTCGGTCTGTCGCGCACGAAGCTGCGCGAGACGATGATGCGCGGCGAGATCCCGGGCCTCACGAAGGCGAGCTGGTGAGCCTCGGGCGCGCTTGAGAGAACGCAAGGATTTACGCCGATGAGTATGACCGACCCGATCGCCGACATGCTGACGCGCATTCGCAATGGCGCAGACCGCGCGCCAGCCGTCCGTCCAGGTGCCCGCGTCGAAGCGCAAGCTCGCGATCGCGAAGGTGCTCGAGCAGGAGGGCTACTTCGAGCTCGGTCAAGGCCGAGAACGTCGACGGCAAGGACATGCTGACGCTCGAGCTCAAGTATTACCAGGACAAGCCGGTCATCGAGCGCCTCCAGCGCGTGAGCCGGCCGGGTCTGCGCATCTACAAGCGCGCCGACCAGCTGCCGGTCGTCCAGGGCGGCTTGGGCGTGCGCGATCGTGTCGACGTCGCGCGGCGTCATGACGAACTCGCAGGCGCGCGCGGAAGGGCACGGCGGCGAAGTGCTGTGCATCGTGCTCTAAGCCACGAGCTGCGAGTCAGCGAGTAACAGCCATGTCGAGAGTAGCGAAAAAGCCCGTCGAGCTCGCCAAAGGCGTGAGCGCCGAAGTGCAGGGTCAGACGGTCACGATCAAGGGCGCGAAGGGCAGCCTCGCGCTGAACGTGAACACCGAGGTCGAGGTCAAGGTCGACGGTTCGGCCGTGAAGGTCGAGCCGCGCTCGCGCAGCACGTTCGCGAACGCCGCGGCGGGCACGACGCGCGCGTTGATCGCGAACATGGTCACGGGTGTCACCGCGGGCTTCCAGCGCAAGCTCGAGCTCGTCGGCGTCGGCTATCGCGCGGCCGTGCAGGGGCAGAAGCTGAACCTCACGCTCGGCTTCTCGCATCCGGTCGAGTACCCGATTCCGAAGGGCATCTCGATCGAGACGCCGAGCCAGACCGAGATCATCGTGAAGGGCATGGACCGCCAGCAGGTCGGCCAAGTGGCCGCCGAGCTGCGCGCTTACCGGCCGCCGGAACCCTACAAGGGCAAAGGCGTCCGTTACTCCGGCGAGCAGATCGTTCTCAAAGAAGCGAAGAAGAAGTAGCCATGGCGACCGACAAGAAGGCACAGCGGCAGCGCCGGGCGCGCCGCGGGCGCATCCGGATCAAGCTTGCCGGCCGGGCCGCGTCTGTGCGTGCACCGGAGCTCCGCAGCACATCTACGCGCAGATCATCGCGCCCGAGGGCAATCGCGTGCTCACGAGCGCATCGACGCTCACGAAAGAGGTCCGCGAGGCGTTGAAGACCACCGGCAACAAGGAAGCGGCCGCGGCCGTCGGCAAGGAGATCGCCGCGCGCGCGAAGCAGCAAGGCATCGAGCAGGTCGCGTTCGACCGCTCGGGCTTCAAGTACCACGGTCGCGTGAAAGCGCTCGCCGACGCCGCGCGCGAAGCCGGCCTCCAGTTCTAGTTCGAGCGCTGTAGCCAAAGGGCGAACGATGCCAAACGTCGAAGAATTTCAAGAGAAGCTTGTCGCGGTGAACCGCGTCGCGAAGGTCGTCAAGGGCGGCCGGCAGTTCGGCTTCACGGCGCTGACCGTGGTCGGCGACGGCGCGGGCCGCGTCGGCTTCGGCTACGGCAAGGCGCGTGAGCTGCCGCTCGCGATCCAGAAGGCGATGCAGGCGGCGCGCAAGAACCTGTACACGATCAACTTGAAGAAGGACACGCTGCAGTACGAGCTGCGCGGCAGCCACGGCGCGACGCGCGTGTTCATGCAGCCGGCCTCGGACGGCACGGGCGTCATCGCGGGCGGCGCGATGCGCGCGGTGCTCGAGTGCGCGGGCGTGCGCAACGTGCTCGCGAAGAGCTATGGCTCGCGCAACCCGATCAACGTCGTGCGCGCGACGCTCGACGCGCTCTCGAAGATGCGCTCGCCGGCGCAGATCGCGGCGAAGCGCGGCAAGACGGTCGAAGAAATTCTCGGTTGAGGTCCATAGACGTGGCCAAGGCGAAGGACGGCAAGCAACTGCGCGTGACGCTGCTGAAGAGCAGGTTCGGGCGCACCCCAGGGCACGCCGAGTGCGCGCAAGGCTTGGGCCTGCGCCGGCGTCATCAGACCGTGCTCGTGAACGACACGCCGGAGAATCGCGGCATGATCGCGACGATCGGCTACATGGTCCGCGTCGAGGAGGCTTGAACATGAAGCTCAACGACCTCAAGCCGGCGAGCGGCAGCAAGTTCGAGCACAAGCGGCGCGGCCGCGGCGGCGCGTCCGGCCTCGGCAAGACCGGTGGCCGCGGCGTCAAGGGCCAGCGCGCGCGCGCGGGCGGCTATCACAAGGTCGGTTTCGAAGGCGGCCAGATGCCGCTGCAACGGCGTTTGCCGAAGATCGGCTTCGTGTCACCGTCGAGGGGGCTCACGGCCGAGCTGCGCGTGCACGAGCTCAAGGGCTTCGCGGGCAAGACCGCGGACCTCGCGTCGCTTCAGGCCGCGGGCCTCGTGAGCAAGCGCGCGGAGCGTTGCCGCGTGATCGCGTCGGGCAAGCTCGAGGCGGCGGTGACGGTCAGCGGTCTCAAGGTGACGCCGGGCGCGCGCAAGATCATCGAAGCGGCCGGCGGCAAGGTTTTGGAGTAACGACGGGTCATGGCGAAGGCGACCGGCACGACCAACCCGGCACTGCTGCTCGGCGACGCGACGCGCTTCGCCGATCTGCGCCAGCGCCTGCTGTTCTTGGTCGGCGCGTTGATCGTCTATCGCATCGGCACGTTCATCCCGGTGCCCGGCATCGACCCGGTCGCGCTGTCGCGGTTCTTCGAGCAGCAGTCGGGCACGATCCTGAGCATGTTCAACATGTTCTCGGGCGGCGCGCTGCGGCGCTGGTCGATCTTCGCGCTCGGGATCATGCCGTACATCTCGGCGTCGATCATTTTGCAGATGGGCACGCACGTGATTCCGGCGCTCGGGGCAGCTGCGCAAGGAAGGCGAGAGCGGCCGGCGCAAGATCACGCAGTACACGCGCTACGGCACGGTGCTGCTTGTCGCTGTTCCAATCCGTCGCGGCTGCGACCGCGCTGCAGACGCAGGGCGTCGTGCTGAATCCCGGCGTCCAATTCGTCGCGACCGCCGCGGTCACGCTCGTGACGGGCACGATGTTCCTGATGTGGCTCGGCGAGCAGATCACCGAGCGCGGCATCGGCAACGGCATCTCGATGATCATCCTGTCGAGCATCTTGTCGGGTCTGCCGTGCCGCGATCGGCGGCACGCTCGAGCTCGTGAACAACGGCGGCATGAACCAGGCGATGCCGTTCCTGCTCGGCTTGCTCGTGCTCGGTGTCACGGCCGCGGTCGTGTTCATGGAGCGCGCGCAGCGGCGCATCACCGTGAACTATGCGAAGCGCCAGCAGGGCCGGCGCATGTACGCGGGCCAGACGAGCCACCTGCCGTTCAAGATCAACATGTCGGGCGTGATTCCGCCGATCTTCGCGTCGAGCTTGATCCTGTTCCCGGCCACGATCGCGAGCTGGTTCGGCACGAGCCAGGCGATGCCGTGGCTGCAGCGGCTCGCGGCGAGCCTGTCGCCCGGCCAGCCGATCTACATCGCGCTGTACGCGTCGCTGATCATGTTCTTCTGCTTCTTCTACACGGCGCTCGTGTTCAACTCGCGCGAGACGGCGGACAACCTCCGCAAGTCGGGCGCGTTCATCCCGGGCATCCGGCCGGGCCAGCAGACGGCCGAGTACATCGACAAGGTGCTCACGCGGCTCACGTTCTGGGGCGCGCTCTACGTCACGATCGTGTGTCTCGTGCCCGAGTTCATGATCCTCGAGTTCAACGTGCCGTTCTCGTTCGGCGGCACGTCGCTCCTGATCATGGTCGTCGTGACGATGGACTTCATGGCGCAGCTACAGGCTCACATGATGACTCACCAATACGAAGGGCTGCTCAAGAAGGCGAACTTGCGCGGCTACGGTAAGACCCCCACTTGAGGGGCCCCGGTTTGGAGTTCAAACGATGAAAGTTCGGGCATCGGTTCGCAAGATTTGTCGGAAGTGCAAGATCGTCCGGCGCCGCGGCGTCGTGCGAGTGATTTGCGAGGACCCGCGCCACAAGCAGCGGCAGGGTTGATAGGAACAAGCTGAGAGAAACCATGGCACGTATCGCAGGCGTCAACATCCCGACCAACAAGCACGTGGGCATCGCGCTGATGCACATTTTCGGGATCGGCCGCAACCGTGGGCAGAGCGTCTGCAAGGCGGCGAATGTCAACCCCGCGACGCCGGTCAAGGACCTGACCGAGCCCGAGATCGCGCGGATCCGCGACGTGATCGCGAAATTCCCGGTCGAGGGCGACCTGCGCCGCGAGACCGCGATGAACATCAAACGGCTGATGGACCTCGGTTGCTACCGCGGCATCCGTCACCGCCGGGGCCTGCCGCTCGGGGCCAGCGCACGCGCACGAACGCGCGTACGCGCAAGGGCCCGCGCCGGCCCGTGCGGAAGTAATCGAGGGAGCTTGAAATATGGCCGAAACGCCCAATCCAACGGGACCCGCCGCGCCGCCTGCAGCACCGGTCGCGGGCGCAGCCGCCGCAGGCACCGGCGCCGCGGCAGCGGGCGCCGCAGCCGCGGGCGCCGCGGCGGCAACGAAGGTCCGGAAGAAGTCGAAGCGGCAGATTCTCGACGCCGTCGCGCACGTCCATGCGTCGTTCAACAACACGATCATCAGTATCACGGATCGTCAGGGGAACACGCTGTCGTGGGCGACCGCGGGCAACTGCGGTTTCAAGGGCTCGCGCAAGAGCACGCCTTTCGCCGCGCAGGTCGCCGCCGAGAAGGCCGGTAACGCCGCGAAGGAATACGGCGTGAAGAACCTCGAGGTTCGCGTGAAAGGACCGGGCCCGGGCCGCGAATCCGCCGTCCGCTCGCTGAACGCCGTGCGGTTTTCGGATCACGCAGATCGAGGACGTCACCCCGATCCCCCATAACGGCTGCCGGCCGCCCAAGAAGCGGCGAGTTTAGGAACGAAGCATGGCTCGATACAGAGGCCCCACCTGCAAGCTGGCCCGGCGCGAGGGCACGGACTTGTTCCTGAAGAGCGGGCTGAAGCCGCTCGAGTCGAAGTGCAAGCTCGAGGTACCGCCCGGAGGCGCGGGTCAGCGCCGGCAGAGGCTCTCCGACTACGGCGTGCAGCTGCGCGAGAAGCAGAAGCTGCGCCGGATGTACGGCGTGCTCGAGCGGCAGTTCCGCACGTATTACAAGAAGGCCGCGAAGGTCAAAGGCTCGACCGGAGAGAACCTGCTCCGGATGCTCGAGGCCCGGCTCGATAACGTCGTGTACCGGATGGGGTTCGCGTCGACGCGCGCCGAGGCTCGGCAGCTCGTCGGCCATCGCGGCATCGCCGTGAACGGCGACATCGTGAACATCCCGTCGTACCAGCTCAAAGCCGGCGACACGATCGCCGTGCGCGACCGCGCGAAAGAGCAGCTGCGGATCAAGTCCGCGCTGTCGATCGCGAGCCAGGTCGGCTTCCCGGAGTGGGTCGAGGTCGACGATCAGAAGATGCAGGGCAAGTTGAAGGCCTTGCCGGAGCGCGACGAGATCTTGCCGGACATCAACGAGAATCTGGTGGTCGAGCTGTACTCCAAGTAAAGAGAGGACTCATCTAGATGGAAGCATCTGCAACGGAATTCTTGCGGCCCCGAGCCGTCAAGGTTCAGCCGCTCGGCACCAACCGCGCGCGCGTCACGGTCGAGCCGTTCGAGCGCGGTTTCGGTCACACTCTCGGCAACGCGCTGCGGCGCGTGCTGCTGTCGTCGATGCCCGGCGCCGCGATCGTCGAGGCCGAGATCGACGGCGTGCTGCACGAGTACACGAGCATCGAGGGCGTCCAGG
Organism: uncultured Gammaproteobacteria bacterium; assembly: GCA_963699925.1. GTDB lineage: Bacteria > Pseudomonadota > Gammaproteobacteria > Steroidobacterales > Rariloculaceae > FEN-1219. The sequence goes on along the minus strand of CAVOVT010000010.1, from coordinate 190,519 downwards.
AGGACGTCGTCGACATTCTCTTGAATCTGAAGGGCATCGCCATTCGGATGCATGCGCGCGAGGAGGCCGAGATCTCGCTATCGAAGAAGGGCCCCGGCCCGGTGCGCGCGGGCGACATCGTCGTCGACCACGACGTAGAGATCGTGAACCCGGACCTCGTGATCGCGAACCTCACGTCCGCGGGCGAGATCCGCGCGTTCCTGAAGGTCGTGCGCGGCCGCGGCTACCGTCCGGCGGCGCAGATCCAGACGTTCGACGAGCAGACGCGTCCGATCGGCCGGCTGCAGCTCGACGCTTCCTTCAGCCCGATTCGCCGCGTGACCTACACGGTCGAGCGCGCGCGCGTCGAGCAACGCACGGATCTCGACAAGCTGATCATCGACATCGAGACCAACGGCACGATCGACGCGGAGGAGGCCATCCGCCGCGCGGGGTTGATCCTCAAGAACCAGCTCGACGTGTTCGTCGATCTCTCGGACCAGAATGCGATGGAGTTCGGTCCCTCGCAGACTCAGGTCGATCCGATCCTGCTGCGTCCGGTCGACGAGCTCGAGCTCACGGTGCGCTCCGCGAACTGCCTGAAGGCCGAGAACATCAACTACATCGGCGACCTCGTGCAGCGCACGGAAGTCGAGTTGCTGCGCACGCCGAACCTCGGCAAGAAGTCGCTCACCGAGATCAAGGAAGTGCTCGAGCAGCACGGCCTCGCGCTCGGCATGCGGCTCGACAACTGGCCGCCCCCGGGCCTGCACGCCGAGGAGCCGACGGCGCCGCCGACGTCCTCGATCGCGTTCTAAGGAAAGGTTTGCTTCGATGCGTCACCAGAAATCGGGCCGTAGGCTCGGCCGGAACTCGCCGCACCGCACGGCGATGTTCCGCAACCTCGCGGCCTCGCTGCTGACGCACGAGACCGTCCGCACGACGTTGCCGAAGGCCAAGGAGCTGCGCCGCGTCGTCGAGCCGCTGATCACGCTCGGCAAGGAAGACAGCGTCGCGCATCGCCGGCTCGCGTTCAGCCGCCTGCGCGACGACGCGGCCGTCGGCCGCTTGTTCACCGAGCTTGGGCCCCGTTTTCAGAAGCGACCCGGCGGCTACCTCAGGATCTTGAAGATCGGCTACCGTCCCGGCGACTCCGCGCCGATGGCGATCGTGCAGCTGCTCGATCAGCCCGAGCAGAAGCCCGAGGCGCAAGTGAAGGCCGAAGAAGACATGGCCGCCGCGAAGAAGAGCGCGAAGAAGAAGACCAAGAAGGCCGCGGCGAAGAAGACGACCAAGAAGACCGACTCGGACGACGAATAGCTCGGTTTGAGATCCGCTCGGCGTCGGAATAACAAGGCCCGCTGCGTCGCCGCAGCGGGCCTTTTCGTTGTCGAACGAGCTCGGTACTACGTGGGGGCGGGGGCTTGCGGATGGTTGCCGCGCGGCGACGACCTATCAGCGTCAGTCGCTGAACTGCTGGATCGCGAACATGCTGACGAGCACCGGCGACGGCTTGATGCCGAACGAGCCGATCCATCGTCCGAAGATGTCCACGTACTCGTTCGAGCGATACATCTGCACGAGCGCGCGGTTGACGACGAGCTTGAAGTCGGAGTCGTCGCGCGGCACGACGAGCCCGTACGGCTCGTACGAGAAGATCTCCGGCGCGAGCGCGTAGTTCTTCAAGTTGTCGGTCTTCATGAGCTGCCCGATCAGCAGCATTTGGTCCGAGGCGAGAGCGGCGACCTGGCCCGCGTCGAGCTTCGCCATGCCTTCCACGTGGTCCTTCACGCTGACGACCTTCGCGTCGATGAGCTTTTCCTTGAGCTGCTGCTTCAGCGCTGTTTCCGTCGTCGTCCCCGGGATCACCGCAACGCTCTTGCCCGCGAGATCCGACACACTGCCGATGGGACGGGTCGCGCGCGAGACGAACGAGCCACCGGTAACGAACGTCATCACCGTGAAGTCGACGAGCTTGTAACGGGAGAGCGTGATGGTCGTGGACCCGCACTCGAGGTCGATGTCGCCTTTGACCATCGCCCTGAAGTCGCCGTCGAAGTCGACGGGGACGAACGTGACCTTGAGGTTGTCGCGCTTGAGCTCCGCTTTCACGGCGGCGCCGATGCGCCGGCAGAGATCGACCGAATACCCGGCGGGACTGCCGTCCTTGTCGACGAACGACATCGGCTCGGAGTCCTTGTCGTAGCCGATCCTCATCTCGCCGCGCTTCGCGATGCGTGCGAGGGCGCCGTCGGCCGCGGCGGCGCAGGAACCGTAGGTCAACAGCAGAGCCGAGACGATGAGAAGAGCGTTGGAGCGTTTCACCGAGGCCACCTTTGTTTTTGCCGAGCTTTTTCGAAGGGGTCGCAAACGGTCGGTCCCCGCGATCATGCCACGCCTTGGTCTCGGGACGTAAGCATTCTGTGGAGCGATCTCTGCGCTGTCGAGGCGCGGCGAGAAACCACTCGCAGGGTCAGGAAAACTTCCCCTGTACGGCGAGATCGCGCGGTGCGAAACTCTTCGCTTAGCGTGCATACGGTTGCTGGAGCGGCTAGCCGCTCGAAGCAACGCGAAACAACCAACGAACAAACGTAGCCGCGACGGCGGGATGCGATTGAGCCAGCGTTCGGCCTTGGTCCGCTTTCTGTCCGCTTCCCCGCGGAAAGCCTCGTTCTGTGAGCCCGAATCGTCGTGAGCGCATGCTCGGGCTTGGTATTGCGCGTCCTAACGAAATAGGTAACGACACGGAGACTGATATGGCGAAGACAGCAAAGAAGACGAGAACCGTTAGCGGCGGCGCCAAACCGAGCAAGGCCGCCGGCGCGCAGCCGAGCGCGCCCAAGGCCGGCGCCGCGAAGCAACCGAACATCCTCGTGATCTGGGGCGACGACATCGGCCAGTCGAACCTGAGCTGCTACACGCACGGGCTGATGGGCTATCGCACGCCGAACATCGACCGGATCGCGAAGGAAGGCATGCTGTTCACGGACAGCTACGGCGAGCAGTCGTGCACCGCGGGCCGCTCGTCGTTCATCACGGGCCAGAGCGTCTACCGCACGGGCCTCTCGAAGGTCGGCATCCCGGCCGCGCCGATCGGCATGACCGACAAGCTCGTGACGATTGCGGCGCTGCTCAAGGAGCAGGGCTATGCGACCGGGCAGTTCGGCAAGAACCACCTCGGCGACCTGAACTCACATGCTGCCGACCAATCACGGCTTCGACGAGTTCTTCGGCAACCTCTATCACCTCAACGCCGAAGAAGAGCCCGAGATGGACAACTATCCGAAGGACCCGAAATTCCACGAGCGTTTCGGTCCGCGCGGTGTCCTGCACTCCTGGGCGACGGACAAGGACGACAAGACCGTGATGCCGCGCTGGGGCAAGGTCGGCAAGCAGAAGATCAAGGACACCGGACCGCTCACGAAGAAGCGCATGGAGACCTGCGACGACGAGTTCGTCGCGCGCGGCCAAGGACTTCATCAAGCGCCAGGACAAAGCCGGCAAGCCGTGGTTCGTGTGGCTGAACACGACCCACATGCACTGTTCACCCACACGAAGAAGAGGAGTCTCGGCCAGGCGGGCAATTGGCAATCGCCTTATCACGACACGATGATCGATCACGACAAGAACGTGGGCCAGATGCTCGACTACCTCGACGAGCTCGGGCTCGCGGAAGACACCTTCGTGATGTACTCGACCGACAACGGCCCGCATCGCAACTCCTGGCCCGATGGCGCCATGACGCCGTTCCGCAGCGAGAAGAACACGAACTGGGAAGGCGCGTTTCGGATTCCGCTGCTGGTGCGCTGGCCCGGCAAGATCGAGGCGGGCTCCGTCGCGAACGGGATCGTGCAGCACCACGACTGGCTGCCGACGTTCCTCGCGATGGCCGGCGCGCCCGATATCGTCGACAAGCTCAAGAAGGGCTACAAAGCGATCGGGCGCACCTACAAGAACCACATCGACGGCTTCAATCTCGTGCCCTATTTGACGGGCGAGACGAAGGAGTGCCCGCGCAACTTCTTCTTCTACTTCAGCGACGACGGCGACATGCTCGGAATACGCTACGACAACTGGAAGCTCGTGTTCATGGAACAGCGTTGCCATGGGACGTTGCAGGTCTGGGCGGAGCCGTTTACGCGACTGCGCTTGCCGAAGATCTTCAACTTACGGACCGACCCATACGAGTTCGCGGACGTCACGTCGAACACGTATTACGACTGGTTCCTGCACAACTGCTATTTCATCTACGCCGCGCAAGTGGGCGCCGCGATGTTCGCGGAAACGTTCAAGGAGTTCCCGCCCGTCCAGAGACCGAATACCTTCACGGTCGACGACGCGCTCGCGAAGATGAGAGAGGCGGCGAGCGGCGACTAGCCGGTTTCGTTAGAACTAACCTCACCTCCGGCGTTCGCGCCGGAGGCGCCTGAAGCATTGTTCGACGAGAAATGGACGCTGCCCGACGTCGAAAAACTTTGAAAGGCTAAGGGAGAGACTTATGGCGACGAAAGCACACGCTAGCAAGGCAAAGACCGCTCAGACAGCGAGCTCGAGCAAACCGAACATCCTGTTCGTCATGGCCGACGACATCGGCTGGTTCAACCTGAGTTGCTACAACCTCGGCGTCATGGGCTATCGAACGCCGAACCTCGATCGCATCGCGCGAGAAGGGGCGATGTTCACGGACTTCTACGGGCAGCAAAGCTGCACGGCCGGACGCGCGGCGTTCATCACCGGGCAGTCGCCGATCCGCACGGGATTGACGAAGGTCGGAATGCCGGGGGCCACGCTCGGGCTCAGCGCGGAGGATCCGTCCGTCGGGCAGTTCATGAAGAAGTTCGGCTACGCCACCGGACAATTCGGTAAGAACCACCTCGGCGACCGGAACGAGCACCTACCTACGGTGCATGGCTTCGACGAGTTCTTCGGCAACCTCTATCACCTGAACGCCGAGGAAGAGCCTTACTACGAAAACTATCCGAAGGACCCGGCGTTCCTCAAGAAGTACGGCCCGCGCGGAGTCCTCAAATGCAAGGCGACGGACAAGGACGACGCGACGGTCGATCCGCAGTTCGGCCGCGTGGGCAAGCAAACCATCGAGAACACGGGTCCGCTGCCCAAGGAGCGCATGGAGACGGTCGACGAGGAGTTCCTCGGCGCGGCGCTCAACTTCATCGACCGGAAGACCAAGGCTGGCACGCCGTGGTTCTGCTATTTCAACCCGACGCGGATGCACGTGTTCACGCACCTGAAGCCGTCGTCGAAGGGGAAGACGGGGCTCGGTCTGTATCCGGATGGGATGGTCGAGCTCGACGGCTACGTCGGAAAGCTGCTGAAGAAGCTCGACGATCTGAAAATCGCCGACAACACGATCGTCGTCTTCACCACGGACAACGGTGCCGAGGTGATGACGTGGCCCGACGGCGGCGCGACACCGTTCCGCGGCGAGAAGGATACGAATTGGGAAGGCGGGTGGCGCATCCCTTGCGTGATGCGCTGGCCCGGCGTCATCGAGCCGGGCCGAGTCGTCAACGACATCTGCTCGCTGCAGGACTTCATCCCGACGTTCGCGGCCGCGAACGGCGAGGCCAATCTCGTCGACAAAGTGAAGAAGGGCTACGAGATCGGTGACAAGACCTTCAAGGTCCATCTCGACGGCTTGAACCTGCTTCCCTTCCTCTCCGGCAAAGCGAAGGAATCGCCGCGCAAGGGCTTCATCTATTGGAGCGACGACGGCGACTGCATGGCGGCGCGCGTCGGACGCTTCAAAATCGTGTTCGCCGAGCAGCGCAGCACCGGTATCGGAGTTTGGCGCGAGCCGCTGGCGACGATGCGCGTGCCCAAATTCTTCGATCTGCGCGCGGACCCGTTCGAGCGCGGCGAGGAGAGCTTCAAGTACAACGACTGGTTCCTCGAGCAGAACTATTTGATGTACGCGGCGCCTCCGATGCTCATGCAATGGCTCGAGAGCTTCAAGGAGTTCCCCCCGCGCCAGAAGCCCGCGAGCTTCAGCATCGATCAGGCCATCGAGGCGATGACGCCGAAGAGCTGAGAGGCATGACGACTACGGAGCTGATCTCTCTCGCGATCCAGGGCAGCATGGCGTTGATGGTGTTCTGCGTCATGCTCGACGCGCGCCTCGAGGACGTGCTGTATCTCTGGCGGCGGCCGTCGCTGCTCGTGCGCTCCGTGCTGTCGATGAACCTGCTGATGCCCGCGGTTGCGATCGTGATCGCGCTGTCGTTCCCCGACCTCGACCGATCCGTCAAGATCGCGCTCATCGCGATGTCGGTGTCCCCGGTGCCGCCGTTCCTGCCCGGCACCGAGGTCAAGGCCGGCGGCCGCTCGTCGTACGTCGTCGGGCTGCTCGCGGTGAGCGCGCTCTCGTCGATCGTATTCGTGCCGGCGGCGGCGGCCTTCATAGGCCGGATCTTCGGCGAGGAAGTGCGTACCACGCCGTCCGCGATTGCGTGGATCGTCGTGACATCACTGCTCGCTCCTCTCGCGCTCGGTCTCCTCATCGGCCGCTTCGCGCCGGCGCTCGCGGCGAAGGTCGCGCGGCCGCTGTCGATCGTTGGCACCGTGCTGCTCATCGCCGCGTTCCTGCCCGTGCTCTTCAAGATCTGGCCCGCGATCGCAGCCTCGGTGGGCAACTACACGCTGCTCACGATCGTCGCGTTCGTGCTCGTCGCGCTCGGCATCGGCCATGTGCTCGGCGGGCCGAACGCCGAGGACCGCACCGTTCTCGCGATGTCGACGGCGTCGCGGCATCCGGGCGTCGCGCTCGCCGTCGCGCATGGCACGCCGAACGTCCTGCCCGTGCTCGGCGTCGTGCTCGTCGTCGTGATCGCGGGTGCCGTGCTCGGCTCCCTGTACGTGAAAGCGACGCGCGGCACCGCCCGCGGCGCGCAGCCGCGCGGAGCCGGCTGATGCCGCGACGCGTCGGGGTGGCCGTTCTCGCGACGGCGATCCGCAATCTCGGCTTCGCGGTCGCCATCGCGCTCGCCGCGCTGCTCGCGGGCGCGTGCACTCCGCGTACGCCCACGGCGGATAGGGAAGCCGCGCCGGCGTCGGTGTCGGTTGGACAACCGGCGCCCGCCATCGCCGATCCGTTGCCGGCATGGAACGACGGCGCCGCGAAGGCCGCGATCACGGCGTTCGTTGCGCGCGTCACGCGCGAAGATGGTCCCGACTTTGTGCCTCCATCCGAGCGCATCGCGACCTTCGACAACGACGGCACGCTCTGGTCGGAGCAGCCGATGTACGTGCAGCTCGCGTTCACTCTCGATCGCGTGCGCGAGCTCGCGCCCCAACACCCGGAGTGGCGGAGCACGGAGCCCTTCAAGTCCGTGCTCGCCGGCGATCCGCAAGCGGCGCTCGCGGGCGGTGAGCGCGCGAGCGCGGAGCTGCTCGCCGCCACTCACGCGGGCAACACGACGGAGGAGTTCAACGCGATCGTGACGCGTTGGATCGCGACCGCGCAGCATCCGCGTTTCGGGCGCCCCTATATCGACGTCGTCTATGAGCCCATGCTCGAGCTGCTCCGGTATTTGCGCGCGAACGGCTTCAAGACTTTCATCGTGTCCGGCGGCGGCGTCGATTTCATGCGGCCGTGGGCGGAAGACGTCTACGGCGTTCCGCCCGAGCAAGTGGTCGGGAGCCGCGCGAAGCTCAAGTACGAGGTCCGCGACGGCCAGCCGCGCATCGAGCGGCTCGCCGGCGTCGACCTCGTCGACGATAAGGCGGGCAAGCCGGTCGGGATTCAACAGCAGATCGGCCGCCGGCCGATCGCAGCGTTCGGCAACTCCGACGGCGACTTCGAGATGCTCGAGTGGACGACCTCCGGCCCCGGCGCGCGGTTCGGCATGATCGTCCACCATACCGATGCCACTCGCGAGTGGGCGTATGATCGCGACTCGCAGATCGGCACGCTCGCGCGCGCGCTCGACGAGGCGCCGAAGCGCGGCTGGGTCGTCGTGGACATGAAGCAAGACTGGAAAGTCGTATATCCATTCGAGCAGTAGAACGCAGTCTCAACATCAACTGAGGATTCGACCGTGAAGAAGACGAAGAACTCGAAGGCAAAGAGCGGTGCCACCGCGGCCGACAAACCCGGCGAGGAACAGAGGCCGAACATCCTCGTGATCTTCGGCGACGACATCGGCTACTGGAACGTGGGCGCCTATACGCACGGCATGATGGGCCGCACGCCGAGCATCGATTCGATCGCGAAGGACGGCATGCTGTTCACCGATCACTACGGCCAGCCGAGCTGCACCGCGGGCCGCGCCGCTTTCATCATGGGCCAGTACCCGGTACGCACCGGCATGACCACGATCGGTATCCCGGGCTCGAAGCGCGGGATCCAGAAGTCCGATCCGACGCTCGCCGAGGTGCTGAAGTCGCAGGGCTACGCGACGGGGCAGTTCGGCAAGAACCACCTCGGAGACCGTAACGAGTTCCTGCCGACGGTGCACGGCTTCGACGAGTGGTTCGGCAACCTCTATCACCTCAACGCGGAAGAAGAGCCCGAGGAGCTCGACTACCCGGGGCAGAAGAATCCCGACTATCAGAAGACCTACGGGCCGCGCGGTGTGCTGCACACGTGGGCCACGGACAAGGACGACCCGAGCACGGATCCGAAGTTCGGCCGCGTCGGCAAGCAGAAGATCGAGAACACCGGGATGCTGACCCGCAAGCGAATGGAGACGTTCGACTCCGAGGTTCTCGAGCACACGCTCACGTGGCTCGACAAATCGGCGAAGAGCAAGAAGCCGTTCTTCTGCTGGTTCAACACGACCGCGATGTCACATCTGGTCGCATCCGCCGAAGAAGTACGTGAAGAAAGCCGTGGACGAGGGTCGCGCCGAGGAGGACGTGGTGCGCGCGAAGATGCTCGAGCACGACGAGCACGTCGGCAAGCTACTGGATAAGCTCGACCAGCTCGGCGTCGCGGAAAACACGATCGTCGTGTACACCACGGACAACGGCAACGAGCTCGCCTTCTGGCCGGACGGCGGCTACGCGCCGTTCCGGGGCGAGAAGGGCACGACGTGGGAAGGCGGCCAGCGGGTGCCGTTCCTGGTCCGCTGGCGGGACAAGATCGCGCCGGGCAGCGTATCGAATGAGCTCCAGAGCCATGAAGACGTCTTCGCGACGCTCGCCGCGGCCGCGGGGTTGCCGGACCTCAAGGACAAGCTCTTGAAGGGCCACAAGATGAACGGCCAGACCTACAAGGTTCATCTGGATGGCTACAACAACGTCGACCACTGGACCGGCAAGTCGGCGAAGTCTGCGCGCCGCGAGTTCTTCTACTACGACGAGACGGACCTCATGGCCGTGCGCGTCGACAATTGGAAGATGCACATTGGCGTGAAGAAAGAGGGGAGCTGGTGGAACGAGAAGTACTATCCGAGCGTTCCGTACCTCTTCAATCTGCGCATGGATCCGATGGAGAAGATGGACCCCGAGTCGGAGGAGTGGGGCTACGTCGGCCGCAAGTTCCTCGCAGCGAAGCTCTGGGCGCCGACCGCGGCGGGGCCGTTCATCGCGGCACATTTGAAAACGCTGATGGACTTCCCGCCGTCGTCAAGGCGCCGACACGCTGAGCTTGAAGAAAGCGCTCGAGAAGGCGCAGAAGATGATGGAGCAGCCGAACCACTCGTCGAACTGACCGCGGAGTTTGGGAGCCGCGGGGGCGCAACCGCGCTCCCGCGGCCGTTCGTGGGTGAGCGGACGCGGAGGCGGGCGTGAGTGAGACATTGAAGGCGTGGTTGGTCGCCGTCAGCGAGCCGACGATCGTGGCCATCGATGCGGTCGCGTTGGCGTGGATCGTCGTCGGCGTCGTCTTTCTGCTCGTCGGCGCTCTGCGCGCTGAAATCGGCCGCGGGTCGAACCGCGAGAAGCGTGAGATCTGGCTTGGTTTCGCGAAGGTGCTCGTCGCGGCGCTGAGCCTGCAACTCGCGGCCGACATCATCGAGTCTTCGATCAGCATGAGCTGGGAGGCGATCGGCCGGCTCGGAGCGATCGCCGTGATCCGGACGTTCCTCGATTACTTTCTCGGGCGCGACCTCAGCGAGATTCGCGAACGACAAAAGGAGGCGCGCGCGCCCGCGCGCTGAGAACCGCCATGGCAGATGTGCAGGTCATCACGTCGAAATCCCCCGAGCCCCAGATCAACACCGAGCTCTCATCGCGCCGGACCGGGATGTCCTTCCAGCGCACGCGAATGAGCGCGGACCGCACGCTGATGTCGGTGATCCGCACGTCGCTGTCGCTGATCGGCTTCGGCTTCACGATCTTCCAATTCTTCCAGAAGCTCCAAGGCAGCCTGCTCCGAGAGGGCAGCTCGACGCCACGCAACTTCGGTTTCTCGCTCGTGCTCCTCGGGGTCGTGATGCTCACGATTGGAATCTGGTACCACGTGCATTTCATGGTAGGGCTCCGTAATCGTCGCAAGGAGATGACGACGGCGGGGTTAATACACGCGCAGAGCGAGTATCCGATCTCGCTCACGCTGATCGTCGCCGTGCTGCTGTTCCTGATAGGCCTGCTCGCCGTCGTCGGCATGGCGTTCAACGTCGGGCCGCTCGCATGAGGGGAGGCGCGAAAACACGCGCGGGCTCCGCCGAGTCGCTGCCGTCCGCGCGCAACGCGCCCGGGCCGAACATGGCGAGGATCCCGGGCGGAGAGTTCCTGATGGGCTCGGACAAGCATTACGCCGAGGAAGCGCCCGCGCATCGCGTCGCGGTCGGCGCGTTCTGGATGGACGAGCACACGGTCACGAATAGGGAGTTCCGCCGCTTCGTCGACGCGGCCGGTTACGTGACGCTCGCCGAGAAGCCCGCGAACGCCGACGACTATCCCGGCGCACAGCCCGAGATGCTCGCGCCTTCGTCCGTGATGTTCCGCAAGGCCGCGGGCCCCACGGACTTGCGCAATCCATACAACTGGTGGACGTACGTCGCGGGGGCGGACTGGCGCCACCCTCGCGGGCCGAGCAGCTCGCTCCAGGGGCTCTGGGATCATCCCGTCGTGCACGTCGCGTTCGAGGACGCCGAGGCTTACGCGAAGTGGGCCGGCAAGGAGCTGCCGACCGAGGCCGAATGGGAGTTCGCGGCGCGCGGCGGGCTCGAGGGCGCGGAGTTCTGCTGGGGCGACGAGATGACGCCGGGCGGCAAGCCGCACGCGAACACGTGGCAGGGCGAGTTTCCGTGGCAGAACGTGCTCGAGGACGGCTTCGAGTGGACCGCGCCCGTGGGCTCGTTCCCGGCGAACGGCTACGGCCTCTACGACATGGCCGGCAACGTCTGGGAGTGGACGACGGATTGGTATCAGGAGCACGCGAAGACCGAGCACGCGTGCTGCACGATCGACAACCCGCGCGGCGGCGAGCGCGACAAGAGCTTCGACCCGCGGACGCCGGACGTGAAGATGCCGCGCAAGGTCATGAAGGGCGGCTCGTACCTCTGCGCGCCGAACTACTGCAAGCGTTATCGGCCCGCGGCACGAATGGCGCAGGGAATCGACACGTCGACGTGTCATCTCGGATTTCGTTGCATCGTGCGCATCGCGAGCTGAGTTGACGACAGTGCAGCGCAACGTCTTGCGTCGCAGCACCCACGCCGTGGTCGCGATCGGCTTCCCCTTGTTGCTCGCGCTCGGCGCGCATGCGCAGCAGCCCACGCCCGCAGCGCCAGGTCCAATCGCGGGACAGCCGGCGTCATCGCCTTCTCCGCAGCAAGCCGCCCAAGCCGCCGGGAGGCTCCGATGCCGACCTCGCGAAGCAACTGTCGAATCCGCTCGCGTCACTCGTGTCGGTGCCGTTTCAGTTCAACTGGGAGCAGGGCGTCGGGTATCAGGACGGCACGCGAACGATCCTGAACGTGCAGCCCGTCGTGCCGTTCGAGCTCAACGACAAGTGGAACCTGATCGGCCGCTGGATCATGCCGTTCGTCAGCCAGCCGCCGCTCACGCCGGGCTCGGAATCGTCGTACGGCCTAAGCGACATTGTGTTTTCCGCGTTTTTCTCGCCGCGCGACACGAAGTCGGGCTGGACTTGGGGAATCGGCCCGGTGCTGAGCCTGCCGATGACGAGCGATCCCACGATCGGCAGCGGTCAATGGTCGGCGGGACCGACGATCGTGATGCTGAAGCAATCCGCCCGCTGGACTTACGGCTTGCTCGCGAACCAGCTCTGGTCGTTCCAATCGACGAGCGACACGGATCGCGCGAAGGTCAACAAGACGTTCATCCAGCCGTTCCTCGCGTACAACACGCCGCACGCGGTGACGTTCACCGTGCAGAGCGAGGCGACGTACGACCACGAGGCCGCGAGCGGACAGAAGTGGACGGTGCCGATCAACTTCCATGGTCAGCAAGGTGTCGCGTTTCGGCCCATTCCCGTTCCAGATGGGCGGCGGCTGGGGCTACTTCGTCGACTCTCCGGACATCGGGCCGGATCGCAAGATTCGAATCGTGTTCTCGATCCTGCTGCCGCGCGGCAAGTGACGCGGACCATGGGGCGTGCTCGAGCCAAGACCTCGACGAGCGCGAATCGCAAGAAGACTGCGCGACGTCGCGCGCTGACGTTCGACGACGTGCGCAAGATCGCGTTGTCGATGCCGGATGTCATCGAGACGACCGCCTACGGCATGCCGGCGTTCAAAGCCGGCAAGAGGCGTTTTGCCGCTCAGCCGATTGCGCGTCCCGATGTCGAGCCGAGCTCGCTCGGCGTCCACGTGAGTTTCGAGGAGCGCGATCGTCTGATGGTTGCGCGCCCCGACGTCTACTACCTCACGGATCACTTCGCGGGATATCCGGCCGTGCTCGTACGCCTTGCCAATATTCGACGCAGCGAGCTTCGCGAGCTTCTCGCAGCGTCGTGGCGCAATGCGATGGAGGGCTCGAGCCGCGGGAAGAAGAGAGGTCGGGCGGTGTCCGGTGTGCGGCGCGTTGGCCGTCCCTGAGAGCGCACGGGCCTAGTGCGTCGTTGGCGTCCTCAAGGCGTCTTGTTCATCCACCGCATGACCGCGGAGGAAGGCGAATGCGGTTTCGGCACGGCCGACGACATCGGGGCTGACGGCTTTGCCGAGCTCGCACGCGTCGGCTCGCCGCGCGCTGCGCGCGCCTCGGCCTTTCTCTGCGCGCGCTTCTCGTCCTTTGCCGCGCGTTTGTCCTTCTTCGCGAGCTCGCGTTTTCGCTTCGTCTGATTGTTGAAGTTTCCCTTGGCCATCTTTGAATCTCCGTGAGCGAAGGTCGCGAGCACCAAGACGATCGCGGCGAGCAGCGCTCGCCGCGATTTACATCCCGTTTAGAACTGACTGGGACTTAGTAGCGCCGACCGTAGCCGCCGGCGTTATCGCGCCGGTTGCCGCCGCCGCCGCCACCGCCGCCGCCACCCGAGGTCTTCGGCTTCGCTTCGCTGACCTTGATTTGACGCCCGTCGAGCGACGCGCCGTTCATCGCCTGCGTGGCCGCCTGCGCTTCTTGATCCGTCGACATTTCGACGAAGCCGAAGCCCTTGCTTTGGCCGGTGTCGCGATCGGTGATCACCGTCGCCGAATCGACAGTTCCGCTCGCGCTGAATGCCTCGCGCAACGAGGCTTCGGTGGCCGTATATGGCAAATTGCCGACGTAAAGTTTCCTGCCCATGGTTACCTCCTAAGGTAGCGTTCGCTCTTCAAGAGGATGTAGGCACCATGCCTGCAGGCTTGCTCGAAGCGATCGGTGGGACGGCATCAGTGTACGCCCTTAGGGGCGCGGGCCACGGACTATTTTTCTCGCGGCGCAGCCGTCGCCGCGGCGGCTGGGGCCGCGCGGGCGACCGAAATGGAGCGAGGATCGTGTTCGGAGTTCGAATCTCCGTAGGTGGGCGATATTCCGCGCGGGGCGCGAGTTTTCGTGTACACTGCGACATGCCAGAGTCACTGGCGCTCTCCCCCCAAGGACCGCGAGTGAGCACGACGCTCTACGCGGGCAATCTGCCGATCTCGGCCACTGCAGAGCTGCTCGCCGCCAAGTTTGCGAAATTCGGGAGCGTGGTCTCCGTCACGCTTGACCGCAACATGTCTACGGGCGCGAGCCGTCGGGGTGCATTCGTAGAGATGGGGAACGCGGTCGAGGCCGCGCGGGCAGTCCAAGGCCTCAATCTTGCCAATTTCGACGGCCGCCTGATGTCGGTCTACAGAGCGGTCGTAGCAGTGCCGATGGCGGGCAAGTGAAACGGCTTTGCGGCGTGGGTTGGGCCGGACGCGCGTCTTGAGCGTGGAAAACACACCCAAACCCGTGGCCCCCACGGACACCTCCGAAGCCTTGGCGTTTCGCCTACTGTCGATCCGTGCTTCGAGCGCGCCGCGCGACAGCGCCGGCCGCGATTGGCACGAGTACCGCATCGGCCAAGGGGAGAACGTGATCAAAGGATATCGGCGCGGCGACCTGCAGACGGTGCGCACGGACGTCGAAAAGATCGTGGTCGCGCTCAACGAGCGGCGTCGCTCCTTCAAGGGTGCGTCGGCCGCGAAGCGGGGCGGCCATGCTGCGGCGCCGCGAGCGGAGCCCCAGCCGCCCGACGAATAGCCATGCAATGCGCCGACCGCGCGGCGCCGCATTTCACAGCCTGTTCCCGTCGGAGCCCCGTCGTGCACGCCATCTCTGCCGCGGCCGCCGCAGCGTGATCACCTGCCACGGCACGCGAATCGCGCGGGCGACGCGTTCGGTCCAGAGGGGCCGATAGAGCGCCGCGTCCTCGGGAGACAGCACGCTCGCGGTTTCCGCGGGCTCGATCCGCCGCCCGTACTTGAGCTTGATCCACGCGTTGTAGTCGCCCTGAACCTGGTGCTCGAACCACGCGCGGCCGAGGCTCGACGCGCCGCGCCGCGCCGCGATCCCGAAGTCGATGAGCCACGGCCGCCCGCCGGGGCCGACGATGATGTTCGCTTTGCGCTTCAGATCCGCGTGCGCGACGCCGGCCGCGTGCATCCCTCGCAGCGTCTCGAGTAGCGCGGCAAAGAATTTTGCGCGATCCGTTAGCTCGAGATCGTGCGTGCGCAGCGACGGACCCGCGATGTACTCGAGCGCAAGGTGCTCGCCGTCGATGAGGCCGTATGTCCGCGGCACGCCCGGCACGCCCGCGAGCTGCTCGTAGACTGCGTGCTCCCGGCGCAACAGGTACCGATACAAAGGGCCAAGCGGTCCTTCGCCGTGCGCCTTCTTGACGACCACGTCGCCCGTGGGTGTCGAGTAGAGCTCGACCGTCGCTTGGTAGCCGCGGCCCAGCACGCGACCCTCGCCGCGGGCGACCGCGTCGTGCACCGAGCGCACGATCGCATTGGGAGGAGTCGCTGGATGAGTCACTGATCAGCCGGTGACGCGTCGACGCCGCCCAAGGAATCGCCGAGCAATGAGTGCGCCCGCGCGCTCAGCGCCAGGTCTGCCAAGCGATCCATGCGGCGCAGCCGACGCAGTAGATGACGAACACGAGCTCGCCGTTGCGCATCGTGCTCACGCCGAGCGACCAAGTGCGACCGCCTACGCCGGTCGGCGACGCGCCCGCGAGGCGCGGCATCAGCGCGGGCGTACGGCCCGACCACTGCTCCCACGCAGCGCCGAAGATCCGCTGCAGCTTGCGGTCTTCGTACTCGATCGCGGGCGGGTAGTAGAACCAGAAGAAGAACAGCGCCAGCGGCAAGTTCCACCAGCGCGACGCCGCGAGCGCGAACCCGACGACGAGCAGGATGTTGCCCGTGTAGAGCGGATGCCGCACGAAGCGATACGGCCCGTCGGTCGCGAGCTCTTGGTTTTTCACGACGAAGCCGCTCGCGTAGAGCCTGAACGCCTCGCCCGCGAGCGCGATCGGAAGGCCGATCAGCACGAGCAGCGGCTGCGGCGACGCGGTGATGCAGAACAGCAGCACCAGGATCAGCGCGAACGATTGCCGCGAGGCCTCGTGGTAGCGGAGCTCGCGTATCCAATGCGCGAGTCCCGTTAGCGGCGGCAGATTCTCGGTGCGGTGCGACATCTACGCGTTCCCCTATTGATCGCGTTTCGTTGTTCTTCGCGCGGCGCCGCTCGCGGACGCTCGCTTCGCGTCAGTATCCGCGTTCGCGCGCCCGACGCGCTAGCGTGCGCGGCCGCGTGCGCCCGACGTGCCGCTCGCGAGCGCCGCGAATGTCTCGCGCGTGAGGTTCGTGTGGCCGTCCTGCGTGACCTCGACGTCGTCCTCGACCCGGATACCACCGAACGGGAGCAGCCGCTCGATCTTCGCGCGATTGAGCTTGTCCTCGTGCTCGGCGAGCGCCGCGCGTACCAGCGCCGGTATGCAATAGAGCCCGGGCTCGATCGTCACGACGAAACCGGGCTCGAGCTCGCGCGTGAGCCTGAGATACGGATCCTGCGACGGCGGCTTGCGGATCTTGCCGACCGGGTCGGCTTGCCGCCCGCCCGCATCATGCACTTGGAGACCGAGCAGATGGCCGAGGCCGTGCGGTAGGAATGCACGCGTGAGCCCCACCGATACCGCCTCGTCGTCGCTGCACCTCACGAAGTCGTGATCACGAAGCAGTGCGGCGAGCAGGCGATGCGTGAGCACGTGTAGCGCGACGAAGTCGACGCCGGGCTTCACCTCGGCGCAAACACGCTGCTGTAGCGCGTCCATGGACTTGATCAGCGCGTCGAAGTCGTCGCCGCTCGACGCCGAATGCGTACGCGTGATGTCGGCCGCGTAGCCGTTGTATTCCGCGCCCGCGTCGATCAAGAGCGAACGCAGCGGCGACGGCGCTCGCGTGCGCAAGTTCTGATAATGCAGCGTCGACGCGTGCTCGTTGAGCGCGACGATGCTCGAGTACGGCAGCTCCGTCTCTCGCTGTTGCGCCGCGGCGCAATAGATCTGGTGCAGCTCGAATTCCGACACGCCGGGCCGCAGCGCCGCCGCGACCGCCTGATGGCCGCGCACGGCCATGATCTGCGCCGCGCGCATGCAGAGGATCTCGTAGCGCGTCTTGGTCGCGCGGAAGTAGTCGAGGTGTGTGATAACTTTCGAGTCGTTCACTTTCGCGCGCGCACCGGCGGCGCTGCCGCCGCCGCCCGATGCCGCGCGCGCCGCCGCGCCGGCGCCCTCGCCGATCGCGACCCAGCGGGGGCCCACGAGGCTGAGCTTGCGCGCGTCCTCCTCGCTGCGCACGACGCGGATGTCGAAGTGCGACGTCCAATAGCCGCTCGGATCGCTCGGCGGCTCGTGCCAGTAGTCTTCGAGCTGCTTGTAGACGAGCAGCGGCCGTTGCCCCGGAACGAGCCGCAGGAAGGAGCCCGGCGCCTGCGTGAGCGGCACCCAGGCTTTGAAGTACGGCTCCGCTTTGAACGGGTACGCTTGGTCGTCGCGGAAGATCGTCTTCTCGTTGCCCGCGAAAACGACCGCGCCGTCGAGCTCGGCGGCGTGCAACGCTTCGCCGAGCCGGTGATCCATGATCGCGAGGTGCGGGCCGTACTCGCTTTCGAGCCGGGCGCCGAGCTCCTCCGGCAGGCGGAGGTCGCTGTCCTGGTTCGCGGGGCTCGGCGTGTGCACGCTGTTCAAACGCGTTCGATCCTGAATCCAATCTCGGGAATAATAGACGCCCCGCGCGCCACCCACCAAGCCGGCCGCGCTCGATCGGGACTCGGATGGACATCGTTCTCACTGGCATCAAGCCGACCGGCACGCCGCACATCGGCAACTACGTCGGCGCGATCAAGCCCGCGATCGCCGCGAGCGCGGCGCGCGGCGTCGAGTCGTACTTCTTCCTCGCCGACTACCACGCGATCGGCGGCGACGCTGCCGCGATCCCGCAAGCGACGCTCGAGATCGCGGCGAGCTGGCTCGCGCTCGGGCTCGACCCGAGCAAGGTCGTGTTCTATCGCCAGTCCGACATCCCGGAGATCACCGAGCTCGAGTGGATCCTCACGAGCGTGACCGCGAAGGGCCTCATGAACCGCGCGCACGCGTACAAGGCCGCTGTCGACGAGAACACGGCGGCCGGCGCCGATCCGGACCAGGCGGTCATGATGAATCTGTATTCGTACCCGATTCTCATGGCCGCCGACATCCTGATGTTCAAGGCCGCGCAGGTGCCGGTCGGCCGCGATCAGAAGCAGCACGTCGAGATGGCGCGCGACATCGCGCAGCGCTTCAACCACCACTACGGAGAGACGTTCGTGCTGCCCGACGCGGTGATTCGCGACGAGGTCGCGACGCTGCCCGGCCTCGACGGCCGCAAGATGTCGAAGAGCTACGGCAACGTGATCCCGCTCTTTGCCGACTCGAAGACGCTGCGCAAGCTCATGATGAAGATCAAGACGAACTCGCTCGAGCCCGGCCAACCGAAGGACACCGAGGACAGCGCGCTTTATGCGATCTACCGCGCGTTCGCGACGCCGGACGAGACGGCGACCGTGCGCGAGCGCTACGCGGCGGGGATCGGTTGGGGCGAGATGAAGCAGCTCCTGTTCGAGCGGATCGACGCCGAGCTCGAGCCCGCGCGCGTGGAGTACGAGCGGTTGATCGCGTCGCCGGGCGAGGTCGAGAAGTTGCTGCTCGCGGGCGCCGAGAAAGCGCGCGCCGTGAGCAAGCCGTTCATCGCTAAGATCCGCGAGCGCGTCGGAATCCGTCGCCTCGCTCGCTGACTAGGCGCGCCTTGGCGCGGGGCGTCGCCCAAGCCACTGGATAGAAAAGATATTTTTTAGCCGCGCGCGCTGCTTCGAGCGCCATGACCGAGGCGCCGGCCGAGCACGCCTACCGGTCGAGCGATAGTCGGCCGCTTCATCTTAGCGGCGCGCGACGGTGCTAATATCTTGCGCGCCGGTTCGTACCAACGCAGGGGTAAAAAAATGCCGCGGACCTCACCCATCTCGAAGCTCGGTTGCGTTCTGCTCGTCCCGCTCGCGCTCGCGGCCGTCGCCGCGCGCGCCGACGTCGTGATCCAAGAGTCGATGACCACCGACGGCGTGGCGGGATTCTCGCTGCTCGCGATGCAGGGCACCACGACGAGGAGCCTGAGCGCCGACAAGTCGCGCACGGACTCGAACGTGCAGTTCAAGTCCAAGCTGCTCAACACCTTCGCCGGCAAGTCCGGCAACACGTCCGAGATCGTTCGGCTCGACACGGGCTTCATTTACCAGGTGCAGCCGAAGGACAAGACCTACACCGAGAGAAGCTTGGCCGACGCTGCCGCTGCGATGCAGAGGGCCGTGCAGCAGATGGAAACCGCGTCGCAGCAGGCGCAGGCGCAGCAACCACAGCAGCAGCTGCCGATCAACGCCGAAGAATCTCAGTGCTCGCCCGCCGTCGTCGAGGCGAAAGCCACGGGCGAGCAGGCGACGATCGCGGGCTATGAGACGAAGCGCGCGACGGTGTCGCTGAAGCAGACCTGCAAAGACCCGAAGACGATGAAGTCGTGCGACGTGATCTTTTCCATCGACGAATGGCTCGCCGCGCAGGCGCCCGGCATGGACGAGTCCAGAGCATTCGCTTTGAACTATGCGAAAGCGATGGGTCTCGATGCGGCCAGCCTGCAGGCGATGCAGAGCCGGATGCAGAACGCATTCTCGCAATACAAAGGCACCTGGACGGAGGTCATGCAGAAGGCGAGCACGACGTTCCAGGGTTATCCGCTCAAGTCCGCGCTACAGATGTCGATGGGCGGGCCGCAGTGCACGACCGACAACGGCACGCAGGTCGCCGCCGAGCCGGGGTTCGCCGATGCCGTCCAGGCCGGCGTGGACGCCGGGGTTAGCACGGCGGCCGGTGAGGCCGCTTCGGCCGTCACGTCGGCCGCGGTCGAGAAGGTCGGCGGCGGTGCCGCAGGCGGAATCGCGGGCTCCGCCGTGGGCGGGTTTGCGAGCAAGTTCGGCTCGTCGATGATGAGCAAGCTCCACAAGAAGGACACGCCGCAACCGCAGGCCGCGGCGGCGGCGGCTCCTCCGACCGAGGCGGGAATGATCCGCCTGTTCCGCGTGCAGACGGAGACGACGTCGATTCGCGCCGACGCGATTGCCGCGTCGACCTTCGAAGTGCCTGCCGGTTACAAGAAGGTGGCGGCCCCAACGAAGTAAGCACGACGCTGCTCGGCGTCTGCGCGGCCGGCCGCGAGACGCCGCGACGCAGCCAACGGCAGTCGTTCGCACGTCCGCGCCGAGTAGCTCCTGCCCGTCGAGCGCGAGGGTCGCGTGGAAGATCCAGGCCTGTAGTAAGCTCTCGCGGTCGAAACTTTCTCCACTGGAACGACCGGTACGGTCGGCAAAGGCGTGGACGAATGGCGAACGAAGCGCACGCGAGCGGCCGCGGCCGCGCGATCGGTTGGGTGTTGAGCGGCCTCGTGATCGCTTTTCTGCTCATGGACGCAACCATGAAGCTGCTCGCGCTGTCGGTCGTGCTCGAGACGAGCGGGCCTCTCGGTTTCCCGGGCGCGGCGATGGCGCGTGGGCTCGGCGTGTTGCTCCTCGCATGCACGCTCCTGTACGCAGCGCCGCAAACCGCGGTGCTCGGCGCAATCCTGCTCACCGGCTATCTCGGCGGCGCGGTCGCGACGCACGTGCGCGTCGGCGATTCGCTGTTCTCGCACGTTCTGTTCGGCGTCTACCTCGGCGTATTCCTCTGGCTCGGGCTGTACCTGCGCGACGCGCGCATGCGCTCGCTCGTGCCGCTGCGCTCGATCTGAGCGCGAGCGCCGAGCGGGGCGCGGGCCGCTAGTCGGGCTCATCGCTCACGATCATCTCGGTGTTCGCCGCGCCCGGCGGCACCATCGGCAGCACCTGCTCCGCGGTCGCGATCGGCGCGTGGATCAGACACGGCCCCGGCGCCCGAAGCGCTACGCCCAGCGCGCGCCGCGGATCGGCCGCGCGCCCGAGGTCGACCGCGTCGACACCGAAGCCGCGCGCCAGCGCGACGAAGTCCGGCACGTGCGTGTACTCCGACGCGAACGTACGCCCGCCGTAGAACAACGTCTGCTGCTGGTAGACGAGCCCCAGCGAGCGGTTGTTCATCAGCACGACCTTCACGTTCGCGCGCTGTTCCGCGGCCGTCGCGAACTCCTGGAGATTCATGAGTATCGAGCCGTCGCCCGAGAAGCAGACGACCGTGCGCTCGCGATGCGCGAGCGCGGCGCCGATCGCGGCCGGCAAGCCGAAGCCCATCGTGCCGAGGCCGCCCGATGTGAGCCACTGGCGCGCACGGCGCAACGGATACGCCTGCGCGACCCACATCTGGTGCTGGCCGACGTCGGTCGCGACGAGCGCGTCGTCGTCGAGCACGGCCGCGACGGCGCGCACGAGGCCGTAGGGGCTGCGCAGCGAATCGAGCCGCGGCATGGAGAGCGGATGCCGTCGCTTCAGCGTGCGAATTCTCTCGCGCCACGCAGTCGCGCGTACGCGCGCGGACGCGCGCGAGCAGCCGCTCGAGCACGCCGCGCGCGTCGGCGGCGATCGCGAGCTGCGCCGCACGCAGCTTGTGGAGCTCGGCCGCGTCGATGTCGACGTGAATCACGCCCGCGCGCGGGCAAAACTCGGCGAGCTTGCCCGTCGCGCGGTCGTCGAAGCGCGCGCCGACCGCGATCAGGAGATCGCACTCGTCGAGCGCATGGTTCGTGTACGGCGCGCCGTGCATTCCGAGCATGCCGAGCGCGAGCGGATGATCGGCCGGCATGCAGCCGAGCCCCATCAGCGTCATCACGGTCGGCAGCGACGAGCGCTCGGCGAGCGCGACGGCGGCACGGCGCCGCGTCCGCGGCCACGACGCCGCCGCCGAGATAGAGGATCGGCCGCTCGGCGGCCTCGATCATCGCGGCCGCGCGCTCGATGTCGGCGTCGCTCGCGACGGGCGCCGCGTCCGGCACGCCCGGCGCGGGCCACTCGGCGACGTCGACGAGCTCGGTCTGCACGTCCTTCGGGATGTCGATCAGCACGGGCCCCGGCCGGCCCGGACGCCGCGATGTTGAACGCCGCGGGCACGACGCGGAGCAGGTCGCGCGCCGAGCGGACGAGGAAGTTGTGCTTCGTGACGGGCAGCGAGAGCCCGAACGTGTCGACTTCCTGGAACGCGTCGGTGCCGAGCAGCGCGCGCGGCACCTGCCCCGTGATC
The DNA here is from genome assembly GCA_963699925.1 of uncultured Gammaproteobacteria bacterium. Taxonomy (GTDB): domain Bacteria; phylum Pseudomonadota; class Gammaproteobacteria; order Steroidobacterales; family Rariloculaceae; genus FEN-1219. The sequence goes on along the minus strand of CAVOVT010000010.1, from coordinate 168,435 downwards.
GCGACGAGCGGTATCGAGTCGAGCTTCGCGTCGGCGATCGCGGTGATCAGGTTCGTCGCGCCGGGACCCGACGACGCGATGCAGACGCCGGGTCGTCCCGTCGCGCGCGCCATGCCCTGCGCGATGAAGCCCGCGCCTTGCTCGTGACGCGCGAGCACGTGGCGGATCGTGCCCGCGCGCGCGAGCGCGTCGTAGAGCGGCAGCACGGCGCCGCCCGGGATGCCGGCGACGGTCGTCACGCCCTGCCGCTCGAGCAGCCGGACGACGAGCTCCGCGCCGCTGACCTGCGCGGCGGCGGCCTGTGTCGGCGCGAGCGCGTCGCGATCCTTCCTCGGTGGCGGACGCGCGCACGGTCGCGCTCGGTCGTCGTGGCTGGCGAGTTCATGGCTTAAGAGCTCCTTCGGTCGTGTTCCGGCGGTCGCCGGCGGAGCCCAAAAGACGAAACCCCCGCCGGCTCGCACCGGCGGGGGTTTTCGATTCAGTGACTATGCGTGCTTAAACCCGGCCAGCGCGTTCGATCGCGTTTACTACGACGAGGTACGAGCGCGCGCAGGCAGCGGCCCGCGATCGGGCCGCGTGGGTGGGTAGCGTGCGTGGGGTCGGTGACATGGCCGCCGATTATGCGGGCCGACCGCCGGCACTTCAACGGCGTTATGATCGGGCGTTCTCGCACACAACAAAGGGGGACGGCTCCATGGCGGACAACACGGTACGCGGGCGTTTCGTTTGGCACGAGCTCACGACGCCGAACAAAGCGGGCGCGCACGAGTTCTACTCGAAGGCAGTCGGTTGGGCGAAGCAGGCGTGGGAGCAGGACCCTTCCTACACGATGTTCGCGGCGGCGAGCGGTCCGCTCGGTGCGTCGATCGAGTCGCGCGACGACACGCCGCATTGGCGGCCGTACATCGGCACGCTCGACGTCGACGACACCGTCGCCACCGCGACTCGCCTCGGCGGCAAAGTGCTGACACCGGCCGACGTCGCTGCCGAACGCGGGCCGCTACGCGGTGCTCGAGGATCCGCAGGGCGCGAAGTTCGGCGTGCACTCGTCGCCGACCGAGCCGCGACCCGAGACGCCGGCCGTTTACGGCGAGTTCTACTGGCACGAGCTCGCGACGACGACCGATCCGCTTCGCGGCGTTCGCCTTCTATAAGGAGCTGTTCGGCTGGGACGAGATTCGCCGCTACGACATGGGCCCGATGGGCATCTATCTCTTGTTCGGCCGCAACGGCCGCGAGATCGGCGGCATGTTCGACAAAGGCAAGCAGGGCTTGCGCGGCGGCGCCTACTGGGTCGGCTACGTGCGCGTGCCGAACATGGACGCGGCGGTCGCGACGGTGAAGGCCGAGCGCGGCAAGCTGCTGAACGGGCCGATGGAGGTGCCGGGCGGCGACTGGATCGCGCAGTTCAGCGACCCGCACGGCGCGTTCTTCGCGGTGCTCGTGAACGCCGCCGACACGAAAGCGGCGAGCGGGTCCGAAGCCGAAGGCGGCGAAGACGGCGAAGACGGCGGCGAAGAGGAGCGCAAGAAGAACAACAGCGAAGAAAAAAGCGACGAAGAAGACAGCGACGAAGAAGACAGCCGCGCGCGGCGCAGCCAAGAAGAAGAGCAAGAAAAAGACTGCGAAGCGCGCTGCCAAGAAGACGAGCAAAAAAGCCGCCAAGAAGGCGCGCGCGACGGCCAAGAAAGCGAAGAAGGCCTCGCGCCGAAGGACGAAGCGCCGCTGAGGCGCACGAATCGCCGGAGCGCGGGGAACCGCTCCCGCGCTCCGGCGCGAACTATTTCTTCTTCAGCGCGTTCATCAGCGCTTCCGAGACGAAGCCGAAGATCGCGCCGATGATGATCGAGAGAATCGTCGGCAGCAGCGCCGAAGTCGCTGTCATGTCCTTGCCGAGCAGGATTAGCCCCGCGATGGCCGCGAAGCCGTAGACGCTCGCCGGGATCGTCGCGAGCAGCGGGATCTTCGACGCGAGACAGATCACGGCCGCGCCGATGCCGACCGAGATCGGCGCCGCCAAGCGCGCCGAGCGCAGCCGAGTTGCTCCGAGAGCAGCACGGCCGCCATCCCGACGACCGCGCCGAAGATCATGCAGACGATCGTATTGCGCGTGCCCGTGAACTTGCCGCCCGAGTGATAGTGGCAGCCCCAAGCTATGAACGCCTGCCAGACTTGCAGATGAGCGGCGCGACGGCGGCGACGAAGAAGAACCACGTGGCCGCTACGGCGAGCACGCCGACCGAGACCGCGAGCGCAATGAGAGCGGGCATGACTGTCTCCTGTTGTTGTTTGTTATGGACGACGTCGATGCGACCGAGCCGTCGGCCGCGTCGTCGGGCGAGCGGCAGGTAGGTGCGCCGCTCCCCATTCCCCTCGGATGGGTTCTTATTCGAGACGAACGCCCCCCGGCGACCGCCGTAGTCTCGGGAATAACTCGGGGCCGCGCAAGCGGACGCCATAGTCTCGCTGTCGGCCGGCGCGAGGCCGCCCCGATCGCGGCGGGAGAAGCGGCCTGGCTGCAATTGCGCGGCGGCCGCGATCAACGCGTTGCCCGTGGGAGGATTCGAGAGCTATGATCGGCCGCGTTCGCGCTGCGGCGCTCGTCTCAAGCAATCACGGGGGAAGAATGAAAACGTCGTTGTTGATAGCGGTCGCTTTGGCGGTTGCGTCGATCGTTACTGCGCCGCTCGTCGGCGCAAGACCTCACGATCACGAACGCCCACATCGTCGTCGGCAACGGCACGGTGATCGACAAGGGCTCGATCGTCGTCCGCGGCGGCAAGATCGTGTCCGTCGCGGCGGGCGCGCCGGCTGCGAAGAGCGGCCAGACGATCGACGCGAAAGGCATGTCCGCGATGCCCGGCTTCATCGACGCGCACAAGCACGTGAACACCGGGCCCGACGAGAAGGCGCAGATGCAGCGGCTGCTCGAAGCCGGATACACGACCGTGCTCTCGGGCGGCGGCCCCGCCGAAGGCAACATCACGCTGCGCGATCACATCGAGCAGGGCTTGATCAACGGGCCGCGGATCATCCCGTCCGGATCGCTGCGACTCGCGAACCACACGCCCGAGTCCGCGCGCGAGGAGGTCCGCAAGATGGCCGCGCTCGGCATCAAGTACACGGGCGAGATCGCGCTGACGCCGGTGCCGGGTCCGAGCGAGAAGGAGCTCGAGACGCTGCGCGCGGTTCTCGACGAGGCGAAGAAGGTCGGGATCCTCGTGCAGGTCCACGCCGTGAGCTCGCCCGCGATGATGGCCGCGGTGAATGTCGGCATTCCGCTGCTCGTGCACATTCCGAACAAGGACTGGGTCAGCAAGGAAGACGCCGCGAAGATCGCCGCGTCGGGCACGAAGGCGCTGATGACGATCGGCTTCGGCGCGCCGGTGTTCGGCGTGTTCGCGAACGACAACAAGCCGCGCTTCCGCGACGGCAAGGATTGGCCGTCGGGCATCGTCGACGGCGTGCGGCTCGGCGAAGAGGCCGGCTACATGATCGTCAACGCGCGCACGCTGTTCGACGCGGGCGTGATCCTCGGCTACTGCACCGACACGCAGTTACGACGCGGTCGCGGGTCTCGAGCACGAGCTCAAGTCGATGAACGTCGTGTTCTCGACGATCGACATGGTCAAGATCATGGGCCCGAACACCGCGTCCTACATCCAGATGCAGGACCAGCTCGGCACGCTCGAGGCGGGCAAGCTCGCCGACATCGTGCTGCTCGCAGGCGATCCGCTCGAGGGCTATTGGAACTGGCTCAAGGCGAAGGTCGTCGTGAAGCAGGGCAAGGTCGTTATCGACAAGCGCTGACAGCCGCGCGCCTTCCCTTTCGAGCGCGGCTGGCTCGTCAAGAAGTCGTTCCGGGGTCCGGAGTATTTTTTACACCTGCTAAATACGACTGATGGGGGAAAACCACTCGCAACGCTTGGAATCATCTCGGATCTGTGCGACAAATGCGTCGTTCGCAACAGGGGGCGACGTGTTCGTGCGCAGGCGCGCCGCTCGTCATCGAAAAGCCAAGAGGGGGATCACATGACAACGCGAGAGAAGCGCCGTGAAAGGGCGCTGTTTTTGTCGGCGGTCATCATGCTCGGTACCGCCGCTGAAGTGAGAGTCCTCGCCCAGAATCCAGCTCAACCCGAAACCAAGAATCTCGAAGAGATCGTCGTCACCGGCTCACGCATCGCGCGTCGCGACTTCTCGTCGCAGACCCCGATCGTGACGGTGGACAAAGAGGCGTTCACTTCGCGAACCGCCGTCGGCCTCGAGGCCACGCTCGACCAGTTGCCGCAGTTCAACATGGCCGGCGCGGGCTCCGCGGCGTCGGCGAGCACCGCATCGACGCCGTTCCCGCAAGCGAATGCCGCGCCGGGCGCCGCGACGGTCAACCTGCGCGGCCTCGGCCTCAACCGCAGCCTCGTGCTGATCGACGGCCGGCGCGCTCCAACCCGTCAACGGCCAGCTCGTCGTCGACTTGAACACGATTCCGGCGGCGGCCATCGACAGGGTCGAGGTCATCACCGGCGGCGCGGCGGCGGTGTATGGCGCCGATGCGATCGCGCGGCGTCGTGAACTTCATCACGAAGAAGAACTTCGAGGGCGTGCAGATCAACGCGCAGATCAGCCGTGACGCAAGAGGGCGACGGCAACGAGAGCTCGGTCAACGGCCTGCTCGGCGCCTCGTTCGCCGACGGCCGCGGCGCGGTGATGATCGGCGCGGACTATACGAAGCGCGACGTCATCATGAGCAAGGACCGCGACTGGGTGCGTCAGGGGCTGGAACGATCCCGGCACCACGGGCGGCGCCCTCGGCAGCTCGAACCTGTCGCAGCTCGTGACGCCGCCCGGGTGTGGCGTTCCACCGGGGCCTCCGGCGTCTCCGACGGGCTGCGCGAGCTACCCGCTACCGGCCGGCGGCAGCTACGAGATCGACCAGAACGGGCACGTCTTCAACCCTCAGAAGCCGATGGATCCCGCGCATCCGTATACGGGCCCGCTCGGCGGCACGTCGGGCTTCAAGATCAACCCGGACGGCGCGCTCGGCCTTCAACGACCAGGAGCACAGCTACCTCCAGATCCCGCTCGAGCGCTACTCGCTGTTCGGCTCGGGTCACGTCGAGCTCAGCGACAAGGTCGAGGTGTTCGCGCAGCTCCAATACTCGAGCACTTACACCGTCGCGGAGGGCTTCACGTCGAGCCTGTTCAACGTCTGGTCGCCGACGGTCCCGTACAACCATCTGTACGACGATCCGGCCTCGCCGCAATTCGGTCAGGCGCCGGCGGGCACAGCGATGCATCCGGTTCCCGCCGAAGTCGCGCGCCCTGCTGAACCAGCGTGGCGCAAACATCGATACCCCTTGGACCTATGCGGGCGGCATGGACTATCTCGGCAACTTCGAGACCGACACGACCGCGGACATCTACCAGCTCGTCGGCGGGCTGCGCAGCGACTTCCAGGTCAAGGGCAACGACTGGAACTGGTCGGTTTACGCGTCGCACGGCAACACGAACGTGAACGCGTATCAGCCGGAAGGGTTTCCGTACTTGCCGAGAATGCAGAACCTGTTCAACGCGAATCAGTACGGGCTGAACTTCGACGTGAGCTCGTTGCCGGGATACGTTCCGGTCGCCGTGACGGGTCACTGCACGTCGGGCCTGCCGATCTTCAATCCGAACGGCAGCGTGAACAACACGCCGTCGGTTTCGCAGGACTGCTCCGACTACGCCGTGCTGCGAATGAACTCGGTCACGACGCTCGAGCAGAATATCTTCGAAGGCACTGTCACGGGCACGATCGCTGAACATGAAGTCCGGTCCGCTGCAGTTCGCGGCCGGCGCCGACTACCGGAAGGAGATCTTCGCGTTCCAGCCGGACTCGGGCTACAACGCGAACCAGGACTTCCCGAACGTCATCCAGAACGTCCATATTGCCGGTCTCGGTCAATGGCACGACCGACGTGAAGGAAGTCTATGGCGAGCTCGCCGATCCCGCTCTGGAAGGATCGGCTAGAGATCGATCCGGGCATCCGTTACTCCGACTACGACACGGTCGGCAACGTGACCACCTACAAGCTGCTCGGCCAGCTGAAGGTCAACGACTGGGTGCGGTTCCGCGGCGGCTATCAGTACGCGAACCGCGCGCCGAACGTGGTCGAGCTGTTCACGCCGATAGGCGGCAGCTCGCTCGGGGCCGGCGCTGACCCGTGCGGCAACTGGATCACGACTCCGGGCGGTCCCTCGTTGACGCAGACCTGGGGCAACAACGCCGGGCAACCCGAACCGCCTGAACGTACAGACGTTGTGCCAGTACCTCATGACGAGAGAGGGCGCGCCGGCCTCGTTCTACGTCCCGGGGCAGGACGAGCGCGAACAACTACTCGTACAACGTTTTCGGCGGCTTCGGCACGACTTCTTACTTCCCGCTCGATCTCGCAATTCAACAGGGCAACCCGAACTTGCAGTCAGAGGAAGCCGATACGTACACCGCGGGCGTCGTGATGAACCTGCCGTTCGCGGAGCGCCTGACGCTCACGCTCGACTGGTATCAGATCAACCTCGACCACGCGATTGCGATTCCGGGCCACGATGCCGTCTACCAGCAGTGTCTCGACGCGAACTACAACTCGACGGTCGGCTCCGCTCCGGGCACGTTCACGGGCGCGGAGATGGCGGCGGCCAATCCGTCCTGCGCGTTGATCCAGCGCGAGTACGTCGGCAACGGACCGCCGGGCACCCCGGGCAATACCGGCGCGGACCGCAAGTACAAGGCGCAGTACATCAACGAGGGCGGCATCAAGTCCGAAGGCTACGACCTCGCGGTGAACTGGGGCATCGGCAACTTCAACGTCGACTTCCAGACGACGTTCCTCCAGAAGTACGCCGAGTCGGCGTTCCCGGGCGCCGCGTTCGTCGACTACACCGGTACCGTGCAGAACAACTCGTTCGACTACCGGTTCCTGTCGACGGTGCGCTGGAACAAGGGCCCGCTCGGCGTCGGCCTGCGCTTGCAATACCTGCCGTCGCTCGACCCGCTGCCGGGCTCGGCGTCGTCGATATTCGGCGTCGACTCGCACGAGCAGCTCGACTTGTTCGGCAGCTGGAGCTTCAAGCAGCGCTGGCAGTTGCGCGGCGGCATCGATAACGTGCTCGACGCGGATCCGGAGTGGGTTGGCAGGACGGCAACGAACAACGCGATCGGCGCCACGAACGCGAACTACGATCCGTTCGGCCGGCGCGTCTTCATCGGCTTGCAAGTTACGCTGTGATCCGTCCGCAAGCATGAGCTTGCGCGCCCTTCTTTGATTTCCTGCCCGCGGAGGCCGCCCGGCCTCCGCGGGGCGGGCTTCCTAGATCCCCGCCTTGCCGAGCGTATCGACGATCTGACGCAGCACGTCCGCGACCGCGGGGTGGTCCGCCTCGAAACGCACGGCGAGCTGCTCGATCGGCTCGAGCGTCGTCTTCGGCGTCGTGCCTTTCCCGAGCGCCGTCTCGATATCCCGCGCGACGGTCGTGAGTAGCTTCCGCGATTCGCCGTCGATCGACTTCGCGCGCCCGAGCCGCGCGTGCAGCTGCGCGAGCAGGTCCCGAAGATCCTCATCGCTCATCTTTCTTCTCCTCGAGCCTGCTTAAACCGCGGCAGCGCCGTCGATTTTCGAGAGGCTGCGCTCCAGGGTGCCTAGCGGCAAGTGACCGGCCTTGCGCGCGACTTCGAGCACGAGACAATCCGAGAATCCCAGTGCCGGACGTTTGCGAAAGTTCGCGAGCGCCAGGCCGACCACGTCCGCATCTTGAACGACGATAAGCCGATGATTCAGCAATAGCTCCACGGCGACGGCGAGTTGCGCGGGGCTGCGGTCGTACACCGCGTCGAGAACCCAGAGGGTCTCGACGAGCACGAGATGAGAGATCCAAGCGCCGGGCGCAACGAAGGACTCGGCCGCGCGGACTTGGGCCGGATCGTCGCGCACGAGCAGGCGCACGAGGACGTTCGTATCAACGGCGCGCATGCCGTTTGCGGATGGCCTTCCGGATCCCTTCCTTCGCGTCTGCGGGCTTCGCGGGCCGGCGTTCGTCGGCGGGGAAAATGGCCGCATGAACGTCGGCCGAAGAGTGCGTGCCCGCTCGCCGCACGACGATGCGGCTCTCGTCCTCGTCCCATTCGAGCACCGAGCCGGGGCCGACACCGAGCTTGCGCCGAACCTCGGCCGGTACGGAGATCTGTCCTTGTGCCGTCACTTTGGAGCGTGCGATGGGCATGAATAAACATTACCGTGGTAATGAATAGACTGTCAACGTTCGAATCAGTTCGCTGCGACTCGTTTCGGCTTGTCTCATTGCGCAGGCGGGCTTACGCTGCCGCCCATCGCGGCGAGCGGTAGCTCCCGCCCCTACGCGATCGAGGATATCTTCGTGGCCAAAGGACAACGCTCGTCGTTTCGCCGTTCTCGTCGCGCTCGCCGTGCTGCTCGCCGCATGTGGCCAGCAGGGCGGCTCCGCGCCGCCTGCGACACCGCCCGCATCCGACCGCGCCGACGGCCGCGATCGCAAGCGAGCTGAAGCCGCTGCCGGGCCACGAGAGCGACGCGCCGCGCCTCACGAAGAAGGCGACCGTGCGCATGCAGACCACGGCCGGCGAGCTCGTGATCGACGTGTTCCCCGACGCCGCGCCGCACGCGGCGCAGCGGTTCCTCGAGCTCGTGAGCTCCGGGTTCTACGACGACACGCCGATCTCGCGCGTCGTGCCCGGACTTCGTCGCGCAGTTCGGCGTCAACTGGCGCGAGCCGCACAAGGCTTGGAAGGACAAGAACTTCGACGACGACCCGACGCTATTACGCGCTCGAGCGCGGCACGCTCGCGTTCGCGAAGGCCGGCCCGAACACGAACTCGACGCAGGTGTTCATCAACTACAAAGAGAACAATCGGCTCGCCGATCCGCGCTACAACTTCACGGTATTCGGCGAGGTCGTGAGCGGCATGGACGTCGTCGACAAGTTCGTGCGCGTCGGCGATCCGAGCTACGGCCTCGACCAGGACCGTCTCTGGCAGGACGGCGGCGCCTACCTCGATTCGCTGACCGAGAAGCCGACGATGATCCAGCACGCCGAGGTCGTCGGCGCGGCGAAGTGACGGCGGCGGCCATCCAGTGACAGCGGCTCGCCCCGCTTTGCGCGCTCTCGCTCTCGCCGCGTGCGATCGCGCTCGGCTCGCTCGCGGGCAGCGCGCGCGCGCTCGAGGTGTGGCTCGCGAGCACGCAGAGCTGCAACAGCTGCGACATCTATCAGCGCGCGGCGCAATCGCGCGGCTATGGGCGCGCGCTGCGCTACGCGGACGGCGGCGGGCTCACGATCCCGATCCTGTCGATCGACAAGAGCGCGCTCGCGTCCGACGTGCTCGCGCAAGTTGCCCGAAGACGTCGGCCCGCGCAGCAAGTACTGGGACGTCACGCTGCTCGTGCTCGTCGTCGACGCGGGGCGCGTGCTGTCCGCCGGCAACATCGCGGAGTCGGCCGACAACAACGAGCTGCGCCACTCGCAGGCCGTGATGTTCCCGCCGTCGGCGCCGCGCCGACGGCGACCCGGCGCTGCGCGACGAGAATCTCTATCCGGCGTTCTTCGCGAGCCACTGGAATCTCGAGTACTTCGTCGACGTCGCGCTCGGCAAGCGGCCGAAGCGCGTCGCGAAGCCGCCCGTCGACCTCGCCTCGCGCGAACCCCGCGCCGCTCGGGCCGCGCAACGTGATCCTCTGGGGCTCGGCGCCGACGCCGCTCGCCGACGCGCTGTTCATTCCGACGCGGCTCGCCGAGATCCGCGCCGCGATCGATCGGATTGAAGATCGGCGGCCTGCGCTTCGTCACGCTCTACGGGCACGGACCGGGCGTCGACGGCAACGACACGAGCTACATCGAAGGCGGCCGCACGCTGTTCAAGCGCGCCGACGTCGCATGCGGACTACGCGGCGGACGCCGCCGGCTTGAACAGCGTGCTGACCGGCGTGTTGCGCGCGGATCGCGCGCGCACGCTGCTCGTGCAGGTGGGACACGCGGGCCCGACCGGCGCGCCGCTCTGGGGCCACGGCCTCACGCTCGTCGCCGGCCGACCTCGAGCCGATCAAACGCGAGTCGAGCGGCGCGCTGCTCATGGTGAGCGGCGCGTGCAACGGCGGTCAGTTCGCGAAGGCCGTGCAGTGCGGATTCTTCGCAGCGCATCCCGACGTGCGCGCGAGCGGCTGTCAGTTGTCGCCCGCAGCGCTCGAGACGTCCGACGACTATCTGCGGCATTTCTTCCGCGCTGCGACGGCCGAGGCCAACGGAGATTCGCGCAAGCGCGGCGGCGCCGCCCGCGACGCTCTACGACGCGCACTGGTACGCGTCGGCGCGCCTCGAGGACGAAGCGATCAGCTACACGACCACCGACGCGCTGATCGACGACTACTTCGCCGCGCATCCGGACAAGCTGCCCGAGTCGCTCACCGTCGCGGCGATCCGGAGCGCGGCGCCGGCGGTCGGGCGCGCCGAAGCCGAGGCCGCGATCGCGCTGACGGCGGGGCTCGCGCCCGAGACGCCGATCCCGCTCTCAGGATTCGTCGAGCTCAACCACGCGGCCGACGCGAAGCTCGCCGACGCGCGCGAGCTCTCCTCGGCCGAACGCAACCGGATCGTCGCGTTGCCGTACAAGCTCGTGCTGCCGATGCTCGCGCGGCGGATCGCGTATGCCGGCCTGCGCGTGCAAGATCCCGCGTTCGCGCTCGCGTCGGCCTGCGAAAAGCAGTCGCTGCCGCAGTTCCTCGGGAACCGCGCGGGCTCCGCTGACGACCGAGTCACGCGCGATGCGGGTAGCGGCGCAAATAGCTAGCTCGCCGCCACTCGCGCGCTCGATCGTTTCAAATTAGTATCGCGTGTCGCGTCGCCCCGAGGGGTCGGCAGAGCCTCGCGACGCGCGCTACGGAAGGGTGGGAGAGATCATGAGCAGCGCGACATTCAAGGCGTTTGCGCTCGCCGCGTCGATGTTCGTCGCGGCGTCTGCCGGCGCACAACAGGTGGCCAACATCGGCTTCAAGAGCGTCGGCCGCGCCGCTCCGCTCGCCGCCGATCTGACCAACCAAGAGATCGTCGGCGCGGGTTTCCCGATCACGTTCGCCGTAGCCGGCGACCTGACCTCGGCCAAGATCGGCGACTTCGTCGGCTCGGCGCGCGACGGCCAATCGCCCGAAGGCGTGACGCCGCTCGCGGTCGATCTCTACACGACGAAGGACTTCTACAAGGACAAGGATCTCTGGACCGATCCGCGCTACTTCCGCTGCAACAGCCCGGTCGCGATCGAGGAGCAGTACGGCGCGAACGGCCCGAAGCTGATCGGCGAGGCGGGCCCGTCGAAGGCCGCGTGGGGTTACTGCAATCGCGACTATCCGCGCGCCGCGATCGTGAGCCCGTATCCGTTCAAGACGGCGCAGGAGCACTACGCGGCGCTGCTCGCCGAGACGAAGAAGCGCGGCGGCCCGACGATCCACACGTATCAGACGCTGCCGAACGAGTGGAACGGCCGCTACGCGCATCCGGGCATCACGAACGACTACTGGTACAAGATGCGTCACAACCAGATGACGACGATCTTGTCGCTGCTCAAGCCCGAGTATCAGCAGCGCATGGTGCAGCAGGCCTACCACGAAGGCGTCGACAACCACGCCCAGTGGCCGTCGCAGTACTGCTGGCCCGAGGGCTTCATGCGCCGCTGGCACGAGTTCGCGACGTGGGAATGGAACGTGATGGTCACGCCCGACGTGGTGCAGATCCTCGCGGGCGTCGCGCGCAACTTCATCACCAACATCCACATCGGCCGCGAGCTTCAAGATGGACGGCAACGTGCCGCGCCTCGGCGCGGACGTGCCGCGCTGGTACGGCGAGACGATCGGCTTCTGGGACAAGGACACGCTGATCACGTGGACGTCGAACATCCAGGGCTGGATGGTGCACGGCGCGTTCGAGTACTCGAACAAGATGCAGACGATCGAGATCTACACGCCGAACCGCGACGCGAAGGGCAAGTTCCTAGGGCTTGAATCACGAGGCGATCTTTTACGACCCGGAGGCGCTCGTGCGAGCCGGTGCGTATCGTTCGCAACTACAAGAAGATCGGCAACTTCAAAGACGGCGAGCCTTATGTCTTCATCGAGTGCGTGCCGACGATCTTCCCGGTCGACGGCAAGGCGACGCCGGAATCGCCTGGTACTTTTATTCAATACGAAGTTCCCGATATGTATGGCCGTCCCTGGGCCCATAACTGGGAGAAGTATTTCGAGCAGGGTATGCAGAAGCCCGCAAAGCGAAGATATCTTCACGTTTAAATGAGCGCGCGAGTGCGATAATGGCGCGCAAGTCCAGGAATCAACGGAGAACGGTCTTGAATAGCAAAGTGGCTGGAATTCTCGGCGCGGTGGTCGCGGCCGCGGTCGTGGTCGGCGGCTTGGCCGCACCGGCGCGAGCGCATCACTCGTTCGCGATCTTCGACGCGGAGCAGACGAAGGTGTTCACGGGCGTCGTCACGCGCGTGAATCCGGACGCGAACCACCTGCAGATTTTCTTCGCCCCGATGAACGCAGGAGCGCAAGAACGTCGAGCGCGGGCCTGACGGCAAGCCCATCATTTGGGCCGTCGAGATGGAAGGCTCGGCGCAGGCGGCGACGATGGGCATCTCGGTGAACTCGTTCCCGCCCGGCACGGTCTTCAGCGTCGCGTTGCACCCGTTGCGCAGCGGCGAGCCGGCGGGCAGCCGGCGCGATACCGGGCGCGATCTACAAGTGCCCGGAGAAGACGCCGCCGGCGGCCGGCAAGAACTGCGACTCGGTCGAAGGTCACACGACGATCGGTACCGGACCGTTGCCGGAGCCGACGCCGGTCAAGTAACCCGGAGCGCCCATGTTTCACGACTTCGCGGCGTGGCTTCAGACCACGGGCATCAGCGTGAAGATCCAGTCGATCAGCTGGATCATTCCGGTGCTGCAGTCGACCCACATCGTGATGATCGGCATCGTGTTCGTCTCGAGCCTCATGATCGCGCTGCGCGTTCTCGGCAGCGTGCGCACGGACGAGCCGTTCGCGGCGGTCTGGAATCGCTTCGCGCCGTGGATGTGGAGCGGCCTCGTCGTGATGGCGCTGACGGGCCTCGTGCTGATCGTCGGCGAGCCGGTCCGCGAGTTCACGGCCGCTGTCGTTCTGGCTCAAGATGGCGCTGCTCGCGATCAGCGTGACGAGCATCTTCGTCTTCGGTCGCACGGTGCGGCCCGACGCGCGCACGTCAGCGACCGCCGAGTTCTCGGCCGGGCGAAAGGTCGCCGCGCTCGCGACCGTCGTGCTCTGGCTCGCGATCATCTTCCTGGGCCGCGCGATCGCCTACGACGTCGGCGGTTTGGGGATCCTTGTCGCCGCACGCCTGAGCGGCGCGCTCGATACCGCATGGCGACGCCACGACATCATCAAAGTCCTCGAGGGCTCCGCGCCGGCCGAGTGGATGCGCATGTCGCTGCTTGTCGATGCCGGTCGTCGAGGCCGATGCACGTCCTCACGGCGGCGGTCGTGTTCGGCACGATTCTGATCGTCGATCTGCGTTTGCTCGGCTTCCCGAATACTCACCGCTCGTTCACACGGATCGAGCACGAGGTTCTGCGCTTCACCTGGGGCGCGTTCATCATCTCGGTCGTCACCGGGATACTGATGTTCGCGGCGAACGCGACCACGTACTACGGCAACACGGCTTTCCGCCTCAAGATGCTCGCGCTGCTCCTCGCGGGCGTGAACATGGCCGTGTTCGAGCTCGTGACCAAGCGCCGCGTCGCGAGCTGGGACAAGGACATGACGCCGGCGCCCGCCGCGCGCTTCGCGGGCGCTGCATCGATCGTGATCTGGCTCGCCGTGCTCTTCATCGCGCGCTGGATCGCGTGGACGAAGGGCTACAACTTCGACGATCCCGGAGAACGTGAACTTCGACTTCTCGGGTCAGTAAATCGCCGATTGGGCGGTGCCACGCCTCTCCTTGTAGCTCTCCCGCGCCCCGGCATTCCCGGCGGCCTCCCCACGCCCCGGCGGAGCGTTCCCGGCTCTGGCCGTTGGCGTAGCTCGGTCGCAACAAAGTCCGGGAGTGCCGCGAACACCCAGAATAGCCACTGACAGTAGCGCCGATGCTAGGGTTCCGGCTAGACTCCACGACGCGAGGTCGTTCGCAAGCCGTTCGGCTGGTGGGGAAACGCGACAGCCGCCGCGTTTGCCCGCGTAGGGTGGGAAATCATGTGGGGGTGCATTATGTCGAACTCTGACCGTGCTCATCGCAGGGCTCCGTACCTTTGTCTGACACCGCTGGCCGCAGCGATCCTCGCTGCTCCGGCATTCGCGCAGCAGCAGCCGGGGGCTCCGCCCGGCGGTCTCGAAGAGATCATCGTGACCGCGGAGTTCCGCTCTTCGAGCGTTCAGGACACGCCGATCGCAATCACGGCGGTGACTTCCGAGATGCTCGAGGCGCGCAGCCAGACGAATCTATTTCAGATCACGGCAAATGCGCCGAACGTCTCGCTGCGGCCCGCGAACTCCTCGTTCGGTAGCGCGCTCGTCGCGTACATCCGCGGCATCGGCCAGACGGACTTCAATCCTTCGGTCGAGCCCGGCATCGGCGTCTATGTCGACGACGTCTACTACTCGACGATCACCGGCAACCTGATCGACCTCCTCGACCTCGACCGCGTCGAGGTTCTGCGCGGCCCGCAAGGCACGCTCGCCGGACGCAACGCGATCGGCGGCGCGCTGAAGCTGTTCACCCGCAAGCCGGACGGCAAGGACGACATCAACATCTCGTTGACCAAGGGCGAGTTCGACCGCACCGACGTCAAGGGTGCGGGCGGATTCACGATCAACGACAACCTCCACGTCCGCATTGCGGGCATGGCGCGGTCGATGGACGGCTATGTAACCCGCCTCGACTACGCGTGCGCGAACCACACGCCGCCTCCGGGCACGCCGGGCGGCCTCCCGACGTACGTTCAAGCGGCCAGCTGCAAGCTCGGCACGGAAGGCGGGCAGTCCTATGCCTCGGGCCGGTTCTCGGTCCGTTGGGACGCGACCGACCGATTCACGCTCGACGTCACGGGCAGCATCACGAACGACAATTCGGAGTCGCAGCCGAGCGTGCTCGTGGCCGCGGACACTCACGCGTACTCGAGCTTCCCGTGGGTTACGCCGAACGGGCCGGTCGCGCCCCCGTTCGCGTCGGACGTTCCCAACAACCCGAGCTTCCTCGCCGGCGCGGCCCTCGGGGTGTTCGGCAGCACCCAGGTGCCGATCTTCTACGACAACAACCACAACGGCACCTTCGATCCGGGGATCGACGTGCCGTTCGACAGCCGCTTCGTGACGGGCGGCAAGTACATCAACTATTCGACGTACATCAACGACGGCAAGAGCACTCCGAGCCCGCTGTTCCAGGGAGGCGTGGCGAACGCGAACATCGCAGCCTTCAAGCCGGACGTGCTCACGCCGGTCAACACGCTGCATTCGTGGGATGCCGCGATCAATCTGAACTGGAAGCTCACCGACCAGTGGTCGTTGCTGTCGGTTTCGTCGTACCGCACGTACAAGCAACTCGTTCACGGAAGACACCGACGGCTCGCCGCTCGCGGCGCAGCAGCTGCTGCAAGTGCTGGATCACGATCAGTGGACGCAGGAGTTCCGGATCAGCGGAAACCTCAACAGAGTCGATCTCACGTTCGGCCTGTTCTATCTCGACCAGAAGACGAACGAGAGCGCGCGCGTCGACCTGCCTTACGTCGGCTTCGACTTCATCCACGGCCCCGACCTCGTGCCGGCGACCAACAAGGCGGCCTACGGAAACGCGGCGATTCATCTGACCCAGAAGTTGGATCTCTCGCTCGGCGTCCGCTACTCGGAGGACGAGAAGAGCTACACGTTCCATCGGCACAACCCCGACGGCACGTTGCCGCAGCCGTGCACGACGCCGTGGTTCTGGGAGGCCGGGAACCCGTCGAACTGCGGCGTCGCGGGTCTCGACGGGCTGAAGTCGTCGTTCTCCGGCAGTCACACGGACTACCGCGTGGTGCTGTCCGACAATCTCACCGACAACATGATGGTCTACGGCCAGCTTTCGACGGGCTACAAGGCCGGCGGCGTCAACGCGCGTCCGTTCTTCCCGAGCCAATTGCACTCGTTCGAGCCCGAGACGCTCGATAGCTGGGAGATCGGGATCAAGAATACCTTCCACCGGACGTTAAGGCTCAACGCGGCGGTGTTCTACAACGACTACAAAGACATCCAGCTGCCGCTCACGAGCTGCTTCTTCTCGCCGCCGGGCCAGCAGGTACCGTGCGCGAGCCAAGCGAACATCGGCAGCGCGCACGTCGACGGCGTCGAGGTCGAGGCCGAATATAACCCCGGACGTTTCTCGCTCGACGCGTCGTACAGCCATCTGAACTTCAACTACTACCACACCGATCCGCTCGGCTCCGTCACGACCGACATGGTCTCGCCGTTCACGCCGGCGAATAAGGCGAGCGTGGGTCTGCAGTACGAGTTCGGTCTCGGCAAGCACGGCAGCATCACGCCCCGGCTCGACGTGGCCTATACCGATCAGGTCTATGCGGCCGCGGTCAACGCGCCGACGAACCTGATCGACGCGTACACGCTTGCGAATGTGCGCGTCACCTGGCGGTCGGAAGACGAAGCATGGCGCGTCGCGCTCGAAGGCACGAACGTCACCGACAAGTACTACTACTTGACGCTATTCGACCTCTCGAGAGCGGCGGCCGGCTACATCAACGGCCAGCCGGGCCGCCCGGAGGAGTGGGCGATCACGTTCACTCGTAGCTTCAACAAGTAGCAGCGCTCGACCACCGAGGCCCCTCGCCGGCGCGTCCGCGAGGGGCCTTTCTTTTGCTTGCGGCTGGGCCAAGGTGAACATCACGGGTTTTGGGACCGCGTTTTCAGATTCTGAGACCCGAGGTATGCGGTCGCGCGCCGCGCCGCGTTGCCCTTCGCGGACGTCGCCGATCAAATGGTCTGGCACAGAAGCTGCAACCCCAATAGCCAGGAAAAGAGGCTATTGCGCGGCCGTATGGGTTGCCCTCAGAGGGATCGGTCACCCCTTGGTTCACACCCCCCCCATTTGAACCAACGCCGATCCCTCTCTTTCTTTCCCACGCGAGTTTCGACGTCAGGCTAACGTGAGCAACGCGTTCCGAAGCCGGCCGACATCGATCGGCTTCGGCAGATAGGCGTGAACACGCAGGTCCCTGGCGCGATGGCGCAAGTCCGGCACCGAGTGTGCCGTCACGAATATCACGGGAATCGCCTCCATGCCCTGAATGGTCCGCGCAACCGAGATGCCGTCCATTCCGGGCAATAGCCAGTCGCAGATCAGCACGTCCGGATGGAACGCGCGCGCCTTTGCGATCGCTGCGGCACCGTCGCCGGCGGTCTCGGCCTCGTATCCGTGGCTCGCAAGAATCAGCGCCAGCGCATCACGTGCGTCGTCATCGTCCTCGACGACCAAAACCCTCCGACTCATAACGATCCAACATCCCTATCGGCGGCTGTTTTCGCTCAGTGCTTCCTGCTGCGGCGCAGCATCGCGCTCGCTTGGCAGCTGAATAGTGAATACACATCCCATGCCAAGTCCGGGGCTGCGCGCGTGCAGCGATCCGCCATGGCTCTTGATCAAGTTCTCGGCGATTGCGAGCCCCAGTCCCAGCCCTTTGTGCGACGTCTTGGCCGCTCCGGCGCGCCAAAACGGCGTAAACACTCGCTTGAGATCCTCCGCGCTGATCCCCGAGCCTGTGTCCTCGACTTCGATCGCGACCTTGTCAGCGTCGTCCCGCACTCTAAGCTCGACTCGACCACCGGGCGGCGTGTGGGTGAACGCGTTCTCGAGCAGATTGTTCAGCACCTGAACGAGCCGCTCCGTATCGACGCTCAGTCGATGTCCCCGCTCCGGGGAGCTGTAGACGAATTGCACGTGCCGAGCGGCCGCTAGCAAGCGCCAGGTCTCGAGATTCGCCTCGATGAGCTTCTCGAGCTCGTGCGTCTCGCGGTGAATCTCGATTCCGCCCGCGGAGATCTTCGCCGCGTCGATCAGGTCGTTGACGAGCCGTGTCTGGAGCTTGAGGTTTCGCTTGATCGCGTCGACGCCTTTCGCGGACTTCTCCGAGAGCGGTCCGAGGGCGAGCACGTCGAGCCACATCGTGCAGGCATTGAGCGGCGAGCGCAGCTCGTGCGTGATCGACGCGAAGAATACGTCTTTGACGCGGTTGGCACCCTCCGCGTCCTTGCGCGCCTGCGAAGCTTCGGCAAGCAGCTCGAGACGAGCCATCGCGGCCAGCTGCTCGGCCGTCACGTCCTCCAGGAGGCCAATGAGATGTGTGTGCTCCTCGTTCCCCGGCACCGTGCTCACCGACCAGCGCGCCGAGAACACGGTGCCGTCGCGCCGCTTGCTCGGCAGTGTCACCGTGACGTTCGTGCGCTCGGCGAGCGCACTCTGCAGCTGTGCAAGAGCCGCGTCGTCGGGCGTCGCGCTCACGAGAAAATCGCAGCGTCGGCCGCAAGCGTCCCGCTCCGAGTAGCCCGTGAGCCGCGTGAACGCGTCGTTTACATAGATGATCGGCAGATCCTGCTCGTCGCCGTCGGCGATGAAGACGCCCTGGCTGGTTGCGGCGAGCGCGCGGTTACGCAACGCGAGGCGGTCTTCCAAATTCCGGAGCCGAAACGCGGCGAGCGCCACGATCAGTCCGATCGCTATCGTCGTGCCGCCGGCCGTGATCGCAATCGACAACTGCGCGCCGCCAAACGATTGGTATGCCTGTACCGCCAAGATCCCGATCAGCAGCGGCACCAGTACGACGGTCGGGAGAAACCAGCGCATGTGGAGACCGACCAGCGAGGGCCCCGTCGCGATCGTCGCCAGACCGGATTGCGGATGAAGCATTACGATCGCGGCGGCGAGCACAACGAGCACGAGAGCGGCCTGCAATGGCGTCGCCGCGGTTCCCGCGAACGGTTCGTAAAGCGGCGAAGCGCCATAGACATAACCTAGCGCCGTGAGCAGGCCCGCGATTCCGACGCAGGTGGCGACCGCGCGCGCTGCCTTGCGGCCGCGCGCATCCGCCATTCGGTCTATGACCAGGGCACACGGCAGTAATACGAAACAGAGGGCCTCGAGCACGGATATTCGAACCGGCGCGGCGCCCGGGGCGTTCAGCCCTACGGCCCACCACAAGCGGTCGATCCGCAGATCGAGGCCGAGCGAATACTCGGCCAGGGCCGTGGCGCCGATGGCGAAGACCGCGAGCTCCAGCGCCCGGCGCAGGGCTCGCGTCCCGGCACGCGGCCGGCCGAGGCCGAGCAGCAAAGCCAGACCGAGACAAGCGCTGGCGGCCGCGGAGCCTGGTATCATCGAGCCATAACGAGGCACGGGGCTATGCAGCCACGCGAGGTCGTAGCCCCAGCCGATTAGAACCGCGAGGCCATGCGCGACCACACACAAAGCGGCAATCGCGGAGAAGGAGCGGATCCATGCGGCCATATGGTTGGCGTACGGCGCGCCCATCGACTCTCGATTCTGCATCCCGCCCTCGGGAGGGTCAAACGCGTGAACTTTACGTCGCGCAAGTTCCGGTAGAATCCGGGCCAGTTTCCCTGGAGCGTTGAAATGGCGAACGTATTGCTCGTGGATGACGAGCCGGACTTCGTGTCGGCTACGCGCGAGCTGTTGACCTTGCACGGGCACAGCGTCGACACCGCAGAGCGGCTCGACGATGCGCGCAAGATTCTCGGCAACGACGGTCCCGAAGTGCTGCTTCTCGACCTCATGCTGCCGGACGGTAACGGCCTCGAGCTCTTGGAGGAGCTGCGCGGCAGCTCCGTCAAGCGAGTCGTATTCATCACCGGGCACCCCGGCATCAAGTCGCTGATCAAGAACGTCAGCGGGCCGTCGGTCACCTATCTCACGAAGCCGATCGACAGCCGCGATCTCATGTCGGCTCTGAGCGACTTGCGCGTCGCGGGAAGCTCGCCCGCCGACGCCGAGCGCGAGCGGCGACACTTCGGTGTGTTGATCGGCGAATCGGCGTCGATGCGCACGGTGTACGAGCAGATCGAGAAGGTTGCGCGCACCGACAGTCCGGTGCTGATCGTCGGCGAGACGGGCACCGGCAAGGAGCTCGTGGCGGAGGCGATTCATCGCTCGAGCGCTCGCACGGGCCGCTTCGTCGCCGTGAATTGCGGCTCGCTATCGCGCGATCTCGCCGGAAGCGAGCTGTTCGGCCACGAGAAGGGTAGCTTCACGGGCGCCGTCCGCCGCCATCTCGGCTTCTTCAAGCGCGCCGACTCCGGCACGCTGTTTCTCGACGAGCTCGCGGAGATGCCGGTGGAGCTGCAGCCGCATTTCCTGAGGGTCTTGGAGAGAGGCGTCGTGCTCCCCGTCGGCAGCGAGCAAGAGGAGCCGGTCGACGCGCGTCTCATTGCCGCGACGAATCGCGATCCGCGCAAAGCGATCGCCGACAAGGCGCTGCGCGAAGATCTCTACTTCCGGCTCAGCGTCTTTCCGATCGCGCTGCCGCCCTTGCGCGAGCGCGTCGAGGATGTGTCCGCTGCTCGTCGACCACTTCTTGAGCATGGCGAGCGGCGAAGATTCCGCGCCGCGCCGGTTCTCGGACGCGAGCATGGCGCGCCTCAAGGCGTATCACTGGCCCGGCAACGTGCGCGAGCTGAGGCACGTCGTGCAGCGCGCGACGATCATGTCGGACCCGGGTGCGAGCGAGCTCGTGCTGCCGGATCGCTTCGAGAGCCCGTTCGGCGAGCAGCGGCAGGGACTGACGATCGGCCGCTCTATTCGCGACGTCGAGCGCGAGCTCATCATGCGAACTCTCGAGCACTTGAACGGCGACAAGAAAGCGGCGGCCGAGACGCTCGGTATCAGCCTCAACACGCTCTACAACCGACTGAACGCATACGACAACGGCGGCGCGTCGTCCTGACGCGTCCGCAACGCGGGCCTCGCCCGCGTTCGCGTTTCTCAATTCTGCAATCCCTTTTCCCCACTAGACCGCGCGCTGCGCGTGGCGGGCGGCCTCGCGCCTGCTGGCACAGCGCTTGCACCAGCCATGGGCGAGTCAATGACAGAGAGGTTCGTCATGAATTGGGATCGCATCGGAGGCCAGTGGAAGCAGCTCAAGGGCAAGGCGCAGCAGCGGTGGGGAAAGCTCACCGACGACGACTGGGATCGGATCCAGGGCAAGCGCGATGAGCTCGTGGGCAGGCTCCAAGAGGTCTACGGCAAGCAGCGCGATCAAGCCGAGCGCGACGCCGACGAGTGGTCGCGCGGTTTGAACTAGGGGTTCGCGTCGGCTCAAACGTTCGATAGTGGAAGGAGAGGACCATGCGAAAGCATTTAACGATCTGTGGGCTACTCGCGACGATGTCGCTGATTGCGACGCAAGCGTTCGCCGCCGATTCGGCACAGCCCGCGAAGGACTCGTTCATCACGGGCAAGCTCGAGGCGACGTACTTGTTCAATCGCCATTTGAGCGTCTTCACGATTCACCCGGAGACGACTAACGGCGTCGTGCACCTGACGGGCACGGTCGACAACAGCATCGACCGCGACCTCGCGGGCGAGATCGCGAAGGGCGTCGACGGCGTCACGTCGGTGAAGAACGACCTCGTCGTCAAAGCGGGCTCGAGCCAGGCCAGCAACAAAAGCAGCGGTACTAGTGGCACCTTTGGACAGTACGTCGATGACGCCACGACAACTGCGATGGTGAAAACCAAGTTGCTCGCCGACTCGAACGTCAAGGGGCTGAAGATCAGCGTCGAGACGACCGGCGACATCGTCACGCTCAGCGGCAAGGTCGGCTCGCCCGAGCAGAAGCAGCTCGCCGAAAAGATCGCGCGCAACACGGGCGACGTGAAGAGCGTCAAGAACGAGCTCGTGATCGACAAGAGCGTCGGCGGATCGTGAGATCCCGGCGCCGCGCGAGCCCAAGGACAGTGGGCTTGCGCGGAGACGTTCCGTCTAGCGGAGCACGGTGGCGGGCGTCGGCAATGGACTGCAGGCGCCCGTCGACCGGCCGGAAGTTAGGAGACATCACATGATTGCTTGGGCAGCTACTTTTCTCGTCATCGCGCTGATTGCCGCCGTTCTCGGCTTCTCGGGTATCGCCGGCATCGCAACCAACATCGCCTGGATCCTGTTCGTCGTCGGCCTCGTTCTCGCGATCGTGTTCGCGTTGCTCGGCAGACGGGTCGTCGATTGAAATCGGTTCCTGACGAAGCCTCTTTTTTGAACGGAGGACGAAGTCAATGACCACGTACTCGCTGCCTACCTTGCGCTATGGACTCGACGCGCTCGAGCCTTTGGTCTCGGCTGACACGCTCGAGCTGCACTACCACAAGCATCACGCGGCCTACGTGAAGGGCGCGAATGAGGCCATCGAAGAGCTCGACGCGGCGAGGAGACAGGGCTCGTTCACCGATATTGCGCGGCTCGAGAAGAACCTCGCCTTCAACCTCTCCGGGCACATACTTCACTCGTTGCTCTGGCGATGTCTGGTTCCCGGCGGCGGCGGTCGGCCGAGTGGCCCCTTGGGCCAGGCGATCGACTCGTACTTCGGCGCTTTCGACTCGTTCAAGGACGAGCTGAGCGCGGTCGCGACGAGCGTGCAGGGGTCCGGTTGGGGCGCGTTGTCCTGGGATCCGGTCGGGAACCGTTTGATCACGGAGCAAATCTACGATCACCAAGGCAACCACGGGGCCGGAACCCTACCGATCATCGTGATCGACATGTGGGAGCACGCCTACTACTTGCAGCATCAAAACCGCAAGAACGAGTGGGTGCAGAGCTTCTGGAAGCTCGTCGACTGGAAAGACGCGTCGAGCCGGTTCGAGCGCGTGCAGCGAGCGGAAGTCGGCTTGCGTTGACGCCGGCCGCTACGTGCGGCCTGGCTACTCCTCGCCGCGCCAGCTCACGAGCTGAGCCTCACGAAGGTCGATCTCGCGCTCGATCCTCCGGCGCGCCTCGTCCTTGAGCTCGCCGCGGCGGTAGAGCTCGTTCACGCGCTGGCGCTCGGCCTCGATCAGGCTGAACTCCACCTGGTCGTGCAGCTCTTGCGCCGTGCGATGCTCGCCATCGACGTGCCCACGGTGATCGACGCGCCGCAGCCGCTCGTGGTGCTGTACGCGCAGGCGTTTCAAGAGATCGAGGTCGACGTGCTCTTCTTTCTCGATCTCGTCGAGTCGCGCGAGCGACGCTTCGATCGCTTGCCGGCGCGCACCGAATTCCTCGAGCCGATCGGACGCGTGCTCCTGCCGCCCCGCGTTCGCGAGACCGAGCCGGCGGATCACGGCCGGCAGCAGCAGCCCCTGACCGACCAGCGTGACGAGAATCACGACGAACGTGAGAAACAGAATCAGGTCGCGGTCGGGGAACGGGCTGCCGTCGGCGACGCTGAGCGGGATCGCGAGCGCCGCGGCGAGCGAGACAATGCCGCGCACGCCCGTGAACGCGAGCAGGAACACGGACTGCCAGGGGGGCGACGGATCGCGGCGCGCGAGCGAGGCGCTGAGCCAGCGCGGGACATAGGTGGCCGGGAACACCCAGACGAAACGCGCGACGATGATCACGATGCAAACGACGAGCGCGGACACGACGAGATCGTGCGTGGCATAGAAGCGCAAGCTTTTGGCGAGCGCGCGAGCCTGAAGTCCCGTGACCAGGAACACGAGACCTTCGAGCAGGTAGATCAACAAATCCCAGAAGAAGATTCCTTGCAGGCGCGTCGCGGCGCTGATCAAGCGCAGGCCGTTCCAGCTGATGTAGAGACCCGTGACCACCGTCGCGAGCACGCCCGAGCCGCCGAGCCACTCCGGCGGCCAATACGCGATGTAGGGAGTGAGCAGTGACAGCGTGATCTCGATCCTCGGGTCGCCGACGAAGCGCCGGAGGCGGAGCATCAGCCAGCCGACCACGATGCCCCAGAGAATCTCGCCGACGACGATCGCGGCGAACGTCTCGGCCGCCGCCGGGGCCGAGAACACACCGAACGCGACGGCGGCGACCGCGAATCGATAGAGGATCAGCGCGGTCGCGTCGTTCGCGAGGCCCTCGCCCTCGAGCACGACGAGAAGGCGCCGCGGCAGCTGCATGCGCCGCGCGATCGAGAGCGGCGCGACCGCGTCCGGCGGCGACACGATCGCGCCGAGCACGAACGCGATGGGCCACGGAAAGCCCAGCAGCCAGTGCATCGCGGCCGCGGCTGCGGCCGCGGTGAACAGCACGCAACCGACCGCGAGCAGCGCGATCGGCCGCAGGTTGAAGCTGAACTCGCGCCAGCTCATCGCGACCGAGGACGAGTAGATGAACGGCGGCAGCACGACGAGCAGCACGAGCTCGGGAGCGAGGTGGATCTCGGGCAAGCCCGGTATCAACGCGAGTATCACACCCGCCACCACGAGCAGGATCGCGGCCGGTATCTGCAGCGTCCGCGCCGCGAGCGCGACCACGGCAACGACCGCGAGCAGTGCGACGACGAGTTGAATCGACTGGACCATCGGGGCGCGCTCGCGCGAGAGCTGAACGAGGCGCCGATCTTAACGTGGTTCCGGAGCGGCCCGGCCTAGGTGCGGCATTGCGGCGCCCGTCGCCGATCGGGACAATGCCGGCACGTCGGGTGTCGCGCGCTGCGCCGGCATGCCGACGGGGGGATCCGGATGCCGTTCCATGCGCCCGCTAGGCATCGGCGCGCCGCGCTCGCGCTCGGCGCCATCGGCGCGGCCGCCGCGCTCGGGGGCCGCATTGCGAGCTCCGCGCCCGACTCGGAGCGGAGCTGGTGGTCGCCGGGACAGGGCGGCGCTGCCGCGCTCGAGAAGCTGATCGGCTTCGAGACCCAGGTCTTCGCGGCGCAAATCGCCGACGCGCGCGCGGGTCCGCTCGTCGAGCCCGGCGGGCCGGCTGCGTTCGGTCCGCACGCGCTCGCGGAGGGGCGCACGTCCGTGCTCGCCAACAACACGACGAACTACGTCTTCCCGATCGGCGAAGCCTGGAGGCAGCTGCCGCGCACCGGCGACGCCGCGCACGACGCACAGAACGCGGCGCGCGAAGCGATCGCGCGCGGCCACGACGTGTTCTTCTTCCGCACGTTCTGGATCAAGGACGCGATGCACATCAACAGCACCGTCGTGAGCGTCGAGCCCTAGCGCGGCCGTCCGTGCTCGACTATGGTTCGCGCCGGAGAATCATCGAGAGAGCAAACAATATGTCCGCGGAATCGGGCTCGGCACGCGCAACGATCGGGGCCGGTCTCGTGCTAGGTCTCGTCTGTCTCGCAGCGACCGGCGGCGCGCGCGCCCAGTCCACGACGCAGCCCGACGAGGGCTTCTACGTCGGCGTCGGTTTCGGTGCGTCGACGTTCGACCAGAACAAGGCCGAGTTCGACGCCGGCGTGTTCGGCTCGCTCACGGATTCCGGGTTCACCGTGTCGAATCCCATGTCCCGGCTCGATAAGTCGAGCACCGAATACAACGGCCTGGTCGGCTACCGGTTCAGTCCGTACTACGGCTTCGAGCTGTCCTTCGTGGACGTCGGCAAGCTCGACTACGCGGCTACGATGACGCTTTCGGGCGGCGGGCTCCCGTCATCCTCGCCGGGCTCGATCACGGGCGACGTGTCGGCCAAGGGCCCGATCCTGTCGGTGATCGGCGGCGTGCCGCTGCGCAAGCGCTGGGAGATCTTTGGCCGAGTGGGATTGTTCTATGCCGATACGTCGATTGGCGTGGCGGCGTCCGTCCTGAATGCCTCGAGCTCGTCGAGTATCTCGGCGCGTTCGACCGACTGGGCACTCGGGATCGGCGGCGCGTTCAACCCGAGTCGCCGTTTCTCGGTTCGTCTCGAATATCAAAAGCTCAAGAATGTCGGCGACCCCGACCGGACCGGCGAGGGCGACGTCGACGTGATCGATCTCGGCTTGCTGGTCCGGCTCTAGCGCTGCCGGGCGATCGCTCGGCGACCCAAGGCGCGGTCCTCGATTCGGGGAGCGCCAGCGAGTCGCGTGCGGTACCCTGCGAGCGCCATGCGCGTCCTGCTCCTCACGCCGCCGATGACCCAGCTCAACACGCCGTACCCGGCGACGGCGTACCTGACCGGGTTCCTGCGCCTGCACGCGGCCGAGCTCGGGCTCGAGGTCGACGCAGGCCGATCCGGCGCTCGAGCTGTTCCTGCGGCTGTTCTCGCGCGCGGCTCGTCGAGCGTATGGCCGCGCGAGCTGCGCCGCGCGCGCGCGCGCTCGCGAAGCGCGGAGCGCGCGCCGCCGTCGATCGCGCACTTCCTCGCGCACGCCGAGCGCTACGTCGACGACCGTCGACGCGGCGTGCGCTTCCTGCAGGGCCGCGACCCGGCCTCGCGCTGCGCATCGTCGGCCGCGCGTTCCTGCCCGAAGGCCGCGCTTCGCGCATCTGCGCCGCGCCTCGGCGCAGCGCGCCGAGATCGACGAGCCGCTCGCTGGGCGTTCGGCGCGCTCGGCGTCGACGGATCGCGCGCGCACCTCGCCAGCCTCTACGTCGACGACCTCGCCGACGTCGTTCGCGACGGCATCGACCCGCGCTTCGAGCTCTCGCGCTACGGCGAGCAGCTCGCGGCGAGCGCGCCGACGTTCGACGCCGCTGCGCGACGGCGCTCGAAGGCGAGCCGACGCTCGTCGACGAGACGCTCGACGAGCTCACGCGCGAGCTCGTCGCGCGCGCACCGGCCCGACCTCGTCGGGCTGACCGCGCCGTTCCCCGGCAACGTCTACGGCGCGTTCCGGATCGCGCGCGCGATCAAGCGCGGCGGCGCCGGCACGCGCATCGTGCTCGGCGGCGGCTACGTCAACACCGAGCTGCGCGAGCTCGCGCGAGCCGCGCGTGTTCGACTACGTCGACTACGTCACGCTCGACGACGGCGAGCGGCCGCTGCTCGCGCTGCTCGAGCACGCTCGCGCGGCACGCGGCGCGCCGCTGCGTGCGCACGTTCGTGCGCCGAGGCGGCGCGGTCGTGCTCGAGACCGACGCGACGCTGCACGACGTCCCGCATGCGCGACGCCGGCACGCCGACCTACGACGGCCTGCCGCTCGATCGCTACCTCTCGCTGTTCGAGATGCTGAACCCGATGCACCGCCTCTGGTCCGACGGCCGCTGGAACAAGCTCACGATCGCGCACGGCTGCTACTGGAAGAAGTGCACGTTCTGCGACGTCATCGCTCGACTACATCGCGCGCTACGACCGGCCGCGCGCCGACTCGCTCGTCGATCGCATCGAGGCGCTCATCGACGAGACCGGCGCAGACCGGCTTCCACTTCGTCGACGAGGCGGCGCCGCCGGCCGGGCTGCGCGCGCTCGCCGAGCGCCTGATCGAGCGCAAGCGTCGCGATCACCTGGTGGGGCAACATCCGCTTCGAGAAGACGTTCACGCCCGAGCTCTGCGCGCTGCTCGCGCGCTCCGGCTGCGTCGCGGTCAGCGGCGGGCTCGAGGTCGCGTCCGATCGGCTGCTCGACGCTCATGAAGAAGGGCGTGACCGTCGAGCAGGTGGCGCGCGTGACGCGCGCGTTCACCGACGCCGGCATCATGGTGCACGCCTATCTCATGTACGGCTTTCCGACCGAGACCGCGCAGGAGACGATCGACGCGCTCGAGCGCGTGCGCCAGCTGTTCGCCGCGGGCTGCATCCAGTCGGCGTTCTGGCACCGCTTCGCCGCGACCGCGCACAGCCCGATCGGCCTGCACCCGGAGCTCTACGGCATCCGGCTGCGGCCGCCGGCGGCGCATCGACGTTCGCGCGCAACGACGTCGCGTTCGACGATCCGACCGGCACGCGATCACGACTTCCTCGGCGCGGGGCTGCGCAAGGCGCTCTACAACTACATGCACGGCGTCGGGCTCGACGCCGACGTGCGCGACGTGGTTCGAGCCGGCGGCAGCGTCCGTGCGCGGCGGACGCGGCGGGCGACGTCGGCGCCGGAAGAGCGGCGCGCGGGCCTCCGTGCCGGCAGACGACCGTGCCGCCCGACTTGATCGAGCGTTATCTCGGCTGAGCGCCGACGCGTGCTGATCGCGCTCAACAAGCCGTTCGGCGTGATCTGCAAGTTCAGCCCGGAGCCGGCGGGCGGCGCACGCTCGCCGATTACGTGTCGGTTACGAGCGTCTACCCTGCGGGCCGGCTCGACACCGACAGCGAGGGCTTGCTGCTGCTGACCGACGACGGCGCGCTCCAGGCGCGGATCGCGAACCCGCGCCACGAGCTCGCGAAGGTCTATTGGGCGCAGGTCGAGAGCGTGCCGACCGACGACGCGCTCGGCGCGCTGCGCCGGGGCGTCGACCTCGGCGACTTCGTGACGCGGCCCGCGGGCGCGCGCCTGATCGACGAGCCCGCGAATCTCTGGCCGCGCGACCCGCCGATCCGCTATCGCGCGAAGATCCCGACCGCTTGGATCGAGATCACGCTGCGGGAGGGCAAGAATCGCCAAGTGCGGCGCATGACCGCGCGCGTCGGCTTCCCGACTTTGCGGCTCTTGCGGGCGAGCATCGGGCGCGTCGGGCTCGACGGTCTCATGCCGGGCGAGTGGCGCGAGGTCGATGCGGCCGTGATACGGTGAGCCTCGACATGCTGCCGGACCTCCGCAACGCTTTACCCGACGTGCGCGACGGGCTCACGCGGGAGGAGCGCGTCGTGCTCTGGGTTCTGCACGAGACGCAGAAGGAGCGCGGCGGCCGCACCGTCCCGACGACGATGCTCTGGGGACGCGTCTGCGAGCACTTCTATATCAGCCCCGAGGATCTGTCTGCGATGCTCGCAAGGCTCGGCGCGCGCAAGGTCTGAGCCGGCGAGTGCAACCCGCTTAGGGCAGTGGGACGCGCGGGCTGAGGCGGTCCAGCCGGGGTCCCGAACGCGGGATGAAGCGCGCGTATATGGGACGCCTTCGCCGAGGGGCGCTCGCGTCACTACGAGCCAAGTCAGGGACTTAGCGGCAGGTCGTCCTTGGCGCGCTTCTGGCATTTGGCGTGTCTCGGATGTGGCGACCATATCTGTCCAGGAGCCTCGCCAAATGACGATCAACGCCTTTGTCGATTCCTTCGGTCGCGATCTGCGCCTACGCGTTGCGCGGCTTGTCGCGGCGGCCCGCCTTCACGTTCGCCGCCGTGCTCACGCTCGCGCTCGGCATCGGCGCGACGACTGCGATCTTCAGCGTCGTCTACTCGGTGCTGATCAAGCCGCTGCCGTACGCGAACGCGGACGAGCTCGTGCGGATCCGGCATAGCGCCAACGGCACACTCGGCGGCGCTGACTTCGAGCCGCACGATGTACTTCACGTACCGGGACGAGAACCGGACGTTTGCCGACATCGGCCTCTGGCAAGAGGGCTCGGTGACGCTGACCGGATCGCGGCGAGCCGGAGCGCGTGCGCTCGATCTCGGTCACGCACGGCACGCTTCAGGCGCTCGGCGTGCAGCCGATGCGCGGGCGTTGGTTCACCGAGCAGGAGCACGGGCCCGCGGCGAAGGGCCCGCGCCGGTGATTCTTTCCTACGCGTTCTGGCAACGGCGCTTCGGCGGCGACGAAGCGCGCCATCGGGCGGCCGCTGACGATCGATTCGCGGCCGGCGCAGGTCGTCGGCATCATGCCGCCCGGCTTCCGATTCCTCGACATGGCGCCGCAGCCCGACGTGATTCTCGCCGTGCGGCTCGACCGCGCGGCGCTGCTCATCGAGCGGCGGCTGCAGCTATCAAGGCCTCGCGCGGCTGAAGCCCGGGCGTCACCCCGGACCGAGGCGCGTGCCGACATCGAGCGCATGTTGCCGATCTGGCTCGAAGCGTGGCCCCTGCCGGATATTCCCGGCGTCACCCGCGAAGCACTCAAGAGCTTGCGAATTCGCGCCCGTCGTTCGCCCGTTGAAGGACGACCTGGTCGGCGGCGTCGTCGAGCATGCTTTGGGTGCTGATGGGTGCGATCGGCGCCGTGCTGCTCGTCGCGTGCGCCAACATCGCGAATCTCATGCTCGTGCGCGCCGACGCGCGGCGGCAAGACCTCGCCGTGCGCGCCGCGCTCGGCGCCGTCCCGCGCGAATCGCGCGAGAGTTGCTCGTCGAGAGCTTGGTCATCGGCGCCGGCGGCAGTGCGTTCGGCTTGGTGCTCGCGTACGTCGGACTCGAGGGACTCGTGGCGCTCGGTCCGGGCAACCTGCCGCGCCTTCAGGAGATCGGCGTTTATCCGCCGGTGCTCGCGTTCACCGTGGCCGTTTCGCTCGCGTCGACGCTCTTGTTCGGCTCGATCACGGCGCTGAAGCACGCGTTGCACATCGATACGCCCAGGACGTTCGCCGCGCGCGGCGCGAGCGCGAGTCGCGAGCGGAGCACGACGCGCAACGCGTTGGTCGTCGTGCAGGTAGCGCTCGCGCTCGTGCTGGTGGTGAGCGCGGCGCTGATGGTCCGCACGTTTCAGGCGCTGCGCGACGTCGATCCCGGCTTTTCGGACCCCGCGACGATTCAAACGGCGCGGATTTGGCTGCCGGGCACCCTGTTGGCTCACCCCGACCAATCCACCCGCGTGCAGCATGAAATCCTCGATAAGATCGCGGCGCTGCCGGGTGTGACGGCGGCCGGCTTCGCGAGCGGGCTGCCGATGGAAGGCGTGAACAACGCCAACAGGTCGCCTATCGTGGTCGAAGGCCAGCCGCGGGTAGCGGGAGAGCTGCCGCCGCAGCACGCCAATAAATTCATCTCACCCGGGTACTTCGCAGCCATCGGCGCACGAATCATCGCCGGTCGTGACATCACGTGGAAAGACATCGATGACGGTGGCCGCGTGGTCGTGATCTCCGAAGCGTTCGCTCGTCGGTATTTCGCAGAGCCGGCCAGCGCGATCGGCAAACGCCTCCGGACTTATGCCGAGACAGATGCGTGGCGCGAGATCATCGGCGTGGTGAAGAGCGTGCACGAGGGCGGGCTGTACGAAGAAGCGCCGAGCTTCGTGTATTGGCCCGCGCTCGTGAAAGACATGTTCGCAACGCCAATGATCGGAACGCCGTTCGCCGCGTTTACGATTCGCAGCCCGCGCGCCGGCAGCGCGAGCCTCATGGAAGAAGTTCGGCAAGCAGTGTGGTCGGTCAACGCGGGGGTTCCCATTACTCACGTGCGCACGATGGCCGATCTCTACTCCGGCTCGTTGGCACGCACGTCCTTCGTGCTCGTGTTGCTCGCGATCGCCGGCGGCATGGCGTTGCTGCTCGGCGTGATCGGCATCTACGGCGTGATCGCGTACGTCGTCTCGCAGAGAACCAAAGAGATCGGCATTCGATCGGCGCTCGGCGCGGAGCCACAGCAACTCAAGAGGATGTTCCTGCTGCAGGGCCTCAAGCTCAGCGCAGTGGGGGTCGGCGTGGGCTTCGTCGTGGCCGCGCTGGCGGGACGCTCGATGTCCTCGCTGTTGTTCGGAGTTGCGCCGATTGACCCAGCGGCTTATGTCGGCGCGATTGCGGTCATCGTGGTAGCCGCGGCGGTCGCGAGCTACCTGCCGGCGAGGCGCGCGGCAACGATCGACCCCATCGAGACGCTCAGGGCAGAGTAACCCCGAGAAACTAGCTGCACCTGCACGGAACGTGCGCCTGGGCCAGCTGGCCCACATCGCGCCAGCTCCGGGCTCGCCCGGGAGGTGTCTCCTCGCTTGCGGATGTACGAAACCGCCTGTAACAGACTGAAAAGGCTGGCGAACTATACGAGTATCTGTATATAATACCAGCTACCTTTTCGGCCGCTCGGAGACCCCCGATGAACGCCCAACCCGCTCGCGGCGCGGCTCGCGTTGCTCCTATCGCCGACCGCTCGATCGACGATCTCGATCTGGAAATCTGCCGGCTCGCGCGGCAGATGAACGCCGAGACGTATCGAATGCTGCGTGCTCGTGCGCGACTTCGACGACCGCTTCGGGTTCGCGAAGTGGGGCTTTGCGAGCTGCGCCGAGTGGCTCGCGTGGAGGTGCGGGCTGTCGCTGTCGGCGGCGCGCGAGAAGGTGCGCACGGCGCAGGCGCTGCGCGCGTTGCCCGCGATCTCGGCCGCGTTCGCGGACGGGCGTTTGTCGTACTCGAAGGTGCGCGCGCTCACGCGGGTCGCGGCGCTGCACGACGAGGATCTGCTGCTCGCGTACGCGCTCGAGGCGACCGCGTAGCCAGGTCGAGGAGCGCTGCCGGCAGATTCGCAACGTCGAGCCCGAGTCAGCGTGCACGCGGCGAGGCGGGCGTGGGAGCGGCGCTCGCTCACGCTCTTTCGCGATCGCGCGCGCGGCGTGGTGCGGATCACCGTCGAGCTGCCGGAGGTCGAAGGCGAGCTCGTCGGCGCGCGCGATCGAGAACGCGGTCGCCGCCGGGGACGTGGCGAGCGGCGTCGAGTTCGCCTCGAGTCGCGGAGCGCGCGGCGGACGGCTGGCGCGCGCAGCAGGCGGATGCGCTCGTCGCGATCGCGAAGGCGTATCTCGGCGGGAGTGCGCGTGCTGCCGCAGATCCCTCGCGGAGGGCGAGCCGCGGAGAGCGACGTGCAGCGTCCGCGTGCCGGTCCGCCTCGCTCGGCCGATCACTATCAAGTCGTCGTGCACGTCGACGAGTCGGCCCTCCGCGGAGGGACGGGCCGGTCGGACCTGCCGATCGACACGGTCAAACGCCTCACCTGCGACGGCAGCCTGATCACGGTCGTCGAGGACGAGCGCGGCACGCCGCTCGATGTGGGCCGCAAGCAGCGCACGGTGTCGACGGCGCTCAGGCGCGCGCTCTGGTCGCGCGACCGCGGCTGCTCGTTCCCGGGCTGCCACCAGCACGCGCTACGTCGACGCGCACCACATCCACCATTGGGCCGACGGCGGCGACACGAGCCTCGACAACCTCACGCTGCTCTGCACGCATCACCACACGCTGCTGCACGAGGGCGGGTTCTCGATCCATCGCGACTCGGGCGGCGGGATCTACTTCCGCCGCCCGGACGGGCGGGTGATCCCGCGGTCCGGCTATCGCGCGGACGACATGCTCGACGACGTCGCCGTGGCGTTGCCCGGTGACAATCCCTCCGCGGAGGCGCGCGTCGCGGCGATCGTGAACGGGTTCGAGCTCGACGACGAGCCCTCCGCGGAGGGCTGGGCCGCGCCGGCAGCGCAAGGCGGAAATCCCTCCGCGGAAGGATGGACCACTGCGCAGGGTAGAGATCCCTCCGCGGAGGTGCGCGAACCTCGAGGCGAGTACCACGCGCGAGTCGCGGAGCCGCGGGCTCTCGCTCACTGAGCCGTACAGGCTCGCCGAATAGCCCGGCGGCGATAATCTGCGGGTATCATCGCAGCGAACTGCGAGTCTCGCGGGGGGGTTCGATGCCGCGCTTGAATCGGTGTGCGCCGCTGATCGCGGCGGTTTTCTCGTTGCTCTGTGCGTCTTCACCGCGCGCTCGCGCGGAGGTGATCGGCGTCGACATCGCGTCGCGCGCCGACGTCGAGAACGGAGCGCCGTTCGGCGAGGCGGGCGCGTACGAAGTCGTGTCCGGCCGAATCCGTTTCGCAGTCGATCCCGCCAACCCTCGGAACCGGGTCATCGTCGGGCTCGATGAGCTGGCCAAGGCCAATCAGAACGCCGTCAGGGACCTCGCGCGCCACGCCCAAGGCCGCGACGCGGCCAGCGATTTGTCCGACGACATCCTGTTTTTCGCCGACCTCGCGATCCTCCGGCCAAAGGATCCCGCGAAGGGCAACGGCACTCTGTTGCTCGACGTCGTGAATCGCGGCAACAAGACGGTGATCAACAGCTTTGACCGCGCGGCCGCGGGTCACGACGACGGCTTCCTGATGCGCCGCGGGTTCACGGTCGTCTGGGTCGGCTGGGAGTTCGACGCGCGGAACGGCATGCGTATCGAGGTGCCGGAGATTGCCGCGGCCCGCTGCGTCGTCCACGGAGTGCTGACGCCTAACACGGACTTGGAGGTCGCGGCCGTGTTCGGCGAGCTCGCGGGCTACATGCCGAACGACGCGGCGGCTACCGCGAGGTTGAGCGTTCGCGACGGCCTGCTGGGCACGCCGACGCCGATCGCGAGCAATCGCTTCAAGGTCGAAGGCAAGAACCTCGTCACGCTGAAGGGCGGCTTCACGGCCGGGCGCAGCTACGAGCTCAGCTACGACGTCGCGCGCGTGCCGGTCGGCGGCCTCGGCTTTGCCGCCGTGCGCGACGCTGTGTCTTGGCTCAAACAGGCGCCCGATGCGAACGTGAAAGTGCAGCGCGCGCTCGCGTTCGGCTCCTCGCAGAGCGGCCGGTTCCTGCGCACGTTCCTCTACTACGGCTTCAACGCCGACGAGCGCGGCCGCCAGGTGTTCGACGGCGTGATGGCGCACATCGCCGGCGCATCGCGGCTCGACGTCAACCGACCGATGGGCGACGCCGACCGGCCTCGGCGCATTCGACGCGACGTCGTTTCCGTTCGCCGACGCGGCGCTGCGCGATCCGGTGACGGCGCGGCCGAGACGGCGCGCTCGACAACCCGCGCGCGCGCGACTTCAAGCCGAAAGTCTTCTACACGAACACCGGCGTCGAGTACTGGGGCGGCGGCCGCTCCGCCGCGCTGATCCACACGACGCCCGACGGCGCGCGCGACCTCGCGCTGCCCGACAACGAGCGCGTGTATTTCCTGACCGGCTCGCAGCACGGCCCCGCTCGTTTCCCGCCCGCCGAGCCGGCAACGGCGCGCAGCGCGAAAATCCGAACGACTACTGGCTCGACGATGCGCGCGCTGCTCGTCGCGATGGATGAGTGGCTGCGCGGCGGCGTCGGCGCCGCCCGCGAGCCGTTATCCGCGGCTGCAGGACCAGCACGCTCGTGCGCGCGGCCGACGTCGCGTTTCCTGCGCTGCCCGGCGTGCGCGCGCCGCAGACGCTGCCGGCCGGTCCACGCGCCGCGAACGCGCTGTTGCCGTTCGACGGCGGACGCCGGCGCGCCGTTGCCGTACCTCGTGCCGCAGACGGACCGCGACGGGCTCGAGCTCGCGGGAGTGCGGTTGCCCGAGATCGAGGTGCCGCTCGCGACCTACACGGGCTGGAATTACCGGAACCCCGCGATCGGGGGCGCCGACCAGCTGTATCCGCTGCTCGGCTCCTACATCCCGTTCCCGGCGACGCCCGAGGCGCGCGCGGCGGCCCGCGATCCGCGTGCCGCGATCGACGAGCGTTACGCGTCCAAGCGGGGCGTATCTCGACAAGGTGCGCGCGGCCGCCGACAAGCTCGTCGCGGGCCGCTACCTGCTCGCCGAGGATCTACCGGCCGTGCTCGAGCGGGCCGACAAGCACTGGGATTTGCTCGCGCACTAGCGCTCCTCGCTATGATCTAGGTCGGACCGGAGCGAGGCACGGAGGCGAGCATGATCGATCTTTGCTTTTGGCCCACGCCGAACGGCAAGAAAGTGACCATCTTGCTCGAGGAAGTGGGCTTGCCGTATCGCGTGATCCCGCTCGACATCGGTCTTGGGGCACAGTTCTCGCGCGAATATCTCGCGCTGAATCCGAATCACCGCATGCCGGCCATCGTCGATCACGAGCCGCTCGGCGGCGGTGCGCCGATTTCGGTGTTCGAGTCCGGCGCGATTCTGATGTACATCGCGGAGAAGGCCGGACGATTCTGGCCGCAAACGCCGCGCGAAAAGTACGAGGTCGCGCAGTGGGTGATGTGGCAGATGGCCAATCAAGGGCCGAAATTCGGCGAGTCGGGACACTTTCGGCGTGCGTCGCAGAAGCCGGACAACGGCGACCTCAAGTATGCTCTGCGCCGTTTCGACGACGAGGTGAACCGCCTCTTCGGCGTCATGAACAACCGGCTCTACGACAGACGCTATCTCGCGGGCGCCGACTACTCGATCGCCGATATGATCTGCTATCCGTGGTCGCTGAACTGGCAGACGCTCGGCCAGAACTTAAGCGACTTCAAGCACGTCCAGCGCTGGCTCGAGGACGTCGGCAGCCGGCCCGCCGTCAAGCGCGGCATGGACGTCGGTAAAGAGCACGCCGTCGATTTTTCGAAGCTCTCGAAAGAAGAGCTCGACCGGCGGAGCAAGATTCTCTCGAATCAGCGCGCGTTGCCCGCGCCCGGCTAACTACGGAGAACGCATGAGAACGATCTGGCTCGTCTGCACGGGCGCCGCGCTCGTAGTCGCATGGCCGGCGGCCGCGCACCACAGCTTCGGCACGTTCTTGATGAACGAGAACATCGAGCTCAACGGCGTCGTCACGAAGTTCGACTACGTGAATCCGCACTCGTGGCTCGAGTTCGACGTGAAGGGCGCGGACGGCAAGACGATGTCGTATCGCTGCGAGATGCGCTCCGCGACGACGCTGCGCCGCTCGGGTTGGACGCAGCGAGATGTTCGCGGCGGGGACCAAGATCACGGTGCAGGGCTCCCCCGACCGCACCGACCCGCACGCCTGCTACGTGAGCACGCTGGTCTTCGCCGACGGCACGACGCTCGACCGCTACGGCCAGCGGATCGTCGCGACCCCAACGGCGACGACCGCTCAACGCGCGGCTCGCACCGCGACCGGGGAGCCGAACATCGCGGGCGATTGGGCTCAGGAGCAGCTCGTGATGACGGACCCGAAGGGCCGAACGGCACGCTCGTGCCGCTCTCGAAGTCGACCGATTCGGCGCCGGCGGCGTGCCCGAGGGCCAGCGCGAGATCGCGGGCGCGCGCGGCACCGCCGAAGCGAACGCGGGCGGGTTGCCGCGAGCCGGCCCGCGCCGCGCGCCGCGGTCGCGCTCACGGACGCGGGCAAAGCCGCGATGGACAAGCTCGCCGCGACTGCCGCGCGCGGTGCGCTCGTGCCATGCAGGGCAGCATCTTGTCGGACTGGGGCGGCGAGGGCGTCAACCGGATCACGCAGGGCGCCGACACGATCAAGCTCCAGTACGGCCGGCTCGGGCTCGAGCGCACGATCTACATGAAGGCGCCGCGCATCCCGCGAACGTCGCGCCGAGCGCGCGGGCACTCGATCGGCAAGTGGGAGAACGACGTGCTCGTCGTCGACACGGTCGGCTTCCTGCCCGGCACGCTGACCGGCACGACGCCGCACAGCGACAAGCTGCACGTCGTCGAGCGCTTCAAGCTCGATCCGGCGACGATGACGTTGAAGCGCGATACACCGCCGAGGATCCCGCGTATCTTCACGGCCGCGTATACGGGCGCCGACACGCTCGCGCCGTCGAACGTGCCGTTCGCGGTCGAGGCGTGCGAGGACTTGACGCCGACGGCTGCGCGCTAGCTCGTTCCTCGATCGCGCGCCGCCCCGCTCGACGTCGCGCTCGCCGCGCCTTGCGCGATCGGCTCGAGCCGCGACGCTTCGATGTCCTCGCCGGTCCAACGCTCGCACTCGCAATGCTCGAGATCGCCGGGGTCTGCCGCGATGCCGACGAACGCATTACCGAGCGAGCACAGCGCGAGCGCAACGTGCGTCGGCGCCGTCGCGTCGATGAGGGGCGGGTCGATGCGGCACTGAAGCTGGTCGAGGCCGCCTGCGAGCCCCGTGCCGAGCCGCTTCAAATGAGCTTCCTTGAGCACCCAGAGCCAATAGAACGCGTCGGCCGGGGCGCGCTCCAGCCATGCGCGCTCCGCCGCCGAGAAGTGGTGACCGGCGATCTCGGCCGTGTGCCGCGGCCGCGAGGACGACTGGACGTCGATGCCGACGTCGCCCGTGCTCGAGAGCGCGCACACGAGGAGCCCGTCGTCGTGAGAGAGGCTGAGCGCGGGTCCGTCGACACACACGAGCTTGCCGGTCGGCGTCGTCGCGAGCCGATGCGAGCGCGCCAGCGCGCCCCGTTGGTGCTCGAGCGCACGGCGCAGCAACGCGCGGCCGAGTAAGATATTCTCGGCGCCGACGCGGCGTCACGAGCGCAGCGAGCCGCTCCCGATCCTCGTCCGTGACGAGCGCCTCGCTCGCCGCGCCCTCGATCGTTCGCGCATCGGCCCAGAGCACGCGGACGCCCGGCGCGCCGCGGATGCTCGCTCACGACAAGTCCGCCGTCGATCGTGATGACTTGCCGTGTGACGTAGGCGGCGAGGTCCGAGAAAAGATAAGCCACGAGCGCTGCGACTTCGTCCGGCTTCCCGAGACGCCGCATCGGTATTAGATCCAGCGCCTCTTCGAGGTTCGCATCGGCGACCATCGCCGTTTCGATCAGGCCCGGCGCGACGCAGTTTACGGTGATCTTGCGCTTGGCCAGCTCGAGCGCGAGCGCTTTCGTGGCGCCGATGATTCCGGCCTTCGCCGCGCTGTAGTTCACCTGGCCCCGATTGCCGGCACGCCCGCGACGGACGACAGCGCGACGATCCTGCCGCCGCGCCGCGCTTGGATCATCGGCATCACGCAAGGCTGCAGCACGTTGTAGAAGCTGTCGAGATCGGTCCGCGAGAACCGTATCCCAGTCCTCGCCCGTCAAGGCCGGAAACGCGTTGTCGCGCGCGACTCCCGCGTTGCAGACGACGCCGTAGTAGGCGCCGCTCGCCTCGATGTCCGAATCGATCGCCGCGCGCACGGCGCCGCGGTCGGCCACGTCGAACTGCAGCACGCGGGCCTTGCCGCCGCGCGCGCACGATGTCGGCACGGCGGTGCGCGCGGGCGCCGTCGGCGTCGCCGCGATAGTGAACCGCGATCTCGAACCCGTCCTTCGCGAGCCGAGCCGCGATCGCGGCGCCGATGCCCTTGCTCGCGCCCGTGACGAGCACCGAACGCGTCACGTGTTCCTCGTCGCCGGCCGCAGCGCTCTCGAGCTCCTCGGGCGACGGCCGGTAGGTCGTCACGACGGCCGTCGCGACGACGCGGTCGATCGCGATCGCGCACTTGAACGCAGCGAAGTCTCCGTCGACGAGCTCCGGCTCGACGGTCACCGACGAGCTTGCTGCCGTCCGGAAACCTCTCGACGGACGTCGCGTAGGCGCGCGTGCCGAGCACGAAGCCGATCGCAGGCGGCTCGCCGCGGGCGCGCGCTTCGAGGCCCGCATGCGCGGCGATGGTCTGCGCCATGTATTCGATGCCGGCCCACGCCGGCACGCCGGAGTCCTCCCAGTACGTGCTTCGCTCATCTATGTACGCCACCGCGACCGAACGCGTCGCGTCTGTGCTCCACGAGCGCGTCGATCACGACCGCTTCGGGGCCTTGCGGAAGCAGCTCGGCGACGCTTATCGAGCTCGCATCCATCAGGCGCGTCCGATCGCGATCGCGGTATTGCTGCCGCCGAACGCGAACGAATTGGACACGAATACGTCGCGTCCGAAGCGCTCGTCGTCGCGGACGAGATTGAGCTCGGGCAGCGTCGGGTCTCGCACGCCGTCCCAGTCATGTGCGGGGCAGCCGGCGCGGTTCGATTGCGCTCGCTGAGCAGCAGCCAGCAGAGGCCGAGCTCTTGTGCGCCGGCGGCGCCGAGCGTGTGGCCGATCAGCGATTTCGTGGAGCTGCACGGCGCCGTCGCCGAACAGGCGCGACACGACACGGCTCTCCATCGCGTCGTTCTTCGGCGTCGCGGTGCCGTGCAGGTTCACGTAGCCGACGTCCCGCGGCGCCACGGCGGCCTGCGCGAGCGCGCCGCGGATCGCCGTTTCGGCGCCGCGCCCTTCCGGATCGGGCGCGGACACGTGGTAGCCGTCCGACGACTCGCCGATTCCGCAGCAGGCGGATTCGCTCGGCCCGCGCGTGACCAAGAAGACGCACGCGCCTTCGCCGATATTGAGCCCGTTCCGATTCGCGCTGAACGGATTGCAGACGCCCCGGAGACAGCGATTCGAGCGAATCGAAGCCGTTCAACGTGAGCCGGCAAAGGCTGTCCGCACCGCCGACCACGGCCGCGTCGCAGCGACCCGAAGCGAACAGACCGCTGCGCAGACGCGAACGCGTTCGCCGACGACGAGCATGCCGTCGACACCGTGTAGCGAATGCCCGTGAGTCCGAGGTAGCGCGCCACGAACTCGCTCGCCATTCCAATCTCCTGGCGCGCGTACTGGAACGTGGCCGGCATGCGCCCGTTCGCCGCGAACGCCTCGATGGCGTCTTCTCCTTCGGCGATACCCGAGGTGCTGGTGCCGATCACGACGGCGATTCGCTCCGGACCCAGCGTCTCTCGGAGCTGCCCGACTGCGGGAGCGATCTGGGCGAGCGCGGTCGCGAGCAGCCGGTTGTTTCTGCAGTCGAGGTTCGCGAGCGAGTCCGGCACCGGCTGAAGTGCAGAGCGCACGCGGCCGACGACGGTCGAGCGCCCGGTTAGGAGCCGCGTATACGGCACCATTCCGGAACGGTCCGCGGCGAGCAGCCCGCTCAACACGTCGGCCTTGCTCGCACCGAGCGCGTTCACGATGCCGATGTCGGGGAGATACAGGTTCACTGCGCGGCTTTCCGGTCAGGGGCGCCTGACGCACGCGGACGCCTCAGTGCGCTCGATCCGCGTCGGCCTGGCTCCAGAAGTCGAAGAAATTGAACCATTGCTTTGGAGCCAACAAACAATAGTGCTCGAGGCGCTGCGCATAGCGCTCGATCATATGCCGGAGCGCGGCCGCGCGCTCTCGCCGCGGCAACGTGATCATATCGGCGAACGGTTCCACGAACACGCGATAGCGTGCACCGATACGTAGGCAAAAGATCAGATACACCGGGCACCCGAGCAGGCTCGCGAGGATGAACGGCCCTTCGGGAAACGGTGCCAGTTGCCCTAGGAACGGCACGGCGATCGAGCGCTCGGCATGCCGCGCCGAGACGCGGTCGGCCGCGATCGCTATGTGCTCGCCCGAGCGCAGCCTGTCCTGAAGCTTGATCACGGAATCCGGCCCGAGCGAATCGATCTCGAGCATTCCCTCGAGCGCCCGCGGGCCGACGGCCGAGAACAGACGGTTGAGCCCGGGAGAGCGATCCGTGAAGACGAGAGCCGAGACTTTGACCGCCTCCTGCGAGTCCACGAGCGCGCGAAAGACCTCGACGTTGCCGAGGTGCGAGCTGACGAACAGCACGCCGCGATTCTGCTCGCGCAGGCGCTGCAGCATCGCGGGGTCGTCGATCTCGACCTCGCTCGGTGCCATGGCTCCCGCCCACATCGCGGTCTTGTCCAATAGCGCGTGGCCGAACGCGAGGAAGTGCCGGAAGGTGTCGAGACGCGGCGGGATTGCGCGGCCAAGCGCCTACGAGCCGCCCGCGAACGCGGCGCAAATAGTCGCGCGACGCCTTGCGGGCCCCGAAGCCGGTCACGAGAAAATAGAGGACCACCGGATAGAGCAGGACTGAGAACACGCCTCGGCCGAGCGTGCGGTACGTCGCGTACCCGAATAGCAGCGCGGCCGTCTCGCCGCGTTCGGGAACGTCCGTCCAGCGCTCGGCGCTCATCGGGTCAGGGAGCCCCGCGCAGTAGCAACCGCCCGCTGCTGTAGCGAGCTCCCGCGGACTCGAACGTGAACGCGAGCTTTGCCGGTTGCCTCGACGTGCTCGAGCTTGAGCGTCGCGCGATCGCCCGGTGTCAGCACGCGTTGAAATTTCAAGTTCTCGCAACCGGCGAAGCGTCCTTTCAGGCCGAGGCAGCGACGCGCAAAGTCGAGCGCCCATTTCAGTTGCACGACGCCGGGAACGACGGGCAAGCCCGGGAAATGGTCCTCGGTGAACGCGAGGCCGTGAGGCACGACGATCGCGATCTCGGCCGCGTGTGCGTCGACGCGTTCGTGCACGACGATGGGATCCGTGACTCTCATCGGCGCGCGAAAAGCTCTTGCAATGCAGCGACTTGCCGCTTGCCTTGCGCGTCGACCCGGAGCGCGTCGACGTGGCGAAACTTGCGCGGCAGCGCGAGCGGCTCCAGGCGCGCGCGGAGTGCCGTCTTCAATGCCTGGTTGAACGCTCGCGAGCCGCGGCGCGAGACCTCCGCGCGCCCGGCGGCGCTGAGCTGCACGATCGCGCCGATGAATTGCCGCTTGCCGTCGTCGAGCGCGACCGCCGCGGCGTCTGCGATCCACGGGCTCTCGCGCAGATAACGCTCGATCTCGGCGAGCGACACGCGCTTGTCCTCGATCTTCGCGAGATGGTCGCCGCGGCCGAGCAGCTCGATGCGGCGGGCCGCGTCGAACCGGACACGGTCCCCCATCTGTAGCCAGCCGGCTTGCCCGGAGAACGGCGAGCGCACTTCGAGAAGGCCGTCCTGACCGATCCGAGCGTCGACGCTCGGCATCGGCTCGAACGCGTCCGAACCGCCGCCGCTCTGCCGTCGCCAGCCGACGCCGCTCGTCTCGGTGCTGCCGAGCACCTCGACCGGATACGCGCCGAGCACGCGCCTCGCGTCGGCCGCGGCCTCGGCGGGCAATAGCCCGCCCGAGGAGAACACGCTTCGCCAGCGGCCCGCGCCCGCGGGAAGGTGACCGATTCTCTTCAGCAGCGCCGGGCTCGAGACGAGCGCTTGACCCGCGCCGTCCGCGCTCGCGAGCTGCTCCGGGAACTCGAGTCGGAACGTCGCGAACCGGCGGCGATAGAGCAGGGGCCAGAGCACGCTGAACAGCATGCCGTAGACGTGCCGCGGAGAGACGGTCGAGTAGACGAGCGCGTCGCCGACCTCTGCTCCCCATAAGAGCTCGAGGACCGCGAGCTCGGCCTCGATGTTGTGCAGCCGGCGCGAGACCTCTTTCGGCACGCCCGTCGAGCCCGATGTATAGAGCACGAGCTCCGCGGACGGCGCGATCGCGTCGATCCGCATCGTCGTCCGCGGGAGCCGTTCCCAGACGAGCCGTTCGGGAACGCGCGTCGGCGCCGCGGCGGATTCGATGACGCCGTCGAAGGTCGTGGCGAAGGCGCCGCTCTCGGGGAGCGGCATCGCCATGAGCACCGGCGTCTTGCCGGCGGCCCAGAGGCCGAGGAGCGCAGCGGCGAACTGAAAGGTGTCGTCGAGCTGAACGGCCCAACGCCGGCCGCGCCGATCCGCTGCGGCGGCCGCGACGCGCGCGGCCGAGCCGATGAGATCCTGCCAGCGGTGCACCGCGCCGTCGCGTCCGAAGGTCGCGAGGTGATCGGTGTCGGCAGTCAGCGCGGCGGAGAGGGCGCTCGTCGTCACTTGC
The DNA here is from genome assembly GCA_963699925.1 of uncultured Gammaproteobacteria bacterium. Lineage (GTDB taxonomy): Bacteria > Pseudomonadota > Gammaproteobacteria > Steroidobacterales > Rariloculaceae > FEN-1219. The sequence continues at coordinate 125,292 of CAVOVT010000010.1, read as the reverse complement.
GCAGGTTCTTCATCACGCGCTGGCGTGCGACGAGCTCGGCGCCGAACATCAGACCGATGAGCAAGTACGCGAGGAAGCCGTTATAGAGGGTCCAGGTCTCGAAGGAAGTTTCGGTAGCCGTGAAAAGCGCCGCCGCGCCGTTGCATACGAAGAAGATGCTCCATGCGATGGTCACGCGCCGCAGATAGGGCACCGCCTGCTCCGGCAGATCTCGCGTCGTGGCGCGTGCGATGCGTTCGACCATCGTTGGAGGACGAAAGAGGCTCCACGAGAATACGGCCAGGAACACGGCATTCACGAGCACCGGATAGTAGAGCATCGCCTGCGACGAGCCACGCCAGATCGTCAGCAGCGCGATCGCGATCGCGCCGACGCAAACCGCCAGCAGCTGCGCGGTGCTGAACGCCGCGGCGGGCCGCGCCGCGGGCGCGAGGCGCAACAGGACGAGCCGAGCGGCGCAGAGCGCGGCGAGGATCACGGCCATCGAGCGCGCCTCGAGATGCGTGTGACCGAAGTATATGAGCACGGGATACAGAACGAGCACGCCGCCCACGGCCAGCGATAGTAGCTCGGAAGTCTTGCCTCGCTTGGCGCCGTGCGGATTCGAATCGCGCGACGGCATCCTACACGGACACGCGGGCGCCCTCGACGAAGCGCGCGAGATTCGCGATCGACGCGAAATGCTGGCGCATCGTCGCGGGCTCGCCGTCCATCTTGACCTTGTACTTGCGGCGAATCGCTACGCCGAGCTCGAGCGCGTCGATGGAGTCGAGACCCAGTCCCTCGCCGAACAGCGGCGCGGCGCTGTCGATTTGCTCGGCCGAGATGTCCTCGAGATTGAGAGCCTCGATGAGCAGCTGCTTGAGCTCTTGCTCGAGTTTGTCCATGTCGTCGAAGCCCCCCGACCGATCCCAGCCGAAAAATCGCGGCGGTACGCTAGCACTCCGTCTCTCGGCGAAGCAAGGTAAAAACCCCGGTTGGGGATGAGCCTTATGGGCTCCGCGTCAAACCCCCGAGCGCCGCCAGGTCCAGCCTTGGCCGTCCGCCGTGACGCGCAGCGAGGGCTCGCCGGACACGAGCCAGGCGATGAACAGCGGCGCTATCGGCAACGGCTCGTCGCGCTCCGCGGCCGCGGGCTCCAGCGTGACGCCGCCCCGGTGCGCGGAGCGCAGCAACAGGCCGAGCGCGTGCGCGCACTGGCGTTGGGGTAGGTGGGACGCGTACTCGGGCGGCAACGCCTCGTCGTAGCACGCAAGCAAGACGGCGGCCTCGGGGTGCTCCGACAAAAAGCCCTCGGCCTCGAGCCACGCGGCGGAAAAAGTGCTAGCCCCCGACGACAGCGCGCAAACGGGCGCGCGGCTGTGGGCGATGATCGTATACAGGCCGGCGCTCGCGTTGTGAACGGATTGGCTGAAGACCGTGGGCGAGAGCTCCGTGCCGGCCGCGATGTCGTCGAGCATGGCTCGCATGCTCGTGACGTCGCCATGCTGCGACCCGAACACGATGAAATCGGCCGCGACGCCGCCGGCGGCCTCGGTCGCGATCTGCACCGCGAGCGTGGCGAGCGCGCTCATGCGGCGCCGCTGCGCGGCAGGCACGCTGCGATCGGGAATCTTCGCGTCGCCGGCGCGCGCGTCGACCCGGCTCCAATGCTCCCGCCATTCGCTCGGCTCTCGAGTCTCGGAAGACCAAAAGGCCCAGTGCGTTATCTCGAGATCCACGCCGACGGTTTGCTCGAATGCTACGGTGCCGGTCTCGAGTCTACTCTCCGTCGCCTGCCGCGTGCCGCCGGCGGCGCAGCGGTGCCGGGTCGCATTGCGCTAAGCTTGGCCGCGATGTCGAGCCCCGGGGTGAGATCGTGACGGCGCGCGGCGCGGCGCTTCTGGCCGCTCTCGCGTTGCGCGATCGCCGTTTTGTCTCCTGCCGGCGCCGCGCTCGACGCGGATCGAATCGTCGCGGGCTTGGCGCGCGCAGCGCCGTCGAGCATCGCGTTCACCGAAGCCCGGTTCTCCGCGCTGTTGCGCGAGCCGTTGATCGTTTCGGGTACGCTCGGCTATCTCGGGCCCGGCAGCCTCGAGCGCCGCGTGACGAGCCCGTATACCGAGACGACGACGATCCGCGGCGAGTCGGTGCGTATCGAGCGCGAAGGCGAAAGCACGCGCACGTTCGGGCTCAAGCGCGTGCCGGAGCTCGAGGGTTTCGTCGCGGCGTTCGCCGGCCTGCTCGCGGGCGACGCGGCGCAGCTCGAGCGGGACTTCACGCTCAGCGCGGACCACTCAACCTTCGCCTCCATGGCGACGCGGCGCAGTGGCGGATCGAGCTCGCGCCGAAGGAGGCGCGAGCGCGGCGGCGGATTCGCAGCGTGCTCGTGAGCGGCCGCGCGTCCGAGCCGCGCTGCTTCGCGATTCTGGACACACAAGGCGGCGGCAGCGTGATCTTGGTCGGCGCGAGCGCCGTGCCGCTCGACGCCGGCGTGACGCTCGACGGTCTGCTCGCCCGTTGCCGAGCTGAATGAAGCGGACGCCGTTCGCGCTGTTCGCGTTGTCGCTGTGGGTCGTCGTGCTCGTCGCGGCCGGCTTCTACGCAGAGCGGCATCTCTCCGTTCGCAACGACCTGCGCTTGTTCCTGCCGAAGCCCGCGACGGCGGTGGAGCGACTGCTGCTCGAGGGCATCGGCGAAGGGCCGGCGACGCGCGTGCTCGTCGTCGCGCTCGAAGGCGCGCCGCCCGAGCAGCTCGCCGACGCGTCGCGCGCTCTCGTCGACGCGCTCCGCGGCGACCCGGCGTTCTTGCTCGTTGCGAACGGCGATTTCGCGCTCGATTCGTTCCCCGACGAGCTCTTGCCGTACCGGTTCCTGCTCTCCCCGACGCTCGACACACACCGTCTCGATCGGGACTACTTGGCGGCGGCGCTCGCGGCGCGCTCACGGGACCTCGGATCTCCGGCCGGCCTCTTTCTCGAGCCGTGGCTGCCGCGCGATCCGACGCTGGAGCTGCTCGGCGTGCTGCAACGCTGGCTTCCGACGCAAGAGCCGCGGCGCGAGTTCGACGTTTGGTTCGATCACGGCGGAACGCGCGCGCTGCTGCTCGTCGAGACGCGCGCGCCGGCATTCGATCCCGGCGCGCAGCAAGCGGCGCTCGATCGGCTCGACGCGGCGCTCGCTTCGTCCGCCGCGCCGCCCGGCGTGAAGATGACCGTGAGCGGTGCGGGCGCGTTCTCTGCGCTCATGGCCGCGCGCACGAGCGCGGCAGCGCAGACGATCGGCCTGGCGGACAGTATCGGCCTGGTCGTTCTGCTCTTGATCGCGTATCGCAGCGTCGGCAGCGTCGTGTTGAGCGCGTTGCCGCTCGTGACCGCGGGCATCGCGGGCATCGCGGCCGTCAGCGTGCTGTTCGGCGCAGTGCACGGCATCACGCTGGCGTTCGGCTTCACGCTGATCGGCGTCGCGCAGGATTATCCGCTTCATCTCCTGAGCCACCGGCGCGCAGATCGCACGGCGGAGGAAGTCGCTCGCCGGCTCTGGCCGACGCTCGCGACCGGTGTCGCGAGCACTTGCATCGCGTACTTCACGTTTCTGTTCTCGCGCGTCGTCGGGCTCGAGGAGCTCGCTTGCTTCACGGTCGCGGGCCTCGCCGCCGCCGGGCTCACGAGCCGCTTCGTGCTGCCCGCGCTCGTCGATTCGCCGAAGCGCGACTACCGGCGATTCACGCTGGCTCGCGCGGCTCTGGAGCGCGATCGTGCGGCTCCCGCGCGCGCGTTCGGCCGCGTTCTTGGCTGTAGCCGTGTGCGTGGCTGTCGTCGCCTTCGCGCGTGAGCCGTTCTGGGACAACGATCTACGCGGTCTCACGCCGGTGCCGGCCGAGCTGCTCGCGGCCGACCAGAGGCTGCGCGCGGATCTCGGCACGGCGGACCTGCGCTATCTGCTTGCCGTGGAGGGCAAGGACGTCGACGCCGTTCTCTTGCACCTCGAGGCGCTCGAGCCCGCGCTCGAGGCGCTCGTCGTGCGTGGCGCGATCGACGCTTACGACGACGCGGCGCGCTATCTGCCGAGCGCCGCGAAGCAACGCGCGCGTCAGGCCGCGCTTCCCGACGACGTCTCGCTGCGCGCCGCGCTCGACGCCGCGACCGCTGCGACCGAGTTTCGACCGGGCGTGTTCGAGCCCTTCGTCGCCGACGTTGCGAAGGCGCGCACGCTCCCCCCGCTCACCGTCGATCGGCTCCGCGAGCTCGGGCTCGGCGCCCGCGTCGATCCTTTGCTTGCGCGCGACGGGCCGAACGTCGCCGCGCTCGTGACCTTCAGCGGCGTCAAGGATCTCGGCGCGCTGCGAGGTTTCGCGGCCGCCGAGCCGGACGCCACGCTGCTCGATTTGCGGCAGGCGTCGGAGTCGCTCGTTGCGCGCGAACGAGCGCGCATGCTCGTGAGCCTCGCAGTCGCGGCCGTCGCCCTCGTCGGTGTGATCGCGTGGTCGCTGCGGAGCCGAACGCGCGTGCTACGCGTGCTCGCGCCGATGGCCGTCACGACGCTCGTCGTCGTCGCCGCGCTGCGCGGCGCCGGGATTTCGTTCACGTTGTTCCACTTGATCTCGCTGATTCTCGTCGCGGGTCTCGGGCTCGACTATGCGCTGTTCTTCGAGCATTCGGCCGACGACCCCGCCGAGCAAAGGCGCACGCTCCATGCCGTGCTCGTCTGCTCCATCTCGACACTGTTCGTGTTTGCGCTGCTCGCAATTTCGAGCCTGCCGGTGCTGCGGGCGATCGGGTTGCCGGTGACCATCGGCGTCGTCTCGAATTTCTTTCTGGCCCTGTACTTGACGACGCCGCGCGAAGCGGCGGCCGACGCCAAGCAGACTTGAGCGGCCGCGGCGTATCATGTGCGACTCGATGCGCAACCAAGACGGAGAAGCGCGATGACTACGAAACGCCGCGATTTTTTGGTCCGCTCAGCCGCCGCGTTGGCGGCCGCAGGCTTCGGCGCAGGCCGCGCCCGGGGTGCCGGCAAGGTGCCCGTGCTCGGACTGATCTTCCCGCCGCTCAATCGTGGCGTGCCCGAGGAGGGCGTCGCGATGTACGGCGACAAGCTCAAGTTCGTCGTCACGGGCCTCGGCGTCGAGCGGATGACGCCGGACGGTTTCGAGGCGGTGATTCCGAAGATCCCGGCGGCGGCGGAGAAGCTTGTGGCCGCGGGCGCCGAGGCGATCGAGCTGACCGGCACGTCGCTCACGTTCTACAAGGGCGAGGCGTTCAACCAGAAGCTGCGCGAGACCGTCACCAAGGCGTCGGGACTCAAGGCCACGACGATGAGCAACGGCGTGATCGACGGGCTCAAGGCCGTCGGCGCGAAGCGCGTCGCGGTCGCGACCGCGTACAACGACGACGTCAACGAGCGCCTGCACGCGTTCCTGATCGAGCACGGCCTCGAGCCGCTGGTCGTCAAGGGCCTCGGCATCGAGGCGATGACCGACGTCGACAAGGTCACGCAGAACGACTTGATCGAGTTCGGCGCGCGCGTGCGCGCGACGGCGCCGGACGCGGACTCGCTGCTCGTCTCGTGCGGCGGGTTCAGGACGCTCGAGATCATCGCGCCGCTCGAGAAGAAAACCGGGGTTCCCGTGATCTCGAGCATGCCGCACGGCCTCTGGGCCGGCGCGCGGCTCGTCGGCATGAGCGGCGCGGCGCCGGGCTACGGAACGCTGTTGTCGCGCGGCGCCTAGCGGCGCACGGCCCGCCCTTGTCGTCGCACGACCCGCAGGGCCCACAGCAAGACGCGACCGACGTCGGGGCAAGCCGCTCCTCCGGCGCGGGTGAAGCGGCCACGCTCGCGGCCGGCACGCGTGTCGGCAATCACCGCATCGACGAGGTGCTCGGCCGCGGCGGCATGGGCATCGTCTATCGCGCCACGGACACGAGGCTCAACCGCCCGGTCGCGATCAAGTTCCTGTCGATCGAGCTGGCCGATGCGCAAGCGAAGCGCCGGTTCGAGCAAGAGGCCCAGACCGCGTCCGGCCTGAATCACCCGCACATCGTCGCGGTGCACGACGTCGGCGAGCACGAAGGGCGGCAGTACATCGTGAGCGAGCTCGTCGACGGCGGCACGCTCGACGACTGGGCCGACGGCGAACCCGCGGCGCACGCTGGCGGCAGAGCGTCGAGCTCCTGACCGGCGTCGCGACGCGCTCGCGGCGGCGCACGCGGCCGGCGTGCTGCACCGCGACGTCAAGCCCGGCAACATCCTGATCGGCCGCAACGGCTACGCGAAGCTCGCGGACTTCGGGCTCGCGAAGCTCGTCGATACGCGAGCGGCCGGCGATCGCCGCGCGGCGAGACGCACCACACGCGCGCGGGCGTCGTCGTCGGCACGGTCGCGTACATGTCGCCGGAGCAGGCCGCGGGTCAGCCGCTCGACGGTCGCAGCGACGTGTTCTCGTTCGGCGTCGTGCTCTACGAGCTGCTCGCGGGGCGCCGGCCGTTCGACGGCGCGAACGATCTCGAGACGCTGAAGGCGATCGCTCACGCGACGCCCGAGCCGTTGCCGGCCGACGTGCCCGAGATGCTCCGCCATGCGATCGAAAAGGCGCTCGAGAAGGATCCCGGCGACCGCTATCAAACGATGCAGGATCTCGTCGCCGACTTGCGGCGCGTCGCGCGCAAGCCAGTGAGCTCGCAGTCCGCCGTGACGGTGTCCTCGGACGCGCAAGCGGTGGCCGCGATCGTGAAGCGTCATCGCGGCGCCGTGGTCGTCGCCGGCGCGGCCGCGATGCTCGCCGTCGCGGCGCTCACGTACTTCGCGCTCACGCGCGTCTCGCCGCCGGCCGCTCCGGCCGCAACCGCTTCCGGGACGCTGCGCGATTACGAGATCGCCCAGCTCACGACGACCGGCAACGCCGTCACGCCGGCGATCTCCCCGGATGGGCGTTGGGTCGTTTATGTGCAGCGCGGAGAGACGGTTTCGAGCGGGGCCACGGCGCCGTCCACGAGCTTGTGGGTACGGCAGATCGCGACGTCGAGCAACGTTCAGGTCGTGCCGGCGGAGACCGGCGTCGTGGTGAGCGCGCCGACCGTCAGCCCCGACGGGAATTTCATCGACTACCTGCGCCGAGACCCGCGCCTCGGAACGGAGCCCGCGTTGTGGCGCGTGCCGTTCCTCGGCGGCGCCGGGCAACGGATTGCAGACCGAGTCTTGAGCCCGGTCGGCTGGTCCCCGGACGGCAAGCAGATGGCTTACGTCCGTGGTACCTCGAAACCGACGACGGTGCTCGTCGTCGCCGACATGAGCGGCCAGGAGCGCGTGCTCGCGGAGAGGGCGCCGCCGCGTTGGTTCGTCAACGTGGACCTGGTCGGCGACCCGCAGCTGCGGCCAAGTTGGTCGCCCGACGGCAAGACCATCGCTCTGTTCGAGCTCAACGAGGGACTCGAGCCGCGCGCGGTGTTCGTCGATGTCGCGAGCGGAGCCGAGACGATTCGCGACTCGCAAGGCGCGTTCGTCACCCGCGGCGTCGGCTGGCTCGGGCCATCGTCGCTCGTGGTGAGCCAGCCCCAGAAAGCCGGGCGGCTGGTGCAGCTATGGCGGATGTCGTATCCCGAAGGTGCGATCGCTGCGCTCACGAACGACCTCACGAGCTACTTCGGTGTCGATCTCGACGCAACTCGCACGAGCCTCGTGACGTCGCGCCGCGACAGGCGCAGCGAGATCTGGGTCGCGGGCCCCGCGGGCGAGAATTCCGTGCAAGTGGTGCCGCCGGCGCCATTTGGCGGGACGAACCTGTTCGTCTCGTGGGCCGGCGACCGGCTGCTGTACGACGCGACGATCAACGGCCGCGCTTCGATCGGCTCGATCGTGCCCGGCGGCGTCAGCGAAGAGGTCGTGACCGATGCCCAGCACAGCGCGGCGACCCTCGACGGCGGCACGATCGTGTTCGTGCGCAGCGCGCGCGGCATCGACGGCGGTCTCTGGAAGATCGACGCGCAGCATCGCCAGCCCGTGCTGCTGACGGCCGGTGTCGCCGCCGAGCCCACAGTGACCGCGGACGGCAGCCAAGTTGCGTTCTTCTCGACGCGCAGCGGCTTTGCTTCGAGGTGGATCGTCTCGATCGACGGCGGCGACGCGCACGAGATCATGCAGGAGAACACCGGCGAAGGGGCATTCGACGTCGCGCCCGACGGTCGAACGGTCGCCTTCGGTACGGCCCACGCAGGCAAGCGTCGGCTCGTCTTCTGCGAGCTGCCCGCGTGCACGAACCGGCGCGAGCTCGATATGCCGCGGGACGCCAACTCGCCGCTGCGCTGGACGCCCGACGGGCGAGAGATCGCGTATCTCGATTCGACCTTGCACAACATAGTCGCGCTGCCGATCGACGGCGGCGCGCCGCATGCGCTCACGCGGTTCGCCGAAGGCGACGGTCCGCCGATCGTGAGTTACGCGTGGTCCCGCGACGGCAAGCGCCTTGCGCTCGCGCGCGTGACGACGAGCGAAGACATCGTGCTGTTGCGCGGCTTGCGACCCTAGCGATTGTTCCCCACGCGGCTAGCGCCTGCTCAAGTCCCGGGCGCGCTGCCGGCTTGCGGCGGGTGCTGCCTCGAGCGCTCGGCTGCCCCCACGCCGAGACCCCATCTTCGCGACGACTTCGTCGACGGAACGACATCGAAAAGTGCGGCGCCGGCGTCGAAGCTTGGTTCGTGACCCAGCGCGCGCATGGCCGACTCGCCGATCGAGCGTCCGGCTCCGAGCGCGGCGCGAAATGCAAACGGCGCACGCTCCAAGTCGTGCGATGCGCAATCCGCCGCGCGCTCCGCGGATTTCGATGCACGTCGACGACCGCCCGACCTCGAACCGCGTCGGCATCGACTCGTTCAAGTACATCTTCATGAGCTCGTCCACGCGCCAGCTCGATCGGAGGTAGCGAGCGCCGGGCTGAAGGCGGACCGTGGCGGCGAGCAGGCGCTCCGACCCGGCGCTCGCGACGGCTCGCCACACGAGCGGACGGAGCTCGATCGCGGTCGCCGTCTCCGCAACAGCCAACTCGAGCTCAGCGAACATCCTGAGATATGACAGTCCGCGCTCGCGTGCGAACTGGGCGAGGAATGCCGGGAAGCCTCTGCCGTACTCGGCGATGCATGGCCGCGTCGGCGGGCGAGCGTGCACGTAGGCTCGGGCCGCCGCCACGAGCAGCTCGGACCCCACGAGCCAGTGCGTCGCGGGAAACTTCGTGTGCAGCGCGGTCACGAGGCTCGCTTCGTAGTGACGAACATGAATTTCGAGCCGCGCACGCGGATTCTTGCCGCCGTGCAACGGGCTCGCGATTCGGACCGCGTCGCCGCGGATCACCGCGTGCGCGAGCGTCTCTTGTAGGTCAGCGAGCCGCCGCAACGTACTCTCCTTCGGACGCCACGGCGGCCACGATCTCGTCGGCGGTCGCGGCTTCCTCGGCGAGACGCGCGAAAGTCGGCAGCTCGGCGTCCCATTCGATCAGGGTCGGGTCGGGCGCCGACGCGGCGCATCGTGTACGCGTAGAGCGCCCACACCGGGTCCGCGATCGTGCTCGCGTGCGCGTCGATGAGCAGCTCGTCGGCGAGCGCGTCGTGTTGCGCTTCGCGGGTGTAGCCGCCGAGATCCCGGCACGACGGCCGCCTCCGCGGCGCTCGCCGCAGGGGCCCCTTACGAACGTCGGTGCCAGCTTCTGGCGCGCGCACGCGGTGGACGACGTCACGCTCGTTTGGCACGGCGGCGCGATCCTCGCTCTCGTGCTCGCTGTACCGTCGGCGCGCGTCTCGTCCCGAGCGCGATCGGGGCTCGATTGAACCGGTCGCCTTGAGCGGTCAGGTCCCGGGTGCGCTGCCGGCCCGCGGCGGGCGCTTCGCGCGCTCCGCGTTCGCCGCCGCCTTCGAGTTTCGCGGCCGTTTCGGCACGAACGCGAGGAAGCGGCGCGAGTTGTCGACCGTGATGCGCTTCAGCGTCGCGTCGTCGGCGCCCGCGGCTTTGAGCTTCGGCAGGAACGCGGTGATCGGCCGCGCAGTAGCCGCGCGACGCGTCGCCCGAGATCAGCACGTGATCGGCGAAGCCCGGCGTCGAGCAGCGCCATCACGAGCGGCACGGCCGCCGCGTCGCCGCCGCCGCCTTGCCGGTCGAAGCCGACGAACGCGCCGCGCCGGCAGAGCGTCTTGTGCACGTAGACGTTCGGATCGTTCAAGTTGCCGAGGTGGCCGATGCAGACGCGCTTCGGATCGACGCCGGCGTCCTCGAGGATGTCGAGCTGCTCGAGCGCCGATTTGCCGGGTATGCCGGTGTGCGTGAAGATCGACAGGTTCGTCTCGACGTGCGCCTTGCCGACCGCGCGAAACACCTTGCGCTCGACGGCCGTGATCTCGTCCCACGAGCCGATCTCGCCGAACACGCCGGCGGGATAGTCGTCGGCCTGGGTCACCAGCGCGCGCACGACCTGCGCCTCGCTCATCGTCGCGACGTCCTTCGGGTAGAACGGCTCGGTATAGAAGCCCGCGCCCTTCACGACCGGTAAGCCCGACTTCATCGCGGCCGCGCGGATGAAGCCAAGGTCCATGCCCATCGCCCTCGAGGCTCGCGTCGACGAGGCACGCGACGCCGTCGCGCTGAGCGCCGCGCAGCTCCTCGGCCATGAGCTCGACGTCGCGCATCGGATCGGGGCCGGACGGCGCCGGCGGCGGGCCTGCCGGCCGCGCGGTCGGCGCCGCGCCTTGCGCGGCGAGCACGGCGGCGGAAGCGGCGCGGAACCGGTCGCCGAAGTCCGCGCCGAGCGACAGGTGCTCGTGAAATAGCGTCGCGCCGCCCGCGAGCTCCTCGGGCGCGTAGTCCTTGAACAGCGTGCGAATCACGGCGCCCTTCGGGAACGACGGCGCTTGCGCCGACGCATCCCAGTGCAACGCCGCGGCCGCCGCGGCGCCGCCAACCATCTGCAGCGCCTCGCGGCGCGTGAACTTGCTCATGCGACCTCGCTCTTCTTAGCGAAAGCTTGCGGACGCTCGCCGCGACGCGCGGCGGCCCGCGCCGGTGGCCGATTCTCGCCGTGCAGGCGCCCGGAGTCGAGCCGCGCGTGTGACGCGCGCCGTCGGCCTGCGCTACGCTGCGGGCGCGATGGAGAATCACGCCCCGCCCGTCGAGCGCGCGCGCATGTCCGGCTGGAGACGCTGGGCGAACGCTCCGCAGTCGCTGCGCTGGCGCCGCGTGCTGATGCGCGTCCACTCGTGGACGGGACTCGGCCTCGGCCTCTATATCTTGCTGCTCAGCATCACTGGCAGCTTCAGCGTGCTGCGCCCGCAGTTTCATCTCTGGATGGTCCCGCGGACCGTGGCCGTCGTCGGCACGCGCTTGAAGGGCGACGAGCTTCGCGACGTGCTGCGCCGCACTTACGAGGGCAGCGAAGTGACCTCGGTGTTCGAGGGCCGACGCGCCGAAAGCCCCGTGCGCGTGACGCTCAAGCGCGACGCCGTCGAGATCGAGCGTCTGTTCGATCCGTATACCACGCGCGACCTCGGGCTCATGTACCCGCGCGTGCTCGACGCGGTCGAGTGGGTCGTCGACTTGCACGACAACCTGCTCGGCGGCGAGCGCGGCCGCGCGGTCAACGGCGTCGGTGCGACGCTGTTCTTTCTGCTCGCGCTGAGCGGAGCGCTGCTCTGGTGGCCGGGCAAGGGCCGCTGGACCGAGAATCTGCTCACGGGCTGGCCCGAGAAGACCCGCCGCTTCGCGCAGCGCCTGCACGTCTCGTTCGGGATCTGGTCGCTGCCGATGGCGCTCGTCTGGGGCATCACGGCGATCTACTTCGCGTTCCCGGATCCGTTCATCTGGACGATCGACTCGCTCGGCGGCGACCCGAGCGACCCGAGCCGGCCGGCCGACGTCGCGCTGCGCACGATCGTGTACTGGCATTTCGGGCGCTTCGGCGGGATGACGGGCCGTCTGATCTGGGTCGTGATCGGCTTGATCCCGGGCGTGCTGTTCGTGACCGGCTTCATCATGTGGCGATTGCGTCGGCAACGGCGGCAGCGCGCGGCCGCATGCCGACCGGGAACTTCCGCCGCAGGCCCGAGTCGCCTGGATATGGCCATCAGCAAGACCCGCTGACACGGTGTCGCCTCGCGCGATGCACAGCGCTGTCGTCGCGCTCGCTCTCGGGGCGGCCGCCGTCGCCCCATTCGCATCCAGGGCCGCGGCGCCGACCGCCGGGATCTCGCACGAAGATCTGCTCTGGTTGAATCGGATCACTTACGGCGCCGACGCGACGACGGTAGCGGCCTACGCCCGGCTCGGCCGAAGCCGCTTCCTCGACGCCCAGCTCAAGCCGCGCGCCGACACGCTGCCGGCCGAGGCCGCTGCGCAGGTTGCGCGGCTCGCGATCTCCGACCCAAGCGTGAGCTCGCCCGAGGTCCGGCTCGCGTCGCTCAATGCCGAGAACCAGCGCATCAACGGCTTGCCAAGCGACGACGACAAGCAGGCCGCGCGCAAAGCCGTCAACGACGAAGGCAACGCGCTCGCCTATGACGCCGCTCGGCGGCACCTGCTGCGTGCGATCTATTCGGCGGCACAGCTCGAGGAGCAGCTGACGTGGTTTTGGCTGAACCACTTCAGCGTGTTCCAGGGCAAGGCGAACATCCGCTGGCTGATCGCCGACTACGAATCGAGCGCGATTCGGCCGCATGTGCTCGGCCGCTTCCGCGACCTCGTGCTCGCGACGCTCGAGCATCCCGCGATGCTGCAGTATCTCGATAACGCGCAGAACGCAGTCGGCTCGAGCGGCGCGGGCTTGTTCGACCGGCAGGACGACGCCGACGCGCCGCGCGTCGCGTTCCCGCAGCTCGCGACGCGCTTCTACTACGACGACATCGAAGAGACGCTCGGGGCGCGCACGAGAGCCGCGCTCGATCAAGCACTGTCGCAGGCGGAATGGAACACGTATCTGTTGTCGTCGCCCGAGCTCAATTACCGCTGAAGGTCGATATGCAACGACGTCGAGCTCTGCAGTTGATCGCCTGCGCGCCGGCGCTCTACGCGGCAGGGCGGCTCTACGCGGCGTCGGCCGGTTCGCCGCGATTCCTGCTCGTGTTTCTCCGTGGCGGCTACGATTGCTCTGAACGTCGTCGTGCCTTACGCGAGCGCGGACTACTACGAGGCGCGCCCGACGATCGCGGTTCCTCGGCCGGCCGCGACGCCGGCGGATCCGTCGGCGCCGGTCGCCGCGGACGCATCTCTCGTGCTCGACGCGGATTGGGCGCTCGCGCCGGCGCTCGCCGAGTCGATCGCGCCGCTGTACGCGCGCGGCGAAGCAGCGTTCGTGCCGTTCGCGGGTACCCAAGACCTGTCGCGCAGCCACTTCGAAACCCAGGACTCGATCGAGCTCGGCGCGCCGCCCGCCGGGTCCCGCGACTCGCGCTCGGGGTTCATGGCGCGGCTCGCGGCCGAGCTCGCCGGCGAGCGCGCGATCGCGTTCACGGATTCGCTGCCGCTCACGTTCCGCGGGCCCGTCGACGTTCCGAACGTGTCGCTCAAGGGCGCGGGCAAGCCCGTCTTCGACGAGCGCCAGGCGGGCATCTTGGCCTCGATGTACGCGGATCACCCGCTCTCCGACGCGGTACGCGACGGACTCGCGCTGCGAATGGAAGAACACGGTCGTCGTCGTGCTGTCGGAGTTCGGTCGCACGTTCAAGGAGAACGGTAACCGCGGCACCGATCACGGCCACGGGTCGACGTACTGGATCTTGGGCGGCAGCGTCGTTGGCGGTCGCATCGCGGGCGCGCAGCGGACCGTCGGTTACGCGGGCTTGCTCGAGAACCGCGATCTGCCGGTGCTCAATGACTATCGCGCCGTGCTCGGCGGCCTATTCGCGCGGCTCTGGGGCTTATCCGCCGAGCGGCTCGACAAGGTCCTGCCGCAGGCCGCGCCGGCCGACCTCGGCCTCGTCTAGCCGAAGAATTCTTCACGCCGCGGCGCTAGTCGCGGCGAGCCACGAACGCGGTATAGTCGGCGCCACGCGTCCAGCGGCGACGCAACAACAACCGGCAATGGGGGAGACACGCGCATGTGCGACCAAGATCATTTTCAAGAAGACCTGAAGAAATACACGCGCCGTGACGTCGGCGTGCTCGCGGCCGCCGTCGGCGTCGTCGCGATGCTGCCGCGGGCGTCGAACGCGGTGGACGTGAAAGAGAGCGACGTCAACATCAAGACGCCGGACGGAGAGTGCGACGCGTACTTCGTCGCGCCGTCGAGCGGAGCGAGCGCGGCCGTGCTCGTGTGGCCCGACATCTTCGGCCTGCGCCCGGCGTTCCGGCAGATGGGCAAGCGGCTCGCCGAGTCCGGTATGCGGTGCTCGTGTCAATCCGTTCTATCGCACGAAGAAGGCGCCGACCGCGCCGAACGGCGCAGCCACGCCGATCCCGGACGTGTTGCCGCTCGCGCAGACGCTGACCGCCGGCGACGAACATCACCGACGCGAAGGCGTTCACCGCGTGGCTCGACGGCCGCTCCGAGGTCTCGAAGACCAAGAAGATGGGCACGATCGGCTACTGCATGGGCGGCCCGATGGTGATGCGCACGGCGGCGGCGGTCCCGAACCGCGTCGGCGCCGCGTGCACCTTCCACGGCGGCGGCCTGGTGACGAAGGCTCCCGACAGCCCGCATCTCATGATCCCGCAGATGAAGGCGCAGTTCCTGATCGCGATCGCCGAGAACGACGACATGCGCGCTCCCGACGACGAAGAACGTGCTGAAGGAAGACTTCGCGAAGGCGAAGCTGCCGGCCGAGATCGAGGTGTATCACGGCCGCGCACGGCTGGTGCCCGCCCGACACGCAGGTCTACAACAAGGACGAGGCCGAGAAGGCGTGGGGCCGGATGCTCGCGCTCTTCGGCAAGGCGCTCGCCTAGTCTCGCTCGGCCGTCAGGGCGAGACGGGCGCGGCGACGCGAGTCAGATGACGCTCGTCGCCGCGCGGCTTGCGCAGACGATCGAGATAGAGATACACGACCGGCGTCGTGAGCAGCGTGAGCAATTGGCTCACGAGCAGCCCGCCCACGATCGCGATTCCGAGCGGTTGGCGAAGCTCCGCGCCGTCGCCGAAGCCGATCGCGAGCGGCAGCGCGCCGAACGCGGCCGCGAGCGTCGTCATCAGGATCGGACGGAAGCGCAGCAGCGCGGCCTCGCGGACGGCTTCGCGCGCGGTCAAGCCGCGTGCTCGCTCGGCGTCGAGCGCGAAGTCGATGATCAGGATCGCGTTCTTCTTGACGATGCCGATCAAGAGCACGACGCCGATCAGCGCGATGATCGAAAACTCCATCCGGAACAGCAGCAGCGCGAGCACCGCGCCGACCCCGGCCGACGGCAGCGTCGACAGCACCGTGAGCGGGTGAATGTAGCTTTCGTAGAGCATGCCGAGCACGAGATAGATCGTGAAGATCGCGAACGCGATCAGAAGCGGTTCCTCGCCCAGCGATTGCTGGAAGGTCCGTGCGGTGCCCTGGAAGCTGCCGTGCACGGTGTTCGGCATGCCGATGTCCGCCTCGGCGCGCTTGATCGCCTCGGTCGCGTCGCTGAGCGAGGTGCCGTCCGGCAGGTTGAACGAGATCGTGGTCGCGACGGACGTGTCCTGATGGTTGATCTGCGTCGGCGCGCCCGAGTCCGCAAACCCCGCGATCGCCGACAGCGGGACCATCGACGAAGCGGACGAGTTCACGGCCGCGCCCGTCGTCGGGTCGCGCGACGGCACCGGCGTCGAGCGCGCGGTTGCGCCCCCGTTTGCGGGCACGTAGATGTCCTTGAGCGCTTCGGGCGATTTCGCGTACTGCGGATCGACCTCCATGACGACGTGATACTGGTTCAAGCTCGTGTAGATCGTCGACACCTGTCGTTGGCCGAACGCGTCGTACAGTGCGTTGTCGACGTCGCGCGGGCTGATCGCCGAGGCGCGACGCCGAGTCGCGATCGACCGTGACGTACGACTCGAGCGCGCGCTCTTGTTGATCCGTGTCGACGTCGGTGAGGCCCGGGTCTTGCTTTAGCCGCTCGGCGAGCCGAGTCGCCCACTTGCGCAGGTCCGCGAGATCGTCGCTCTCGAGCGTGTACTGATAGGTCGAGTTCGAAAACCGCCCGCCGATCCGCAGGTCCTGGACCGGGTTCAAGAACACCGCGACGCCCGTGATCTGCGCGAGCTTCGGCCGGAGCCGAGTGACGACCGCGGCGCTCGACTCGCGCCGCTCGGACAGCGGCTTGAGCGACACTTGCAAGAACCCGCCGCCGGCCCGCTGCCCGCCGGTGAACGCGACGACGTTCTGGACGCCAGGGTCTGCGCCGATGACGCTGACGAACTCGCGCAGCTTGGTCTCCATCGCCTGGAACGAGGTGCTCTGATCCGCGCGGATGCCGCCCATGAGCTGGCCCGTGTCCTGCTGCGGGAAGAACCCTTTCGGAATCACCGTGAAGAGATAGACGTTCAACGCGACGATGCCGAGCAACATTACGATCGTCGCGGGGCCGTGGTCGAGCGCCCAGTCGAGCAGCTTCGCATAACCCCCGAGCGTGCGCGCGAACGCGCCGCGCGCCGCGCGCGCGACGCGTCCGGGCGGCTGGTCCGCGCGGTGCGGCCGCATGATCACGGCGCACATCATCGCGGTCGTCGTGAGCGACACGACGAGCGAGATCATGACGGCCGTCGACAGCGTGACCGCGAACTCGCGGAACAGGCGTCCGACGATTCCGCCCATGAACAGCAGCGGGATGAACACCGCGACGAGCGACACGCTGATCGTGAGCACGGTGAACCCGACCTCGCGCGCGCCGAGTAGCGCGGCTTGGATCCGGCCCATGCCTTGGTCGAGATGCCGCGATACGTTTTCGAGCACGACGATCGCGTCGTCGACGACGAACCCCGTCGCGACGGTGAGCGCCATGAGCGACAGGTTGTTCAGGCTGTAGCCGGCGAGATACATGACGCCGAGCGTGCCGAGCAGCGACGTCACGACCGCGACCGCCGGCACGAGCGCGGCGCGCACGCTCGTGAGGAACAGGCTCGTTACGACGATGACGAGACTGAGCGCGATCAGCAGCGTGATCTCGACCTCGTGCAGCGACGCGCGGATCGTGATCGTGCGGTCGATCGCGACGTCGAGCTTGATGTCGCCGGGCAGATCCGCCTCGAGCTCCGGCAACAGCGCGCGCACGGCGTCGACCGTCTCGATGATGTTCGCGGCAGGCTGGCGGGTGACGTTCACGATCACGGCCGGGTTGCCGTTGAAGAGGCCGAGCGTGTGGATGTCCTCGGCGCCGTCGACGACGTTCGCGACGTCGCCCAAGCGCACGGCCGCGCCGTTGCGGTACGCGATCACGAGGTTGCGATAATTCGCCGCCGCGCGGCCGTTGTCGTTCGAGTAGATCTGATAGTGCAGCGCGTCGTCCTCGATCGCGCCCTTCGGCCGATTCGGGTTCGCCGCGTTGAGCGCGGTGCGCACGTCCTCGAGGCTTACGCCGAAGCGCGACAGGCCGAACGGAATGATCTCGACGCGCACGGCCGGTAGCGAGCCGCCGCCGAGCTCGACGTCGCCGACGCCGGGCACTTGCAGCAGGCGCTGCTGCACGATGTTCGACACGGCATCGTAGATCTGTCCCGGCGTGCGCGTCGGCGACGTGAGCGCGAGGATCATGATCGGCGACTCGGCCGGATTGACCTTGCGGTAGGTCGGGTTCGAGCGCAGCGTCGTAGGTAGGTCGACGCGCGCCGCGTTGATCGCGGCCTGCACGTCGCGCGCGGCGCCGTTGATATCGCGGTCGAGGTCGAACTGCAGCGTGATCTGCGCGCGGCCGCGCGAGCTGCCCGAGGTCATCTCGTTCACGTGCGAGATCACGCCGAGATGGCGCTCGAGCGGCGTCGCGACGCTCGTCGCCATGGTCTCGGGGCTCGCGCCGGGCAGGCTCGCGCTCACGGACACCACGGGGAAGTCGACCTGCGGCAGTGGCGCTACCGGCAGCACGAAGAACGCGCCGATGCCGGCGAGAATCACGCCTATCGTGAGCAGCGCCGTGCCGACGGGCCTGCGAACGAACGGTGCGGACAGGTTTACCACGTGCGTCTCAGATCGTCGTCGCCGCGTCGACGGTCTCGGTGTCGGTCCGCGTCTCGGCCTCGCGCTCGGCCCTGGCCGCCGCATCCGCCTTGCCGCCGCGTCTCGCGAGCCGGTCGAACGCGAGGTAGATCACCGGCGTCGTGTAAAGAGTCAGCAGCTGGCTCAGGATCAGCCCGCCGAAGATCGCGATGCCTAAGGGCCGCCGCAGCTCGGAACCTTCGCCGAGCCCGATCATCAGCGGCACGGCCGCGAACAGCGCGGCGAACGTCGTCATCAAGATCGGCCGGAACCGCAGCAGAGCGGCCTCGTGGATCGCCGCGCGCGGCGTCTTGCCCGCGCGCTCCGCGTCGATCGCGAAGTCGATCATCATGATCGCGTTCTTCTTCACGATGCCGATCAGGAGAATGATGCCGATGATGCCGATCACGCCGAGGTCGTTGCCGGTGAGCTGGAGCGCGAGCAGCGCGCCGACGCCCGCGGACGGCAGCGTCGATAGGATCGTGAGCGGGTGGATGTAGCTCTCGTAGAGCACGCCGAGCACGATGTAGACGCAGAGGACTGCCGCGAGGATCAGCCAGAGCTCGTTCTGAAGCGACGCCTGGTACGCGTTCGCGGCGCCGAGGAACACGGTCGTGATGCCCGTCGGCAGGTCGAATACTCGCTTCGGTCGCGCGGATCGCATCGACCGCGTGGCCGAGCGAGACGCCGCGCGCGGTGTCGAAGCCGATCGTCGCGGCCGGGAACTGCCCGACGCGGTTGATCTCGAGCGGCGCATCGCGCTCGCGCACCGCGGCGACGGCCGTGAGCGGGGTCGGCTGGCCCGTCGCGGTCTGGATGTTCACGAGGTCGAGGTTCTCCGGCGTGGTCACGACGCCGGGCTTTTCCTCGAGGATCACGCGATACTGATTGGTGTCGGTGAAGATCGTCGAGATCACGCGCTGGCCGAACGCGCTATAGAGTGCCTCGTCGACGCTCGCCGCGGTGACGCCGAGCCGCGAAGCCGTGTCTCGATCGACGTCGACGGTCACCGCGAGCCCGTGCGCGGTCGAGTCGGACACGACGTTCGCGACGTCGGGGACGTTTTGCAGGGCGGCCGTGAGCCGGTCGCTCCAGGTCGCGATCTGGTCGGGATCCGAGCCCTGCAATGCGAGGCGGTACTCGGTGGGCCCTGTCTCGGCGTCGATCGTGAGGTCCTGCACGGGTTGCAGATAGAGCCGCGCGCCGGGCACCGCCGACGCCTCCATCCTCAAGCGATCCATGATGTCCTGGAGCGCGCCGCGCTCGCCGTGCGGCTTCAGGTTGATCAGCATCCGGCCGCTCGATAGCGCGGTCGAGCTCGCGCCGTCGACGCCGATGTAGGAGCTCAAGCTCTCGACGTCGGGATCCGCGAGGATCGTCTGCGCGATCGACTGCTGGATCTCGCCCATCTTCTCGAACGACACGGACTCGCGCGCGCGGACGTCGGCCTGGATCTGTCCGGTGTCTTGGGTCGGAAACAGCCCCTTCGGGATCACGATATAGAGAAGCGCGGTGAGCGCGAGCGTCGCGACGGCGATCACGAGCACGGGGCGCTGGTGGTTCAGCACCCAGCGCAGCGAGACGTCGTAGCGGTCGATCACGCGCGTGAACGCGTTGCGCCAGCTGTCGGCGAGCGCGGCGAAGCGCGTGCGCGGCGCGCCGCCCGACTTGCTCGCGTGCGGGTCGCGCTTCAGCCAGAGCGCCGACAGCGATGCCGTGAGCGTCAGCGACACGACCGCCGAGATCACGATGGTCGTCGCGAGCGTCACGGCGAACTCGCGGAACAGACGCCCGACGACGTCGCTCATGAACAAGAGCGGGATCAGCACCGCGATCAGCGACACGGTCAACGAGATGATCGTGAAGCCGATCTGCTGCGCGCCCTTGAGGGCGGCCTGCAACGGCCGCTCGCCGTCCTCGAGATAGCGCGCGATGTTCTCGATCATCACGATCGCGTCGTCGACGACGAAGCCGGTGGCGATCGTGAGCGCCATCAGCGACAGGTTGTTCAGGCTGTAGCCCATCAGGTACATCGCGCCGAACGAGCCGACGATCGAGATCGGCACCGCGAGGCTCGCGATCAGCGTCGCGCGCGGGCTGCGCAGGAACACGAGGATCACGAGCACGACAAGCGCGACCGCGAGGACGAGCTCGAGCTCGACGTCACGGACCGACGCGCGGATGCCGAGCGTGCGGTCGGTCAGGATCTTCACTTCGAGCGCGGCCGGCAGCGACGCTTGCAAGTTGGGCAGCTGCGCCTTGATCGCGTCGACGGTCGCGATCACGTTCGCGCCGGGCTGGCGGTGCACGTTGAGGATGATCGCGGGGCGCGTGTTCTCCCACGCGCCGAGCTTCACGTTCTCGGCTCCCGCGACGATGTCGGCGACGTTGCGCAGGCGCACCGGCGCGCCGTTCTTGTACGCGATGATCAGGTTCTTGTAGTCGTCGACGGTGACGAGCTGGTCGTTCGCGTCGATCGAGTATGAGCGCGACGGCCCGTCGAAGCTGCCCTTCGCGCCGTTCGCGTTCGCATTGGAGATCGCGGTGCGCAGCTGATCGAGGCTGAGCCCGATCGAGGCGAGCTCGCGCGTGTCCGCCTGGATCCGCATCGCGGGCCTCTGGCCGCCCAAGAGCGTCACGAGCCCGACGCCGCCGATCTGCGAAATCTTCTGGCCGAGCCGCGACTCGACCAGATTGCGCACGTCGGTCAGCGGCATGCTGTCGGAGGTCACCGCGAGCGTGAGCACCGGCGCGTCGGCCGGATTCACCTTCGCGTACACGGGCGGCGCGGGCAGGTCGGTCGGCAGCAGCGAGCCGCTCGCGTTGATCGCGGCCTGGACTTCCTGCTCCGCGACGTCGAGCGTGAGCTCCAAGCCGAACTGCAGCGTGACGATCGAGGCGCCGGCCGCGCTCGTCGACGACATGCGAATCAATCCGGGCATCTGCCCGAGCTGCCGCTCGAGCGGCGCGGTCACCGTCTGGCTCATGACCTCCGGGCTCGCGCCCGGATAGATCGTTTGCACCTGGATCGTCGGAAAGTCGACCTCGGGCAGCGCGGACAGCGGCAGGAAATGAAAGCTGACGAGGCCGCCGAGCATGATCGCGGCCATGAACAGGGACGTGGCGACCGGCCGCAGGATGAACGGCCGCGACGGACTCATCACCGATTCCCTTGAGCGGCGCCGGCACCGCCCGAACCGTTGCCGTTCGCGTTGCCGCCGCCTGGCCCCGAGTTGCCGCCGCCCTGGCCGCCGTTGCGCCGGAACCGGCGACGGTTGTTGTTCTGGCCGTTGTCGGTCGGAGCGCTTGGGCTCCCGCCCTGAGCGTCGGGCAGACGCACGCGCGTGCCGTCCGTGAGTCGATCGCCGCCTTCGGTCACGACGCGCTCGCCGGCGTTGAGGCCGGTCGCGATCGAGATCGCATCGTCCGACGCCGGGCCGACGGTCACGGCGCGCATCGTTGCGACTTGCTCGGCATCGACGACGTAGACGTAGTCGCCGTTCGGGCCGTGGCGGATCGCGGCGGCCGGCACGGTGACCGCGTCCTTGATCACGTCGATCTGCAGCTGCACGTTGACGAACTGGCTCGGGAACAGCGCGGCGTCTTGATTCGCGAACCGCGCTTTCGCGCGGATCGTGCCCGTCGTCGGATCGATCTGGTTGTCGAGCGTGAGGAACGTGCCCTGGCCCAGCACCGTCGTGCGCGTGCGGTCGAGCACGGTCGTCGGCAACGTGGCGCCGGCTCCGAGGCGCTGCTGGATCTTCGTGACGGTGTCCGCCGGCAACGTGAACACGACGTCGATCGGCATCATCGTCGTGATCGTCGCGATGCCCAGGGCGCCCGTCGTCGCGACGTAGTTGCCGACGTCGACCGTGCGCAGGCCGACGCGCCCGTCGATCGGCGCCGTGATCTTCGTGTAGGAAAGGTTCAGGTCCGCCGCGCCGACGCCCGCGCGGTCCGTGATGACGGCGCCTTCGAGCTGCTGGACCGTCGCGACCTGCGTGTCGACGTTCTGCTGCGCGATCAACTTCTGCTTCAGCAGCGCGTTGTCGCGGTCGAGCGTGACCTGCGCGCTCTGCAGCGACGCCTGGTCGCGCTCGAGGTTGCCCTTGGCCTGGTCGAGCGCGATCTGGAACGGCCGCGGGTCGATCGACGCGAGCACGTCGCCGCGTTTGACCTGCTGGCCTTCTTTATAGAAGACGTCGGTGAGATTGCCCGAAACCTGCGGGTGCACCGTGGCGACCGCGAGCGGCGTAACGGTGCCGAGCGCCTCGAGACGGATCGGGATGTCGGTGAGCTTCGCGTCCGCGAGCGCGACGGTTGTCGTGTTGCGCCCGCCGCCCGGGCCGCGGCCGAACGGCGAGCCGATTCGCTGCGTCGCGTTGCGATGGGGCAGGTACCACGCGAGCGCGGCCAAGCCCGCCAGGAACAACCCCACCGCAAGGATGCTCAGCGCGTGCGATAGGCGCGAGCGCCGCCGAGGACCGGGTGCCGGGCGCAGCGATGACTGCGGAGCCGGCAGAGGGATATCGTCCATTCTCGTCCTGCAGGCGGCTAATCGGGGGCCGCATGATGCTGGAGACAGGGGCTACCCGGTAAAGTTGCCACGGGCTTTCTTTAGATTACTCGCGGGGGCGGCGGGGCTGGCCGTTGTTGGAGCGCCGTCGGGCCCCGGGGTTGCTCGTCATTCGCGGACTTGTGCAAAGGTCGGCCTCGCGACCGGCCGTTCCCGCAGATCGGCGCGAAGCCGCAGCTCGCATTCGCCGCGCGCGTCGTCGTCAACGTGCTACTCGGGTTCGTGCTGTCGGTCTGGCTCTTCGCCGACCACCGGCGAAACCTTGGGCAGCACTGAGCTCGCTACTTCGCGCGGCCCGTGTAGCCCTGCGCGATCGTCGGGATCGCGATCAGCTTGTTGCGCGCGCTCGGCGTGCCCCAGCCGCCGTAGAACACGATGCCGAATAGAGTCTTCCGGTCCTTGCCTCCGAATGCAACGCCGTGCATGCCCTGCGGCCCCTTGATCGAGCCCAGGAACTCGCCGCTCGGCGAGAAGACGTCGGCCGACTGTCCGGTCGCGACGTAGAGACGGCCCTGCTGGTCGACGGCCGAGCCGTCGCCGCCTTGGCCGCCTTGCAGCTTGCCGAAGTCGCGCTGATTCTTGAGCGAGCCGTCGGGCTGCACGTCGAACGCGACGACGACGGCGCCGTTCGTGACGTACAGGATCTTCTCGTCGGGGCTCAGGATGATGCCGTTCGCGCCCGCGACCTTGTCGCCGTACTGCGTCATCACGCCCTGCGGATTCGCATAGAACACGCCGGTCCCGCTCACCGAGACGTAGACTCCGCCGCGCGCGTCGGCGGAAAGGTCGTTCAGCACTCCGCCGGCGCAATCCGAGCGGCTCGCCGTTGACCGTGCTCGCGAAGATCTTGCGCTGCGGCTCGAGCTCGATGATCGCAGCGGGCAGGCCGCGCGACGCGAGATACAGCGTGCCGTTCTTGCTGCGCGAGACCGCTCCGCCCGTGTTCGTGTCACTGAAGAGAACGGTCGCGAGCCCCGTCGTGGGATCCACCTTCATCACGTTGCTCGCGTCGTTGTTCGCGAAGATCATCGTGCCGTTGTCGCCCGCGATCGGGCCGTCGACATTGTTGCCCTCCCAGGACCACACGACCTTCCACGTCTGTCCGGCTGCGATCACGCCCGGAATCGCGGCCGTCGGGCCCGGCATCGCGGGCTCGGGCGGGGGGCCGTCGTTCGCCTGCGATGCTTGTCCCGCGCGCCCGCCGCCGATGGAGAAAGCCGCGGGCGGCTTCTTGCACTTCGCGATCGCCGCCGCTAGCCCTGAGCTCTGCCACGACTGCTGGCTGTGGCCGCGGTCGAACGACGAAGCGGGCTTCTGAGCGAACGCGGTGGTCGCGGCAGAGGCGGCGAGCATGGCGAGAGCGAGCGTTGTTTTCATGGTTATCCCCGGAATCTCGAGTTGGCAAGATGCTTACGCAGTCTAGCGTAGAAGGCCGCTCGGCCCCACGGGGCTCGTCCGGGCGCTCGCCAATGGCGACAACACCTGTAATATCCGCGTCTGATCTAGCCAACGACTGCTAACAAAGCGGGGGGACAACCGTGAACAAGAAGCTGGTGCTCGTTGCACTCGGCGCGATGCTCCTGTGCGCCAACGCGTTCGCGCAGGACGCGAAGACCGTGATCGCGAACGCGCAAAAAGCGTTGGGCAATCCGACATCCATCACGTACTCGGGATCGGCGCGCGACGTCGCGTTCCAGCAGTGCGGCGCCAACGCCGACCGAGATGATCTGCCACGGCACGCACGACCCGATGCGGCCGATCACGAACTACGTGCGCGTGATCGATCTCGCGGCGCCGCTGTCGCGGCACACGGGCAGCACGAAGAACTTCGGGGCCGGCGGCAACACGACGCCGGCGGTCGGCACGTTCTTCCAGCAGGTCACGGCGCAGCAGGCCGACGTGTCGCAGCCGTGGGCGCAGTCGCTCGAGCTCTACATCACGCCGTGGGGCTTCCTGAAAGGCGCGGCCGAGAACAACGCGACCGTCGAGCGCGCGCAAGGTCGACGGCAAGAGCTACACGCGTCCTGACCTGGAGCCCGACGGTCAAGGCGCCGTCCGGCAAGAGCTACGTCGTCAACGGCTATCGTGAACGACGACGAACATCGTCGAGCGCGTCGAGACGTGGCTCGGCGAGAACATCATGGGCGACATGCACATCGTCGCGACTGTACACCGACTGGAGAGACTTCGGCGGCGTCATGGCGCCGACCGAAGATCGTGCAGACGCGCGGCGGCTGGCCGTTCTTCGAGGTCGACGTGACGGACGCGACCGGCAATCCCGCCGACCTGCGGCCGCTCGCGCCCGAGCCGCCGCGTCGCCCCGGTGGCGCGGGCGGCCCGGCCGGGCCCGCCGGGCGGCGGGCAACCGCCGGCGCTGACCGTCACGGCCGAGAAGCTCGGCGACGGCCTCTACCGGCTCACGACCGGGCACGGCAGCTACGACTCGGTGATCGTCGAGTTCAAGAACTACGTCATGATGCTCGAGGCGGGCCAGAGCATCGCGCGCGCGACCGCGTACGTCGCGGAGACGAAGAAGCTGTTCCCGGGCAAGCCGATCCGCTACGTGATGAACACGCATCCGCACTCCGATCACACGGGCGGGCTGCCGGCGCTCGTGGCCGAAGGCGCGACGATCATCACGCAGGAGAACAACAAGGAGTTCCTCGAGCGCGCGCTCAACACGCCGCGCACGCTGCTCGACGACGTGCTCGCGAAGAATCCGAAGAAGGCGAAGATCGAAACGGTCGAGGAGAAGAAGGTCTACACGGACGGCACGCGGACCGTCGAGATGTATCACATCTATCCGGCGCCGCACTCGAACGGCTTGATCGTCGCGTACATCCCGAAGGAGAAGGTGCTGTTCCAGGGCGACTTCTCGGTGATCCCGGGCGAGCCCGCGAACGATCACGTGAAGGCGCTCGTGCCGGCGCTCGAGAAGCTCGAGCTCGTGGACTTCGATCGCTACATCAACGTGCACGCGTCGGCCGCGCCGCAGCACAAGGCGGACGTCTGGAAGGCGATGGGGCGTTAGCTTGTCGCTAGCATCGACGGCGCACCGCTAGCTCGACACCCTGGGGGCTCGGCGATCGCAGAGGAGGTGCGACACATTGCCGCACCTGCCTCGCTCGCTGGCGTGCGAGAATCTTCGAAATTCCATTGCGGAGAGCCCGGATGAGTCGGTTCGCGCCGCGCCGCGCGCACATGTTTCTGGCGTTTCCGCTCGCCGTTCTGGCACCAGGCCTTGCGGAGGCCTGTGCGACGTGTGGTTGTACGCTGAGCTCGGATGCGGCGATGGGCTACTCCGCGGAAGCGGGATGGCGCATCAATGTTCAAAACGACTATCTTCGTCAGGACGAGCTGCGCAGCGGCAAGCATTCTGTCTCGGGGGTACCCGACGGGACCGAGCTCGAGCACGAAACGCTCAATCAGTATGTCACGGCTGGATTCAGCTACAGCCCCAACTCGAGCTGGAACGTGAACCTGCTCGTGCCCTACGTCGGACGCAGTCACTCGACCTACGGCGAATTCGATTCCACAGAGCCTTTGCCGCCGTTGAGCACGTCGAATAGCTCTAGTCTCGGTGATGTAAAGCTCATCGGCAGCTATCAAGGGATCCTGCCGACCCACAATTTGGGGCTGCAACTGGGCCTCAAGCTGCCTACTGGCCGGTACGGCGATTCGGTCAAGTTCAATGGAGGGCCGGCTGAAGGAGATCCGCTCGATGCCAGCTTGCAGCCCGGTACCGGCAGTACCGACGTCGTCGTGGGCGCCTACTACTACCGGGCGATCAGTCAGAACTTCGACCTATTGGTCAACGGACAATATCAGCACACGGTGAAGCAACGCATGGATGAGCCCGGTAACGATTATCGTCCCGGCGATTCAACGATAGTGAGCCTGGGCCTGCGCTACGAAGGTAGTCCGAAATGGTCCCCGCAAGTGCAGTTGAATGTCTCGCACAAATCCGCCGATCAAGGAGCGTTGGCCGATGTCGAGAACACTGGCGGAACCGTTGCTTACATTAGTCCGGGCGTAACCGCACGAGTGCAGAAGCAATTGCATGTCTTCGGGTTCGTTCAGGTTCCGGTGTACAGCAATCTCTCGGGCTATCAACTCTTCCCACGATGGACTGCCAGTGTCGGAATGAGCTATGCCTTCTGAGAGCCCGGGAGGCGTCTCTCCGACGCGTCGGCTGCTGCTCAAAGGTTGCGCGGCGACGGCGGTCGTCTGGCAGAGCCTGCATGGATCTTCCGCACGGGCTAACGAGTTGCACGTCGGCTCGCCGGCCCCAAAGGCTACGCTCGCCACACTGGACGGCGAACGCATCTCCACGTCGGATTTGTTGGGCCGCGTCGTCATTCTGACGTTCTGGGCGACCTGGTGCGTGCCGTGTCGCGACGAATTGCCGTTGCTGTCGCGCTACGCGATCCAACACGCCACGGAAGGGGTTCGTGTTCTAGGCTTCAGTCTGGATGGACCGGAGCAGATGCGTGAGGTCAGGCAGGTTGCGCAGTCATTGCGCTTCCCAGTTGGTCTGCTGAGCAACTCGAGTGCAGCTGGCTATGGCCGCATCTGGCGGTTGCCTGTCAACTTCACCATCGACGTGGCGGGGCGGCTCGTCAACGATGGTTGGAAAGAGAAGAAGCCCGCATGGACGGCTGAACGGCTGGAGCAAATCGTCACGCCACTCCTGAGTGCGCCAAGCAGCCAATAAGCCTGCCGCTCGGGTCCCCGAACAGTCTCATCGGTAGTTCTGGGAGCTCGCGCGCGATCCACGCCCTTCGCGTGCAGCCCGCGAGGGCGCGCCATTCGCGCGTCATCTGCGCCTGATCCTGATAGCCGCAAGTCAGCGCCGTGTCGGCGAGGCTCGGTCTCTCGTCCATGATCGTGCGGCACGCGCGCTCGACGCGCAGGATCCGCGCCGCGGTCTTGGGCGTCACGCCGAGCTCGGCGTTGAAGCGCTCGGTCAGATGACGACGACCGCTGCTGCGCAGGTCTGCGTGCGGCGTTGTGTTCCAGCATGCTGTGGGAGGGTACTACTTCGCAGGCTCCGGGCCGGCTTCGAACGGGCGTAGCTCGCATTCGCCCTCGAACTTGGGCCAATGGATGCGGTGCAGGTCCATGAACCGCGTCGCGAGCTTCAGTGCGTCGTCGTACGACTCGAACTCGCCGATCGCGTAGCCGCCCACGACCTCCTTCGCCTCGGTGAACGGCCCGTCGTGAACGCTGATCTTGCCCTTCGCGAGCCGGATGCGTTTGCCTAATCGTCGAACGAGCCCTCCCGAAATCGACAGCCCGGCGAGGGAAGTTCGGTATAGTCGGTCGCCACGCGCAGCTTGGGGGCCCTGATGAACGACATGGAAGGTTACAAGGACTATCTGACTCGCACGCAGCAGAGGGTGCGCGAGATGAACAAGCAGAAGAAGACTCGCGACGAGATCTCGGCGGTGCTCAAGTCGGAATTCGACTGGGGCGGATTGGAGATGCGCGTCGGCCTCGACGGCGTGATCACCGAGATGCAGTGAGGGAATGCGGTGCGAGCGCTAGCGTTATCCGCGACGTTGTGGGCCGCGTGGGCATCGAGCGCGGAGGCGCAGGCGCCCGCGCAGCCGCAGCCGCCGTGCGCCCCCAGCGATACGCGCTGGGTCTGCGGCCAGCAGACGCCCGAGGACCTCGTCGCGCTGCCGGGCGGCCGGTGGGTCGTCGCTTCGGCGTATGCGGGCACGGGCGGCATCAACCTGATCGAAGTCGCCGAGCGCGCGTCGACGAGGGTGTTCCCGGGCCCGACCGTCAAGGTAGAGCTCGATAGGGCGACGTATCCCGAGTGCCCCGGCCCGCCGGCCGGCGCGTTCACGACGCACGGCCTCTACGTCGAGCCCGGCAACGGACCGGTGCTCCGGCTCATGGCGGTCGTGCACGGCGCGCGCGAGTCGATCGACGTGTTCCGCGTCGACATGCGTGCCGCGACGCCGAGCTTCACGTGGGTCGGCTGCGTGATCGCGCCCGAGCCGATCGGCCTGAACGCGGTCCGCGGGCTCGCCGACGGCGGCTTCGTCACGACGAATTGGCTGCCGCGCGGCGGCGGCCAAGAGGCTTTGACCAAGATGATGGCCGGGGAGAAGAACGGCGAGCTCTGGGAGTGGCACACGAAGAGCGGCTGGCAGAAGGTGCCCGGCAGCGAGGCCGCGGGCGCGAATGGGATAGAGATGTCCGCCGACGGCAAGACGTTCTACCTGGCCGCGTGGGGGAGCCAATCGTTCGTTCGACTGACGCGCGGCGCGACGCCGCGGCGCGACGAGATCCCGCTCGGTTTCCGCGTCGACAACATTCACTTCGCGAGGGACGGCTCGCTGCTCGCGGCGGGCCAAATCACCGACCCGAACGCGCGCAGCTCGCGCGTCGTGAAGATCGATCCGAAGACGCTCGCGATCCGCGACCTCATGACGCGCCCGGACGACGTGGCGTTCGCCGGCAACACGACCGCGATCGAGATCGGCAAGGATCTCTGGCTCGGCTCGTATCGCGGCGACCGGATCGCGATCGTTCCGGCCCCCTGAGCGGCCACCGGCGAAACGTCGCGCCGCTGCGATTCTTCGTGCCGTGAGCCCGCACGCCGCTGCAAGCATCGAGCGACCTCGTGCCGCGCGCACCGCCGCGCTCACGGGCGCCGCGATGGTCGCCTTCGCGGGCAATTCGTTGCTGTGTCGCGCGGCGCTTGGGCTCGGGTCGATCGATGCGGCGAGCTTCACGACGCTACGTCTCCTGTCCGGCGCGATCGTATTGCTGTTGCTCGCGCGTGCGTTGCCGGCGTCGCGCGCGGCGCCGGCGCCGCGCGACTGGGTCGCGGGGCTGGTGCTGTTCGGCTATGCGATCGCGTTCTCGTTCGCCTACGCGTCGCTGACCGCGGGCACCGGCGCGCTGATCCTGTTCGGCACGGTGCAAGCGACGATGTTCGCTGCGGGCTTGAGGGCGGGCGAGCGGTTCGGGCCGTTCGCTTGGTGCGGGCTCGCGATCGCGGTCGCCGGCGTCGCGTGGCTCGTCGCCCCGGGCGTCAGCGCGCCGGATCCGCTCGGCGCGGTGCTGATGGCCGTGGCCGGGGTCGGGTGGGGCGCCTACTCGCTGCGCGGCCGGCGGCTCGGCGATCCGGTGCGCATGAACGCCGACAGCTTCTTGCGGAGCTTGCCGCTCGCGGTGGCGACGAGCGCGGTGCTCGTCGGCATTCGGCACGTGACGCCGACCGGTGCCGCGCTCGCGGTCGCGTCGGGCGCAGTGACCTCCGGCGTCGGCTACATCGTCTGGTATGCGGCGTTGCGAGGCCTGACCGCAACGCGCGCGGCGGTGATTCAGCTGTCCGTGCCCGTGATCGCGGCGGCCGGCGGCGTGGTCTTCTTGCTCGAACCCGTGAGCTGGCGGCTCGTGGTGTCGTCGGTCGCGATCCTCGGCGGAATCGGCATGACGCTCACGCGGCGCGGTCGAGCCCAATAAGTCTCACGCGGCGCCCTCGCGCGCAGCCTTCAGCGCGCTCGCCCACCATATCAGGTTGTCCAGCAGCGAGGCCGCGTTGCCGCGATTCTGCTCCGTGTCGATCTGGGCGATCTCCTTGATGAACCATGGCTCGGGGATGTGCACCGCGAAGCGCGTCGGCGCCATGTCGAGCTCGATCGTCACGAGCCGCAGCTGCTCGACGCCGCGCGTGCCGCCGGCGCCGCCCCAGCTCACGAACGCAACCGCCTTGCGGCTCCACGCGTGATAGACGGTGTCGAGCGCGTTCTTGAGGATCGCGGGATAGCCGTGGTTGTACTCGGGCGTGCAGATGATGAAGCCGTCCGCTTCGCGCACCTTTTCGCGCCAGCGCACGATCGCGGGGTTCGTGTAGTTGTCGCGCGCGAATCCGGGCGGCAACGGCTCTTCGAAGAACGGCAGCGGGTAGTCGCGCAGATCCAATCGCTCGAGGTCGATCTCCCGCCTCGCCGCCGCGAGATCGTGAATCCATTGCGCCGGCTTGTCGCTGAAACGGTTCGCGCGCGTGCTGCCGACGATCAGCTTGATCTTGAGTTTGTTCATTTTTGTCGAGCCCTGGCTTTGCGCTCGGTCTCCACGCAGTTGTACGGCAAGAACTGTATCGACGGCTGCCAGCGGAACGTCGCGTAATTCTCGTACGTGACGGGCATCGTGAACGCGGACGGGTCGGTCGCCGTCCAGTCGTATTGCAGAGTCGTGCCGCCGTCGCGCGGCGTGAACCGCTCGACGATCCGCATCGCACGGCTCTGCGGCACGCCGACGAGGCCGTAGAGCTCGAAGTAGGGCCAGTCGATGTGCGTCGTCGTGATCACCAGCGCATCGCCGTCCCAGCGCCCGGCCGAGTAGCCGAGCGGCGTGAACGCGTCGTTGGCCGCGGGTTCCTTGCCGTCCATGTGAATCGTGCGGTCGATCTCGAACCACTCGTTCTGCAGCACGAGATCGGAGCCGCGCTCGACGAAGCGAACCGCGTACGGGCCGCTGCGCAGCATCACGCGCGGCATTCCCGGCGATACGCAGCCGAGCACGGGATCGTCGACCACCTCGTCGTACGCGGCCTGCTTCTTGCGCGCCTCGGGCGTCAGCGGCGGGTTGCCGACCCAGGGCGGCGCCTTGCCCTCGCGCATCGGCACGAACACGCGGCCGAAGAAGCGATTGTCACCCGCCGCGCCGCCCGTGCGCGCCGAGTACGTCGGGTCCGTGTAGACGACGCGATCGGCCGCGGCGAAGCGCGGCATCACGTTGCCGCGCAGCAGGATCTCGCGGCCGTCCGCGACCAGCAGGTTCGTGACGTACAGGCGTCGGTCGCGGCGCGTGGACGGATTGCCCGCGAAGCGCACGACGTCGCCGATCTTGACGATGTCGTGCGGCAAACCCGCGCGATCGAGCCGCGTGAGGTCGGCGCTCTCGATCTCCCATAGCGCGTCGCTGCCGTCGATCGCCTTCGTGCTGACCGTGAAGCGCACGTGCGGGTTCGCCCAGAGCAACGTGACGATCTCGCCGCGCGCCTCGACGACCGTCTTTGAGTCGTACTCGGCCGTCGAGTGATGCGCCGCGGCGTGCCGACCAACGAGCGCCGTCAAGACGGCCGCCGCCGCGACACCCGCGATTCGGCTTGTGAGGAACCGCATAGCGACTTACCCCCGAAGGCGCGGGCCCGAGCCGCCGTGCAGCCCGCGCTAGAACGAATATCGCGCGTTGACGCCGAGACCGCCCTGGTCGCCGCCGAAGGTGACGCCCACGCCGGCCGAGAACGCGCGCGTGAAATAGTAGCGCACGGAGGCCTGGAGCGAAGTATCGCTGCTCGCGACGTCGAGGTATTGGATGCCGCCTTCGAGCTCGACCTTCTCGTTCACGCGCCCGCGGACGCGAAACTGGAGCCCAAGGCCGTTGTCGTGGGCGCTGAAGCCACCCGCGTCGGCCGACTGATCGACGTAGAGCACGCGCCCGTAGAGGTCCACGTTCGGTTTCAGAGAGTAGTTGTAGCCGACGCCGAGGACCCAGGTATCGACGCCGATGCCGAAGTCGAGGTTGGCGGTACCGTACGACGCGTAGACGTGCCAGTCGTCGGCGACCTCGAACGAGCCGGATAGCGTGAAGCCGTCGCCGTCGATGTTGTCCGGTGCGCGCGAGACGTCGAAGTCGTGCTTGTCGTAGCTGAGCTCGGCGTAGTTGTAGTCGAACCCCGACGTCGCGGGCTTCGAGGCTTGCTGTGCCGAGCTCAAGCCCGGCAACAGCAGCGCGGACGCGACGAGCACTGCACGCGATACTCCGTTCATTTCTTCCCTCCATGGTCCAAGGGCGGATGCCCGGAGCAATGATAAGCGACGCGAGCCGGGACGACTCGCGTCGCTTTCTAGAGACGCGTGCGCTCCGATCGAGCTATTGCGACGAGCCTGCTACTTGCCGAGGCCCTTCGATTCGACGTCCCAATTCGGGTTCTTGCAGAGGCCGCAGCTCTTGCCCGCGAACATCGCGCCGGCCTTCTTGTCGCCCTTGAGCTGCCAGAGCGCCCAGCTCGACGCGACGTTCGCGAACTCGCCGCCGCCGGGATGGAAGAACGTCGCGCTGTGGCCCGCGTTGTGGCGCGAGCCGTAGAACGCGGGCACCTTCGTGAGCCCGTCGAACGCGGCCTTCGAGGGCGCCATCATGAAGTCGCGGTCGCCGCCGTTGACGAGCAGCACGGGCCCGTGGATTTTCGGCAGCGCGTCGAAATCCGGGATCGGGAACGGCGGCGGTGCCTTCGGATCGATGCGCGTCACGCCGGCGTTGAACACGCCGATCGTCTTCACGCGCGGATCGGCGGCGAGATCGATCGAGAGGAAGCCGCCGCACGAGCTGCCCATCACGGCCACCTTGTCGACCGCGATCTTGCCCTTGAGCGGCGAGCCGTCGCGCTTGTTCTCCTTGTCGGCCCAATCGATCGCGCTGCGCAAGTCGTCGACGTTCGCCTGACGGCGAGGTGCGCCCTCGACGGCCGCGGTGCCGATCACGAGGAAGCCGTGCGACGCGACAGTCGTCAGGAACGGCATGAAGGCCTTGCTGTCGATCGCGCAGCCGCCGTTGCCCCAGGCGATCACGGGCAGCGTGTCCTTCCTCGGGAACGCGTCGAGCTGCGTCGGATGCACGATCACGTGGCCCGGCGACCCGAACGCGGGCTCGCTCGTGACCTCGTACGGGCCCTTCTCGGCGAGCGGCGCGCCCTCGACGGGCAGGCTGGTCCTGACCATGTCCATCGTGAACGGTCCCGCGCCGAGCTGCGCGGAACAGACGTTCGCGATCGAGAGCAGGGCCGCGGCCGTCGCGGCCGGTGCGATTGACTTGAGCATGGATCGT
Organism: uncultured Gammaproteobacteria bacterium; assembly: GCA_963699925.1. Lineage (GTDB taxonomy): Bacteria > Pseudomonadota > Gammaproteobacteria > Steroidobacterales > Rariloculaceae > FEN-1219. Next base: position 91,764 of record CAVOVT010000010.1, on the reverse strand, counting down.
TTCCCCCGGGGCGATGGACGTGCGGCGCATCGTCGCCTAGGCGTCGGGCCGCCCGCAAGCGGTCGCGAGAAAACTTCTGTAAATGAAGCGGCGGGTTCGACGAGAGCTCACGCCGTGAGCGGCAAGCTCACGGCGCGGCCCGACTCCGCGCTGCGGTAGATCGCCTCGGTCCACTCCATGTAGCGCACGCCGATCTCGAAGGTGTTCATTTTCACGGGCTCGATGCCGCGGATCGCGTTCACGAACTCCTCTTCCACGCGATGGTGCGCCTGTGCCTCGGGCGGATTCGGATACGGCGCGAGATCTTTATCGCCGCGCCGGCCGACGAAGATGTTCTGCGCTTCGTCGATGCGGATCGTGCCCTCGCTGCCGTAGATCCAGAGCTCGTTGCCGCGCGAGAGCCCGGTCGTCTCGCTGAACTTCATGTGCACCGGTGCGCCGTTCGCGAGCTCGTAGAGCACCTCGACGTGATCCGGGATCCTCGCGGCGCGTGTCTCGCCGCGCTCGTCTTTGCGCGTCGGGATCTGCACGCGCGTCATGCCCATCACGCGATTGCCGGGCCCGAGCCAGCGCATCGCCGATTCGTAGGTGCCGCCCACGTTGAGCACGTTGATGCCGCTGAACTCGGCGTCGTGGCGCCAGTCGAGCTCGCCGCCGAAGCTCGCGAAGTTGCGCTGCAGCATCTGCACCTCGACCGACAGCACGTCGCCGAGGCGACCGTCCGCGAGCAAGGTCTGGATCGCGCGGTCGATTTTGTACGTGCCCGAGCTCGGCACGAGCTGGCACACGAGACTCGAATGGCGCTGCGACGCCGCGAGCATGTCGCGCGCCTCGGCGGCGTCGTTCGCCATCCGCGCCTGACACAGCACGTGGCGGCCGCCGTCGAGCGCCGCGAGCGTGACGGCGCGATGCATATACGGCCAGGTGCCGATCAGCACGGCGTCCATGCCGCCGGACGCGAGCAGCTGCTCCCAGTCCGGATACGCGCGCGGGATGCCGAGCTGCGCCGCGGCGCGCTTGCTCGAATCGAGCGAGCGGTTCGCGACCGCGACGATCTCCACGTTCGGCATCTTACGCAGCCCCGGCACGTGCACGGAGGTCACGATGCCGCCCGCGCCGATGATGCCGACGCGGATCTTGTTGGGCTTGGCCGACTTCCGCGGTTGCGCGGATAGCACGCCCGGCGCGAGCACGGCCGCAAGTGGCACGGCTGCGGCGGAGAGCACTTCACGGCGGCTGAGCGAATCGGTTCGGTTGGATTTGCGCATTGGCTTCGGCTCGGAAGGTTCGCCGACGGCACGCGCCGTCGACGCGCCGCGAAGCGCGGCGACGCAACCGTAGCACAGGCGGTCAACGGCCGCGTGCGGCTGCGAGCCGAGCGGGCCTGCGCCTCAGAACACCAAGCCGAACGTGCAGAGGCCGGCGACGGTCGGGCCCGCTTCGTTGCGCAGCACGTTCGAGTGCGACACGGCGAACGGCGTCTCGCAACGGATCAGCTCGACGGCGCCGTCGCCGCTAATCGTGTTGCCGCGCATGCGCACGGCTTCGTCCGGGATCGGGATCAGGTGCACGGCTGTGGCGTCCATCGACGCGCGATTGTCGAGCATCGTATTGCCCGACACGAGCACGTGATTGCCGTCTACGGCCAACAGCCGCAGCGCGCCGCCGACTTCAGCCGAGTTCCGGATCAACGAGTTGTCGCTGATGATTCCGTCGGAGAGATCGACCGAGATGCCGCCGCCCGAGCTCGCCTCGTTGTCGCGGATGTCGTTGTCGCGGATCACGGCCGTCGCGTGCTCGACTCTGATTCCGCCGCCGCCGTCCGCGCCGTCGCACGACGAGTCCTGCAAGTTGTGCGCGATCTCGTTGTGCACGACCGCGATCGTCACGTCGAGCGCCGAGACGCCGACGCCGACGCAGCCGACGTTGTCGCGGATCACGTTGTCGCGCAGCGTAGCCGCGGCGAGCGCTTCCAAGTGGACGCCGCTGCCCGAGCCCGGCGCGGGAGCGCTCATCGACTGGAGGCCGAGTCCGTTCGTGATCGTGAAGCCCACGATCGAGACGCTCTCGACGCCGGTGCCACGCGCGAAGATCACGCGGCCGATGCGGCCGCCGTCGAGCGTCGTGACCGCCGCGCCGGATTCCGAGACGAGCATGACGCTCTTGTGGATCTCCAAGCTCACGAAGTAAGTGCCACTCGCGACCGAGACGGTCGCGCCGGAAGGCGCGGCGTCGATGGCGGATTGGATCGTCGGGAAGTCCTGCGGCACGCGCAGCGCGTCCTGCGCCCACGACGCGGTCGCCGACGCGAGCGCACCGGCCGCGAGGAACGCGCGAAGGCCCGACATCACGGCTCTCCTTTATTGAGGGTCGCGGGACGATGCTACCGGCGCGAGCATTGCGGCAATGTGATGCGCCGCTCAGCGGCGACGAGCCGACTCGCGCAGTCCCGCTCGGCGGGCTGTCCGGGCTCGTCCAAGCTATGGCGGCCTGACGCTCGAGCGCGGATGCGGCAGCAACCGCGGCTCGGCGGCACGCGCTCATCACTTGCGCGGCGGCAGCAGCGCGGGCAGGTTCGGCGGTTGCTGCTGATCGACCGCATTCAGCATGAAGCCGACGCGGAAATAGTCGCCCATGATCGTCATGAGCTCGACCGTGTGCTGGCGCCCGAACAGCGAGACCATCTTCGCCCAGAGCTGGCTGCTCACGTGGTGCTCGCGATAGAGCGTGCGGCCGAACGTGATCAGGGTCGCGTCCTTGTCGGCGAGGCCCTTCACGTCCTTGTTGTACTTCACGACGTCGATCACGGGCTGCTCGAGCCCTTGCCGGAGCCCGTACGGCTCGTGCGCGGACCACTCGAACTGCTGGTCGATCTCGCGCGCGATGATCAGCACGGCGAGCTGGAAGTAGCGCGGGCCGACGGGACTCTTCTCGCCGGTCGGGATGCCGAGATCGCGGTCGTTCGGTGCGTAGATCGTCACGTGCGTCGGGCCGGGGCCGGCTTTGAAGTTCGGCCGCGCGGCGAGCAGCTTCTGTCCCTCCTCGTCGAGATCCGCGGGCGTGACGGGCGGCAGACGCGACAACGTCACCGGATCGATGTCCGGCGGCAGCTTGGTTTGCGCGTGCGCGGCGAAAGGCAACGAGGCGAGCAGCAAGGCGGCGAATCGAGCGTTCATGGTCATCCCCCCAGGATAAGCGCTGCCTCACCCTAGCACGCTCCGGGCGGGCCGGCTCCCGTGCCGGGCGATCGTCTGCGACAATCGCCTTCCGTTTCGAATCGGCACCCGCATGACCGCCCACCCGAGCGACGTCCTCTCGGTCGACGACCTCTGCAAGTCCTACTCCGCGCTCCTCGCCGTCGATCACGTGTCGTTCGCGGTGCGACGCAACGAGATCCTCGGCTTGCTCGGGCCGAACGGCGCGGGCAAGACGACGATCATCAACTCCGTGCTCGGCGTGCTCGCGCCGACCTCCGGCGCGATCCGGATCGGCGGCATCGACGTCGCACGCCGGCGCTCGCTCGCGCTCGCGAAGACCAACTTCGCGGCGGTCTACGCGACGCTCCCCGGTAATCTCACGGTGGCTCAGAACCTGCGCGTCTTCGGCTTGATCTACGGCGTGCGATGCCTGTCGCGGCGGATCGAAGAGGTGCTCGGGGAGTTCGAGCTCCAGCACTTGCGCAACACCAAGTGCGGCCTGCTGTCGTCCGGCGAGCAGACGCGCGCCGCGCTCGCGAAAGCGCTGCTGAACCGGCCGGAGCTCCTGCTGCTCGACGAGCCGACCGCTTCGCTCGACCCGTCCGCCGCGCAGATCATCCGCGCTCGCATCCGCAACCTCGCGCGCGAAGGCAACCGCGGCATCCTCTGGACGTCGCACAACATGCTCGAGGTCGAGGAGGTGTGCGACCGCGTCCTGTTCCTGTCGCACGGCAAGATCCTGCTCGAGGGCGACCCCAAGCGCTTGCCGCACGAGCACGGCGCCGCGACGCTCGAGGAGCTGTTCATCCGCATCGCGCGCGAGCCGCTCGCGTCGGGCGCCGAGGCCGCGCAATGAACGCGCGCGCAATCGCGGGGCTCGCGCTGCGGCAGTTCTACCTGATCCGCGGCAGCCCGGTGCGTCTGTTCCCGATGTTCGCGTGGGTCGCGATCGACATCATCCTGTGGGGATTCATCACGCGTTACTTGAATTCCGTCAGCGCGTCGGGCGTCGATTTCGTGCCGACGCTGCTCGGCGCCGTGCTGATGTGGGATTTCTTCACGCGGATCATGCAAGGCGTGACGACCGCGTTCCTCGAGGACGTCTGGTCGCGCAACTTCCTCAATCTGTTCGCGACGCCGCTCTCGAACGCCGAGTACGTGACGGGCCTCGTGATCACGAGCATCGCGACGAGCCTCGTCGGCCTGGTCGTCATGCTCGTGATCGCGACCGCGGTCTTCGGATTGCCGTTCTTCAAGCTCGGCCTGCTGCTCGTGCCGTTCCTGCTCGTGCTGTTCTGCTTCGGCATCGCGCTCGGCATCTGCGCGAGCGCGATGGTGCTGCGTCTCGGGCCGGCGTCCGAGTGGCTCGTGTGGCCGCTGCCGGCGCTGCTGTCGCCGTTCGTCGGCGTGTTCTATCCGCTGTCGACGTTGCCCGCCTGGATGCAAGCGGTCGGCCGCGCGCTGCCGCCCTCGTACGTCTTCGAAGGCATGCGCAGCATGATCGCCGGACGGGCGTTTCCACCGGGGCAGCTCGCGCTCGCCGCCGCGCTCGCGGTGCTCGATATCGCGATCGCCGGGTACCTGTTCTCGCGCGTCTATCGATACGCGGTGCGGACGGGCCTGCTCGCGCGTTACAGCGCGGAGTCGGCCGCGTAGCGCTCAGGCGGCCACTGCGAGCGAGGCGGGCGCGCAAAACGAGTGCGAGCGCGGCGCGCCGACTGCGCGCCTACCAGATCGACACGCGCCGCTTGGCCGGCAGCGCGAGCTTCGCGCTCGCGGGCACGCCGAACGCCTCGTACCACTCGGCCACGTTCGGCACGACGCCGTTCACGCGAAACTCCGCCGGGCTGTGCGGATCCGAGAGCACCTGGTTGCGCAGGAACCCCTCGCGCACCTGCTGTCGCCAGATCTGCGCGAATGCGAGGAAGAAGCGCTGATCGCCGCTGTAGCCGTCGACCGTGGGCGCGCGCTTGCCGCCGAGCGAACGATGATAGGCCTGGTACGCCATCTCGATTCCGCCGAGGTCGCCGATGTTCTCGCCGAGCGTGGCTTGACCGTTGACCTTGATGCCCGGCAGCGGCTCGAACTTCGCGTACTCGTCGACGAGTTGCTTCGTGCGCGCGTCGAAGCGGCTGCGATCGGCTTCGGTCCACCAGCCGCGCAGCACGCCCTTGCCGTCGAACTTGCTGCCTTGGTCGTCGAAGCCGTGGCCGATCTCGTGGCCGATCACCGCGCCGATGCCGCCGTAGTTGACGGCCGGGTCGGCATTCGGATCGAAGAAGGGCGGCTGCAGGATCGCGGCCGGAAACACGATCTCGTTCAAGTTCGGGTTGTAGTACGCATTCACCGTTTGCGGCGTCATGCCCCATTCCTCGCGATCGACGGGACCCGGTAGCTTCGCGAGCTGCCGCCGCCACTCGAACAGGCCGGAGCGCTGCACGTTGCCGAGGAGGTCGTTGGGCGCGACCGTGAGCGGACCGTAGTCGATCCACTTGTTCGGATAGCCGATCTTCACGGTGAACTGCGAGAGCTTCACGAGCGCGGCGGTCTTCGTCGCGTCGGACATCCAGTCGAGCTTGCGGATGCGCTCCTCGAGCGCGGCGCGCAAGTTCGCGACGAGCGCTTCCATCTGCGCTTTCGACGATGGCGGGAAGTACTTCTCGACGTACAGCCGCCCGATCGCTTCGCCGACCTGCGAGCTCACGAGTCGCACCGCCCGCGTCGAGCGCGGCAGCTGCGCGGGCTGATTGTCGAGCACCTTGCCGAAGAATGCGAAGTTCGCGTCGGCGAGCTCGTTCGTGAGATACGGCGCGAACCCGTGCAAGTAGTGGAAGCGCAGATACGCGGCCCAAGTCGACAGCGGCGTGTTGCGGAACACCTCGGCGAGCTTCGGGAACGCGCTCTTCTCGTTCGCGACGAAACGGTCCTGCTTCGCGAGCTCCCCGGATTTCAGGAACGGGTCCCATGGAAAGGCGGGCGCGAGCGCGATCAGCTCGGCTCGGTTGACGGGGTTGTAGGTCTTTTCGGCGTCGCGCCGATCGGCGTTCGGCCAGGAGACCTCGGCGATCGCACGCTCGAGCGCGACGACCGCCTCCGCGTTGCGCTCGGCGTTCGTGTCGCCCGCGATCGAGAGCATCTTCGCGATCGCGGCGGCGTACTGCTTACGAATCTGCGGAAACTGCTCGTCGTCGCGCAGATAGTAATCGCGGTCCGGCAGCCCGAGCCCGCCCTGCGTGATCGCGATCGTATAGCTGTCGGGATCCTTGGCGTCGATGTCACGGAAGAAATTGAACGGCGACGCGATATTCAACGCCGGATCGCCGAGCGCGGCGGCGACCTCCTCGTAGCTTCCGACGTGGCCCAACCGCTCGAGGTCCGCGCGCGCGGGCGCGAGGCCGCGCGCATTCACCGCGGCCTCGTCGGCGAAGCTCGTGTAGAAGTCGCGGACCTTCTGCGCGTCGGACCCCGGGGTAACGGCGGTCGCCGTCGCGAGGCCGTCGATCAGTTGCTGCACGCGCTGCTCCGAGACCCTCTGCAGCTCGTTGAACGAGCCCCAGGCCGGGCGATCGGGCGGGATCCTGTCCTGCGCGAGCCAGCGGCCGTTCACGTAACGGTAGAAGTCGTCGCCGGGCTTCACGCTCGGATCGACGTTCGAGAGGTCGACGCCCCAGGCGCCGAGCGCGGGTTTCGTCTCGATGGCCCGCGGCGTGCCCGTTTGCGCGGCGGCCGGGCTGGCGATGAACGCAATCGCGAGCGAGAGCAAGCGCTTCATAGAATGACTCCGGACGGTTGGACGTGAATCGACGCGCTAACTATGCAGCGCGCCGCCGCTGCGTCCAAGCCTCGACCGCCACGACGCCGTCCTACCGCGCGCGGATTGCGATCATCAGAAGCTCCGCGAGATCCCGATGCTGCCCCAGGCGAAGCTCCGCGCGCCGCGGCCGCGCTCGATTTCCTCCGTCTCGTGGCGGATCGTGTAGCTCACGCTGAAGCCCTTCGGAAACACCATCGTCGCGCCGATCCAGAGGTCGACGAGCACCGGCTGCAGCTCGTGCGCCGAATAGACGACGTCGCTGTGCCGGAACTGGCCTTCGAGAAACGCGTTGTAAGCGCGCACGTGCACCTTTGCGCCGGCCTCGAGCTCGAAGCGAGGCCGGCCGTGCGCCGCGGGTGTCGGTGCGCCGATCGCGGGATGGCCGGCGTAGTCCGCCCATGCAGCCGACGTCGACCACCACGGCGCGTCGCTGCGCACGGTGATCTCGAGATTCGCTTCGGTCAGATAGCCGACGCTCGCGCCGGCGCCGAAGCGCAGCGCGTACGGATGCCCGCGGTACGTGCCCTGCGCGAGCAGCCGATAGCGCGACACGGAGTACATGAACGTCGGCTCGCCGCCGTCGGATATCTGGTGCGCGTAGCCGCGCGGCTGCGTGCTGCCGAAGACCGAGTGGACGGCGCGCTGGAGCGCCTCCGCTACGTCCAACCCGAGCACGCCGAGCGCGAGCGTCGACTGGAACGCGGTGCCGCGTGTCTCGTCCAGCGCGACGTTCGAGCTCGCCGCGTACAACAAATTCGCGTACGGCCGGTCGTCGTGCAGCGGTTGCGCCGCGGCGAGGTTCTGCGGCGTGAAGAGCAGCAAGCCGATCTCGAACGCCTCGCCCTCGAGCGCTGCGTCGCCGCGCCAGGAAGCGAAGCGCGTCGCGCGGTCGACGCGCTCGAGCGCGCCGTCGAGCGACAACGGGTGATCGTGCGCGAGGTCGCCCGTGAGGCCGAACGTCACGCCGCCCGTGTAGTCCCGGTCGCGGGCCGCGAACGAGAAGAGGTCGTCGTCGACGTGCACGGACCAGCGCCGTTGCGCAGTGTCATCGGCGGGGCGCAAATCCGTTTGCGCCGCCGCGGCGCCGGCCGCAAGCGACGACATCAACAACGCGACGGCCCATCCTCGGTGGCGCATCGGACTGCTCGCTGCATGCGGTGCCGGCGGCCACGCTCAGGAGCGCGGGGGCGGCGCGGCTTCCCAACCGCCGCCGAGCGCCTTGTAGATCGTGACGACCGAGGTGTTGAGATCGGTCTCGGCTGTCGCGACCGCGTCCTCGGCCTGGAGCACGCTGCGCTCCGCGTCGAGCAGTCGCAGGAAGTCGAGCGCGCCCTCTCGGTACTGCACGCGCGCGAGATCCGCGGCACGCCGCGACTGCGGCGGCCTCGTCGACGACCGCCGCGAGCCGCGCGCGATTCTGTGCGTAGCCGACGAACGCGCTCTCGGTCTCCTCGAGCGCGCGCAGCACGGTGCGGTCGTAGGTCGCGAGCGCGCCTTGCGCGCGCGCTTCCGCCGCGACGATCTGCGAGCGCACGCCGGGCTCGAGGCCGCCCCACGACAGCACGGGCGACACGGCCCACGCGCGGCTCGCCGCCTCGCCGAGCTCGCTCGCGTCGCCCGCGATGAAGCCGATGAAGCCGGTCAGCGTGAGGCGCGGGAACAGGTCGGCCTTCGCGACGCCGATCCGCGCGGTCGCGGCCGCGAGCTCGCGCTCGGCCGCGCGGATGTCGGGCCGGCGGCGCAGCAGCTCCTCGGGCGAGCCGACCGCGAGCGTCGTGAGGTGCGGCGGGAGCTCGCGCGGCGCGAGCTCGTCGTCGAGCGTGCCGGGCTGCTGGCCGAGCAGGACCGCGAGCCGGTGCGCCGCGGACGCTTCGGCCGCGACCAGCGGCGGAATGCTCGCCTCCGTCGCGGCGAGCCGCGCGGCCGCGCTCGCGACGTCGAGCTCGCTGCCGCGGCCGAGATCGAGCCGCACGCGCGTGAGGCTCAACGTCTCGCGCTGCGACTCGAGGTTCGCGCGCGCAACTTCGAGCCGCTTCTGCGCGCCGCGCAGGTCGAGATAGGTGCTCGCGACCTCGGCCGCGACGAGCACCTGCGCGTCGCGCAAGTCGGCCTCGGCCGCGCCGGCGTCCGCGGACGCGGCTTCGGCGCCGCGCCGCATGCGGCCGAAGAGATCGAGCTCCCAGAGCGTCGAAACGGCGACCTGGTTCGACTCGATCGCGATCCGGTCGGTCGTGAAGCCGGGCTGCTGCGCTTTGCTCTTGCTGTGCGCGACGCCGACGTCGACGCCCGGCCAGCGCTCGCGACGCGCGGCGCTCGCGCAGCGCGCGCGACTCTTCGACGCGCGCGGCCGCGATCTTGAGGTCGAGGTCGCCCGCGAGCGCGCGCTCGATCAGCGAGTCGAGCGTCGGGTCGCCGAACTGCGTCCACCACGCGGCCTCGAACGGCTGCTCCGCGACGACCGGCCGGAGTCCGCGTGCGAAACGCGGGGGCCGTTCCGGCGGCGGTAGTCGGCCCGACGGCGCACGCGGAGCAGCAGCGTGCGAGAGCAACGTAGTGCTTGTTCATGTCGTCCTCCGAGGAGCAATGCGACGCCGCGGCGCGCGCCGACGTCGCGCGGTCGCCGCGGCGCGCGCCGCGCCGCCGGCGCCGCAAGCCGCCGCACGACCCAATAGAAGACCGGCGTCAGCAGCAGGCCGAACACCGTGACGCCGAGCATGCCGGCGAACACCGCGACGCCCATCGCGTGGCGCATCTCGGCGCCGGCGCCGCGTCGACAGCACCAGCGGCACGACGCCCATGATGAACGCGATCGACGTCATCAGGATCGGCCGCAGCCGCAGCCGGCACGCCTCGAGCACGGCGTCCCAGGTGCTCGCGCCGGCCTGCTCCCGAGTGCGTGCGAACTCGACGATCAGGATCGCGTTCTTGCACGCGAGCCCGACGAGCACGATCAAGCCGATCTGCGTGAAGACGTTGTTGTCGCCGCCCGTGAGCCACACGCCCGCGATCGCGCGAGAGCAGGCACATCGGCACGATCAGGATCACCGACGAGCGGCAGCGCGAAGCTCTCGTACTGCGCCGCGAGCACGAGGAACGCGAGCAGCACGCACAGCGGGAAGATCCAGACGGCCGTGTTGCCGGCGATCAGCTGCTGGATACGCGAGCTCGGTCCACTCGAACGACATGCCGTTCGGCAGCTCGTGCGCCGCGAGCTTCTCGATCGCGGCTTGCGCCTGGCCCGAGCGAGAAGCCCGGCGCGGGGCCGCCGTTGATCTCGGCGGTCGGGTAGCCGTTGTAGTGCATCACCTGATCGGGCCCGAGCGTCTGCGTCGAGCGTGCACGAACGAGCCGAGCGGCACCATCTCGCCGCGCGTCGTTGCGCACCTTGCAGCCGCAGCGATGTCGTCGGGCTCGAGCCGGAACGGCATGTCGCGCCTGCGCGTTGACCTGGTAGGTGCGGCCGAAGCGGTTGAAGTCGTTGACGTACAGCGAGCCGAGGTAGACCTGCATCGTCTCGAACAGGTCGGTGAGCGGCACGCCCTGCGCCTGCGCCTTGTCGCGATCGACGTTGGCGCGCGACCTGCGGCACGCTGACCTGGAAGCCCGAGAACACGCCCGCGAGCGCCGGCGTCTGCCAGCGCGGCCGCGACGATCTTCTGCGTCTCCTCGTAGCAGCGCCTCGAAGCCGAGGCCGCCGCGATCCTCGATCTGCAGCTTGAAGCCGCCGATCTGTCCCGAGGCCCTGCACGGCCGGCGGCGGGAAGACCGCGACGTACGCGTCCTGGATCGACGCGAACTTGCTGGTTCAGCGCCGCCGCGATCTCCCACGCCGAGCGCCCGGACGTCTTCCGTGCTTGCCGTCCTTCGAGAATCGGCGAGCCCGACGAACGCGATGCCGGTGTTCGGCGCTGTTGACGAAGCCGTTGATCGAGAGCCCCGGGAACGACGACCGCGTGCGCGACGCCGGGCTCCGCGAGCATGATCGCGTCCATCTGGCGGATGACGGCCTCGGTGCGATCGAGCGTCGCCGCCTTCGGGCAGCTGCGCGAACGCGACGAGGTATTGCTTGTCCTGCTGCGGGATGAAGCCGCCGCGGCACGCTCGCGAAGCCGAGCCACGGTGAGGCCGAGCAGGCCGCCGTACACGGCGACCGCGAGCCCGGACGCGGCGCAGCACGCGGCCCGCGACGCCGACGTAGCGCAGCGCCGACCATTCGAACAGGCGGTTGAACGGCCGCAGCAGCCAGCCGAACGCGGCGATCGATGCGCGCGCTGCAGCCGGTCGCGGCGGCGCGCCGTGCGGCCGCAGCAGCACGCGCCGCCAGCGCCGGCGACAGCGTCAGCGAGTTGAACGCCGAGATCACCGTGGAGATCGCGATCGTGAGCGCGAACTGCCGGTAGAACTGGCCGGTGAGGCCGCTGATGAACGCGGTCGGCACGAACACCGCGCACAGCACGAGCGCGATCGCGATGATCGGGCCCGTGACCTCGCGCATCGCCTGCTGCGCCGCCTCGATCGGCGCGAGGCCCAGCTCGATGTTGCGCTCCACGTTCTCGACCACGACGATCGCGTCGTCGACGACGATGCCGATCGCGAGCACGAGGCCGAAGAGCGACAGCGTGTTGAGCGAGAAGCCGAGCGCGATGCATCACCGCGAAGGTGCCGACGAGCGACACCGGCACGGCCGCGAGCGGGATGATCGACGCGCGCCAGGTCTGCAGGAACAGCACGCACGACGAGCACGACGAGCAGCGATCGCCTCGAACAGCGTCTGCACGACGGCGTCGATCGACTCGCGCACGAACACCGTCGGGTCGTAGACGATGCCGTAGTCGACGCCCTCGGGGAAGTCGCTTCTCGAGCTCGCCATCGTCGCGCGCACCTTGTTCGAGATCTCGATCGCGTTGGTGCCGGGCCGCTGGAAGATCGCCGATCGCGACCGCCGGCTTGTTGTCGAGCAGCGAGCGCAGCGCGTAGTCGCTCGCGCCGAGCTCGACGCGCGCGACGTCGCGCAAGCGCGTGATCTGGCCGTGCTCGCCGGCCTTGACGACGATGTTGCCGAACTCGTCCTCGGTGACGAGCCGGCCCTGCGTGTTGATCGAGCAGCTGGAAGTCGGCGCCGTTCGGCGCGGGCGGCGCGCCGAGCTGGCCGGCGGCGACCTGCACGTTCTGCTCGCGGATCGCGCGGACGACGTCGCTCGCCGTCAGCTTCAGCGCGGCGACCTTGTCCGGGTCGAGCCAGACGCGCATCGCGTACTCGCCGGCGCCGAACACGCTGCGCGTCGCCGACGCCGGCGATGCGCGCGAGCTCGTCCCTCACCTGCAGCTTCGCGTAGTTGCGAGGTAGAGCATGTCGTAGCGGTTGTCGGGCGAGACGAGGTGCACGACCATCATGAAGTCGGGCGACGACTTCTCGGTCGTCGACGCCGAGGCGCTGCGTGACCTCGGGCAGCCGCGGCAGCGCCTGCGACGACGCGGTTCTGCACCTGCACCTGCGCCTTGTCGAGATCGGTGCCGAGCGCGAACGTGACCGTCAGCGTCATCAGCCCGTCGGTCGTCGCCTGCGACGACATGTAGAGCATGTCCTCGACGCCGTTGATCGCTTGCTCGAGCGGCGACGCCACGGTCTCGGCGATCACCTGCGGGTTCGCGCCGGGGTAGGTCGCGCGCACGACGACGGTCGGCGGCACGACCTCGGGGTACTCGCTGATCGGCAGCAGCCGCAGCGACAGCGCGCCGGCGATGAAGATGATCGCCGACAGCACGCCGGCGAAGATCGGCCGCCGGACGAAGAACTGTGAGAATTCCATGGCTCGCTCCCTAGCGCACCGAGTGCGCGAACGTTTCGGTCGCCGTCTGCGTCGGTCGCGCCGAGGCGCGCGAGCGCGCCCGGAGCGTCGCGGTCCATCGCGACTTGCGTCGCGCTCACCGTCACGCCCGGCCGCACGCGCTGCAGGCCGTTGACGATCACGACGTCGCCCGACGTCGAGCCCGCTCTTGACCACGCGCAGGCCTTCGAGCGAGCGGCCCGTCTCGACCGGCCGGTACGACACGACGTTCTGCGCGTCGACGACGAACACGAACTTGCGCCCGAGATCGGTGCCGATCGCGCGGTCGTCGACGAGCGCCGCGCGGAAGCGCTTCGCGCTCACGAGCTTCATGCGTGCGAACAAGCCCCGGCGTGAACGTGCCGTCGGCGTTGTCGAGCACCGCGCGCGCGCGGATCGTGCCGTGCGTCGGGTCGACCTGGTTGTCGACGAAGTCGAGTCGCGCGCGATGCGGATAGCCCTGCTCGTTGATCAGCCCGACGTGCACGACGTCGCTCGCGCGCGTCGCCGCTGCACGTGATCGAGATACGTCTGCTCGTCGACGTCGAAGTACGCGTAGACGGGGGAGTCCGACACGACGGTGGTCAGCAGCGTCGAGCCGTCGACCAAGTTGCCGGCGGTCACGACGGCGCGCGAGACGCGGCCCGCGATCGGCGAGGTCACGCGCGTGAACGACAGGTTGAGCTGCGCGGCCTCGAGCGCGGCGCGCTGACCGCCGCGAGCTTGCGCCTGGGCGACCGACGCGTTCGCGGCGAGCTGCTCGTATTCCTCGCGCGACGTCGCGTTCTGCGCGAGCAGGCGCTCGGCGCGGTCGCGCATAGGAGCGCGCGAGCGTCGAGCTCGGCAGCGGCGCGATCGCGCTCGGCCGACAGCCGCTCGACCTCGGCCTTGAACGGCCGCGGATCGATCTGGAACAAGCAGGTCGCCCTGCGCGACGCGCGCGCCTTCGGCGAACTGCACGCTCTCGACGTAGCCGCCGACGCGCGGCCGCACCGCGACGTTCTCGACGGCCTCGAGGCGGCCCGTGAAGTCGGCCCAGTCGTTGAGCTCGCGCGTGGCGACGACCGCGGTCGTGACCTGCGCGGCCGGTGGGGCGGCCGGCGCGTTGCCGGCCTCGCCGGACCCGCAGCCCGTCATGGCGACGGCACCGGTCAGCAAAATCGAGGCAAAAAGAGTCCGTGTCCTAGTCTTCATAGGATTTACCTTCCAGAGGGGATGGGGTCCGACTCGTGAAGCTTTGCCAGGGCCTCCCTATCGCCTCGGCGCGCTGTTGGTAACAGCGGCTTCACGTGTTACTATACCGTTCAGTTACATCGCAGGGTACTTACCGGTTAGTTACATGTCAACACCGAAGACGAAAATTCATGACCCCTCTCCGTTTCCCGAACGACGCGAAGTGCGACACGGAGAGCTGCGCGCGCGACCGGATCTTCGAGGCGGCGCGGAAGCTCTTCTACAAGTTCGGCATTCGCGGCGTGAGCGTCGATGCGATCGCCGCCGAGGCCGACACGACCAAGGTCACGTTGTATCGACGTCTTCGAGTCGAAGGACGACCTCGTGGCCAAGGTGCTCGAGGAGCAGACGCAGCGCTTTTGGAAGTGGTGGGACGAGATCGTCGCGCAACATCCGGGAAATCCGCGTGTGCAGCTCGACGCGCTGTTCTCCGAGATCCGCGACTGCATCGCGTACGGTGCGGAGCGCGGTTGCCCGTTGAGCAACGCCGCCGTCGAGGTGGTCGAGAAGGACCACCCGGCGCGCGCCGTCATGCGCGCGCACAAAGCGGAGCTCACGAAGCGCTTGCGCGGTCTGTGCCGCGACCTCGGCGCGAAGCAGCCCGATCTGCTCGGCGACTCGCTGAGCCTGATCCTGATCGGCGCGCTGTCCGCGCGGATCGGCAGCGAGACCAAGGACCAGGTCGCGTCGATTTATGACGCCGCGAAGGCGCTGATCGATTCGCCGGCCCTCGGAGTCGCGCCGGCCAAGTCGAAGCGCTGATCGCCGCTCGCCTGACGCCGCGGGAGGCACGCCGGCTCCTGCCGGCGCCGTCAGCCGTTTCGGGTGGCACAGCCACCCTCATTCCCTCGTCCGTGCGCGTCGTCGCGTCCGCCGGCGCTAATTGACTGGCGAGTCAGCTTGCGCGGATCATGGACTTTTCCGAATCAACTCTGGGGGATTGTCCACAATGAAAATACGTATCGCCTCGCTACTCGTCGCGTCCGCTCTCGCGAGCTTCACACTGTTCGCGCAGGAGCCGGTCATGGGCGTCAAGAATCCCGAGTCGCTGTTCAAGTCGAGCGACGCGAAGCTCAACAAGAACAAGCAGGCGGCGCTGCACATCGAGCGCGAGCTGATTCAATGCGGCCAGTGGGAGAAAGCGGCCGAGTGGCTCACGCCGGCTTATCACCAACACAACCCCAATGCGAAGACCGGCCGGGATGCCGTCGTGTTCTTCTTCACGAAGGTGATGAACGCGAAACGGACCGATAGCTGCCCGGCGCTCACGGGCGAGTATGTCGCGGTGATCGCCGAAGGCGACTACGTGAACGTGATGACACCGCGTCACCTGGCGAAGCCCGGCACGCAGTGCGAGCAGGAGATGAAGAAGCCGCCCGCGCAACGCGCCAAGTGCGCCGACGACCAGATGTACTACACGACCTGGTTCGACACCTGGCGCTTCGTCGACGGCAAGGCCGACGAGCACTGGGACGGCGCGGAGCTCAATCCTCCGCCGCCGAAGTAGCCGTCGTTTAGATAGGCGGCGCGGTCGCGCCTGAAGGCCGGCGCATCGCTGACGCGGTGCGCCGGCCTCGACGTTTCTGGGCTGTCGCTCTTCGACCTTCGGCGCGGATGCCGACGTTGCGCGCCTCCGCGCGCGACTACTTCTTCGGCAGCGCGAACACGACGTAGCCGCGTTGCTGCGGCGGCGCGCCCGGCGGCGGGGTCGGCGCGAAACAAGCCGTCACCCGCCGCGACGGGCAGCGCGATGAACTGCCGGCCGTTCACCTCGTACGTCGCAGGGATGCCTTCCGAGCCGCTCGGCAGCTCCTTCGACCAGAGCACCTTGCCGTTGGCGCGATCGTAGGCGCGCAAGCGCCGGTCTTGCGCGGTCGCGACGAACACGAGGCCGCCGGCCGTCACGAGCGGCGCGCCGCGCGGGAAATGCGCGCCCGAGTCCGCCGGCATGCCGGGTCCGAGCGTCGCCGCCGTCGGGCACGCGCCATTTGATCTCGCCGGTGTTCAAGTCGTACGCGGTGAGGTGCGACCACGGCGGGCCGATCGCGGCCATGCCGTTCGTCGGGCTGCGCATGAAGTCGTACGGCGACGACGTAGCGCACCGGCCCCTTCGCGGCCGCGGCTTTTGCGTCGGCGAGCTTCTTCGCGCGCCTCCTCGGGCGTGACGACGCGAGCCGACGATGCTGCGCGCGCGTCGGCTCCTCGTTGCTGACCATGCGCGTGCAGCATCACGGGCAGGTTCTTCGAGACGACGTAGAGCTCGCCGTTGATCGGGTCGACGGCGGAGCTGCGCCCAGTTCGCGCCGCCGTTGTGCCCCGGCATCTCGATCGAGCCCTGGAAGCTCGGCGGCGTGAACAAGCCCTCGTTGCGCGACGTCCGCAGGCGCTGCCGCAGCGTCGTCCTGCTCGTCCTTCGGCAGGAACGGGTTGATGTCCTTCTCGGTGAACGACTGCACGGCGAATGGCGGCGGCTTCGTCGGGAACGGCTGCGTCGGCGACGACTGCTCGCCGGGCACGTCGCGACTGCGGCACCGGCCGCTCCTCGATCGGCCAGATCGGCTTGCCCGACTTCCGATCGAAGACGAACAGGAAGCCGTGCTTCGTCGCCTGCGCGACGACGTCGATCGCGCGGCCGTTCTTGTGGATCGTCAGCAGCTTCGGCGCCTGCGGCAGGTCGTAGTCCCAGAGGTCGTGATGCACGAGCTGCTGGTGCCAGAGCCGCTTGCCGGTGCGCGCGTCGATCGCGACGAGCGAGTTCGCGAACAGGTTGTTGCCTGGCCGATTGCCGCCGTAGAAGTCGTAGCGCGCGGTGCCGAACGGCACGAACGCGATGCCGTTCGCCTCGTCGACCGTGAACTCGCTCCAGTTGTGCACGCCGCCCGCGGTCTTGTAGGCGTCCTTCGGCCACGTGTCGTAGCCGAACTCGCCCGGATGCGGGATGCTGTGGAAGATCCACTTGAGCTTGCCGGTCACGCACGTCCCACGCGGTGCACGTCGCCGGGCGTCGACGTGTAGCCCGCGCCTTGCGCCGGCAGCGACAGGATCACGAGGTTCTCGAACACGCGGCCCGGGTTGCTCGTGACGAGCGGCCGCACGTTCGTGATGTCGAAGCCGTCGCCCGCGAGCGCGCTGCGCAGGTCGACGCGGCCGTTGTCGCCGAAGTTCTCGATCGTCTTGCCCGTGCGCGCGTCGATCGCGGTCAGGAAGCCGCCGCTCTGATAGAGCAGGCGGCGATCCGAGCCGTCCTTGCTCTGCCAGTAGTTCATCCCGCGCGCGCCGACCGCGCTCTCGTTCGGATGCGACCAGAGCTCTTTGCCCGTCTCCGCGTCGAGCGCGACGATCTCGTTGTCGCGCGCCGCGACGTACATCGTGCGGTCGACGATCAGCGGGTTGAAGCGAGAACGATTTCTCGCCGCTCGGGAACGTCCACGCGACCTCGAGCTGCGCGACGTTCGACTTGTCGATCTGCTTCGAGCGCCGAGTACTGCGACGAGTGCGCGCCGCCGCCGTATTCGCGCCACGTCGTGTACGGCTGATCCGCATGCGCGGCGGCGACATAGAGAGATGAGCCCAACGCCACCAGGGCGAACCGCATCGACACCCGTTTTCTTGTTTTGACCGGCATACGCTCCCCCCGGAGTGTGGCTGAAGCAGACGGCTGAGCAGTCTATCGGTTGTCGCGTTCGGCCGCACTCGCGCTGCGCGCGGTCGGGATCGCTAGCCCGCGAGCTCGTTGGGACGCAGCGCGATCTCGGGGCACGCCGCCAATAGCCGTTGATCGAACGTGACGAGCGGCGACCGCTCGCGTTCCGCGAGCTCGACGAACAGCGTGTCGTAGACCGCGACGCCGGTCCGCACCGAGCGGAGAAGGGCACCGTGCCAGACGGTCCGAGTCGGGACGGAGTGGATGCCGAGGCGCGCGGCGAGCATGAGCTTGCCCGGCGCCTCGCCCTCCGGCAGCACACCGCCGCGCACGGACATCCAGATCACGTTTGCGATCTCCGCTTCCCAGAGCGCGGGCGCGAGCGGCTCGCTGACACTCCGCCAAAACCGCTGAGCTTCGTCGGCAAATCCCGCGGTTCCCAACAGGTAGTAGGCGACGACGTTCGTGTCGACGACGGCCCTCACGTCCGTCCGGCCGAGATCCAGGCCTCGATCTCGTCGCTGCTCGGGCGGCGCGCCTGCCGTTCCCACGCCGCCTCGATCTGTCGGAGCACGGAGGACCGCTCGTTGACGTACTCCTCGAGCAGCGAGCGCACCTCTTGCTCCATCGACGTGTTGTGGCGCTTGGCGAGTGCCTTGAGGCCGCGCACGACACGCGCCGGCACGTTGCGTATGGTCAATGTAGCTGAGCTCTGCGGCATGCTAGCATTTTGCTAGCAGGCGCCCGGATGCGCAACTCGCGAAACCGGCCGGATTGAACAGAATCCGTTTTGTCGGCCGAGGCCGTATCGTCCTCTTCGCGGCGCTGCTCGGCAGCGGCAGTGCGCTGTCGACGTCGGGTCCGCGCGGCCGCCCATCGGTAGCGATGGGGCTCAGCGCGGCGTCGCGAACTCCTGCGTCCAGTAGATGTTCGGGTTCTGGTCCGGCGCGAGCGCGAACGCAACGCCCATCTCGGTGAAGCGCGGCTCCATGATGTTCACGCAGTGGCCCGGGCTCTCGAGCCAGCTCTTCACGACCGCATCGGCCGTCTGCTGACCCGATGCGACGTTCTCGCCCGTGCCGAGCCACGTATAGCCCGAGTGCGTGACACGGTCCGCGGGCGCGCTGCCGTCGGAGCCCGGGTGGCCGAGCTTGCGGTGCTCGGCCATGTCGCGCGAGTGCTCGAGCGCGACCTCGGCGAGCGTCGTCGAAGCGGCGACAGGCTGCGCGGCTTCGAAGTGGTGTCCCTCGCCGCAGTTGCGCGCGACGGCGCGCGCCGCGTTCACGAGCTCGAGCACGCGCGCCGCGGTGGCCGCCGGATCGAGCGGCGGCGGGACGAACTTGCGGCTCGCGAGCACGATCCAATACTCGTCGCCCTTCCGAAACACGCCGACCTCGGAGTAGCGCGCATCGCCGACCGCCGCGCAATAGCTCGCGGCGAGCTCCCGGCGCACGCCATCCTCGCCCTGAGCTCCCTTCACGTGCAGGGACGTCGCGGTCGACGCGGGGTAGCTCGCGCGCTTGAGCGCATCCGGCAGCTTGTGGCCGCGGGCGAGCTCGCGGGCGACGTCGGCCGCCGCATCGTCGACGTGCAGCGGCGCGCCGGCGGGCCGCGCCGCGCACTCGTGCTTGCGCAGGCCGTTGATCTTCGCGACGAGATCGGCGTGCGCGGCGGGAGTCGCCGCGACGGCGAGCGCGAAGGCCGCGGCCTGGGCGAGCCCGCGCCTCGCGCGCCGAGCGCGAGCGCCGAAGAGTGGTTGCGATGAGCCACGCATGGACGTCTCACCAGCCTACACCACGCTAGCCGTTGCCGCTGTGCGATGCCCGCATTAGCATCGACGCACTTCCGCTTTCGGAGCGAGCCGATGTGCCGCAACATCAAGACGCTGTTCAACTTCGACCCCGTCGCGAGCGACGACGAAATTCGCGCGTCCGCGCTCCAATTCGTGCGTAAGCTCAGCGGCTTCAACGCTCCGTCGCAGGCCAACCGCCAAGCGTTCGACCGTGCCGTCGTCGAAGTGACCGCGGCCGCGCACAAGCTGATCCTCTCGCTCGAGACGACGGCGGCGCCGCGCAATCGCGAGGTCGAGGCGGAGAAGGCGCGCGAACGCGCCCGCGTCCGTTTCGGCTGACCCAGTGGCGACGTCGGAGCGGCGTGCGTGCGCCGTCGATAGGCCGGCAGGCTGAAGGAGATCCGTTTTGGCAGACCCGATCGTTCTCGCGTTCGTGCACGGCTGGAGCGTGACGAGCAAGGACACCTATGGCGAGCTGCCGGAAGCCGTGAGCGCCGCGGCGACGGCCGCCGGCGTGCCCGTCACGCTCAAGAACATCTATCTCGGCCGCTACATCAGCTTTCACGACGAAGTGCAGATGGACGACCTCGCGGATGCGATGGAGCACGCCGTCCAGACGGATTTGAAGGGCGTCGAGACGTTCTCGTGCATCACGCATTCGACGGGCGGGCCGCTCGTGCGGCGCTGGGTCGACAGGCACTACGGCGACGGGCTTGCCGACTGTCCGCTGCGGCACCTGATCATGCTCGCGCCCGCGAACCACGGCTCGGCCCTCGCGATCCTCGGCAAGGAGCGCGTCGGGAGGGTTCAGGCGTGGCTCAGCGGCGTCGAGCCGGGCCAAGGCATTCTCGATTGGCTTTGCCTCGGCAGCTCCGAGGCTTGGCAGCTTCAGGACGACTACACCGGGTACCGGCTCGCGAAGTCGCGGCTCTTTCCGTTCGTGCTGAGCGGCGAGACGATCGACACGAAGCTCTACGACTTCGTGAACAGCTATCTCGTCGAGCCGGGGTCGGACGGCGTCGTGCGCCTCGCGGGCGCGAACTTGAACTACACGTTCTTTCGCCTCGTGCAGACCGAGGAGCGATACGAAGGCAGCGACGACTTCGGCTACCAGCTCAAAGTCGTGCCGCGTACGAAGGCGCGTCCGCCGCCGACGCCGTTCTGCGTCATCCCGAGTGCGAGCCACTCGGGCGACAACATCGGGATCATGGCGAGCGTCACGCCGCAGAACGCGAGCCAGAAGCCCGTCGTCGCGCGGATCGTCGAGTGCCTCCAGGTCGAGGACCAGGCCGACTACGCGGCGTGCATCACGTCGTTCGCGAGCTTCACGACCGCGACGCAGCAGGCGAACGCGCAGCAGTATGGCGGGAAGGTGCGGCGCTTCGTGATGTTCATCTTCCGGGTCAGCGACGACGCCGGCCGCACGATCGGCGACTACGATCTCGTCTTGCTCGGCGACGACTTCGAGCCGGACGCGCTGCCGAAGGGCTTCTTCGTGGACCGGCAGAAGAACCCGAGCTCGCAGGCCCTCGTCTATTACCTCGACTACGACGTGCTCGCGACGACGGCGCATCTCGGCATCCGCGTCGATGCGCGCCCCGTGTACGGCACTCCGGACGGCAAGCCGGCGGAGTTCGCGGGCTACATGCGCGCGGAGTTCCATCTCGACAAGGCGGCGTTCGACAAATGGATTCGGCCGAACGAGACGGTCTACGTCGACATCGTGCTCAGCCGCTTCGTCGACAGCGAGGCGATGCGGCTCGAGCCGCTCGCAAAGGGCCGCGGCTCGTTTAAGTCGACGAAGCCCGCGGGACCCATTCCGCGACCGTAAAGCCGGCGCTCAAAGCTTGAACACGCGCTCCGCGTTCGTCTGATAGAACGCCTTGTGGTCTTCGTACGAGAGCCGGAGCTCGTCGGTCACGTTCACTTCTTCGGGCACGAACTGATACGGATAGTCCTGCGCGTACAGCACGCGGTCCATGCCCATCACGTCTTGCACGTAGCGGATCGGCGGCGTCCAAGCCATGCCGCTCGTCGTGTACCAGAAGCTCTCGCTTCAAATACTCGCTCGCCTTGCGCTCGAGCTTCGGCTGCGCTGCGCCGTAGCGGTTGCGAGCGCACGCTGCCGCCGTGCATGAAGTCGATGCGGAACAGCCAGTAGGGCAGGCCCTCGCCGAGGTGGCCGAGCACGACGCGCAGCCGCGGGAAGCGGTCGAACGCGCCGCTCACGACGAGCCGCAGCGCGTGCAGGCCGGTCTCGACCGCGAAGCCGAACACGGCGCCGTCGAGCCCGCGGTCGAGGAACGGCTTGATCATCGCGTTCGGCGGCGTGTTCGGGTGGATGTAGATCGGCACGTCGAGCGCCTCGGCCGCCGCGAAGATGTCCCAGAACTTCGCGTCGTCGAGATACTCGCCGTGCGTGTGCGAGTTCACGATCGCGCCTTTGAGCCCGAGCTTCGTGACGCGCGCGCTCGAGCTCCTTCGCCGCGGCCTGCGGGATTCTGCGGCGCGATCGCGGCCAGGCCCGCGAAGCGCGTCGGATGTCTCGCGATCGCGGCCGCGAGCTCGTCGTTTGCGTCGCGCGCGAGCCCGACGGCCGCGTCGGCGTCGAAGATCTGCACGCCGGGCGAGGTGAGCGACAAGATCTGCATCGCGATGCCGGTCGCGTCCATGTCGGCGATGCGCCGCGCGCCGAGATCCTCGAGCCGCTCGGCGACCGCGCGCGTGCGCTCGCTCGGGTTGCTCAGGTAGTAGCCCACGAGGCTGTTGAAGCCGATGTCGTCCGAGCTCCCTGCGCGCGAGCAGATCGCGGTACGCCTTGCCGATCGATCTTCGTCAGCGAACGCCTCTTCGGTCGCGATGCGCTTGAAGCCGAGGTCGGTTCTCAAAGACATGCTCCGTTGTCGATCTGCCGAGTGCGCGCTTCGACGCGCGGCGCGCGCCGGCCTTAGGCCGCGCGCGCGGGCTCGGTTTGCGCGCTCGGCCGCCAGCGTAGCAGCGCGATGCACGCCGCGCCGATCAGCGCCGGGCACGACGCAGACGAGATACACGTGCTTCGCGTCGAGGCCGGTCGCGAGCATGTAGCCGCCGACCGTCGGGCCGACGATCGAGCCGACGCGGCCGACGCCGAGCGCCCAGCCCAAGCCCGGTCGAGCGCATCGCGACGGGATAGATCATCGACGCGAGCGTCGTGATGCCGACTTGCCCGCCGATCACGCCGCAGCCGGTCGCCATCAGCAGCAGCGTCGTGCTCCACTGCGGCATCGCGGGCGCGGTCGCGAACGTGTAGAAGCCCACGACCGCGAGCAGGAACGCGAAGATCAGGATCGCGCGCACGCCGAGCCGATCCATCAGTAGCCCGCACGCGTACGTGCCGAGCACGCCGCCGACGTGATACATCGACGTGATCACGGCCGCTTGCGATTGCGTGAAGCCCGACGCGTTGAGCGACGTCGGCAGCCAGTTGATCGCGAGATAGACGTTGAAGCAGGCTCATGAAGAACGCGATCCAGATCAGCACGGTCGCGCGTGCTGCGCTGCTCCTTGAAGAGATCGGCGACGGTCGCGTGGCCGCCTTCGCGGTCGCTCGACTGGATCCGGACGTCGGTGCCGTCCCGAGCGAGATCCGGCTCGATCTCGCGCAGCAATCGCTTCGCCTCGGCTTGCCGCGCTCGCTTGGCAGCAGCGCGAGGAAGCGGATCGACTCGGGCAGCCAGAGGTAGAGCGCGGCCGCGAGCAGCAGCGGCAGCGCGCCGCCGACGACGAACATGATCTGCCACGTGAGCGCCGGCGTCGGGCCCGCACCGGTTGCGACCGCGCGCGCCGCGACCATGCCGGCCACGATCGCGCCGAGCGAGATGCCGCTCGAGACGAACATCACGAGCGACGCGCGGCGCTTCTTCGGCGCGTACTCCGACGCGAGCCCGATCGCGTTCGGTATCGCGGCGCCGAGCCCGAGCCCCGTGAAGAAGCGCAGGATGGCAGCGGCGTCGAGCGAGCCCGCGAGCACGGTCGAGAGCGTGAGCACGCCGAACGCCGACGCACGACCAGACGAGCACGCGGCGCCGGCCGATGCGGTCCGCGAGCGGCGCGAGCAGCGAGCGCGCCGAGCATCACGCCGAATAGCCCGGCGCTGAACGTCGGGCCGAGCGCGCCGCGCGGCAGGCGCCATGCCTGGCTGATCGCGGGCGCGACGTAGGTGATGCCTTGCACGTCGAAGCCGTCGACGAACAGCACGGCGGCGCAGAGCAGCAAAAGCGCGGATCTGGAGCGCGCCGACTCTGCCCGTGTCGATCACCTCGGCGACGTTGACGATCTTCGTCACTGCTCCTCCTCGCTCGCGTCCGAGTTTGCGCAGTGGTTGAGTCGAGGTCAACGAAACGCTCCGTCTACGGCGCGGCGCCGCGTTCTGCTAGTCTCGGCCGGATTCGCGCCTCATTCGGAGAGAGCCACAGATGAACGCAATCCTCGAAGAGCTCTCGAAGTCGTTGCCCGACGCGCACGAGGCCGTGACCGTCACGATCCGTCTACTGGCCGCGTTGATCGCGGGCGCGGTCGTCGGGTGGCAGCGCGAGCACTCGCACGCGCCCGCGGGCTTGCGCACGCACATGCTCGTCTGCATGGGTGTCACGCTGTTCGTGCTTGCCGAGATCGGCATGGGTGCCGACGCGTTGTCGCGTGTAATTCAGGGTGTCGCGACCGGCATCGGCTTTCTCGGCGCGGGCGCCATCATCAAGATGAAGGACTCGCTCGAGATCCACGGCCTCACGACCGCGGCCGGCGTCTGGATGACTTCGGCGATCGGCGTCGCGATCGGGCTCGGCCATCTCGTCACCGCGGCGATCGCCGTCGTGTTCGCGTGGTTCGTGCTCGCGATCGTGGTGAAGGTCGAGCCGCGTGCTCAGCGTTCGGACGAGCGCGGGTCCCCGGGGTGACGGCGGCGTCCCGGCGCGCGAAAAGCAGCGAACGGCGGCGCGCGGAGACTCGATCAGGCGCGCAACGCTGAGGAACTGCGTCACCTTGCGGGGAATTTCGCGGCGCCACGTCCGATTGAGCGTGTCGTGCCCGGCCGCGACGCCGCCGAACCGGAAATTAGGTCACATCGGCGCGCGAGAATAATCAGTATCGTTCGGCGCATGGCCTCGATGCCGCAAGCCGATCTCGGCCGCCTTCCCGAACTCGCCTTACGCGGCAGAGCTGCAGCGCGGCGCTGCGAGCCGCGCGTTCAGCGCCGAGATCGAGGCCGAATACGTCCGCGCTCACCTGCGCGACAATCGCACGCTGATTCGCGCCGCTGCGTGCGCTCGGCGCGCTCATGACGGCATCGCGCGTCGTGCGATCGCGAGCTGGTCGGCGGTCTCCCGCCGCTCGCTGCTCTCATGGGCGTCGTGCTCGCGATTCGCTCGTGCTCGCGGCGCTCGCGTTCGGCCGCGCTTCGAGCGGCCTCTATCTGCGCGTGGCGCACGTCGTGGTGCCGATCCGCAACGTCTTCGCGGCGGTCGGCATTGTGCAGACCGCGGCGCTCGGGCAGCTCGAGGTCGTTGATGATCATGCCGCTCTGGTGCTCGGGCCGTTCTATTTCACTCGGGCTTGCGGTTTCGCGCGGCGCTGCTCGCGGTGGTGTTCCGGTCGTCGCGTTCGTGGCGGCCGCGGCGATCTTCGGCTTGCCCGACGCCGATCGCGCTCGCGTCGCTCGGTCGTTCCTGCTCGATGATCGCGGCCGCGTGCGCGATCGCCGCGCGGCACCTCGAGAAGTGGTCGCGCACGAGCTTCCTCGAGAGTCACCTGATCGAGGAGCTCGCGCATCACGACACGCTGACCGGTCTCAAGAACCGGCGCGTGTTCGACGAGCAGCTCGACGGCCTGTGGGAGCGCGGCGTCGACGAGCGCATCGCCCGCTCGCGATCCTCATGGTCGACATCGATCACTTCAAAGCCTACAACGACTCGCTACGGGCACCAGGCCGGCGACCAAACGCTGCGCCGGGTCGCGCAGACGCTCCAGGGCTTCGTCTCGCGGCCGCTCGACGTGCTCGCGCGCTACGGCGGCGAGGAGTTCGCGGTGATCTCGTACGACGTCGATTCGGCGCGACGCCGAGAGTCTTGCCGAGCGGATGCGGCGCGCGGTGGGCGACGCTCGCGATCGAGCCACGGCGGCCCGCAGTCGGGCGGATCGGTCACGATCAGCATCGGCGTCGCCGTGGTCCAGCCGAGCCCGGAGCGCCGCTCGCGCGGCGCGCTGCAGCTCGCCGATCAGGCGCTCTACGAGGCGAAGGTGCGCGGCCGCAACCGCGTCGAGCTGCTCGACGACGTCGGCGCACCGGTTGCTCGTCACGGGCGTCTTCGCGAAGCACGCGCTCGCGCGCCGGCACTGAACAGCCGGCGCGGCACGCCGGATCACTGCGTCTGCGCTTCGCGCGGCCTCGGCGTCCTTGTTCGACGTGTAGCCCTTCGCGAGCCACTCCTTCCACTTCTTCTGATTCGCCTCGCCGCCGTTGCAGCCGCCGTCGGCGGGGTTCATGTACTTGCCGTTGTCGAGCTTCGCCCAGCCGATCGCGCCGCCCGGGCGGCCGTCCTTCAGCGGGCAGATACATGAACGTGACGGTGGCGCCGGGCTTGAATGTGTCGCCCGTGATGCCGCGCTGGATCAGCCCTGTCGGCGCCGAGCCCTCGAAGCTCCAGAGTGTCTCGCGTGCCGTCCGGGTTCTTGACGTTCAGGTACAGCCACGAGTGCGGGTTGTTGAACGCCCAGCGCACGACGGTGCCGGTTTCGACCATCTGCGTCTCTCGTCGAACATCGCGAACGAGTGGTGCGCCTTGCACGGCCGTCGCCGTGAGCAGCGCGACCAGCGGCCGCGGCCAGCAGTTTCGAACAGCCTCTTCATTTCTCCGCTCCTTTAGTCGTAGTCGTCGGCTGCCGCTCGTCGCGGCTCGCCGTCGGCAGCGTGGTGTTGTAGATCGGATCGCGCGACTGGCCCGGCAGCTCCGGGAACATCGTGCTGCCGCGGCCGTCCTTGAAGCCTTCCTCGCCGGGCAGGTGGAAGTTCGTCACGCCCTTGTCGTCGAGATAGCGTTTCGCTCGTCTGCTCGCACTCCCAGTGGTTGACGCGATAGTCGGCCTTGCTCGAGCTCCTTCGCGTGACGGAACGCGTAGACGGCGCTCACGGGATTCAGGAACGCGTACTTGTCGTAGAACGTGGCCTGCACCTCGAGCCGCTCGACGCCGCCGTCGTACTTCTTGAGCTGCCAGATCTCGACCGTCTCGAACTGGTTGCTCGTCATCGGCGACCAGCGCGTGAAGTCGGCCGGGTAGAGATACTTCGTGTTGAGCACGAGCTTGTCGCCGTCCCAGAAGCCGATCGTGTCGCCGTACCAGGAGTGCGTGCCGTAGACGTTGCTGTGCTCCTTGCCGATCAGCACGCGGCGGATCGACGGCCCGAAGTCGTTGATCAGGTACGACTCGTTCGGCAGGTTGATGAACTCGTGCGTGTACGGCTCGAGCAGGAAGCGCGGCATGCCGGGCGGCTCGCAGTGCGCCGAGCCGGTCGTATTGCACCTCGCCGTCCTCCTGTCTGCTGGCGCCAACGCTCCTTGTAGGCCTTCTCGTACTCCGGCGTCAGCACGCCCTCGCGGACCTTGCCGCTTGAAGTCGCCCGGTCGGTCGATGAACGCGTCCATGTGCGTGTTGCCGGCCGTGACCCAGAGCCCGTCCCAGCGCGGCACGGTCGTCGAGCGTCTGCTTCGTGCCGCCCTTCGCTTGCTCGAGCAGATACTTGTAGTGCTCCTCGGACGAGGCGAATTGTTTCGGCGGCGGCACGACCTTGAGCGGCGGGCCGTAGCCGGCGCCGAACCCGCCGTTCTGCGCGAACGACAGTGACGGTGCCGCGAGCACGAGCGCGGCCGCGACGAATCGCCAAAAAAGAGTGTTTGATTTCATGGCTCCCCCGAGCGCTTTACAGAACGCGTTCGACGCGTTTCGATCGCAGAATACTATGAGTCGGCGCGCGGCCGGGTCAACGCCGCACGCGTCGCAAGTGCTTGAGAATTATGGGGGTGACGGGGTGGCGCGAGTACCCGGCGGGCGTGCACCCTGCGCGGCTTGTCGCGGGCTTGCTCCGGAGAACAACGAATTAGTGCGCTCCTGATTGGAACCTGGAGTCGCGCTGTTCGGAGTGCTTGCCGCAAACGTGGGTTCGTTGAGAGGGCGATCCGTTTCTCCATAGTCTCGCGCCCGTGGTACTCGCCATCGGCTATGGGTCACTGGTCGTCGGATCGCCCAGATCGAGGGAACACGCGGAATGCCTGCTCCATTCGCCGCGGTGGGTCGAATGGCATTCACCAACTACCTCGGGGAGACTCGGCATGCTTTGTCAACGCGCGTAGCTATTCGGTGGGAGGCGCGATCGGAGTATTTCCGCCGGAAGTATCCATCCCCCATCAATCAACGATGAATCCGTTTCTAATAGCCTGAAATTATTGGATGAAATATCCATTAGCTGGATACAATAACAGTAATACAATTCGAAGACGCGGAGGTAAATCATGAGCACGCCGGAGCCTCTTCCCAGTCGCCCTGCCGCAACGCGGCCAGTTCAAACGGTCGACGATCTCGACGCCGCGATCTGCCGCCTCGCGAGCGGCATCAATGCGCAGAGCTATCGGTTCCTCGTGCTCGTGCGCGAGTTCGACGATCGCTTCGGCTGGGTTAAATGGAGCTGCCGAAGCTGTGCCGAGTGGCTTGCATGGCGCTGCGGCCTCTCCGTGTCCGCCGCGCGCGAGCACGTGCGCACGGCGCACGCCCTGCGCGGACTGCCGTCGATCTCGGCGGCGTTTGCAGACGGCAAGCTGTCGTATTCGAAGGTGCGCGCGCTCACGCGCGCGGCGTGCTTGCACGACGAGGATCTGCTGCTCGCCTACGCGCTCCAGGCGACCGCCGCGCAAGTGGAGGAACGCTGCCGGCAGATTCGCAACGTCGCGCCCGAGTCGGCGGACGACGCGCAGCGCGCGTGGAAGCGCCGCTCGTTGTCGATTTGGCGCAACGCGGCGAACGGTACGTTGCGGATTACCGTCGAGCTGCCGGTCGAGGAGGGCGAGATCGTCGCTCGGGCGATCGAGCGGGCGGTCGAGACGGGCGACGTCGCAACGGGACCCGAGCTCGGCGAGCAGAGCTGGTACGCGCAGCAGGCCGATGCGTTGGTCGCGGTTGCGAAGGACTATCTCCGTGGCGGCGCTTCCGAGTCCTCGTCGACGGCGGATCACTGTCAAGTCGTCCTGCACGTCGACGACAGATCCCTCCGCGGAGGGGCCGGCCGCTCGGATCTCCCGCTCGACACGATCAAGCGGCTCACGTGCGACGGCAGCTTGTTGACGATCGTTGAGGACGCGGACGGGACCCCGCTCGACGTCGGCCGCAAGAAGCGAACCGTCTCGACGGCGCTCAAACGCGCGCTATGGTCACGCGACCGAGGCTGCACGTTCCCCGGTTGCGGCAACAAGCGCTACGTCGATGCGCATCACGTTCGACACTGGGCCGACGGCGGCGAGACGAACGCCGACAACCTCACGCTGCTTTGCTCGTATCACCATCGGCTATTGCATGAGGGCGGGTATCGCATCGTGACCGGCGCCGATGGCGGCCGCTATTTCCAGCGGCCCGACGGCCGCGCGATCCCGCGTTGCGGCTATCGGTTGGACGACGTGCTCGACGATGACGTTGACGTCGCCGCCGTGTGTGGGGACGAGCACCCCTCCGCGGAGGCGTGGTTGGCAGCGGTCGTGAAAGGTGGTAACGGTGGTAACGCTTCGGCGGCCGCGCGCGCGGCCGTCACATGACCGCACGTCGTGCGTCCTCGTCGGCTACGGTCCTCGCGCGCACGCTTCGCGCGCTCCGGCTGACGCTGCGCGCCGCTCACCGAGCTCGCGCCGGCCGCTTCGCAGCCGCGTTCGGCAGCACCGCGCGCAGAGCCTGGCCGGTGTACGACCGCGGCTCGGCCGCTATGGCTTCCGGCGTGCCGGCCGCGATGATCTCGCCGCCGCCCGCGCCGCCCTCCGGTCCCAGGTCGATGATCCAGTCCGCGGTCTTGATCACGTCGAGATTGTGCTCGATCACGACGATCGTGTTGCCCTGGTCGCGCAGCTTGTAGAGCACCTCGAGCAGCTGCGCGATGTCGTGGAAGTGCAGGCCCGTGGTCGGCTCGTCGAGCACGTAGAGCGTCGAGCCGGTCGAGCGCTTCGAGAGCTCCTTCGCGAGCTTCACGCGCTGCGCCTCGCCGCCCGACAGCGTGGTCGCGTTCTGGCCGAGCTCGATGTAGCCCAAGCCCACGGCCATCAGCGTCTCGAGCTTGTGTGCGACCATCGGCACGTTGCGGAACAACGCGAGCGCGTCCTCGACCGTGAGCTTCAAGACTTCGGAGATGTTCTTGCCCTTGTACTTGACGCCGAGCGTCTCGCGGTTGAAGCGCTTGCCGCCGCAGGTGTCGCACGGCACGTAGACGTCGGGCAGAAAGTGCATCTCCACTTTGATCACGCCGTCGCCCTGACACGTCTCGCAGCGGCCGCCCTTCACGTTGAAGCTGAACCGCCCCGGGCTCGTAGCCGCGCGAGCGCGCCTCCTGCGTCGCGGCGAACAGCTCGCGGATCGGCGTCAGCACGCCGCTGTAGGTCGCGGGATTGCTGCGCGGAGTGCGGCCGATCGGGTCTTGCGAGATGTCGATCACGTAGTCGAAGTGCTGGAGGCCCTTCACGCGGGCGAACGATGCGGAGCTCCTCGCCGCTCTTGTTGATGTATTGCGCCGTGAGCCGATAGAGCGTGTCGTTCACGAGCGTGCTCTTGCCCGATCCCGACACGCCGGTCACGCAGGTCATGAGCCCGACCGGAAACTGCACGGTCACGTTCTTCAAGTTGTTGCCGCGCGCGCCTTGGATCTCGAGCACGAGCTGCGGATCGAATTCGCGGCGCGAGGAGGGCAGCGGGATCTCGCGCCGGCCCGAGAGATATTGGCCCGTGAGCGACGCGGCGTTCGCCATGATCTCGGCGGGCGTGCCGCTCGCGACCACCTGGCCGCCGTGCACGCCGGCGCCGGGGCCTAAGTCGACGACGTGATCCGCCGCGAGGATCGCCTCGCGGTCGTGCTCGACGACGAGCACCGTGTTGCCGAGGTCGCGCAAATTCAGCAGCGTGTCGAGCAGACGTTGGTTGTCGCGCTGGTGCAGCCCGATCGACGGCTCGTCCAAGATGTACATCACGCCGACGAGCCCCGAGCCGATCTGGCTCGCGAGCCGGATCCGCTGCGCCTCGCCGCCTGAGAGCGTGTCGGCGCTGCGGTCGAGCGACAGGTAGCCCAAGCCCACGTCGGCGAGGAACTTCAGGCGATTGCGGATCTCGGTGACGATCTTCTCGGCGATCTCGCCGCGCCAGCCCTTCAAGCTCAGCCCGCCGAAGAACTCGAGCGCTGCGACGACGCTCAGAGACGCAATCTCGGGCAGCGCGCGGTCCTGCACGAACACGTTGCGCGCCGCGGCGTTCAACCGCGCGCCGTTACACGTCGCGCAGGGCTGCGTGCTCTGATACTTGCCGAGCTCCTCGCGCACCATCGCGGAGCCGGACTCCGAGTAACGGCGCTGCATGTTCGGGATGATGCCCTCGAACGAGTGCTGCCACGCCCACTTGTTGCCTTTCTTCTTGTTCTCGTACTTGAACTGGATCTTCTCGCCTTCGTTGCCGTAGAGGACGATCTTGCGGATCTTCTCCGGCAGCGCGTTCCAGGGCTTCTGCAGGTCGAATTTGTAGTGCTTCGCGAGCCCCTGGATCATCGTGAAGTAGAACGCGTTGTGGTGGTCCCAGCCGCGGATCGCCCCGTCCGCGAGCGAGGCGGCCGCATTCGTCACGACGCGAGCGGCGTCGAAGAACATCCGCACACCGAGCCCGTCGCAGTCGGGGCACGCGCCCGACGGATTATTGAAAGAGAACAGCCGCGGCTCGAGCTCGCTGATGCTGTAGCCGCAGATCGGGCACGCGAACTTGTTCGAGAACGCGAGCGGCGCCTTTTTCGGTTGGTCCATGAACGCGACGAGCGCGACGCCGTCCGCGAGCTTGAGCGCGGTCTCGAAGCTCTCGGCGAGCCGCAGCTGTATGTCGGGCTTCACGGCGAGGCGGTCGACGACGACGTCGATGTCGTGCTTCTTGCGCGCGTCGAGCTTCGGCGGGTCGTCGAGCTCGACGACCTCGCCGTCGATGCGCGCGCGCAGGAAGCCTTGCGACTTCAGCTCGTCGAGCTTCGCGACGTACTCGCCCTTGCGGCCCTTCACGACCGGCGCGAGCAGCATGATCTTCGTGCCGGCTGGGAGCTCGAGCACGCCGTCGACCATCTGCGAGACGTTCTGCGCCTCGAGCTGGGTGCCGTGATCCGGGCAGCGCGGAATGCCGGCGCGCGCGTAGAGCAGGCGCAGGTAGTCGTAGATCTCGGTGACCGTGCCGACCGTCGAGCGCGGGTTGTGCGACGTGGACTTCTGCTCGATCGAGATCGCGGGCGAGAGACCCTCGATGTGGTCGACGTCGGGCTTCTCCATCATCGACAGGAACTGGCGCGCGTACGCCGACAGCGACTCGACGTAGCGGCGCTGGCCCTCGGCGTACAGCGTGTCGAACGCGAGCGACGACTTGCCCGAGCCCGAGAGGCCCGTGAGCACCACGAGCTTGTCGCGCGGCAGGTCGAGGTCGATGCCCTTCAGGTTGTGCGTGCGTGCGCCGCGGATTTGGATCTTGTGGGTGGACATGGCCTTCTGGGTGCCGCTATCGACAGGTCTTGGTCGAGGCGGACAGACTCAAATGGTGCCGCGCCCGCCGAGTGCAAGGGACTATACGGCGGGCGCAAACATCGGCGCAAAGAAGGATTTTCGCCCGCCCGCCGCAGTTGCGACAGAAGATGTCAGGTATTGCGCGAGCGACAAGCCGCGCGCCGAATTCTGGCGACGAAGCCGGGCCGCACGTAGGATACGGCCCGCCGGCCCGAAGCCGGCTCACCACGGTGACCACTCTGACACACGAAGGATCGTGGCTGCGATGAACGCGATCCTGCGTCAGTTCTTCGCCGTGCGTTCGGCCGATCACGCCGCCGTGCACGGCCGCGGCCAGCTGCAGCGCGTGCTCGGTCCCGTCGCGCTGATCGCAGTCGGCATCGGCGCCACGATCGGCAGCGGCATCTTCGCTCTCACGGGCACCGTGGCAGCGACGAATACGGGCCCGGCGCTCACGCTGGCGCTCCTGATCGCCGGCGTCGGCTGCGGCCTCGCGGCGCTCTGCTATTGCGAGTTCGCGTCGTTCCTGCCGGTCTCGGGCAGCGCGTACAGCTATGCGTACGCGACGCTCGGCGAAGGCATCGCGTGGTTCATCGGCTGGAACCTGATCCTCGAGTACGGCTTGTCGGCGTCCGCGGTCGCGGTGAGCTGGTCGGGTTATGTGACGAACTTGCTCGCCGACGCGGGCGTTCACCTTCCCGCCGTCCTCGCCGGCGCGCCGATCGGTAAGGGGCCGCACGGCGGCCTCGTCGCGACCGGCGCGATCGTGAACGTGCCGGCCGTGCTCGTGATCGCGGCGCTGAGCGCGGTCTGCTACTACGGCGTGAGGGCGTCCGCACACGCGAACAGCGTGATGGTGTACCTCAAGGTTGCGATCATCGTCGTGTTCGTGATCGCCGGCTTGCGGTTCATCGACACCGTGCACTGGCATCCGTACATACCGCCGAACACGGGGGAGTTCGGGCACTTCGGCTGGAGCGGAGTGATGCGTGGAGCCGCGATCATCTTCTTCTCGTACATCGGCTTCGACACCGCATCGACCACCGCGCTCGAGTCGCGTCGACCGCAGCGCGACGTGCCGATCGGCATCCTCGGTGCGCTGGTCCTGTCCGGCGTGCTCTATGTCGCGATGGCCGCGGTGATGACCGGCATGGTGCCGTACGCGAAGCTCGACGTGGACCAGCCGGTCGCGGTCGCGATCGACATGCATCCCGAGCTCGGCTGGATCGGTACGCTCGTGAAGGTCGGCGTGATCGCGGGCATGACGTCCGTCGTGTTGATGTCGCTGCTCGGCCAGCCGCGGATCCTGCTCGCGATGGCCGAAGACGGTCTCCTGCCCGGCGCGCTCGGGCGTTGTCACATCCGCCACCGCACGCCGCACGTCGCGACGGTCGTTACCGGTGCGTTCGCCGCCGCGTTCGCGGGCCTGTTCCCGCTCGACGTGCTCGGCGAGCTGATCTCGATCGGCATCCTGCTCGCATTCGCCGTCGTCTGCATCGGCGTGCTCATGCTGCGGCGCACGCGGCCCGACGTTCACCGGCCGTTCCGCGTGCCGTGGGCGCCGGTCACCTGTGTGGTCGGCGCGCTCGTTTGCCTCGCGATGACGTTAGCGCTGCCGACCGATACCTGGTGGCGCCTCCTGATTTGGAGCGCGGCGGGGTTCTCGATCTACGCGGGCTACGGCTACCGGCACAGCAAGCTGCGCGAGCGGTCTCGCGCGGCGACGTAACCGCGGCTAGTATCTCGGCCCAGCCGGCGCGCTTGGCATTGAACATGGATAAGGGGACGTCATGAAGCTCGCCTCACGATTCGCCGCATCGTTCCTAGCTTTCGCTCTCGCAACCGGTCTATGCCGTGCAGCGCTTGCCGGCGACGCCGATGCGTTCCTCGGCACCTGGACGTTGAACGCCGCCAAGTCGTCGCTGCCGCAGGGCGCACCGCCGATCGGAGTGACGCTCACCGTGAGCGATGCCGGCGGCGGCAAGTACAAGTCCGTGACCGAGGCGACGCGTTGAACACGCTCGTGTTCGACAAGAAATAGCCGAGCGCGGCCGCTGGCATTGGCCGGTGATAACATCCGCTGCTGCGAGCGAGCGGAAACCGGGGGAAGTACGTGAGCATCGGGAGGGCGTCGCATTTCGCCGTTTGGCTCGGCGCGTCGCTTGCTGCGGCGGGCGCGGCGCGCGCGCAGCCGCAGCACGCGGGCCAATACGAGCAAGCCGACATCGAGTACGGCGCGCGGCTCTACGCGGGCCGCTGCATCATCTGTCACGGCGAGCGCGGCGACGGGATGCCGGGCGTGAACCTACGCAGCGGCCGCTTCAAGAACGCGTCGACCGACCGCGAGCTCGGCAACGTCGTCCGCGACGGTGTCGCGGGCACCGCGATGGCGCCGAACGCGTACAGCGACTCCGAGCTCACGGCACTCGTCGCTTATCTTCGCAACTTCGGCAGCTACGACCCCGGACGCAGCGGCAAGCTCGGCGACGCGGAGCGCGGGCGGCAGCTGTTTCAGGGCAAGGGTGACTGCGGCAGCTGTCACCGCGTGAACGGCGTCGGGCCGCGCGCGGCGCCCGACTTGAGCAACGTCGGCGCGATCCGCACGGCCGGCACGTTGCAGCGCTACTTGCTCGATCCGACCGACGCGATGCTGCCGATCAACCGTCCCGTGCGCGTCG
Organism: uncultured Gammaproteobacteria bacterium; assembly: GCA_963699925.1. Taxonomy (GTDB): domain Bacteria; phylum Pseudomonadota; class Gammaproteobacteria; order Steroidobacterales; family Rariloculaceae; genus FEN-1219. Next base: position 56,785 of record CAVOVT010000010.1, on the reverse strand, counting down.
TCAAGCGCGACGGCACCGTGATCACGGGCCGGCGCGTGAACGAGGACACGCATACCGTGCAGCTCGTCGATTCGCACGAGCGGCTCGTGTCGCTCGACAAGTCGCAGCTGCGCGAGTATTCGATCGGCACCGCCGCGACGATGCCGTCGTTCGCGAACGTGTTCGACGAGGACGAGCGCGCCGATGTCGTCGCGTACCTGCTATCGCTCAAAGGGACGAACTGAGGGCAGCCCATGCGCACGATGACTCGCGTCCTCGCACCGCTCGCCGCGCTCGCCGTTCTCGCACCGCTCGCGGCGCGCGCCGACGTGAGTTACGAGCGGCTGCTGCGCGCGGCGAGCGAGCCGCAGAACTGGCTCACGTACTCCGGCAGCTACGCGAGCCAGCGCTACAGCGCGCTGCGCGCAGATCACGCCGAGCAACGCGAAGAATCTCGAGCTGAAGTGGGTGTTCCAGGCGCAATCGCTCGAGAGCTTCGAGGCGACGCCGCTCGTCGTCGACGGCGTGATGTACCTCACCGAGGCGCCCAACGACGTCGTCGCGCTCGATCGCCGCGACGGGCCGGATCTTCTGGCGCTATCAGCACAAGCCGCGCCGCGAGCGCGCGGCCGTGCTGCGGCCGCGTGAACCGCGGCCTCGCGATCCTCGGCGACACGCTGTTCATGGCGACGATCGACGCGCAACTGATCGCGCTCGACGCGAAGACGGGCCAGCCGGTCTGGAACAGAAGTCGATCGCCGATCCCGCGGCGGGCTACGCGATGACGCTCGCGCCGCTCGTCGTGAAGGACAAAGTGATCGTCGGCGTCGCGGGCGGCGAGTACGGGATCCGCGGCTTCATCGCGGCGTTCGACGCGAAGACCGGCAAGGAGGCTGGCGGTTCTACACGATCCCGGCGCCGGGCGAGCCGGGCCACGAGACCTGGACGGAGCGGCGACTCGTGGAAGCACGGCGGCGCGTCGGTCTGGGTCACCGGCTCCTACGATCCCGAGCTCAATCTCACGTACTGGGGCATCGGCAATCCCGGGCCGGATTGGAATCCGGCGCAGCGGCCCGGCGACAACCTCTACTCCGACTCGCGTCGTCGCGCTCGACGCCGACACCGGCAAGCTGAAGTGGCATTTCCAGTTCACGCCGCACGACGACTACGACTACGACTCGGTGCAGGTTCCGGTGCTCGTCGACATGCCGACTGGCAACGGGCAGCCGCGCAAGCTGATGCTCTGGGCGAATCGCAACGGCTTCTTCTACGTGCTCGACCGCACGACCGGCGAGTTCCTGCGCGGCAAGCCGTTCGTCAAGGTGAACTGGGCGAGCGGCCTCGACGAGCGCGGCCGGCCGATCGAGACGCCCGCAGGCCGAGGGCGCCGTCGACGTTCCCGGGCGTGCAGGGCGGCACGAACTGGTACTCGCCGTCGTACAGCCCGAGCACGGGACTCTTCTACATCTCCGCGTGGGAAAACTACGGCTCCGTGTTCCGGCCGCAGCAGGTCGCGTATGCGCCGGGGCTGCAGTTCGTCGGCGGCTTGCCCGGCAGCCCGCTCGCGGGCGCGACGAATCTCCCGCGGATCCGCGGGCCGATCAACAACTGGACGGAGGCACTCGGCAACGGCGCCGTGATCGCGATCGACCCGCGCACGGGCGCGCGGCGCTGGCGCGTGCCGCTCGCCGATGTTTCGACCGGCGGGATCCTCACGACCGATGGCGACGTCCTGTTCACTGCGAGCCGCGACGGCTACTTCTACGTGCTCGACGCGCGCGACGGCAAGCAGCTGTGGCGCACCACGCTCGGCGGCGCGGGCGCGAACGGTCCGATCACGTACTCCGTCGGCGGCGCGCAGTACGTCGCGGTATCGAGCGGCAACGGGCTGTTCGTGTTCGGGCTGCGGCACTGACGCTAGTCGTCGTCCTCGATGACGACCTCGACGCGGTCTTGCGCCTCGGCCGAAGCGTCGTCTCCGGGTGCGAGGTTGACGTAGAAGGATTCGAGACCTTCCGCGACGGCGTCGCCGACGATAGGAATGTGGATCGCGTGGTTCACTTCGCCCGCGGCGAACTTCACGACGACCTTGCCGAGGTCGACGTAGTCGCTGCCCGCCTTGGCCGTCCCATCGCTCGTCCACCACGTGAATGACGACGCGCCGCGGTTGCCGCCACTGCGCACGACCAAAACGGCGGCGGACGCGTCGCGCTCCGAGACGGTGACCTTGGGCAGCGCGAATGCAATCGTCTCCGGCGTCGGCGGCACGGCGGGCTGCTCGACGATCACGGGCGCGGCGGTAACGCTGTCCGCGGCGGATGCGGGCGGTGCTGCCGGAGCGGTGTCCGGTGAAAGTGACTCGGCCTTCGCGACGTCGAGCAGTGGCGCGCGGTCGCGCGCGGCGCCGACGCTCGTCGGTGCGGCCGTTCCGGCCACGGCGGTCGACTCGACCTGCGCGGTATCCGGCGCGCTTCGGGTCGGAACGCGGGTGTCGTCGGACGACAGGCTCTTCAGGAGCGCGGACAAAGCCGGCGCTTCGATGGAGAGTTGCCGCAGCGTGTCGAAGTTCCAGTACACCGCGAACGCGCCGGCCAGCACGAGCACGACCGCGCAATAGCGCGCGGCTTTGCCGAAGGGCCCGCGCTGCTCCCTCTGTCGCCGCAGCTTTGCATGCCGCGCGACGTCGCCCGGATCGAGCCGCCACGTGCCGGTGCCTCCGGACTGCGCTGGGCGGCCGAACGCCGGAGGGGCGGCTGCCGGCTCCGTCGCGTGCGAGTCGGGGGGTGCGGTGTCGTGTGGCGGTGTGTGCGCGCGGGCGTCGCGCGTCTCGGCGCTCAGCCGAGCATCCTGCGCCTCGGAGTAGTCGCCGATGATCGGCACATCCTCGTCCCGGCTACGCGTGCGCTTCTCCATGAGGGAGCAATGTACACACCCTCGGCATGCAGACCAAAGGCCGCCGCCCGAAATCGTGAACGGCGCACGCGTTAAAATCAGCCAGGGGACCGCTTGATCGTGTCCTCGGGCGGCTCGTCGCGCCCACTCAGTCGTGCGGCGTGTCGCGCTCGGCGTCGCGGTAGCCTTCGCGATAGGCCGCGCTGTCGCCGCCGCCACGGCCGAAGCCCCAGCCGACGCCCAGCGAAAGCTGGGAGACGTTGTCGTCGAAGCGCTCCCCTTCGAGCGAGAGGCTCCACGGCGAGCTGAAGTACCACCGGATTCCGGCGCCGAGCATGAAGCCGTCCGGGTGGAAGTCCGCGTCCGGCACGTTCGTCTTCAACGTTGCATGGTAATAGCCGCCCTTCGCGAACAGCCGCACGTCGCCGATGTCGAAGCGGCGCACGAGGGCGAGCTTGTAGAGCGATTGGTCGTTGCCGTTGATGTCTTGAGTCACCGGCGGACAGACGGCGCCGCCGGGACACGGCGTGCCGAACCCGTCCAGGCTCCCGTACTCGTTGAGCCCGAGCTCGGCGCTCCACTTGCGGAACGCATACCCGGCCTCGATGCCGACCATCGGCGCGCTGTCCTTCACGACGCCGTTGTAGGGCGCGCCGACCGGGAAGTCGGCATGCGCATAGCCGAGCTGCAGGTTTGCGTACGGTTGGCCGAACGCGAGCGCCGGCGCGGCGAGCAGCGCGACGAGCGCGAACAGATTTGCTTTGGTGCTCATGGTTGAAATTTTGGCCAGCGTGTCGATGAGCTTGCTAAGCAAGATCTACGCCAGCGGCTTCGGCGCCTGGGCCGGCGCGCTCGGTTGTGTGCGGCTTCCAGCGTTTCTAAGCACCCCAATTCGTGCAAACGCGGCCGTCTCGTCAGAACTTCCAGGTGAAATACGCGCGCAGGTCGCGTGGCTCGATCGGATGGAAGTGATAGTCGTCGACGCCCGCCGCGGGCTCCCCGGGCAAGCGCGACGCGTACCAATACGTGATGTCGTCGTCCTTCGAGTCGAACAGGTTCAACGACGTCGAGCCGGAAATCGAAGTGCCGGCTCTTTGTGTTTCGTTCCCGATCGTGGCCGAACGTGTACGCGAATTCGCCGCCGCTGATCGTGCGATCGTCGAGCTGCTCGAACTGGTCGCCGTGCACGGGGTCGTCGAGATAATAGGTGAAGTTGGAGAAGAGCTCGAGGTCGTAGTCGATCACGTAGGCGTTCAGATGCGCGCGGCCCGGGCCGACGTTCGCGGCCCACGAGCCCGACAGGCTGTAGCGTGACGTGTCGCCGCCGAGCGTCGTGTCGAGCGAGCCGAGCCGGCCGAGATCCCTTCGTCGACGGCGCGCCGCGGAATCTGGTCGGCGGAGTTCCACGCGTCGTCGTAGCCCATCAGCGCGACGTTCCAGCCGCCGTTGTCCGTGCGGTCCGAGTAGCGCAGCAGCAGAGTTGCGATTCACGTTCTCGCTCGACGTCGGTCCACGGGCCGTCGTAGCGGTGCGCGGTCAGACCGTAGAGGAATTCGCCGGAGCCCGACTTTGAAGCTGTCGGCCGCGAGCGCGCTCTCGTAACCGTCCGAGCCGACGCCGACCTTGACCATGCCTTCCGGCAGGCGCTCGTAGGTCGAGATGTACGCCGCGCCGGTCGCCGAGAAGTCCGAAACCTCGGCGTAGTAGCCGCCCTTGCGGTACTCGAGCCGCTCGACGAGCTCCGGGATCAAGAAGTTGAGATCGGTATAACCTTGGCCGTGCGCGTGCGTCACCATGTTGACCGGCATGCCGTCGACCCAGGTCGCGAAGTCCGTGCCGTGGTCGAGATCGAAGCCGCGCAGGAACATCTGGTTCGCTTTGCCGTTTGGCTCTTGGTGTCATGGCGCTCGGCTCTAGTCGTTGGTTCGATACCCAATACGTGGTCCACGGGATTTCGGATGCAATTCAGCATGCCGAGAGCAATGACGTTGAGCACGATTCAAGCGACACTCGAGTGCTCGTGTCGCCAAAGGGTCTGCTGGCAAGCTCGGCAGAGCTTGCCGATGGGGCGACGAGCTAGGCGCGCCTAATCGTCGTTTTGATCCGCAATCTCGGGTGGCAGCTCGTGGCGGCCGAGCCGGTGATCGTGGCCTTCGTCGGCGACGCGGAGCCCGAGCTGTCTGAGCGTCTCCCGGCCGAACGACAGCGCGGGACGGCCGATACTCCGTTCCGCGCTGCCTGCGGGGTCGCCGGACGCCTTGATAGCGGCGGCTACCCTCGGGTAATTCTATCGGCCATAACCACCGCCGTGATCCCGATCGTCATCGCGGCCGTGGCCGCGATCGTCACGGTCGTGATCGCGGTCGAAGTCGAGCGCGTTGGTCAGGTCGCCCATCGGCGGATATCCGTGTGCGACCAGAGCCGCGTCGCGCACCTTGATTCCGGCAGCACGGGCAGGTGCCAGCGTCGAGTGATGAAGCGCAAGATCGACGTCGTATCGTACTGGGTGTGATCGACGAAGCCCTGCTTGGCGAATGGCGAAACGATGATCGCGGGGATGCGGCTGCCCGGACCGAACATATCGCCCTTCGGCGGCGCCACGTGGTCCCAGATTCCGCCGTTCTCGTCATACGTGATGACGATCACCATGTGACGGTACTGCGGGCTGTGCTGCAGCGCGTCAACCACGGCGGCAATGTGCTTGTCGCCGTCGGTGACGTTCGCGTAGCCGAGTGCTCGTTGACCGTCCCGTGAGGCTTGTAGAACGTGACCGGCGGCAGGTTGCCATTCAGGATGTCGGTGAGGAACTGCGAGTCCGGCAGCGTGCCGCCCGCAACGTCGGTCGGTGTGGTTACGCCCAGCGTCCTTCAGATGCGCGGCGCGATTCGCGGCCCCCGCGGCCGTGCTTGGATCGAAGGCCGCGAAGAAGTTGAACGGCTGATGGTGATACTGGAAGTTCGGGTTCGCGGCCGAGGTGCCGGCGCGCGAACGGGGGGTTCGACAGCGCGAAGCTCCAAGCGCCCGCATAGTACGCCCAGTCGACGCCGGCATCGCTGAGCAGATCGCCGATGGTCGTCTGAGTTTGCGGCGGCAATGTGCCCGGCGCGAGCAAATTCACCGATTGCTGCGGCGGCGTGGAGGCGGTGCGTTCCCACTCGGCGGGAACGGCGGCTGCGAGGTATTGATGCTGTAGAATCGCCGCCGATCGCCGGAGTGATCGTCGTGCTCGCGACGAACGCCGGCGGTCCGTCCAGCGCGTGCGCAGGCGATGTGGACGAGGTCATGAGCGTTACCCCGTCCGCGTTGAGCACGGAAGGAATGGGCGCCGCGCTCGGGTTCGTCGGCGCCGCCGGATTGATCGGCTTGGTGCCGTCACCGGGATAGACCGGCGCGCACGAGCAAATGAGGTACTGGTGGTTCAGGTACGAGCCGCCGAAGGCCGACATGAAAGAAGTTGTCGGCGAGCACGTTGTCCCTCGCCAGAGCCCACAGCGGATGGTCGGGGTTGTTGTTCGGGATGTACATCATCACGAGCCCGCCCGAATCCGCCCAGGCGGCGAACTTGTTGTTGCGGCCGCCGTTGATCTGCATCTGGTTCTCATAGAACCGGTGATACAGATCGCGATTCGTGTACTGCAGCGGATTGGTGTCGATGGTGGACAGCCGAGTCGTAAAGCGACAAAAGACTGAACGGATGGTTGAACGTACTCAGGTAAGCGGCCGTGTGCGCCTGGGTCAGGATTTGGGGGGCGAGGGGCGCGCCGGCGGTGACGCCGGAGCTCGTGCCGCCCCAGACCGCGGGCAGTCCCGACAGCACGCTGCCGTCGCGATCCAGCTGCGTGCTCGACGCGGGCGAGGCCTTGCGCAGCCCGTTGGCTCCCGGATACGTCCCGAATAGATTGTCGAAGCTGCGATTCTCGGCGTAGATCACGACGATCGTATCGATCTCGCGCAGGTCCCGGTCGTCGTGTCCGTCCGTCCGACCGGTCGCGGTCGTTTCCATCGCGGTTGAAGTCGTCGGCGTTCGCCGCGAAGCCGAATCCCCCGAATGCAATGCTTGCTGCGACGCAATGCCGCGACCGCGGACCGTTCATGAATCTTTGCCATAGAAGCCTCCACTGTTAGCGCCGATTGCCGACGCGAAGGCTCCGGTATACGCCGCGATTCTTACGGAAAGTTGACCGATTCGTTGCGGTCATCGACGTGCGGTGCGGCGGCAGAGGACCGCCGACTTTCACGGCAGTGTCACAGACGCGTGCTTAGCATCAGCCAGTCGATCTCATGAGCTGAGGCTTCGGCGATGCGGTTCGGTCTATCGACGATCGTTGCGCTGATCATCGTCGCGCTCGGTGCGGTCGCGGCTGCAGACAAGCCGAGCTCGCAGGCGCCGCTCCCGTGGGACCCCGATCCGCCTGCGGGCCCCGCTCTTCGCGCGCGCGGCCAGGATCGCGACGCTCGGGCGGCAGATGTTCGTCGATTCGACGCTGTCGGCATCCGGCCAGATGTCCTGTGCGACCTGCCACGATCCGGCGAATCACTTCGCGCCGTCGAACGACCTTGCAGTGCAGAGGGGCGGCGCCAAGCTCGATCAGCTCGGCACCCGAGCTACCCCGTCGCTGACGTATACGGCGTCGACCCCGTTCTTCACCGAGCATTACTACGAGTCGGAGGATGAGGGAGACGAGAGTCTGGACGAGGGAGCGACCGGCGGGCGCACCTGGGACGGCCGAGTCAATCGGGCCCGCGATCAAGCCGCGATTCCGCTGCTCGCGTCGAACGAGATGGCGAACGAGAGCGAGGCCGCCGTCGTCCGCCGCATCGCGCTCGCGCCGTATGCGTCTCAAATGAAAAAGCTCTACGGCGAGCATGTCTTCGAGGACACGCATCGCGCATTCCTCGCAGTCGGCGAGGCGCTCGAGGCCTATCAGCAAACTCCCGCAGACTTCAGCCCGTTCACCAGCAAGTACGACGCGTTCCTGGGTGGGCGCGTGCAGCTCACGGCTCAGGAAATGCGCGGGCTCGAGGCGTTCAACGATCCGGACAGAGGTAACTGCGCCCACTGCCACAGGAGTCAGCTTTCGCTTTCTCGAACGCTGCCGCTGTTCACGGACTATGGCTTGGTTGCCATTGGGGCGCCCCGCAACACGGCGATCCCTGCTAACGCGGATCCGGCCTACTTCGATCTCGGCGCATGCGGCCCGCACCGGAAGGACTTGGCGAATCGACCGGAATTTTGCGGCCTGTTCAAGGCGCCTTCCCTGCGCAACGTGGCGACGCGGCGGTCGTTCTATCACAACGGCGTGTTCCACACTCTGGAAGAAGCCGTTTCGTTCTACGCGACCCGAGACACCAACCCCGAGCGCTGGTATCCGGTGGGATCCGATGGCAAGGTCGATAAATTCAACGACCTGCCCGCTCAGTACCGGCCCAACATCAACTTCGAGCCGCCGTTCGACCGCAAACCCGGACAGCCGCCCGCGCTCTCGGACCAGGACGTCACCGATATCGTTGCGTTCCTCCGAGCTCTCACCGACGGTTTCGACCCGCCGACGCCGTCCGCGCGACCCGACGGACCGTAGTTCCGTCCTTTGGGACGCAATGGCGATTCGTTCGCGGAGCCGCCAAGATCCGCGAACGGCGTGCTTTTCGGGCCGTAGCGTCCGGAAAGGTGAGTGCCAAACTCGGGGTCGCAGCGTACAATGGCGCTCCCCGGCAAAATGCCGCGGACGTCGCCCCAAGGGCCCCGTAGAGGCCCGCCGAACCAGTCCCGAACGTCAGGAGCAAGCATGGCCAGAGGCGTGAACAAGGTCATTCTCGTCGGCAACTTGGGCCGCGATCCCGAGACGCGCTACATGCCGAGCGGCAGCGCGGTCACGAATCTCCGCGTCGCGACCAGCGAGCAGTGGAAAGACAAGACGACGGGCGAGAACCAGGAACGCACCGAATGGCACACCGTCGCGATGTTCGGCAAGCTCGCCGAGATCGCGGCCGAGTACCTGCGCAAGGGCTCGAAGGTCTACATCGAAGGCAAGCTGCGCACGCGCAAGTGGCAGGACAAGACCGACGGCAAGGACCGTTACTCGACCGAAATCATCGCCGACGAGATGCAGATGCTCGACAGCAAGGGCGGCGGCGCCGGCGTGCCCGCGAGCGAAGCGCCGCGGCGGCAATCTTCCGCCGTAGCCGAGGCCGACGCGGGTGGCGGCGGGCCACCGAGCGGCGACTTCGACGACGATATCCCGTTCTGAAGCGAAGGCTCACACGGCTTGGTTGACCGTTTCTTCATCCAAACCTTCGGCTGCCAGATGAACGAGTACGATTCGGCCAAGATGGCCGACGTGCTCGTCGATTCGTTCAATGCGGGCGCCGTCGAGTCAGCCGAGCACGCCGACGTGCTGCTGCTGAACACGTGCTCCGTGCGCGAGAAGGCGCAGGAGAAGGTGTTCTCGCTGCTCGGCCGCTGGCGCCGGCTCAAAGAGGAGCGGCCCGACGTGATCATCGGCGTCGGCGGCTGCGTCGCGAGCCAGGAGGGCGCCGCGATCTTGAAGCGCGCGCCGTTCGTCGACCTCGTATTCGGGCCGCAGACGCTGCACCGCTTGCCGGCGATGATCCGCGAGGTGCGGGCGGGGCACCCGGGCGTCGTCGACGTCTCGTTCCCCGCAATCGAGAAGTTCGACGCGGTACCGGCGCCGACGAGCACGGGCTGCAGCGCGTTCCTGTCCGTGATGGAAGGCTGCAGCAAAGCGTGCACGTATTGCATCGTGCCGACGACCCGCGGCGAGGAGATCAGCCGGCCGCTCGGCGACGTGCTTGCCGAAGCGCGCCGTCTCGCCGATCTCGGCGCGCTCGAGATCACGTTGCTCGGCCAGAACGTGAACGCTTATCAGGGCGCCTACGCCGAACGGCGGCAAGGCCGATCTCGCGGACTTGATCCGGCGAGTGGCGGAGATCGACGGCGTCGAGCGCATCCGCTTCACGACCTCGCACCCGGCCCACTTCGACGACGCATTGGTCGCGGCCTATGCCGACGTCGACAAGCTCGTGAGCTATCTGCACCTGCCCGTGCAGAGCGGGTCGGATCGAGTGCTCAAGCTCATGAAGCGCGGCTACACCGCCGCGAAGTACGAGGCGAAGATCGACAAGCTCAAGCAAGCGCGGCCCGGCATCTCGATCGCGACCGACATGATCGTCGGCTTCCCGGGCGAGACCGAGCAGGACTTCGAGGCCACGCTCGAGCTCACGCGGCGCGTGGGCTTCGACCAGTCGTTCACCTTTATATATAGCCCGCGGCCCGGCACGCCGGCCGCGGAGCTGCCCGACACTGCCGCGCGAGGTGAAGCAGGCGCGGCTCGAGCGGCTGCAGGCGCTCTTGCACGAGCAGGCCGCCGCGATCAGCCGCGCGATGGTCGGCACCGTGCAGAGAATCCTCGTCGAGCGCTCGGCGGAGCAGTCGCCGCGCGAGCTCTCCGGGCGCACCGAGAACAACCGCTGGGTGCACTTCATTGGCGATCCCAGGCTCGTCGGCCGTTTCGCCGACGTCTTGATCACGGAGCCGCTGCGCAATTCGCTGAGGGGTCGCCTCTTTGCGGGCGCGACGCAGAAATCCGTTGCCTGACGCGGCCGCCAAGCAGGAGCACTCGCTCAGCGTGATCCTGAGCCCGGACGATCCGCGCCGGCTCGCGTCGCTGTCGGGCCAGTTCGACGAGCACTTGCGCCAGATCGAGCGCCAGCTCGGGATCAAGATCAACAACCGCGGCAACCGCTTCGAGCTCGTCGGCGACGAGGACGCGACGCGGCGCGGCAGCCGCGTGATCGAGGACCTGTTCGAGCTCGCGGCCACGCGAGGAGCTCGACCCCGAGCGCGTGCACATCGCGCTCGCCGAGCACATGCGCAACGACGCGCTCGAGCCTGCGGCCGCTCGAGGACGGCGGGCTCACGATCAACACGCGGCGGCGCAGCATCCGCGCGCGCGGCCCGCACCAAGTCGCGTATACGCGCGCGATGCGCGAGCGCGACCTCACGTTCGGAATCGGTCCGGCAGGCACCGGCAAGACGTTCCTCGCCGTCGCGGCCGCCGTCGAGGCGCTCGCGAGCGACGCGGTGCGGCGCATCGTGCTCGTGCGTCCCGCGGTCGAAGCCGGCGAGCGGCTCGGCTTCCTGCCCGGCGACATGACGCAGAAGATCGATCCGTATCTGCGCCCGATGTACGACGCGCTCTACGAGATGATGGGCTTCGACCGCGTCGGCCGCTTCATCGAGCGGCACGTGATCGAGATCGCGCCGCTCGCGTTCATGCGCGGCCGCACGCTCAACGAGTCGTTCGTGATCCTCGACGAGGCGCAGAACACGACGCCGGAGCAGATGAAGATGTTCCTGACGCGCATCGGGTTCGGCTCGCGCGCGGTCGTCACGGGCGACGTCACGCAGACCGACCTGCCGCGCGGCAAGGAGTCGGGCCTTCGCCACGTCACGCGCGTGCTGCGCGACGTGCCGGGCATCGAGTTCGTGTTCTTCACGGCCGAGGACGTCGTGCGTCATCCGCTCGTGCAGAAGATCGTCGCGGCCTACGAGCGCGAGGAGTCGAACTTGGGCGCTAAGGAGAACGGATAGGCATGGCGGGGGTCACGATCGCGGTTCAGGATGCGTCGGGCGGAGCGCGCTTCCCGGCCGAGGACCGGTTGCGCACATGGGTGCTCGCAGCCGTCACGGGGCCGCAGGCGGGCGAGCCGGCATCGCCCGCGGCGGGCGAAGTGCTGATCCGCATCGTCGGCACGCAGGAGAGCGCGCAGCTCAACGCGCGCTATCGCGGCAAGCGCGGACCGACGAACGTGCTCGCGTTCTTGAGCGATCTGCCCGAGACGCCGAGCGCGCAATCGGCGAACGCGATCGCGGATGGCGCGGGCGATGGGCGGGGTTCGGCCGGTTCCAGCGCCAGCCCTGCACCCGCAGAGCCGGCCGAGGCCGCGGCTGCACAGGGCGAGGCGTCGCCGCGCGTCCTGACGCTGCCTTCGCGCGACGCGCCGGCGAGCGATGCGCCGCCCGCGGGGGGGGCTGCGGCGTCCGACGGGCTACCGCTCGGCGACCTCGTGATCTGCGCGCCCGTGGTCGTCGCGCGAGGCGCGCGAGCAACGCAAGTCGTTCGAAGCGCACTGGGCACACATCGTCGTCCACGGGGTTCTGCACCTGCTCGGTTTCGACCACGAGACCGAGGAGCAGGCCCAGACGATGGAGGATCGCGAGCGCAAGATCCTCGCAAGTCTCGGTTTTCGCGACCCTTATGCGTCGCGCGACTGATGAGTTGCAAGCGCCCCCGGCGATCTTCAACATAATCTCCTTGCATGTCAGCAGACGACGAAACACCGAGCAGCGAGACCGGCGTATCGGGGTTATGGTCGAGACTGTTCCGAGGCCGCGCTGACGACGTCAAGACGAGGCAGGGCATCGCGGAGTTCCTCGCGGAGTTTCGCGATCGCGACGTGCTCGCGCCCGACGAGCTCGCGATGCTGCTCGGCGTGCTCGACGTGTCGAACACGCAGGTGCGCGACATCATGGTGCCGCGTAGCCAAATGGTAGTGCTCAGCAAGGACAATACGCCCGACGATCTCCTCAAGACGATCATCGAGTCGAACCACTCGCGCTTCCCCGTGATCGGCGACGACCGCGACGAGGTCGTCGGCATCGTGCTCGCGAAGGACGTGCTTGAAGCATTTCGTCGAAGACGAGAGCCGCGAATCGTTCGACATCGAGCCGCTGCTGCGGCCCGCGGTGTTCATCCCCGAGAGCAAACGCCTGAACACGCTGCTCGCGGAGTTTCGCGAGGGCCGCAACCACATGGCGATCGTCGTCGACGAGTACGGCGGCGTTTCCGGTCTCGCGACGATCGAGGACGTGCTCGAGCAGATCGTCGGCGAGATCGACGACGAGCACGACCAGGAGGAGGCGGCGACGATCCAGCCGCAGGACGACGGCCGCTACCTCGTGCTCGCGCTCACGCGCATCGAGGAGTTCAACGAGTTCTTCAGCACGAAGATCAGCGACGAGCAGTACGACACCGTCGGCGGGCTCGTGATGCACGAGCTCGGCCGATTGCCGCGCCGCGGCGAGCAACTCGACTTCGCGGGCTTTCGCTTCAAGGTGCTGCGCGGCGACCGCCGGCGCCTCCATACGCTCGAAGTCACGCGCGCGCCGCAGGCGCCGACGAAGTAACGCGGGCGATCCCGAGTGTTTGCCCTACGCGCTGAGCTTGCTGGCCGGTGCGGTGCTGCCGCTCGCGTTCGCGCCGTTCGGCTGGTTTTGGCTCGCGCCGCTGTCGTATGCGGTCCTCCTCTATTCATGGCGAGACGTACCTAGCGGGCGCGCGTTCGGCCTCGGCTTCGTATATGGCTGCGCGAGCTTCGGCGGCGGCACGTATTGGACCTACATCGCGGTGCGCGAGATGGGCGGCGCGCCGATCGCGGTCGCGCTGTTCCTCACCATCGGCCTCACGATGGTCTGCGCCGCGTTCGTCGGCGCCGCGGGGTTCATCGCAGCGAGGTGGTTCAAGACGAGCGGTTCGGCCGCGCGGCTCGTGACGCTGCCCGCGCTGTTCGTGCTCTGCGAGTGGGCACGCGGCTGGATGTTCACGGGCTTCGGCTGGCTCTCGGCCGGCTATAGCCAGACGAGCTCGTGGCTCATGGGCTACGCGCCGGTGCTCGGGCTGCACGGCATGAGCTGGGCCGTGCTCGTGACGGCCGGCGCGCTGGTGCTGCTCGACGCGGCGACGAATGGGGACATTCCGCATTTCGGGCGCGAACGGCGCGAGCATCCGGTCCAGGCTATGCGGGAAATGCGGAATGTCCCCATTTCCGTATTCGTCGTCGCCGCGATCTGGGCGGGCGGCCTCGCGGCGCGCGCGCATCGTTGGACGACGCCGCAGGAGCGCGCGCGATCTCGGTCGCGCTGCGTGCAAGGCGCGATCGCGCAGGACTCTCAAGTGGAAGCCCGAGCAGCTCGCGGACACGCTCGAGCTTTACGCGCGCCTCACCGTGCAGAATCTCGGCACCGATCTCATCGTCTGGCCCGAAGCCGCGGTGCCGACGCTGATCGACTACGTGGGCGACTACGTCGACGGTCTGCGCAAGGCGAGCGCAGAACGCGGCAGCACCGTGTTGCTCGGCATCTTGCGCGCGCGATCCCGAGTCGAAGCGCGAGCAGAACGTGCTGGTCGCGCTGACCGACCCGATGCAGACGTACGTGAAGCGCCATCTCGTGCCGTTCGGCGAGTACTTCCCGGTGCCGCCGTTCATCCGCAGCTGGATGCGGCTCATGAACCTGCCCTACACGGATCTCATGCCCGGCTCGGCGAATCAGCCGCTGATCGATGCCGCGGGCCAGAAGATCGCCGTCACGATCTGCTACGAAGACGTGTTCGGCGCCGAGCAGCTGCGTTACCTGCCCGACGCGACGCTGCTCGTGGACGTGAGCAACGACGCGTGGTTCGGCGACTCGATCGCGCCGCATCAGCACCTTCAGATCGCTCAAGTGCGAGCGGCCGAGGCGGGACGCTACCTGCTGCGCGCGACGAACACCGGCGTGACGGCCGTGGTCGACGACGCGGGCCGCGTCGAAGCGACGCTACCGCAGTTCAAGCCCGCGGTGCTGAAGGCGACGGTGCGCGGGTTCGAAGGCGCGACGCCGTACGCGACGGTCGGTAACTGGGCGGTCGTGCTGCTCGCGCTCGTCGCGTCGCTCACCCGGTTGCGGGCGCTCGCCGGTCGCGTGGGCGTCGGTCAACACTAGGAGGATCGGCCGACATGAGCACAAAGCCGTGTTTGCTCGCGATGTGCGCCCTGCTAGGGACGGTGTCGCGCGCGCACGCGATGAGCTTGTTTGATTACTGCGATTTCGAAGGAGGCCCGCCGAAGCCGCATTCGATCGCCGCGTACGCCGCGTCGTCGACCCCTGCATGCCCGACTTGATCGCGAAGCTCGAGGCGGAGACGGACGAGACGCGCCGTGCGTGTTGGGCCACCGTGCTCGGAGTGGGAGGCGACGCATCGCGCCGTTGACGCGTTGATCACGTCCATTGCGAGACCCTCTAGTCCGCAGCAAGGGCCGGGATGGTTCGAGCGGCGCTCTGAGGAGATCAGAGCGCTGGGATACTTGGTCAATCGCACGGGAAACGTGCACGCGCTCACGTATCTGATCGAAGGGTTGAAGCGCGGAGTCTGGCGCGCGCGCAATGTCCAAGGCTTACCGCCGTACATGCGCTCGCAATCCGAATACGATCGGGTACTGAGTGAGTACGCGCTGATGGCTCTGGCGCTGTCCGGCGACCCGCGGGCCGGAGACGCGTTGAAATCTATGCAGACCTCGCCGACGCCGGAGCAAGCGCTCGTCGGCAAGGACCTCGACGACATGCTCGCGACGTGGCTCGAAGTTCATCGTCTCGTCGCCGAGCGCGGCCTCCAGGGCATGTCCGACTACTATGAGGCCCGGCGTCAAGCCGAGCAGGAGCGATTCGCCGAAGAAGCACGGCGGAAGCGCGCCGAGCTCTACCCGAACGCGCCGACGAACTGAGAGTCGCCGGCCTCCCGACCTCCTTTGCGCTTCGAGCGCGTCCGACCGTTATACGAAGAGCCGCTCTAGCGCTTCCGCCGCCGTACCGGCGCCGCCTTCGGTGCGCACGATCACGGCCACCGACTCCGCGCGCGCGCGAGATTTTTCGCCGAGTAGCCGCGCGAGCTCGCGCGCGACGCGCGGTGCGCGATAGCGCTTCGGATAGAGCGTGCGCGCGACGCCGAGCTTCGCGACGCGATGGGCGTTGTCGAACTGATCGTGCCCGTGCGGCACGACGAGCACGGGCCGGCCGCTGCGCAGCGCCTGCCCGTCGTGCCGATGCCGCCGTGAATCACGATCGCGCTCGCGCGCGGAAACAGCAGCTGATGCGGCGCACGCTCGACGAGCACACGTCGGGCGACAGCTCGCCGTCGGGGCGGTTCTGCTCGAAGCTGCCGATGAGGAGCACCGCGCGCACGCCGAGCCGCGCGGCCGCGGCCGCGCTCTCGTGATAGAAGCGACCGGCCGCGCCGACGGCCGACGTGCCGAGCGTGAACACGACCGGCGGCGGCCCGGCGGCCAAGAACTCCTCGAGCTCCGGCGAAAGCGCGGCGTCGGGGCCGTTGTAGAACACGAAGCCGGTCGTGATCACCTGCGGCGGCCAATCGGGCTGCGGCTCGCCGAGCACGCGCGAGAACAGCGCGAGCGTGAGCCGCGGCGAGAACATGCCCTCGAACATCGGGTGACCCGCGCGCGGCAAGCCGAGCTCGGCGCGCAGCCGATGAACGGGCTCGAACCAGCTCTTAGTGATGCTGCGCGCGAAGCCGATGACGCGGCGCGCGGCCCAGCCGCCGAGCTTGCCCGCGTGGCGCAGCAGCGGCGCTTGCGGCAGAACGGGCAGGTCGGTCGCCGAGAAGAACAGCATCGGCGCGAGCACGGTCGAGACCCATGGCACGTTCGCGCGCTCGGCGACGAGCGGCACGGAGACCGTGAGCGGGTGGGCGACCAGCAGGTCCGCGCCCGCCGCAACGGCAGTGAGCTCCGCGTGCGTCTCGCGCAGCTTCGGCATCAGCAGCTCGCGGACGATGACTTCGCCGCCGCGTGCCTGATCCATCACGCGGCGGTACAGCGTCTTGTCGCTCGGGTCGAGATCGGGGCCGACATGGGCGTACTCGACGCCCGCGCGCTCGACCTCCTCGCGATAGATCGCAGGCGTTGCGACGACGGGCGCGTGGCCGCGCGCCTTGAGCGCGAGCGCGAGGCCGACGTATGGGAAGAGGTCGCCGTGCGAGCCCCAGCAGTTGATTACGATTCGCTTGGGCATTGGCACGACCGGTTGAAGCAATCGCCACGGCGCCGGACCACGCGGACGCGCGGCGTCAGCCGCCGACGACGAAGTTCACGATCCGGCCGCGCACGTAGATCGCGCGTTTCACGGTCTGGCCGTCGAGATGCCGGCCCACGTTCTGATCCGCGCGCGCGATGTCGATGACCTCGCTCTCGCCGGCTTCGGCGGGCACCTGGATCTTTGCCGCGCACCTTGCCGTTCACCTGCACCGGAATCTCGATCACGTCCGCGCGCAGATAGCGCGGGATCCGCCGCGGGCCACGCCGCGATAGGCGAGCGACTCGGCGTGGCCGAGCCGTCTGCCATAGCTCCTCGGCGAGGTGCGGCGCGAGCGGCGCGAGCAGCAGCACGAACGCGTCGGCCGACCGCGCGCGGCAGGCTCGGCCACTTGTACGCCGCGTTCACGAGCTCCATCAGCGCCGAGATCGCGGTGTTGAAGCGCAGCGCCTCGATGTCCTCGGTGACCTTCGCGATCGCCTGGTGCAGCGCGCGCAGCTGCTCGCGCGTCGGCTCGACGTCCGCGACGGCCGACCCGCCGTTCGCGGCGCCGCCGTCCCCGCGCGTCGCGTCGTCGTCGCGCTCTTCGACCATCGCGCCGCAGATCAGCCGCCAAGCGCGATTCAGGAAGCGGAACGTGCCCTCGACGCCGCGCGTGTTCCACGGCTTCACCTGCTCGAGCGGGCCCATGAACATCTCGTAGAGCCGGAACGCGTCGGCGCCGTAGCGCGCGATGACTCGTCGGGGTTCACGACGTTGCCGCGGCTCTTGGCATCTTGAACGCGCGCGCTTCGAGCGCGATCGTCCGGCGCGTCGCGCAGCACGAACTTGTCGCCGCGCTTCTCGACCTGCTCCTCGTCCGCGTGATCGAGCGTGACGGCGAGGCCCGGTGCGTCGGTCGACGTCGTTGCGCACGTGCTCGGCCGATACCGCGCGGCCCTGCTCGTCGCGATAGAGCGTGAACTCGAGCTCGCCCAGGATCATGCCCTGGTTGACGAGCCCTGGAACGGCTCGGTCGTGTGACACGAGGCCGCGGTCGAAGAGCACCTTGTGCCAGAAGCGCGCGTAGAGCAGGTGCAGCACCGCGTGCTCGGCGCCGCCGACGTAGAGATCGACCGGCATCCAGTAGCGTCTCGAGCTCGGGATCGACGAGCGCGCTCGTCGTTCTTCGGATCGAGGAAGCGCAGGTAGTACCAGCACGAGCCGGCCCACTGCGGCATCGTGTTCGTCTCGCGGCGCGCGCGCTTGCCCGTCGCGCGTCGACGGTCGTTCGAGCCAGTCGTGCGGCGCGTCGCGAGCGGCGACTCGGCCGTGCCGCTGCGGCTTGAAGTCGCTCGAGCTCGGGCAGGAGCACCGGCAGCTCGCGACGTCGCGGCACGAGGCCGTCGGCTCGTCGTCGATCGAGCACGATCGGGAACGGCTCGCCCCAGTAGCGCTGGCGCGAGAAGAGCCAGTCGCGCAGCTTGTAGTTGACCGTCGGCTCGCCGAGCGCCGCGCTTCTCGAGCCAGTCGATGATCTTGCGCCTTCGCCTCGGCCGTCGTCGAGGCCGTCGAGGAAGCCGCGAGTTGATCGCGCGCGCCGTCGCCGGTGAACGGCAGCTCGTCGCCGGCGAACGCCGGCGCGGCGGCTGCACGATGCGGACGATCGGCAGGCCGAACGGCTCGGCGAACTCGAAGTCGCGCTCGTCGTGCGCCGGGCACGGCCATGATCGCGCCGGTGCCGTAGCCCGCCAGCACGTAGTCGGCGATCCAGATCGGGATCGCGCGCGCCGTTGACGGGATTGACGCGCGTACGCGCCGGTGAAGACGCCGGTCTTCTCCTTGGCGAGCTCGGTGCGCTCGAGCTCGCTCTTGCGCGGCGGCCTGCGTCTCGATAGGCCGCGACGGCGCGCGCGCTGCGTCGGGCGTCGTCGAGCTCGTCGACCAGCGGGTGCTCGGGCGCGAGCACCATGTAGGTCGCGCCGAAGAGCGTGTCGGGCCGCGTCGTGAAGACGCTGAGCGCGACGCCGCGCGATGGCCGTCGCAGCTCGCGAAATCGACCTCGGCGCCCTCGCTGCGGCCGATCCAGTTGCGCTGCATCGCCTTCGATGCGCTCGGGCCAGTCGAGCGTCGTCGAGGTCCGTCGAGCAGGCGCTCGGCGTAGGCGGTGATCCGCAGCATCCACTGCCGCAGCGGCCGGCGCACGACCGGGATAGCCGCCGACGCTCGCACTTGCCGTCGATGACCTCCTCGTTGGCGAGCACCGTGCCGAGCGCGGGGCACCAGTTGACCGGCACGCTCGCCTCGTAGGCGAGGCCGCGCTCGAAGAGCTGCAGGAAGATCCACTGCGTCCACTTGAAGTACGCGGGATCGGTCGTGTCGACCTCGCGCTCCCAGTCGTAGGAGAAGCCGAGCGCCTTGATCTGCCGGCGGAAGTTGTCGATGTTGCGCTCGCGTGGTGACGCGCGGGTGCGTGCCGGTCTTGATCGCGTACTGCTCGGCCGGCAGGCCGAACGCGTCCCAGCCCATCGGGTGCAGCACGTTGAAGCCGCGCATCCGCTTGTAGCGCGCGACGATGTCGGTCGCGGTGTAGCCCTCGGGATGGCCGACGTGCAGGCCGGCGCCGCGACGGGTACGGGAACATGTCGAGCACGTAGTACTTGGGCCGCGTGGTGTCGACCTTCGCGGGCGTGCGGAACGTGCCCTTGGCTCGCCAATGGGCTTGCCACTTCGCTTCGATGTCCGTGAACGGGTACGCCATCGCTCTCGAGGCCGAAGAGTTTGTTCTTCGGCGCCTGTCAACGGTGCGGATGATCGGTGCTATTCTGCCACGACCCCAGACACAGCGCCCCAGATGAGGTTTCCGACGGTCGTCAAACTGCAACACGCGGCGGCGCTCGCCATCTTGAGCGCGCTCGGCGGCTGCGGTTTCCACTTGCAGGGCGCGGGCACGTCTGCCGCCCGTGCTCGCGAAGACCTACGTCGCGAGCGCCGCGCCGCACTCGGACTTCGTGTCGAGCGTGACCGACGCGTTGCGCGTGCGCGGCGCGACGATCGTCGGCAAGGACGAGCCCGGCGCGGCGCAGCTCAACGTCACGGCCGACGACACGGGCCAGCGCGTGCTGTCCGTGTCGGCGCGCAACATCCCGCGCGAGTACGAGGTCTACTACTCGATCACGTTCTCGCTCCAGGTCGGCGACCAGAAGCTCATCCAGGGCGAGACGCTCGTCGTCACGCGCAGCTATACGTTCGACGAGACCCAGGTGCTCGCGAAGGCCTCGGAGGAGGAGGTGCTGCGGCGCGCGCTCGCCGACGATCTCGCGCGCCGTGTCGTGCGCCGGATCGAGGGGCTCGGCAGCGCGCCCACGACGCCGACCGCGACGGATCCCGCCGCCGCCGGCCCCGCGCCGCCGGGCGCGTAGCGCGTGGCTACCGCGCGCAAGTCGCCGGCCGAAGCCGTGGCCGCTGCGCCGCCGACCAGGGCGCGAGTCGCCGACGCCTCGCCTGCCGTCGTCACTCTCGCAGATCTCGCGAGCGGCGACCTCGACGCGCTCGCGACCCAGTACGGCCTGCGCGTAGTCCGCGTCGCAAGCGGTTACGAGATCCCGGGCTCCTATTGGGGCGAAGTCGGAGGCCGGGCTCGTCGGCGACGTCCTCCATGTGCGCGCCGACACGCCGGCGCACTCGGCGCTGCACGAGCTTTGTCACTACGTCTGCATGGACGAAGCGCGCCGCGCGCGGCTCGCGACCGACGCCGGCGGCAGCGACGACGAGGAGTGCGGTGTCTGCTACCTTGAAGTGCTTGCTCGCCGATGAGCTCCGCGGCTTCGGCCGCGCGCGCTGTCTCGCCGACATGGACGCGTGGGGCTACAGCTTCCGCGAGGGCTCCGCGCGGCGCCTGGTGGGCCGGCGACGCGCGCTTCGCGCGCGAGTGGCTGCTCGCGCGTGACGCGTCGATCGACTTCGCGCTCCGCGGCGCGACCCGCCGGAACTTTGCATCGAGGACAGACGATGAAGAACGACATGGTCACGACCGCGCTTACGCTGCCGGGCTACAAGATCGTGCGCACGATCGGGATCGTGCGCGGCATCCGCGTGCGCTCGCGTTCGATCGTGGGCAACGTCTTCGGCGGGCTGCAGACGCTCTTCGGCGGCAACATCACCATCTATACGAAGCTCTGCGAAGAGACGCGCTCGGAGACGTATCACCTGATGGTCAACCACGCCGAGCGCAACGGCGCGAACGCGATCATCGGCGTCCGCTACGACGCGACCGAGGTGATGGCGGGCTTGACCGAGGTGCTGTGCTACGGGACCGCGGTGGTCGCGGAGCCCGAAGGGGCGGCGTCTTAGACGCTCACGAGATCGACATGCGAGTGGCGAGCGCTCTCCGGCACCCGCGACGCGGCCGTAGAGTCGAATGTGCCGCTAGAGGATGCCCGCTACAGCTGCGTCGGGTTCGGCGCGTCGCCGTAGATCTTCCGCGGATCGAAGACCTTTTCCTGCGCCGTGAACTCGAGCGGCCGCGCGGTTTCGCCGAGCGGGATCCGTCGGTAGAAGCACGAGCGATAGCCGACGTGGCAGCTCGCGCCGCCCGAGATGTCGACCTTGAGCCAGACGCAGTCCTGATCGTCGTCGATCAAAAGCTCTTTGACGGTCTGCACGAGCCCGCTCGTCGCGCCCTTGTGCCAGAGCGCTTTGCGGCTTCGGCTCCAGTAGTGCGCCTCGCCGGTCTCGATGGTTTTCGCGAGCGCTTCGGCGTTCATGTAGCCGACCATCAAGAGCTCGCCGCTCGTCGCGTCGGTCGTGACGGCAGGGATCAGCCCGTGCGCGTCGAACTTCGGAGCGAGCTCTTTGCCTTCTTCGACTTGCTCGATGCTCGTGCGGGCCGCGAATCGCGACATGGCCTCGGTCCTTGAGAAGACGGGCCGCAATTATACGGCCGGAATCCCCCCGCGGAGGGATTTCGCACGACAACCGCGCACGGCCCGGCGTCGCTCCGGGCACGGCTTGGTATCATGCGCGCAGCCGAATCACGTCCCGAGCCGCCGCCGATGGCCCTGACTCTGCACAACACGCTGAGCCGCACGCGCGAGCCGTTCGTGCCCGCGGATCCGCAGCGTGTCACGATGTATGTCTGCGGGCCGACGGTCTACAACTTCGCGCACATCGGCAACGCGCGGCCGGCGGTCGTGTTCGACGTGCTCGCTCGACTTCTGCGCCGCCGCTACGCACTGACTTACGCGCGCAACGTCACCGACGTCGACGACAAGATCAACAACGCCGCGCGCGAAGAGGGCGTCGACATCGGCGTACTGACGGGGCGCTATCTCGACGCGTACCAGGCGGACATGACGGCGCTCGGTGTCGCACCGCCGGACGTCGAGCCGCGCGTGACGGCGCACCTGCCCGAGATCGTGCGGATGATCGAGCGGCTGATCGCGGCCGGACACGCGTACGAGGCCGAAGGTCACGTGCTGTTCGACGTGCCGAGCTACGCGGACTACGGCCGGCTTTCGGGCCGCGACACCGACGAGCTCGTCGCGGGCGCACGCGTCGAAGTCGCGCCGTACAAGCGCTACGCGGGCGACTTCGTGCTCTGGAAGCCCTCGCCGCCCGACGTCGTCGGCTGGCCGAGCCCGTGGGGCCGCGGCCGGCCCGGCTGGCACATCGAGTGCTCCGCGATGGTGCGAGCGGCATCTCGGCGAGACGATCGACATCCACGGCGGCGGCGTCGACCTCGTGTTCCCGCATCACGAGAACGAGGTCGCGCAGAGCACTTGCGCGCATGCGGGCAAGACCTACGCGCGCTTCTGGCTGCACAACGGCTTGGTCGTCGTGAACGGCGAGAAGATGTCGAAGTCGCTCGGCAATTTCCTGCTCGTGCGCGACGCTGCTCGCCGAGTACGGCGGCGAGTCCGTGCGGCTCGCGCTGCTCAAGGCGCACTACCGCCAGCCGCTCGATTGGACGGAGGCGCTCGTCGCGCGAGGCGCGCCAGAACCTCGATCGTCTCTACGGCGCGCTGCGCGACGCGGGCGTCGCGGGCGCCGCTCGCGGCGCACGGGGCGGCGCCGAGCGTGCCGGCGGGCGTGCTCGCGCGCGCTCGAGGACGACTCAACACGCCGCTCGCGCTGAGCGAGCTGCTCGGCGCTCGCGCGCGCACTGAACGCGAGCCGCGACGCCGGCGAGCGGCGCCGGCTCGCGCTCGGCCTGCGCGCGGGCGGCGCGCTGCTCGGCCTGCTCGAAGCCGACCCGCAGGCCTGGTTCGCGCGCTCCGGGGGCACGGCGGCCGACGATCTCGACGCCGCGGAGATTGACTCGCTGCTCGCGCAGCGCGACGCTTTCCGCCGTGACCGCAACTACCGCGAAGCGGATCGGATCCGCGATCGGCTCGCCGAGCGCGGCGTCGTGATCGAGGACAAGCCCGGAGGCGCGCGTTGGCGGCGCGTCGCCGCGCCGGGCGCGCATGGAGGCCTTTGCCACGGGAGGGCCCGCCGGCGGCGTCAAAGCCACGGCGCCGCGCGGCGAGGGCAAGCGTTGAGCGATGCCGGCACGCTACGCCGAGGCCGCGGTTCGTCGCACGCTGCTCGCCGCGATCAAGGCGTACCAGCTCACGCTCTCGCCATGGCTCGGCCGGCAATGCCGCTACCTGCCGACATGCTCCGCCTATGCCGCGGAGGCGATCGAGCGTTTCGGCGCGCTGCGCGGGTCGTGGCTCGCGCTCAAGCGCCTCGGCCGTTGCCATCCGTGGGGCGGCTCGGGTTACGATCCCGTGCCGGAGGGCGGCGGGGCCGCGGCCGGCGCGAACGGCCGCGACGGGCGCCGGTCGTAAGAAGGGTGTAACGTGCGCCGCGCCATCATATGAACGGAGTCGATTGAGGAACGTGCTGGATCGCGCTTTGCTCGACATCATCTGCTGCCCCGTGAGCCGCTCGCCGCTCGAGCTCCTGTCGGAGCGCGAGCTTGCGCAGTTGAATCAAGCGATCGCGGCGCGGCGCATCAAGAATCGCGACGACGCGATCGTCCAGGAGCCGCTCGAGCAGGCGCTCGTGACGCGCACCGCGAAGCTCGTCTATCCCGATTCGCGACGGCGTGCCGATCCTGCTCGAGGATCAAGCCATGCCGCTCGCGCAGCTCGAAGGTCCCGCCTGAAAATCCCCGGTCGCCAACTCGAGCGCCAGCTCGCGAGCGGTCTCTCGCAGGTCTACCTCGTCGCCGGCGACGAGCCGCTGCTCGTCGACGAGGCGCTCGAGCAGATTCGCGTCGGCGGCGCGCCGCGGTGGATTCACGACGCGCGAGCTGCACGTCGTCGACCGCAGCTTCCGCTGGGCCGAGCTCGAGAGCGAAGCCGATAACCTGTCGCTGTTCGCGACGCGCAAGATCGTCGAGCTCAGAATGGCGACGCCGCGACCCGGCGACGCAGGGCTCGCGCACGCTCGCGTCGCTCGCCGAGCGCAACGATCCCGATCGCTTGCTCCTGATCGGCGTCGGCGAGAAGCTCGACTGACGCCGCAGCGCACGGCGTGGGTCAAGGCGATCGAGGAGCAAGGCGTGCTCGTCGAGGTCTGGCCGATCGAGCGCGCCGAGCTGCCGCGCTGGGTGCAGCAACGCGCGGCGGCCGCGAAGCTCAAGCTCACGCCGTCGGCCGCGCAGCTGCTCGCGGAGCGCGTCGAGGGCAACCTGCTCGCCGCCGATCAAGAGATCAAACGGCTCGCGCTCGACGGCGGCGGGCGAGGCCGTCGACGAGGCCGAGGTGCTCGCGTCGGTCGCGAACAACAGCCGCTTCGACGTGTTCGCGCTCGCGGACGCGGTGCTCGCCGGCGAGACCGCGCGCGCGTTCAAGATTCTCTGGAGCCTGCGCGCCGAAGGCGTATGCGCCGGTGCTGATCAGCTGGGCGCTGAATCGCGACATCGGGCTGCTCGCGCAGCTCGACTACGCCGTGCGCCACGGCGACAACCTCGACGGCGTGCTCGCAGCGGCAGCGCGTCTGGCGCCGCCGCCAAGGCCTCGTGAAGCGCGCGATGCGCCGGTTCAAGACGCGCCAGCTCGCGGCGCTGCTGACCCAGGCCGCGCAGGTCGACGCCGCGCTCAAGGGCGTGTTCCCCGCCGAGCCGTGGGCGACGCTCACGGGCCTCCTGATCGCGATGCTGTCGCAGCCGGAGAAGGCGTGACGGCGGTGCGCGGCATGCGGCCGATCGGCATCTTCGGCGGCACGTTCGATCCGATCCACTACGGACACCTGCGCACGGCGCTCGAGCTCCAGCAGACGCTCGATCTCGAGCGCGTGCATCTTCGTTCCGTGCGCGAACCCGCCGCACCAGAAGAAGCCGATCAGCGACGGCGCGCTCCGGATGCGGCTCGTCGAGGCCGCAATCGAGCAGCGAGCCGCAGTTCGTCGCGGACGCGCGCGAGCTCGAGCGGGATGGGCCGTCGTACACGATCGACACGCTCGCGAGCTTCCGGAAGGAGTTCCCGCAGCAGCCGCTCTGCCTGCTCGTCGGGATGGACGCGTTCCTCGGCTTGCCGACGTGGCACCGCTGGGACGAGCTGCTCGACTTCGCGCACCTCGTCGTCGCGCATCGGCCCGGTTGGCGCGCGCCCGACAGCGGGTTCCTCGGCGATCTCTTGCGCGCACGGCGCACGCAAGACCCGGCCGAGCTGCACGCGAGCCCGGCCGGGCGCGTGCACGTGCAGCCGGTCACGCAGCTCGAGATTTCGTCGACGGACTTGCGCGCGTCGATCGCCGCGGGGCTCGACCCGAAAGTTCCTGATGCCCGATAACGTTCGCAGGATCATTCTCGAAACGGAGTGCTATGCCGAAACCCCCTAGGCAGAAATCCCCCCGCCGCCCATCGCAGCCTCAACACTCGCGCTGCCGCCTCGACGGGCGCCGACGCGCACAAGAAGCCCCGCAGAGGCGAGCACCGACGCGCCGCCGCAAGAAGATCGAGCTCACCGCGCTGCAAACAGCGACGGTCGCGCTCGACGACTTGAAGGCGCTCGACGTGAGCGTGCTCGACGTTCGCCATCTCACGACGGTCACCGACACGATGATCGTCGCGTGCGGCCGCTCCGACCGGCACGTGCGCGCGATCGCCGACGCGGTCATCGAGAAGTCGCAAGCAGCACGGCCATCGCCCGATCGGCGTCGAAGGCGAGAAGGTGGGCGAGTGGGTGCTCGTCGATCTCGGCGACGTCGTCGTGCACGTGATGCTGCCGCGCGCGCGCGAGTTCTATAACCTCGAGAAGCTCTGGACGCTTATCCGAGCGCGACCAAGCCGCCGACGCCGAGCGCGCCTGAGCGTCTCGGGGCGCCGACGATGCTGCGCCTCGAGCTGATCGCCGCGTCGAACCGCCAGCCGGGCTGGGTCGACGCGGGTTACGCCGACTACGCGGACCGCCTCCGCGGCCGCGTGCACGCTCGACCTCAAAGTCTTGCCGCTCGCGCGCCGCACCGCGTCGACGCCGCCCGAACGTGCGCTGGCCGACGAGGGCGCGCGGATGGCGCGCGCGATCCCGGCCGGCGCGCACGTCGTCGCGCTCGCCGAGGCCGGCAAGCCGCTGTCCACGAAAGACCTCGCGGCGAAGCTCGAGAGCTGGTCGGAGCGCGGCGCGCCGGTCGCGCTGCTGCTCGGCGGTCCCGACGGAATCGGGCCCGAGGCGCTCGCGCTGGCGGCCGAGCGCTGGTCGCTGTCGCCGCTCACGCTGCCGCATGGCCTCGCGCGCGTCGTCGTGGCCGAGGCGCTCTACCGCGCTTGGTCGTTTCTACAGAATCATCCGTACCACCGCGCCTAGGGGGACGCTCGGGGCTAGGCGCGTTCGCGAAGCCCTCGTATAGTCTTTTGAATGAAAAAGGATTTCGTCTATCTCGCCTCGGCTTCGCCGCGGCGCAGCGAGCTGCTGCGCCAAATCGGCGTGCCGTTCGAGGTGCGCCCGGCCGAGATCGTCGAGGCGCCGGCCGAAGGCGAGGCGCCCGACGCCTACGTCCGGCGGCTCGCGGCCGAGAAGGCCGACGCGGTCTGGGCGCGCGTGCCGGCGGCCGAGCGGCGGCCCGTGCTCGCGGCCGACACCGCCGTCGTGCTCGACGAGCGCGTGCTCGGCAAGCCGGCCGACGCGGCCGAGGCCGAGGCGATGCTCGCGGCGCTGTCGGGCCGCACGCATCGCGTGCTGACCGCGGTCGCGCTGCGCTGCGGCGATTCGGCCGAGACGCTGCTCGTCGTGCAGCGAAGTGACGATTCCGCGCGACGACGGCCGAGGAGCGGCGCGGCGTACTGTCGCAGCGGCGAGCCGCTCGACAAGGCGGGCGGCTACGGAATCCAGGGACGGGCGGCCGATGTTCGTCGAGCATCTCGCGGGCAGCTATTCCGGCGTCGTGGGCTTGCCGCTGTTCGAGACGGCGGCGCTGCTCGCCCGCTGCGGCATGGCGCTCTGGGGCGGCGCGCGAACGGCCGAGCGCTCGGCGCGCCGGGTGCGCATGAAACGCGAAGAGATCCTGATCAACGCGACGGCGCGCGAGGTCCGCGCCGCGCTCGTCGAGAGCGGCGTGCTGCAAGAGGTGTTGATCGAGCGCAGCGAGCCGGCGCGGCCTGATCAGCAACATCTACAAAGGCAAGGTGTCGCGCGTGTTGCCCGGCATGCAGGCGGCGTTCGTCGAGCTCGGGCTCGAGCGCACCGCGTTCCTGCACGCGTCCGACGTCGCGCGCACGGCGGCTCGCGCGCAACGGCGACGAGCCCGCGCCCGCGGCGCGCGAGGCCGACATCCGCGACTTCGTGCGCGAGGGCCAAGAGCTGCTCGTGCAGATCCTGAAGGAGCCGCTCGGCACGAAGGGCGCGCGGCTGACGACCCACATCACGATCCCGTCGCGCTATCTCGTGATGACGCCGAACGGCAGCGGCGTCGGCGTGTCGTCGCGGATCGAGGCCGAAGAGGAGCGCGAGCGGCTGCGCTCGCTGCTCGAGGACGCTGATCGCAGCCGAGACCGCGCCGGGCGGCTACATCGTGCGCACCGCGGCGGAAGGCGCGCCCGACGACGCGCTGCGCGCCGACATGGCGTTCCTGCAGAAGATCTGGAAGGCGATCGAGAGCAAGGCCGCGGCGCACGCAGCCCGGCGAGCTCGTCTACGAGGACCTGCCGCTGCCGCTGCGCGTGCTGCGCGACTCGTCCGGCGCCGGCACGGCCCGCGTGCGCGTAGACTCCGAGGCGACGTACGCGCAGGTCAAGGAATTCGCCGGAGCACTTCGTGCCGCATCTCGCGCCGCTGATCGAGCTCTACGGCGAGAACCGGCCGATCTTCGACGTCTACGGCATCGACGACGAGATCGGCCGCGCGCTGAACCGCAAAGTGCCGCTGAAGTCCGGCGGCCACGTCGTGTTCGACCAGACCGAGGCGATGACGACGATCGACGTGAACACGGGCGCCTACGTCGGCCACCGCAACCTCGAAGAGACGATCTTCAGGACCAACCTCGAGGCCGCGGCCGCGATCGCACGCCAGCTGCGGCTGCGCAACTTGGGCGGCATCATCATCATCGACTTCATCGACATGACGGAGGAGGAGCACCGCCGCCAGGTGCTCCAGGCGCTGACGGACCGGCTCGCGGGCGACCACGCGAAGACCCAGATCATGAACGTGTCGCCGCTCGGGCTCGTCGAGATGACCCGCAAGCGCAACCGCGAGAGCCTGGAACACGTGCTCTGCCAGCCTTGTCCAAGCTGCGAGGGCCGGGGCTTCGTGAAGACCTCGGAGACCGTCTGCTACGAGATCTTCCGCGAGATCCTGCGCCAGCACCGCCAGTTCGACTTCCAGGAGCTGCTCGTGCTCGCGCGTCCCGGCGTGATCGAACGGCTGCTCGACGAGGAATCCGCGAGCATCGCCGAGCTCGAGGAAGTGACCGGCAAGCCGATCCGCCTCCAGAGCGAGGCGCTCTATGCGCCCGACCAGTTCGACGTGGTGTTGATGTAGTCGTGGTGAGCGAACGCTGAACATGCGTCCTTGGGCTCGCAAGCTCGTCAAGATCACGCTCGTCGTCGCGGGCGGCGGCGTGCTGCTGGCGCTCGTCGGGCACGTTCGCGGCTCCGCGAGCTGCTCGCGCAGATCCCGAGCTATCGGCAGGACCTGCAGGCCTGGGTCAACCGCGAGCTCGGCTTGCAGCTCAGCTTCGCGGATCTCGACGCGCGCTGGGGCTGGCGCGGGCCCGAGCTCACGTTCCGCGACGCGAGCGTCGCGGCCGACGACGGGCGTCGAGCCGTTCATCAAGGCGCGCGCCGCGAGCATCGGCGATCGGCCCGCTCGCGCTTGATCGCGCGTGCTCGTCACGAAGACGCGATATCGGCATCGACCGGCTCACGCTCGAGGGCACCGAGCTCACGCTCGTGCAAGACCGGCGGACGGCGCGTACCGCATGCGAGGGCGCGCCGGCATCGGCCGGCGCGCGGCGACGATTCCGCTTCGACGTGCCGCCCGACGTCGAGGTGCTCGTGCGCGACAGCCGCGTGCTGTATCTCGACGCGAGCCGCAGCATCGCGTGGAGCTTCGAGGACGTCGAGGCGAGCATGCGGCGCGCCGGCGGCGCGCTGCGTCTCGAGGCGCAAGCGCGTGCCCCGCGCGAGCTCGCGAGCCGGATCACGCTCACGGCGCAGGGCGAGCGTCGGCGAGCCGGATGGCGCGAGCCGCGCGCGCACGGCGTGACGTTCACCGGCGACTGGCGCGTCTCGGCGTCGGCCGACGACGTGGACCTCGCTTCGGTCGGGCGTTTGCTGCCGGATTCCGTCGGTCGTGCCGCAAGCCGGCAACGGCGACGTCGCGGTCGAGCTCGAGTGGCGGCGCGCACGACTCGTCGGCGGCGACGTGAAGCTCGCGCTCGCCGACGTCGAGCTGCCGGCCGTGCGCGGCACCGCAGGCTCGCGCTTCGACCGGATCGCGCTCGCGCGGCGACTGGCGGCTCGGCGACGACGCCTGGCACATCGAGCTCGACGACGTCGCGGTCGACGCGCGAAGGGCGCGCTTGGCCCGTCGGCGTCCAACGCCGACGATCGATCTCGCGCTCGACGGCGACGGCGGGCTCGAGCGGCTCACGTTGCGCAGCGCTTTCTGCGGCTCGAGGACCTCACGCCGTTCCTCTTGCCGCTGCCCGTATCGCGGCCGCTCGACGCCGTGGTTCGCGCTCGCGCCCGCACGGCGATCTGCGGGCCGTCTCGGTCGACGTCACGCGCGCAGGCCGACGGCTCGACTACACGCTCGCCGCGCAGTTCTCGGGGCTCGGATTCGCGCCCTACAACGGGCTGCCGGGCGTCACGGCGCTGACCGGCGAGATGCGCGCCGATACGCGCAGCGGCCGCGTCGACCTGCGTACCGGCGACTCGTCGTTCGACTGGCCGCAGATGTTCCGCGCGCCGCTTGCGATCAAATCCGCGACCGGCGTCGTCGTTTGGCGGCAGAACCAGAACGAAGTGCGCGTCGTGAGCGACAACCTCGCGCTCGCGACGCCGGACGCGAGCGCCCGCACGAACCTCGAGCTCACGCTGCCGCTCGACGGCAGCTCGGCCGCGGCTCGATCTCGCAAGCACGATCTCGAGCTTCGCGATCGCCGACGCGCAAAAGTACCTGCCGGCTCACAAGATGCCGCCCACCGTCGTCGACTGGCTCGACAGCGCGCTTGCAGGGCGGGATCGCGAGCAGCGCCGAGGTCTCGTTCGTCGGCCCCGTGAGCGGCGTTCCCGTTCGACCACGGCGAAGGCCAGTTCCGGGCGGTCGTGAACATCGAGCACGCCCGGCTCGCATACGTCGCGGATTGGCCATGGGCCGAAGATCTCGACGGCAAAGTCGAGTTCGTGAACGCGAGCTTCGCGGCGCGCGGCAGCGGCCGCGTGCTTGGGTTACGCGCGCCCGAAGTCCAGGTCACGATCCCCGACCTGCGCTCGGCCGTGTTCCTGATGAAGGTCGCGGCAACGGGACCGTTCTCCGAGGTGCTCGCCTATCTCGACGGCTCGCCGATGATCGCGCAAAGCCTCGGCTCCGCGTTCACCCGGCTCGAGGCGCCGAAGGGCACGGCAGACGTGAGCGTCGACCTGAAGCTTCCGCTGCTCGACCGGGCGAAGTACGACTTGAAGGGCACCCTCAAGATCGGCGGCGGCGAGCTCGCGTTCCGGGGCTTCGCGCCGCACGCGACCGAGATCAACGGCGCCCTCACGCTCGCGCGTGGCGCGCTCACGGGCGAGGGCATTCGCGCGATCTTCCTCGACGGCCCGGTCACCGCGCGCGTCGACGCGCCGCCGGTCGATGGCTATCGCACGCGCATCTCCCTCGACGGCGAGGTCGGGATCGACAAGGTTGCCGACGCGTTCGATCTGCCGTTCGGCCGATCTGCTCGCGGGCGGAACGAAGTGGCGGGGCAGCCTGCTGATCCCGTCGCTCGATGCGAACGCGCCGCCGCGGATCACGATCGACTCGAACCTCGCCGGCGTCGCCGTGCGATTGCCCGCGCCGTTCGAGAAGGCGGCCGGCCGAGCCGACCAACCTCAAGGTCGAGATCGAGTTCCCGGAAGATGGCGGGCTCGACCTACATGGCAATTTCGGCTCGTCGCGCCGCTTCGCGGTCCAGTTCGATCCGGCATCGGGCGGCGACAGTACCTTCGAGTTCCGCCGCGCCGCGCTGCGCTTCGGCGGCGGCGAGCCCGAGTTTCGCACCGAAAACGGCATCACGTTCGATGGCAGCGTCGGCGCGCTCGACATCGACGCGTGGCTTGCGTTACCGACCGTGCCGAGCGTGAGCGGCGCGGCGACGAACGACTGGGCCGGCGCATTCGCCGGCGCCGAGCTCGAGTCGACGGATCTCACGGCGTTCGCGCAGAAGCTCGGCGCGACGAAGGTGAGCGCGCGCCGGCGTACGGACGACTGGCAGATCGACTCGACAGCGGGCCGATCGCGGGCACGCTGCTCGTGCCCATCGACCTCACGGCGAAGCCGCAAGTCATTGCCGTCATGAGGCGCCTGTTCTTGAACGGCGGCGGCGAAGGCTCGGCGGCGAGCGTCGACCCGCGGCACCTGCCGGGACTGCAGCTGCACGCCGACGCGTTCGCGTTGAGCCAGCGTCAGCTCGGGCGTCTCGACGCCGAGATCCTGTCCGATCCGCTCGGGCTGCGTCTCGTGTCGTTCGAGAGCTCGACCGAGAGCTTCAGCGCTCAAGGCAGCGGAGGGTGGTTCGTCGGGGACAACGGCGACACGACCCGCTTCGCGGTGAGTCTCACGTCGACGAATGTCGCGAAGACCCTGGATCAGCTCGGGTTCGATCCCGTGATCGAGGCGCAGGGCCTCGACGCAACCGCGAGCGTGTACTGGCCGGGGCCGCCCACGGCCGACTGGATGGCGCATGTCGGCGGCGACGTGTCCGCTGCACGCGACGAAGGGCAGCTTGCTCGACGTCGCGCCGGGAGGCGGGCAGACTCATCGGCCTCTTGAGCTTCAGCACTTTGCCCCGACGTCTGACGCTCGACTTTCGCGACGTGTTCAACAAGGGCCTCGCGTTCGACGACATCAAAGGCGACTTCGTCGTGATCGACGGTAACGCGTACACGGACAACTTGAAGCTCACGGGGCCGGTCGCCGAGATCGGTGTGATCGGTCGCACGGGTTTGCGCGACCACGACTATCATCAGCAGGCCGTCGTCACGGCGGAGCCGAGCAACGTTCTGCCGACGGTCGGCTTGCTCGGCGGGCCCGCCGTCGCGGCGGCCCTCTTGATCTTCACGCGGCTCTTCAAGGAGCCGCTGAAGGGCCTCGGCCGCGTCTCGTACTGCGTGAGCGGCACCTGGCAAGAGCCGTCCGTCGAGCGCCTCACGGCCGAGCAGCTCGGCAAGGGCCAGATCTGCGCCGAGCTGCCGCCGACGACGCCTGCGCCGCCGGCGCCGGTGGCCGCGCGTTGAACGCACCGAGACCGCAGGAGCCGAAGTGATGAAAGTGGCCGCAATCCAGATGACGAGCACGCGCGATGTGCGCACGAATCTCGCCGAGGCCGGACGGCTGCTGGGCGAGGCGGCCGCGCGCGGCGCCGAGCTTGCGGTGCTGCCCGAGAACTTTTCCTTCATGGGCGCGACCGAGGCGGAGAAGCATCGCGGCGGTCGAGCGCGACGGCGACGGTCCGGCGCAAGCGTTCCTCGCGGAGCAGGCGGAGAAACATCGGCTCTAGCTCGTCGGCGGCACGATCCACATTCGCGACGCGGGCGCCGACAAGCGCCGCGGCGCGCTCGCTGCTCTATCGGCCCCGACGGCCGCGAGATCGCGCGCTACGACAAGATCCACCTGTTCGACGTCGACATCCCGGGGCGCGAGGCGGAGCGCTACCTCGAATCAGCGAGCGCTCGCGCGGGCACTCGCGTCGTAACGGCCGGCCTGCCGTCGGCGCGGCTCGGCATGACCGTCTGCTACGACATTCGCTTCCCCGCGCTGTTCCATCGGCTCAGCGTGCTCGGCACCGACGTGCTCGTCGTGCCGGCCGCGTTCACGGTGCCGACGGGCGAAGTCCACTGGCGGCCGCTGCTCCAGGCGCGGGCGATCGAGTCGCTCGTCTACGTCGTCGCCGCGGCGCAGTGCGGCGAGCACGCGGGCGGCCGCAAGACCTACGGCCACTCGCTGATCGTCGCGCCCTGGGGCGAGATCCTCGGCGAGCTCGGCACGTCACCTGGCGTGCTCGTCGTCGACCTCGACATGATCCGCCTGCGCCAGCTGCGCGAGAAGTTCCCCGTGATCCATCACCGGCGCGAGCTATGATGTGCGGCCCATGTCTCGGGAAGGCCCTTCGACGGCGTGAAGGCGGGACATAACGGAGTGACCAAGGAATGATCGAACCGAAACTTAACATGCCAGCGCACTTCGACGCGCTCGCCGTCGCGCGCGAGCAACTGCTCGCGCACGCCGGCCTCGAGATGAGCGCGCTCGATCGCGCGCTGTCCGAGGCGATGTCGCGCCAGCTCGACTACGCGGACTTGTATTTCCAGCTCACGCGCTACGAGACCTGGACCGTCGAGGACGGGATCGTGAAGGAGGGCGTGCACAGCATCGACCAAGGCATCGGCGTGCGCGCGATCTCGGGCGAGCGCACGGGCTTCGCGTATTCCGATCAGCTCGACGAGGCCGCGCTGCTCGACGCCGTCGACGCGGCGCGCGGCATCGC
Source organism: uncultured Gammaproteobacteria bacterium (assembly GCA_963699925.1). Taxonomy (GTDB): domain Bacteria; phylum Pseudomonadota; class Gammaproteobacteria; order Steroidobacterales; family Rariloculaceae; genus FEN-1219. The sequence goes on along the minus strand of CAVOVT010000010.1, from coordinate 22,881 downwards.
GCGCGGCAACGGCGACGGCAAGATCAAGGTTGCGCGCGCCTGCGCTACCAGCCGCTATATCCGGGCGTCGACCCGCTGCGCAGCCTCGAGGACCGCGCGAAGGTCGACTTGCTCGCGGATCTCGACCGCCGCGTGCGGCTCATGGACCCGCGGGTCGCGCAGGTCGTCGCGAGCCTCGCGAGCGTCTACGAGATCGTGCTCGTGCAGGCGTCCGACGGCACGCTCGCGGCCGACGTGCGGCCGCTCGTGCGCGTCAACGTCTCGGTGATCATGGAGAAGGACGGCCGGCGCGAGCAGGGCTACGCGGGCGGCGGCGGCCGCGGCGACTTCAGTGTCGTGACGGGCCGTGCGCTCGAGATCGCGGCCGAGGCCGTGCGCACGGCGGCCGTGAACATGGAAGCCGTGCCGTCTCCGGCCGGCAACATGCCGGTCGTGCTCGGCTCCGGCTGGCCCGGCATCCTGCTGCACGAGGCCATCGGCCACGGGCTCGAAGGCGACTTCAACCGCAAGGGCACGTCCGCCTTCAGCGGCAGGATCGGCGAGCGCGTGGCGACCGAGCAATGCACCGTGGTCGACGACGGCACGCTCTCCGGCCGGCGCGGCTCGCTCAACGTCGACGACGAGGGCACGCCGACGCAGTGCAACACGCTGATCGAGAAGGGCGTGCTGAAGGGCTACATGCAGGACAAGATGAACGCGCGGCTCATGAAGACGCCGCTCGACCGGCAACGGCCGGCGCGAGTCGTTCGCGCACGCGCCGATGCCGCGCATGACGAACACCTACATGCTGCCCGGCAAATACGATCCCGAGGAGATCATCGCGTCGGTCGACAAAGGCATCTACGCGCCGAACTTCGGCGGCGGCCAGGTCGACATCACGTCGGGCAAGTTCGTGTTCTCCGCAAGCGAGGCGTACCTGATCGAGAACGGCAAGAAGACCACGCCCGTGAAGGGCGCGATGCTGATCGGCAGCGGGCCCGAGGTGCTCACGCGCGTGTCGATGGTCGGCAAGGATCTCGCGCTCGATGCGGGCGTCGGCACTTGCGGCAAGGACGGCCAGTCGGTGCCCGTCGGAGTCGGTCAACCGACGATCCGAATCGACTCGCTCACGGTCGGCGGCACGCAGACCTGATTGGCCGCTTAAGTCAAACCGCGCGGCCGCGATCAGTGATTCGGGTCACTGCGACGCGCCGGGCGGGCGCTTAAGATTTCGGGAGCACAACGGTGGATCGAAAAATGACGTTCAACCCCGATACGACGATGACCCGATTTCGAGTTCAAGCGGCCGTTGCTGGATCCGAGCGAGGATCGCCTCGCGCGCGAGCTGCAGCGCGATTCCGAGCTTGCGCGTCGACGGGCTCCGCTATTCCCTGCTCGGCCGCCTCTTGAGCCTGTTCGGCGGCAAACGCTGATCGCACTTCGTCGTTCTTGCCGCGCGAATCGCCGCCAGCGGAGAATGGCATGCCGTCGACGTGGCGCGCGCGCCTGCGCCGCGCGGTTCTGCAGCAGGAGCACGTGACGATGTGGTTGTCGAAGCCGATCTACGAGGCGCTGCCGTTCTACTACGTCGCGATCGGGCTCGTCGCGTTGCTGGCGCGGCTCTATGTCGACTATTGGTATTGGCCGCTGATCTGCACGGTGGTCGGGATCGGCAGCCTCGTCGCTGGCGTGTTCGTTTGGCTCAAGCGGCGCGACCATCGCTCGACCGTGTGAACGAGAAGGGTTAGGCGCCGCGCCGCAACGGGCTAGGTCTTCGAGGTTAGCTCCGCAAGACCGCTTCGCTTCTCCGGCCCCGCGTCCTCGTTTTCTTCCGACTCCTCGTCGGCAAGGTCATCGCGCAGATCCTCGTCGTCGTCCGATTCCTCGTCTTCGTCGTCGACGACTGCAACGAGCTTGCGCCGCAGATCTCGATACAGCAGCTTGTGCTCGCCGAGTTGGATCATGTCGCCGTCCTTGAGCTCGTGGTGCTTGACGCGCTTGCCTTTGACGAACACGCCGTTCGTGCTGTTCAAGTCCTCGAGGACCGACTGCTCGGCGTCCGACATGATCTGGGCGTGATGACGCGAGATGAACTTGCTGCGAATCTGCAAGTCGTTGTCCGGCGTCCTGCCGATGATCGCGCGCGCCGAACGGTAACTTGAGCTCCGCGACGAACTCGTCGCGAAACAGCACCTCGACTCGCGCGAGCGGCTGAGCCCGAGGTCTCCGAAAATTGTCCCGTTGTTCGCGTGCAGCTCTTGCTCGCGAAGGCGTTCCGGATATTCGACCCATTGCAGCTCTTCGGCGGCCGTCTTCACGATCGTGCTCGTCGACCTGCGTGTTTTCCTCGCCGAACGCACACAGAGCGCCGTGTCGCAGAGCACGTTGATGAGGCGCGGCACGCCGCCCGCATAACGGAACACCATGTCGCAGGCCGCTTCCGTGAAGATCGTTCGCCCGTTCGCGCCGGCGACGTTGAGTCTATGCGTGATGTATTCGTGGGTCTCGCGCTTCGACAGCGCGCTCAGGTGAAAGCGCAGGCGCACGCGCTGCGTGAGCTGCTGGAGTCGAGGCGAGTCGAGCTTGCGCGAGAGCTCCGGTTGGCCCGCGATGATGATCCGGATCAGCTTTTCCTTCTGCGATTCGAGGCCGGACAGCAGCCGTACCTCCTCGAGGACCTTGCGCGACAGGTTCTGCGCCTCGTCGATCACGAGCAGCAATCTTTTTGCCGGCCGCGTACTGCTCGACCATGAAATCCTTGATCATCGCGAGCAGCTCGACCTTGCGCTTGCGAAACGGCTTGAAGCCGAACTCGACGAGCAGGGTCTGAAGGAACTCGACCGGCGACAGCTGCGTTTGGCTGATGTGCGCGACGCACGATCTCCGGCGGCAGCTCGGCGAGGAAGCTCTCGATCAGCGTCGTCTTGCCCGAGCCGATCTCGCCCGTGATCACGACGAAGCCGTCGGCGAGCCAGATCGTCGACTCCATGTACGCCTTCGCGCGCGCGTGCTGCTTGCTCGCGAACAGGAACTGCGGATCCGGGCGTGAGCCGGAACGGCGGTTCCTTCAGTTGGAACAGCTCGCAGTACATAGCGCTGCGGGCTGCCCGCATCGATTCGTAGGGGCGAAGCCTAATACAAAGGTTGAGACGTTTCGAGGAAGCCGTCGTCATTCCGCTTCCGCACGAGCCGCTCGACCGCCCGGAGCCGCTCGAGCAGCCGCGCGCGGTCGTCGTCGACGAGCGTGCAGTGGCCGACCTTGCGCCCGGGCCGGGGGCTCTTGCCGTAGTCGTGGAAGTGTGCGCCGGGAATCGCGAGCACGCGATTCGACGCTCGGTAGCTCGCCGAGCAGATTCAGCATCGCCGCGTGGCCGCGAGCTCGAGTCGAGCCGAGCGGCCAGCCGAGCACGGCGCGCAGATGGTTCTCGAACTGGCTCGTCTCCGCGCCTTCGATCGTCCAGTGGCCGGAGTTGTGGACGCGCGGCGCCATCTCGTTCGCGAGCAGCCCGCTGCTCCGTCAGAAAGAACTCGACCGTGAGCACGCCGCGATAGTCGAGCGTGCTCATGCAGCGCGCCGAGCCAACGTTCCGCGAGCGCTTGGAGCGTCGTCGTCGACGTAAGGCGCGACGCGTGCGCGCGAGGATGCCGTCGCGATGCACGTTCTCCGCGAGCGGATAGAAGGCCCGCTCGCCGTTCGCGCCTTGCACCGCGATCAGCGATACCTCGCGCACGAAGCGAACCCACTGCTCGGCGATCGACGGGCACTTCGCCGAGGTCTCGCCACGCGGCTTCGAGCTCGGCCGCGGACGAGACGACGCGCTGACCGCGTCCGTCGTATCCCATGCGCCGCGTCTTGAGCACGAGCGGCCAGCCGAGCTCGCGCGCGGCGACGTCGAGGTCGCGTCGCGCCGTCGACGACGACGAACTCGGCGTCGGAATGCCGAGCGAGCGGAACAGCGTCTTTTCCGCGAGCCGATCCTGCGCCGCGGCGACGGCGCGCGGCGGCGGCAACACGGTCGTTCGCGTCGAGCAGCGCCTCGAGCGGCGCGACGGCGACGTTCTCGATCTCGAGCGTCACGACGTCGACTTGGCTCGCGAGCTCGGCGAGCGCGCGCGCGTCGTCGAGACGGCCGAGCACCGCGGGCGCGACTTGCGCGCCGGGCGCGTCGGCCGCGGTGTCGAGCACGCGGCATTCGATGCCGAGCGGATAGCCCGCGAGCGCGAGCATGCGACCGAGCTGTCCGGCGCCGACGATGCCAACTCTTTTCCTGTTCATGGCTCGCGGACTCGCGGCGCTCGCGCGCCGCTTCTGGGGATCAGTGCGCGTCGCGCGGGTCGGGGTGCCCGAGCACCTGCGCGGTTTGCTCGGCCCGGAACTTGTCGAGCGCCGACGCGATCGCGGGGTATTTGTTGGCGAGGATCGAGGCGGCGAGCAGCGCCGCGTTCACGGCGCCGGCCTTGCCGATCGCGAGCGTCGCGACGGGCACGCCGCGCGGCATCTGCACGATCGAGAGCAGCGAATCGATGCCGCTCAGCGCGCGCGACTTGATCGGCACGCCGAGCACGGGCAGCCGCGTCTTCGCGGCCGTCATGCCCGGGCAGGTGCGCCGCGCCGCCGGCGCCGGCGATCAGCACCTCGAGCCCGCGGCCGCACGGCGCCGCTCGCGTACTCGAACAGCAGATCGGGAGTGCGGTGAGCCGATACGACGCGGACTTCGAACGCGATGCCGAGCGACTCGAGCGTCGCGGCGGTGTGCGTCATCGTCGCCCAGTCGGATGCCGAGCCCATGATGACGCCGACCAATGGTTTCATCGGCGCATTGTACAGCAGTTAGAATCGACGTTCTCACTCGCCGAGGCAGAGGACGAGCATGGACGAGAAAGGCGTCGAGGCTTCGCTCGACGACCGTCGCAGCGCAAGCCGTCGAGCTCGCGAAGCGCTTGGGCGCGGATCAAGCCGAAGCCGGCGTGAGCTACGACGAAGGCTTGTCCGTGACGGTGCGCATGGGCGAGCTCGAGTCGGTCGAGCGGCAGCGCGATCGCGGGCTCGCGCGTCACCGTCTATCGCGACGCGCGGAAGGGCAGCGCGAGCACGACCGACTTCGACGCGGCGCAGCGTCGAGGAGATCGTGCGCAAGGCGCTCAGCATCGGCAGCTTCACGACGGCGGACGAGTACGCGGGCCTCGCCGACGCGCGTCTCATGGCCGTCGATCCGCCCGACCTCGAGCTCTACTTCCCGTGGGATCTCGACGTCGACCGCGCGACCGGGCTTGCGCTGCGCGCCGAGAACGCCGCGCGCGGGCTCGACGCGCGGATCGCGAACTCCGAAGGCGCGACCGTGGCGAGCGGCGCCGGCCACGCGCGTCGTACGCGAACTCGCACGGGTTCGTCGGCAGCTATCCGACGAGCACGTATTCGACTGAGCTGCAGCGTCGTCGCGAAGTCGAACGGCTCGCTCGAGCGCGACTATTGGTACACGGTGAGTCGCCGGCCCGAGGATCTCGAGTCGCCGGAGAGCGTAGGCGAGGAGTCGGCGCGGCGCGCGCTCGCGCGGCTCGACGCGCGGCCGATCTCGACGCGCGTCGTGCCCGTGATCTATCCGGCCGAGCTCGCGAGAGGGCTGTTCGGCCACCTCGTCGCCGCGATTCGCGGCACGGCGCAATACCGGCGCGCGTCGTTTCTCGTCGGCGCCGTGGGCAAGCAGGTGCTGCCGAGCTTCGTCGACATCACCGAGGACCCGCTGATCCCGCGCGCGCTCGGCGAGCGCGCCGTTCGACGGCGAAGGTGTCGTGACGAAGCGCCGCGAGCTCGTGACGGCGGGCGTGCTGCAGGGCTACGTGCTGTCGAGCTACTCGGCGCGCCGGCTCGGCGTGCCGACGACCGGCAACGCGGGCGGCGTGCACAACTTGCTCGTGCGGCCGACGGCCGGCCCGCTCGCAGAGCTGATCAAGAGCTGCGAGCAGGGCTTCGTCGTCGGCGAGTTGCTCGGGCAAGGCGTGGACATCGTGTCCGGCGACTACTCGCGCGGCGCCGCGGGGTTCTGGGTCGAGCGCGGCGAGATCGTGCATCCGGTCAACGAGGTCACGATCGCGGGCACGCCTCCCGGAGCTTTTCCAGAACATCCGCGCGATCGGCTCCGATGTCGAGACGCGCGGGCGCGTGCGCTGCGGCTCGGTGCTCGTCGACGGTCTCACGCTCGCCGGGTCAATAGGCGCGTCTTCGGCGTCGGGCTGCCGCCGTTGCCCTGGCCGCAAGTAGTCCGGGTTCTGCAGGTAGAACGCGAGCTGCGCGCCGAGCAGCAGGATCAGCCACGACAGCTGCAGCCAGATCATCGCGGCGAGCACGATCGCGAAGCCGGAATAGATCGCCTCGTTTCGGGTCACGTTGACGACGAAGCTCGTGAACACGCCGCCCATCGCGACCCACCCCGCCCCCGCGAGCACGCCGGCGAGCACGGCGGGCTTGATGCGCACGCGCGTGTTCGGCACGAAGACGTAGAGGAAGCTGAAGGTCGCGATCACGAGCAAATACGGCGCGAGCCTGCTCGAGGCCGCGAGCCAGTGCCCGAGCGGGCCGAGGTGCTCGACGCGGCTCATCATCGCGTCGCTCCTGAGGCTCGCGGTGAAGCCGATCGCGACGCTCATGAGCGCGGGCCCAATCAGGATGATGCCGAGGTACTCGCTGAAGCGGCGCGCGAAGCTGCGCGGGCGGTCGACGCGCCACACGAAGTTGAAGCTCGCTCTCGACTTTCTGCGCCATCGACAGCGCGCTGACGATCAGCAGCATGCGACGCTGACGCTCGCGAGCGCCGAGCCGTGCACGTTGTCGACGGAATGCGATGATTCGCTCGGTGAGCTCGCCCGCGCGCGGCCCGATCGGCGCCAAGAACGCCCATGATCAGCGGCTCGAGGCTCGCGGTGCAGGCCGAGCGCCCTCATCGCCGAGAAGCTGAATGCGAGCAACGGCACGATCGCGACCATCGTCGTGTAGACGAGGCTCATCGCGCGCAGGCTCAGCTCGCCGCGCGAGAAGTCGCGCAGCAGCGCGAACGCATAGCGGGCGACGGTGAGCCAACGCGGAACGTGCGCGTCTTCGTGCTCTCGATCGCGGCCAGAGCCAGCGCTCGATGCGGCGTCGAGGACGAAATCCATCAGCGATCCGCCGTGCGCGCGCGCCGGCCGGATCGCGCGCTCATTCGCGCGGCTCGTCCGCGAGGCGATGCAACGCCTCGTAGTACTTCGCGCGCGTGCGCTCGATCACGACGGCGGGCAAACGCGGGCCCGGCGCCGTCTTGCCCCAGTCGAGCGTCTCGAGATAGTCGCGCACGTATTGTTTGTCGAAGCTCGGCGGCGAGGAGCCGGGCCTGATAGGTGTCGGCGGGCCAGAAGCGCGACGAGTCCGGCGTCAGCAGCTCGTCGATCACGCGGAGGTTGCCGCCCGGCGTCGAGGCCGAACTCGAACTTGGTGTCGGCGATGATGATGCCGCGCGCGCGCGCGTGCTCGGTCGCGCGTGCGTAGAGCTGCAACGACACGTCGCGGACCTTGCGCGCGAGCGCGCGCGCCGAGCAGCGTTCTCGGCGTCGGCCATCGAGATGTTCTCGTCGTGCTTGCCCGCGCGCGGCCTTCGTGCTCGGCGTGAAGATCGGCTCGCGCAGCCGCTCGGCGAGCTCGAGGCCCTTCGGCAGCGCGAACGCCGGAGACGCGCCCGGTCTTGCAGTAGTCCTTCCAGCCCGAGCCGATCAGGTAGCCGCGCACGACGGCCTCGATCGGCAGCGCCTTGAGATCGTGCACGACGACGGCGCGATCCTTGACGACGGCGTGATCGCGCGGGTCCGAGAGCACGTCGACCGGGTCCATGCCCGTCAGGTGATTCGGGATCACCGCCTCGAGGCGGTGGAACCAGAAGTTCGAGATCGCCGTGAGCACGATGCCCTTGCCGGGGATCGGGTCGGGCAGCACGACGTCGAACGCGGACATCCGATCGCTCGCGAGAATCAGCAGCCGCTCGTCGTCGACGCGATAGATGTCGCGCACCTTGCCGCGCGCGATGAGCCGCAGGCTATGCAGATTCGACTCGAGCAATGCGTCGGGCGTGTCCATCTCGTTGCGCGAGCGACCGAAAGCCGAGATAATGAGCCCGCGCGGCGCCTCTCGGCAACTTGCGAGAGCGTGCGCAGGCTGATCGACTTCGCGCGGAGCTGCGATGCAATGGTTCGGTAAGGCGGTCGGCGGAATCATCGGCTTCGTGACCGCCGGGTCCGGTCGGCTCTGTGCTCGGAATCCTCCTCGGTCATCAGCTCGACGACCGCGGTTCGTTTCTGCGCGGCGGCCGCCGAACTCGCTGCAGCGAATCAGCCAGCTATTCTTCGAGGTCGCGTTCGAGGTGATGGGCCGCGTCGCGAAGATCGACGGCCGAGTCTCCGAGGAGGAGATCCGCGTCGCGCGCGCAATCATGCAAGGGTATGCAGCTCACGCCGGCGGAAGTCGAGAGCGCGATCGATCACTTCAATCGCGGCAAGGACGAGAGCTACTCGACGAGCGCGCGTCTCGGCGAGCTCGAGCGGCAGATCGGCGATCGCAGCGAGCTTGCGCGCGCGTTCGTGCAGCTGCAGTTGCAGGCGGCCATCGGCGCCGGCCCGATCGGGCCCGAGAAGCGGCAGCTGCTCTGGCACGTCGCGAGCGCGCTGCACGTGACCCGGGCGGAGCTCGCGCAGATCGAGGCGTTCGTGCGCGCTCATTCGCGGAGCGCGCGGCGCGCCAAAGCGAGGCGCAGTCGATCGACGAGGCTTATCGAGTGCTAGGCGTCGCTGCGAGCGCGAGCGACGAGGACGTGAAGAAGGCCTATCGCCGGCTCATGAACCAGCACCATCCCGACAAGCTCGTCGCTCGCGGGCTCCCGCAATCGATGATCGGGATAGCCGAGCAGAAGACGCACGAGGTGCGCGCGGCTTACGAGAAGATCAGAGCTCAGCGCGGCTTCAAATAAGCCCGGCGAGCGGCGCTAAGCGGGACGGCGTAGCGCCGACTCGGTGCGCGCTTTCGGCAGCTCGCGCCGTGCGTTGAACACGACGATCGTTTTGCCGCTCGCACGCACGAGCCCCTGGTCCTCGAGCACCTTCAGCACGCGGCCCGCCATCTCGCGCGAGCAGCCGACGAGCCGCGACAGCTCCTGCCGCGACACCTTGATCTGCATACCGTCGGGATGCGTCATCGCGTCGGGCTCCCGGCACAGATCCATGATCGCGTGCGCGACGCGGCCCGTGACGTCGACGAACGCGAGGTCGCCGAGCTTGCGGTTCGTTCGGTCGAGGCGTGTCGCGAGCTGCGTCGCGAGCTCGAAGATCAGGCCGGGGCTCTCGGAGGCGATCTGACGGAAGCGCGGATACGTCATCTCCGCGATCTCGCTCTCGGACCGTGTCCTGACCCACGCGCTGCGAGTCGGTTGTTCGTAGAACAGGCCCATCTCGCCGAAGAACTGACCTTTGTTGAGGTACGCGAGAACCATCTCGTTGCCGTCCTCGTCCTCGATCATCACTTCGACGGAACCGTCGACGATGTAGTAGAGGACGTCGGGGAGATCGCCCGCGTGAATCATCACGGTCTTGCCGGGAATCGTTCGTACTCTGCAATAGCTCAAGAAGCGATTGATCGCGGGCACATCGCTCAGTGGCCTAAGGGCTTCTTCCATACGAGGCGACTCCGGTTTGACGTAATGCCGTATTTAATCAATTCCCCGCGAACTCGCAAGGGATTACGTGCCTAGGTTGTGACAAGGGTCACACGAGCGCCGCGATTCGTCTCAGCAGCCCGCCCCCGAGCCCCATGCAGCGGCGCACGGGCAACGGCGGGTCCGTACCGCCCGCGAGGCTCGCCATCGTGCCGTGATGCGACTCGTCGGCCGCCATGCGTTCGAGGATCGCGCGGCTTTTGTGATCGTCCGCGGGCAGGCGCCGCAAGTGGTCGTCCAAGTGCGCTTCCACCTGTCGCTCGGTCTCGGCCACGAAGCCGAGACTCTGCTCGTCGCCGACGCTCGCGGCGAGCAGGCCGATGCAGAAGCTGCCCGCGTACCAGAACGGAGACGAGCACGCTCGCCCGGCCGCCGAGCTCGTCGAGCCGCGCCGCGCACCACGCGAGGTGGTCGCTCTCTTCGCGCGCCGCGGCGCGCAGCTGCTCGCGGGTGGCGCTCGCACGAGCGAGCAAAGCCTGGCCGCTGTAGAGGCCCTGTGCGGCGAGCTCGCCCGCATGATTCACGCGCAGCAAGGCAGCGCTCGCGCGGCGGTCGGCGGCGTCGAGCTCGTCCTCGGCGGAGACCGAGTCGGCTGGCGAGGGACGCGCTGCGGCTCGAGCTCCGCCGAGCGCTCGAAGTCCGTCATCGAGCGTCGCGATGAGCCGGTCGGACCAACTCGAGGGCTCCTGCATGGCCGCGGCATTATATAGGCGTACGCATATATAAGGGGCCCGAGGGCGGCGTGCCGATTTCACGAACGCGCATTACAGTACCGCCTGGCCTCAAGGAGCCCTATCGAATGAAACGTCATCTTCTCGCGCTGCCGCTTCTGCTGGCGGCGCTCCCGTCGTTCGCGCAGAACCCGCCGCCCGCACCGGCGCCACCCGCACCGCCGGCGGCTCCCGCGCCGGGCGCGCCCCCGGCGCCTACGCCGCCGGTCAAGGGCGAGGTGACGCTCGGCTATCAGTCCGACGAAGGGCAACACGGACACCGAGAGCGCGAACACGACGTTCTCGCTGCTCTGGACGCTCACGCACTGGTCGCACAAATTCGATCTCGCTCGGCGAACTCGGCCTCTACGGACGAGCTCAGGACGGCGGAGGCGTACGCGGCGAAATACAAGGGCAAGCGCCCGTTCGACGATAGCAAGTCGTATCTCTTCACGGCGCTCGACTGGAGCCACGATCGCTTTTCCGCCTACGAGGAGCAGCTGTCGGAGTCGGCCGGCTATGGCCGTCGTGCTGATCGATCGCGGCAGGAGCACGTCTGAACGGCGAAATCGGCGCCGGCTATAAGGCAAGTCCACGCCGATCGACCAGACCGAGGAAGAACGAGGCGCATCCTGCGGCTCGCGCTCGACTACATCTCAAGTTCACCGACAAGACGGGTTTCAAGCAGAGCCTCGTGATCGAGAGCGGCTCGTCGAATACGAGCACCGAGGCGATCTCGGCGCTGCGCGCGCAGCTCGTCGGCAAGGTCGGCCTCGTGATTTCGTTCAGAATCAAGTCGAACTCGAACGTGCCGCCGGGCATCGTCGCGACCGACCGATTCACCTCGATCGCGCTGGCCTATGCGTTCTGACGGGCTTGCGCGGGGCCTAGGCGGCGCCTTTAGAATTCGCCCTCTTTGGCCGGCTCCCGGCCCCTCAACTGACGCACCGAACATGAAAACATTCTCCGCCAAGCCGGAGTCGGTCCGCCGCGATTGGTACCTCGTGAACGCCGAGGGCAAGACGCTCGGCCGGCTCGCGACTGCGCTCGCGGACCGGCTGCGCGGCAAGCACAAGCCCGTCTACACGCCGCACGTCGACACCGGCGACTACATCGTCGTGATCAACGCGGAGAAGATCCGCGTCACGGGCCGCAAGCTCAAGGACAAGATGTACTACCGCCACACCGGCACGATCGGCAACATGAAGATCGAGCCGCTCGAGAAGCTGCTTGCGACCGCGCGCCCGAGCGCGCGATCGAGATCGCGGTCAAAGGGATGCTGCCCGAAGAGCCCGCTCGGACGGCAGATGTTCAAGAAGCTCAAAGTCGTGCGCGGCGCGCAGCATCCGCACGCGGCGCAGCAGCCGAAACCGTTGGAGCTATAGCCGATGGCCGCTCAGAGTCACTACGGAACGGGACGCCGCAAGTCGTCGACCGCGCGGGTGTTCATCAGAGCCCGGCAGCGGCGAGATCGTCGTCAACGGCCGGCCGCTCGACACGTTCTTCGGCCGCGAGACGGCGCGGATGATCGCCCGCCAGCCGCTCGCGGTCGCGGAGGCCGAGGGCAAGTTCGACGTGCACGTCACCGTCAGCGGCGGCGGCACCACGGGCCAGGCCGGCGCGATCCGTCACGGCATCACGCGCGCGCTGATGGCCTACGACGAGAGCCTGCGCAAGGTGCTCCGCAAGGCCGGCTTCGTCACGCGCGACGCGCGCGAGGTCGAGCGCAAGAAGGTCGGCCTGCGCAAGGCCCGCCGCCGTCCGCAGTACTCGAAGCGCTAATCGAGCTCTTCTGCGCCGCCGGGTCTCTGGGCTCGGTAGGATTCGGGGACGCGCGAAGGTTTCAATGCCTCGGTACGCGCTGCTTGAGCTCCTCGAACCAGTTCAGCACGACGTCGACGCGGACTTGAGGCGATGCGGCTGATCCCGTGCTTCCGCGCGGCAGCGTGATCATCAGGAACCGATCGTTCTTAGGGTCGACGTCCCAGGCTCGCCCGTACATGCCGTCGGCGCCGCCGATCCCATACCAGTACTGGCCGCGGAACAGCTTCTTGAGACTGCCGATCCGAAACGGCGAATACTGGATCGGCGCCGAGGACAGACCGGCGCCGTCGAAGACGAAGATCTCCGACCCGTCCGGCGAGAAGACGGGGCCGAGCCCCGGCCCGACGGGGCGCCGCTGCTGCGTCACGTCCGGATACGGACGCACGTCGACTTGCGGCCCGGTGGCGCTCCCCGTCTGGAGCACGAGCCACTGGCCGCTCGGTGATAGCGAGGGCTCCGACGCGACTTCGGCGAGATGGAGCAGCGGCTTGACCTTTTCGCCCTTGCCGATATCGAGCGTCGCGAGATTGATGTCCGTGAGCGAGACCGCGTCGACGAGCAACAGCGTATTGCCGTCGGCGGACATCGACCACGGCAGCGGCCTCCCGGCTTCCGAGCGAGCCACGCAGCTCGGGCTTACCGCCGTCGGCCGGCAGCGCATAGATCGGAGCGGTACTGTCCGTTTCGAATGCCCGGTAGTAGATTCGGCTGCCGTCGCGGCTCCAGACCGGCCCATCGTCGGCTCGAGGGCTGAACGTAAGCTGGGTGAGGTTCTCGGTCTTCAGATCGAAGACGTAGATGTCCGGCGGCGGATCGCTCGGGGGCAGCGCGCTGCCGACCACGAGCGCGATCCGCGTGCCGTCCGGCGAGATCCGGGCATTCGTGTAGTCGTCGGGCGGCACCGGCAGAGGCGTGGCATTGCCCGCGCGGTCGACCCATGCGAGGCCCTTCTGAGGACGCGCGGGGCTCGCTCCGGCCGCGCCGGGGACGAAGACGAGCGTGCCGTTGTTTGCGACGGCATAGTCGCCGCCCCCCCCGCCGACGGGGCCGACGGAGCTTGTCGAATGAACTCCTTGCACGAGCGCGACGCGCTCGTCGTCGAGCTTCAGGGTCTTGACGTCGAAGCTCGAGGCGAACAACACGTTCTGGAACAGGTACGTGATGTGGCCCGTCGGCAGATAGCGGGCGTCGTAGCCGCCCGACCGCAACACGCGGCGCTCGCCGCTCGCGAGCGACTGGATCACGATGTCGGCGTCGTCCCAACGGTTCGGTTCGGTCTCTTTCGCGAGGGTGAACAGTAGCCACTGCCCGCCCGGCAGCAGATGAGGACCGTAGACCTGTTCGGTGTCCTCGGTCTTCACGATCTGCTCGGGCGTGCCGCCATTGTGCGAGACGCGCCAGATCCCGTCGTTCTGGCCGTAGAACAAGGTGCCGTCGGGCTCCCAGCTGAGCCCCCACGGAAACGTCGGGACTGAGCCGATCAGCACGACCGGTGCTCCGCCGTCCACCGCCGACTTTCAAGAGCTGACCCGGCGGACCGCGGAAGTAGGCGACCTCGCGTCCGTCCGGCGACACTGCGAGGTCGGTGCCGGCTCCAGCCGTGCCGGGGATCAGACGCGCGTCGAGGTCCCTTAAGCGCCGCACGTAGATACCGTCGGTGCCGTTGAACGCGAACAGCTCGCCGCTCGGTGCGATGCTGAGTTGGGAGGTGAGCGACTGCAAATTGATCCCAGGAGGCAGCGCGTAGTCGAAGCGCGTGACCGTCTTCGGCTCCGGCGGCGACGCGGGCCTCAGGAGCCAGCCCGCCGCGCCCGCGAGCAGCGTTGTTGCGACGATGGCCATCGCGATCGTCAGTGCGCGCCGTTGTGGCGCCGCCGCCGGTGCGCCTGTTGCGAAGGTGCCCGCGAGCGCGAGCTTCACGTCGCGCATGTCGGCGATGCGCTTGCGCGCATCCTTCTCGAGGCAGAGCTCGAGCGTGCGGCGAACCGCGGGCGAGACGCCCGGCGGCAGCGCGCTCAGCTTCGCGCGGCACTTCGAGCACGCGCGCGAGCGTGCTCGTGACGTCCTCGCCCAAGAACGCGGGCTTGCCGGTGAGCATCTCGTAGAGCACGCAGCCGAACGCCCAGATGTCGGTGCGCTGGTCGACGAACTTGCCGCGCGCCTGCTCGGGGCTCATGTACGCGGCCGTGCCGAGGATCATTCCGGCCTCCGTCATCGCGGGCGTCGTGAGCGCGGCGGGTCCGGGCCCTGTCAGGAAGCGAGGGTCGAGCGCCTTCGCGATGCCGAAGTCGAGCACCTTCACCGTGCCGTCGAGCTTGATCTTGATGTTCGCGGGCTTGAGATCGCGGTGCACGATGCCGCGCTCGTGCGCGGCCTCGAGCGCGTCCGCGATCTGCGCCGCGATGCGCAGCGCCTCGTCGACCGGAATCGGCCCTTGCGCGATTCGCTCCACGAGCGTCTGGCCGTCGACGAGCTCCATGACGATGCCGACGTTGCCGTCGCTGCGCTCGAGCCCATAGATATGAGCGATGTTCGCTTGGTTCAGCGAGGCGAGCGTCTTCGCTTCCTGCTCGAAGCGCGCGATGCGCTGCGCATCGTTCGAGAACGATGCCGGCAGCACCTTGAGCGCAACGTCGCGCCCGAGCGTCGTATCGCGCGCGCGATACACCTCGCCCATGCCGCCCGAGCCGATCGGCTCGACGATTTCGTAAGCGCCGAACCGCGTGCCTGCGGAGATCGACATCCGTCAACCTCGGAAGATAGGTGCGTTATCGTTCTTACCGGCCGGATTGTACCGAACCGTTAGCGTCGGAGTCGCGTTGCGCAACCGCGGCGGCAAGCGCCGTCGCATCGCTGCCACGCCCTGGCGTCGAATCGGGTGCGTGTGCCTAGGCAGTCGCGGAAGGGATACTGCGGCTCTGAAGATGCGCGAAGCGTTCGCTTAGCAAAGAGCCCGGGTAATACGTAGGCGCGTATGCGTCCTGTGCGCGGATGTTCTTTAGCCAGGCGACTACCTCTGGCAAGTCATGCCAATCTTCCAGATTGAGGTCCTGCATACGTATCAACACCGGCATGACCGCTACATCGGCCAGTGTTATGTTCTCGCCAAGAAGCCACGGTCCGCCGCTTATCTCGATTTCGCGCTCCATGCGCTCGTAAGAGCGTCGCAGACGCGCTAAGGCAGCGCTCATCTCGCTCTGCGAGAAGCCCGTTTGGCCCATCCCCAGCATGAATTCTCTGCGCAAGGGTTTCGATTCTGCAAATGCGACGAAGTCCTCCCGGCTCATTTTTTGAAAGCTGGGGAGAAATGCGAGATTGAACGTCGGTACGCGTACGGCGGCAGCCGGCATCTCATCTATGAAATGCATCAAGGCTCTCATCTGAGCGCGCGCGAAAGCCGATGCCGGCGTGAAGCCGCGCTGCGGAGCGATCTCGTCTAGGTATTGGAGGATGACCGTCGAATCAATGATGATCCTTCCATCGTGATCGAGAGTCGGCACCACGCCATTCGGGTTCAGCTTGAGATAGTCAGGCGCCAGCTGGTCGCCCGCGAGCAGGTTGAGGTGAACTTCGTCGAATCGCAGATTTTTGGCGTTCAGCAAAAAGCGGACACGCTGGCTGCATGTCGAGTGCGGAGCGTTATAAAGCTTGAAGGTCATCTGAACTCGTTAAGCTCGTTAGCCTGAGTAAAAGGCCACTGAACGCGCCAGCACCTGGTCGACGTGGATCCAAGTGCTAAGAATCTTGCGTTGCCGTCATGAACAAGACAACCCGCGAGGCGCTCAAAGACCGAGCAGAGGACGGACCGCGTTTCGGAACCTCTTCTGATGCCCCGTCGATAGGAAAGGGGACTTTCTGTCCCCGATTGAGCACCGCGAAACCGCTGCGAATGAGCAGCGGCTCCAGCAGCTCGCAGATGTTCGCCTTCACTAGGATTACCCGCGTATCTGCCTCGGTGTGCTGACTAAGGTCCTCTACGAGCAGCGGGAAGTCGGCCAGGATCATCTCGTTCTCGATCCCGTCAAACCGAAAAGTGAAGCTGGTCACTGAGTTCGGGCGGCGGCTCGTAATCAGAGTCAGGGGCTTTTCATCACCGCCGGGGGCGTCCACCTACCACTCGTGATCGGCTCGTCCGGCCAGTACGCGCGCACATACAGCGAGAAGTCCCCATTGGCCGGTGCCGGCAGCCAATTGGCTTCCTTGCCGCGGCCCGGCGATTCCGCCTGCACATACAGAGTCACCGAACCGTCGGCGTTGGGTTTGAGTCCCTTGTTCTTGGTGCCCAGCGAATAGCGCTTGAGGGGGTTCGCCTCGAAGAAATGATGCTGGTTGTACAGCGTCAGCGACCAGAAGCCGCGCACTGGTGGCAGCGCTCCTTGCGCGAACGTCACCGTGTAGCTATTCGCGCCGTTCAGGCGCGCGCCGGCCGAATCGAGGTCCTGGTAGAAATATTTCGTCTCATTCGGCTTGTTGACCAGGATGTTCGACTTGGCCACAGCGGTCCGCATCAGATAGTCCGTGCCGAAAGCTGCGCCGTTGTGCTGCGTGCTCCAGTTGTGCGGCAGGGGAACGCCATAGTTACGGAACTCAAACAGAGGTGAAACCACTTCCTTTTCTGCGCGGGCGGCCTCGTCAGCAATCATGCCTTTCAGCGCTGGATTCTTTTCCGCGGCTTCGAGCACCTGGCGAATACGCGCGTAGCGCGCTTCCTCACCGGGCAATGGCGGAGCGTCGGCCATCACCAAAGGGAGCTGAGCGAGAAACTTGTCCGGAAATACCCACTTGACCTCTTCGTCGCCACTGGCATCTCCACCGAACTTGGGCAGCTTCGTCCAGTCCCGCAGTTTCATTTTTCCGTCGAACTCGGCGAGCGGATACATGTTGATACCGGCGTTCACGGCCCGCACGGCCTTGTTGTCCTGGGGTGAGTCCTCCTGGAAAACTCGTGGCACCACGAAGCCGGTGTTGGTCTTGGCGCGGAACACCGCGGCAATCCCAGCCGGCACTTCGCCCTTCCAATTCGGGCCGGCCAATAGATAGAAGCCGGGTTTGGTGCCGTACATCGCGCCGAGATCGGCAAAGGAGTCGGTACGAAGGTCGACGATCTGGTAGACCCAAAAGCGTTTGCCAAAATCAGGCACCTGGATAACTACCGGGCTCTTCTCTAGCGCCACTACGCCGCCGCCGTAGACCACGTCCTGATTCGGGCAGGCGACAATCCGCTCCTCCGGCACCATGTAGTTGGAGAGCATGGAAAGACGATTGAGCGGCGCCGCCGGCACTATGCCGTTCATGAGTCCCGGTTCCGGGATCTGCTCGAAGGCGAGCCGCCGGTTGTAGATGTTGATCATGGGCCACGCCCAGAAATACGCGTCGCGCATCACCATGCGGACGTAGGGCTCGGTGAGTCGAACCTCTGCGGTGACGGCGGTTTGCGCGGTGAGCGCGAGGACGAGGGCTATCGCCAGTTTTCGAAGAATCATGAACGTCCCTCCAGTTCCACGTCCGGGAGCGTCCAGAGCTTGTCGAACAATGCCTTGGTGGGCCCGTAGAGCCGGAACATCAGCTCAAACTCGCGCTTCGGATCCGTGGGTACCCAGTTGGATTCCTTGCCAGCCGGCGCACTCGGCCCGAAGTAGATATCCACCGAGGCGTCGTCGTTCTTTTTCAGCGAGGTGTTGTTGGATGCGCGGCTGGCCTGCGCCATGTTCTTGACTAGCGCATGAGTCTCGCGGTCGTAGACAGTGACCGACCAGTACTGCTCTACCGGCACGTTGGGCGGAACGTGGAGGCGGTAATTCTTGGCTCCATCCATCGAGTTGCCATCCTTGTCTGCGATGGCGATCAGGTAAAACTGACCCACACCTAACCGCTTGAGCCCGATATAGGCGAACGAATATGTAAGGCCGCGTATGTCGATGGGGTACTCATTCGGATCCGCAAAGTCTGCCTGGGCAGCCTTGACCAGCGGGGCGGGTGCGGCCGCTCGCCAGTGTGTCCCTTCAAACATCACCGCCCAGCCAGCCTCGTATTTTTCATCCAGCCAGGCACGCGCTTCGAGCGCCGCCTCGTCGAAGATCTTTCTTGTGGCAGCGTCGGGGCTGAAGGATTTTCCCTTCTCGATCCCTAATGACTTCAGCGTGTCGATGAACGCGCGATCGCGCCCCAGCCACGGCTGCTCCTGCACTACACGGTTGAGGTTGTCGAAGAAGCTCGCGTCGTAGCGGATGGTCGAATCAAAATCGATCCCCTGGACGTCGGTGAATACGGTTTCCGGGACCTTGCCCGCTTGCGAGAGTGGATAGAGCTTCACACGCTTGCCATAGGCCACGGAGGCAGCGACATCGGCGTCGTCGTGGCTCTTGAGATTTGATCGATACAGGAAGTACACGCCAGGCGTGTCCGGACGCAGCACGTTGTACCCCTGGGGTATCGGCTTGGCGTAACCCGGCGGCACGAGCAGGAGCTTGACTCCAACGCCCTTGTCTACGCCCAGCGCACCCGCATCCTCGAGCGGCTGCTGCCATACGGTAACGATGTTGAAGTTCAGGGCGCCTGAGTCCGCCGGCGGAATCTCCGCGACCATCGGGCCCGACTCCGCGAGGTTGAGGAAGCCCATGAAATAGAGGGTGTCCGGATTCGGTGTGAGCGTCTGGTTGTGCCAGTCGAGCGGCTTGCCCCAGTAAATGATCTGGCCAACTTTGCCCGCGGTCTTGCTGAGCATCTCTTGGCGCATGAGGTCGTAGTTGACCGCTGGTATCCCCCAGATCACGGCCTCGACCGCGCGGCGGCGCACGGTGCGCTCCGCCAATTGCTCGCGGCTGTATTTGCCAGGCGCAGTGGCGGCACCTGGTGTTGGGGCGTTCGCCGCCGGTGGCTCGGAAGCGCGCTGGCATCCGCCCAGCGAAAAAAGGAGCGCGGCGGCAATCGCCACCATGGACTTCCGCATTCCGAGTGAGTTCATGTGATGTTCCTATGACGGTGCTTGCCATCGAAACGATGATGATCGGAAATCGGCATAGATTACAGACCAGCTCTTACGTGCCCTTGGCGGCCATTCGCTCTACCTCAAACACGTACAGCAGCCGGCGGACGTCGCGTAGATAAACTTCAAAACGAGCGTGCGAGTGCCCGTGCTCAGCAGGATACGGTCGTTGTGGCGTCGACGTCCCCCCTCTTCTGAGTAGCGAAGCGGTTTAGAGTCTAACCCCGGCTGAGCTCGCGCTTTCGGGCAGGCGGCGATTTGTGTTATCAAAAGTACAAGGTTCGGGGGAGCTAACATGGCGCTCGAAGTGATTGGCGTCGGCTTGGGCCGAACGGCCACGTTGTCGCTCAAGGGCGCGCTCGAAAAGCTTGGGTTTGGCCCCTGCTACCACATGATCGAGCTGCGGGCCGCTAAAGACGGCTTTCAGCGCTGGACGGCACAACTTGAAGGCCGAGGAGACTGGGAGCACGTTTTTGAGGGATTTCGGTCGACGACCGACCATCCCGGTAGCGATTACTGGCGAGAGCTAGCCGCTTATTTTCCCAAGGCGAAACTTATCCTAACCGTTCGCGATCCGGATGCCTGGTTCGACTCCGGCCGCACGACTATCTTCTCCGACAATTTCTATCGCATGCTCGAACAAGCGCCCGAGTTCGTGCGGGCTTTCTTTCGACGCACGGGCACCATGGCGTTCTTCGAAGCGCACCACAATGATCGCGCGGCGATGACGGACTATTTCAGGCGGCACAACGAGGCGATTATCGACACGATCGATCCCGACCGACTGCTGGTCTTCGAGGTCGGGCAAGGTTGGGAGCCCCTCTGCACGTTCCTTGAAGTGCCGGTTCCGGAAATCCCATTTCCCCGCGTCAACGAGCGAGCAATGCTCGAGGAAGAATTACGGCGTGCTGCGGCTGGGGAGTTGAACCCCGCCCAGCAGCAGCGCGATCTGCTCAAACTAATTGCCGAACTGCGGAGCCTCTAAGAAGCCAGCCAGGCGGAGCAGTCGTGCGTCATCGCGCAACGTCGCTTGCTGGTGCAGGGGAAGGGTGCCGAATCACCTTGTTCACGATCGATGAAGACGAAGCAGAGGACGATGATGATGCGTACGAGTGCGAAAAGGCTGAGTGGCGGCCAGGCTTCCCGTAATCTTTGCGGCTTCACGAAACCCAAGTAGAATCGCGGCGTTGAAACGGGAGAGTTTCCGGGGATTGAGCGCTTATATAGCGCTTATATGAGGAGAGCGCAGCATCCCTGCAGATTGAGAGCGATCGGCGCTAATACACGATTTAAATCGCTCTGATAGGAAATCGACCCCACAAGCCGCCCCATCTAGTCATGGAAAACGGCTAGAACCCGCACAGTTGGGGGATCGTCCAGCGGTAGGACATCGGACTCTGACTCCCCGTCCGGCAGATTCTCCGATCCTCTCAACAGCGCAGAAATAGTGGGTTAGCCACGACCAGGGGGCATGACCCCGTTAAAACGCGCAAGTCCACTATCCGCCCCAGGAGCCGCCCCTCTCTGGGCTCCGCTCAGGATCGCCGCCGCAGCGACGCTGGAAGCCTGCTTAGACGTGTGTAGGTATCGGTGAGTCGTCATTGGGTCTTTGTGACCGAGGAATACTGGACCTGGGTGATTGGCATACCGCCGTTCAGCAGCTTCGTCGCCACAGAGTGCCGGAAGACGTGAGGCGTGACTTCCGGACCTAAGCCGGCACGCGCAATAGCCTTCTTGATCGAACTTCCAGGCGACCGACGAGGCCCGTCCCCTTTGCGGTTCGGGAAGGCGTAGAGCGGATGGCGCTTGTTCTTGGATCGACGGACGAGCACTCATAGGCGTCGGCAGTCATGTGGAACACCATCTCGTTGTCCGTCTTCGACCGGTACAGGTGAATCGTCTTCGCCTTGAGGTTGATCTGCGGCCATTCCAGCGTCGTGACCTCGGCTCGGCGAGCGCCAGTACCCGACAACAGCTCAACGATGTCCGCAGCGTCCTGGCGGAAGGCGGCCTGTGGCGTCGCCCGTACTTGTCGGACTTGAAGACGGTCATGTCTCGGAGTTGGACCTTGATCGACTCAAACTCTTCGTCCGTCAGCATGCGAGTTCGGCCCTTCGTGGCCTTCATCTTCGGAATCGTGAGGTCAGGAACCTTAAACCCACGTTTTCGGGCCAAGGTGATCGCCGAGCTGAGTGTTTGCAGTCGATGGTTGACTGTCGCATTCGCATAGCCTTGCGCCTTTTGCTCGGCGGCCAGCTTTTCCAACTGGTCGAACGTGACCTCATGTAGGTACAGCTTCGAGAAGAAGAACTTCTTGCACACGCCGACATGCTTCTCGTAGTTCTTGCAGTTGTCGCTGTCCTTCTTCGTCGCAAGGAATTCATCAAGTGCCCTATGTGCCTTGATCCCCTCCTTGGTCTTGTTGATGGCCGCGAGACGACATTCCTTTCTGAAGTCGGTCTCAAACTTCCTCGCCCTGTTGATGTCCGTCTCGCCGGTGCTCTTACGGAACATCTTTCCTTTGACCTGAAATCTCGTCTGATAAACGTTCGAATGACTCGGTTTGTACAACGCCATATTTCACCCTCATCTAGGTTGTGTTATTTCCCGAGCCTCCAGCCAACCGGCGTTGTAGACAACGGTTTCGCTATAAATACCCCAATGAAGCGAATGCCTAGGTCGGTACGAAACGTCATCGATGTCATCGACTACGCGACAGCGGCAAAACTACTGGACGGCGACGACGACAAAGGCGAAGACTTGTTGTTCGTCAACGTGTACGACGCGATTAGTGACCTAGCGGCGTGCACTCCCCTAACGCCAGATCAAGCGCAGATTCTGTTGCTACCGATCAAAGTGTGGGGGAGTCGAGCAGGATTGGAGCTGCACAGTATTAGAAAGAAGCGATGGGCCGAAAAGCCTGATCCAGTGCAGCGTCGGCGGGAGTCGATAAAAAGGCGGTTCGAAGTCAAGAAATGCTAAAAACGTGAGGAGTGACGCCGACTGCTGAGAATTTCTTCATTGGTGGGGATCGAAATCCGAGATGACTCCCACCGTAAGGATTTGATTCATACATACAGCCGTTCGAGATGAGATGTGGCAGTCGATTTCGAGCATGAATAAGTAGACGGCATTACCAAAGAACTCGTGCGTCTGATCTGCCTGAACGATCAGAGACCTCACAGCCGAAAGCCGTCTGGGCCTGCCACCTGTGGGGTTTTTTCTTTGCGCCGAGAGAGGCGTCATGCCACGAGAGAAAGTAGGGGACACGGTGGAGTGTCCGAAGTGTCGCGCTGCGATTTCGGAGGTCGTCGACGCACGGTGATCGAAGGTCATCATGCGTATCACCGCAAGCGCGTGCCAGCGGCTCGAAACGTGAACTCAGGCTCGGCACCACCGTGCGAAGTCGAGTAAAGAGCGGCTGTGTCGAACAACAACCTACAAATCTGCGTAACGATCGTCGCGGACAACCAAGACAACAAAGTCGAGGTCAGCGAGTTCCTCACATGGGATGAAGTCTGTGAGCTGCTGTCGGAGCACGAGACGGTTGTAGATAAGCACAAGGCCCGAATGATCATCCCTTGCCAGTTCAAGGGAGTCGATGAGGACTACGAGCCAGCTCGCTACGGCGTTAAGTCAAAGAAGGCCGGCGAGC
>CAVOVT010000009.1:0-29821 GCA_963699925.1 uncultured Gammaproteobacteria bacterium | reverse complement strand
CGAGAAGTACGACGCCTACGGCGCCCCCGGCGCCGGGAACCAGGGACGCTTTCAGTACACGGGGCAGATGTGGCTCGGCGGGCGCACCGTGATCGAGAGGACAAGACCGCGTGCAGTCCACGAGGCTCGGAGACAAACTCTCGGCGGGCAGCAGAGCGGCTCTAGCACCGCGTGCCGCCGCCGAGGCGTTGACCGGTCTCTCACGGCGAAGTAGGCGGTTCTTGCGGAGTTGCCGACGTATTTCGTGATCGCCGTCGTGTGCGAAGCAGCCTCTTGTACTCGGCGGGGCAAAGGCCCGTGCACTTGCGGAAGGCGCGCTCGAACGTCGTGATGTGGTTGTAGCCGACCGCTCCCGCAACTACATCGACCTTCATGCGCGGCTGCGAGAG
The DNA here is from genome assembly GCA_963699925.1 of uncultured Gammaproteobacteria bacterium. GTDB lineage: Bacteria > Pseudomonadota > Gammaproteobacteria > Steroidobacterales > Rariloculaceae > FEN-1219. Next base: position 29,432 of record CAVOVT010000009.1, on the reverse strand, counting down.
CAGCGCCTTGGCACGTTCTATCCGCACACGGCGGTACCAGGCGGTGAAGTTCATACCGGTATGCTGCCGGAAGTACCGGGAGAAGTACGTCGTTTCCAAGCAGCAGAGCGTGGCGGCCGTCGAAAGAGATAGCGGTTCGCTCAGATTGGACTTCAGATAGAGCAGCAACTGCTCCAAACGCCAATCGGCGTCCGCCAAGAGCTGAAACAGGCTATCGACGTCGATATCGGCGATCACCGTCGCACCGACCTTCGGCGTTGGCTTGGGTTGGCAAGGAACGGGGCGGGCTCACCCTTCGGCGCCCGCGTACGCTTGTTGTTATCACGAGATTTGCCCCTTCTTCGCAGACTCTACCGCAAGACGGTTATTACGTGTGTCAACTAAATGACAAATTCATCTTCTTTTCACGATCATTCGTGCTCTGCATGCACTCGCTTTTGTGTGCGAAACACCTGGATATCGATCTTGCGGGAGAGGCCGTGCCTTGATCGAAGGCGCTCGCAACGGCGCAAGAGTGCCCACGCGTCAGAATAGCGGTTGACCGGGCGCGGGTTCGGCGACCCGTTCGTAACCCACAACGTGCGGACGCGCGACGAACGCGCGCTCAGCGGCTCGCGGCGTCCAGCAAGATGCGCACGAGATCGCCCGGTCTATCGAGCATCACGTCGTGGCCGCAATCGATCGTCACAGTGTGCCAACCCTTCTTCTTCGCGAGCTCGTGGAAGTGCCGAAACGGCGATTCCGGGTAATCCGTCGCGAGCACGTGCGTGACTTTCTCGGCCGGAAAGCGGTTGCGTAGCGACAGCCGCTGCGCGAACGTCGCGAGAGACTGCGGCGTGCACTGCGCGTCGACCCACGCCCGGTCCGCCGCGTTCACGTTGAAATACTCCGCCGGGATCGGCGGCACTCGCCAACCGTCGCCGTCTTTGTTCGCGCCGTCGACTTGCGCCGCACGCGCGGGCGGCGGCAGCGTGTCGTGCAAGCTCTGACCGTTCTCGAGGACGAACGCATCGAGATACACGAGCGCGCGCAGCCGCTCGGGCAGGCGGTCCGCCACGCCCGTGATCACGCAGCCCGCCGTACGAGTGTCCGCAAAGCACGAGGTCGTCGAGCTCCTCCCAGCGGATCAAGTTCGCGACGTCGTCGATGTGCGTTTCGAGATCGACGCTCGGCGACGCGAGGTGCGAGCGGTCCGCAACGCCGGTGAGCGTCGGCGTGAACACATCGTGGCCCGCAGATTGGAGCGCCTTGCGCACGCGCTTCCAGCACCAGCTGCCGTGCCAGGCGCCGTGCACGAGAACGAACGTCGTCATCGACTCTCCCCCGGGGGCCGCACCACGCGCCGAAACCGTCACGGTCTCGCGCGAACCGTCCGCGAGGTCGAAGTGTACGTTACCCGGCCACTGTTGGCCGCACTGCCGGCTCGGCGTCGCCGAGATCCGATCAGATGCGCCCGCGCTGCGCGATCCAAATGCGAACGGTCGCGGCTGCGGCATCGTTTTATCGAACGGATCCGGCAATTCGCGCCACGCAGTGACACCCGGAACGGGCCGCCCTTCCGGGTCCCACCACGTTCGGTCCAAGAACCCGTACTGCGCGAACCACACGACCCGCACGCCGCGGACGTCGGCGGTGATCAGCACCCAATCCGAATGCGAAGAAGAATGCTCGCGCTTCGGCATCGTAACCGAGCAAGGAATCCAGTAGCTCATCGGTCCATCGCTTGAGCAGTAAACCTCGATACGACTCTAGCGCGGAGCGCGTCGCGAATAGCTGCGTGTCCGCGAGCCATCCGCCGTACAAACGGACTATTCGATTGGCGCTCCCCGGCCGCGGACTGTCCTTCACGCCGCTCGTCGGGAACTCCGCGAGTCGTACCCGTGCCCGATATGTCAAACACGCACCCGGGATTTTGGGATCGGCGTCCAGAGCGCGTTCACTCGCGATGCATAGACTCTTGATCCCATACACGCCCAGCAACAACGAGAAGCTAACCGAGGGCGGGCAATGACCCTGAGCGCAATCTTGTTCGCAGTCGCTATCCTGCGCAGGCGTTGGCTATTGGTATCGCTCACGCCCCCCAGCGAAACACCTTCCGTCTCACACGGCGCGCGCGGCAGAGCGGTTCGCCGGCGTCGAGATCCGTCGGCGCAGCGGTGCCTGCGAAGCGGCCCGAGCGCTCGAAGGACAACGGTTTCTAGCGAAGCAGTCGCCCCCTTTGCCGCTCGCCGGATGCACCAATACACGCTGTGACTGCAGCTTCGTGAAGTTCTCCGACCGACGCACGGATGATGATCGCCGCTGGGGACATCACGGGCTCACCTCGGCTGTGTTCAACACAGCACAGCGCCGCAAACGAGTCGACCGCCGTGACGTCGAACGTGCGGACAACTAGCCGCATCGAGCGCTTCGGGACGCGGTTCTCGGAATCCTCGAATCGCCGCGCTCTCGCCAATCAGGGCCGCGACTGCTGGTAGCACTCCCCTAGGGTCTTCGCGCTTTCCGCCCGCTTGGCGGGTCGTGGTCGACGCGTCCCAACACCGCTACTCTGTCGCCGCCGGCCCTATAGTGCTGCGATTGGCAGCAGCCTTGAAGAGCCAAAAGAACTACACGACACCTGAAAAGGGCTCCGTTCGCTAGGCGCAAGAGTCACTATCCTCGCGACAATTTGTCGCGCCGCAGGAAATCTCTGGGCGACCATGGGCTGCCCTCGCGAACTAGAATGAAAGGAACAACGATTTGACCCGTCCAACGCTTGGCTCAGGGGCGCCTTCGGAGGAAAGCGCTGCTCAAGAAATCGTCCTTGTTGCGATCGGCACACTGATCGCGGCCGTTATCGTCGCTGAGTTCTTGGCGCCGCTCGGCATCGCCGTTTGGGTCTTTTACGCACTCCCGCTCGTTCTCTGTCTGTTCACACGGTTGCCGATGCTGCCAATCGTCGTGGCGGCGTTTGGGACGGTCGCGACGATCGTCCTGTCGTTTTACGACCCCTTTGGCGGCCAGCCAGTGGTGGAGCCCTGGATCGGCCTCACCAATCGCGGCATGTATGTCGTGACCCTGTGGCCCATCGCATTCATGGTGCGGCAGTTGATGCTTGCTCGCCTCGCGAGAGAACGAGAGGCTTGGCTGCGGCGCAGTCAGGCGGCGTTGCTCGAGTCGTTGCAGGGCGATCGTCCCGTGCAGGAAGTCGCTCAGCTTGCGCTCGCGGGCTCGGCAAACGCGATTTCTGCGCAAGTGGGAGCGCTGTACGCCGCAGACTCGAGCGGCGAGCTACGCCGCGTCGGCGCGCACGCGCTCGACGCCGATGAGACGCCGGCGAGTTTTCGCTGGGGCGAGGGCCTCATCGGTCGCGTTGCCAACGACGGGCGCCTAACCGTGCTGCCCGCTGTACCCCATGGGTTCTTCCGGATTCAAGCCGGCGTCGGCGCTGGACCGCCGAACTCGGCCACGATCGCGCCGCTGCGATTCGAAGGACGGTCCGTCGGGGTGTTGGCATTTGGATCGATCGGGGCCATCAGCGACCTCGGTCGCGAGTTTCTGGACCGTATTTCCGAGCCCGTGGGCATTGCGCTCGTCTCGGCGCAGTCCCGTGCGCGGCTTCGGGAGTTGCTCGAGGAGAGCCAGCGCCAGTCCGAGGAGCTGCAGAGCCAACAGGCCGAGCTCGAAGCGCAGCAGGCGGAAATGGAGGCAACTAACGAAGAGTTGAATCAGACAAATGCCTCGATGGAGGTCCAAACGCTGGAGCTCGAAAAGCAGCGCGATTATCTCGAGCACGCGCGCAACGAGGCGGATCGGGCTAGTCGCTACAAATCGGAGTTCCTCGCGAACATGTCTCACGAGCTGCGGACGCCGCTGAACAGCTCGCTGATACTCGCCCGCATCTTGGCCGACAACAAGGAAGGCAACCTCGACGCCGACCAAGTGCGCTCGGCCGAAACGATCTATAGCGCCGGCAACGATTTGCTGGTTCTGATCAACGACATCTTGGACCTTGCGAAGATCGAGTCGGGTCGCGCCGACCTCGAGGTGGAGGATGTGGCCGTCTCGCAGGTGCTCGACTCGCTGGAAAAGGCCTTTCGACCGGTCGCGAAGCAGAAGCGGCTCGCGTTCGAAGCCACTCACTCGAGTGGTGCCCCCAAGCAAATCGTTACCGACCGCCGCCGCCTCGAACAGATCCTGAAGAATCTGCTATCAAACGCATTCAAGTTCACTTCGACGGGCAAGGTCGAGCTCGTCGTGCTGGCTGAGGCCGCACGGCAAATTCGGTTCTCGGTTCGCGATACGGGAATCGGTATTGCGTCGGACCAACAAGAAGTGATTTTCGAAGCCTTCCGTCAGGCGGACGGCACGACGAGCCGAAAGTATGGCGGAACCGGGTTAGGCCTCTCGATCGCGCGGGAGCTTGCACGCTTGCTTGGCGGTGACTGCGAGGTGCGCAGTGAGGCCGGCAAGGGGAGCGCATTCGACCTCGTGGTGCCACTTGTCATCACGGCAGGCGCGTCCAAGATTGCAGAACAGCCCTCGCCCGCTCCCAAGCCGACCGCGCCGCGTGCCACGCCGGCGGTCACCGCGGCAGCCGCGGTGCGCGGAGCGCAACCACCGTTCGACGACGACCGCGGCACGTTGGCGCGCCATGGCCGGCTGATTCTCGCCGTCGAGGACGACGCGAAGTTTGCGCGCATCTTGGTCGGGCTCGCGCACGAGCTGGATTTCGACTGCGTCGTCGCATCGACTGCGGAAGAAGGCATCGCACTGGCGCGGGAGCTGCAGCCGTGCGGGATCCTACTCGACGTGGGATTGCCGGACTCGTCCGGTCTGTCGGTGCTCGAGCGCCTAAAGCGCGACGCGAAAACGCGTCATCTGCCGATCCACATGATATCGGTGTCCGACAATGTGCAGACTGCGCTCGAGCTCGGCGCCGTCGGCTACGCGCTCAAGCCCGTGACACGCGACGAGATCATCTCCGCCATTCAGAAGCTAGAAGAGCAACACGAGCGCAAGCTGCGCCACGTGCTGCTGGTTGAAGACGACGTGCGACAGCAGGAAAGCATCGCGAAGCTCCTGGCCGGACAGAACGCCGAAGTGATCATGGCGGCGGGCGTAAGCGACGCGCTCGATCAACTCGAGAAGACGAGTTTCGACTGCATGATCCTCGATCTATCACTGCCCGATGGTTCGGGCCACGATCTTCTCGAGAAGATGGCGGGTGGCACGCGGTACTCGTTCCCGCCCGTGATCGTCTATACCGGACGAGAGATCGACCGTGAAGACGAAGACCGCCTGCGTCGCTATTCGCGCTCGATCATCCTCAAAGGTGCGAGATCGCCGGAGCGTCTGCTCGATGAGGTGACCTTGTTCCTGCATCAGGTCGAATCCAACCTCCCACCCGAGCAGCAGCGCATGCTCGCTCAAGCGCGGCAGCGCGAAGCCGTGTTCGAAGGCCGTCGCATACTTGTCGTCGAGGACGACGTGCGCAACGTGTTCGCGCTTTCGCGCGTGCTCGAGCCGCGCGGCGCGAAAATCGAGATCGCGCGGAATGGTCGCGAGGCGCTCGACGCTCTGCAACGCATTCCGGATGTCGACCTCGTGCTCATGGATTTGATGATGCCCGAGATGGACGGTCTCACCGCGATTCGAGAAATCCGCAAGGTAGAGGCGTTCAAGCGACTGCCCGTGATTGCGCTCACGGCGAAGGCGATGCCAGACGATCGAGAGCAGGCCATGTTCGCCGGTGCGAACGACTACATGGCAAAGCCTTTCGACGTCGATAAGCTCGTGTCCTTGTGCCGTGTTTGGTTGCCGCGATGACGGCTGCCGACGAAGTCCTAGACATTGAGATCGACCTCTTCCTCGAAGCCCTGTATCGACAGTATCGACACGACTTCCGCCGCTATGCGAAACCGACGCTCCGACGCCGTCTCGCCCATGCACTGGCCAGCCTAAAATGCGAGAGCCTTTCTGTCTTGCAGCACCGGCTGCTGCGTGAGCCGCAGTTGCTCAACGACGTCGTGCGGTTCTTGACCGTTCAGGTGAGCGACTTCTTTCGTGATCCAGGCTTTTTCGCGGCCTTACGTAAGAATGTCGTCCCGCTGCTGCGCACGTATCCTTCGCTAAAGATTTGGGTCGCCGGCTGCGGAACTGGAGAAGAGGTCTACTCACTCGCGATACTCCTCGACGAGGAAGGTTTGCTCGACAAGACGGTGATGTATGCGACCGATGTCAGCGGCGACGCTTTGCGCACTGCGCAGAGCGGCATATACGCGGTCGATCGAGCTCAGGTGTTCTCGCAAAACTATCAACTCGCCGGAGGCACGAAATCTCTAGCCGACTACTACACGGCGGCTTACGACGGAGTTACGTTCGATCGCCGCCTGCGCGCAAACGTCGTGTTCTCGGATCACAGCCTTGCGACCGACAGCGTTTTCGCAGAGGTTCAACTCGTCACGTGCCGCAATGTGCTGATCTACTTCGACAACGATTTGCGTGACCGTGCCATGGGGCTGTTTCGCGACTCCCTCGTGCGCCGAGGATTCCTTGGCCTAGGCGCGAAGGAGAATCTGCGCACGTCGACCCACGGCCGCGCATTCGTAGAGATCGATCATGCCAATCGAATCTTCGAGAAGCAGTGATGTCCGGGACACTCCTAGCCAGCGAAGAACTGCGACAACGGCACGTGCGTGCAATCGCGATTGGCGGGTCTGCAGGCGGCATCGAGGCGCTCAAGGCGTTTCTGCCGGAGTTGCCCCGCACGCTGCCGATACCGGTGTTCATAGCGCTGCACGTGGCCGTCGGGATCAGAGGGGACCGCTGGCCGCTCGTGTTTGCTGATTGCCGCGTGCGCGTGCAGGAGGCCGAGGACAAGGACATCGCGGAGGCCGGCAAAGCCTACATTGCGCCGCCGGACTACCACTTGCTCGTCGACGCCGCGGGGTGGCTTTCCCTGTCCACAGACCCGCCGGTGCACTTGTCGAGGCCCTCGATCGACGTGCTTCTTCAGTCCGCAGCGTGGGCCTACGGCGCGGCGCTACTGGGCATCGTTCTGTCGGGCGCCAACGCCGACGGCGCCGAGGGGCTTTTCGAAATCTATCGGCACGGCGGTTTGTGCTGGATCCAATCGCCGGAAGAAGCCGCCACGGCCACGATGCCGCGCGCCGCGCTCGAGGCGGTCCCGCGTGCACGCGTCCTCACGCTGCACGAGATGGCGGAAGCGTTTCGATCGATCGACGAAGACCCGCGATGATCGAAGACGTCAACATATTGACCGTAGACGACACCGAGGAAAACATCGTGGCGCTGCGGATGCTGCTGCGGCGTCCGGGCCTGCGATTGGTCGAAGCGCGCTCGGGAAGCGAAGCTTTGGAAGCGCTCCTCGCCAACGACATCGCGCTCTCACTCATCGACGTCAACATGCCGGAAATGGACGGCTTCGAGCTCGCCGAGTTGATGCGCGGCTCGGAACGGACCCGAGACGTGCCAATTATTTTTCTCACAGCCGCCGTTCCGGAGGGCAATCGCATCTTTCGCGGCTACGAGGCCGGCGCCGTCGACTTCTTGTTCAAGCCGATCAACCCCCATCTACTGGCCAGCAAGGTCGAAGTGTTCGCGCAGCTGCATCGCCAGAAGCGCCAGCTCGCCGAGCAGCTCGAGCAGATCAAGCACTCGCAAGCCATGAGCGATATCTTCATCGGTGTATTAGGACATGACCTGCGGAACCCCCTCTCGACCATCGCAAACGCCGCTGCCCTGCTCGAGATTCAGGCCGGCCCCTCGCACGACACGTTGCGGCACATTCGCGTCATTCAGCGGGCGTCACGCCGCATGAACCGGCTCACGCGTCAAGTTCTCGACTTCGCACTCGCTCGCGTTCGCGGCCGTATTCCCATTGAGGTCGCGACGTGCGATCTAGCCGACATTGCACGCGATTTGGCTGCGGAGCTTGATCCAGGCGCCGCGCGAATGAAGGTCCGAATCGACGGGGACCTCGTGGGACGGTGGGACGCGGACCGGATGACCCAAGTCATCGTGAATATCCTCAGCAACGCGCTCGAGCATGGGGACGCCGGCGCGCCGGTACTGCTGCATCTCGACGGAACCGGCGTGAGTGTGACGATCGAGGTTCGCAATCGTGGAACGATCCCCCCGCGCCTGATGGATGGGCTTTTCGCGCCGTTCAAGCCCAGGTTGGGCGACGGCGGCGGAGCCGGCTTGGGGCTGTATATCGTTGATCAAATCGTCCGCTCGCACGGCGGCACCGTGAGGGTGAGCTCGAGCGAGAGCGGGGGGACCGTCGTGACCATTGTGGTGCCGAAAAACATAGGCGGCGGCGAACAGTCCCGGTGATTCCGAACAGGAGCCGTGATCCGCAACGGTCGAGCATGGTTGGATACCGCGCGGAAACTCGCCCGAGCCGCGCCCCTGAATCGACCCATGTGGCAGCGCCAGGAAAGCATCCTGAGGGGTCCGCGCTAGTGCTCGTGGGCGGCCACCGGGGCGTTCGGCGCGTTGCCCGCGAAGAACAACGTGCGAGTGGGGTACGCGAACTCGATCTTTTCGGCCATGAACTGCTCGTAGATCGCGAGATTGATGTTCTGCTGGATGTCCATGTAGAGGTTGTAGTCTGGCGACAGCACGAAATATACGACCTCGAACACCAGTGCCGAATCGCCGAAAGTCTGGAAGTGGGCGCGATCGAAACGGGTCTTCGTCTCGGCTGTGACGGCCGCGCGCAGAATCGCTGGAATGCGCCGCAGCTTCTCGGCTGGCGTCTGGTAGATGACGCCAACGGAGAACACGACGCGGCGTTCGAACATCCGCCCGTAGTTGCGAATGCGGCTGCGGAGCAGGTCGGCGTTGGACAGTACGACCTGTTCGCCGGATAGACTGTGCATGCGGGTGGTCTTGAGCCCCACGTGCTCCACGCTGCCCATGAACTCGCCGACCACGAGGAAGTCACCGACGACGAATGGCTTGTCAAAGACAATCGATAGCGACGCGAACAAGTCGCCAAGAATGTTCTGCGCCGCGAGCGCCACCGCGACGCCTCCGACCCCGAGCCCCGCAACGAGCGCCGTGATGTTCACGCCGAGGTTGTCGAGCATCACGAGGAGCACCGCCACCCAAACGGCCAGACGCAGGACGAAGCCGAGTAAATCCATCGCGGCGACGGCGCCTGGGTCTTTGGCGAGCTGACGTTCGCGGCGCAGCTCGAGGGATACGGCCAACGCGACCGTCGCCCAAACGCCCACCTGCACGAGCACGCCGATCGTGAACGCGCGCCCGATCAGCGTCGCTATGCGCGGCGGGGTATCCAGGAAGGCTGACGCGGCGAACAACGCCACGAGCAGCAGGAACCACGCGGCGGTGCGCGCGAGCACATGCTCCGAAACGCGTAGCGCGGTTCCCGAGCTCCTCGCCGCGAACGCGCGGAAGCGCCGGCGCAGAACGCGTCGCGCGACGACGAGCGCGACCGAGACTGCAACGAGGACGGCCGCACTCGTGAGCCACGCGAGAACCGTGTTGCCGAACACCTCGTAATCGAGCCAGTCGAGCGGATTCATGCCTCGGAGTGTACCGAGCGATCGCTCATGACAACACCCGTGCTACGCGGCTCGAGCGGTCTGCGAAAAAGCGGTGACGGGTTCATGCGCGAGTCAAGCCGACGCCGGCCGATGGACGGTCAATCCTCCGGCATGCGGGTCTCGCCTGCGGAATCCCCTTTTATCCCGAGCGATTCGCGAGGCGCAGGGAACGGCGAGCATCCCTTCTGGTCGTCTGTGCAAAACGGCGGCAACCCGTCAACTTCGAGCGGCGCGCCGAGGTAGACGTGGCGGATGACCTGGCGATCGTACGGCAGCGCAGGCTTACCGGCGCCGATATCGCGGCCGAGCTTGAAGATCTGCGTCAAGTTGAAGTAGTCCATAACCGTCGTCACACGCCCCGGAGCGAAATTGTGGCGCAGGCCGAGCGCGTGGCCAATCTCGTGCGCGACGATGTATCTCAGATGGCTGTTTTGATGCTCGAGATCGCCGTCCATCATCGTCTCTCGCAGCACGAATACGTGCGCGTGCAGGATCTGCCCGGTTAGAGGATCGCTCTGGATGTATGAAGTGGATGCGTATTCGCCCGAGCCGACCCATTCGATGACGTTGTAGTCAGGACTCGGAGCGCGGACGTCGGACGGCGCATCGACTACGCGCAACAGCGGCGTGCCGAGCGCACGGTTCCAATAGAGCACACCGTCGCGTACTGCGTCGCGATAACGGGCCGGAATCGTGGCGGACAATGCGAAAACGATCGGCTCATGGGCGTCGAACTTCGTCGCGTAGAGCACCCAACGGCCGAGGCGCTGCCGAGGATAGGTCTCGTAAAAGCCGAAATGGTCGAGGCTTTTCATCTCGAACGCGTCGAAGTCGGGATCGGGCCGGTAGGGGCTCAGATAGTAGTGGACGATGAGGCTATCGCCGTTCTCTTTCTTTGCGCTCTGATCGAAGACCAGCAGTTGCTCGTGGTAAGACACGGACACCACTTCCCTGTCGAGAAGTCGAAACAGCATGCCAGCGTGCTTTTCTACTCTTCCGTAGTAGTCTTCGCCCGTGCGGTCTTCATCGATATCGATCTCGTCGAATGCCGCATTGAGGTCGAGATCGAGAGCGCGATCGGTTTCGCCTTGAATCGGAATCACCGCCAACACCCGGCGCGACTCATAGGAATCGTCGAGCATGCGCAGCGTCCCGCCCGCCCTCTCGAACCTCACGATGCGGCTGCGGCTCGTCATGAAGGTCTTGAGGCCGCCATCGGCCTCGGAATAGTTGACCTGGAGCAGGAACGGTCCGCCTAGATCCGCCTTGCAAAAGTGGGCGCGCGCCGAGGGCATCGCCTGACAGAATGGCGACCAGGCCGCTAGCAGCACAGCGACCAGAAATCCGTTCCGCATTCGCATGGGGCGTGCGATGCACGGCGTAAACGTCCGTGGGTCCATCGCTCTCACCGTACGCCAATAGGGATCGAATTTGCAGGCCTAAGAAGGCCTAACCGGGGGCGACTCTAACCCGGACGATTCTTCCCGCGCGGTTTGAGCCCCTTGAGCTCAGGTGGATAGGCGGACGTCGGTGAGGTTTGGTGGATGGGTTGATGGTGCCGGCGCCAGGAATCGAACCCGGGACCTGAGGTTTACAAAACCCCTGCTCTACCAACTGAGCTACACCGGCACGCGGCGGATTATAGCCGCCACAGGCCGCAGCACGTGTTCGGGGCGAATCGGCCGACACCACCGTGAAAAAGGAAAGGCGTCGCGGAGAGCCGGCGCCTTTTTCTCAATCACTGCGCACGCCGCAAACGCGCGCGCGAAAGATCCGCGATCGTTCAGCCCGGCTTGCGCGCGCGGATCATGAACTGATCCGTGTGGCCGCGCGACGCGACGGATCGCGCACGCACCTTCGTGTGATCGTCCGCGGGGTTCTGCAGGATGTTCGATTCGGCTTCGATCTTGAAGCCGGCCTTCGTGAGGACGTCGCGCGCGTCTGCTGGATCTGGATGCGGTGGAACTGCTTGTTGTCCTGGCCCGCGATACCGACGTGATCGATCACGCCGAACACGCCGCCCGGCTTCAGCGCGTCGTAGACGCCCTTGCAGAACGCGACGGCGGCGGCCTCGCCGCCCAGCTGTTGTAGATGTCGTGCAGGTTCAGCGCCGTGATCGCCGCGTCGCGCCTTGCCGTTCGATCTCGCTTCGGGCAGGTCGCCGTGCACGCGGCTCACGTTGCCGAGCCGGTCGTCGCGCGCCTTCTCGGCCTCCGCGAAACCGGGCGCGTCGTGAAGAACGTCGGGTTCTGCGCGATACACCTTGCCCTTCGGGCCGACGGCCGCCGACAGCACTTCGGTGAACCAGCCGCCGACCGCGATCACGTCGAGCGACCGTCTGGCCGGTCTTGATGCCGAAGAACTGCACCGTCTCGATCGGCTTGCGCGCCGCGTCGCGATCCTTGTCCGCCTGCGGACGATCCGGCGACGCGAGCGCCGCCTTCATTCGCGTGGCCTGCTCGTCCTGCGCGTTCGCGATCGAGCTCAGTGCACCGCCGAGCACGCAGAGCGCGAGCGTCCACGATGTTTGTTTCACGAATCTCATGTCTGAAGCTCCTTGACGTTTTGGTGTTGGTGGCTCGCGCACTCGGCGTGCGTCTCGTTGTTCGAGGGTCGCGAGAACATAGCCGAAACGCGAGCCATGCCAACGGCGCGGCCGCGGCCTCGAGCCGTGCTGCGCGCCGGCTCGCGGAGTCTCAAGAAACCTGAACCGCGCACGCGGTGCTCAGCGCGGACGGCGCGTCGCAGCTGCGCTGCTCGAGACGCATGATGCGGCCCGGCGTCTGCAGCGCGTCGAAGTCGAGCGTCTGGTCGCGCCGTGAGCACGACGTCGACCCAATAGACCGTCGCGCGCCGCGTACGGTCGACGACCTTCGGCTCGTAGCCGAGCGCGCGCACCTGCTCGCGCCGCCGGCTCACGCCGCTGATCTCGCTGAACACGCCGAGCGAGACGAGGTTGCCGCTGTCGCTGTTCGGGATCACGTAGGAATCGGTGATGCCTTCGCCGCGCACCTTCGCGAGGATCGCGTTCGCCTCGGCCTCGGTCGGTATCGCGTCGATGTAGACCCAGTAGCCGATCCAGATGTCGCCTTCGGCGACGCGCTGCGTCGGCTGATAGCCGGCCGTGCGCAGCGTCGCCGCCGCGGTCGCGGCCTGCGCGAGCTCGCGAAACGGCCCCACGCTCGTGCAGCGCGGCGGCGCCGGCGGCGCGTCGCCGCTGCGGTACGGTTGGCCGGGGCCGCACCGCCGCGCCGCGGACGGCGATGGCGCGCGCGCGGCCGCTCGGCGCGATGCCGGCGCGGTCGCGGCCGCCTCGTGCGCCTGCGTCTCGCCGGCCTCGTCGCTCGGCAGATGCACGCTCGGCGCCGCGGCGTTCGCCTCGCGCAGATTCGCGATGTCAGGCGGCACCTCGCTCACGAGCGTGAGCCTCGGCAGATCCGCGTCGCTCGTGCGCGCGGGACGCGGCGGCTGCGCATACCAACTGTGCCACGCGGCGAACGCCGAGATTCGCGAGCACGAGCAAGAAGAACAGGTTACGCATGCGTGCCTTTCGGCTGTAAGTGCGCGCCCGGCGGAGCGTCCGAGAACAACGCGAGCCCTTCGAGCACCAAGTCTCTCCGCAGATCGACCTCGGTTTCCAGCCAAGCGCGCAGCACGTCCGCGTCGCCGCCCGTGAGGTACACCTTCGGGCGCTCGCTCGAGCGAGCCCTCGACGGCGCGCGACCGCGCGCTCGAGCGCGCCGGTCAGCGCGAGCATCGCGCCGTTGCCGACCGCGGCGTCCGTGCTCTTGCCGAGCAGGTCGAGGCCGCTCGGCGCGCGCGCCGGGCGCCGTGCGTCGCGCCGATGTCGCTCGTGTTGCGGTCGAGCGCGGCCGCGAGCAGGCGCGGCCCGGGCAGAATCAATCCGCCGAGGTGCGTGCCGCGCGCGTCGACCGCGTCGAACGTGACCGCCGTGCCCGCGTCGATCACGCACGCGGCGCCGGGCGCGAGATGGTGCGCTGCGAGCACCGCGATCCAGCGGTCGACGCCGAGCCGCGACGGATCGGCGTACGCGCAGCGGACGCCGAACTGCTCGCGCTCGCACCGCGACGAACTCCGGCGCGATTCGCGCGCGGATGCGCAGCAGCTCGGTCAAGCTCGCGCGCGATCGCGTCGCCCGCGACGTTCGCGACGATCGCGCGCGTCACGTCCGCCGGCAACGCGGCCGCGAAGGCTCGCGAGCGCGCGCGTCGCGCGCGCCGCGATGCACGGCGCTGCCGACGTTGCGACGAGCGGCCGTGCTCGACCTCGCGCCCACTTGATCCGCGTGTTGCCGATGTCGACCACGACCTGCATCACGCGCTCCGCACGCTGACGTCGCCCGAGATCACGCGCCGGCGAGCCCCGCCCGCGGTCTCGACCAGCAGCGCGCCGTCGGCCGTCGATGCCGAGCGCGGTACCGCTCGACGGGCGCGGCCGCGTCGTCGAGCGTGCACGCGCCGGCCGCGCAGGAAGTCGGCCGCGCGCCACTCCGCGCGATACGGCGCGAAGCCCGTCTCCGCGTAGCACGCGAACAGCTCCGCGAGACCGTCGATCAGCCGCGCGGCGAGCGCAGCGCGCGGCGGCGGCGCGCCGCGCGTCGCGGTCGCGAGGTCGATCGCGCCGCGCGGCCAATCGCTGAGCGCCGCGCAGCAACTCGGGCGGCAGCGCGACGTTGATGCCGATGCCGGCGACGACGTGGCAGCCGCCCTGCGCCTTCGGCCGTGAGCTCGAGCAGGATGCCGCCGAGCTTGCGCTCGTCGAGCACGAGATCGTTCGGCCACTTGAGCGCGACGTCGAGCCGGCGACCCGCGCGAGCGCGCGGCGCACGACGACGCCGACCGCGAGCGTGAGCGCCGACGAGCTCGCGCGGCGCGTCCGCGAACTGCCAACCCGCCGACAGGCACAGCCCGGCGCCGAGCGGCGCGCTCCAGCGGCGGCCGCGCCGGCCGCGGCCGGCGGTCTGATATTCCGCGATGCACACGGCGAGCTCGCCCGCGGCGGCGGCGGCGCTCGCGAGCAGATGGCGATTCGTCGAGTCGATCTCCGTGAACACCTCGAGCCGCGCGACGCCGCCGCGCGGTCGCGCGGCGCGAGCGCGCGGCGCAGCGCGCGCGCGTCGAGCAGATCGATCGGCCGCGCGAGCCGGTAGCCGACGCCCGGCACGGCGCTCGACTTCGAGGCCCCAGTCCGCGAGCTTCGCGATCTGCTTCCAGACCGCGGCGCGCGTGACGCCGAACTCGCGCGCGAGATCCTCGCCCGAGTGCGGCTCGCCGTCGGCCAGCGCGCGCAGCAATGCGTTCGGGCGTCACGCGCATTCACTTGCCGCCGAGCAGGCGGCTGCACGACCGGCCGCGCGAAGCGCGACTCCGGTGCCGTTCAGCATCCGCCGGATGTTGCCGCGGTGCGCGTAGATCAGCAGCGCCGCGGTGGCGCACGCGAACGCGAACAGGCCCGGCTGCTCCGGCAGCGCGCGTGAACCCGACGAACGCGACGGCCGCGAGCGCCGCGCTGATCGTCGCGAGCCCCACGAAGCCCGTCAGCAGCACGATCGAGCAGCCACGCGCCGATCACCGGCAACGCGAGCGCCGGCGCGAAATACACGCACGAGGCCCGGCGGCCGTCGCGCCGCCCTTGCCGCCGCGGAAGCCGAACCACACCGGGAAACACGTGGCCGACGATCGCGGCGAACGCGACCCGTAGAGCACGAGCGCGCGGTCGATCTCGGGATCGAAGCCGACGCCCGGGCATGTCGAGGTCGGGAATCACGGCCGCGGCGAGGATGCCCTTGCCGACGTCGATGACCATGACCCAGAGCGCGAACCCCTTGCCTTGGGTGCGCAGCGCGTTCGTGCCGCCCGCGTTGCCGCTGCCGAGCTTGCGGATGTCGACGCCGCCGCGGAAGCAACCGACGACGAGGCTGCCGAGCACGGAGCCGAGCAGGTATGCCAACGTGAGCTTGAGCCCGAGCTCGATCATCGACTCGCGCCCCGCTACGCCGCGCCGGTGCGCCGGCCGGCGCCGGCGGCCATCGAATTTTACGGCGCGATCACTCGCCGAGCCATGCGCGGCGGCGCTGCAGCGCGTCGGGCGCGGCCTGCTCGTCGAGCGCAAGATAGCAGGTGTCGAGCGGCGCGGGGCGCAGCACGAGACCCACCTCGATGAGCTCGTCGCCGCGGAACACGCTCGCGGTGATCCGCTCGCCCGCCTCGAAACGCGCGAGCCGGCGCTTCAGGTTGCGCTCGTTGACCTTGAGCCGGTCGACCGCGATCAGCACGTCGCCGGGATTCAGGCCCGCGCGCTGCGCGGCGCCGCCGTCGATCACGGCCGTGAGCTCGAGCCCCGGCAGGTGCTCGCGGAACGCCGATGCCGAGCGACGAGCAGCTCGCCGTTCGCCGGGCGCGGCGTGCCGCCCTTGTCCTCGGCGCCCGAGCGCGGCGCGAAACTCGAGCCGCACGCCGAACGCGCGCGAGCAGCTCGGCGCAGCGGCAACTCCTCGGTGCCGCGGATCGCGGCCGCGAAGAAGCGTCTCGAGGTCCGCGCCGCCGAGCTCGATCGCGAGCTTCTCGAAGCCGTCCTCGGGCACGCCGACCGCCGCGCTGCGCCGTAGCGATGCCAGAGCTCGCGCACGACGTCGTCGAGGCTCGTCTTGCCGCCGCTCGCGCGGCGCATCGTGAGATCGAGCGCGAGCGCGACGAGCGCGCCCTTCGTGTAGTAGCTGATGCTCGAGTTCGGATGATTCGCCTCGGGCTTATAGAGGATGTCCCACGCGTCGAAGCTCGACTCCGCGAGGCTCTGCTTGAGACGGCCGGGCGTGCGGTAGACCCGCGTGAGCATCTCGCCGAGCCGCTGCAGAAACGCCGGCACGCCGATCACGCCGCTGCGCAGGAGCATGACCTCTTGGTAGTAGCTCGTGATCCCCTCGAACACCCAGAGCAGGCGCGTGTAGTTGCGCCGGTCGAGCCGATACGGCATGAACGCCGCGGGCTTCGTGCGCTTCACGTGCCAGGTGTGAAAGTACTCGTGGCTCGCGAGCGCGAGGAAGCGCTGGTAGTCGCGCGGCACGCCGGTCTCGCCGGCCTTCGGCAAGTCGTCGCGGCCGAAGATCAGGCTCGTCGACGCGCGATGCTCGAGGCCGCCCCAGCCGTCGCCGCCCGCGACGAGGCACAAGAACCAGTAGCGGTCGAACGGCGCCGGCCGGCCGAAGAACTCGATCTGCGTCTCGCAGATCTGCTTCAGGTCCGCCGCGACGCGCTCGAGATCGGACTCGAACCGCCCCGCGACGACGAGATGGTGCGGCACGCCCGCGGCCTCGAACTCGACGCTCTCGAAGTCGCCGATCTCGACCGGGTGATCGAGCAGCTCGTCGTAGTCCGCGGCGCGATAGACGCCGAAGCCTTCGCTCGTTCACGTCGACGCGCTCGAGCGCCGTCGCGACGCGCCAGCCTTCGCAGATCGGGTTCGGCGGCGGCTCGAGCGTGACCTCGACCGGCTGCGCGTCGCGTCCCTCGGGCAGCAGGAACACGCACGGCCCGTTGAAGTAGCCGCGCCGCCGGTCGAGATAGGCGCCGCGCACCGACTGATCGAGCGCGTAGACCGTGGATCGTGAGCGTGAGCTCCCCGCTGCGCGCCGCGCACGAGCCACGCGCTGCTCTCGATCTTCTCGACGGGCAGCGGCTTGCCCGCCCGACGCGCCTCGATGCCGACCACGAAACGCGCGAACTCGCGCAGCAGGTAGCTGCCCGGGATCCAGGCCGGAAGCGAGAAGCGTTGCTCGGGCGGCGGGGTTGTCGATGCGGCAGTCGATCTCGAACAGGTGCCGGTCGAGATCCGCCAGGCGGACGCGATACCTGATCAGGGCGGTTCTCCGCGGCGTCGGCCGCGCGCATTGTCGCATAGCGCGCGATTGTCGCACGTGACGCGCAGTTCGTCGCGTGCCTTCGCACGAGCGCGCTTGCAAACGCGCCGCGCGCATCTAGGGTGGCGCGCAGGCGGTGCCCATTGGGGCCGAAGAGGGAACGCAGTTCAAGCTGCGGCTGTTCCCGCAACTGTAAACGGCGAGGCTTCGCGTCGAACGCCACTGAGGCTCAGAGCCTCGGGAAGGCACGTCGAAGCCGCTCGAGCCGTGAGCCAGGAGACCTGCCGCCGCTGTCGTCCTTCCGAGCGCCGGGAAAGCGCGCGGTGCGGAAATCCGTCGTGGCGACGACTCGGTCAACGAGCTGGCGCTGCACGTGCTAGGCTCCAACTCTCGGACGTGAGGAGTTGGAGCCCGTGCCGTTCTCGATCGCCGAAGCTCGCGCTCGCTGTCGCGCTCGTCGTCGTGCGGCGGCGCGCGCGCGCGCGCCTCTGCCGTCGGTCGCGTCGATCAACCTCTGCGCCGACCAGCTCGTGCTCACGGTCGCGGCGCCGGAGCAGATTGCTCACCGTGAGCTGGCTCTCGGCCGATCCCGAGGAGTCGCTGCTCGCGGCGCAGGCCGCGCGCTATCCGCTCAACTACGGCTCGGCCGAGGAGCTCCTGCGCTTTCATCCCGACGTCGTGATCGCAGGCGCGTACACGAACGCATTCACGCGCGCGCTGCTCGCGCGGCTCGGCTACAAGGTGGTCGAGCTCGAGCCCGAGGACTCCATCGCGGACATCGTGCGCAACGTGCGGCTCGTCGCCGCCGCGATCGGTCGCGAAGAGCGCGGCGAGGCAGCTCGTCGCCGAGCTCGCGCGCGCGCGAGCGGCAAATCGCGGCGGCGCGGCCCGTGCACGCGCCCGCGACGGTCGTCGTGCGGCCCGGCGGCTTCACGGTCGGCGAGCACTCGCTCGCCGACGAGCTCATGAAGCTCGCGGGCGTGCGCAACGTCGCGGCCGAGCAGGGCCTCGATCGCTGGGGCAGCCTGTCGATGGAGACGCTGCTCGCGAGCGCCCCGAGCTCATCGTGCTGACCGGCTACCGCGCCTCGCAGCCGTCGCTCGCGAACGCGGTGCTCGCGCATCCCGCGCTGCGGCGTCGTGCGCGAGCGCAGCGCACCGCGACGGTGCCCGCGCCGTACTGGGCTGCGGCCTGCCGCAGAGCCTCGACGCGGCCGCGCTGCTGCAGCAGGCGGCAGCGCAATGACGGCAGTGCCGCCGCCGAGCCGGCGCCGCGGCCGCGCAGCCGACGCGGCGGCTGTCGGCGCGCGCTCGGCGCTGCTCGCGCTCGCGGCCGCGGGCGCGTCGCTCGTGATCGGCCGCAGCAGCGGCGGACCGACGTTCGGCTTCGGCGGGCCCGAGCTCGCGCCGATCGTGCTCACCGAGATTCGCTTGCCGCGCACGCTGCTCGCGCTGCTCGTCGGCGGCACGCTCGGCCTCTGCGGCGCGGCGCTGCAAGGCCTGCTGCGCAACCCGCTCGCGGAGCCCGGCCTGCTCGGCGCGTCGAGCGGCGCGGCGTTCGGAGCGGTGCTCGTGTTCTACTTCGGGCTCGCGGGCGCGGACTCGCTCTGCTGCCGGCCGGCGCCGTCGCGGGCTCGCTCGCCGCGCTCGCGGCGCTCTACGCGCTCGCCGGCAGGCGCGGCGACTTCCTCACGATCGTGCTCGCGGGCATCGCGATCAACGCGTTCGCGGCGGCGCTCACGTCGCTCGCGCTGAACTTCGCGCCGAGCCCGTACGCGGCGCTCGAGATCCTGTTCTGGATGCTCGGCTCGCTCGCCGATCGCAGCCTCGCGCACGTCGCGCTCGCGCTGCCGCTGATGGTGCCCGGATGGCTGCTCGTGATCGCGGCCGCGCGCGGGCTCGACGCGCTCACGCTCGGCGAGGAAACGGCCGCGAGCTTGGGCTTCGATCCGCGCCGCACGCAGTGGCTCGTGATCGGCGGCACCGCGCTCGCGGTCGGCGGCGCGGTCGCGGTGACCGGCGTCGTCGGCTTCGTCGGGCTCGTCGTGCCGCACCTGCTGCGCGGCCGCGTCGGCCAGCACCCGAGCCGGCTGCTCGTGCCGAGCTTCCTCGGCGGCGCGGTGCTCACGGCCGTCGCCGACATCGCGATCCGGCTGATGCCGCCCGGCCCCGAGCTCAAGCTCGGCGTCGTGACGGCGCTGCTCGGCGCGCCGTTCTTCCTGCACCTGATCGTGCGGGCGCGGCCCGCGGACGGCGCATGAAGCGGAGCCGCGATGACGCTCGTCGCTCGCGACGTCGGCGTGACGCTACGGCGCGCGCGTCGCGCTGCAGCCGGTCGCCGTCGAGCTCGCGCGCGGCGAGCTCGTCGCGCTCGTCGGCCCGAACGGCGCGGGCAAAACGAGCTTGCTCAAGGCGCTCGCGGGCCTGCTGCCGCATTCGGGCACGGTGACGTGGTCCGGCGCCGCGCTCGATTCGCTCGAGCCGCGCGCGCGCGCGCGCGTGATCGCGTATCTGCCGCAGACGCCGGCGGCTGCACTGGCCGATGACCGCACGCGACCTCGTCGGGCTCGGCCGCCTGCCGCATCGCGCGTTCGGCGCGGCGCCGAGCGACGACGACCGCGCCGCGACCGACTGGGCGCTCGAGCAAACCGAGACGACGGCGTTCGCCGAGCGCAGCGTCGACCGGCTGTCGAGCGGCGAGCGCGCGCGTGTGCTGCTGCGCGCGCGCGCTCGCGGTCCGCGCGCCGGTGCTGCTCGTCGACGAGCCGATCGCGGCGCTCGACCCTTATCACCAGCTGCAAGTGATGGCGACGCTGCGCGCGTACGCCGACGGCGACGCGCTCGTCGTCGCGGTGCTCCACGACCTGTCGCTCGCGGCGCGCTTCTGCACGCGCGTGCTGCTGCTCGACGGCGGCGCGGTCGTCGACGACGACCGGCCCGAGCGCGTACTGAACGCGCGCGCGCTCGAGCGTCACTACCGCGTCGAGCCGCTCGTCACGACGCACGAGGGCGAGCCGTTGATCCTGCCGTGGCGGCGGCTCACGCCGCGCTGAGACACGCGGGCGCGTCAGCCCGCGGCCTTGATCGCGGGCCGCGCCGCGACGGTCTCGCTCCAGCGCTTGAGCGCCGGCCGCTTCGCGGCGGGATCGTGGCCGAGCGAGCGGACGGCGAAGCCGAGATAGACGTAGCCGACGATGTCCGCGTACGTGAAGCGCGCGGACGCGATGAACGGGCTCGCCTCGAGCCGCGCCTCGAGCCTGTCGAAGTAGACTTCGGCGCGTTGCCGGCCGCGCTCGGCGAGCGCCGGGATCTGCGCGTACGGGACCGGCCCGCCGAGCGCGCGATCCTTGAACGCCTCGTGATCGTTGCGCAGCACCTCCTGGATGCCGAGATAGCCCTCGTAGGTTTGGATGTCGTTCCACATCAGCACGAGCGCCTGCTCGCGCGCGTCGAGCCCCATGAGGTTCGGCTGCGGATTGCGCTGCTCGAGGTAGTGGCAGATCGCGAGGCTCTCGCTGAGGCACGTGCCGTCGTCGAGCTCGAGCAACGGCACGCCGCCGCTCGGATTCTTGGCGAGGAAGTCGGGCCGCAGCTGCTCGCGCGAGCGCAAGTCGACCTGCTGCGTCGGGATCTCGAGCCCCTTCTCGGCGATGAATAGCCTGACTTTGCGCGGGCTCGGCGCGTTCCGATAGTCGTAGTACTTCATGGCCTTACTCCTTGGCGAGAACTTGCCGCCAGTGTACACGCGGGGCTCGGGCGGACAGCCCGCCTAGCGCGTTTCCGATCACCGCGCCATTCGTATAATCCGCGCGATGGCGAATCTCGTCACGTTGAGCCGCCTGCTGCTGCTCTTGATCGTCGTCTGGCTCTTCTACCAGCCGCCGACCCCCTGGCAGTTCGCGAGCTTCTTGCTGATCATTCTGATCTTCGTCTCGGACGGCCTCGACGGCTACATCGCGCGCAAGCGCGGCGAGACGAGCCTGTTCGGCGCGCTGTTCGACATCGCGGGCGATCGGATCGTCGAGCTCACGCTGTGGATCGTCGCTGCCGACAACGCCTCGTGCCGATCTGGGTGCCGCTCGTGTTCATCATGCGCGGCGTGATCGTCGACACGATCCGCTCGAGCAACGCCGTCGCGCACGGCATCGCGCCGTTCGCGTTGATGCGCTCGCCGCTCGGCAAGTTCATCGTGGCGGGCAAGTCCATGCGCGTGCTCTACGCCGTCGTGAAGGGCATCGCGTTCGCGGGGCTCGCGCTGCGAGAACCGTTGGCCCGCGCTGGCTGCCCGAATTCTGGGGCTACGTCGGCTGGCTCGCTCACGGGCCTCACGTATTTCTGCGTCTATCTCGCCGTGCTGCTGTGCATCGCGCGCGGCGGGCCCGTGATCGCCGAGTTTGTCTACGCGCAAAAGACACGATATCCTCAAGCGGCCCGGAGCGAAGCAATGAAGCTTGCGATCTTCGACGTCGACGGCACGCTCGTGCGCGGCAGCTCGGAACGGCTGTTCTGGCGCTACCTCGCTGGCGCGCGGCCGGCAAGGCCCGCGGCAAATCGCCGCGTATTTGCTATTCCTGCGTTCGCTACCTGCCGACCGGCGGCGATCCACACGCTCAAGAAGAACAAGGCGTACCTCTGCGGGCTCGGGCACGCCGACGTCGCGACGCTCGCGGACGAGTTCGTCGCGACGCGGCTCATGCCGCGGCTCGTACGAGGCGGTCGTGCAGCGGCTGCGGCAGCACGTGCGGCGCGGCGACGCCGTCGTGCTGCTCATCGGGCACGATCGAGCCGATCGCGCAGGCGCTCGCGCGACCGCCTCGGCGTGCGCCACGTGTGCGCGACGCTGTGCAGCGAGCGCAACGGCCGCTATCTCGCGCAGCCGCCCGAGACGCATCCGTTCGGCGCGGCGAAGCTCGGCCTGTCGCGACAGCTCGCGGCGCAGATCGGCGCGGACCTCGAGAGCGCGAGCCGCGTACGGCGACTCGCGCCACGACCTGTTCCTGCTCGAGGCCGTGAGCGAGCCGGTCGCGGTGTCGCCCGACGCGGGCCTGCTCGAAGTCGCGCTCGCGCGCGACTGGGAGATCATCGCCGACGCGCAAGCGCGCGCGAGCGCTGCCGCACTGAGCGGCGTACATGTAAGCGAGCTGGCTGTTCGCGACGAGGTCGAACGGCACGCTGCGATTGCGCCCCGAAGCTTCGCCGTGTAGAGCGCCTTGTCGGCCGCCTTCAGCACCTCTTCGACGCTGCGGAACCGCCGGCCGTCGTTGTGCGTGGCCATCCCGATCGAGATCGTCACCGTGAGGTCGCGCTTCACGCCGACGTCGTGGCGTGTCTCCTGAAACGCACGCACGATCCGCTCGCAGATCGTCTTGAGCAACGCGTAGTCCGTGTGCGGGAACACGAGCATGAATTCCTCGCCGCCGTAGCGCGCGACGACGTCCGCCGCGCGCACGTTGGCCTTGAGGATGTTCGCCGTCGTCACGAGGATCTGATCGCCGATCGCGTGACCGAACGTGTCGTTGACCGACTTGAAGCGATCGAGATCCGCGAACGCGACGCTGAGCGGCGTGCCGTCCTTCGCGCTGCTCCTGGAATGCGTCCTGGATGAACTGGTCGAGATAGGCGCGGTTGTACAGATTCGTGAGCGGGTCGCGCTTGTTCGACTCCTCGAGCCGCCGCGTGCGTTGCTCGAGCGACTCGGTCGCTCGTCTTCAGCTGTCGACCACCTGCATCGCCTGCAGGTTGCGCAGCATCAGCGCGTCGCGAGCTTGCTCCAGAATCTCGTCGGACGCCGTCGGCGACAGGATCTCGCATTCGAAGATGCTCTCGGCGTCGGGGATCATCTTGCCGATCTCGGCCAGCAGCTCGCCGAGCACTTCCTTGTCGATCGCGAAGTAGCTCTGCGCGCGCTCCGCGAGCTCGGCGAAGCTGCGGTCCTCGCTGTGTCGAGGAACACTTCGGCGATCAGGCTCGCCAGCGCGACGCAGCGCGCGAACACGCCGTTCGGGCTCTGCTTCGGCAAGCGCTCGGGATCGTGGCTCGCGGCGACCACCTGCTGCGTGCGCTCCGGAAACTGCCATTTCTCGAGCAGCCAACCGCTCACGGCGGCGTGATCGACGCCGAGCCGCTCCGTCTCGCGCGCGATCAGCGCCGTCTGATGGATCTGCTCGTGGCCGAGCCCTTCATAAAGGCCCGGGACCGAGTGATCGAGCGCCATGAGGCCGATGTCTTGAATCAGGCACGCGAGGAACAGCTCCTCGCCGTCCTTCACGCCGATCGCGCGCGCGAGCACGTGGCTCGCCGTGGCCGACGAGCAACGCGCGGCGCCAATAGAGCGGATAGTCGAGGCCGCCGTCTGACCGAATGCTTCTGCCACGACTTCAGCAACGAGAACGACAGCGCGAGGGAGATCGTCGCGTTCAGGCCGACGACCATCAGCGCCTGGCGCAGGTTCTCGGTCTTGCGCTGGCGCGCGTACATCGGCGAATTCGCGATCCGCAGAGATCTTGGCGGTGATCGCCGGGTCGAGCGCGAGCACTTCGGCTATTCGAGCCATGTCGGCTTCGGGATCGTTCGCGAGCCGAATGATCTTGGTCGCGACCCCGGGCGGGCGTCGGCAGGTTGTGTGCAGCTCTCGATCTGCTTCCTGAGCTCGGGCGTCAGCAAAGCCGGCTCCAGTCAGACGTGACGGCGATGGCGAACGCGACCCGCGTGTCGGCGTGCGAGTATGAGCCGCGCGAGCCGTCTGTCGGCTCGAGCCTTGGAAACTTTAGTCCGGATGAGGCTTGGCGCGCTGGACTTCGACATAATGGCCGAGCAACAGACGGAGACGTTCGGTCGGTGCGACGCCTCGAGAGCGGCTGTGCTGACATTGTTCAACGCGACCGTCGGGCAGACGCCGGCGGATGGCGTCATACGACATTCTTCGATTCTTTTTCAGCGAGGCGATCAATCCTATTTCTGGCGATTTCGAGGTCAACAACTCTCTGCTCGACCTGGGACCGCCTTCCCACGCCGAGGCGCCGAATGGCGCGAGCGCCGCGATGACGCATGGCGCCGCAGGGACGAATCGAGCTCGCAGCGTCACGAAAGCTACGGGCGGCAAGTCGTGCTGGACGGCGCTCGGTCTCGATCGAGCGCGGCGAGTTCGTCGTCGTGGTCGGCCGCAGCGGCTCGGGCAAGTCGACGTTGCTGCGGCTCATCGGCGGGCTCGAAGCCCCCGACCGCGGCAGGTGCGCGTCGACGGCAGCGACCTCGGCGCGCTGCGCCGAGACGCGCGCGCGCTGCTGCGGCGCGGCGCGCTCGGCTTCGTGTTCCAGTTCTTCAACCTGATCCCGACGCTGACGGTCGCCGAGAACGTCGAGCTGCCGCTCGCGCTGAACGGCGTGCGCGCGCGCGGAGGCGCGGCGCCGCAGCCGCGAGCTGCTCGCGGAGCTCGACGTCGCCGACGTGCGCCGACGGTTTCCCGACGAGATCTCCGGCGGCGAGCAGCAGCGCGTCGCGATCGCGCGCGCCGTGGTGCACGAGCCGAAGCTCGTGCTCGCCGACGAGCCCACCGGGCAATCTCGATCTCGAGACCGCGCAGCACGTGCTCGAGCTGCTGCAGACGACCTGCCGGCGCGCGGCAAGCGACGCTGATCATGGCGACGCACAGCCGCGAGGTCGCGCGGCCTCGCCGACCGCGTGCTCGCGATCCGCAACGCGCGCATCGAGGAGACACGCGCGTGAACCGGCTGCTGCGGCGCGCGTCGCTGCGCTTCTATCTGCGGCATCCGTGGCAGCTCGCGCTCGCGATCGCTCGGCATCAGCCTCGGCGTCGCGCGTCTATGTCGGGCGTCGAGCTCGCGAACGACAGCGCGGCGCGCGCTTTCGAGCTGTCGGCCGCGGTGGTCCGCGGCACGCGCGACGCACCGCCTGCTGCCGATCGGCGGCGCGCTCGACGAGCGCGTGTACGCGCGACTCGTCGCTACGCGCGGCATCGCGACGGCAGCTCCGGTCGTCGAGGCCGACGTCGGCGATCGCCGGCCGGCCGGGCACTGCGCGTATCCGTTGCTCGGAATCGACCCGCTCCAGGAGACGGGCGTTCGCGGCTTCGCGAGCTTCGCGCCCGGGCGGCGGCGCCGAATCTCGCGCGCCTGATCGTCGAGCCCGGCACCGTGCTCCTGCCGGAGGCGCTCGCGGCGGAGCTCGGCGCCGCGCCGGGCGACTCGGCTGACGCTGCTCGTCGCGCGGGCGCGACGCGGCTCGTGCGACGTCATCGGCACGGTGCCCGCGCGTCGGCGCGCGACGTCGCAGGCGGAGCCGCCGATCGTCGCCGACATCGCGACGGCGCAGGAGCTGCTCGGCAGCGCCGGGGCTGCATCAGCCGCATCGATCTCGCGCTGACGCGCCGCGCAAGCCGCGCGAGCTCGCGCGCGGATCCGCCGCCGGCACGGTGCTCGTACCCGCCGAGGCCGAGAACAGCGCGTTCAGCGAGCTCGCGCGCGGCGTTCCGCACGAACCTCACGGCGCTCGGCCTGCTCGCGCTCGTCGTCGGCATGTTTCTCATCTACGGCACGATGTCGTTTGCGGTCGTGCAGCGGCGCGCGACGCTCGGCGTTCTGCGCGCGCTCGGCGTCACGCGCGCCGGCCTGCTCGGCTACGTGCTGCTCGAGGCGCTCGCGCTCGCCGTCGTGCGCGACCGCGCTCGGGCTGCTGCTCGGTCACGCGCTCGCGACGGGGCTCGTCGAGCTCGTGCTGCGCACGATCGGCGATCTGTACTTCGGCGCGGCCGTCACGCCGTGCCGCCGTCGCCGGGATCTACGTGCAGGGCGCCGCACTCGGCCTCGGGGCGACGCTGCTCGCGGCCGCGAAGCCCGCGCTCGACGCCGCGCGCGCCGCGCCCGCGGCCGCGCTGCGGCGGGCCGAGCTCGAGCGCCGGCGCGCGGCGCGGCGATGCGCTCGCCGCGCTGGCCGCGGCGCCGCTGCTCGCGGCGAGCGCGCTGCTGCTCGCGACCTCGGCCCGCGCGAGCTCTGTACTACGCGTTCGCGCGCGTTGTTCGGCGTGCTCGCGGCCGGCGCGCTGCTGACGCCCGCGGCGACGGTGCTGCTCATGCGCGCGCTCGAGATCGCGGCGCGGCCGTTGGCTGCGGCTTGCCCGGCTTGCTCGCGGTACGCGGCGTCGGCGCCTCGCTGAGCCGCACCGGTGTCGCGACGGCGGCGCTCGCGGTCGCGATCGCGACGGTCAACGGCGTCGGCCTGATGATCTCGAGCTTTCGCACGAGCCTCGCGGATTGGCTCGGCACGACGCTCACCGCCGATCTTTACGTCGGCGTTCGAGCGGCGAGGCGCGCCGCTCGCGGACGCCGACGTTCGCGGCGCTCGAGGCGATCCCCGGCGTCGCGGGCGTGAGTCTCACGCGCACCGTGCGTGCTGCCGACCGCCTTGGCGAGCTCGCGCTTCGCGCGGTGCGGCCCGGGCCGCGCGGCTGGGGCTCTGGACGATCGTCGCCGGCGACCCCGAGGCGGCGTTCGCGCGAGTCGCGGCGCGGGCGCGGCGTGGTCGCCTCCGAGCGGCTTCGCGTTTGCGCGCGGCTGCGTGTCGGCGACGAGCTCGCATTGCCGTCGCCGGCAGGGCGAGCAGCGCGTTGCCGATCGTCGGCGTGTTTCGCGATTTCAACACGGGCGACTACTCGGTCGTGATGGCGCTCGATCGCTATCGCCGGTCTGGAACGACGCGTCGCTGAGCGGCGTTGGGTCCAGCTCGAGCCCGGACGCGCGCGCGGCGCGCCGGTCGAAGCGCGATCTGCGTCGTTGCTCTGCCGGGTACGCCGCCGCCGCATTCGCTCGAGCGACGCCATCGAACGACTGTCGCTCGAGGTGTTCGACCGGACGTTCAAGATCACCGAGGTGCTGCGCGTCCTCGCGGCCTCGTGGCGTTCCTCGGCGTGCTGAGCGCGCTGCTGTCGATCGAGCTCGAGCGCGCGCGCGAGCTCGCATGCTGCGGGCGCTCGGCTTCACGCCGCGGAGCTCACCGCGACGCTGCTTGACGCAGACGGGCTTGCTCGGCGCCGCGGCCGGACTTGGCCGCGATACCGACTCGGCGCGGCCTCGCGGCGCTGCTCGTGCACGTGATCAATCGCCGGTCGTTCGGCTGGAGCATGGATCTCGTGCTCACGCCCGGGCGCCGCTGCTGCGGGCTTGGCGCTTGCGGTGGCTGCCGCGCTGCTCGCGGGGATCTATCCGGCGGGCGCGCGAGCCGCGTCGAGCTCGGGGCGCGCTGCGGGAGGAATGACGTCGCGAGCGCGCGCCTACGGCGGCCGCTGAGCGGCTTCGCGCTCTGACCGCGTTGCCCTCGTGGAGTGCGGCGCGCCGCCGGCGGAGCGCGCGACGGGCTCGCCGCGGCCGACCGGCCTTCGATTTCTCGGCGGCGATGCCGAAGCGGGGCTTCGCGCGCGCGATCGCAGCCGCTAGACTCTCGTTTCCCGCGAGACCACGGCAGCCATCCCGAGTTCCGGACCGAGTGGTGGTACTTCACCGGCAATCTGCACGCCCGACCTGTCGCACTTCGGGTTCGAGCTCACGTTCTTCCGGTTCGGGTTGGCGCCGGCCGACTGCCGAGCAGCGCGCGTCGGCCTGGGGGACCGAGAGGTCTGGATGGCGCACTTCGCCATCACGGATGTTAGCGGGCGGCGCTTCGTCGCGACGCAGCGGCTCGCGCGCGAAGCCCTGGGTCTCGCGGGAGCGACAGCGCCGCCGTTGCGCGTCTGGGTGGAGGACTGGTCGGCAGCGGGCGACGCCGACGCTCGACGTTCCGCGCTCGCGCTGCGCGCGAGCGACAGCGGATCACCGTGTCGCTCGAGCTCGCAGGGTCGCAGCCGCCCGCGGCTGCAAGGCGACCGGGGCTCGACGCCAAGGGGCCGGAGGCGGGCAACGCGTCGTACTACTACTCGTTCCCGCGGCTCGCGGCGAGCGGCTCGCTCGAGGTCGACGGCTACGCGGGCGAGGTCACCGGCTTGGTTTGGATGGACCGGGAGTGGTGCACGAGCGGCTCAGCGCCGGAGTGGTGGGGTGGACTGGTTCGCGCTGCATCTCGTCCGACGGGCGCGACCTGATGTTCTATCGGCTGCGGCGCGCGGACGGCACGGCGAATCGGTCAGCGGCGGCTCGCTGGTCGAGCGCGACGGAACGATAACGGGCTCCGGGCCGAGGACATCGCGTCGGCGCCGTCCGCGACACTGGATGAGCGAGCGACGTGACACGCGCTACCCGATCGCTTGGCGGATCTCGATACCGACGCAAGGCTTGCCCTGTCGGTGATCCGTACCTTCGAGGACCAGGAGATCGACCTGGCCGTACGCTACTGGGAAGGAGCGGTTCGAGGCGAGGGAAGGGCACCGGAGGGAAGGTTCGACAGCGCAAGGTTACCTCGAGTCGACGGGGTACTAGAGCCGACGGCAAGCGTTACATAACCCCATTCCGTTCCGTAGCGAAGTGGTTACGCTTCTGTGCGCGTGCGCTGGCTAGCGACAGAACAATAGAACAAAGGTTCGTAAAGACAATGGAACGCCGCATGAACCCGCCAAACGACTGGGCAGATCGCGCGAAAGACGACAGGGCACGTGCGTGCTCGAGTGGCGCGTGGCCTCACCGACACACCAAGGAGCAGAAGGCGGACGCTCCCCTGCGCGAGGACCGACGACGTGCTCGACAGAACTCGGGGCCCCTGAGCTCACGATCGACGAAGATGCACCCGCTCGCCGCTACGGCTGCAGATCCGTACGACACCGCGGAACCGATTCTCGCTGAAAAATCGCCGGCCAGGACTAAGAAAGCCCCGATGGGTTTAAGCATCGGGGCTTTGCATTAAGAGCCTGGCGATAACCTACTCTCGCGTGGCATAGCGCCACACTACCATCGGCGCAGGACGTTTTCACTTCCGAGTTCGGAATGGGATCGGGTGGTTCCCGTCTCGCTATTGCCGCCAGGCAAACCGGTATGTGTC
>CAVOVT010000008.1:0-256209 GCA_963699925.1 uncultured Gammaproteobacteria bacterium | reverse complement strand
CGTTTCCCAAAAGGAGAGTAAATTGACCGACGAAGCAGACCGGCAAACCATCATTGACGATGAACATCTCAAGCTCTTGGCGCTGGGTTATATGGTCTCGGCCGCCGTCAGTGCGTTCTTTAGCATGATTGGATTAATGTATATGGGTATGGGCGCGTTCTTTGGCGAGATGATCTCGCACATGCCAACAGCCGCCAATGCTAACCAGCCGCCTCCCGCATTTTTCGGATGGTTATTTGGCGGCATCGGATTGTTCATATTTCTACTGATGATGGGCATCGCGGCCCTTAAACTTCGCGCTGCCTTCTTGTTAAAGCAGCGCAAGGGCCTGATGTCCATCATCGCGTAGAAATATGGACGAATGGGATTGCCGCAAATAACCATCCAAAAATGCGGAGCGGCTGGTTAGCATTGGCGGCTGTTGGCATGTGCAGATAATCTCGCCGAGACGCGCCATACCATATACATTAATGCGATCGTGCTCAGGACACTGGCGGCCGAGACCGTGTGACCAAGCGCCAGAACAAGAACGAGCCGACGGGCCGCCGCTCGTCGCCGAGGCCCGAGCGCGCCATCTTGATCGCCGCGCCAGCGCGCCGATCGCGCGATCCTGACCGAAGATCACGAGCTTGAGATCGCGCTCGAGGTGACGCAGCACGTCGCGATCGGACGCCGAGACGTTCTTCGGCGGGATCCGCGCGATCTTCGCGACGATGTTCTGGATCAGCTCGACGTCGACGACGCTTCGGCCGCGTCGCCTCGGGCTGCAGCCGGCAGTACGCGCCGGCCTCGTCGATGACGTCGATCGCCTTGTCGGGCAAATGCCGATCGTTGATGTGTCGGCTCGACAGCTCGACGGCCGCGCGCAGCGCCTCGTCCGAATACGAGATGCCGTGATGCTCCTCGAAGCGGCTCTTGAGGCCGCGCAGGATCTCGACGGTCTCGTCGACGGACGGCTCCGTGACGTCGATCTTCTGGAAGCGCCGCGCGAGCGCGTGGTCCTTCTCGAAGATGCCGCGGTATTCGTTATAAGTAGTCGAGCCGATGCAGCGCAGCTCGCCGTTCGCGAGCACGGGCTTGATCAGGTTCGACGCGTCCATGACGCCGCCCGAGGCGGCGCCGGCGCCGATCACGGTGTGGATCTCGTCGATGAACAGGATCGCGCCGGGCTGCTTCTTCAAGCCCGCGACCACGCCCTTCAGGCGCTTCTCGAAGTCGCCGCGATACTTCGTGCCCGCGATCAACGAGCCCATGTCGAGCGCGTAGATCGTGCAGCGGCGCAGCACGTCGGGCACCTTGCCTTCGACGATCAGTCGCGCGAGGCCCTTCGGCGAGCGCGGTCTTGCCGACGCCGGCCTCGCCGACGAACAGCGGGTTGTTCTTGCGGCGCCGGCAGAGAATCTGCACGGTGCGCTCGATCTCGAGCTGCGCGCCCGATCAGCGGATCGATCTTGCCGGCCTCGGCGAGCGCGTTGAGATTCGTCGTGAAGCGCTCGAGCGGGCTCGCCTCGCCGGCCGCGCTCCTCGCCGTCTCGCCGTCGTCGCTCTCGCGGCTTCGCCTCCTGGATCTTCGGCACGCCGTGCGAGACGTAATTCACGACGTCGAGCCGGCCGACGTCCTGCAGGCCGAGCAGAGTACACGGCCTGCGATTGCTTCTCGCCGAAGATCGCGACGAGCACGTTGGCCGGCGTGACTTCCTTGCGGCCGCTCGACTGCACGTGAAACACCGCGCGCTGCAGCACGCGCTGGAAGCCGAGCGTCGGCTGCACGTCGGTCGACTCGTCTTCTTCTTCGCCGCGCAGGCGCGGCGTCGAAGCGTCGATGAACTCCTTGAGCTCGCGGCGCAGCCGCACGAGATCCGCGCCGCACGCCTTCAGAATCTCGACGACTGGCGGCGTATCGAGCAACGCGAGCAGCAAGTGCTCGACCGTGATGAACTCGTGGCGCTCGTCGCGTGCGCGTTGGAACGCATCGTTCAGACAATATTCGAGCTCGTTCGACAGCATTTAAGTCTCTTCCATGGTGCAAAGGAGTGGATGCTGGTTCTGCTGAGCGAGCCCCGTGACCTGCGCGACTTTCGTCTCCGCGATCTCGTAGGTGTACACGCCGCAGACTCCTTTTCCCTTCGTATGGACCTCCAACATGATCCGGGTCGCCGTGTTGCGGTCCAACGAAAACACCTTCTCGAGCACCTGGACGACGAACTCCATCGGAGTGTAATCGTCGTTCAGCAGAATGACCCGATAGAGAGGCGGGCGCTTGAGCCGCGGCTTGGCCTCTTCGGTCACGAGACCGTGATCGTCGCCGACTTTGAAACGCTCGTTGGCCATGCTCTCGGGAATTCTATCGACCCTCGACTGTCAATGGAAAGGCGCGCGCGTGACGCGTTCGTGAAGCGTCGATCGTGTGACGGGTGTCGCAATCGAGCGTCACAGTTTTAGTGAATTCAGTCACTTGTTGCTTGGTGTGTTGCTGACCTATCATGGCCAGCCGATCCTAGTCCGCGGCCGGGAGTCGGACATCGTATGGACCTTGCGAAGCACCTCGGTACCTGGAAGGAACGATCGCCCGAGCAATGGGTCCGCACGGCGAATCGCTATCTTCCAACTGCCGGTACCGCGATATTGGTGCTCGCGATCGCATATCAACTCGCCGCGCTGACCTGGGTGCTCGCGCCCGGGGCGCCCGCCGCCGGTACCGCGCGCGGTCCGTCGACGACCGTCGAGCCTTCCGAGCGCGCAGGCGAACGGACTACGAGGCACTAATCCACTCGCATCTGTTCGGCGAAGCCGGATCAGGCGGCACCGACGCCGGCCGCCGAAGCCGTCACCGACGCCCCCGACACCACGCTGAGCCTCGACCTGCGGGGC
The DNA here is from genome assembly GCA_963699925.1 of uncultured Gammaproteobacteria bacterium. Classification (GTDB taxonomy): domain Bacteria; phylum Pseudomonadota; class Gammaproteobacteria; order Steroidobacterales; family Rariloculaceae; genus FEN-1219. The sequence goes on along the minus strand of CAVOVT010000008.1, from coordinate 253,338 downwards.
ATCCTGTCGGCCGGCGATGGCGGCAATGGCCAAGCGATCATTGCGGCCAACCGGGGCGAGGACAAGAGCTACCGCGTCGGCCAGGCGATCGATAACGCCAGCGGAACGAAGCTCTACTCGGTGTATTGGGATAAGGTTCTGCTCGATCGCGGCGACGGCCGCGTCGAGACGTTGCGGCTGCCGAAGGAGCTGCTCGGCACCCCCGCCGCCGCGCGCGAAAGGGCCGCTCATGGCGCCGGCCGTCGCGGCGCCGCACGCGGCCGAGTCCCTGCGCACCGTGATCAGCCAGAATGCGGCCAAGCTACAGGACATCATCCGGGTAGCGCCGCAAGTCGATCAGGGCAAGGTCGTCGGCTTTCGAATCCAGCCCGGCAAGGATCGCGCGACCTTCGACGCGCTCGGCTTGGTGCCCGGCGACGTCGTCACGGAGATCAACGGCGTCGTGCTCGACGACCCGAGCCAAGGTCTGCAGGCTTTCGAGGCGCTCGGCGAGGCGACGCAGGCGAACGTGACCGTGCTGCGCGACGGCGCGCCGCAGGCCCTCGTGATCGATACGACCCAGCTCCAGAGCCTCAAGGAGAACCGCCAGTGACGCCCGCCTCCGCGCCGCGCGATCGCGGCGTCGGCAGCCGAGCGGCGGCGCTCGCCGGCTCGCATTGGCCCGTCTGTGCGCCGCTGCTCGCAGCGGCGCTCTGGGCGGGCTCCGCCGCGGCGCAGCCGCGCCCGATGCCGCGCAGGGGCCACAGCTCACGCCGAACTACCGCGAGGCGGACATCCGCGTCGTCGCGGACCAGGTCCAGCAGGTCATCGGCCGGCCGATCATCATCGATCCGCGCGTGCGCGCACAGGTCACGGTGCTTGTCGAACGCGCCGATGTCTCCCGACGCGTTCCACAAGCTGTTCCAATCGGCGCTCGAGGTGCACGGCTTCGTCGCGCTCGACTCGGGCACCGCGATCGAGATCGTGCCGGACGCCAACGCGCGCTTCGGCGAGGGCGAAGACTACGTGTCGCAAGCGATCGTGCTGCAGAACATCGGCGCGGCGCAGCTCGTGCCGATCCTGCGGCCGCTGCTTCCGCAGTCGGCCCATCTCGCCGCCCATCCGGCGTCGAACGCGCTGATCGTCGCGGACCGGCCGCAGAACATCGACCGCATGATGAGGCTGATCCGGCGGATGGACAAAGCCGGCACGGCGGATATCGAGGTCATCGCGCTCGAGAACGCGTCGGCCGACGAGGTCGTGCGGATGCTGAGCTCGCTGAACCAGGCCGCGCAGGCGGCCGGCGGCACGCCGCCCGTGCAGGTCATCGCGGACATCGCGCACGAACAGCGTGCTGCTGAGCGGAGCGAGCACGTCGCGGCTGCAATACCGCGCGCTGATCGCGCATCTCGACACGCCGTCCGCGCAGGGCGGCAACACGCTCGTCAAGTATCTGAACTACGCGGACGCGATGGACCTCGCGACCAAGCTGCAGGCCCAATTCGGCACGTCGGGCGGCTCGGGCGGCGGAGCCAAGCCGCCGGCGGGCGGCGCAGCCGCGGAAGGCGGCGCCACGGGGCCGGTCACGATCTGGGCCGACGCCGGCACGAACGCGCTCGTGATCAACGCGCCCGAGCGCATGCGCCAGGACATGCTCTCGGTCATCAACCAGATCGACATCCCGCGGCTGCAGGTCGCAGTCGACGCGATCATCGTCGAGCTCACGCAGCAGAAGTCGGCCGAGCTCGGCGTGACGTGGGCGGTCGGCAACAATGGCAAGGCGGCGGGCCTCACGAACTTCAGCGGGACGACCGGCGGCATCGTTCAGCTCGGCACCGCGGCCGGCTGGCGGCTCGGGCAACGCCGAGCCCCGAACCTAATCCGCGACGGCCTCACGCTCGCAGTCGGCAAGATCGCGGACAACGGCCTGAGCTGGGCGGCGGTGATCGACGCGCTCGCCGGCGACGCCGACACGAACATCGTCTCGACGCCGCACATCGTCACGCTCGACAACGAGGAGGCCGAGATCAAGGTCGGCCAGGAAGTCCCGTTCGTGACGGGCCAGTTCACGAACACCGGCGCGGCGAACGGCTCGGTGAACCCGTTCCAGACGATCCAGCGCCAGCAGGTCGGCACGCGGCTCAAGATCACGCCGCAAATCAACGAAGGCAACGGCGTGAAGCTCACGATCGAGCAGGAAACCTCGAGCATCAGCCGGGGGCTCGAGCGGCGCCGTCGACCTCGTGACCAACACCCGCACGATCACGACCTCGGTGTTCGTGAACGACGGCGACGTGCTCGTGCTCGGCGGCCTGCTCGACGATCATATGCACCAGAACGAGCAGCGCGTGCCGGGCATCGGCAAGATTCCGGGCCTCGGCTGGCTGTTCCGCGCGCGCAAGAGCGAGCACGACAAGTCGAACCTCATGGTCTTCATTCGACCGACGATCCTGCACAACGAGGCCGACGCGCGTTTCAAGACGGGCGAAAAGTACAGCTACATTCAAGAAATCCAGCGGCAGATGGCCGCGAGCCCGGTCAAGCTGCTGAAGGACGAGAAGCAGCCCCTGCTGCCACCGCTACCGCCCGGGCCCGAGGAATCGATCCCGCAGCCCGGTGCTCAGGGCCCGCAGTCGCCGCTCGATCCCACGGCGCCCGCGCAGAACTCCGCGACACCGCCGGCGAGCCCGGCGCCCGCTCAAGGCCCAGCCGATGGCGGCCAACCCCAATAGCAAGGACGCCGCGCCGCTCGACGCCGTCGCGCTCGAGCCCGCCGCGCGCAACCTGCCGTTCGCGTTTGCGAAACGCAACGGCGTGCTGTTTCAGGAGCGCGAGCACGGAGTGCTCAAAGCGATTTACCGAAGCGGCACCGCGCCGCTGATCCTGGCCGAGGTGCGGCGATTCGCCGGCGGGCCGGTGCGATTCGCCGAGGTCGACACCGCACGCGTTCGACGCGCAGCTCCAAGCGGCCTACGAGAGCGGCGCGGCGATGACGATGGTCGAGGGCCTCGACGACGAGACCGACCTGTTCGCGGTTGCTCAGCAGCTGCCCGAGCCCTCCGACCTCATCGACAGCGACGACGAGGCGCCGATCATCCGGCTGATCAACGCGCTGCTGACCCAGGCCGTCAAGGACAACGCGTCCGACATCCATATCGAGCCGTTCGAGAACCGGATGACCGTGCGTTTCCGGATCGACGGCGTTCTGCGCGAGGTATTGCAGTCGAAGCGCGCGGTCGCGCCGCTCGTGGTGTCGCGCATCAAGGTCATGTCGAAGCTCGACATCGCGGAGAAGCGCCTGCCGCAGGACGGCCGCATCTCGCTGCGGATCGCCGGACGAGCCGTGGACGTTCGCGTGTCGACGATCCCGTCGGGCCACGGCGAGCGCGTCGTGCTGCGCTTGCTCGACAAGCAAGCCGGCCGGCTCACGCTGTCGAACCTCGGCATGTCGGACCCGGACCAGGCGCTGATGGACGAGCTCGTTCATCGGCCCCACGGCATCCTGCTCGTGACCGGCCCGACGGGCTCGGGCAAAACCACCACGCTCTATGCGGCGCTCGAGCGGATCAACGATCTCTCGAGCAACATCCTGACCGTCGAGGACCCGATCGAGTACCACATCGACGGCATCGGCCAAACACAGGTCAACACCAAGGTCGAGATGACCTTCGCGCGCGGCCTGCGCGCGATACTGCGGCAGGATCCCGACATCGTGATGGTCGGCGAGATCCGCGACCTCGAGACGGCGGAGATCGCGGTGCAGGCGAGCTTGACGGGCCACCTCGTGCTCTCGACGCTGCACACGAACACGGCCGTCGGCGCCGTGACGCGGCTGCGCGACATGGGCGTCGAGCCGTTCCTGCTCTCTTCGAGCTTGATCGGCGTGCTCGCGCAGCGCCTCGTGCGGGTGCTCGACCCCGCGCTACGCATGCCGTACACCGCCAGCGAGTACGAATGCCGACTCATGAACGTCGACGCCGCGAATCCGCCGACGATCTACCGTTCGCCGACCGACGACTACGGCTATCGCGGGCCGCACGGGCATTTACGAGCTCGTCCAGGTCGACAACACGATGCGCACGATGATTCACGACGGCGCGGGCGAGCACGAGCTCGAGCGCTATGCGCGCACGTTGACTCCGAGCATCCGCGACGACGGAATGCACAAGGTCCTCGCGGGGACGACGACGCTCGAGGAGGTTGTCCGAGTCACGCGGGCCGACTGATGGGCGCGTACCAGTACGTCGCGGTCGATCCGGTCGGGAAAGAGCATCGCGGCGTGCTCGAGGGCGACACGCCGCGCCACGTCCGCCAGCTACTGCGCGAGAAACAGCTCTTCCCGGTCGAGGTCGCCGAGGTCGAGCAGCGCGAGCGCATCGCGCGGCGCCACCTCAGCCTGCGGCGCGGCGTCTCGGGCCTCGACCTCGCGCTCCTCACGCGCCAGCTTGCGACCCTCGTCCGAGCCGGCTTGCCGCTGGAAGAGGCGCTGCTCGCGGTCAGCGAGCAGACCGAGAAGGCGCGCCTCAAGAGCATCATTCTCGGCGTACGGGCCAAGGTGCTCGAGGGACATTCGCTAGCCGTCGGGCTCGAGGACTTTCCGCACGCGTTCCCCGCCGTCTATAGCGCCACGGTCTCGGCCGGCGAGCAGGCCGGGCAGCTCGACACCGTGCTCGAGCGGCTCGCGGAGTTCACGGAATCGCGGCACGCGCTGCAACAGAAGATCACCCAGGCGATGATCTATCCGATCGTCTTGACCTGTATCGCTTCTTTCATCGTGACCCTGATGCTCGTCTACGTCGTCCCGAAGGTCGTCGGCGTGTTCGAGACCACGGGCCAACAACTGCCGTTCCTCACGCGCGCGCTGATCGCATTCTCGGGTCTGATCCAGCACTGGTGGTTCTTGATCATCGCGGTGGTCGTGCTCGCGGTGTTCGGCGTCTCAGCGTGCCCTGCGCAACGAGGCGGCGCGGCGCAGGCTGCATTGGTGGCTGCTCAAGGCACCGATTTTCGGCCGCGTGACGCGCGGCTTGAACACGGCCCGATTCACGCGAACGTTGAGCATCCTGACTTCGAGCGGCGTGCCGGCGCTCGAGGCGCTGCGGATCAGCGCCGCGGTGATCCTGAACATCCCGATGCGCGAGGCGGTCGCAGAAGCGGCCGTGCGCGTGCGCGAAGGCGGAGCGATCGGCCGCTCGCTCGCGCAGTCGAAGTTGTTCCCGCCGATGAGCATCCATCTGATCTCGAGCGGCGAGACGAGCGGCGAGCTCGACGCGATGCTCGGCCGCGCGGCCGCGCATCAGGAGAGCGAGATGGACAGCTTGCTGTCGACGATGTTGAGCGTGCTCGAGCCGCTCCTGATCGTCGTCATGGGCCTGATGGTGCTCACGATCGTGATGGCAATTTTGTTACCGATTTTCCAAATCAATCAGCTCGTCCGATAGCCGAAAACGCGCGGCCTGCAACAATCATTTTCGACGTTTGTGCTGTCGTTCACAGGTCCTTTCGGGGGGTATTGCCAAAATTCAGTTCTGGGGTTTATAAAGCGGCCGTCACGATTTCATATTGACCGACTCACATGGAGGGGAGGATGAAGCTCAAAGAGTCGGAAGAAGACGAGGATCTCGACGAGGAAACCGAGGAAGTCGAGGAAGCCGAGGAGACCCAAGAGGAAACCGGAGCATCCGCCGAAGGCGAGGGCGACGCCGAAGAAAGCGCGGCCCCACCCGAGACGGACAATGTCGGCGACCCATCGGTCGAGATCAACGTCGAAGCATTGATTCACGAGATCGAGGCGGAGGGCGAAGCCTCGCGCCCGGGCGGAGAGCTGGCGGCAAAACGCCGGCTCGAGGATCTTATTGAGAAGAAACGCGCGAAGCGCGACCTCGAAGACTTCGACGATTACGAAATCTAGTCCGCCGCACGCCATTTCGCGGCCAGCCGAGCAAACGTCGTTTCGCTCGATTCATTGGAAGTCGCGCGAGCGCGTTGTGATGTCGCCGAGCCATTCGCTGTGATCGAAGAGCCGCTCCGCGATCACGTGTAGCACGCCCGCCTCCTTCTGCACCTTGCCCACGACGCCCATCAGCGCCGCCCCCCGCACGATCCGGCGCTCGCTCTGCGCGAGGCTGTCCCAGATCACGAGATTCAAGTAGCCGGTCTCGTCCTCGAGCGTGACGAACGTGACGCCGGACGCGCTCGAGGGCCGCTGCCGGGTGATCACGAGCCCCGCCGAGCGGACGCGCGCGCCGGTAGCAAGGCCGGCGACCGATCGCGCGTCCAGGATTTCAAGCTCGTCGAGCCGCGCTCGCAATAGGGCGAGCGGATGGCGGCCGAGCGTGAGGTCGAGATGCCGATAGTCGGCCGCGATGTCCTCGCTCTCCGTGGGGCGGCGCAACATCGGCAGCGCCTCGTTGAACCGCAACGAAGCCAGGAGCTCGGAAGGCTTCTCCACTCCCGCGACGTCCCAACGCGCACGATGGCGATGACCTGCGATCCCTTGCAGTGCACCGGCCGACGCGAGCGCGCCGAGATCCTTGACGCCGAGCGCGGCACGTTCGGCGAGATCGCGCACCGTGTCGAATGCCCGCGCCGCACGCGCCTCGGCCACACGTTTGCCGCCCTCTGTCGATAGACCGTTGACGTTGTTTAGACCTAGCCTCAGTGCCGGCTTCGAGTCCTCACGGCGCTCGAGCGTCGATTCGTAGTCGCTCGAGCTCACGTCGACGGGTCGAACCTCGACTCCGTGCTCGCGCGCCGAGCGCACGAGCTGTTGCGGCGCATAGAAACCCATCGGCTGGCTGTTCAACAGCGCGCAGCAAAACGCGGCCGGCTCGTGATGCTTGAGCCACGCCGACACGTAAACGAGCAGCGCGAAGCTCGCCGCATGCGACTCGGGGAAACCGTATTCGCCAAATCCCTTGATCTGATTGAAGATCCGCTCGGCGAATTCGCGCTCGTAGTTGCGCGCCGTCATACCGTCGATCGAGCCGCCGCTCGAAGCGCTCGAGCTCGCCGTTGCGCCGCCACGCGGCCATCGCGCGGCGCAGCTGATCCGCCTCGCCGGCCGTGAAGCCCGCGGCGACCATCGCGAGCTGCATCACCTGCTCCTGGAAGATCGGCACGCCGAGCGTGCGCTCGAGCACCTTGCGCACTTCGTCGCTCGGATAGGTGACCGGCTCTTCCTTCGTGCGCCGCCGCAAATACGGATGCACCATGTCGCCCTGGATCGGCCCGGGGCGGACGATCGCGACCTCGATCACGAGGTCGTAGAATTCCTTCGGCTTGAGCCGCGGCAGCATCGCCATCTGCGCGCGCGACTCGATCTGGAACACGCCGATCGTGTCGGCCCGCGAAATCATTGCGTAGACGCCTGCGTCCTCGGCCGGGACGGTCGCGATCGTGTACCGACGGCCGGAGAAGCTCTCGATCAGGCCGAAGCAGCGGCGGATCGCGGTCAACATGCCGAGCCCCAGCACGTCGACCTTGAGCAGGCCGAGCTCCTCGAGATCGTCCTTGTCCCACTGGATCACCGTGCGGTCGGGCATGGCGGCGTTTTCGATCGGTACGAGCTCGTCGAGCGCGCGCTCCGCGATCACGAACCCGCCGACGTGTTGCGACAGATGGCGCGGGAAACCGATCAAGGTCTCGACGAGCTCGAGCCAGAGGCGAACCCGCGGGCTCTTAGGATCGAAGCCCGCCTCGGCGACACGCTCTTGCTCGATCAGCCCGCCTTCCCACCATTGCAGCGCACGCGCGACGGCGCCGACGCGACCCTCGTCGAATCCGAGCGCCTTGCCGACGTCGCGAATCGCGCTGCGCGGCCGATAGCTGATCACGGTCGCGGCGAGCGCGGCGCGCTCGCGCGAATACTTGCGATAGATGTATTGAATGACCTCCTCGCGGCGCTCGTGCTCGAAATCCACATCGATGTCGGGCGGCTCGTTGCGCTCCTTGGAGATGAAGCGCTCGACGAGCGTCTGCATCCGCGCAGGATCCACCTCGGTGATCCCGAGGCAGAAGCAGACGACCGAATTCGCGGCCGAGCCCCTGCCCTGACACAAGATGCCCATCCTGCGCGCCTCACGAACGACGTCGTGGACGGTCAGGAAATAGGGCTCGTAGCGCAGCTCGGCGATCAGCTTCGAGCTCGTGCTCGATGCGCTCCCGCACTTCCGGCGGGGTGCCGCCCGGCCAGCGCCAACGTTCGCCGCACACCGTGAGCTTGCGGAGATGGCTCGCGGGCGTCTCGCCGTCCGGCACGAGCTCGTGTGGATATTCGTAACGAAGCTCGTCCAAGGAAAAATCGACGCGCTCGAGGATCGCGAGCGTCTCGCGCAAGAGCTCCGGCGGGTAGCGCCGCGCAAGCTCCTCGATCGGCCGGAGACACCGTTCCGCGTTCGGCGCGAGCGCGAAGCCGAGCTTATCGAGCGGCGTTTTGAGGCGGATCGCGGTCAGCGTGTCTTGGAGCATTCGCCGCTCGCGCGCATGCATCAGCACGTTGCCCGCCGCGACCAGTGGCAGGCCGAGCTCGCTTCCGGTGGCCCGCCATTCCGCGAGCAGACGCCGGTCGTTACCGCCGCGAAGAAGCTCGGCCGCGAGCCAGACTCGGCCGGCGAAGCGCTCCGCGAGCCAACCGCCGTCCGCGCGCAGCGCCGCGCGCTCGGCGCGATGCTCGGCCGGTATCCAGAGCATCGCGCAGCGCGAATTCGCTAGACAACCGACGAGGTCCTCGCGGCTCGCGAGATACGCGCCCTTCTCCGCCGCGCGCCGCGCGCGGCTGATCAGCCGGCAAAGCGCGCCATAAGACTGCCGGTCGACCGCGAGCACGACGACCTTGAGGCCGTCCGCGAGCGCGATCTCGCTGCCGACGACGAGCTTCAGCTCGGACTTTTTCGCCGCGCCGTGCGCGCGAACCACGCCCGCGACCGAGCACTCGTCCGTCACTGCGAGCCCGGCATAGCCGAGCGCGGCCGCGGCCGTCACGAGCTCGGCCGGATGAGACGCGCCGCGCAGGAACGAGAAATTGCTGAGGCAGTGGAGCTCCGCGTACCGCACGTCGGCTGGAGGCAATCGGGAAGTCATCATCGAAACGTCGCGTCAGCCGAACAAGCCGTGCAGGATACCAATCGAGACTGCGTCGATCGCGATAGATCCAGAGCCGCTGGCCGCCCGAGCTCTGCGCGGCATAGTAGTCACGACACGCATCTCGGCCGTCCCACCACCCGCTTTCGATTCGTTCAACGCTCGAGCCGAGCTCGACGGAGCCTCGGTAATAGCGATGCGCTTCGGTCGACGCGAGCGGGAGCGGAATGGGCAGTAGCCAAAGAGGCCTCTGCCTCGCCCACGGCGATAGTGGGCCCTCGACGCGCGGCGAGGCGGTGGCGGCGTGCGCGTCGGACCTCGACCAGGCGAGTTCCGGTCGATGCTCCGCGACCGGCACGATTCCGTGAACAGCATCCGCGCCGAGCCGCCCGCGCAACCGCTCGAGCAATACGTGCGACAAAGTTTCGACCGGCGCCTGGTCGAACAGGTCGTGGGCTTTCGCCTGCAACGGCAACAGGAAGCCCGTGGTGACCCTAAGCGCGATCGCCGGCGCGGGCAACACGATGCGTTCGAGCCGGTCGCGCAGCAACCCGAGCAAGCGATTGCGCTCGTGCGTCGGCTCCGCCCAATCGAAGCTCTCGAGAGTCGGCTCGCGGCGCACGTGCTCGAACGCGATGCGCAAGGCTCCGCACCTCGGCTTGACGCCGCCGCAGCTCGACCGTCAACGCATCGAGCACGTCCTCGACCGCGGCCATGAAAACCGCGGCGTCGGAAGTCTCATGATAGAGCTCGCGCTTCGTGCTCCACCGCTCATGAGGGACGAAGGACTCGCGCAGATCGAAGCGCCGCGCAAGCGCTCGGTCGAGATCGTGCAGATACTGAAGACCGACGCGACGCGCGAACCCGTCGCGCGGCAAACGCAGACAGTCGGCGATCGTGCGCAGGCCGAGATCTCGCAACAATGCTTGGATCTCGAGCGGCCAGCGCGTGACCCGTATGGGCAACGAGCCGAGCTTTCCGGACAACGTGGCGAGCGATTCGACGTCTTCGACCGCTCCGCGTGCGAGCCACAGAGCGGCCGTCGCGGTAGGCGCGGCACAAAGCCGTCGCGCCCAACGCCGCCGCGCGAGCTCCTCGTCGAGCTTGTGCTTGATCGCGGCGAGACTGCCGAAAAGCCTGACGCTACCCGCAACCTCGAGCAACACCGTGTCGGGCGGCGAGAGGCTCACCGTGGAGGTGAGCCTCTGCGCCCAAGCGGACAACGACTCGAGGCTCGCTCGTTCGCGACGAATCGAACGCTCGAATACTCGCAACGACGCGGCGAGCGCGAATGCCGAATTCAGCTTGATGCCGGGCACGATCCGCAACGGCGCGCGAATCCATTGACCGCGACGACGTAGACTTGGCCGTGCAACGGCTCGACGACCACCGCGGGCTCCTCCGCCCCCTTGCTCCCGAATACGTCGAAAGCCAGATTCGGCAGATACACGGCGATCCACGACCGGGGATTCGCACCCGCGGGCTCGCGCTCGAGGTTCGGGACGGTGGACCGCTTCCCGAAGGGCAAAATCGCGAGATGGCAACGATCGCGACATGCATCACGACCACTACTCTGTTGCTCCGAGGCTGCTCCGTACGGCGTTCCGATATCGACGAGGGCGGGCCATGCGCCGCGGCATTTGTCGATCCGCACTCGAGTACCCGAGCCTGCCAGCTCGAGACCGAGGCGCAGAGCTGCGGGCGAGCGCTCGCGACGGGCGGCCGTCGGCCTGAACAGAATCGTCCAACAGCCCTGAGCTTCGGCCGCCAATTGCAAACGCCGCAACGCGACATGATCGGCGGCCGCAAGCCAGGCCAACACGCCGCAGGTCGAGCCCGAGCGAATGACTTGCTCGACCGTCCACAGACAGTCTTTGCCGCCCGGATGCACGAGCAACAATGCGTCGACGGCGATGCCTCGCTGCTGCAACGCGGGCGCGTACGGCACGAAAGGCGGCGCGATCCATGCGACCCACTTTCTGAGACGCCCGAGATCCTCCGCGAGTGGTCAGCGCCGCGAGAGCCGGGATCAACAACGAGAGCTCGCCGACGCCGTAGCGCTCCACGAACACTTCGATGAGCGGACCGAGCGGCCAACCTCCGCCCGGAAGATAACGATCGAGCGCGGCAAAGCCCGTCGGCAGAGCGACTCGCGCGGAGTGGGCACCGCCGTTGCCGCGCCAGATACGGCCGCGAAGCTCATCCGAATCGAGTAGATCATTCGAGACCATGGGACACGGCAGCCGGCAAGAACCGTCACTTCATCGCGTCTCGAACGACGCCGACGACGACGCCTTCTACGACCAAGTCTTGCTCGCGCAGATCCACCTGGATCGGCGTGAAATCGGGATTCTCGGGCAGCAGCCAAACCCGATGACCTTCCTGTCGATAGCGTTTGACGGTGACTTCGTTCTCCAACCGCGCAACGATGATCTGCCGATTCCTCACCTCGGGCGTGCGATGCACTGCGACCAAATCGCCGTCCAAGATGCCGGCGTCGCGCATGCTCATGCCCTGAACGCGCAGCAAGAAGTGCGGCGGCTTCTTGAACAAATCGGGATCGATTTGATACCGAGCCTCGATGTGCTCTTCTGCCAAGATCGGTTGACCGGCCGCGACGCGCCCGATCAGAGGCAAACCGAGTTGCTCACGCAATGAATCCTTGAGTCGAATGCCGCGCGAAGTGCCCGGCAAAAGCTCGAGCGCACCTTTCTTCTCTAAGGCTCGCAAATGGTCTTCCGCGGCATTCGCGGATCGGAACTTGAGCGTGCGAGCGATTTCGGCACGCGTCGGCGGCATGCCGGTATCGTGCATAACTTTCTGAATGAGCATCAGAATTTGCCTCTGCCGGGGGGTGAGATCGCGCATTTTCTATTACCTGTATATAAGATCAGCCCTGCTGGTCCTATATACAGCGGATCTCATGAGCGGGTCAAGCGGGCGTCGAGACCCGACGAAAGGTCCACGTCGGAATTGCGCGTCGCGAGTGTCGGTCAGGATGTGTCGGCGAGTTGAGTACCGCTCAAGTGGATTACTTGCAAGCGCTCAAAGTTGCATAGAACTAAATTGCAGTACTTGCGGCTTTAGGAAATAATGACGACGGTTTGTCATCACTTGCCAGGGGTATATGCAAATGGCCACAAAAATCCAGGCTGCTCTGCGGGCAGCGCTCGTCGGCGGCTTTGCGATCTTGACCGTGACCGGCTGTGCGACCGTGAAGCCCGAGGATCTCGATAAGGTTCGCGCCACGGCGGAAGCTGCGCAGAACGCGGCGAACGCGGCTCAACGCACGGCTACCCAGGCGCAGCAAGCGGCTTCCGGCGCCCAAAGCACCGCGAATCAGGCGCTCCAGGCGGCGCAAGCGGCGCAAGCGTGCTGCGATGCGACGAATCAGAGACTCGATCGCATGTTCGAGCAGAAGCAGAAGAAGTAACGACGCGAAGAGTACTCGAAGATTATCGGATGCGGCCTTGGCCGCATCCGAATTCCAAAAGCCGCCGACACAGCTCGGCGGTTTTTTTCGCCCTGGTCTTAGTTGGCGGCCGCGACGTCTTTGGCCGCGGGCGGAACGGTCGTGATGAGCTCGGGCAATCCGCGTGCCGACTGAATCACGGTCTCGGCCAAATCCCAGCGCATGTCGGCTCGACGCGTCTGCGTCGCGGCGACGTAAGCACGCGTGAGCTCGGTCAACGATCCTTCGAGCGGCACGTCGACCTCGGCCGTATCGCTCCTACTCGGCTCGTCGGTCGCCTTCGGGGCGTCTTTCGTGAGCGGCGGATGAGCTTCTAGATAAAGACCTTGATCGGTCCAGCCGAGCTTGTAAGGCTGGTTCACGATCGTGACCGGCGTGCCGATCGGCACGACCTTGTAGAGCGCCTCGATATCCCAAGGAAACATCCGCACGCAGCCGTGCGTCACGCGCATGCCGATGCCGGACGGCATGTTGGTGCCGTGAATCAGGTAGCTCGGCAACGCTAGGCGCAGCGCGTGCTTGCCGAGCGGATTGTCGGGGCCCGGCGGCACGACGCGCGGCAACGCATCGTCGCGCGCGGCGTGCTCGTCGCGGATCGATTGCGGCGGATACCAGCTCGGGTTCAGCACCTTGCCGGTGACCTTCGTCGTGCCGAGCGGCGTCGACCAGTCGAGCTGGCCGATGCTGATCGGGTACGTCACGATCCGGTGCGTGCCGCTCGCGGCCGCGCCGGCGCCGCCAGCACCGTCGTCCGGAAAGTAGTAGAGCCTGAGCTCCGCGATGTTCACGACGATCCCGCGCTGCGGGGCGTGCGGCAAGACGAATTGCGTCGGGATCACGACGCGGCGTGCCCTCGCCCGGCAGCCACGGATCGACGCCGGGGTTCGCGCGTTTCAGCGCCTCGTAGCCCACGTTGTACTTCTGGGCGAACGCGACGAAGGTGTCCTCGTAGTGCGCCGAGATGACCTGGACGGCGCCGAACATCTCGTCGTGCAGCGGCACCGAGTACTCGGCGGCGAGCGCGTTGCCTGCACCGAGCGACAGCAGCGAGAGGACTGTAAGCAGCCTAGACATGCAGCGGATTATAGGGTCGACCGCCGCGCCAAGATGAGAATTAGTCGACGGCTTGCCGTACTTCGCGCATCGTCCCTCACTCAATATCGAACGAGGCTCGCCCCCCAGGTGAACCCGCCGCCGAACGCCTCGAGCAGCAGCAGGTCGCCGCGCTTGATTCGCCCGTCCCGGATCGCCGTGTCGAGCGCCATCGGGACCGAGGCGGCCGACGTGTTGCCGTGAGTCCGCACCGTGAGCACGACGCGTTCCATCGGCATGTCCAAGCGCCTCGCCATCGCCGCGATGATCCGGATGTTGGCCTGGTGCGGGATCAGCCAGTCGATCTGGCCCTTCTCGAGATTGTTCTTCTCGATCACCTCGTCGACGAGGTTCTCGAGGGTCTTCACCGCGACCTTGAAGACCTCGTTGCCCTTCATGCGCAGCGCGGCCATTTCGAACGAATCGCGGTGACGAGTCGAGACGCCGCTCGACGCGTACAGGAGCTCGCGGTAACGGCCGTCGGCGCCGAACGTGTTGTAGATGATGCCGGGCTCGTCGGAGCCCTCGAGAATCACCGCGCCCGCGCCGTCGCCGAACAGCACGCAGGTCTCCCGATCGGTCCAGTCGATGATCCGCGACATCGTCTCGGCGCCGATCACGAGCGCGCGCTTCGCTTGCCCGCTGCGCACGAATTGGTCCGCGACGATCAGGCTATAAAGGAAGCCCGGAGCAGGCCGCCTCGATGCTGAAGGCCGGCGAGCCGCGGATGCCGAGCTTCTCTTGGAGCAAGCAAGCGACGTTCGGAAAAATGAGGTCGGGCGTCGTCGTGCCGACGAGCACGAAGTCGATGTCGGCCGGGGCGATGCCGGCGTTCTCTATCGCGGCGAGCGCGGCGCGATACGCGAGATCACTGGTCGCCTCGTCGTCGGCTGCGATGTGCCGCTCCTCGATTCCGGTTCGAGTGCGGATCCACTCGTCGGAGGTCTCGACCATCTTCTCGAGGTCGAAGTTCGTCAGGATCTTCTCCGGCAGGTAGCTTCCGGTGCCGATTATGCGCGAATACATTCTTGCGGCTGGGTCTCGATGAGTTTACCGATCTGCACGGGAACGCCCTTGCGGGCTTCCACGATCGCGGTCTTCACCGCGGTCTCGAACGCGAATTTGTCCGCCGAGCCGTGGCTCTTGAGCACGACTCCGTTCAGGCCGACGAGGCTCGCGCCGTTGTAACGCCGCGGATCGAGCCGCTCGCGGATCGCGTCGAGCGCCGAGCTCGCGACGAGGCCCTGCAATCCGCGCAGCAGGGTCTTGTGAAATTCCTCTTTGAGGAACGACGCGACCAGAGCCGGCAACGCCTTCCATCGTCTTCAGTGCGACGTTACCGACGAAACCGTCGCTGACGACGACGTCGACGTCGGCGTTGAAAATTCCGTCGCCCTCGACGAAGCCCATGTAGTTCAAGCCGCTGCGCGCGAGCAGCTCGCCCGCCTCGCGCACGACCTCGTTGCCCTTGATGTCTTCCTGGCCGATGTTCAGGAGGCCGACGCGCGGCCGCGCCGTCTCGAGCATGTCGCCCGCGACGACGGATCCCATCAGCGCGAACTGCAAGAGATGCTGCGACGTGGCGCCGACGTTCGCGCCGAGATCGAGCATGTAGGTCGGCCCTTTGAGCCCGGGCACCGCCGAGATGATCGCCGGCCGATCGATGCCGGGCAGCATCTTGAGCACGTAGCGCGCGGTCGCCATCAGCGCACCCGTGTTGCCCGAGCTCACGCACGCGTCGGCCTCGCCGCTCTTCACGAGCTCGAGGGCGACGCGCAGCGACGAATCCTTCTTGTTCTTCAGCGCGCTCGCGGGCGACTCGTCCATCGCAACGGCTTCGGACGCGGCCTTGAAGCCGAGCCGGGAGCCATAGCGGTCCGTTTGCCTCGCGCTTCGCATCCTCGAGCACCTCGGGCAGCCCGACCAACGTCAGGGTCGCGGAGTCGTCCTGCTCGAGGACCGCAAGCGCCGCCGGAACCACGGCCACGGGGCCGTGGTCGCCACCCATCGCGTCCAAGGCAATTGTGACCTTGCGACTCATCGGGGCTCGCTTTGAAGGGCGGATCGAGACTCGACGAGCTCGTAGCGAAAGTCGAAGCTTACTCTTGCTCGGTCTCTTGCGGGACGTCGAAGACTTTGCGGCCGCGATAGTACCCGTCCGCCGTCACGTGATGGCGGCGATGCGTCTCGCCGGTGCCGGCGTCCACCGACAGCGTCGGCGCGCTCAGCGCGTCGTGGGCGCGACGCATTCCGCGGCGGGAAGGCGTCTTTCGGCTTTTTTGAACTGCCATTGCGATTCTCCTAGAAATCGATCCATGCCGGCGGCTGACCCGCGCCGGCGGCAAATCATCATTCGTCAAATTGCGGGCCAGGCTACCACAGTCCTCGATGCGCGCATGCTTCGGCACGAGCGGAATCGACACGATCAATTCGTCCTCGATCAGTCGAGCCGGCAGCAAGCGGCCGTCGTCCAGCTCGACCGGCTCGTAGCCCTCCGGAATCGACGGCGCTCGATGCCCCCGGCTCGACCAGCATCAGCTCGACGCGCTCCTCGATCGGCTGCGCGAACGGCTCGAGACAACGCTGACAGAGAGCTCGACCGTCGCGTCGAGATCGAGCGTCGCCGCGACCGCGCCGACGTCCGCGTTGTCGGAAATGCAAGCTTGCTCTTACACTGCCGGCCGTGGAATGGAGCAACCCTGCGAGCCTCGGCAGATCCGCGAGCTCGAGCTCTCCATCAAGCTCGCCTTGCCGCCCGCCGAGCGCCGTCAGATCGCGCAGACTGTACCAGGCACGCAGCGAGCCGGACATAGGGCGCGCATCATATGTGACTGAGTTTCTACTGTCAAAACCGTGAGTTACGCAGGAACGCGCTCGCCACGATCTTTGCTTCTCGCGTCGACCTCGCGGTATCGGCGCGAGCTGCTCGGCCGGCTCGGTCTGCCGTTCGAGGTTCGCGCGCCGACGACCGACGAAAGCGCGCTTGCGGGCGAGCCGCCCGAACGCATGGCCGAGCGGCTCGCGGCCGCGAAGGCCGCGAGCATCGCCGCGCACGACGCGATCGTGATCGGCTCCGATCAAACCGCTTCTCTCGACGGGCGGCTGCTGCGCAAGCCCGGGCGCCACGAGATCGCGCTCGCGCAGCTCGAGGCGGCGCAGGGCAAGACGGTCGTGTTCCACACCGGCGTGCACGGTGCTCGACACGGCTGTCGGGACGCTCCTGGTCCGCACGTCGATCGCACCGAGGTCCGCTTCGCCCGCCGCGAGCGCGACGCGCTCGCGCGCTATCTCGAGATCGAGCAACCGTACGATTGCGTCGGAAGCTTCAAGGCTGAGGGGCTCGGCGTCGTGCTGTTCGAGCAGCATCGAGTCGCGCGACCCGACTGCGCTGATCGGGCTGCCGCTGATCTGGCTCGCCGCGACGCTCAAGAGCGCGGGGCTCGATCCGCTCGCGCGCGCTTCCCTTCCGCGAGCGCCGTAAGCACGTCCGACAGCTCCGCGCGGCAGCGGCACGTCGACCGAGAACTCCTCGCCCGCTCTCGGGCCAGACGAACGCGATCGAGCGCGAATGGAGGAACATCCGGCGCAGGCCCGAACCGGCGCAGTCGCGTCGTTGAACTCGGGGTCGCCGTATCGGTCGTCGCCGGCAACCGGGTGACCCGCGTGCGCCGCGTGCACGCGGATCTGATGCGTCCTGCCCGTCGCGATCGCGACCTCGAGCAGCGAGGCGGTCCGCCCGAGCGTATCGATGAGCCGAAACGCGCTCCTCGCGGCCTTGCCGCCGCGTCGCGACGCGGACGCGGGACTCGCCGGCGCCCCGCTTCGTGACGAGCGGCGCCGAGATCTCGGCGCTCGGCTCGGACCAGCGGCCTTGCACGAGCGTGAGATAGCGCTTGTCGACCCGGCCCTCGCGCAGCAGCGCATGCAGCGTGCGCAGCGCGCTGCGCCGCTTCGCGACCAGCAGGCAGCCCGAGGTCGCGCGGTCGAGCCGGTGCACGAGCTCGAGCTCCGGCAGCTCGGGGCGCAGCGCACGCAGCGCCTCGATGCAGCCGAGCGCGACGCCGGTGCCGCCGTGCACGGCGAGCCCGGCCGGCTTGTCGAGCACGAGCAGCCGCTGGTCCTCGAACACGATCCGCTCGCACGAGCCAGTCGCAGCGAGCCGCCGCTCGCCGGAGCCGGCGCCGGCGCTCGCGTCGGCGACCGGAGGCACCCGGACGCGATCGCCCGCCTTCAACCGGTGCTTCGGGTTCACGCGCCCCGAGTTCACGCGCACCTGGCCCGAGCGGATCAGCCGATAGATATGACTCCGCGGCACGCCCTTGAGCGCGCCGAGCAGGTAGTTGTCGAGACGCTGGCCGGCGGCGGCTTCGTCGACCTGCTCCTGGCGAGCGGCGGCCTTCGCGGCTTTTTTGCGGTGGATTCAAAGGCGTACGAATTGAGGACTGAGAGCACTATGTTATAGTACCGGCCGCGGAACCGGCCCGAGCTTGAATTGCGGGTCCGCTTCCGAAGCCGAATTCAGGCGTCAGCTCGACCGACGGGCTGCTTGGTTCGAAACTCACACATGGTGGGACCGGATCCTGGTTCCCGCGATCTGCGAAAAGGCAATGGCTCTCCGTAGCGAAGATATCCAAAATCATCCGTTGACGGATCGAGCATCGCCGCCCTCAAGAACGCTGCCGCGCACAGCCCGCGCACGCGCTCGCCAAAGAACAATTCCGCAGACCTCGGGCGTTACCCGTGGATCCGAGCACGTCCCTAGGGGATTCAAGTCTTATGAAGCGAATGTTAGTGAATGCAACTCAGAAGGAAGAGTTGCGTTTGGCCATGGTCGATGGCCAGAAGCTCTATGACCTAGACATCGAGGTCCCTTCCAGAGAGCAACGCAAGTCCAACATCTACAAAGGCCGCATCACTCGGATCGAACCGAGTCTCGAGGCCTGCTTCGTCGATTACGGCGTTCCGCGGCACGGCTTCCTGCCGCTCAAAGAAATCTCCAGCGAGTACTTCGTCCGCCAGCCCGAGCAGGGCGAGCGCGTCCAGATCCGCGACGTTCTGCGCGAAGGCCAGGAGATCGTCGTCCAGGTCGACAAGGAAGAGCGCGGCACGAAGGGCGCGGCGCTCACCACCTACATCAGCCTCGCGGGCCGGTTCATCGTCCTGATGCCGAACAACGCGGGCGCCGGCGGCGTCTCGCGACGCATCCAGGGCGAGGAGCGCGACATCGTGCGCCAGTCGCTCGAGGATCTCGCGCCGCCCGACGGCATGGGCTGCATCGTGCGCACCGCCGGCGTCGGCCGCAGCGCCGAAGAGCTGCGCTGGGACATGGACTACCTGCTGCGCGTCTGGGAGGCGATCAAGCAGGTCGTCGTGACGCGCCCCGCGCCGTTCCTGATCTACCAGGAAGGCAACGCGATCGTCCGCGCGCTGCGCGACTACTTCTCCGACGAGCATCGGCGAGATCTTGATCGACGACCCGGCCGTGCATCAGGACGCGCTCGAGTTCATGGAGCGCGTGCTGCCGCACAACCTGCGCAAGCTCAAGCTCTACGACGACCCGACGGTGCCGCTGTTCACGCGCTACCAGATCGAGAGCCAGATCGAGTCGGCGTTCAGCCACAAGGTGTCGCTGCCCTCGGGCGGCAGCATCGTGATCGACCACACCGAGGCGCTGACCGCGATCGACATCAACTCGGCGCGCTCGACGAAGGGCGAGGACATCGAGGAGACCGCGCTCAACACCAACCTCGAGGCCGCCGACGAGATCGGCCGGCAGCTGCGGATCCGCGACTTGGGCGGCCTCGTCGTCGTCGACTTCATCGACATGGGCCCGCAGCGCAACCAGCGCGAGGTCGAGAATCGCCTGCGCGACGCGGTGAGCACGACCGCGCCCGCATCCAGATCGGCCGGATCTCGCGCTTCGGCCTGCTCGAGATGTCGCGGCAACGGCTGCGCCCGTCGCTCGAGGAATCCACGCAATCCGTCTGCCCGCGCTGCAACGGCGCCGGCAACATCCGCAGCGTCGAGTCGCTCGCGCTCGCGGTGCTGCGCCTCGTCGGCGAGGAAGCCCGCAAGGACCGCACGGCGAAGGTCATCGCCCAGCTGCCGCTCGACGTCGCGAACTACGTGCTCAACGAGAAGCGCGACTGGGTGCAGTCGGTGCAAGAGGCTAACGGCGTCCAGATCGTCCTGATCGGCAACCCCGACCTCGAGACGCCGAACTACTCGTTGCGCCGAGTGCGCGACGACGAGACGGCGCTGCCCGAGAACGCCGGCGACGAGCTACAAGCTCATCGACGCCGAAGCCGGACCCGAGCCTGCCGTTCGAGGAAGTGCCGCAGGCAGCAGAAGGCCGAGGAAGCCGCGATCTCGAACTTGCTGCCGAGCACCCCGGTGCCGACGCCGCCGCCGGCTCCCGAGCCGCCCGCGCGCGCGCCGGAAGCGCCGCGCGCCGCTCGCTGGCCGCGCGAGCCCGTCGCTATGGAGCCGCGCTGTTCGGTTGGCTCGTCGGCGCCGCCGCCCGCGCCGGAGCAGCCCGCTGCCCGCGGCGCGCAACGAGCCCGGCACGCGCCGCAGCGGCGCATCGCGATCACGCGCGTGGGCGCGAGCGCGACCGCGAACGCGACCGCGAGCCGCGCTCGCACGGCGAGCATCGGCGCGAGCGTGGCGGCCGTGGCCGCAACCGCGGCCAGCGCGCGCACAGCGACGGCGGCGGCCAACGGCCGATGCGCGAGCCCGGTGAGGGCGGCGAACCGCCAGCCGCAGGAAGGGCGACGCGACCAGCGGCCAGCCGCAGCCGCCGCGTCAGAACCCAGGCAACGCGCAGTCGCGCCAGAGCCCGGGCAACGCGCCAGCCGCGCGGCCAGAGCGGCGAGCCGCGGCCGACGATCAGCCGCAGCCGGCCAGCAGGCGCAAGGCGGCGGACGCGGCCGGCGCGGGCGCCGCCGCGGCGGCCGCGACGGCCGCGGACCGGGGCCAGCAGAGCGGCCGCGCGAGCGACGGGCGGACGGCACCAACGGCGGGCAACCGCCGCCAGCCGCCCAGGGCAGAGGCCGCGTACGGCGAGCAATGAGGCAGCGCGAGCGTACGACCCCGCGGTCGAGCGCGTGCAGGATTCGGTCGCCGAGCCGCGGGCGAGCACGGCGCCCGTCGAATGCGGGCGCCGACCCGTCGACGGACTGGCAGGCGCACTGGATCGAGCCGCGAGGGCCCGCCGAGCCACGCGAGGTTCGGCGAACGTGCGCCGGAGCCGCGCGAGGAACGGCCGCCCGAGGCGCGTGAGATGCGGGAACGGCCGCCCGACCCGCCCGAGTCCGCGAACCGGCGCCCGAGCCGAGCCGCGCCGCAGAGCCGACCGAGAGGCAGGACTTCACGCGCACCGAGCCGAGCGCGCGTCCGCCCGAGCGAGCCGAGCTATCGGCCGGAGCCGGAGCCGGAGCCGCCGACGACCGGAGCGCAGCGCCGGGCCGCAGGACGAGCCGCGTCCGCCGCCCGAGACGGTGACGCTAGGCCGACTCGCCGCTTCGCGTCGCGGCCGCTCGATCAGGCCGCCGGTTTCGCGGAGGACGACTCCGGCGCCGACGGCGCGGCGCGGCGGCTGCGTGCGGCGCAGGTGCTCGAGCACGCCGACGACGGCCTCCTCGACGAGGTCGAGCACGTGCTCGAAGCCGTTGCTCGCCGCCGTAATACGGATCGGGCACTTCCTGCGTCCGACGCTGCGGCGCGAACTCGAGCAGCAGCCGCACTCGACCGCGATACTCGGCCGGACAGATCTCGAGCAGCGCGGCGCGATTCAGCTCGTCCATCGCGAGCACGAGCTCGAAGTGCTCGAAGTCCCGCTCGGTGACGCGGCGCGCGCGCTGAGCGCTCGAGATCGACTCCGCGCCGCTGCGGCCGCGCGCTGCGCGCGCACGATCGGGCGGCTGGCCGATGTGATAGGCGTGCGTGCCCGCCGAGTCGACCTGCACGTCGAGCTCCGGCGCGCGCTCGGCGAGCAACTTGCCGAAACACGCCCTCCGCCGTCGGCGAGCGGCAGATGTTGCCCATGCAGACGAACAGCACGCGCCGCGCCGCGAGCGGCTCGGGCTCGGCCTTGCCGAACACGCGCGCGGCGGCCTTGCGAACTCTTGGCGAGCACGTCCTTCATCGCGCTCCGCTCGGCGCGCGAGCCTTCGAGCATGCCGTCGAATGCGCGCGAGATCTTCCTCGGTGTCGACGTGTGGCGACGGCGGCTCGGCCGCGTCCGCGACGATGATCCGGTAAGCCCGAGCCAGAGCGCGCGCAGCTGCTCGAGCTTCTCGATCTCCTCGAGCGCGCACGGCGGCGCCGCGCTGATCGCCCTCAAGCCGCCGGCGCGGTACGCGTAGAGGCCGATGTGGCGTCGCGCCTCGGGCACGCCGCCGTCGCGCGGCCACGGGATCGGCGCGCGGCTGAAGTACAGCGCCCAGCCGTCGCGCGTCGGTGACGACCTTCGACGAAGTTCGGGATCCTGAGAACTCGGCGTCCCGGTCGAGCGGCGCCGCGAGCGTCGCGATCGTCGCGTCGGGATGCCACGCGAGCAGGCGCGCGGTCTGCGCGATCGAGACCGGCGAGATCAGCGGCTCGTCGCCCTGCACGTTCACGACGATCTGCTCGTCGTCCCATTCGAAGCGCCGCGCGAGCTCGGCGATCCGGTCCGTGCCGCTCGGGTGCTCGGCGGAGGTGAGCTCGACCGGCGCGCCGAACGCGCGGCACGCAGCGGCGATGCGCTCGTCGTCGGTCGCGACGATGACCTCGCTCGCGCCGCTGCCGAGCGTCTGCCGGTAGACCCACTCGATCATCGGCTTGCCCGCGATGTCCTTGAGCGGCTTGCCGGGCAGACCGCGACGAGCCGTAGCGCGCCGGGATCACGGCGATGAACCCGGTCGTGCTCACGTGCCGCGGGCCTCGACGTCGCGCAGCACGAGGCGCATCAGGCGCGCGGTCTTGTCGGCGTCGAAGTGCGAGATCGACGACGACGCACCAGACGTTCGCGTGCGCGATCGACTCGCACTTCACGGCGTCCTTCTCCGTGATCAGCACGGCGCCCGGCTCGTCGAACGCGAGCTGCTCGGGCCCGATCTCCGCGTGATCTTCGAGCGGATGCGGCATCACGTCCAGCCCCGCCTCGTCGAGCAGGTCGAAGAAGCGTTGCGGGTTGCCGATACCGGCGACCGCGTGCACGGGCGCGCCCTTGAACGACTCGAGCGTGCGCGGCTCGCGGTTCGACACGCGGTACACGCCGGTCACGACCGCCTGCGCGCGGAAGACGCCCGCGTGGCCCCAGTCCCCGCCGTTCACGACGATCGCGTCGACCTCGCAGATCCGTGCCGCCGGCTCGCGCAGCGGCCCGGCGGGCAGGCAGAGCCCGTTGCCCATGCCGCGCACGCCGTCGACGACCGCGATCTCGAAGCGCCGCCCGAGCCGGTAGTGCTGAAGCCCGTCGTCGGAGATCACGACGTCGACCCGGTGCTCGGCGAGCAGACGCTGCGCGGCCGCGACTCGGTCGGGCCCCGCGACGACCGGGCAACCCGTGCGGCGCGCGAGCAGCACGGGCTCGTCGCCGACCTCGTGGCGGTCGCTCTTCGCGTCGACGACGCGCGGCCAGTCGCGCGCGCTGCCGCGATAGCCGCGCGTCACGATGCCGACGCGCAGGTTGCGCGTCTGGAGCTGCGCCGCGAGCCAGATCACGAACGGCGTCTTACCCGTGCCGCCGACGCTCACGTTGCCGACGACGACGACCGGCACCGGCAGCTCGACCGCCTTCAACAGCTTGCGCCGATAGGCGGTCGCGGCGCAGCTGCGCGAGCGACTCGATAGACGGCCGCGAACGGGAACAGCGCCCAGCGCAGCGGGCTGTCGCCGTACCAGAGGGCGTTCAACGAGCGCGAGACGGCGGGTCGCGAGCCTGCGCATCCGTCTTACGCCCGCGAATTGCATGCGATGCAGCGTCGAGTAGTAGCCGCCGTGCGCGATGAGCTCCGCGTGCGTGCCCTGCTCGACGATCGTGCCCTCGCGCATCACGACGATCAGGTCGGCCTTCTCGATCGTCGATAGCCGATGCGCGATCACGAGCGTCGTGCGGCCGTGCATCAGACGCGCGAGCGCGGCCTGGACGCGGCGCTCCGATTCGGTGTCGAGCGCCGACGTCGCCTCGTCGAGGATCAGCACGGGCGCGTCCTTGAGCAGCGCGCGCGCGATCGCGATGCGCTGCCGCTGGCCGCCCGAGAGCATCACGCCGCGCTCGCCGACGCGCGTGTCGAGCCCCTCCGGCAGCTCGGCCGCGAATTCCGCCACGTACGCGGCCTCGGCCGCGGCCTCGATCGCCGCGCGCGGCGACTTCTCGAGCGCGCCGTAGGCGATGTTGCCCGCGATGCTGTCGTCGAACAGCACGACGTCCTGGCTCACGAGGCGAGAGCTGCCGGCGCAGGTCGCGCAGCGGGTAGTCGCGAATGTCGCGGCCGTCGAGCAGCACGCGCGCCGCTGCCGGGCTCGTAGAAGCGCGGCAGCAGGCTCGCGATCGTCGACTTGCCGCTGCCCGATTGGCCGACGAGCGCGACGGTCGTGCCCGCCTTGAGCGTCGAGGCTCACGCCGCGCAACGCAGGCGGCTTGTCGGGTGCGTAGGCGAACGAGACGTCCCGGTATTCGACCTCGCCGCGCGCGCGGCCGCATCTCGGCCGTGCCCGTGTCCTTCTCGCTCGGCTCGTCGAGGATCTCGAACAGGCCTGCCGCCGCCGTGACGCCGCGCTGCACGACCGCGTTGACGTTGATCAGGCGCTTGAGCGGCGTGAGCACCATGGCCATCGCCGTCACGAAGCCGATGAAGGACGGCGCGTTGAGATCCGAGAACGAGAGGTACATGACGGCCGCGACGCCGAGGACCACGACGTAAGCCGTGAGGTTGTCGCCCGCAGCCTGCACCGCAACGAGCCGAACGTTGAAGCGGAAGTTGCGCTGGTTGATCTCCGCGAAGTGCTGCTTCTCGTGCTCTTGCCCGCCGAATACCTTCACGATCCGCTGGCCGTGCACGCGACTCCTCGGTGATCTTCGTGACGTCGCCCATCGACGTCTGAATCCGCGTGCTGTAGCGGCGGAACGCCTTGCTCATCCGGCCGATCACGAAGCCGACCGACGGGCCGACGACCAGGACCAGCAGCGTCATACGCGGGCTCATCCTCAGCATCACGGCGACCAGCAGGATGATCGCGAGCGTGTCGCGTAGCACGATCACGATTGCGTTCGAGATCGCGTCCGCGACCTGCTCGGTGTTGTAAGTGAGCTTCGAGATCAGCGCGCCCGAGGAGCCCTGATCGAAGAATCGCGTCGGCAGGCTCGAGATAGTGGGCGAATAGCTCGTTGCGCAGATCGCGGATCACCGAGCGCCCGACCCAGGCGAGCCCGTAGATCGTGAGAAAGTCCATGACGGCGCGCAGCGGGAACAGCACGGCGATCAGGACCGGGATCTCCCAGGCGTGCTCCGCGGCTTTGGCTGCGTGCTCGAGGCGCGACATCACCTCTTTCATCACGAGCGGCACCGACGTGTTCAGAATCGCGTAGACGGATGCCGGCACGATCGCGAGCGCCATGATGGCCCAGTGCGGGCGCAGGTACCCGAACAGCCGCTTGTAGACGGCGACGACGTCCGAGCGACCGGTTAGCTGCATGGGTTACGTCTCGTCCGGCGCGCGCTGCGCGGCGCCGGCTCGACCTAAAGATCAAGCTGCGGGCGGCGTCACGGTCGCGATGTTGATCTTCACGAAGCCGAGCTGGCCCGCCACGTCCATCGCCGTGATCACGGCTTGATGCGTCGCCGTGGCGTCGGCGCGGATGAACACGGGCATGTCGCGCTTGTCGCCGATCAGCCGCTCGATCGCCGCGCGCAGCGTGCGTCGCTCGTTGTTCACGAGCTCGCGACCGTTGACGAGGTAGCTGCCGTTCTGCGTGACCGTGATCTCGAGCGCCTCGCGCGGCACGTCGATGCTCTTGTCCGTCGTCGCCTCGGGGAGCTGGAGGCTGATCTCGGTCTCGCGCAGGAAGCTCGTGGACACCATGAAGAACAGCACGAGCACGAGCAGGACGTCGACGAGCGAGATTACATTGATCTCAGGCTCGTCTCTTGAGCGGCTTTGCAGCCTCATCGGGCACTCCAAGAACCCCGGTACGTTGGTGTTGCAGCAGCGCTTCGATGAAGGCGATCGCCTCTTTCTCGATCAGCACGACCAGGCCTTCGACCCGGCCGCGCAAGTAACGATAGGCAATCAGCGAAGGGATCGCGACCGTGAGGCCGGCGGCCGTCGTGATCAGCGCCTCCGAGATGCCGCCCGCGAGAACCGTCGGATTGCCGACGCCCTGCGCGGTGATCGCGGTGAACGCGCGAATCATGCCCGAAACGGTGCCGAGCAGCCCGAGCAACGGCGAGATCGCCGCGATCGTGCCGAGCGGCCCGAGATAACGCTCGAGCTCGTGCACGACGTGCCGGCCGCTATCCTCGATGCTCTCCTTGATCACCTCGCGCGGCGCGTGCCGGTGCGCGAGACCCGCCGCGAGCACCTGACCGAGCGCCGAGCTCTGCGCGACGCGCGCGATCTGCCGCGAGTCGAGCTGGTTCTGCCTCACGAGCTCCCAGATCTCGGTCGTCAGGTTGCGGCGGCACGACGCGCTTGCTTTGCAGCGTCCAAAGACGCTCGAAGAAGATGGCGACGGCCACGATCGAGGCCACGACGATCGGCACCATGAGCCAGCCGCCGGCTTTGACGATTTCGAGCATCGGAGTTGCTGGGCTCCCCTGAGGCTGGCGGAACTATAGCGCGCTGAAGCTTGTTTCCAAAGGGCTATTCGCGAGCAAAACGAGAGGTAGCGCACGTTTGGGCCGCGGCACGGCCAGGCGCTGCGCTCGCGAACGCTCGGCCAAACTACCGCCAACTGAGATCGTTACCCGAGTCCGCCGCTTGCCAGTAATGCCGATGCTCGTCGCGCTCCGCCGTGACCGCGACGCCGCGCTCGTCGAGCGTCACGGTCAATGCGCCGCCCTCGGCCGTCACCGCAACCGTCGCTCCGCTCTGCAGCCAGCGCGCACGCACTGCCGGCTTCGGAAACCCCCAGCGGTTCGCATAGCCCGCCGACACGAGCGCGTAGCGCGGCGCGCTCGCAGCCACGAACGACGGCGAGGACGATGTGCTGCTGCCGTGGTGCGGCACGACGACGACGTCGCTCGCGAGGTCGGCCGAGCGCAGCAGCGCTTCCTCGCCGCGCGCCTCGATGTCGCCGGCGATCAGCACCGAGCCCGCGCGCGAATCGATCTTGAGCACGCACGAGCTCTCGTTGCCGAGCGGCTGCGAACTCAGGCGGCGGATGCAGGATCGCGAAGCGCACGCCGGTCCCATTCCCAGCGCTCGCCGCGCGCGCAGACACGGCCCGGCAGCGCGACGTCCGGGCCTTGGACCAAGTCCGCGCGCGGGATACGCGGCGAGCACCGCGGGTGCCCCGCCTGCGTGATCGTTGTCGGCGTGGCTCACGATCAGCCGGTCGAGCACGCGCGGCCATCCCGCCGCGAGCGCGGGCACGACGAGATCCTCGCCGCTGTCGAAGCCCGAGCCGAAGCGCGGGCCGGCGTCGAACAAAAGGCGATGCGAGCGCGTCGCGACGCTGACTGCGAGCCCTTGCCCGACGTCGAGCACGACGACCCGCGCGTCCCCGAGCGCGGGCGTGTCCGGCGCGGGCCAGAACATCGGCAGCACGCGCGAGCCAGCCGAGCCGGCGTCCCGGCAGCGGATGCGCCGGCATCGCGAGCACGACGCCGGCGGCCGCGAGCGCGACCGTCGCGGGCGGCGGCGCGGACACTCTGAACGCTGCGAACGGCTGGCTCGCGAGCGCGTGCAGCGCCGGCGACGGTCTGCGCCGCGAGCCACCCGACCGCGTGCAACAGAGGCGGAGCGACGGTCGCGGACGAATGCGTCCACTTGCACGACCAGCGTCGCGAGCAGCGTGAGCGGCACGAGCACGACGTTGAACAGCGGGATCGCGACGAGGTTCACGACCGGCCCAATCAGCGAGATCTCGCCGAAGAACACGGCCGTGAGCGGCAGCAGCGCGCAGCCGATCGACCATTGCAGAGCGCCGATCTCGACGGCCGCGCGCAGCGCAGCGTCGCGACGCGCGTCTCGACCGCGGATCGAAGCCGGCGCGGCGCGGACAGCGCAAGCAGGATCGCTACCGCGACGAACGACAGCCAGAACGAGGCCGACAGCGGCGCGAACGGATCCCAGATCGACGCGCGGCGAGCAGCGTGGCCGCGAGCACTTGGAACGGCCCGACCGCGCGCCGGCTCACGAGCAGCGCGAGCGCGATCGCGATCATCAGGAGCGAGCGCTGCGCCGGGATCGCGAAACCCGTGAGCGCGGAGTAATACGCGGTGCTCGCGACGCTCGCGACCGCGGCGACCTCGAGATCGAAGGTGGCGAGCGGTTGCGGCAATCGTATCCAGAGCGCGCGCAGCACGACGAACGACGAGCACGCCGAGCATGCCGATGTGCAGGCCCGAAACCGCGACGAGATGGCTCGTACCGGTTCGGCGAAAGTCGGCCCAATGCTGCTCGCGTGAATCGATAGCGCTCGCCGATCGCGAGCGCCGTCACCAGCGCCGCGGCGTCGCCGTCGCCGAGCACGTCGCCTATTCGCTCCGCGATCCGCGCGCGCAGCGCGAGCCACGAGCTCGCGAGCGTTCGCGGCGGCGCGTGCGCCGCGCGGGTTTCCGCGCGCACGTAACCGGTCGCGCCATGCCCCGTCACGAGCAACCACTGCTCGTAGTCGAAGCCGCCGGGATTGCGGGCGCCGTGCGGCGCGCGCAGCCGCGCGACGACCTCGAGTGGTTCGCCGGCCGCGATCGGCCGCGGCGGCCGATACCACGTGAGCCGCACGAGCGCCGGCACGCCCTCGGGCCGCGGGGCGGCGACGGCGAACGAGAACGTCACCTGGCCCGGCGCGAACGTCGGAAAGCCGTCGACAAAGCCCGCGATCGCGACCTCGCGCTGCGGCGGATCGGGCGCGAGCCTCTCGTCGAGCCGCTGCTGCGCCGCGAACGCGGTCCACGCGAACCCCGCGATGGCCCACGCGGCCCACCGCGACGCGCGGTAGCGCAACGCGAGCAGCGCCGCGAGCCCGAGCGGCACATACACGCCGGCGCCCGGCAAGCGCCGCAAGCTGGTGCACGACGAGCGTCCCCGCGAACCACGCCCCCGCGATCACGACGATGGGCGGCAACCGCCCCAACAGCCATCTCGCAATGGCCAGCGCTCGCCGCAACACGCGCAGCACGCTCACAAGCCGCTGCGCCAACGCGTGACGTCGGGCGGAGCGGATCTCGCATGCCTTTCCCGGGACCGTGCGCGCCAGGGACGGCGCGCCCGGAGCCTCCAGGGATGGATTCACGGCGTTCCCGGGAGAGGCATGCGAGAGCCGCCCCGCCCGACGCGAGCTGACACCGATGCCGCGCTGCCCAACGCGCGATCGTTACGCCGGCTGCAGCAGTCCATCCTTGAGCTCGAGCACGCGATCCATGCGCCGCGCGAGATCGGGATCGTGGGTCACGACGACGAGGCTCGTGCCGAGCGCGGTGTTGAGCTCGAGCAGCAGCTCGAACACCTTGAGGCCCGGTCGGCCGGTCGAGATTGCCGGTCGGCTCGTCCGCGAGCACCGCGGCCGGACGCGTCACGAGCGCGCGCGCGACGGCCGTGCGCTGCCGCTCGCCGCCCGACAGCTCGCCGGGCCGATGCTCGAGCCGCTCGCCAAGCCCCACGCGCTCGAGCAACTCGCGCGCCTGCGCGCGCCGCGTCGCGCGGCGCGCTGCCGCGCACGAGCAGCGGCATCGCGACGTTCTCGAGCGCCGTGAACTCCGGGCAGCAGATGGTGAAACTGGTACACGAAGCCGAGCGCGCGGTTGCGCAGCCGGCCGCGCTCGACGTCGCTCGCGCGGCTCATCGACTCGCCCGCGACGCGCACCTCGCCGGCCGTCGGCTCGTCGAGCCCGCCGAGCAGCTGCAGCAACGTCGTCTTGCCCGAGCCCGACGCGCCGATGATCGCGACGCGATCGCCCTTCGCGACCGCGAAGCTCGACGCCGCGCAGCACCTCGATCTTGCGGCCGACGTCCGCGAACGTCTTCACGAGACCGAGCGCCTCGAGCACGACCGGGCGCGACTCATTCATAGCGCAGCGCCTCGGCCGGCGGCTGGCGCGCGGCGCTGAACGCCGGATAGAACGTGGCGAGCGATCGCGAGCCCGAGCGCGAGAGCCGCGATCTCGGCGACCTCGAGCGGCCGCAGCTGCGTCGGCAAGTCGCTCAGGAAATAGACGTCCGCCGACAGCAGATTGATTCCGAGCCAGCTCTGCGAGCAGCGCGACGATGTTGCCGAGCTGCCAGCGTCACGAGCAGCGCGAGCGCGATCCCGAGCAGCGTGCCGACCAATCCGATCAGCGTGCCTTGGCTCGCGAAGATCGCGACGACGCTGCGCGGCGTCGTGCCGAAGCTGCGCAGGATCGCGATGTCGCCGCGCTTGTCGCGCACGACCATCATCAGCGTCGACACGATGTTGAACGCGGCGACCGCGATCACGAGCGACAGGATCACGAACATGATCGACTTCTGGAGCTGAATCGAGCGGAAGTACGTGTAGTGCTGGCGCGTCCAGTCGTCGACGTAGAACTTCTTGTCGAGCTCGCGCGCGAACGCGCGCGCCGTGCGCTCCGCGACCTCGCGCGCGTCGTAGAGATCGGCGACCGCGAGCCGTAGGCCCGTCGCGCGGCCGCCGGTGTGGAAGAGCCGCGCCGCGTCGTCGAAGCTCACGAACACGAGGCCGCGATCGTACTCGTACATGCCGGCCTCGAACACACCCGCGACGGTGAACGCGCGCTGGCGCGGCATCAAGCCGGCCGGCGTCATGAACGCCTCGGCGAGCACGAGCACGACCTCGTCGCCGACGCCGACGCCGAGCGCGTCCGCGAGGCTCTTGCCGATCACGATCTTGTATCTGCCCGCCGACGAGCGCGCCGATGTCGCCCTTCGCGCGTGATCGCGCCGATGTTCGATACCTCGCGCTCGAGCTCGGGATCGACGCCGCGCACGGTCACGCCCGCCGAGCCGCTCGCCGCGCGACCGCGAGCGCCTGGCCCTCGACGAACGGCGCGGCCGCGCGGATGTCGGGCTGCCCGAGCACGCGCTCGCGCATCGCTCGCCAATCCTCGAGCGGCTCTTCGTAACCGCTGATCGTCGCATCCGAGACCATGCCGAGAATCCGCTGTTGCAGCTCGTGCTCGAAGCCGTTCATGACCGACAACACGACGATCAATACCGCGACCGCGAGCCCGATGCCCACCATCGAAACGGCCGAGATGAACGAGATAAAGCTCTGGCCGCGGCTCGCGCGCAGATAGCGCAGCGCGATCGAGAGCTGTAAGGCTGCTTCATGCTCACGTCTAGTCATAGCGCAGCGCGACCGCGGGCGCGACGGCGGCCGCCCGGCGCGCCGGATAGAGCGTCGCGAGCAGCGCCACGAGGAACGCGACGGCGGGAATCGTCACGACGTCGAAGAGATGCACCTCGGACGGAATCTGCGTCACGTAGTAGACGTCGCCCGGCATGATCTTGAAGTGGAACGTGTTCTCGAGCCACGGCACGATCACGTCGATGTTCAGCGCGCAGACGAGGCCGAGCACGATGCCGCCGAGCGTGCCGACGAAGCCGATCATCGCGCCCTGCACGAGGAAGATCCGCGCGACGCGCCTCGGCTCGAGACCGCAGGTGCGCAGGATCGCGATGTCCTTCTGCTTGTCGATCACGACCATCATCAGCGACGCGACGATGTTGAACGCCGCGACCGCGACGATGAACATCAGGATGATCCGCATCATCGTCTTCTCGATGTGGATCGCGGTGAACAAGTTGCGGTGGTCCTCGGCCCAGTCCGAGTAGTGGAACCCGGCCGGCAGCGACGCCCGCCTCGCGCGCGCGAAACGACTCGACGTCGAGCGGATTCGCGAGCCGCACCGCGACGCCCTCGCGCGGCGCCGTTCAGACCCTTCGAGCTCGCTCGCGTCGCGCAGAGTCGACGAACGCGAGCCCGGCGTCGTTGTCCTGGATCCCGGCTTCGAACGTGCCCGCGACCGTGAACGACGCGTAGCGCGGCAGCACGCGCCCCTCGCTCACGCGCGGCACGAGCAGCGTGACCGCGTCGCCGACGCCCACGCCGAGCTTCAGCGCGAGCGAGCGGCCGAGCAGGATCTTGTGCGCGCCCGGCGCGAGCTCGGCGAGGCTGCCCTGCACGAGCTCGCGGTCGATCTCCGAGACATGCCTCTCCGCGTCGGGCTCGACGCCGCGCACGAGCGCGGGCCGCAGGCTCGAGCCGGCGGCGAGCATGCCTTCGATCGTTCACGTACGGCGCGACGCCGGTCACGCCGGGCGCGCTCGCGAGCCGAGCCTGCCACGTCGCGCCAATCGGCGATACCGGCGCGCGACGCGATCGTCGCGTGCGCGTTCACGCTCAAGAGGCGCGTGCGCGTCTCGGTCTCGAGACCGTTCATCACGGACAGGATGATGATCAATGCCGCGACGCCGAGCGCGATCCCGAGCAGCGACGCCACGCTCATGAACGACACGACGCCGCGGCGGCGACGCGAGCGCAGATAGCGCAACCCGACGAACCACTCGAGCGGCTGAAACATCGACGCGCATTAAACCATACGCGGCGAGCGCGGAGGTCGCCGGACGGCGACAGTGCCGGCGCGCCGGCCGGCGCATGGAACTGTGAAGTACGTCCACCTACGCAAGATGAACGCCCCGAAGGCCGGTGCTATAGTCGTTCGCGTTCAGGGAGGACCGAATCATGGCGAAACTCGTCGCGAAGACCATGGTGGTGTTGACCTTGACGCTCGGCGCCGTCGCCGAGCCAGCGCGACCGTGCTGCTGCTCGACGGTATCGACGCCGACGCGCAGTCGCCGTCGGAGCGGCCGAAGTCCGGGACGACGATGGCCAACGTCGAGAAGACCTACGGCATGCCGCGCGGAACGCCACGAGGCGGTCGGCCAGCCGCCGATCACGCGTTGGGACTACCCGACGTTCTCGGTCTACTTCGAGAACGACCGCGTGATCCACGCGGTCGCGAAGCGCTAAGGCGCGCGCCCGTTCGCGATCTGCAGGTACGGAGCGAGCATGTCCTCCGTCACGATTTCGAGCATTACCCGATTCTCGACCCAGAGCTCGTGAGAGCTCGAACAGACGTAGCCAGACGACGCTCGTCGCGGCAGGCCGCACGGACATCCATCGCAAGCTCGGCGTCGCGGGCGCGGTGCTCGGCGCGGTGATGATGGTGCTGGGCGCCTACGTCGCGCTCACGCGCTTCCACGCCGGGCTCATGAATCCGCCGCCGGGCATTCCGGCCGGCGTGCTGCTCGCGGTCGCGCTCGCGACGATCGTCGTGTTCCC
Organism: uncultured Gammaproteobacteria bacterium; assembly: GCA_963699925.1. Classification (GTDB taxonomy): domain Bacteria; phylum Pseudomonadota; class Gammaproteobacteria; order Steroidobacterales; family Rariloculaceae; genus FEN-1219. The sequence goes on along the minus strand of CAVOVT010000008.1, from coordinate 220,222 downwards.
CGTGCTGTTCGGCTCTGCGCTGCTGCTGCGCCGGCGCGTGGACTACCACAAGCGGCTCGTGCTGATCGCGACGCTCGAGCTCGTCACGGCGGCGGTGGCCCGCTGGCCGGGCGTCGCGCCGCTCGGACCGCCCGGTTTTCGCCATCACGGACTGTTCTCGTCGCGCTCGTCGTCTACGACTTCACGTCGCGCGGACGGATCCACCCCGCAACGCTTTGGGGCGGACTGTTCCTGATCGCGTCGCAGCCGCTGCGTCTCGTGATCGGCTTCTCGGCGCCGTGGGCCGCGTTCGCCGCCTGGGTCGCGAGCTGAGTCGCTAGCGCCGCGCCGCGCCGGCAGCGAGCGCCTGCTCGACCTTCGGCGCGCTCTTGATCTCGATGATTCGCCGGTCTCCGGAAGCGCGTCGCGCGCGGCCTGCTCGCCCGCGGCGATCGCGCGCCCGCGCGCAGATCCGCGAGCCGTACGCCGGTGAGGTCGGACTGGTGCAGCGACGTCGGCGCTTACGTCTCCTCGCGCGCGCGATCGAAGCCGCCATGACCACGAACGCCTGGGTGACGATGCCCCTCTCGTTGTCGACGTCGCTCTGGTCGGCGCGCGGCCCAGCGTTGATCGCGATCACGATGTCTGCGCCGAGCGAGCGCGCGAGCCGCAGCGGGCACCGGGCTCACCAGGGCTGCCATCGACGTACTCGCGGCCCTCGATCGAGGTCGGTTGCGAATCCCGCGGCACGCTGCACGAGGTCGCGCGCCCGCGCGCCGAGAGATCCGCGAGCCGCACGCCGGTGAGGTCGGGCTGCAGCACGACGTCGGCGACTTTCGTCTCCTCGCGCGCGATCGAGGCCGCCATGACCACGAACGCCTGGGTGACGATGCCGCGCTCGCTGTCGACGGGGCTCTGTCGGCGTGCAGGCCGACGTTGATCGCGATCACGATGTCCGCGCCGAGCGAGCGCGCCAGCCGCACCGGCAGGGGGCTGACCAAGCTGCCGTCGACGTACTCGCGGCCCTCGATCGAGGTCGGTTGAAATACCGCGGGCACGCTGCACGAAGCACGTACCGCCATTCCGGTGTCGCCTCGATTGAACGCGACGAGTGCGCCCGTCTTGAGGTCGGTCGCAACGGCGACGAACGGCACGTCGAGCTGCTCGATCAGGCGCGAGTGCAGCGACTGATTGACGTACGACTGGATCCTGCTGCCGTCGATGAAGCCACGATGCGGCAAAACGAAATCGAGGAGTTGGTTGCGCTGCACGGCGAGCGCCATGTCGACGAGCGCCTGGCCGCGGATGCCGCCGGCATAGAGCGCGCCGACCAGGCTACCCGCACTCGTGCCGATCACGATGTCGGCGCGGATGCCCGCGTCGTCGAGCACTTTGAGCGCGCCCGCATGCGCGAACCCGCGCGCGGCGCCGGCGCCGAGTACGAACGCGATCAGCGGACGCTCGGAACGCGCGGCGGCAACGGCCGGCTCCGCGCGCGGCGGGTGCTCGGGCGCGACGGGTGCGCCGGCGCAGCCGGCGAGCATGAGCGCGATGGCGACCGCGGCCTTACGGAGCATGCGCGGCAGTATAGCGACGCCCAGACCTGAGCGCGGCAGCGTCTGGTCCTGCCCCCGGAATGTCGATCGTTTCAGCCCGCTCGCCGCTCGCGCACCGCGCGCGCGAGCCGCTCGAGGGCTCCGCTGCGACGGCTCCCAGCCGAGGCACGCGTCGGTGATGCTCTGCCCGTAGGTGAGCGAGCGGCCCGGCACGAGGTCCTGGCGGCCGCCGACGAGATGGCTCTCGATCATCACGCCGACGATCCGCCGCTCGCCGCGCTCGATCTGGCGCGCGATGTCGTCGACGACGGCCGTCTGCCGCTCGTGCTGCTTCGAGCTGTTGGCGTGGCTCGCGTCGATCATCAGCCGCGGCTGCGAGCTTCGCCTTCGCGAGCATCTCGCACGCGGCAGCGACGTCCGCCGGCCTCGTAGTTCGGCGTCTTGCCGCCGCGCAGGATCACGTGGCCGTCGGGGTTGCCGGCCGTCGCCGCGACCGTCGCGCGGCCGTCCTTCGTGACCGCGAGGAAATGATGCGGGTGCGCCGCGGCGCCGACCGCGTCGACCGCGATCTTCACGTTGCCGTCCGTGCCGTTCTTGAACCCGATCGGACACGAAAGACCCGACGCCATCTCGCGATGCACCTGGCTCTCGGTCGTGCGCGCGCCGATCGCGCCCCACGCGACGAGGTCGGCGATGTACTGCGGCGAGATCATGTCGAGATACTCGACGCCGGCCGGCAGGCCGAGCGCGTTGATGTCGCAGAGCACGCCGCGCGCGAGACGCAGGCCCTTGTTGATGTTGAACGTGCCGTCGAGATCGGGATCGTTGATCAGGCCCTTCCAGCCGACGGTCGTGCGCGGCTTCTCGAAATAGACGCGCATCACGATCTCGAGCGCGTCGCCGAGCGTCGTCGCGCAGCGGACGCAGCCGTCGCGCGTATTCCATCGCCGCCTTCGGGTCGTGAATCGAGCACGGGCCGATCACGACCGCGAGCCGGTCGTCCTCGCCGTGCAGGATCGCGTGCAGCGCGCGGCGCGCGTTCGCGACCGTGCTCGACATCTGCTCGCTGCACGGCAGCTCGCGCAGCACGCTCCGCGGGCGTGCTCAGCTCCGTGAAGCTGCGAATTCTCAGGTCGTCTGTGTACGGCGGCATGTCTTCGACTCCGATCAGTCGCGGCGCGAAATCCGGCGGCACAAAAAAAGCCGCCAGGTTCGCTGGCGGCTTTCCTTAGGTATCTCGGTTCTACGCTTCAGACCGATCGCGACCCTTCCTCCGCCAGCGGCTTCGGAAACGCGTAATACCAGAAATAGAAACGTGCGCGGTCGGTCATAGGCGCGCATTGATACCACACCCCCACTGCGAATTCCACGCGCTGCGCGCCCACATCGCGCTCGATGGGACGCGAGGCTGCGCCGGGCACAGATCCGCGGCTCGGTCTCGGAGCCGATTCCTTGCAGCATTGCGGGAAATCGCGGGCGGCACGCATAATGTCGCGCGCTTTCCGACGAATGCCGGTCATGCGGATGCGGTCCGCACGTCCCTATGGAAGGTCAGACCATATCGCACTACCGAATCCTCTCGGAGATCGGTCGCGGGGGGATGGGGATCGTCTACAAGGCGGAGGATATCCGCCTTCACCGGCAGGTTGCGCTCAAATTTCTCAGCCAAGAGCTGACGCGCGACTTCGATGCCAAGCAGCGCTTCATCCAAGAGGCGCGCGCGGCTTCGGCGCTCGACCATCCCAACATCTGCACGATCTACGACATCGACGAATCCGAGGATGGCCAGATCTTTCTCGGCATGGCGTATTACGAAGGCGAGTCGCTCAATCATCGCCTCGTGCGCGGCGCGCTCGATCCCGCCGCGGCCATCGACATCGCGATACAGGTCGCGAAGGGGCTCAGCGAGGCGCATGGCGCCGGAATCGTTCACCGCGACATCAAGCCGGCCAATCTGTTCCTCGCGCAGGAGGGGCTCGTCAAGATCCTCGACTTTGGAGTGGCCAAGCTCATCGGCCGAGCCGGCCTCACGCGCACCGACGCGGTGCTCGGCACGCTCGCCTACATGGCTCCGGAACAGCGCCATGGCCGGGAGGCCGATCCGCGCGCGGACCTCTGGTCGCTCGGGGTCGTGCTCTACGAGATGCTGACCGGCCAGCTGCCCTTTGCCGACGCGCCGGCACCCGGTTTCCGGGGTTCCCGAAGCACTGAGACCCTGAGAGCGATACGCCACTTGGATCCGGCCGCGCCTGCCGGGCTCGAGCGAATCGTGTCGCGCATGCTGCAGCAAGACCCTCGCGATCGCTATGCGTCGGCCCAGGACCTCATTCGCGACCTCGAAGCCTGCCAGCGGCACTTTGACGCATAACGGGCCAGACGCAGGTCAACCGACGCGCCGCCATGCAAGCAGCGCTCGCGACACTCGTCGTCGGCGGCGGCCGGCCTCTACCTCTGGACTCGCAACGGCGCGCAGCCGACGTCGAAAGATGCCGCGACTCCGCAGGCGGTTCCGACCGACGTCACGACACCGCCGCCGAGACCGCCCGCCTCGAGCAACTCGCTCGCCGTTCTGCCGTTCGTGAACGTGTCATCCTCTCAGGAACAGGAGTACTTCGCCGACGGCATCACCGAAGATTTGCTCGACCAATTGGTCAAGCTCAAGGCGTTCCGCGTCATCGCACGCACTTCGGCCTTCGCGTTCAAGGGCAGCGCGGACAACATTCAGTCGATTGCGCAGAAGCTCGGCGTACGGCACATCCTCGAAGGCAGCGTCCGCAAGGCCGGCGACCAAGTCCGAATCAACGCGCAATTGATCGACGCGCAGGATGGGTTTACGCTCTGGTCCGATTCGTATAATCGCCGACTCGATGACATCTTCGCCATACAGGCGGACATCGCGCGATCGGTGGCCGCGGCCCTGCAAGTCACTCTGGGTCTAAAGGAGGGCGGCATGTTGGGTGGAACCGCGAATACGCGTGCCTACGATCTGTACCTATCCGCACGCGCTCTGCTGAACAACGTCGACCGCGGTGGCGAAGATCGGGACATCGTTGCGAAGTGCCTCGAGCAGGTTCAACGCGCCATCGATCTCGACGACAAATTCGCTCTCGCGTGGGCTCTCAAATCCAATGCCCACGATACGGCGCAGATCTACTTCCCCGAAGACGTCGTGTATCACGGGGAGCAAGCCAAGCTAGCCGCGCAGAAGGCGTACACGCTGGAACCGAACCTGCCGCAGGTGCACCTCGAGCTCGCGTTCAAGGAGGTGGCGCGTCTCCAATGGACAATGGCCGAAGAGGAGTTCACTCAGGCACGCGCCTTGGGCTTGAGTGACGAGGAGATGGGCCAGTACGCGTACCTGCTGGTCAACACCGGACACATCAGGCGCGCCCGCGATCTTTTCACGCGCGCGCTGGCGAGCGACCCACTCGCCGCCCAGTTGTTCATGTATCTCATCGTGACGCACGACACCCTCGGCGACCCAACGGCCGCGCTCGACTTCTACGACCGAGGCAAAGATCTGTTCCCCAACTGGGTGGCGGGCCATTTCAATGCGCTGGTGACGATCTGGGGGCGCGGGGGCGGCGACCCGCGCGCCCAATCGCTCGCGGCCAAAATGCCGGGTCCCGTGTTCGAGCAAGCGGTGATTCCGCTGTACGGCTCACCTGCGCGGGCTCTCGAGAAGCTCCGTGCTCTCTCTACCGATCCGCGCTGCGCCGATCCCAACAGTCAGATGGGAATCGCGGCGTCTGCCGCCCATTTCGACGACCAGGATTTGGCCCTGTTCGCGCTCGTCAAGGCGTGCGAAGCGCAGCCGCTCTATGCACACAAGTTCTGGCAGCCCTTGTTCAGCAAGGTTCGTAAGCTCGCAGGCTTCAAGGACTTCATGCGCAGGGGCGGGTTCGTGGACTATTGGCAGCGATATAGCTGGCCGGACCAGTGCAAGCCCGCCGGCGTCGACTTCACCTGTACCTAGCCACTGCGCCTCTCGAGACGATCGGTATGATTCGCGCCGCGTGAGAATCGGCATCGCGAACTCTCGTCTCATAGAGCAAGTGCGCAACACGGCTGCGTGGCTGTGGGGATCGCCTTCGACGTCGTCGCTCGCCGCGCTGTTCGATACCGCGGCAGCCGACGAACCCGAGGGCAGAGCCGACCTCCGCGCGCAAACCGAACCGGCGACAGCAGACCCGCTCACCGGCGTGCGCAACCTGCGCCTGCGCCTCGCAGCGCATTACGCAACCGTCGCGACGTTCGTTCCGACCGATATCGACGCGCAGATTCGCCACCACCACTGGATGACGATCGGCGACGCGAGCGCGTTCGCCGCCGCCCGCGCCTGCATCGACGAGACCGCTGCGCGCGACCCCGCGCTCGTATCAGCGCGCGTCACGCGAGGCGTCTCGGGCCACGACGGCGAGTGGTTTTCAGCACGCGCGGGCGCGCTCGGGCGCGCGCTGGCTCTCGGCTTCGCCGACGAGGCCGCGGCGCTCGTCGCTCAGATCGATGCCGAGCTCGACCGCGAGGAGCAGCTGTTCGCCGCCGCGATCGCTGGCGGCGCGCCCGCGCGCACGACGCTTGCACTCGCCACCGCGCTCGCACACAACCTCGGCGACCTTTCGCGAGTCGTCGATGCTTGGCCGAAGCCGCTCGCGGATCATGACTACCGCGCCCGTTACTCGCGGCTCGGTCATCCCGATGGCGAAAAGCATCGCCCCGCGTTCGTGCTCGCCGGCGCGCTCAACAAGGAGATCATGGCGCTCGAGAACCACCGTTTCCTCGCCCTACGCAAGCCCCGAGCGCTGCGCCGCAGCCGCGAGCTATTGCTGCCGGTGGGCCCTTGGTTCGATGCGTGGGGCGAGGTGATCGGACGGAGTGCGCTGCTGGACGATCGCGATCGCGCCGAAGTCGTGACCGCGCTGATTGAGCTGCACTTGTCGTCACCGCGTCAGCAAGGTTGTCTGCGCGCACTTGCCGGCATTCACCGTACGACGCGCGGCGGTCTCGGCTCGTTCGTCGCCGAGCTACCGGCTCGAGTTCGCAAGGAAACACTTCGGGGGCACGTCCGTGACGCGCTCGACGTGTCGCCGGAGCATTTCGAGGCGCGCGTCGAGAAGCGCCTGCGCGCTAGCGCCGCCTATGTTTCGGCGGTGGGCCGATCGCAAGCGCGCTGGGGCGCGCGGCTCTCGGCGAGCCGTACGGCGTAAGTCGCGTTCTCATAGCCTCGATCGTCAAACGCAAGCCAGCGCCCGATGTAGCGGCAACTTCCGTGCGCGGCAATCCCTCCGCGGAGGGATTTCGACCCGAAGGGCGAGCCGCGTATGGGATAATTTCGCGCCCTTTGCACGTCGCCGGAAAACGATGCCCCGCGAGCTTCTACTGAATGCGCTGCCGCTGCCGGACGCGGCGCACCCGCACGTGCGCTGGGCGCAGCTGCACGGCAGCGGCACTGAGCCTCGCGGCCGCGGAGGCCGCGGCGCGCCACGGCGGCACGCGCCTGCGTGGTCGCGCCGAACGCCGCCGCCGCGGACCGGATCGAGCGCGAGCTCGAGTTCTTCGGCGGCGCCGCCGTTCGCCGCTTCCCGGACTACGAGACGCTGCCCTACGAGCCGATCTCGCCGCCGCAGGACCTGCTCGCCGACCGCCTGCTCTGCCTCTACCAGCTCGCGCGCGGCGAGCGGCTCACGCTCGTCGTCGAGGCCGGCGCGCTGCTCGATCGGCTGCCGCCGCCCGACTTCGTCGTGTCGCGCTCGCTGCAGCTCAAAGTCGGCGACAAGCTCGAGCACGGCGCGATGATCCGCAGCGCTCACCGAGCACGGCTACCTGCGCGTGGAGCAAGTCGCCGAGCCCGGCGAGTTCGCGGTCCGCGGCGCGGTGCTCGACGTGTTCCCGACCGGCGGCAGCGCAGCCCATCCGGATCGATCTCTTCGACGACGAGATCGAGAGCCTGCGGCATGTTCGACGCGCAGACGCAGCTCTCCTCCGGCAAGACCGACGCGCTGCGGATCCTGCCCGCGCGCGAGTTCCCGTTCGACGAAGCGGCGATCAAGGCGTTCCGCGAGCGCTTTCGCGAGCGTTTCCCGGTCGACCCGACGCGCTGTCCGGTCTATCGGATGATCTCCGAGGCGCAGCTGCCCGCCGGGCATCGAGTACTACTTGCCGCTGTTCTTCGCGTCGACCGTGACGCTGCTCGACTATCTCGGCGCACGACGCGCTGCTGCGTCGCCGCGGAGGACGCGCTCGCCGGGCTCGACGACTCCTGGCACCTCGTCGAAGAGCGCTACGAGCAGCTGCGCGGCGACATCGAGCGGCCGATCCTCGCGCCGCGCGACGGCTTTCGTCGCGCCGGACGAGATTCGCGCGCGGCTCGACGCGCTCCGCACGCTCACGCTGCTCGCGCACGCCGCGGAGGACACCGACGGCTCGTCCGCGCACAACGCGGGCATCACGCACCCGCTCGGCGCGGGTGTCGCCGCGAGCGACGACCGGATCACGCGCTGGATCTCGGCGCCGAAGACAACGAGCGCACGCTGCTCGCGACGTCGTCGCCGGGCCACCGCGAGATGATGCTCGAGCTCTTGCGCCATCGCGGCCGCGAGCCCGGTGACGTTCGCGAGCTGGCAGGATTTCCTCGCGAGCGATGCGCCGCTCGGCGTCGGCGTCGCGGAGCTCGGCGAAGGGCTGCGCTTCGCCGGCGCGCAAGATCCGCGTTGATCACCTCGACCGAGCTCGGCATGGAGCGGCCGAAGCAGCGCCAGCGGCGACGCCGCGCGCGCGATCCCGAGACCGTGATCCGCGAGCTCACCGATCTCCTGATCGGCGCGCCGGTCGTGCACGAGGACCACGGCGTCGGCCGCTACCGCGGGCTCACGACGCTCGAGGTCGACGGCGTGCTCACGGAATTCCTGCTGCTCGAATACGCGGGCGGCGACAAGCTGTACGTGCCGGTGCAGAGCCTGCATCTCGTCACGCGCTACAGCGGCGCGTCGCCCGAGGACGCGCCGCTGCACAGGCTCGGCTCCGATCAGTGGGCGAAGGCGAAGCGCAAGGCGGCCGAAGCCGCGCGCGACACGGCCGCCGAGCTCCTGAACCTCTATGCGCAGCGCGCCGCGCGCGTCGGCACGCAGATGGCCTTCAAGGACGACAGCTACCAGCGCTTCGCGCTCGAGTTTCCGTTCGAGGAGACCGAGGACCAGCTCTCGACGATCGAGCGAGTGCTCGAGGACCTCGCGAGCACGAGACCGATGGACCGCGTGGTCTGCGGCGACGTCGGCTTCGGCAAGACCGAGGTCGCGCTGCGCTCGGCGTTCGTGACCGTGCAGGCGGGCTTTCAAGTCGCCGTGCTCGTGCCGACGACGCTGCTCGCGGAGCAGCATCATCGGACGTTCCAAGATCGATTCGCCGAATGGCCCGTGCGCGTCGAGCTCCTGTCGCGCTTCCGGAGCACGGCGGGCTCCGCGGGCGCGCTCAAGGGGCTCGCCGATGGCACGGTCGACATCGTGATCGGCACGCACAAGCTGCTCCAGCCCGACCTCAAGTTCAAACGGCTCGGCCTCGTGATCGTCGACGAGGAGCACCGCTTCGGCGTGAAGCACAAGGAGCGACTGAAGCGGCTGCGCGCCGAGGTCGACATGCTGACGCTGACCGCGACGCCGATCCCGCGCACGCTGAACATGACGCTCGGCGGCTTGCGCGATCTCTCGATCATCGCGACGCCGCCGGCCGACCGGCTCGCCGTGAAGACGTTCGTCGGCGAGTGGAACGACCGGCAGGTCCGCGAGGCCGTGCTTCGCGAGATCCGCCGCGGCGGGCAGATCTACTTCGTGCACAACCGCGTCGAGAACATCGAGGCGACGCGCCGAGCAGCTCGCGCAAGCTCCTGCCGGAAGCCGACGTGCGCGTCGCGCACGGCCAGATGTCCGAGCGCGAGCTCGAGGTCGTGATGCTCGACTTCTATCACCGCCAGTTCAACGTGCTCGTCTGCACGACGATCATCGAGAGCGGCATCGACATCCCGACCGCGAACACGATCATCATCGACCGCGCCGACCGGCTCGGGCTCGCGCAGCTGCATCAGCTCCGCGGCCGCGTCGGCCGTTCGCATCACCAGGCGTACGCGTACCTCGTCGCGCCGCCGATGCGCGCGCTGTCGGCGGACGCCGTCAAGCGGCTCGAGGCGATCGAGTCCCTCGAGGAGCTCGGCTCCGGCTTCGCGCTCGCGACGCACGATCTGGAGATTCGCGGCGCGGGCGAGCTGCTCGGCGAGGGCCAGAGCGGCCAGATCCAGGCGATCGGCTTCACGCTCTACAACGAGCTGCTTGGGCGCGCGCAGTCGCAGCGCTGCGCGAGGGCCGCGAGCCCGATCTCGAGGATCCGTTCACGCACGGGCCCGAGATCGAGATCGGCGTGCCCGCGCTGATCCCCGAGGACTACATGCCCGACGTGCACATGCGGCTCGTGCACTACAAGCGGATCGCGAACGCGGCTTCACGCGCGCAGCTCGACGAGCTGCAAGTGGAGCTCATCGACCGCTTCGGCCTCCTGCCGCCGCCGCTCAAGACGCTGTTCGCGATCACCTGGCTCAAGCTTCTCGCACAGCGCCTCGGCGTCGCGAAGATCCAAGCCGGAGCCGAAGGCGGCAGCGTGCGCTTCGCCGAGCGCGCGCAGCGTCGACCCCGCGAAGCTCATCGCTCTGATCGAGAGCGACAAACAGCGCTACCGCCTCGACGGGCCGTTCAAACTGCGATTCTCTTGGCGCGTCGAGGCCGCCGAGCAGCGCGTCGGCGCGCTCGAGAAGCTGCTGAAGCGCATCGCGCCGCACGACGTCGAATCCGCTGCGGCCTGAGATCGAAAACGACGCCGAGCGAACCGAGCTTCGGACTACCCAGCGGCGTAGGACTCTAACGGCCGAAAGCGAAGACGTTGCGGAAGCGCTCTTTGAGCTCGAAGCCGATCTCGCGAGCGCGCCGCACCTGATCGTCCAGCGTGTATTCAGCCGTGTCCTCGAGCTCGGCCACGATCAGCCTGCAATTCTCCAGAGACTGCTCGTCCTTGAAGAGAACGTCCGCCTCGGCACCTTCGACGTCGGCAATCAGCGCGAAATCCTTCATCGGATGAGCCGCCAGCACGTCCTGCAGGCGCACCGCTTTCACCGAGACGCTGTTGGCGCCGCCGCTCCGCACGCGCCCGACGAGACTGTCGTTCTCTTGATCGAATTCCACATATTCGCGGCCCGAGTAATCGATGCAAAAGTTATCGATCAAGAACGTGGAATTTGTGCGGTTATTGTTGTGAATATTGATCCGCGCGTCATGTGCAAGACGTGGGGAACCTTCGATACCCACGTAGCGAACCCGTTTCGTGTACACAATGTTGGACGCAATGAATCCGATGGATGTACCGAGCTCGATGATGTTGGTGATGTCCGAAGCGATGACATGCCGCTTGACAAAATCCAGCTCCGCCCGCTCGCGTCGGTTGAAATAGAGATTGGCGACCTCGGCGACGGCGAGATTTCGGGAGCCCAAGTCGAACGCGAGGCCCCGCAGGTTCCTCTTGGGGCCGAGCATGCGGATGAGCCGCCCCGTGCTCGGCCCAAAAAACACCTTGGCGACAAGGAAGTGCTTGACGCTAGGCGGCACGACCGAGCTGAGGACGTTTCTCAGACTCGTGGAATAAGTCGGGACCCTGGTTCTCAAAGCGGGCAGTGGAATTCCGAGCGAGAGTCACTTCGATGCTAACCTCGCCCATCGACGGTTGTCGAGCATCGACCTAGGACGCCCCGCACCGAGCGAATCGCGGCGCAAGACGGCTATCCCGCAGCGGCGTGAGATCGTTGCCGATGCCGGACCCTCGGGCACGGCCGACCGCGCCCGCGCCCGCGCCCGCGCCGCAAGCCGCGCTATACTCGCGGCCATGGTGTTTCGCTCGTCGGTCTTTCTATTTGCCGCGCTCGGTCTCGCAAGCCTCTCGGCCGCGCAGGATTCGTCTCTCGAGCCGCCCGCGAACACGCCGGCGCGCGCCGCACCACAGTTCCAGGTCGAAGTGCTGATCTTTACGCACCGCGACTTCGATCCGAACGAGGAAGAGTTCGCGCTCGAACGGCAGCGCGAGCCCGCGCCCGAGCAATCGCTGCGCTCGCTGGACACGCTCGAGGACGGCGTCGAGTTCGACGCGGACGCGCCGGTGTCTATCGACGCATCGCCGCCGCCGACCGACGGCGTGGAGCCGGTCGAGCCCGACGCCGCGGTCGTGCCGGAGAACGAATTCACGTTTCGCGTGCTCCGGCCCGAGGAGCTCCAGCTCACGAGCCAGTATCGCGTGCTCGCGCGCCTCCCCGCGTACCATCCGCTCGTGCACGGCGGGTGGGTGCAGCTCGGCCTGCCGGACAGCGCGACCGTACCGGTCGACCTCGGCGTGCTCGGCGTCGCAAACCCCGCCGGCACGGTACGGCTGTCATTGACTCGCTTCCTGCACGTGAAGCTCGATCTGACTTACATCGACGCTCAGACCGCGCAGCGCGTGCCGGCGCCGTCTGCGGGCGATCTGACGGAGTTGCCGATCGCGCCGCGTTATCACATCGCCGCGGAGCGCACGACGCGCAGCGGCGAGATCCACTACTTCGACCATCCGGCGTTTGGCGTGCTGATCAAGGTCACGCCCGTGAAGGCGGAGCCGAACGGCAGCGGCGCACGCCCGGCCGCCTGAACCTCAGGGTACTGCGGTCGCCGTCTCGACTTCGCTGTCGCTCGGCGCGTCGCGCAAGTCGGACAGCGCGCGCGTGACGACGCCCTCCGCGTCCTCATACTGGCCCGGCGGACAGCCGATCAACGCGCTGCGGATCGTGATGTAGCGGCTGCGCTTCGCGCGCGGATTGTGCAGACCGAGCCTACGAACGTTCTCGGTGATTTGGTCGACGAGCTTGTCGAACTCGCTCGGCGCTTGGCCGATCGCAGCGGCGACGAGCGTCGAATCGTCGTAGCGGGCGCAGAGATCTCCGGCGCGACGCAGAGTGCGCATGATCTGCGCGCCGATCATCCGCTGGCAAGAGTCCGCCGCTTTGGAGCCGAACGTCTGCCGATAGGCTTCGAACTCGACGATCTCGAACAGCAGCAGCGTGATCACGCGTTGGTCTCGGCGCGCCATTGCGAGATCGCGCCGCATGAGCTCCTGGAAGTAGCCAAACCGCATGAGCCCGGTGCTCGGATCGATTCGATCGAGGCTCGCGATCTTCTGACGAGCGCGGCCGAGCTCGCGTTGCAGCAACGTGACCTCGACGTCGGTCGTCGGCAGCTCGACGACGCCATGCCCGACCGGCTTTTGAATGCACAGGAAGTACTTGAGCTCGCCGCGTGCGTTGTACAACGGCTCGACGCTCACGTGGCTGTACCACGACGTGCCGTCCTTGCGCAGGTCGGGCACCGTGACTTGGCATGACTCGGAACGGCCGATCGCAGCCTTGAGCCGCTCGAGCTCCGGCTGGCCTTCGACGTCGCGCTTCACGAGCGGCCAGCTATTCCCCGCGAGCTCCTCGACCGTGTACCCCGTCAGCGCCTCGTACGCGGGATTCGCATAGACGATCGGCAGGTTCGGATCTTGAGCATCAGCAAGCAAAATACCTTCGGAGCTGCGCGCGACCATCTGCTCCAAGGTGTGGCGGCTCAGGGATTTGACACGGTGGGCGTCCCTGCCGATATCCATATGCTAATGCTCGATCAAGCCGCGAGAAACGGCTATGAAGCGCATCACATCTGGGTTCGACCCTGCCGCAAGTGCAAGCGTTTCTCGAGCGGTAGAGGCTTCGTCGGGGCAAGCGCATAGAGCGCCGGCAACCCGCGCCAGTAGCCCCGATAGTCCATCCCGCAGCCGAACAAATAGACGTCGTCGACCTCGACGCCACGGTAGTCGACCTTCGGTCTGCCGCGCCCGTTCGCGACTCTTTTCACGACGAGCACCGCGGTTCGTTGCCGCGCGACGCCGACCTTCGTCAGCTCGACGCCGAGAGCGCGCAGCGTGTGGCCGCGGTCGAGCACGTCGTCGACGACGAGCACCGTTCGGCCCGTGAGCTGTGCGCCCGGCCGCACTCGCCATTCGATTTCGCCGCCGCGCGTGCCGCGCGCGTAACGCGTCACGTGCACGAAGTCCAGCTCGTACGGAAAGCGTAGGCGGCGGCAGAGCTCGATCGCCGCGAACGCGCCGCCGTGCATCACGGCGAGAACGACGGGGTCCGCACCCGCGAGGTCCGCGGTGATCGCGTCCGCCATCCGCTGCAGCGCGCGCGCGATCTCGCGCGCACTCGCGATCCGCCGCGCGCCGCGCCGCGCGGCCAGCGCATCGTCGGCAGCCGCGCCCGCGCGCATCTCGACTCAGCCCTGCAGCTTGAGCTTGGGACGCGCGCACAGCGGCTCGACCGCGGCGTGCGCCTTGCGCCACTCGGCGGAGTCGTGCAGCGCGTCCCACGTCATGCCGCCACGGCCGTGCAAGCGCGTGAGGCGCAGCGCCGCGGACGGATTCACATAGCCGTCGAGTGCTTCGAGAACGCCCGGGACCTCGTCCGGAGAATTGCAGAGCAGCACGAGGTCGCAGCCCGCGTCGAGCGCCTGCCGAGCGCGACCCGCGACCGTGCCGCCCGCCGCCGCGCCGGCCATGCTCACGTCGTCGGTGATCACCGCGCCCGTGAAGCCGAGCTCACCGCGCAGCTGATTGCCGATCCACCAGCTCGAGAGACTCGCGGGCGTTTCGTCGACGGCGGGAAAACTCACGTGCGCGATCATGACCGCGGGCAAGCCGTTGCGGATCAGCTCGCGGTACGGCAAGAGATCGTCGTCGAGCTCCGCGAGCTCGCGACGGTCGACGGCGAGGTCGGTATGCGAATCGCTACGCGCGCCCGCATGCGTCGGGAAGTGCTTCGCGGTCGCCGCCATTCCGGCGCGCTTTGCACCCGCGATGATCCGGCGCGCGAGCGCGGAGACCGCGCGAGCGTCCGAGTGCAGCGCGCGATCGCCGATCACTTCGGACAAACCGAGATCGCGGTCGACGCACGGCGTGAAGCTCATGTCGATCCCCACGGCACGCAACTCCGCGGCCATGAGCCAACCGAACGACGCGGCCGTCTTGAGCGCGGCTTGGCTGTCCTCGTCGTACAGCCGGCCGAGCGCGCGAAACGGCGGCAGCCTGAAGAACGGCTCTTTGAAGCGCTGCACGCGCCCGCCCTCGTGATCCACCGTGACGAGCAGCGGCGGCGTGCGGATCGCGTGCAGCTCGGTGACGAGCTCCGTGAGCTGCTCGAGACTACCGAAATTACGCGAGAACAGGATCACGCCGCCCACGAGCGGCGACTCGAGCCACGCCCGTTCGTCGGCTGCGATCGCGGTGCCGCGCAGGTCGATCATCAAAGGGCCGAGCGACACTTGAGCTCCTCGCGCGAGAGTTGGCGGCGTATGTTACGCGATCTCGACGCGCGTGCCCGCCGGCACGAGATCGAATAGCTCGACGATCTCGGCGTTCGCCATCCGCACACAACCGATCGAGCTTGGGCTCCCGAACGTCGTCGAATCCGGCGTGCCGTGGATGTAGATGTAGCGGCGCATCGTGTCGACGGCGCCGAGCCGATTTCGGCCGACCTCGAGTCCTGAGAGCCAGAGGATGCGCGTGAGGATCCAGTCGCGGCCCGGCTGCGCGCGCGCGAGCTCCTCGGAGTAGATCTCGCCTGTGGGCCGGCGGCCGCGAAACACGGCACCGAGCGGGGCGCCGGCGCCAATCTTCGCGCGGATCAAATGCGCCCCGCGCGGCGTCTGGTAGGAGCCCGAGCGCTCGCCCGCGCCGTTCTTCGATGTCGATACTCGGTAGCTCTTGAGCACGGCGCCGCGTTGCAGCAGGTCGAGCCGCTGGTCGGCGAGCGCGATCCGTATCGTCCAGAGAGGTGTGCTCACGGAGCGCGGCTCGCGGTGTCTCGGCTGACGATTGGCGCGCTCAGGGCGGCGTGCGCTCGCCGTCGGTCCAGTCGTGATAGGGATGCTTCGCGAGGCGCACGTTGTAGTAGCGCTCGAGATGCGTGACCTCGGCACCGATCCACGCGGGCAGCGGGAAACGCTGGCCCTCGTGATCGAGCTCGAGCTCGGCGACGATGAGCCCATCGTTCGCGCCGTGGAACTCGTCGATTTCCCATTCGAAGCCCGCGAAAGGCACGAAGTGACGCATTTTTTCGATCAGCGGCGGCACGCAAAGATCGAGCAACTCGTTGGCCTGCTCGATCGGAATCGGATACTCGTATTCGAGCCGCGAAGCGACGAGGCCGCCCGACTTGATGTTGATCGCGGCATAATCGCCCGCGACGCGGACGCGGACGGACGCGCGGTCGCCGCCCGCGATGTAGCCTTGGGTCATGCGCTCCGAACGCGTCGCCTCGGCACGCCAGTCGTCGGACTTCAGCAAGAACTTGTGCTCGATTTCGCGCGGCATCGAACGCGATGATAGCAATCGCCGCGCCCGCGCGCGTGGACACCGCGCGTCGCGCCGATCGTCTTTGGTAGTATCGGGAGCGGTCCACCGCAAGGATCCCGATGAACATCAAGCTGCAACTCGACTCCGGGGTTCAGCGGTTCGGGGCGCATCGCTTCTATCTGCGCGAGGGGTTTCATATCTCGAGCCACTTCGCGATCACCGACTTGGCGGCGTCGAAGCTCGCCTAGCCGGCCTCGCACGGGGAACGTATGCCGATCCGGCCTTGCCTAGCCTCCGATGCTGCTCGCATCTGCGACATCTACAACCACTACGTGCGCGAGACCGTGATCACGTTCGAGGAGGAGCCCGTCTCCGAGCGCGAGATGGCCGAGCGGATCCGCGACGTGACCGCGCACCGGACATGGCTCGTCGCGGAGGAGACCGGCGCCATCACCGGGTACGCGTACGCGTCCGCGTGGAAGACGCGCGCGGCGTACCGTTTCTCGGTAGAAAGCACGGTCTACATCGCGGCCGAGCGCCTGGGGCGCGGGATCGGAACGCAGCTCTACCGAGCGCTGATCGCGGCGCTGCGAGAGCAGAGCGTCCACTACGTGACCGGCTGCATCGCGTTGCCGAATCCCGAAAGCGTCGCGTTGCACGAGAGGCTCGGTTTCCGCAAGAACGGACACTTCAGCGAAGTCGGATTCAAGCTCGGCCGATGGGTCGACGTCGGCTACTGGGAGTTGATTCTTTGAGCCGAGCGGCCCGAGACTACGGGGCAGCATGACGGACATGAGCGGACGCATCTGCCTCGTCACCGGCGCGACGCGCGGAATCGGGCGCGCGACGGCCGAGGCGCTCGCGAAGAGCGGCGCGCACGTGTTGCTGCACGGACGGGACTCGGCGTCCGTCGGCGCCGTCTGTCGCGAGATGATCCGCTATGGCCAGGTAACGGGCGTGGTCGGCGATTTGAGCTCGCTCGCGGCGGTGCGCAAGCTCGCGAACGACGTCGCGGCGCAGTATCCGCGCCTCGACGTGCTCGTGAACAACGCGGGCACGGGCACGCGGCGCCGCCAAACGACGGTCGACGGTTACGAGCGCACGTTTGCGATCAATCATCTTGCGCCGTTCCTGCTCACGAACTTGCTGCTCGAGCGGCTCAAGGCGGGCAAAGCGGCGCGCGTCGTGACGGTGTCGTCGATGGCGCATCGCGGCGCGGCGCTCGACTTCGACGACCTGAGCTGGGAGAAGCGCAAGTTCAGCGGCCTGCGCGCGTACGGCGCATCGAAGCTCGCGAACATCCTGTTCACGATCGAGCTCGCCCGCCGGCTCGCGGGCAGCGGCGTGACCGCCAATTGCCTCCATCCCGGCGTCGTCGCGACGAACATCTTCGCCGCGTTTGGCGGACGCACCGGCAAAGTCTTCAGCGTTCTGCTCCGCCCGTTCATGCTATCGCCCGTGGTCGGCGCCAAGACGAGCGTCTATCTCGCTTCCTCGCCCGAGGTCGCGAACGTGACGGGCAAGTTCTTCGACAAGTGCCGCGAAGTCACGCCGACGCCCGCCGCGCAGGACCCGGCTGCCGCGAAGCGGCTCTGGGAGATCAGCGCAAAGCTGACGCGCCTCGAGAGCTGAGAGGCTTGCTCGTGTCTTCTCGGTAATTCGGCGTCCGGATCAACTCAACCGGTGAAAACGCGCGGCTGAACGCGGCCTCGGACTCGTAGCCCGCGCGCTCGGCGATGCGCGCGATCGTGTCGTTGCCGGTGCGCAGGCGCTGTGCCGCGAGCGCGCGCCAGACGTGCCGATCGCGCAAGCCCGCGAGCCAACCGCGCTGCTCCGCGGGCGCTGGGATGCGCTCTTCGCGCCGCGGCGTCGACCGAGCGTCAGGCTGTTCGCGCGCCGAAGGATCGCACGTCGCGCGGTTCGCAATCGAGGCGCAGGGAGATCGACCGGAGAGTGTTAGGCGCGCGCGGCCGCGAGCTGCACGACGTTGCTCGCGTCATAGGCGGGCGCGGCGACGGGTGCCACGGCGGCGCCTTCGGTCTCGCCGAGCACCCATTGCGCGATCGGCAGGAACTCGCGCTGCTCGGCGCCGGCCTTCTCGGCCGGCATCTCGAACACGCCGACGCCGGTTTCGGCCGCGTCGACATAGATGTCCGAGTCGCTGACGCGCGTGATGAACGAAATTCCGAGCGAGCCGACGAACTTCTCGAGCGGCTCGTAGACCGGCCGGGAGCTGCGCACGCGGTTCGCGATCACGGCGAGCCGAGCGTTGCGGAAGCGGACTTTGCCGATCAGCAGCAGCTCCTTGATGAAGTTCGCCGTCGCGTGGATGTCGATCGGTCGACGGCGCGACCGGGATCAGAATCGTTTGCGTGCGCGCGAGCAGATCTTGGAGCAGCAGGCGCGACGGGCCCGCGGGCGCGTCGATGATCAGTTGCTGCGTGTCGCGAGGAATCTGACGGCGCGCGACGGACAATCCGGTGCCGTGGCGCGGCGCGAGGTCTGCGCCGTGAATCTTCGTGGCCTCGGGAGAGCGCAGGCTGAGCCAGTTCAAGCTGGAGCTCTGCGGATCGTAATCGGCGATCGCCGTGGTACGTTACGGGACGCGAAGAAGCTTGCGAGATTCGTGGTGATCGTCGTCTTGCCAACGCCGCCCTTTGCGTTGATCACCAGCGTCGTGTTCATGCCCATGGTCGGCTCGATGTTCCAGTGCGGTTTCGCTTACTAAAGCGGCAAGAGCGGGACCGATCATAGCGAAACGAATGCGCGGTGCCTGCGAAGCCGATCACAATGCGGCGGTGACGGCGCGCGCGCCGCAGCAGCCGATTTACCAAATGCGAGAATTGGACGGCCTGTGCAAGTATCTCGGAGCGATGGCGCAGAGCAACTGAAGCCGGGCGAGCTTCGTCCAGCCGCCGTCAACCTCGCTCGAACAGCGCGAGCGCCTCGACGTGATGCGTGTGCGGGAACATGTCGAACACGCGTACCGCGCGCAGCGAAAACCCATGGCGCTCGACGAGCACTTGCGCGTCGCGCGCGAGCGTCGCGGGGTGGCACGAGACGTAGACGATCCGTCGCGGCGCGATCCTGTCCATCGCCGCGCTCGCCGCTTCCGCGCCCGTGCGCGGAGGATCGAGCACGACGACGTCGCTTGGTGAGCGGAAAAAGCTCCACTCCGGCTGCGCGAGATCCGCCGTCACGAAGCGCGCGTTCTCGACGCCGTTCGCCGCCGCATTGCGGACCGCGCGCGCGACGAGACCGGCGTCGCCCTCCACGCCCGAGCAGCTCGCGAGCACGCTGCGCGAACGGCAGACTGAAGTTGCCGAGGCCGCAATAGAGATCGAGCACGCGAATCGGTCGGCCGCACCTCTGCGAGCTCGAGCGCAGTTGCGACCAGCTCCTCGTTCACCTCGCGCGTTCACCTGCACGAAGTCCGTCGGCAAGAACTCGAGCGTAACGCCGAGCTTCGCGAGCGAGTAGCGCAGCGGGCGCGCTCGCCCGATCGGCGCCACCGTGCCCGGGCCGCCGGGCTGAAGATACATGTCCACGTCGTGGCGCGCGCCGAACGCGGCGAAGGCCTCGATGTCGGCCGCGCTCGGCGCGTCGAGCACGCGCAGCACGAGCGCGCTCGCGTCGTCGCCGACGGCAGCCTCGATCTGCGGCAGGCGCTCGCGCACGCTCGTGCCCGCGATCAGCTCCGCGAGCGGCCCGAGCAGCCCGTCGAGCGGCGGCGCGAGCACGGGGCAGCGCGCCATATCGGTGATGTACGGCGCGGCGCGCTCGCGAAAGCCGACGAGCACGCGGTCCTTGCCCGGCACGTACTTCACGCCGAGCCGCGCGCGGCGCCGGTAGCCCACGGCTGCCCGGCGAACGCGGGCAGCCATTCGTCGGGCTCGACGCGCGCGATGCGCGCGAGCGCCTGTGCGACCGCCGCGCTGCTTGAGCTCGACCTGCGCGGGGTACGCGAGGTGCTGGAGCGCGCAACCGCCGCAGCGGCCGAAGTATTCGCACTCGGGCGGCGACGCGGTCGGGCGACGGCTCCACGACGCGCTCGAGCTCGCGCCTCCTGGAGCTTGCGCCGCCGCTTGCGCAGCTTGAGCTCGACGAGCTCGCCCGGCAACGCATCCGGCACGAACACGCGCCTGCCGTCGATGTCCGCGACCCCTTCGCAGTCGTGCGTGAGGTCGACGATTCGAGCGCGTCAGCGTGGGGCCGTCAGCCCGCATCTCGTGCCGCGCGCCAAGCCTCGAGGAACTCGCGCAGGTGCGGACCGCTCGGACTGCTCGAGCTTCGCCTCGACGCTGCTGCACCTCGTAAGCGTGCTGCTTCGCGTCGAGGCTCGCCGCGCAGGACCTGGAAGCGCAGGTAGATCAGATACGTGTTCAGCGCGTCGGTCTCGCAGTAGTTGCGGATCGCAGCGATCTCGCCGCGCTGGTACGCGCGGCCACACGTCGGCGCCGCTCATGCCGAGCTTGCCCGGCAGCCGGAGCAGCTGCGCGACCTGATCGAGCGACGCGCGGCCGCTCGCGCCGTAAGCCGAGAGCACGTCCATGAGATCGACGTGCCGCCAGTGGAAGCGGGCGAGATAGTTGTTGTAGCGAAAGTCGCGGTCGCCGTCGCCGACCTCCCAGTAGCGCGCGGCGGACAGCCCGTGCGCGAGCGCGCGGTAGTTGAGCACCGGCAGGTCGAAGCCCGAGCCGTTCCACGACACGAGCGTCGGGGCTGTAGCGCTCGAGGCCGTCGAAGAAGCGCTGCACGAGCTCGCGCTCGCCGCGATTGCTCTTCGCCGAGGCTGAACACGCGCACGCCGTCGGAGCTGCGCATCACGCACGAGATCGCGACGACGCGCTGCTGATGCGGCGGCAGCACGTCGCTGTCCCTCGTCTTGGCGCTGCTTGAACGTCATCACGTGCGCGACCGTCGCGTCGTCGAAGCCGCCGAGATCGTAGAGCCGGCGGCCGAGCTCGACGTCGGGCACGGTCTCGATGTCGAACGCGAGCGTGTTCATCGGCCGCCCCGCCCCGCTGGAGTGCGCAGGCGCTCGCCGTTCGCGGCCCGCATGAGCACCGCGACCGCGATCACGAGCCCGGCCTCGTCGCTGAGCGTGAGGTGCCCTTCGCCGACGCCGAGCTGGTCGGCACAGCGCGCGGCCGCGCTCGGAGAACACGACCTGCGGCTGGCCGAGCTTGTTCGGCAGCATGCCCGACGTCGCGGATCCAGATGCCGTTCGAGAAACCCGTGCCGAGCGCCTTCACGATCGCCTCCTTCGCCGCGAAGCGCATCGCGAGGAAGCGCACCGGCCGCTTGCTCGCCGTGAACAATCGGTACTCGTCGTCGAGCAGCAGACGGCGCGCGAAATGCTCGCCGAAGCGCGCCCACGTCTGCTCGACGCGCTCGACCTTGAGGACGTCCGTGCCGATTCCGAAGATCACGCGCGCGCGGCGACCATCAGCGCCTTCATCTTCGCGACGGCGCCCGCGAAGCCGTCGAACAGCGCCTGCGCGACGATCGCGTGGCCGATGTTGAGCTCGACGATCTCGGCGATCGCCGCGATCGGCGCAACGTTCACGTAGTTCAGCCCGTGTCCCGCATGCA
Organism: uncultured Gammaproteobacteria bacterium; assembly: GCA_963699925.1. Lineage (GTDB taxonomy): Bacteria > Pseudomonadota > Gammaproteobacteria > Steroidobacterales > Rariloculaceae > FEN-1219. The sequence goes on along the minus strand of CAVOVT010000008.1, from coordinate 198,650 downwards.
CGGTGAGGCCGAGCGACGTCGCGCGAACGGCGGCCGCACGCAGCCGCTCGAGCTCGCGCGCGGCCGCGGAGCCCGTCGCTTCGGCGTAGGCGCCCGTGTGCAGCTCGACGACCGGCGCGCCGGCGGCAGCGCTCGCGTCGAGCTGCGCGAAGTCGGGATCGACGAACAGCGATACGCGGATTCCGCGCTCGCGCAACCGCGTGCACGCGGCCGCGATCTTCTTCATCTGGCCCGCGACGTCGAGACCGCCCTCCGTCGTGAGCTCGGCGCGCCGCTCCGGCACGAAGCAGCAGTCGGCCGGCGCCGCTCGCGCCGCGATCTCGAGCATCGGATCCGTCACGGCCATCTCGAGATTGATCCGCGATTGGATCATTCGGCCGAGCACGCTCGAGGTCGCGATCCTGTATGTGGCGGCGATCCTCGCGCAGATGGATCGTGATGCTGTCCGCGCCGGCCTGCTCGGCGATCAGCGCCGCCGTGACCGGATCGGGATAGCGCGAGCCGCGCGCCTGACGCAGCGTTGCAACGTGATCGACGTTCACCCCGAGGTGAATCGGTGCTCTCGACACTCATCTTTCTACAGGCCTCGGCGGACGATGTCTTGCAGAACGAGCCGGCTCTTGAGCGGCCGCTCGCCGAGATAGAACCGCAGCACGCGTCCGAGCAGCCGCTGCGCCGCATCGCAGGCTGTCCTCGTCGTCGAGGAGCTGCTCGCGCAGCGAAATCAGCTCGCGGCCGGAAAAGACCTCGGCGTCGGGGTCGCCGAAGGCCGTCGCACGGAGGCCGTGCTCGGCTTCGTACGCGTAGCCGCGCTCGGCACGCAGCGGCTCGCCAGTGGCGGCGTCCGAGTCGAGCTCGAGACCGTAACCGAGCGCCTCGAGCAGGCTCATCTCGAAGATACGCATCGTCCGTGCGACCTGCGCGCCGTCCGCCAGCTCCGCGAGGCAGCGACTATAGCAGGAAAAAACCTTGGGATTCGGATCGTCCCGAGCGGTGAGCCGCAGCAGCAACTCGTTCGCGTAATAGCCCGCGAGCAGATGTTGGCCCGCGAGCTCGCAGCTCGCCGCGGCGGCCTCGACGTGGGTCAGGCGGCCGAGCTCGCCGCGCTTCACCCACGACAGCCGCAGCGGCACGAACGACTGCAGCAGCGCTCGTTGACCGCTCGCGGCGCGCCGCGAGCCGCGCGCGACGAGACCGACTCGGCCGTGCTGCTCGGCTAGGCACTCGAGCAGCTGACTCGTATTCCGATAGGCGCGCTGGTGCAGCACGAACCCCTGCTCGAGCAGCACGCGCTCGCTGTCGCTCATGAGACGTCGAAACCGAGGCGCTGCAGCTCCCGCTCGTTGTCCGCCCAATGCTCGCGGACTTTGACCCAGAGCTCGAGATGAACACGCTCCCCGAGCATCTCTGCGAGCTCCAGCCGCGCCGCACTACCCGCCTGCTTGAGTACCTGGCCTTGCTTGCCGATCACGATGCTCTTTTGGCTATCGCGCTCGATCCAGATCAGCGCGTGCACGACGCGCTGGCCCGCCTCGTTCTTGCCGAGGTGCTCGATCTCGACCGTGAGCCCGTAAGGCACCTCCTTGTGCACGAGCGTCATGAGCTTCTCGCGGATCACCTCGGCGATGCGGAACTTCAGGTCGCGATCCGTGACCATGTCCTTCGGAAACAGCGGCGGCCCGACCGGCAGGCGCGCGAAGATCTCGTCGATTAGCCGCGGCAGATTCTCGCCGGTCTGCGCAGAGATCGGGATCAGCGCCGCGAACGGCCGCTCCGCGAGGGTCTGCGAGCGTCGGCAGCAGCTGCGACTTCGCCGCCACCGCATCGATCTTGTTCAACACGAGGAACGTGCGATCGAGCTTTCGCTTCGAGGATGTCGATCAGGGCGCGGTCGTCGGCGCGGAGGCCGTTCGCCTCGACGACGAGCAGCGCGACGTCGCAGTCCTCGACGGCCTGATGGATCTGTCGCGCCATGAGGCGGTGCAGCACACGCTTCGTGCGCCGTGCGTGGCCGGGCGTGTCGATGAACACGGCCTGATCATCGCCACGGTTCAGCACGCCGAACACGCGCTGGCGCGTCGTGTGCGGCTTGTCCGTCACGATGCTGATCTTCTCGCCGATCAACGCGTTGAGCAGAGTCGACTTGCCGACGTTCGGGCGGCCAATGATCGCGACGAAGCCGCAGCGGCCCGTCTCGCCGTCGCTAGGGCTCACCGATCAGCACCGACAGCATCGCCGCTGCCGCTTCCTGCTCGGCATGACGGCGGCTCGATCCCTGACCGGTGGTGTACGCATCTTTCTCTTCGACCGTGCAAGTGACGACGAACGTTTGCTCGTGATCGCGGCCGCTCACGGACTGCACGCTGTAGCCCGGCAGCTTGTAGCCTCTGCCTTGGAGCCATTCCTGCAATCGCGTTTTCGGGTCTTTGAGCTCGGCCGCGTCGGGCAGATTGGCGATTTCTTCCGCGAACAGCAAGTCGATCAAAGCTTCCGCCGCCGCCGTGCCGCCGTCAAGCAGCACGGAGCCGATCAACGCTTCGACGGCGTCGGCCAGAATCGCGACACGTTGCGCGCCACCCGAGCGCAACTCGCCGGGCCCGAGGATCACTTGCGCGTCGAGCGCCAGGCGTTGACCGATGCCTGCCAACGTCGCTTGACGCACGAGCGCGGCGCGCGCCCGGCTGAGGTCGCCCTCGTCGGCCAGCGGCAGACGGTCGTAGAGGCGGCGCGCGGTCACGAAGCTCAGGAACGAGTCGCCGAGGTATTCGAGGCGCTCGTTGTTATCGCGCGATGCGCTGCGATGCGTCAGCGCGCGCTCGAGAAGCGCAGGATCTCGGAAAGTGTAGCGAAGGTGTCTCTCGGCCCAGTCGGCGCGAGAGGTCACTTTCTGATCTCGACCTGCTTGTCGAATACGATCATGAGCCAGACATCGCCCATGTATGGCGCCCGGTTCTCGTACTGGACTCGCACGGAGAATCCGTGCGAGCTCGGCGAGACCTTGATGCTGTCTTTCGGCAACTCGATGTCCTCGACGGAGAATTTCTTGTACAGAGCGTACGTAATGCTCTGCGAGGTAATCTCTTTCCCGTTCAGCTCCTCCGGGATCCCATCGAGCGCTTTCGAGAGCTTCATGTCCATGATGTACATCGGCACGAGCTTGATGCCCGCGAGTCCGATCGCGCCCACGAGCACGGCGAGAATCAGGATCCCAAGAAAGGTGATGCCGCGCTGTCGCGCGCGCGGTCCCAAGACTAGTCGATGCCCTTGCCGATGCGACTCCATTGCGGTCCTCCTTCGCTCGGCCAGCGCCAGTTCATCCAGATTCCGACTGCGCGGCCCACGAGGTTTGCCTCAGGTACGAACTCGACTCCCTCGAAGCGACTGTCCCTGCTGTTGTCCCGGTTGTCGCCCATCATGAAATAGCTGTCGGGCGGTACGACGTAACGGCCACCGCGGCTCACCGCACCGCGCCTGACCAGCAACTGATGGTCGTGCTCGCCGAGCTTCTCGCGGCCGAGCGTCGTGAACGGCTCGCCTTCGTATGCCCCGAGCAACTGCATGTCGACCGGTTGGCCGTTGATCTTGAGCTGCTTGCTGCTGTCCTCGTAGTCCACGACGTCGCCCGGCAGTCCGACCACACGCTTGATGTAGTCGATGTCCGGGTCGGACGGTAGACGGAACACGACTACGTCACCGTGCTTTGGCTCACCAATTTTCAAGATTTTCGTATTTAGAACCGGCAAGCGGAGCCCATAAGCGAACTTGTTCACAAAAATGAAGTCGCCCTTGAAGAGGGTCGGCATCATCGATTCCGAGGGAATACGGAAGGGCTCGAATACGAAAGAGCGGATCAGAAGCACGAGCAGCAAGATCGGGAAAAACGACTTCGCGTACTCGACGATGATCGGCTCTTGCACCGACTCGCCGGCCGCGGCGGCGGCGATTCGGTCGCGCCCGAGAAGCAGGGCATCGAGCAGCCAAACAATGCCCGCGGTCGCGGTCAGCAGCACCAGTATCAGCGCGAAATCCAACGTCGCTCCCCGTCGCGGGCCGCCAACGGCGGCGGAGTATTCTTCATTTCTTATCGACCTGCAACACGGCTAAGAACGCTTCTTGAGGTATTTCGACCGACCCGAGTTGCTTCATTCTCTTCTTTCCCGCCTTCTGCTTCTCGAGCAGCTTGCGCTTGCGCGTGACGTCGCCGCCGTAGAGCTTCGCGGTGACGTCCTTGCGATATGCCTTCACGGTGCTCCGCGCGACGATCTGACCGCCGATCGCCGCCTGGATGGCGACCTCGAATTGCTGGCGCGGAATGACTTCCTTCAGCGTCTCGACCATCTTGCGTCCCTTGCGCTCGATCCCGTCGCGATGCGCGATCAGCGCCATCGCGTCGACCTTCTCCTTGTTGATCAGGATATCGAGCTTCACGAGCGGGCCGGGATCGAAGCGCAGGAACGTGTAGTCGAACGAAGCGTAGCCGCGACTCACGGACTTCAGACGATCGAAGAAGTCGAGCACGACCTCGGCGAGCGGCAGCTCGAACTCGATCTGCACGTGCCGGCCCGAATAGAGCATTCGCTTCTGGACGCCGCGCTTCTCGATGCAGAGCTGGATCACCGCGCCGAGATATTCCTGCGGCACGAAGATGCTCGCGAGAATGATCGGCTCGCGAATCTCCTTGATCTTGCTCGGCTCGGGCAGATCGGCCGGGTTCTCGACCTTGACGGTCTCGCCGTCGGGCGTCTCGACCTCGTAGACGACGGTCGGCGCCGTCGAGATCAGCGACAGGTTGAACTCGCGCTCGAGCCGCTCTTGGATGATCTCCATGTGCAGCAGGCCGAGAAAGCCGCAGCGCATCCCGAAGCCGAGCGCGCCGCTGACCTCGGGCTCGAACGAGAGCGACGAGTCGTTGAGCGCAAGCTTGCGCAACGCCTCACGGAAGTTCTCGTATTCTTCGGACGCAAGCGGGAAGAGCCCGGCGAACACGCGCGGCTGGATCTTCTTGAAGCCCGGAAGCGCCGGCACGTCCTGGGCCTTCGCCTCGACGATCGTGTCGCCGACGGGCGCACCGTCGATCTCGCGAATCGCAGCGATCAGGAACCCGACCTCGCCCGCGCGCAACTCGTCGCGTGCCGCAGGCCGCGGCGTGAACACACCGAGCCGCTCGACCTCGTGTTTTCGGTTCGTCGAGTGCACGAGGATCTTGTCATTCTTTCTCACGACGCCGTTGACGACGCGCACGAGCGACACGACGCCGGCATAGCTGTCGAACCACGAGTCGATGATCAGCGCTTGAAGCGGCGCCTCCTCGCTGCCCTTTGGCTGCGGGATCCTCTCGACGATACGCTCGAGCAGGTCGTCGACGCCGAAGCCTGTCTTCGCGCTGATGCGCAGCGCGTCCTTGGCCTCGATGCCGATGATGTCCTCGATCTCCTTGATCGCGCCGTCGGGATCGGCCGTCGGCAGATCGATCTTGTTGATCACGGGCACGACCTCGAGGCCCTGCTCGATCGCCGTGTAGCAGTTCGCGACGCTCTGCGCCTCGACACCCTGGCCGGCGTCCACGACGAGCAGGGCGCCCTCGCAGGCGGCCAGCGAACGCGACACCTCGTACGAGAAATCGACGTGACCCGGCGTGTCGATCAGGTTGAGGTTGTACTCGAAGCCGTCGCGCGCCTTGTAGGTCAGTGCGACACACTGCGCTTTGATCGTGATCCCGCGCTCGCGCTCGAGGTCCATCGAGTCGAGCACCTGGTCCTCCATCTCGCGCTCGGTCAGGCCGCCGCAGAGCTGAATGAGCCGATCGGCGAGCGTGGACTTGCCGTGATCGACGTGCGCGATGATCGAGAAGTTGCGAATCCGTTCCATGGTATTGCCCGCGCCGCTGGCGCGGGCCGCGCATTATAGCCTACGCCCCGCGTCGCCCCGGTCGCCGAGGCACGCTCGAAGAGGCGCTCCGCCCGAGCACGCCGACGAACATCGAATGGGTCTCCCGAGACACGCCGGAAGACCATCCCTGGGGCTCGGGCGCGCACATCCCTGTGCGCTCACGGTCTCGGGAGACCCATTCGATGTCCGCCGGCTCATTGTTAGGCGCCGCGGCGCGCACGCCTCGCCGACAAGGACGCCGCACGGTGTAGCGCGGGGCCGAGTTCGATGACGGTGGTTGGCGTTCGGGTCGGCGCGCCGCGATGGGTGTTCGCCGGGGGCGTGAGCGCACAGGGATGTGCGCGCCCGAGCCCCAGGGATGGTGTCTTGGCGTCCCCCGGCGGACACCCATCGCGGCGCGCCGATGCGAACGCCGCGCGCCACCGCCGGACGAACGAGATTCAAAACGATGCGAGGTGACGGCTGACGCGGTCCGCGTCGAGCGGGTAGGACGTGAGCTCGACGTCCCCGTCGCAGAGCACCGGAATGCGGAGACCGTAGCGGCGCTCGAGCGCCACGCTGCTGTCGACGTCGACGAGCTCGATCGTGGCGCGGCCGCGCATGAGCGGCTCGAGCTGCGCCGCGAGATCCTCGCAGAGATGGCACCCCGGCCGGCTATAGAGAATGAGTGTGCGCATCGGCGCTCGATACGAGGAGCATGCGCCGCAGCGTGGCGCGCTCGAAACGCGAGCGCAACGCCGGCGCGGCGAGCAGCACGCTTGCGGCGCCGGCAGCCGCGCCCGCGGCCGCACCGAGATCGGAGCCGAGCGCGGCTAGACCGAACAGGGCACCGCCGAGCAGACCCGCGAGCGGCAGACCGTATACGAGTAGCGAGACGAGCAGCAGGTAGCGGTCCGACAGCGCCACGACGACGCGCTCGCCGGGGGCGAACGGGCGCTCGGTCGCGAACGTCATCGGCTGCGCTCGCGACAGGCGCCAGGCGCACAGGCCCGCGCAACCTTCGCAGCGCGGCGCCGCGAGCTCGACCTCGACGCTGCCCGCGGCCGCACGCGTGACGGTTCCGACGGCCGTCGCACAGGTCTCGAAGGAAATGGCGCGCTACTCGGCGACGAGGGACGAGGCGATCGTGCGGACGGTTTGGCGCGGCACCTCGCCGACCGCCGTGACCTTGCGGCCGCGTAGGGTCAGCGAAAACGCGTTGGTGCTGCCCATCTTCGAGAACCCTTCCGAGACTTCGGATTTGGTGTGCGGGTCTTCGATGAAAACCGACACGGTCGCAAGGCCGTCCGAGTAGACGAGATGCTCGACCGGATACTCGGAGCCCGCGATCTCGCTCTGCTGCGCGACCGACAGCTTGAATCCGCCGGGCACCTTCGCGGCGCGCCACGGTATCTCGGCCGCGAGCTGCGCGGACTCGGGCGGACGCAGCGTGGTGAAGCCCGTCGTGTCGATCGTCGGCTCGATTGCTTGCGGCGAAATCTGACTGTGCAGATCGATGCTCGTGAACAGGATCTGCTCGACGATCGTGCCCTGGTCGTCGAGCAGCTGCGACTTCAGCGGCATTGCGGTCTCTTGGTCGAGCCAGAGCATGTAGCCATAGCGGAACGCGTCGCGCGGCTTGATCTCGAGGATCTGCGCAGCCCGGTTCGCCACGCGCGCGGTCGAGTGCAAGTTGAGCGCGTAGTGGGGCTCTATCTCGTCGGAGTAGCTCGGCAACGCGGAGACGAGCGGGCTCGAGTCCTTGGGCTCCTCGAGCAGCACGACACGCCGGTCGGGAAGGATGGACTGCACCTGATTGTCGTGCCTGATGATCTCGCGGCCGGCGCCGTCGAGCGATTCGATCCGCTCGCTCGTGCTCCCGCCCTCGCGGCGGTGAATGATGCGCAGCGTCTCGGCGTTGCCCTCGAGCACGTGCACGAACGTGCCTTGATAGTTGAGCTCTTCGACCGCTCGATTCATCTTGTCGAGCCACGACCGAGCTTCTTGAGCGGAAGCGTCGAAGGCCAGTGCGAGCGTCACCAGCAGGACCGGCTGGCCGAGGATCGAGCGACGCAGCACGTCTATCACTCTCCCGCGGCCTCGCGTTTCGTCGGCGTCGGATCGGGAGGCGGCAAGGGCTCGGCCGCGCCGACCACGTTCGAGTGGACCGACTGACGACCCAAGCGCGACGCGTATTCGCTATGGCGCATGACGTAGTTCGTGAGCCGAATCCCCTGCGGCGCGACAACCGGGACGGCCGTCGCGTCGGGGATGTCGCGCGGCACGACGTAGCTCGAGGCCGGCTCGGACGTCTGCGCCTGCAACGGCGCGCTCGTCGCAGCGGTGCCCGGTGCACCGCCGCGCGTGAAGTTCACCGCGCGCAAACCGACGATCGCGGCAACCGCGACAGTCGCCGCGATCCCGACGCCGACCATGGGCCGCAAGTAGCGCCATGGCACGCGAGCCGCGGGGCGCTGCTGCGTTGCCGGCGCCGTGCCCGTCAATGCGGTCGCGATGCGGCGGCGCAGAATCTCGGGATCGGATCCCACCAGCTCGTCCCGCAGCGCGGCGCCGATCATCGTGTAGCGCGCGGCTCGGTTGCGAGCATCCGCGTCGCGCTCGAAGCGGCGAAGTAGAAAGGCGCTCTCCTCGTCCGAGAGCTCGTCGTCGATGAAGGCGGAGATCTGGTCGCTGATCTGCTCGGTCATTGGGCCGCCGTGAATAGTGAGTGTGTCCTTAGACGCCGGTAAGTCAGAGTAAGGGCGCGATCTCTCGATCGATCGCCTCGCGTGCGCGAAAGATTCGGGACCGCACGGTGCCGACGGGGCACTCCATCGTCTGCGCGATCTCCTCGTAGCTCATGCCCTCGATCTCGCGTAAGAGAATCGCGGTGCGCAGCTCCTCGGGCAGCTCACTAATCGCTCGGTTGACCGCTTCGCGGATCTCCTCCGACTGCGCGAGACCCTCGGGCGTGTCCAGGTCGCGCAGGTCCGTGAGAACCTCGGCTTGCTCTGGATCCTGCGTGTCGAGGTTGTAGTGCGTGGGCCTGCGCCCCGCGGCGACGAGGTGATTTTTCGCCGTGTTGATCGCGATTCGATAGAGCCAGGTATAGAAAGCGCTGTCCCCGCGGAACGACGGCGCCGCGCGATACGCCTTGAGGAACGCTTCTTGGGCGACGTCCATGGCTTCCGACGAATCGCGCACGTACCGCATGATCAGTTTCAGGATCTTGTGCTGGTATTTGATAACCAACAAGTCGAAGGCCGACTTGTCGCCTTGTTGTACCCTTTTGATCAGCGCCAGATCCGACGCACCGCTTCCTGCCGGTTGTCTCGCGACTGGCTCTGTCAAACGCTTATCGGTAGACCCCATGTGACACCAAAAAGTTCGGCGCTGCGGGCGGGTTCTCGGGGCGTGCTCAGATTCCGTGAGGCAGTACCGGCAAGACCGATTCTAACGCAGATCCGGTCGCTTCGGATTGCCGCTCGTGGCCCGCTCCGGCATGAGCCGAGCGAGCTCGGCCCGCAACGCCCGCCAGAGAACAGCGTCGACTTGGTCGGGGAGCAACAGTATGTCAAGCGCGCGGCCGGGGCCACGCAAGTCGAGCCGGATCCACAGCCCGCAGTGGCGCGTGCGCCGGCCGAGCGCGAAATCCTCGAGCTCGAGCTCCGGTACGGCGACGCGGCCCGCAGAAAAGACGAGCCGCGGTGTGCGGCGCGGCCGGAACGCGATCGAGTGCCCAAGAGCCGCCAGCGCGGCCGGGGCCCTCAGCAGCCAAGGCCCCGCGAGCAGAGCGAGCGCCGCCAGCACGACGCCGTGCAGCGCCGCCCACCACACCCAGAGGATGAGCGATGTCTCAGGTCGCAGGTCGATGACTCGAGCGGATTCGCTCGATGAGGCGGGCGATGTCGGGATCGAGGGGCGCACTGCGCCCTACAAGGTAGGCGGCGAGCTCGGGGTCGGGCAGATCGAGAATCCGCTCGAAGAGCGCGAAATCGTCGGCGTCGAGCGTCGCGAGCGCATCTTGCACGAACGAGTCGAGCACTCCGTCGAGCTCGTGCAGGCCGCGCCGGCAGCGCCAGCGCACTCGCGCGAGATCGGCGCTCGTCGGACGGGCGCGCCGCTCGGCGCTCATTGAAGCGTCAGAGCCTGCGCTCGGCGATCATCTTCTTGATCTCGGCGATCGCCTTGCCCGGATTCAGGTCCTTCGGGCACGCCTGCGTGCAGTTCAAGATCGTGTGACAGCGATAGAGCCGGAACGCGTCCTCGAGCTGATCGAGCCGCTCCCCGGTCGTCTCGTCTCGGCTGTCGACGATCCAGCGATAGGCCTGGAGCAACGCGGCGGGACCGAGGAAGCGGTCGGAGTTCCACCAGTAGCTCGGGCAAGACGTCGAGCAGCAAGCGCAAAGAATGCACGCCGACGGCGTGTTAATCTTCTCCTGCTCTTCCTTCGATTGCAGCCGTTCACGGTCCGGCGGCGCCGGCGTGTACGACTCGAGCCACGGCTTCACGGCCGCGTATTGCGCGTAGAACTCCGTGAGGTCCGGTACGAGATCCTTCACGACCGGCAGGTGAGGAAGAGGATAAATCTTCACCGCGCCCTTCACGTCCTCGATCGGCTTCAGACACGCGAGCGCGTTCTTGCCGTCGATGTTCATCGCGCACGAGCCGCAGATACCCTCGCGGCACGAACGGCGGAACGTGAGAGTCGGATCGATCTCGTTCTTGATCTTGATCAGCGCGTCGAGAACCATCGGCGCGCAGTGGTCCATGTCGACCGAATACGTGTCGACGCGCGGGTTTTCGCCGCTCGTCGGGTCGTACCGGTAGATCGCGAATTCCTTGACGTTCTTTGCGCCGTCGGCGCCGCCGTGGCGCTTGCCGGCCTTGACCTTGGAATTCGCGGGGAGAGTGAACTGCGCCATCGTGGCTCCTAGGGATCTTGCGCTCGAAAAACCGTTCGACTAATAGGTGCGCGCCTTCGGCGGGATCGGCTTCACGTCGTCGGTCAACGTCGTCATCGTGACGGGCCGATAGTCGAAGCGCACTTGGCCGCGCGCATCGACCCAGCAAAGCGTGTGCTTCATCCAGTGCTCGTCGTCGCGTTCGGGGTAGTCCTCGCGCGCCTGCGCACCGCGGCTCTCCTTGCGATTCGCCGCCGACTTGATCGTGCCCATCGCCTGGAGCAGCAGATTCTCGAGCTCGAGTGTCTCGACGAGATCGGTGTTCCAGATCAAGGTGCGATCCGCCACGCTCACGTCGGCAAACGACGCGAACACGCGCTCGAGCTTGTCTATGCCTTCCTGCAAGGAGTCGCCCGTGCGGAACACCGCGGCGTGATGCTGCATCACGCGCTGCATCTCGAGCCTGATCTTCGCAGTCGGGCTTTTGCCCTTCGCATTGCGCACTTTATCGAGACGCGCGACAGACTCCTCGCCCGCGCCCGGTGCGAACGCCTTCGGCCGCGCGCCGCGCTCGAGCAGTGCGCCGCAGCGGTGCGCGGCAGCGCGCCCGAACACGACGAGGTCGATCAACGAGTTCGAGCCGAGTCGATTTGCACCGTGCACCGATACGCACGCGGCTTCGCCGACGGCCATCAAGCCCTCGACCACGTATTCCTCGCCGCGCGAGCTCTTCGCGAGCGCCTCGCCGTGGAAGTTCGTTGGGATGCCGCCCATGTTGTAGTGCACGGTCGGCAGCACGGGAATCGGCGCCTTCGTGATGTCGACGCCCGCGAAGATCTTGGCGGTTTCGGTGATGCCGGGCAGCCGCTCCTCGATCACCTCGCGCCCGAGGTGCTCGAGGTGCAGGTGAACGTGGTCCTTGTGCGCGCCGACGCCGCGGCCCTCGCGGATCTCGATCGTGATCGACCGGCTCACGACGTCGCGCGACGCGAGATCCTTCGCGTTCGGCGCATAGCGCTCCATGAAGCGCTCGCCTTCGGAATTGGTCAGATAGCCACCCTCGCCGCGCGAGCCCTCGGTGATCAGGCAGCCCGCGCCGTAGATGCCGGTCGGATGAAACTGCACGAACTCGAGGTCCTCGAGCGGCAAGCCGGCGCGCAACACCATGGCGTTGCCGTCGCCGGTGCAGATGTGCGCGGACGTGCACGAGAAGTACGCTCGGCCATAGCCGCCCGTCGCGAGGATCACGATCCGCGCGCGGAAGCGGTGCAGCCGGCCCGTCGCGAGCTCGAGGGCGACGACGCCGCGGCACGCGCCGTTCTCCATGATCAGGTCGAGCGCGAAGAACTCGACGAAGAACTCGGCCGAGTGGCGCAACGATTGCTGATACAGCGTATGCAGCATCGCGTGGCCCGTGCGGTCCGCGGCCGCGCACGTGCGCTGCGCGGTGCCCTTGCCGTACTCGGTCGTCATGCCGCCGAACGGTCGCTGATAGATCTTGCCGTCGTCCGTGCGCGAGAACGGCACGCCGTAGTGCTCGAGCTCGATCACGGAAGCGACGGCCTCCTTGCACATGTACTCGATAGCATCCTGGTCGCCGAGCCAGTCGGAGCCCTTGACCGTGTCGTACATGTGCCAGCGCCAGTCGTCGGGGCCCATGTTGCCGAGCGCCGCGCTGATGCCGCCCTGCGCCGCGACCGTGTGGCTTCGCGTCGGGAACACCTTCGTGAGGCAGGCCGTCGAGAGCCCCTGCTCCGCAAGTCCAAGCGTCGCGCGCAAACCCGCACCGCCCGCACCCACCACGACGACGTCGTAGCTGTGATCGATGAACTCATAGTCTTTGGTCGTCATGCCGCCGGTCCGAATGCGATCTTCAAGATCGCGAAGATCGCCGCGATCGACAAAGCGATGTGCGCGAGCGCAGAGCCCATCACGGCCACGACCTTCGCCCCTTTCGACGTGACGTAGTCCTCGATGACCACTTGCACTCCGAGATAGGAGTGATAGCCGACGGCGAGCACGAACAGGATCAGCATCACGCTCGAATAAGGGCGGTGCACCCACGCGAACACGCTGCGATAAGAAAAGTCGGGCAGGAGCAGCAGCTCGACCGCGGCCCAGATGCCGAGCACGACGAGCGCGACGGCCGTGAGCCGCTGCAGCCACCAGTGTTCCGCGGCGCCGGTCGCGGTTCCGAGCCCGAGAACTCGATTGAGCGGGGTAGCGAGACTCACTGCGGCACCTCTACAGAATCGCGAGCCAAGAGAAACCCGCGGTCGCGAGCACGGCGACGATGATCACCGTCCAGCCGCTCGCGCGGATCGTCTTCGGGTCGAATCCCGCGCCGACGTCCCACGCGAGGTGGCGGACGCCGTTCGCGAGATGCAGGAAGAAGCAGAACGTCCATCCGACGAGCAAGATCTTGAATGCGCCCGAGCCGAACGCCTGCTGCACGGCCGCATAGCTCTGCGGGCCGCCCGCGATCGCCATCAACCAAACCGCGAGCGCGAACGCGCCCGCCGACAGCAGCAGGCCGGTGAGCCGGTGCAGGCTCGACAACCACATCGTGATCTGCCACCGATAGATCCAATACGGCGACAAGGGCCGCTGAACGCCTTGCATTGTGAGTGACTCTCCTCGAATGAACTGCCCAGTCGGGGCGGTCGCGGGTTCAAACCGCGGCTAGAAGTCGATGCATCGACCGGCTCGCTCCCAATCGCCGAAGCGCGTGGGCTCCGGCCCTTGTGGCCCCCCGATCTCGCGGCGGTGCTCGGCGCTCGCACGCGGCCCCGCGCGCCGCGAATCGTGGCTCGCGGGGTGCTCGACGGCGTAGGATTCGGCGGTTGGCGGCGCGTCGCCGCGCGTGTCCCGCTCTTGTTCGCGTTCACCAGGCATGGGTAAAGTTTGCCAGATTCGACCGGGGCGCGCACTACGACGACTCGCCGTAATCCTTGGACCTCATTGACAAAATTGCCGGCCTTCGCCGGGGCTGCGAGACCCATGAATCCTCGTTACTGCGTCAACCGGACCTACTCCTGCATCGAAGCGCGCGGCGCCGACGCGCAGAGCTTCTTGAACGGTCAGCTGAGCCGCGCCGTCGATGCGCTCGACGCGGCGCTTGCGCCGCTCGCGGGCTGGCACGATCCGCGCGGCCGCGTGCGCGCATTGGTGCGCGTCGTGCGCCGCACCGATCGGTGGTGGCTCGTCGCGCCGGCCGATGTCGCGGCCGCGACCGGGAAGCGGCTCGCGATGTTCGTGGTGCGCGCGGCGGTGAAGATCGAGGTCGCGGCGGACGTCGGCGCCGGCGCGCTGCTCGACGCGGACGACGCGTCGCTCGAGGCGCACGGCCTCCCGAGCGGGACGCCCGTGAACGGCGTCGTGACGCTCGGCCCGCTGGCGTGCATTCGTCTCGGGCCGAGCCTATGGCAAGTGATCGGCCCGCGCGCGGCCGTCGACTCGTTCGCGCCGAAGCTGCCTCGGGCGAGCGAGTCCGACGCGCTGCTCGCCGAGATCCGGCACGGGCTCCCGTCGGTCGGCGCGCCGCTCGTCGAGCACTTCGTCGCGCAGATGTTGAACCTCGATTTGCTCGACGCGGTCTCGTTCGACAAGGGGTGTTATCCGGGCCAAGAGGTGATCGCGCGCGTCCATCATCTCGGCTCCGTGAAGCGCCGGATGCGCCGCTACGCCTGCGACTCGCAGGCCCCGGCCGCTCCGGGCGCCACCGTGGCGACTCCGGACGGCGCGAACGTCGGCGAGGTGGTGCGCGCCGCACGCGCGGACCAGGGCTCCGAGTTGCTCGCGGTCGTCGACCACGCTGCGGCCCGCGGCGCGCTCGCGGTCGACGGCGCGCAGCTGCTCGAGCTGCCGTTGCCTTACGCGGTTCCGACGACCTAGCCGAGCGCGGCCGAAGGCGAGCTCGTCTTAGAGCCGGGCCGGAACCGCGCGCGCGAACTAGCCTTCGGGTTTTAGCTCCGGGAACAGCAGCACGTCGGATGCATCGAGCGACGATATCTCGGGTGCCTCGACGGACGGCGCGTGGGGACGCCCAAGCGACGGCGCGAAAGCCGCGAGCACCTCGTTCAGCATCGGGTACGGCACGGGCTTCACGAGATACTCGTCGAAGCCCGCGAGCCTCGCGCGGACTCGATCGGCCTCGCCGTGATAGCCCGTGAGCGCAACGAGCGGCACGTGCTTGAAACGGGCGTGCGCACGCAGCCGCCGCGCGACTTCGTAGCCGTCGATGTCCGGTAAACCGATGTCGAGCAGCACGAGGTCCGGCGCAAACTCCTCGGCCGCGGCCACGCTAACTTCGCCGCAGTGAGCGAGCCGGACTTCGTGCGCGCCGGTCTCGCGCAGATGCGCCGCGAGCCCGGTCGCCGTGTCGACGTTATCGTCGACGATCAGCAGGCGCAGCGGAGGAACGTCGGGGCTCACCCTCGGCGCGTTCGCTCGCTCCGCTGCGTCGCGCGAGATCGGCAAGCGCACGGTGAACTCGCTGCCCTTTCCGGGCCCCTCGCTCTTCGCCCAGACCGTGCCGCCATGCATCTCGACCAGGCCGCGCACGAGCGAGAGCCCTATGCCGAGGCCGCTCTGGTTGCGCGCTTTCGACGTGTTTCCTTGCGCGAACAGCTCGAACACGTGCTCGATCAGCTCGGGCGCGATGCCCGCGCCCGTGTCGCTCACGTGCACGCACGCCCAGAACGGATCCAGCGCGTCGCGCTCGAGCGCGAGCTCGATACGGCCGCACTCGGGCGTGTACTTCGCGGCATTCGTCAACAGGTTCACGAACACTTGACTCAGCCGTACGGGATCCGCCTCGACGCCGAACGACTCCTTCGGCTCGTGGACGACGAGCGTGTGCCGCCGCGAATCGATGAGCGGCCGGACCGCCTCGACGGATTGATGGATCACGGCCTCGAGGTCGAGCGTCTCTCGCTTGAGCTGGATTCGGCCGCTCGTGATCCTGCGCACGTCGAGCAAGTCGTCGATGAGCCTCGTGAGATGCGTGATCTGCCGATCCAGCAGGTCTCGCACCCACGTCATGCGCTCGGCCGACAGGTTCGCCGTGTGCATCAGCTGCACCCCGTTGTGCATCGCCGACAGCGGGTTGCGCAGCTCGTGCGCCAGGATCGCGAGGAAGTCGTCCTTGCGCTTGATCTCCTCCTGGAGAAGCGTGTGCGTACGCTTGCGCTCGGCGATCTCGGCAAGTAGCTGTTCGTTCGCCCGCTCGAGCGTGCGGTTCAACTGATGGAGCTCGCGCGTGTTCTCGGTCTTCAGTGCGGCGTGGGCGGCCGCGAGCTCGACGTTGGCGGCGGCCATCGTCTCGTTGAGGCGCGTGAGCTCGCGGCGCTGCAGGTACAGCTGCACGAGCACTTGGACCTTGCCTCGCAGGATCTCGGGGATCACCGGCACCGAGACGTAGTCGACGGCTCCCATCTCGTAGCCGCGGAGCCGGTCGATCTCGGTGAGGTGCACGCCCGTCACGAAGATGATCGGCGTCTGGGCGGAGCGCGGGTGGCCTCGGATCAGCGCGGCCGTCTCGAAACCGTCCATCCCCGGCATGCTCACGTCGAGCAGGATCGTCGCGACCTCCATCTCGAGCAGCTTCGCGAGCGCCTCGTCGCCCGACTGCGCGCGCACGA
Organism: uncultured Gammaproteobacteria bacterium; assembly: GCA_963699925.1. Lineage (GTDB taxonomy): Bacteria > Pseudomonadota > Gammaproteobacteria > Steroidobacterales > Rariloculaceae > FEN-1219. The sequence goes on along the minus strand of CAVOVT010000008.1, from coordinate 182,236 downwards.
GGTTCTGGTCGAGGGTGCCGAGAATCGCCTCGTAGGTCAAAAGCCGCGCCGGCAGGTCGTCGACGAGCAGGATATTGGCTTTTTCCCTCACGGCGGGCATCGGTCAGCGCCGTAGCCAAACGCGCAGCAGCGACAGCAACTGATCGCTGTCGACCGGCTTCGCGATGTAGTCGGAGGCGCCGGCCTCGAGGCACTTCTCGCGGTCTCCTTTCATGGCCTTCGCCGTCAACGTGATGATCGGGAGCATCTGGAAGCGCGGATTGCCGCGGATGCGGCGCATCGTCTCGTAGCCGTCCATTTCCGGCATCATGATGTCGAGCAGCACGAGCGACAGGTCCGGCGTCTGCTCGACCAGGCGAATCGCGTCGAGACCCGTGCTCGCGGTCACGACCTTGATCCGATAGCGCTCGAGCACGCTCGACAACGCGAAGATGTTCCGCACGTCGTCGTCGACGACGAGGATCTTCTTCTCGGCGAGAACCGCGTCGCTCTCCTGCAGCGAGAGCAGCATCTTGAGCTTCGCTTCCGGAAGCCGCGACACGTCGCGATGCAGGAATAGCGACGCCTCGTCGAGCAACCTCTCCCTCGATTGCGCGAGCGTCACGACGCCGTTGCTTGCCGCGCGCCTCAGCTCGTCCCGCTCCGCCTCATCCAGCGGGCGCTCGGAATAGACGACGAACGCCGCGGCGCCGGCCGGCAGCGATGCGCGAGCGCGGTCGATGAGCTCGAGCGCCGTCATGTCGAGAAGGTCCAACGTCACGACGATGCAGTCGTAAGACTGCGCCGCGAGCAATGGCAGCGCATCGGCGCCGGTCGTCGCAGTCGTGAGCTCCACGTCGTCACCGCCGACGAGGGCCGCAAGGGGGCCACTCGGCTCCGGCTCGATCACCAACAACCGGTGCCTCGGCCGGTCGATGAACTCGCGGACCTCGTCGAAAGCACGCTCCAGCAAATTCGCGGCGAGCGGCTTCGTGAGGTAGGCGAATGCACCGCGCGACAATGCCGGCAGCGGATCGTCGTCGCCCGTGAGTATCTGGACGGGCGCGTGGCGCGTGAGCGGATCCTGCTTGAGCTGCCCGAGCACGGACCAGCCGAGCATGTCCGGCAACCCGATGTCGAGGCAGACCGCGTGCGGCCGGTGCTTGCGCGCGAGCATCAACGCGTCCGAGCCGCGTGTCGCGACGAGGCCCTTGAAGCCGCGCGCGCGCACGATGCCGAGCAAGATCTGCGCGAAATCGAGGTCGTCCTCCGCGATCAGCATCACTCGGTCCGAAGCCGCGAGATCGGCGCGATCGTCGGGAATCGTCTGCGCCCTCGGCATCGCCGTCGACGTAGCGGCCAGCTTGAGCGCCGGCCGCGCCGCATCACGCTGCTCGAGCTCGGGCAGCACGGCGGCGCCCGCGTAAGTGAGCGGCAAGTAGAGCGTAAACGTGCTGCCCTGTCCCGAGATGCTCTGGAGCCGGATCTCGCCGCCGAGCAGTTGCGCGAGCTCGCGGCTGATCGCGAGGCCAAGGCCCGTGCCGCCATGCTTGCGCGCCGTTCCGGCGTCGGCCTGTTGGAACGGCTCGAACACGATCCTCTGCTTGTCGAGCGGGATGCCGATGCCGGTGTCGCTCACGGCGAAGGCGATCACGGTCGGCGCGCTGTCGAGCACGGCCTGCCCCGGCGTCCAACCATCCTCCGCGACGTCGACGCGCAGCGCCACCCCGCCGCGATCCGTGAACTTGAACGCATTGGAGAGCAAGTTCTTGAGCACCTGGAGCAAGCGCTTCGGATCGGTCGTCATGACTTCAGGCAACTCCGCCGTGAAGTCGATCGTGAAGGTGAGCTCGCCGGCCTCCGTCTCGTGCCGGAAGCTGCGCTGCACCGCGTCGTCCAGGTCGGCGAACGGCAGGCTCTCGGTTTGGACGGTGACCGTGCCGGACCCGATCTTCTCCATGTCGAGGATGTCGTTGATCAGGTTCAGCAGGTCCGTGCCGGCGCCATGGATCGTTCTCGCGAACTCGACTTGACGGGACGTGAGGTTCTTGTCGACGTTGTCGGCCAGCTGCTCGCCGAGCACGAGAATGCTGTTGAGCGGCGTGCGCAGCTCGTGCGACATGTTCGCGAGGAACTCGGACTTGTACCGGGACGTGAGCGCGAGCTCGGCGGCCTTCTCCTCGACCGCTCGCCGAGCGAGCTCGATCTCGGCGTTCTTGCGCTCGACCTCCGCATTCTGTGCGGCGAGCAGCTGCGCCTTCTGCGCGAGCTCCTCGTTCGTCTTCTGGAGCTCCCTTTGCTGCGTCTGTTGCTCGAGAGCCAACTGCTGCGTCTGCTCGAGCAGCAGCTCCGTGCGCATCGTGACTTCGATGTTGTTGAGCACGATGCCGACGATGTCGGTGAGCTGCTCGAGCAACGCAATGTGCTGAGCCGTGAACTCGCGCAGGCTCGCGAGCTCGATGACCGCCTTGACGGCACCTTCGAACAGCACCGGCAGCACGATGACGGTCTTCGGCTCGATGTCGACGAGACCGGACGCCACCCGCATCGAGCGCGGCGGCAAGTCCTGGAGGACGATCCGGCGACGCTCGTGCGCGCACTGCCCGATCAGACCTTCGTTGAACGCGTACTCGCGCGGGTCGTCGCTGCTGCCGGAGTCGGCGTACGCCGCGAGCTGTTTGAGGCGCGGGCCGCGGCCCGTGTCGCTCATCACGTAGAAAACGCCCTGGTGCGCCGCGACGAGCGGCGCGAGCTCCGACAGCAGCATCTGTGCGACGGTCGCGAGGTCGCGTTGGCCTTGCAGCATGCGGCCGAACTTCGCGAGGTTCGTCTTCAGCCAGTCCTGGTCGGTGTTGCGATCCGTCGTCTCGCGCAGGTTGCCGATCATCGCGTTCAAGTAGTTCTTGAGGTCGGCGACCTCGCCCTTTGCGTCGACCTGGATGTAGCGAGTGAGGTCGCCCTTGGTCACCGCGGTCGCGACGTCTGCGATCGCGCGCACCTGCGTCGTGAGGTTCGCTGCGAGCAGATTCACGTTCGCGGTGAGGTCCTTCCACGTGCCGGCGGCGCCGGGCACGTTCGCCTGGCCGCCGAGCCGGCCTTCGACGCCGACCTCGCGCGCGACGGTCGTGACTTGGGCCGCGAACGTCGCGAGCGTGTCGGTCATGCCGTTGATCGTGTCCGCGAGCGCCGCGACCTCGCCCTTCGCTTCGAAAGTGAGCTTCTGCGCGAGGTCCCCGTTCGCGACCGCGGTCACGACCTTGACGATGCCGCGAACCTGGCTCGTGAGGTTCGCGGCCATGACGTTCACGTTGTCGGTGAGATCCTTCCACGTGCCCGCCACGTCGGGCACGATCGCCTGGCCGCCGAGCTCGCCTTCCGTGCCGACCTCGCGCGCGACGCGCGTGACTTCCGACGCGAACGAGTTCAGCTGAACGACGACGGTGTTGATCGTGTTCTTGAGGTCGAGGATCTCGCCTTTGACGTCGACGGTGATCTTGCGCGACAGGTCGCCGCGCGCGATGGCCGTCGTCACCTCCGCGATGTTGCGGACCTGCGTCGTGAGGTTCTCGGCCATGACGTTCACGTTGTCCGTGAGGTCCTTCCACGTGCCGTCGACGCCCGGCACGATCGCCTGGCCGCCGAGCTGCCCTTCCGTGCCGACCTCGCGCGCGACGCGCGTAACCTCGGACGCGAACGAGTTCAGCTGGTCGACCATCGTGTTGAGCGTGTTCTTGAGCTCGGAGATCTCGCCCTTCACGTCGACCGTGATCTTCGACGACAGGTCGCCGCGCGCGACGGCGGTCGCGACCTCGGCGATGTTGCGGACTTGGGCCGTGAGGTTGCCGGCCATCGAGTTCACGTTGTCGGTCAGGTTCTTCCACGTGCCCGCGACGCCCGGCACGATCGCCTGGCCGCCGAGCTTGCCTTCCGTGCCGACCTCGCGCGCGACGCGCGTGACCTCCGACGCGAAGGAGTTCAGCTGGTCGACCATCGTGTTGATCGTGTTCTTGAGCTCGAGGATCTCGCCTTTGACGTCGACCGTGATCTTGCGCGACAGGTCGCCGCGCGCGATCGCGGTCGCGACCTCGGCGATACCGCGCACCTGGCTCGTGAGGTTCGCGGCCATGACGTTCACGTTGTCGGTGAGGTCCTTCCACGTGCCCGCGACGCCCGGCACGATCGCCTGGCCGCCGAGCTTGCCCTCCGTGCCCACCTCGCGCGCGACGCGCGTGACCTCCGACGCGAACGACCGCAGCTGGTCGACCATCGTGTTGATGGCCTCCTTCAACTGCAGGATCTCGCCGCGCACGTCGACCGTGATCTTGCGCGACAGGTCGCCGTTCGCGACCGCGATCGTGACCTCCGCAATGTTGCGGACCTGGGCCGTGAGGTTGCCGGCCATCGAGTTCACCGAGTCCGTGAGCGTGCGCCAGGCGCCCGACACGTCCTCCACGACGGCCTGGCCGCCGAGCATGCCTTCCGAGCCGACCTCGCGCGCGACGCGCGTGACCTCGGAGGTGAACACGTTCATCTGCTCGATCATGCGGTTCACGATCCGCGCGGAGCGCAGGAACTCGCCTTCGAGCGGCCGGCCCTCGATCTCGAGCGGCACCGTCTGCGACAGGTCGCCCTTTGCGACCGCCGCGATGCTCTGGGTGACCTCGATGGTCGGCTGGAGTAGGTCGTCGATCAGGCCGTTCACCGAGGTTTCCATCGCACCCCAGGCGCCGGATCGGCGCTCGCACTGGACGCGATGGCGCGTGAGGCCCCTCTTGCCGACCACGTCGCCGACGCGCTCGAGCTCCATCGCGAGGCTCTGCTTGGCGGAGACGATCTCGTTGAAGGTGTCCGCGATCTTGCCCGCGATGCCGCTACGATCGCTCGCGAGCCGCACCGAGAAATCCCCGTTGCGTACCGCCATCAGGGCCCGCAGCAGCTCGGCCGGGTCGACGTCCGTCTCGGCCCCCCGGGGGACGCCAAACGGCGCGCCGATGACGCTTTGGCTCGGTTCCATCAGGGAGCACTCCGAAGGATTGGGCGAGCCGCGCAGAGCTCACGATCGGACTTGGCGACATCCAAGGCAGCCGCCCAGGACAAAGACGTATCGGCAAGCAGCATCTTTTCGCACCCCTGGCGGCCCCACTGGCTCGCCCCCCCGAGAACTATTTCATTTTTTGGATCCCGCTTTCCAAAATTTGGAATGCCGGGCCGCAATAACCCCTGCGGACATGGCCCGACACCATCACCGCAGCCCCCAGCGGGAAACTGCAACGGCCGTGCCAGTGGGGCCTCGCGCTGAAGCGCGCGGTGGGGGTGCAGGTTGGCGACGAATGGCGGCAGGCCACGGGGCGGCCGTCGGCGGCCGCGCGGCGGCGGGACCGTAGCCTCGGTCAGCCTTCGGGCTTCAGCTGGGGGAACAGCAGGACGTCGCGGATCGACGCGGCGTTCGTGAGCAGCATCGCGAGTCGATCGATACCGACGCCGAGGCCGCCGGCGGGCGGCATACCGTACTCGAGCGCCCGCATGTAGTCGGCGTCGTAGAACATCGCCTCCTCGTCGCCCTGCGCCTTCGCGTCGGCCTGCGCGCGGAAGCGCGCGGCCTGATCCTCGGGATCGTTGAGCTCGGAGAAGCCGTTGGCGAGCTCGCGGCCCGCGACGAACAGCTCGAAGCGGTCCGTCAAGAACGCGTCCGCGTCGTTGCAGCGCGCGAGCGGCGACACTTCGGCCGGATACTGGGTGACGAAGACCGGCCCGCGCAGCGTCGACTCGACGGTGCGCTCGAACAGCTCGAACAGCAGCTTGCCCGGGCCCCATTCGGGCCGGATCTCGAAACCCTTCTGCGCGCAGACGCTCGCGAGCACCGCGCGATCGCGGATGTTCTCCGGCTTGAGCTCCGGATTGGCCTCCCGCACGGCGCCCTCGATCGTGACCTCTGGGAACCGCGGGCCGAGATCGACCCGCTCGCCCTGGTACTCGAACGCCGTGTCGCCGACCAGCGCCAGCGCAGCGTTGCGGACCAGGTTCTCGGTAAGCGCCATGATGTCGCGCTGCGTCGCATACGCCTGGTAGAGCTCGAGCATCGTGAACTCGGGGTTATGGCGCGTCGACAGGCCCTCGTTGCGGAACACGCGGCCGAGCTCGTAAACGCGCTCGAACCCGCCGACGAGCAGGCGCTTCAAGTACAGCTCCGGCGCGATTCGCAAGTACAGCGTCGCGTCGAGCGCGTTGTGGTGGGTCACGAACGGCCGCGCCGCCGCGCCGCCCGGGATCGGCTGCATCATCGGCGTCTCGACCTCGGTGAAGTCGAGCGCGTCCAGGAAGCCGCGGACGAAGCGCAGTAGCGCGCTGCGCTTACGGAATACCTCGCGCGCTTCCTCGCTCATGATCAAATCGACGTAACGCTGGCGGAGCTTGAGCTCCTGATCCGCGATTCCGTGCCACTTCTCGGGCAGCGGACGCAGCGACTTCACGAGCAGCCTTAAGGTCGCGACGTCGATCGAGAGCTCGCCGGTCTTCGTCTTGATGAGCTCGCCGCTCGCGCCGACGATGTCGCCGACGTCCCACTTCTTGAACTCGGCGTAGAGCGCCTCGCCGAGGCGGTCGCGGCGCACGAGCAGCTGGATCTGGCCCGAGCGGTCCTGAATCTTCACGAAGCTGCTGCCGCCCATCACGCGCTTCACCATCAGGCGCCCGGCGACGGCGACGGTGCTCGGGCTCGCGGCTAGAGACTCGGCGGACGCGCGACCGATACGCGGCCGCGAGCTCGCCCGCGAGCTCCGAGCGCTTGAAGTCGTTCGGGAACGCGATGCCACCGTCGCGCAACCTCGCGAGCTTCGCGCGCCGCTCCGCGATCAGCCGATTCTCTCCGTCGTTGTCCGTCATACCGCTGTCTCTACAAGCCTTGCTTCAAGCTTTCTTGGAGGAAGTCGTCGAGGTCGCCGTCGAGCACGTTCTGCGGCCTGCCGCTCTCGAGATTCGTGCGCAGATCCTTCACGCGCGACTGATCGAGCACGTAGGACCGGATCTGGCTGCCCCAACCGATGTCGGCCTTGCTATCCTCGACGAGCTGCGCCTGCTCCTTGCGCTTCTGCTCCTCGAGCTCGTAGAGCTTCGCGCGCATCTGATTCATCGCGGTCGCACGGTTCTTGTGCTGCGAGCGCTCGTTCTGGCATTGCACGACGATGCCGGTCGGAATGTGCGTGATGCGGATCGCCGACTCGGTCTTGTTCACGTGCTGGCCGCCCGGCGCCGCTCGAGCGGAACACGTCGACGCGCAGGTCGGCGGGATTCAGCTCGATCTCGATGTCGTCCTCGATCTCGGGCGCGACGAACACGGCCGCGAACGACGTATGCCGGCGGTGGCCCGAGTCGAACGGCGACTTGCGAACGAGCCGGTGCACGCCGGTCTCCGTGCGGAGCCAGCCGAACGCGTACTCGCCGCGAAAATGCAGCGACGCGCTCTTGATGCCCGCGACCTCGCCCGGCGACTCGTCGAGCACGTCGACCGCAAAGCCGTGCTTCTCGCCCCAGCGCAGATACATGCGGAACAACATCGCGGCCCAGTCCTGAGCCTCGGTGCCGCCGGAGCCGGCCTGGATGTCGATGAACGCGTTGTGCGCGTCCATCTTGCCCGAGAACATGCGCCGGAACTCGAGCCTCGCGACCTCCGCCGCGACGCCGTCGACTTGACCGATCAGATCGGCGAGCAGCGCCGAGTCGTCTTCATCGCTCGCGAGCTCGTGCAGCTCCTCGGCCTCGCCGAGCGACTTGTCGATGCGGCTCAGCGTGCCGACGACGGTCTCGAGCTCGGCGCGCTCGCGGCCCAAGTTTTGCGCGCGCTCCGAGTCCGACCAGACAGTTCGGATCCTCGAGCTCGCGGTTGACCTCTTCGAGACGTTCGCGCTTCGCGTCGAAGTCAAAGGTACCTCCGCAGAGCAAGGCTGCGCTCCTTGAGCGCGGTGATCGCGGGGCCGATCTGATTCGGTTCCATGGGCTTCGGGCTGAGATAGCGGGCGCAAATGTTAGCACGGCGCGCCTCGGCGCGCCGTTCGTCCCGTCGGTCGTAACATGTCGCCTCGCCGCCCCAACGGCACGCGCGCTCGGCGACGGCCGCCGAGCGCCGCGCCGTATAATCATCTTCTTTGCCAATCCGCTAACACCGTGCAGCTGACTCGAGACGCCGCCGCCGCGAATTTGATTCACTCGTACGAGCCGGGTCGGGTCCGGATCGGCGAGCGCTGGCTGCACGGGCATCTGATCGTCGCGCCCGAGCATCTGATCGAGGGCTGGCGCGTCGCCGCACCTGCCGGCGTCACGATCGCGGACCTGGAGCCTGCGCTCGCGCTCGAGCCTGAGATCCTGTTGCTCGGCACCGGCCCGACACTCGTCTGGCCGGAAGAGGACCTCATGGGCGCGCTCGCGGCGCGCCGCGTCGGGCTCGAGATCATGAGCACGCCGGCCGCGTGCCGCACGTACAACGTGCTCGTGCACGAGCGGCGACGAGTCGTCGCCGCATTGTTCAACCCGCCGGCGGAGCCGGATCGATCGAGTGGTCGCGAGGTGGCCGCCGGAGGCGCCTCCGCGGAAGCGTCGAATCGCCTCCGCGGAGGGATTTCGCAGCTGACCCTGGTGCGCGGACCGTGCACGGCGTATCGCGCACGCGCTCGTCGGCAAGCGCCCATTCGCACTGCCTGGGCGCGGTCGCTGCCGTTTCCGAGCAAAGGCCGGCGATTTGGCGCGTGAGTCAGCGCCGACCCGTCGCCACGCTGAGTGCGTGCACGAGACTCGCTTCACTCCTTATTTCGAGACGGTCGTCCTTCGCCGCCGCCCGCATTTGAGAAAGGAATGGTGTGCCCACGTGCTGCAGAACTCGGTTCGCAGCGAGCCGCAAGAGCGCAATCGGTATCGGTTCTGGGCTGCGTTTCCGGAGCTCGGCGGCCGATACTTGAGGGTGGTTACGCTTGCGGATAAGGTGACCGTTCACAATGCTTTCCCCGATCGCGGGTTCCGTCCATGAAGCTCGATTATTTCCCCGACACAGACTCGCTCTACATCGAGCTTGCAGACCACGCGAGCGTCGACAGCGGGGAAGTATCCGAAGGTGTCGTCCTCGACTACGACGCCAACGGAAATCTGGTGGGGATCGACATCGACAACGCCAGCACAAAGGTCGACATGCGGATCCTGAGGCTCAGCAAACTGCCGGCCAAAGTCGAAACGGTTGCCGCTTAGCTTGGGATAAGAGCCCCTCCGCGGAGGGATTTCGCACCATTCCGGTGCGCGCTTCCGCGGAAGCGCTCGAATCATTTCGGTGCCTCGACAGGCGCGATCGACCGGCACCGGCTCGGGCGAGATTAACGTCCGGGGAAGAATTGGAGCGGATCGACCGGCATGCCGTTGCGTCGGATCTCGAAGTGCAGCCGCGGCTGGCGCTCCGGGCCGAGCCCCATCGATGCGATCCGCTGCCCGCGCGCGACGTCCTGCCCCTGCATCACGAGCAGCTCGCTGTTGTAGCCGTACGCCGTGAGGTAAGTCTCGTTGTGCTTGATGATCACGAGCTGGCCGTAGCCGACGAGGCCGCTGCCCGCGTACACCACGCGGCCCGCGGCCGCGGCGTGAACGGCGTCGCCCGCATGCCCGCCGATGCCGACGCCGGTCGCGATCCCGTCGTGCGAGCCGAAGCGCGTGACGACGGCGCCGTCGGCGGGCCACGTCCATTGCGGCGGCGGCAAGGTTCGGTAGCGGAGGCTCCGCGGGCGGGCTCACGCTGCTCGACTTGGACGATGATGGGCCACCGTCCGCAGCGGGCGCGCCGCCGCGCGTCGAGTCGGCCGTGCTCCCGCGTGTCGCCGGCGCGGAAGCGGACTTCGAGCCGCTAGGCCGCGTCGTCATACCCTTATCGGCGGCGATAGCCGCAGGCGCTGGCCCACGCGGATCAAGTCCGGATTCTTGATGCCGTTCCAACGCGCGAGGTCGCGCTGATCGACGCCGTTAGCCCAAGCAATCGAGAACAGCGTTTCGCCCGCGCGCACGACGTGCACGCGCTGCTCGTAAGGCGGCGCGCTCGTGCAGGCGCTGAAGCCGAGCGCGAGCGCCGCGAGGAGAGCGCAGACCCGCGGCGCCGCAAAGGCTGCGAGGCGCCGGGCGCCGCGCGCGCGGCGCACGTCAGAGCTCCGTCCCCGCGACCATCGGCACGAAGTTTACCGGTAGCAGCTCCTCGTGCTCGATCTGCGATCCGTTTCGCGTCACGCGCAGGAGCTTCTGCGTCGGACCGCCCGCGCCGAGCTGAGCGCCGATCGGGATGATCATTCGGCCGCCGTCGTCGAGCTGCTCGACGAGCTCGGGCGGAATTCTCTCCGGCGCGGCGGCGACCAGGATGCCTTGGAACGGCGCCTGGCTCTTCCAACCGAGCCACCCGTCGGCGTGCCGCAGGCTCACGTTGCCGACCTTGAGCTCCGCGAGCTTCGCGCGCGCGCGCTGCACGAGCGGTTGGATGCGCTCGACGCTATAGATATGTTGCACGAACGGCGCGAGCACGGCGGTCTGATAGCCGCAGCCCGTGCCGATCTCGAGCACCTTCGGAATCTTCTTGCCTTCGGACCCCGCGATCAGCGCCTCGGTCATCAACGCGACGACCAGGGGCTGCGAGATCGTCTGCGAGAAGCCGATCGGCAGCGGCGTGTCCTCGTACGCGCGGCTCGCGAGCGCTTCGTCGACGAACAGGTGCCGCGGCACCGAGCGAATTCGCTCGAGCACCGCGACGTCGCGCACGCCTTCGGCCTTGAGGCGCTCGATCAGACGCTCGCGCGTGCGCGCCGACGTCATGCCGATCCCGTTGCGCGTTTGCTCGGTCATCGGAAGCGGCCGAGCCAGCTCTCGAGAGAGCCGAGCGCCGCGTGAGCGGTGAGGTCGACCTTGAGCGGCGTGACCGACACGCAGCTTTCCGCGAGCGCATGGAAGTCGGTGCCGGGGCCGACGTCCTGCCCCGCGCCCGCGGGTCCGATCCAGTAGATCGGCTTGCCCTTCGGATCGAGCTCCTTCACGACCGGCTCCGATTTGTGGCGGAAGCCGAGCCGCGTCGTCCGGATGCCCTTGACGTCGGCGCGCGGCAGGTCCGGCACGTTGACGTTCAAGATCGTATCGGCGGGCAGCGGATCGACGAGATTGCGCTCGACGAGGCGGCGCACGAGCTCGGCGGCGGCTCGGAAGTGGCCGCCGTCGGCGAGCACGAGCGACACCGCGATCGCCGGGATGCCGAGGAAACGGCCCTCCATCGCGGCCGCGACGGTGCCGGAGTACAGCACGTCGTCGCCGAGGTTCGCGCCGTGGTTGATGCCCGAGATCAACATGTCGGGCGGCTGCTCGAGCAGCCCCGTGATCGCGATGTGCACGCAGTCCGTCGGCGTGCCGTTCACGTAGTAGACGTTCGTCCTCCGCGCTGCTCGACGCGCAGCGGCGACTCGAGCGTGAGCGAGTTGCTCGCGCCGCTGCGGTTGCGGTCCGGCGCGACGATCGTGATCTTCGCGAGATCGGCGAGATGCTCCGCGAGCGTCCGCAAGCCGGTCGCGAGATAGCCGTCGTCGTTGGAAAGGAGGATCCGCACTGCTGCTGAAGGGACGCGGTCGTCGAGCGCGCTAGCGGCCCTCGCGCTTCGCGGGCGCCGGCGTGATCTGATAGAACGTCTCGCCGGCCTGGATCATGCCGAGCTCGGTGCGCGCGCGCTCCTCGGCCGCCGCGACGCCCTGCTTCAGGTCCTGGACCTCGCCCGCGAGCGCGGCGTTGCGTGCGGCGAGCCGCGCGTTCTCCTCCGTGCGGCGGGCGACCTCGGCGCGCAGACGCCAGACCTCGCGCAGGCCGCCGTCGGTCAGCCAGAGCCGCGCCTGTAGCAGCAGCAGCGTCCCGGCGAGCGCCACGATCAGGATTCGCATTCGCCCCTCCGCGGGCGCGGCTCGGCCGCTGTCGAGACTCGGTCCCCCACTCGCGCCGTAGCCGTCTTACAGCGACACGGGGAACGCGCGTGCGCCGTCGAATTTCGCGCGCGCGCCGAGCGCTCGTTCGATTCGAAGCAGCTGATTGTACTTCGCGAGCCGGTCCGACCGACACAGCGAACCCGTCTTGATCTGCGTCGCGCCGGTCGCGACCGCGATGTCGGCGATCGTCGCGTCCTCGGTCTCGCCCGAGCGATGCGAGACGACGGCCGAGTAACCCGCCTTCGTCGCCATCTCGATCGCGGCGAGGGTCTCGGTCAAGCGTGCCGATCTGGTTCGGCTTGATCAGGATGCTGTTCGCGATCTTCTTCTCGATGCCTTCCGCCAGGATCTCGGTGTTCGTGACGAACAGGTCGTCGCCGACGAGCTGGATCTTGTCGCGCAGCGCGCCGCTCAGGATGCCCCAGCCGTCCCAGTCGCTCTCGGCCATGCCGTCCTCGACCGAGACGATCGGATAGCGCGCGACGAGGTCCTCGAGGTAGCCCGCGAACTCGGCCGAGGTGAACGTGCGGTCCTCGGATTCGAGCGCGTACTTGCCGTTCGCAAAGAACTCGGTGCTCGCGACGTCGAGGCCGAGATAGATCTCGCGGCCGAGCGTGTAGCCGGCCTTCTCGACCGCCTCCTCGATCGTCTGCAGCGCCTCCTCGTTCGAGCCGAGATCCGGCGCGAAGCCGCCCTCGTCGCCGACGGCGGTGTTCAACCCTTTCGCCTTGAGCACGGCCTTGAGCGCGTGGAACACCTCGACGCCGTAGCGCAGACATTCCGCGAAGGTCGGCGCACCGACCGGCAGGATCATGAACTCCTGGATGTCGACGCTGTTGTCGGCGTGCGCGCCGCCGTTGATGATGTTCATCATCGGCAACGGCATCGTGAGGTCCTTCTTGCCGCCGGCCGAGCGACTCGTAGAGCGCCAGGCCCGCGTCGGCCGCGTGCGCCTTCGCAGCCGCGAGCGACACGGCGAGGATCGCGTTCGCGCCGAGCCGCGCTTTGTTGCTCGTGCCGTCGAGGTCGATCATCTTGCGGTCGAGCTTCTCCTGATCGGCCGCGTCGAGGCCCGTCACGGCCTTGCGGAGCTCGCCATTGACGTTCGCGACGGCCTTCAAGACGCCCTTGCCGAGATAGCGCTTCTTGTCGCCGTCGCGCAGCTCGTGCGCCTCGCGCGAGCCCGTCGACGCGCCGGACGGGACGGCCGCGCGGCCGCGAGCGCCGCTCGCGAGCACGACCTCGGCCTCGACCGTCGGATTGCCGCGCGAATCCAGTATCTCGAGGCCGCTTACGTCCTTGATTTTGCTCATCCTTCTACTCCAAGCCCGAAATGGGGACATTCCGCATTTCGCACGAGACGTGTCCTACCGATCGGCCGTCGCGCCGGCGAAATGCGGAATGTCCCCATTTCATGCGCTCGCGGCCCGTGGCAGCTTGAGGCCTTGGCACTCGCGCGCGGCGTTGATGAAGCTCGTGAACAGCGGATGGCCGTCGCGCGGATTCGACGTGAACTCGGGGTGGAACTGCGTCCCGAAGAACCACGGATGGCTCGGCAGCTCGATGAGCTCCGCGAGGCCGTCCCGTGAGAAGCCCGAGAACACGAGGCCCGCGTCCGAAATCTGCTGCAAGTAGCGGTTGTTGAACTCGAAGCGGTGGCGGTGGCGCTCGGAGATCTCGTTCTTGCCGTAGATCTCCTTCGCGAGCGTGCCGTCCTTGACGAAGCAAGTCTGCGCGCCCAAGCGCATCGTGCCGCCGAGGTCGGAGGTCGTCGTGCGGGCTTGCACGCTGCCGTCTTGATCCTGCCACTCGGTGATCAGCGCGATCACGGGATGCGGCGTCTGGGGGTTGAGCTCAGTCGAATGCGCGCCGGCGAGCCCGACGACGTGGCGCGCGTACTCGATGATCGCGACTTGAAGGCCGAGACAAATGCCGAGATACGGCACCTTCTTCTCGCGCGCGAACTTCACGGCCGCGATCTTGCCCTCGATGCCGCGCTCGCCGAAACCGCCGGGCACGAGGATCGCGTCCACTTCCTGGAGACAGCCGGTGCCCTCGGTTTGGAGGCTTTCCGACTCGATGTAGTCGATGTTCACGCGTGTGCGAGTCTGGATGCCGGCGTGCCGCAGCGCCTCGTTCAAAGACATGTACGCATCTTTGAGGTCGATGTACTTGCCGACCATCGCGACCCGAACCTCGGCCTCGGGCGTAGCCTTCGCGTCGACGACGGCCTTCCACTCGGACAGGTCGGCGGGCGGCACCTCGAGCCTGAGCTTGTCGACGACGATGTTGTCGAGCCCCTGCTCGTTCAGGAGCTGTGGGATCTTGTAGATGTCGTCGACGTCGATCGCCGAGATCACCGCGCGCTCCTCGACGTTCGTGAACAGCGCGATCTTCGCGCGCTGCTCGCGCGGCAAGAAATGCTGCGAGCGGCAAACGAGCACGTCGGGCTGGATTCCGATCGAGCGCAGCTCCTTGACGGAGTGCTGCGTCGGCTTCGTCTTGATCTCGGAGGCCACCGAGATGAACGGCACGAGCGTGAGGTGGATGTAGAGCGCGCGGTCGCGGCCGAGCTCGACGCCCATCTGGCGGATCGCCTCGAGGAACGGCAGCGACTCGATGTCGCCGACCGTGCCGCCGATCTCGACCATGCAGACGTCGGCGCCGGCCGCGCCCTGGAACACGGAGCGCTTGATCTCGTCCGTGATGTGCGGGATCACCTGCACGGTCGCGCCGAGATATTCGCCGCGCCGCTCTTTCGCGATCACGTGCGAGTAGATCTTGCCGGTCGTGAAGTTGCTCGTGCGGCTCGTGCGCGTGCGCACGAAGCGCTCGTAGTGGCCGAGGTCGAGGTCGGTCTCGGTGCCGTCGTCGGTGACGTAGACCTCGCCGTGCTGGAACGGGCTCATCGTGCCCGGGTCGACGTTGATGTACGGATCGAGCTTCATCAACCGGACCTTGAGCCCGCGGGCCTCGAGGATCGCGCCGAGGCTGGCCGAGGTAATGCCCTTGCCGAGCGAGGAGACGACCCCGCCCGTGATGAAGATGAATCGCGTCATGTCAAAACCGGGAGGGCCAAGCGGCGCTCCCACTGGGAGCCACGACCTGGCGCTCGAAGTTAGGTGCTGGTTGCATCCGGACGGAACCGCAAAGTACCAAAAGCGGCCCGCGCTCGCCAGTTCCGCGCGCGCCCGACCCGAGTCTGCTAGGTGAGCGGGGGTGGTTCGACCAGACGACGCCCCAGCGCGGCTCGTCGCCCGCAGCACGCGTCCCGTCCGCCACCCAGAGGTCGCCGACGGCGACGAGGTCGTCGTGTCGGTACAAAAGCGGAATGCGCGCGCGCATCCATGGGACGATCGCCGCTTCTTGGAGCCAGTGCTTGAGCGAGCGGTTGTGGGCTCGCGCCAGCGGCTTGAAGACTTCGCCGCCGCCGCGGAAGCGCAGCGTGAGCCCGTCGTCGAGCCAGGACTCGGGCAGACCGGGCCCCGCGCCGAGCGGCTCGAACTTGAGCTCGCCCTCGGGACCGATCCAACCGTCGACCTTGTCGAGTCGGGCCGCGAAACCGCGCGCCGACGCGGCCGGCAGAGCCTGCATCAAATAGAGGCGGCCGTGGAACACGCGCGCGTCGACGCCGGCCCAACGAATCCGCGGCTGTGCGTCGCGCCGCACGCCGAGCAACGCGGCGCGCAACTCCTCGATCTTCTGCGCGCTCGGCGGCTCGAAGCCCGCCCGCCGCAGCAAGTGGCGCAGCAGGTTGCGCTGACGCGCGGGATCGAGCGGCTCGAGCGCCGCGCGCGGCACCCGGCTCGGATCGGCGACGGCCGCCGCATCGCCCACCGCGACCTCGGTGAGGACACTTTCCGCATCCGCCATTTGCTCGGCGAGGCGCTGAGCGCTGCGCGCTGCGGCCGGCCAGCGCTCCACGAGCCGCGGCACGACGGCGGCGCGCAGAAAATTGCGGTCGTGCTCGAGGCTTCGGTTCGCGGGGTCCTCGAGCCAACGGAGATTCCACGCGCGAGCCTGCGCGAGAATCTCGGCACGGCTGCAACCGAGCAGCGGGCGCGCGAGCCAACCGCGGCCGAACGGCATTCGTTCTTGGATCGCGCGCAGGCCGCGCACGCCGGAGCCTCGCACCATCCGCAGCAGCACCGTCTCGAGCTGGTCGTCGGCGTGATGCGCCGTGAGCAGCACGTCGCCCGGGGACAAGAGATCCGCGAGCGCCGCATAGCGGGCCGTCGCGCGCGGCGGCCTCGAGCCCCGAGCGAGCGCGCCGCTCGACGTCGACGCGAACCGTGACGAGCTCGACGCCGAGAGCGCGAGCCGTCGCCTCGCAGTGCGCGCTCCAAAGCGCGCGAGTCGGAATGCAGCCCGTGATCGACGTGCGCGGCGCGCAGCGGCGCACGCAGCTCGAGGCGAGCGAGCGCGGCGAGCAGCACGCGTCGAATCGACGCCGCCGCTGAACGCGGCGACGACGCGCGCGCCGTCCGCGGGCGGCGGCCAACGCTCGAACGCCGCACGCACGCGCGCGACGACCGGATCGGCCGGCGAATCGTCAACGACACTGGGATCGAGCCAAGACACGCGCGAACCGCGCTCGGCAGCCGCCGGCTCTACATCTGGCGAAACACGCCGTAGCTCGCGAGCCGGCGCCGGCGCTGCGCGAGCAAGTCGTCGGGCGACAGCTTCTTGAGCTCGGTGAGCTTGCCGAGGATCGCGGCCTTGACCGCGTCCGCCGTCGCCTGCGGATCGCGGTGCGCGCCGCCGAGCGGCTCGGCGATCACGTCGTCGACGAGGCCGAGCCCGCGGAGCCGGTTCGCGGTGATGCCCATCGCTTCCGCCGCGATCTCGGCGTTTTCGGCACTCTTCCAGAGGATGCTCGCGCAGCCCTCGGGCGAGATCACCGAATAAATGCTGTACTGGAGCATCAGCACGCGATCCGCGACGCCGATCGCGAGCGCGCCGCCCGAGCCGCCCTCGCCCGTCACGACGGTGACGATCGGCACTGCGAGGCTCGACATCGTGAACAAGTTGCGCGCGATCGCCTCGGACTGACCGCGCTCCTCGGCGCCGATGCCGGGATAGGCGCCGGCCGTGTCGATCAGCGTGACGAGCGGGAGCCCGAACTTCTCGGCGAGACGCATCAAGCGCAGCGCCTTGCGGTAGCCCTCGGGCCGCGCCATCCCGTAATTGCGCCACATGCGCTCTTTCGTGTCGCGGCCCTTCTGGTGGCCGATGAGCACGATCGGCTCGCCGTCGAGGCGCGCGAGACCGCCGACCAGCGAGTGATCGTCGGCATACATCCGGTCGCCGTGCAGCTCGTGGAAATCGGTGCAGATGCGCTCGACGTAGTCGAGCGTGTACGGGCGCTGCGGATGGCGCGCGAGCTGCGTGATCTGCCACGCCGTGAGGTTCGAGAAGATGCTCCGGGTGAGCGTCTCGCTCTTGTTCTTGAGCCTTTCGATCTCTTCGCTGATGTTGAGCTCCGAGTCTTCGCTGACGAACTTGAGGGCGTCGATTCTCGCCTCGAGCTCCGCGATCGGTTGTTCGAACTCCAAGAACTTTAGATCCATACCGTCCCGCGCAACACCCCGGCCGCAAACCTTACCGTCAACGGTTGAGGCTCACAAGTCGCCAATCGCTCAGCTCGGCAGCGAGCCCCCTTCGATGACGCCCGCCAATAGGGGTCTATCTGCTACGCTGCGCGCAGCCAGTACACGGTCGGCCGGCTATGCGGGCATTCTTGCAAGAATTTCAGAGGCGGAACGTGTTCCGCGTGGGCGTAGCCTATCTCGCGGTCGCATGGCTCCTGATTCAACTCGTCAACAACCTCGCGGAGATGCTCGCGACGCCGCCGTGGGTAGGTCGGGTTGCGCTGGTCTTGTTGGTTACGGGCTGGCCCGTCACGCTGATTGTCGCGTGGTTTCTCGAGCCGAGCACGGCATCCGGTGTGACGCCCGCACCGACTGCGCTGCGCCGCAGGTTGAACTTCACGATCGTCGCGGCGCTCGCCTGCGCGGTGATCGTCCTGCTGGCCGACAAGTATCTGTTCCACGGCATGCCGCACGGGGTTGAGGCGGCCCAGGCCGGAGCCGCCCCGACCGCAACTCGACAGCCCGACGTGCTCCCGAACTCCATCGCAGTGCTCCCGTGCACGAATCAGAGCCCGAAGGCGGAAGATGCGTACTTCGCCGCCGGCATCCACGAAGAGATCATCTTGCGGCTCGCGAAGCTGAAGAATCTGAGTCCGATTCCGCGCCTGGCGGTGTTGCCGTACGCGAATAGCAGTCTCACGCCGGCGCAGATCGCGGCTGAGCTGCGCGCGCACGCGATCGTCGATTGCACGGTTCGCTACGCCAACGATCGCGTGCGAATCACGGCCGAGCTCATCGATCCGTCGAGCATGCGGGTTCTTTGGTCGGACGCGTACGAGCAGGACTGGGATCGCGTCTTCGCGGTTCAGGCCGACATCGCGATGAAGGTCGCGAACGCGATCGGCGCCGAATTCTCGCCGGCCGAGCAAGCGCAGATCGAGCGGCCGCCGACGAAATCGGCCGAGGCCTACCGGCTCTACCTGCAATTCCGCGACTTGGTCGCGATTCAGTCGCCCGAGGCGGTTCGCCAGGCAACGTTGCTGCTCGACCGTGCACTCGAGCTCGATCCGGACTTCGCTCAGGCGCGAATAGCGAAGCTCGGGGCACCCGCCTTTCGACTCGTAGACACAACGGAGGGCGCTACCGAGCTCACGCGTCCCGAGCTCGTCCCGCAGTTGCGCGCCGAGCTCGAGCGCACCGTCGAGCTCGATCCGACCATCGCGGAGTCGCATAGTGCACTCGGCGCGCTCGCTGCGTACACGTGGCGATGGCAAGAAGCGCTCGAGCACTTCCATGTCTCCGCTAGGCTCTCGCCCGGACAAGTGGACGTCGAGTACGCGCTGCTGACCGGGTACATGGGGCTTGCCGACGAGGGGATTCCTTACGTCAAAGGACGCCTGCGTTCGGAGCCGGTCAATGCCAACGCGAACCTCGGAATTCTGTATGCCTACCTCCGCGACTACGACAAGGCCGCCGCTTACCTCGAAGCGGCGCAACAGCTGGCGCCCACGAGCGCACTGATCTCGAATTGGCTTGGCTACGTAGCGATCGCACGCGGAGATGAAGCCGAGGCCGTCCGGCACCTACGCTTCACGGAACAGACACTCGGCGCGGACTTCGTGGCCTTCAGCACCGAATTCGCCTACGCGTACCACCGTCTTGGCCGAGACGCCGACGCGGCACGGTTCGTCGAGCAGATCAGGAAATCGTCCGCGCGGCGACCGATCAGCGCGGGCGCGTCGGCCATGGTGAGCCTTGCGACCGCAGATAGTGCCGGAGCGATCAAGTGGCTCGAGATCGTCGCCGACAAGGTGAGTCGGCATGAGGTCGAGCCGGGCTACTACACATTGCTGAATCTCAAGATGAACTTCTTGAACGATCCCCTCCTGAAGGAGCCGCGGTTCGCCCAAGTATTGAGCCGCATCAAAGGCGACTAGCGGGAGCGTGCCTGACCGGCGCGGCGATCTGACATGCGCGTGAAATGGGGACATTCCTCATTTCGCGGAGATAGAGTTCGGTGCCCGGATGTCGCGTCCGCGAAATGAGGAATGTCCCCATTTCGAGTCAGACGATGTGCTTGCGGTAGTGGATCGCGAACTTGTTCTCGCCGAGCAGCTGCACGAGCTGATCGCGCAGCTCGCGCGTGAGCCGCACCGACCACGCGTCGCCGAGCGTGAGCTGCGCCTCGCCGGCCGCCGATCGATAGTCGACGCAGACCTCGCAATTGCCGCGCGTGAACGGCTTCAGCGTGCGCTGCAGATCGCGCACGAACGAGCCGAGGCTGCCCGACCACGGAATCGTGAGGCGGCGCGCCTGCTCCTCGATCAGCTCGTCGGCGGAGCGCACGCGCTTCGCGGTCACGCGCCAGCCGTTCAAGAAGTCGTCGTAGCGCAGCTGCCCCTCGACGATCAGCACCGCGTGCTTGGCGATCAAGTGCTTGAACTGCGCGAACGTCTCGTCGAACAGCGTGGCCTCGATGCGCTCCGTGTCGTCGTCGAGCACGAGCGAGGTGCGATTCGGCCGCCGGCGGATGTCCATGACGGCACCGGCCAGCGTCACCTCCTTGCGGCTCGCGAAGAAGTTCGCGCCCTCGCTCGGCATGCTCATGCCGCCGACGATCTTCGCGATCGAGCTGATGTTGAGCTTTTCGCGGTGATCGGCGAACGCGTCGAACGCGTGGCCCGTGAGGTGTAGCCCGAGGCTCTCGTACTCGGCCTGCAGGCGCTCGCGCTTCGTCCACTCGCGCCGCGTCACGAGCTCGTGCTTCAAGGTGCCCGCACTCTCGTCGCCGCCGAAGAGGGCACCCTGCCCCGCCGCGCTCGCGTGCGCCGAGCGCTCCGCGAGCTGAAGCACGTCGCCGATCGCGTCGTTGAGCGTCGCGCGGTTCGGGCCGAGCGCGTCGAGCGCGCCCGAGCGCACGAGCGCCTCGAGCACGCGCCGGTTGATCTTCTGCAAGTCCACGCGCCGGCAGAGATCGATCATGCTCTTGAACGGCCCGCGCGCCTCGCGCTCGCTCGACGATCGCGTCGACCGCGCTCTGGCCGACGCCTTTGAGCGCGCCGAGGCCGTAGCGGATCCGGTGCGGTCACCGGCGACCGTGAACGGAAACACCGAGGCGTTGACGTCGGGCGGCTCGAGCGTGATGCCGAACTGCTTGCAGTCGTCCTTGAGCACGACGAGCCGGTCCGTGTTGTCGATGTCGGCCGTGAGCACGGCCGCCATGTAGGCCTCGGTGAAGTGCGCCTTGAGCCACGCGGTCTGATACGCGATCAGCGCGTACGCGGCCGCGTGCGACTTGTTGAAGCCGTAGCCCGCGAAGGTCTCCATCTGGTCGAAGATGTATTCCGCGCGCTCGCCCTCGACGCCGCGCTCGGTGGCGCCCTTGACGAACACCTCGCGCTGCTTCGCCATCTCCTCGGGCTTCTTCTTGCCCATCGCGCGGCGCAGCAGATCGGCGCCGCCGAGCGAGTAGCCCGCGAGCACCTGCGCGATCTGCATCACCTGCTCTTGATACAGGATCACGCCGTAGGTCGGCTTCAGGATCCCTTCGAGCCTCGGATGCAGATAGTCGACGGCGGCGCCATCCTTGCGATGCTTGCGATTGATGAACTCGTCGGCCATCTGCATCGGCCCGGGCCGGAACAACGCGACGATCGCGGTGAGGTCGTCGAAGCGGTCGGGCTGGAGCTGCTTGATGAGGTCGCGCATGCCGAGCGACTCGAGCTGGAACACCGCCGTCGTGCGGCAGTGGCGCAGCAAGTCGTACGTCTTCGCGTCGTCCATCGGGATCGTGTCGACGTCGATCGGCCGCCTCGCCGCGCGCCGCGCGCTCGGTGTTGATCGCGGCGACGCGCCTTGTCGATCATCGTGAGCGTCTTGAGCCCCAAGAAGTCGAACTTGATGAGGCCGATCGACTCGAGGTCGTCCTTGTCGAGCTGCGAGAGCAGCCCGGTTTCGGCCGCGTAGAGCGGCATGTATTCGGTGAGCGGCTCCGGCGCGATCACGACGCCGCCCGCGTGCGTGCCGACGTTGCGCGCGAGCCCCTCGAGCTGCTTCGCGAGATCGATCAGACCGCGGACCTCCTCCTCCTTCTCGTAGACGCCGCGCAGCTCGGGATCGTCGGCGAGCGCCTTGTCGAGCGTGATGCCGATCTCGAACGGGATCAGCTTCGCGATCCGGTCGACGTAGCCGTACGGCATGCCGAGCACGCGGCCGACGTCGCGCACGACGGCCTTCGCCGCCATCGTGCCGTAGGTCGCGATCTGCGAGACGCGCTCCTTGCCGTAGCGGCCGCTCACGTAGTCGATCACGCGGTCGCGGCCCTCGATGCAGAAGTCGATGTCGAAGTCCGGCAGCGACACGCGCTCGGGATTCAAGAAGCGCTCGAAGATCAGGTCGTGCGCGAGCGGGTCCAGGTTCGTGATACCGAGCGCATACGCGGCCAGCGAGCCGACGCCGGAGCCGCGGCCCGGACCGACGGGATCGAGTCTCGCACGCGCCCACGCGATGAAGTCCGCGACGATCAAGAAATAGCCCTCGAAGCCCATCTTCACGATGACCTCGAGCTCGCGCGCGAGCCGCTCGCGGTAGCGCGGCTCGTCGCTCGGCCGCGATGCCGAGCTGGCGCAACCGCTCGTCGAGCCCGCGCTCCGCGCGGCTCCTCAGGTACGCGCGCGGCGCGCTGCCGTCGTCCGCGGCGAAGTCGGGCAGGAACACGCGGCCGAGGTCGAGCTCGAGGCTGCAACGCTTCGCGATCTCGACCGTGTTCGCGAGCGCCTCGGGCAAGTCGGCGAACAGCGCGGCCATCTCCGGCCCGGACTTCAGGTACTGCTCCTCGGAGTACTGGCGCGGACGCGACGGATCGTCGAGCGTCGCGCCCTGGCCGATGCAGACGCGCGTCTCGTGCGCCTCGAAGTCGTCGCGCCCGAGGAAGCACACGTCGTTCGTCGCGACCACGGGCACGCCGCGCGCCGCGGCAAGCTCGACGGCGCGGCCGAGATACGCGCTTTCGCCCGGCCGCCCGAGCCGTTGAAGCTCGACATAGAAGCGCTGCGGCAGCAGCGTGCGCCAATAGTCGAGGACCTCGGGCGCGCGCGCGTCGCGGCCCGCCGCGAGCGCGCGACCGAGCTCGCCGGCTTGCGCGCCCGAGAGCCCGATCAGGCCGTCGAGCGCGCTCTACGTCGAGCCATTCCTTGAGCACGACGTTGCGGCCGGCGACGGGACCGCGCGCGGCGCTGCGCGTGAGCAGCGCGCTCAGGCGTTTGAAGCCGCTCGGTTCTGGCACAGCAGCGTGAGCCGACGTCGGCTCGCGGTCGTCGGCCGACTCGGCCACCCAGACGTCGGCGCCGATCAGCGGCTTGATGCCGCGATCGAACGCGGCCCGATAGAACTTCACGAGCGCCGAGACGTTGCCCTGATCCGTGATTGCGCAGGCCGGCATTCCGAGCTTGTCGAGCGCGTCGACGAGCGGGTCCACGCGCACGACGCTATCGACGAGCGAGTACTCGGTGTGAACGCGTAAATGGACGAAGCCGGTCACGTGCGGCCCTTCAGCAGCTCGAGCACCTCGCGAGCCGCCGCTGCGCTCGCGTCGCAGCGAAGCTGTCGGTGGATGGCGGCGAACGAATCATACCAGTCCCCCGCCGGCATCTTGCCGTCGAGGAAGTCGAGCAGGACGGGGCCGAGCACGTCGGCCCTGACCTCGGCCTGCACGAACTCGGGCACGAGCTCACGGCCCGCAAGCAGGTTCGGCAGCGAGAAGTTCGGGAGGTTCGCGACACCGAGGCGGCGCACGATCCAGTAGGTCAGCGCCGCGATCCGGTGCGCGACGACCATTGGCCGCTTGAGCAGCAGCGTCTCGAGGCTCGCGGTGCCGGAGGCGGTAAGGACCACGTCCGCGGCCGCGAGGACCTCGCGCGCGCGCCCGGCGATCAAATGCACGGACCGCGGCATCGCGATCCCGGCGACCGCGGCGCGAAACTGCTCGCCGATCGACTCGCTCGCGAGCGCGACGGCGACTTCGACGTCCGGGCGCGCGCGCTGCACCCATGCGGCCGACTCCATGAACGGCGCGGCAAGCCGGCCGATCTCGGAGCGCCGGCTGCCGGGCAGCACCGCGAGCAGCGGCTTCGACGCCGGCAACCCGAGCGCGGCGCGCGCGGCCGCGCGGTCGACGGTGAGTGGAATCGCGTCCGCGAGCGGATGACCGATGAATTTCGCCGCGACGCCGTGCTCGGCATAGAACTTCGTCTCGAACGGCAGCACGCAGAGCACGAGATCGACGGAGTTGCGGATCGTCTTCACGCGACCCTGGCGCCACGCCCAGACTTGCGGGCTCACGAATTGGACCGTCGGGATGCCGGCGCGCTTCAAGCGCTTCGCGAGCGGCAGGTTGAAGTCCGGCGCGTCGATACCGACGAACACGTGCGCGGGCAGCGCCTTAATCCTCTCGCGCAGCTCGCGCCGGATCCGCAGCAGGCGCGGCAGGTGCGGCAGCACCTCGGCCAGCCCCATGACCGAAAGCTCCTCGGCGCGAAACCACGGCTCGCAGCCCGCGGCAACCATCTTCGGCCCGGCGATGCCGACGAATCGCGCGTTCGGCACGTGCTGCTTGAGCGACTCGATGAGTCCCGCGCCAAGCGTGTCGCCCGACTGCTCGCCGGCCGCGAGCGCGATCCGCAACTCGCCCGTCACGCGCGCCCTCTCCTGTCTCAGCGCGCGAGGCCGCGCGAGCCCTGCTGCAACGAATCGAGGAACAACTTCAGCTCGGGCTGATCGAGCACGAGCTCCTCGATGATGCCGACCGCCTCGTCGAGCTTGAGCGCCTGGCGGAACACCGTTCGATAGGCCTCGCGAATGTTGCGGATCTGTTCCGGCGTGAATCCGCGCCGCTTGAGACCTGCCGCGTTGATTCCGCGCGGCTCGGCCGGCTGCCCCTGCGCCGTGACGTACGCCGGAACGTCCTTCGTCACGACGCTCGCGATGCCGAGCATCGCGTGCGCGCCGATGTGGCAGTACTGGTGTACGCCCGTGAATCCGCCGAGCACCGCGTGGTGGCCGATGTGCACGTGGCCCGCGAGCTGAGTGCTGTTCGCGAGGATCGTGTCGTTGCCGATCACGCAGTCGTGCGCGATGTGCGTGTAAGCCATGATCCAGTTGTCGTCGCCGATCGTCGTGAACCCAAGTCCTGCACGGTGCCCCGGTTGATCGTGCAGGACTCGCGTATCGTGTTGCGGTCGCCGATCACGAGCCGCGTGCGCTCTCCGGCGTACTTCTTGTCCTGCGGATCGTCGCCGATCGAGGCGAATTGGAAGATGTGGTTGTCGGCGCCTATTACGGTCGGGCCCTTGACCACGACGTGGGGCTCGATGCGCGTGCCGCGGCCGATCTCGACGTCGTCGCCGATGATCGTGAACGCACCGACCTGCGCGCTGTCGTGCACGCGAGCGCTGCTCGCAACGACCGCGCGCGGGTCGATCACGACTTCGGTCCGTCCGCGAGCAGCAGATCCGCTTCGGCGACGAGCTTGCCCTCGACCTCCGCGCGCGCCTCGAGCCGCCAGAGGTTGCGGCGCCGCTGCACGAGGTCGACCTTGAGCAAGATTTGGTCGCCGGGCCGGACCACTTGCTTGAAGCGCACGTTGTCGATGCCGACGAGGTACAGCACCCAGAGGCCGTCGGCGGGCTCCGTCTCGTACGCAAGCACGCCGCCCGCCTGGGCGAGCGCCTCGATCACGAGCACGCCGGGCATCACCGGATGGCCCGGGAAGTGACCCACGAAGTGGGCCTCGTTCGCCGTGACGTTCTTGATCGCGACCACGGACTTGCCGGGCTCGACGGAGAGCACGCGATCCACCATCAGGAACGGGAAACGGTGCGGCAATCGCGCCGCGATCGCTTCGATATCGAGCACTTTGCTGTCGGTCATTCGTCCTTCTTCTTTCCAGCCAGCTCGGCGAGCTCGAGCTCGGCCGCCGTCACGCGGGCCGCGAGCTCCTCGAGCCTGCGGAAACGAGCCACGCCGCGCCGCCATTGGCCGGCCTCTTCGGCGGGGAAGAGACCCGAGTAAACCCCCGGCTTGTCGATGTTCTTCGTCACGACGGCGCGGACGGTGAGCGTCACGTCGTCGCAGACCTTGATCGAGTTGATCACCGCTGCGCCGCCCGCGATCATACAGCGCTTGCCGATCTTCGTGCTGCCGGCGACGGCCGCCGTGCCGGCCATCACGGTGTGGGCGCCTACCACCACGTTGTGCGCGATCTGCACGAGATTGTCGAGCTTCACGCCGTCCTCGATCACGGTGTCCTCGATCGTGCCGCGGTCGATCGTGGTGTTCGCGCCGATCTCGACGTCGTCGCCGATCACGACGCTGCCGACCTGCGGGATCTTGACCCACTGCCCGCCCTCGGGCGCGAACCCGAACCCGTCGGCGCCGATCACGGCACCCGCGTGCACGATGCCGCGCGCGCCGATCCGCACGCCCTCGAGCACCGCGACGCGCGCGACGAGCCGCGTGCCGGCGCCGATCACAACGTTAGCGCCGAGCACACAGCCAGGCCCGACCACCGCCGCGGCGCCGATTTCGCAGCCCGCGCCGATCACCGCGTTCGGCCCGATCTCCGCAGACGGCGCGACTCGCGCCGACGCCGCAACCACGGCGCTCGGATGGACCCCGGCCGCGGACGCCGGCGGCGGATGCAGACGCGCGGCGATCCGGGCGTAAGCCGCATACGGCCGCTCGTGCACGAGGCACGCGGTCGGGCAGCCCGCTCGGTCCTTCTCGGCGAGAACGACCGCGCCCGCGCGCGTGGCCGCGAGCTGCGCTCGGTAGAGCGGATTGGCTAGGAACGAGACGGCGTCGGGCCCGGCGCCGCTCAGCGTGCCGACGCGAGCAACGGTTCGATCCGGATCTCCATACAGGCGGCAGGAGAATTCGTCCGCGAGCTCGCGCAGGGTCGCGGGCATCGCCTCACCTGCGCAGCATGGCGGAGTGCGGCGACAGCTCGTCTACTTCTTCGGCGCGGGGGCCGCGGGCAGCGGGTTGGCTTGCAGGGCCGTGATCACGGCTTGCGTGATGTCGACCGCGCCGCTCACGTAGATCGCGTCCGCGAGCACGAGGTCGTACTTCTGCGCGCTCGCATACGCCTGCACGCGTTGCAGAATTTCTCGCTGCAACCTGCCGAGCTCCTCGTTGCGGCGCGCGTTCAGATCCTCGAGATACTCGTTCTCCTCGCGCTGCAAATCGCGTTGCGTGTCTTGAATCTGGCGCTCGAGGTTCAGCCGCTCCTCTTCGCCCATCACGGCCTGATCCTTCTGGAAGCTGTCCTGCTGCCCCTGGAGCTTCTGGCGCTTCGCGACGATCGCCTGCTGGCGCGGCTCGAATTCCTTCTGCAGCTTGTCGGAGACGATCTTCGACTGCGGCGCGTTCTCGAGCAGCTTGCCGACGTTGATCACACCGATCTTCAGATTGCCCTGCGCGCTAGCCTCGCCCGCGGCGCACGCCGCGACGGCGAATGCCGCGAGACCGAGAAGTCTGAACGCCGATCGCCGCGCGCTCATATAGCTCTGGCCGTGCGGCCGGACCCGATCATTGATCATCTCGTTCGACCTCAAAAAGAGAGTTAGAAGGCGTTGCCGATGGAGAACTGGAAGCGTTCCACTTGGTCGCCGAAAAACCGATCCGTTGCGACGTCTTCATTCAGCGGAATCGCATAGCTGAACCTCAGCAACCCGAGGGGTGCCAACCACTCGACGCCGATGCCCACGGATTTCTTTAACTTATCATAGGCGAAATGGTAATCGATAGGGTCGCCGAGCTTGTCGTAGAAGCGCGTGCCGTCGGACGAGAACACGCCGCCCGAGTCGAAAAAGATCGAGACGCGCGTCGAGCCGGCGATCTTGGCCGGCGTCGGCACGATGATCTCGAACTGAGTCGCGAGCAGCATGTTGCCGCCGTACGGGTTGCCGTTGCGAGTCCTTCGGGCCGAGCGTGCTCTCGCGATAGCCGCGTACCGAGCCCGGGCCGCCCGCGTAGCGATTCCGGTACGGCGGGATCCCCACGGTCGAGTCGCCGTACGGCTCGCCGTACGAGAGGCTGCTGTTGATTCGGAACAGCCAGCGGCCGACGAGATGGAAGTACTTCGTGAAGTCCATGCCCGCGATGTAGTACTCGACGTCGCTGCTGCGGAACCGAGGCCGTGAGGCTGAGCCCGAAGCGCAGGCCGGCGGTCGGGAACAGCGTCGCATTGCGGGAGTCGTAGGCCCAGCCGGCGAGCAGCTCGATACTTTGCACGCTCGTCGTATCGATCTCGGCGAGAGGATCGATCGTCTGACCGCCGTTCGCGACCACCCAGTCGCGCGCCTGCTGCGAGCTCAGCGAGCTCGTCGCGAGATCGGCCTTCTGGTAAGTGACGCCGAAGCGCACGTTCTGGAATTCCTTGATCAGGTAACCCCAGCTGATGCCGACGGAAGTCGTCGTGGTCGAAAATTGCGAGGCCGTGGACGTGAACTGCGTGCTGTCGAGGTACGACAACGACAACTGGCGCGACAGGCCGTCGACGGTGCGATACGCGTCCGTGTAGCTCGCGTCGTAGACTTTCTGGTACTTGCCGCCCTGGAGGTTGACCGCGAGCCGGTTGCCGGTGCCCATGAAATTCGAGTGTGATGAAGTTGCCGCCGAGCGTCACGCCATAGGTGGCGGAGTAGCCGAGGCTGCCGCCGAACTGGCCCGGCAGACCTTCCTTGATCTTGAAGTCGACGTCCACGAGGTCGGGGCTGCCCGGCACCGGAGTCGTCTCGTGCTCGACCTTCTCGATGTACGGCAGCCGCTGCAGCAGGACCTGCGATCGATCGACGAGAGTTGTTCGAGAGGTACCCGCCCTCCATCTGCCGCATCTCGCGGCGCAGCACCTCGTCGTTCACGTTGTCCGTGCCGTTGAAGTTGATGTGGCGCACATAGGCGCGGCTCTTCGGGTCGACGAAGAACGTGATCGAGGCCGTCTTCTTGTCCTTGTCGAGCTCGGGAAGCGCGCGAACCTGCGCGAACGCGTAGCCGTCGAGCCCGAGCCTGAGGCCCATCGCCTTCTCGGTCAGGGTGAGCAGGTTCTGCGCGAACGGCTCGCCCGGCTGAGACGAGGATCAGGCCCTTCAAGTCCTGCTCGGGCACGACCATCTCGCCCGCGAGCTTCACGTCCGAGATCTTGTATCGCTCGCCCTCGGTCACGCTGATGGTCACGAAGATGTCGCGCTTGTCGGGCGAGATCGCGACCTGGACGTTGTCCCAGTGGAAGTCCGCGAAGCCACGGTCCATGTAGAACGACTTCAGCTTCTCGAGGTCGCCTTCGAGCGCCTGCTTCGAGTAGCGATCGTTCTTCTTGATGAACGACAGCCAGTTGCCGGTCTTCAGCTCGAACCCCGCGAGGATCTCCTTGTCCGTGAACGACGTGTTGCCTACGATGTTGACCTCGCGAATCTTCGCGGCGTCGCCTTCCACGATCTTGATCGTGACTCGGACCTTGTTGTCGCCGATGTCCTCGACCATCGGCGTCGACCTGCGCGCCGTACTTGCCGCGGCCGTAGTACTCCTCGGTAAGCTACTCGCGTGACCTCCTCGAGCACCGAGCGGTCGAACGTCTTGCCCTGTGCGAGACCGATGGTCGTGAGCGACTTCTTCAAGTCGTCGTCTTTGATGTCCTTGTTGCCCGAGAACTTGAACTCCGCGATCGTCGGCCGCTCCAGCACGACGATCACGAGCGTGTCGCCGTCCTTGCGGAACTCGAAGTCCTGGAAGAAGCCGGTCTGGAATAGCGCTCGGCTCGCCTCGCGGAGCCGTTGCTCGTCGATCGTGTCGCCGATGTTGATCGGCAAGTAGTTGTAGATCGTCCCCTCGGCGATCCGCTGGGCGCCCTCGACGCGAAAGTTACGCACGACCCACGGCTCGAACGCCGCGTGGGCCGACAAGGCAGCCGCCATGCTCGAAAGGGCGGCCAAGAGGCGCACCCACCGCAAAAAGCTCATGAGCCGAAAATTCTCGTTAGGTCGTTATAGAAGACGAAGCTCATCAGCACGAGCAAGAAAAAGACGCCGATCTGCTGACCGACGGCGAGCGCGCGCTCGGAGAGCGGCGAGCCCTTGATCCACTCGAGCACTTGATAGAGCACTTGGCCGCCGTCGAGCACCGGGATGGGCACGAGGTTGATGATGCCGAGGCTGATGCTCAGCACCGCCAGCACGTCGAAAAACGCGCGGAACCCGGCCTGCGCGGCATCGCCGGCGACCGTCGCGATTGCGATCGGTCCGGACATGTTCTTCAGCGACACTTGGCCGACGACCATGTTCCCGAGCATCCGCAACGTGAGCGACGTCATCTGCCAGGTCGTCGCGAGCCCGTGCGGCAGCGCCTCGAGAACGTCGTAGCGCTGCTCCGCGCGCAGTGCGTCGAAAGCGCTGGCCGGAATCTCGGGCCGCGACGCGCCGATGCGTCCGACGGTCGCGCCGTTTTCCTCGACCGAGCCGATCGTGACGGGCACCTCGAGCGTGCCGTCGCCGCGGCGAATCTCGAGCTTGACGCTTTGGCCGGGCCGCTTGCGGATGAACTCCACCCACTGCTCCCAGTCCGCGATCTTGCGCCCGTCGCCGCGCAGCACTCGGTCGCCGGGCTGCAGGCCCGCGGCTTCCGCCGCCGAGCCCGGCGTCACCGCGCCGACCTCGGCGGGCACCGCCGGCGCCGGCCGGATGCCGAGCCCGCTATACAGCGCCGCCGGCTCCGTAAGCTCGCGCGAGCGCCCGCGGACGTCGAGCTCGACGTTCTTCGTCGCCCCACTCGGCTCACGAACCGTGAGCTCGATAAGGCCCGTGCCGAGCAGCTCGTCGTAGATCACGAGCGTGGCGCCTTCCCAGGTGGCCGTCGGACGGCCGCCGACCGCTTCGATCTCGTCGTTCGCCATGAGACCCGCGCGCGCGGCGACGGAATCCTCGACGACGGCGCCGATCACGGCCTTGGTTCCTGGCACGCCCATCGTGAACATGACCCAGTACGTGACGATCGCGAACAGGAAGTTGAACGCCGGCCCGGCGAGCAACACGATGATGCGCTGCCAGATCGGCCGCTGGTTGAACGCGCGATGCTGCTCGACGGCCGCGACCGGGCCCTCGCGTTCGTCGAGCATCTTCACGTAGCCGCCGAGCGGGATCGCCGAGAGCCAGTATTCGGTGTAGTCGGGCCCCCGACCGCTCCAGCGGAGCAGCGGGCGGCCAAAGCCGATCGAGAAGCGCAGCACCTTGAACCCGAGTCGGCGGGCGACCCAGAAGTGCCCGAACTCGTGAACGGAGACGAGCACGCCGATCGCGACGACGAAAGCGAGTAACCGCCAGCCTATATAGAGCATCCGATCTTCCAGACGGGAGCTTGAGTCCCGCGGCCGTTGACGTGAGCGCCGTATTCTAGCCGGTCGAACCGTCGGCGCGCAGCGCGTTCAACCCGACGCGCCAGCGCAACAGCCGACCCAAGAAGGACATTCCCCGCGAATAAAGACCGCGGCCGAGGGGCGGGGTTCCGCTCTCAGGCCATGATCCTCGCAAGCATGAGACCGAGGACGAATATGGGGACCGCCGCGGTGAGGCTGTCGATCCGGTCCATCACGCCGCCGTGGCCCGGCAACAACGTGCCGGTATCCTTGAGTCCGACGTTGCGCTTGAAGACGCTCACGGCGAGATCGCCGATCACGGACCCGAGCGCGGTCAACACCCCGAGCGCGAGCATCGCGCCGGCGGGCAATCCGATCAAGATCGCGGCCAGCCAAGCCGCGACGGCGGCCGAGGCGAGCCCGCCCGTCACGCCCTCCCAAGTCTTCCCGGGGCTCACGGCCGGCGCGAGCTTGATGCGGCCGAACGCGCGGCCGAACGTATAAGCGCCGACATCGGCGGACCACACGATCGCGAGCACCGTCATCGCCAACGCGTGCCCAAGCGGCAGCTCGCCGTGCAACCGCACGAGCAATAGCCACGAGGGCACGAGGGCGACGAAGCCGGCCGCAGCGACCGTCCCCATTCCGAACTTGCGCGGATAGGTCAGCACGGCGACGAACGCGAGCAGCAAGCCGGCCAGCGCGACGATCAGCAAGGCATAGAGCGCACGCGAGCCGGCGAAAAGATAAAGGGCGAGCATGCAGGCCGCGCACGCAGCCGCATACAGCAGCTGCGCCCCCGACTTGAGGTTCGCAAGGCCGGCCCACTCCCAGGCTCCCAGAACCCAGAGTGCGCCGAGCACGATCGCCGCGAGAGGAGTCGACAGGAACAGGATGACGCCGATCAGCACGCCGCCGAACAAGGCGCCGGTGATGATCCGCGCCCCGATCAACCCACGGCCTCGATTTGCTCCCCGGTGCGGCCGAAGCGCCGCTGCCGTCGCGCGTAGAACTCGAACGCCTTGCGCAGCTCCGTGGCCGTAAAGTCCGGCCAGAGCACGTCTGAGAAGAACAGCTCCGCGTAGGCGATGTCCCAGAGCAAGAAGTTGCTGACCCGCTTCTCCCCGCCCGTCCTGATCAAGAGATCGACGCTCGGGTAGCCGGCCGTTTGCAGTGCGGACGCGAGCTGGGTTTCGTCGATCGTGGCGGGATCGAGCCGCCCCGCCGCCGCGTCGGCCGCGAGCTTGCGCGCAGCCTGCACGATGTCCCACCGGCCGCCGTAGGCGACGGCGACGACGAGATCGAGCCGCTGGTTGGTATGCGTTCGCGCCTGCGCGGCCTCGGTCGCGCGTCGCAAGGTCGGATTCAGGGAATCGACGTCGCCGATGAAGCGCACGCGGATGCCGTTTGCGTCGAGCTCCTCGACCTCGCGCTCGAGCGCGTCGACGAACAGCGACATCAGCCCGCGCACCTCGTCGGCCGGCCGCCGCCAGTTCTCGCTCGAGAACGCGAACAACGTGAGTGCCGACACGCCCGTCTGCGCGCAAAGCTCCACCGTCGTCCGAACCGGCTTGAGGCCTGCACGATGGCCGGCAGCGCGCGGCAGCGCACGGCGGCGCGCCCAACGTCCGTTGCCGTCCATGATGATGGCTACGTGGCGCGGGGTGGTCGGCTGGGCGTCGCTGGGAGCCGGATTTGAGACCATCGTTCGGCGTTGGAGGGCGGTGGCTTGCGGGCGTGTTCGGACTCGCGGGCGGCAGTCAGATCTCCATGATCTCCGCTTCTTTCTCCTTGAGCAGCGTATCGACCTCGGCGACGAATCGGTCGGTCAGCTTCTGCGTATCGACCTCCGCCTTGCGCTCCTCGTCCTCCGTGATCATCTTCTCTTTCAATAGATCCTTGACGTCGCTGAGGGCGTCACGCCGGACTCCCCGGATCGCCACGCGAGCGTTCTCGGCCGAATGGCGCACGACTTTCACGAGGTCTTTCCGGCGCTCCTCGGTCATCGGCGGCAAAGGCACGCGAATCACGGTGCCGGCCGTGACGGGGTTCAGCCCGAGACCCGCGTTCAAGATCGCTTTTTCGACTGCCGAGACGATGTTCTTTTCCCAGGGCGTGACGACGAGCGTGCGCGCGTCCTCGACGGTGATGTTCGCCGTCTGCTTGATCGGTACCTGGGTGCCGTAGTACTCGACGCGAACGCTCTCGAGTAGCCCCGCGTGCGCGCGGCCCGTGCGCATGCGCTTGAGCTCGTCCTTCAGCGCATCGACGCATTTGTGCATCCGCTGCTCGGCCTCTTTCTTGATGTCGCCGATCATGCACCGGTGCCCGTTTTCGGAAGGTGGTTCGCGACGGAGGTGCCGAGCGATCTCGCCCTTGACGATCCGCACGAGGTCGCCCGCATTGTTCAAATTGAACACGACGAGCGGCAGGTTGTTCTCGCGGCACATCACGATCGCGGTCGCGTCCATCACGCGGAGCTGATCCGCGAGCACTTGATCGAACGACAAGGCGCGGTAGCGGACCGCGGTCGGGTCCTTCATCGGATCGGCCGAGTACACGCCGTCGACCTTCGTCGCCTTGATCAGCACGTCGGCGCCGATCTCGATCGCGCGCAGGCTCGCGGCCGTGTCGGTCGTGAAGAACGGGTTGCCGGTGCCGGCCGCGAAGATCGTCACGCGCCCTTTCTCGAGATGGCGAATCGCGCGTCGGCGGATGTAGTCCTCGCAGACCTCGTGGATCTGGAGCGCGGACAGCACGCGGGCGACGGAGCCGAGCCGCTCGAGCGCGTCTTGCATCGCGAGCGCGTTGATCACGGTCGCGAGCATGCCCATGTGGTCGGCCGTGACGCGATCCATGCCGGCTTCCGCGAGCCCGGCGCCCCGGAAGATATTCCCGCCGCCGATCACGAGGCCCACTTGGACCCCGAGACCGAGGACTTCGGAGATCTCGGCGGCGACCCGGCGAATGATCGCGGGGTCGATGCCGTATTGCTGGTTGCCGAGCAACGCCTCACCGCTCAGCTTCAAGAGGATTCGCCGATATGCCGGCGAGCTTTGCGCCATGAGCCCCTCGCTGCTCGTTCCCTTCCCGTCTGCCCGCGGAGCCAGAGCCGCCGCGAGCTCAAACCGCTGTAGATTAGCGAGTCTGCGAAGCTTGCGCCATGACCTCACTTACGAAGTCGGTGCTTTTTTTCTCGATCCCTTCGCCGACCTCGAAACGCCGAAAGCCCTTCACCTTCGCCTTGTTCGCGGCAAGCACGTCGCGCACGCGCTTCTTGTCGTCCTTCACGAATACCTGACCCGTGAGCGTGATCTCGTCGAGGAACTTGCGAAGCTTGCCGTCGACCATCTTCGCGAGGATCTCCGGCGGCTTCTTCTCCTGCGCCGTCTGAGCCACGATGATCTCGCGCTCCTTCGCGACCACGTCCTTCGGGACGTCGTCTGCCGACAGATACCGCGGCGCGAGCGACGCGACCTGCATCGCCATGTCGCGGGCGAGCTCGGGCGTGCCGCCCTCGAGCTCGACGAGCACGCCGATCCGCGCGCCGTGCACGTACGTGCCGACGTTGCCCTTGCTCTCGACGACTTCGAAGCGGCGCACGTTGATGTTCTCGCCGACCTTCGTGACGAGATCGAGCCGGCCTTCCTCGAGCGTGCGCCCGTCGGCCGGGGAAGCCATCAGCGCCTCGACGCTCGCCGGGCGCTTGTCGAGCACCACGCCCGCGACGCGCTCGGCGAAGCCGCGGAAGTTGTCGTCCTTCGCGACGAAGTCGGTCTCGGAGTTCACTTCGACGAGCGCGTAACGGCCCGCGCGCTCGTCACTCTTGAGCACGACGCGGCCCTCGGCCGCGACGCGCGAGGCCTTCTTGTCGGCCTTCGCCTGGCCCTGCTTGCGCAGCAGCTCGGCGGCCGCATCGAGATCGCAGTTCGCCTCGGCGAGCGCCTTCTTGCAATCCATCATGCCCGCGCCCGTGCGCTCGCGAAGCTCCTTGACCAAAGCCGGTTTGACGTCCATCGCCGGTCTCCTCTAGTTGTTCGAGCGCTTAGCTCTTCGCGCCCTCATCCGCCTCGTCTTCGCCGTCGCCGGATGCTTCCTCGCCCGGTGCTTCCTCGCCCGACGGCTCCCCGGACTGCGGGCGCGCCCGGCCTTTCGAGCGGATCTTCGTGACGCGCCCGCGCTTCTTGGACGGCGCCTTCTTCGCCGCGGCCTTCTGCTCGACCTTCGGCTTGCCTTCCTCGTCGAGCTCGACGAACTCGTCGTCGCCGGTCGGCACGTCCGGGATCGACGACTTGCCGTCGATCACGGCGTCCGCGATTCCCTCGGCATAGAGCTGGATCGCGCGCATCGAGTCGTCGTTGCCCGGGATCGGATATTCGATGCCCTCGGGCGAGCAATTCGTGTCGACGACGGCGACCACCGGCACGTTCAGCTTGCTCGCTTCGCGCACGGCGATCTCCTCGTGGCCGACGTCGATGATGAACACCGCGTCGGGCAAGTTATCCATCATCTTGATTCCGCCGAGCGCGCGCTGGAGCTTGTCGCGCTCGCGAACGAGCTTGAGCATCTCCTTCTTCGTGAACTCGGTGCTCGCGCCAGCCTCGGTGAGCTCCTCGAGCTCGCGCAGGCGCTTGATCGACTGGCGAATGGTCTTGAAGTTCGTCAGCATCCCACCGAGCCAGCGCTGGCTCACGTAGGGCATCCCGCAACGCTGCGCCTCGGCCGCGATCGCCTCGCGCGCCGCGCGTTTGCTGCCGACGAACAGCAGCGTGCCGCCGTCGGCCACGAGCTTGCGCACGAACTCGGTCGCCCGCTTGTAGAGCGGCAGCGTCTGCTCGAGATTGATGATGTGGATCTTGTTGCGCTCTCCGAAGATGAACTGCGACATCTTCGGGTTCCAGAAGCGGGTTTGGTGCCCAAAATGCACGCCCGCTTCCAGCATCCGGCGCATCGACACGTCGGCCATGGAACTTCTCCTTTAGGGTTAGTCCTCCACGCAGCCCCACTGACGACCCCGTTTCCGGAGCACCCGGCCAGTGGTTTGACGGCGCGTGTGTGGTGTTTAACCTCGAGGCTTCGTTGCCTCCGAGGCGCGCGCTTTATACCATAGCGGCCTTGCAGCAACAACGCCGAACCGCGCCGCCGGGGTCGCTTCCAGCCCGCCAGGGTACCCTTTCGCAGTTCGGTTTTTCCGGTGGCTCGGCGCCCCAAAGCATGACGGTCTCGATCAAAACGCCTGAAGAACAGGAGAAGATGCGTGTCGCCGGTCGGCTCGCCGCCGACGTGCTCGACATGATCGGACCGCACGTGAAGGCCGGCGTGTCGACCGACCATCTCGACCGGATCTGCCACGACTTCATCGTCAACGAGCAGAAGGCGGTTCCCGCGCCGCTCAACTACCGCGGCTTCCCGAAGTCGATCTGCACGTCGGTGAACCACGTCGTCTGCCACGGGATACCGAGCGAACGCGTGCTCAAGGTGGGCGACATCGTGAACGTCGACGTCACGGTGATCAAAGACGAGTTCCACGGCGACTCGAGCCGAATGTTCTTCGTCGGCGATCCGCCGATCATCGGCGAACGGCTCACGCGCGTTTGCTTCGACGCGATGTGGCGCGGGATCCGCGCGATCCAGCCGGGCTCGCGGCTCGGCGACATCGGCTACGCGGTTCAGAGCTTCGTCGAGGAGCAGCGCTTTTCGGTCGTTCGCGAGTACTGCGGCCACGGGATCGGCCGCGTGTTTCACGAGGACCCGCAGGTCCTGCACTACGGACGCCGCGGCACGGGTATCGAGCTCGTGCCCGGAATGACGATCACGGTCGAACCGATGGTCAACGCCGGCAAGCGCGAGGTGAAGCTGCTCTCCGACGGTTGGACGGTCGTCACGAAAGATCATTCGCTGTCGGCGCAGTGGGAGCACACCGTGCTCGTGACCGAGAGCGGCTACGAGGTCTTGACGCTCGGCGCGGCCGACCGCGGCTGACGTGGCCACCAACCCGCAGCCGAGCGCGCCTGCCGCCGCCCCGCTGATCGACCGTGGGGCGCTCGATCGCGCGCTGCGCGCCGACACCACGGCCGTCGGCCCATTCCGTGAAGCGCTTCGCCAGGCCAGCGAGCGGCTCGCCGAGCGCTTCAAGCGCAACGACACGATCGAGACGCTCGTGCGCGCTCGCGCCGAGACCGTCGATCAGATCATCCTCGCGAGTTGGCTACACTTCGCCGAGGAGCTCACCGAATCCGCCGACCTCGTCGCCGTCGGCGGCTACGGCCGCGGCGAGCTGCATCCGCAATCCGACATCGACTTGCTCGTGCTGCTCGAGGACAAGACCGAGCGCAATGCGGACGAGGCGATCGGCCGCTTCCTCACGTTCCTTTGGGACATCGGCCTCGAAGTCGGGCACAGCGTCCGGACGCTCGACGATTGCGAGGCGCAGGCGCGCAGTGACGTGACGGTGCTCACGACGCTGATGGAGACGCGGCTGCTGCACGGCCCGGGCGAGCTATTCGCGCGGCTCCCGATGAGGATCGGCACCGATCGGATGTGGAACAGCGCGGAGTTCTTCCGAGCGAAGGTCGACGAGCAGACCGCACGCCATGGCCGCTACCACGACACCGCCTACAACCTCGAGCCGAACGTCAAAGGCAGCCCCGGCGGCTTGCGCGACATCCAGATGATCAGCTGGCTCGCGCGCCGGCATCTCGGCGTCACGCGTCTCGAGGAGCTCGTCGAGCACAAGTTCCTCACCCAGGGCCAAGTACGGATCCTCGTGCAGGCGCAGGCGTTCCTGTGGCGAATCCGCTTCGGCCTGCATCTGCTCACCGGCCGCCGAGAGGATCGTCTGCTGTTCGACCATCAAGTGAGGCTTGCGCAGATGCTCGGCTACGAGGACGCGAGCTTCACGCTCGCCGTCGAGCAGCTCATGCAGCGCTACTACCGGACGGTCATGGAGATCAGCCGGCTCAACGAGATGCTGCTCCAGCTCTTCGAAGAAGCGATTCTGCTCGACAAGGACGAGCCGGCGTTCCCGCTCGGGCCGCGGTTCCAGAGCCGCAACGGCTATCTCGAAGCGGCCGACGATCAAGTGTTCGCGCGCGAGCCGTCCGCGCTGCTCGAGATCTTCCTGCTGCTCGAGCAGAACCTCGATCTGCGCGGCGTGAATGCGCGCACGATCGCGCTCGTGAAGCAGCATCTGTGGCTCATCGACGAGGAGTTTCGCCAGAACCCGCGCCACCATCGCTTGTTCCTCGACGTCCTGCGCGCGCCGCAAGGGGTTACGCGCACGCTGAAGCGGATGAACACGTACGGCGTTCTCGGTTTGTACATCCCGGCGTTCGGCCGCGTCGTAGGCCGGATGCAGTACGACCTGTTCCACGCGTACACGGTCGACGCGCACACGCTGTTCGTAGTCGAGAACCTGCGCCGCTTCGCGCTGCCCCGCTTCGACGACGAGTTCCCGGCGTGCAGCGCCGTGATGCAGCGGCTCGAGAAGCCCGAGGTCGCGTACCTCGCGGGGCTGTTCCACGACATCGCGAAGGGCCGCGGCGGCGATCACTCCGAGCTCGGCGCGGTCGACGCCGAGTCGTTCTGCCTCGAGCACGGCATGAGCCGCTACGACGCGCGCCTCGTCGCCTGGCTCGTGCAGCATCATCTGCTGCTGTCGCTGACGGCGCAGAAGAAGGACCTGAACGATCCGAACGTCGTGAACGAGTTCGCGCGTACGGTCGGCGACCAGACGCACCTCGACTATTTGTACGTGCTGACCGTCGCCGACGTGCGCGGCACGAACCCGAAAATCTGGAACTCTTGGAAAGACACGCTGTTCTCCGAGCTCTACCAATCGACGCGCCGCGCGCTGCGCCGTGGAGTGCTGAACCCGATCGACAAGGAGGAGCTGATCCAAGGCCGCCAGACCCAGGCCGAGCGATCGCTGCTCCAGGCGGGCCTGCCGCGCGAGCGCTGGCAGCACATTTGGTCGAGCTTCACGGAGGAGTATTTCCTGCGCCATCGGCCGGAGGAGATCGCGTGGCACACGCGCGTGCTCGCCGAGGCCGCGAACCCGGATTCGATCATCGTCGACGTGAACGACGTGGTCGCGCCCGGCCTCACATCGATCGCGATGTACTCGCGCGAGGAGACCCGGCCTTTCATGCGCTCGACGGCGGTGCTCGACGAGCTCGGGCTCACGATCGTCGACGCGCGCTTCGTGCCGCTCGCCGCGGGCCAGCGCCTCGACACCTACTGCGTGCTCGAGAGCGACGGCAGCCCGATCACGGACCGGCGCAGGCTCGACGAGATCCGCGGCCGGTTGCTCAAGGCGCTGACGACCGGCAACGAGCAGACGCTCAAGGTCACGCGCCGCGCGCCGCGGCAAGTGCGGATGTTCTCGACGCCGGTCCAGGTCGCGATCTCGCACGACGCTCTGAACCGGCGCACGGTGATCGAGCTCGTGGCGGGCGACCGCCCGGGCTTGCTGTTCCAGGTCGCCAAGGTGTTCGACCAGGAGCGAGTCGCGCTTCAAAACGCGAAGGTCGCGACCATCGGCGAGCGCGCCGAGGACGTGTTCTTCGTGACGACGACGGATCGGCAGCCGCTCGACGACTCGCAGTCCGACAGCCTCGGCAAAGCACTGCGCGAAGGCCTCGCCGACGGACGGCAATAAGGAGCCACGAATGAGCGACCTCGCCGACATCATCGCGGCCGGCTGGGAACGGCGCGCGGAGCTCGGTCCCGGACGCGTCGACGCGAAGCTCAAGGACGCGATCGAGCGCGTGATCGCCGACCTCGACGCGGGTGCGATCCGCGTCGCGGAGAAGCGCGAAGGCGCCTGGGTCGTGAACCAGTGGGTCAAGCAGGCCGTGCTGCTGTCCTTCAGGATCAACGAGAACCGGGTGATCGAAGGCGGCTACACGCGCTACTTCGACAAGGTCCCGCCGAAGTACGCCGACTACGACGCCGAGCGCTTCAAGCAGAGCGGAACGCGCGTCGTGCCGGACGCGGTCGTACGCCGCGGCGCGTTCGTCGCGCCGGACGTCGTGCTGATGCCGTCGTTCGTGAACATCGGCGCGTACGTCGACAAGGGCTCGATGATCGACACGTGGGCCACGGTCGGCAGCTGCGCGCAGGTCGGCAAGAACGTGCACCTCTCGGGCGGCGTCGGCTTGGGCGGCGTGCTCGAGCCGATCCAGGCCGCGCCGACGATCATCGAGGACGACTGCTTCATCGGCGCGCGCTCGGAGGTCGTCGAAGGCGTCGTCGTCGAGCGCGGCTGCGTGCTCGGCATGGGCGTCTACATCGGCCAGAGCACGAAGATCTACGACCGCGAGACGGGCCAGGTGCATTACGGCCGCGTGCCGGCGGGCTCGGTCGTCGTCGCGGGCAACCTGCCGTCGAAGGACGGCAAGTACAGCCTCTATTGCGCGGTGATCGTGAAGAAGGTCGACGAGAAGACGCGCTCGAAGACGTCGCTCAACGAGCTGCTGCGCACCGGCGACTGAGCCTTTCGCCGCGGCGTCACGCCGCTCCGCGGCGCTAGCCGAAGCGGCCGGTGATGTAGTCTTCGGTGAGCTTCTGCCGCGGGTTCGTGAAGATGTCGTCCGTGTCGCCGACTTCGATCAAGTGGCCGAGATGAAAGTAAGCGGTGCGCTGCGACACGCGCGCGGCCTGTTGCATCGAGTGCGTCACGATCGCGATCGCGTAGTTCTGGCTGAGCTCGTCGATCAGATCCTCGATCTTCGCGGTCGCGATCGGGTCGAGCGCCGAGCACGGCTCGTCCATGAGAATCACCTCGGGATTCACCGCGATCGTGCGCGCGATGCAAAGCCGTTGCTGCTGACCGCCCGATAGGCCGGAGCCAGCGTCGTCCAGCCGATCCTTGACCTCGCTCCAGAGACCGGCGCGGTCGAGGCTCTCCTCGACCATGTCGTCCAGCTCGCCGCGGCTGCGCGCCATGCCGTGGATCCGCGGACCGTACGCGACGTTCTCGTAGATCGATTTCGGAAACGGATTCGGCTTCTGGAACACCATGCCGACGCGCGCGCGCAGCATCACGACGTCCATGTCGCGCCCGTAGATGTTTTCGCCGTCCAGCGTGATGTCGCCGGTGACACGAGCGGACTCGATCGTGTCGTTCATGCGATTCAGGCAGCGCAGGAACGTCGACTTCCCGCACCCCGAAGGCCCGATCATCGCGATGACCTCGTTGCGGCCGATGTCGAGGTTCACGTTCTTGATCGCGCGGTTGTCGGCGTAATAGACGTCGACGTGCCGCGCGCGCATCACGGGTTTCTTGGCCGTGATATCGCCGACGGTCTCGTAGGTGTCCGCCGGCGCCTTCGTCGCGACCGGTTGCGACTCGGCCGCGCGCGCGAGGGCGGCTTGCTCTGCAATCTCTGCCACGTTGGTTCTCGTCTGATTTGCGGCGAGGGCCCGAGTCTACCCCATGTTTCATTGCAATCGCGCTCGCGGAACGCTAACCCTCGAGACGAAGGCCGGCCGCCGATGCTGATATAGTCTCGAGGCCGCCACCCCGACACGCAGCCATGAATACCCTGGAACTCGCGCGCGAGCTGATCCGCAAGGCATCGGTGACGCCGGCCGACGCGGGCTGCCAGCAGCTTGATCGCGGAGCAGCTCGGCGCGGCGGGATTTGCGGTCGAGCACCTCAAGTTTGGCGAAGTCGACAATCTCTGGGCGAAGCGCGGACGCGG
The DNA here is from genome assembly GCA_963699925.1 of uncultured Gammaproteobacteria bacterium. Lineage (GTDB taxonomy): Bacteria > Pseudomonadota > Gammaproteobacteria > Steroidobacterales > Rariloculaceae > FEN-1219. Next base: position 140,589 of record CAVOVT010000008.1, on the reverse strand, counting down.
CCGTCCGGCGCTCGTGTTCGCGGGTCATACCGACGTCGTGCCGACCGGTCCGCGCGAGCAATGGCGCGTCGATCCGTTCGCGGCGGAGGTCGTCGACGGCCGACTCATCGGGCGCGGCGCGGCCGACATGAAGGGCAGCCTCGCGGCGATGGTGAACGCGTGCCGGCGCTTCGCCGCGCGCTATCCCGACGCGCCGGGCGCGCTCGGGATGCTGATCACGAGCGACGAGGAAGGCGCGGCCGACGACGGCACGCTGAAAGTCATGGAGACGCTCGCGCGCCGCGGCGAGACGTTCCAGTACTGCATCGTCGGCGAGCCGTCGAGCAGCGAACGGCTCGGCGACACGGTGCGCGTAGGCCGGCGCGGCAGCCTGTCGGGGATCATGACGATCCGCGGAGTCCAGGGACACGTCGCGTATCCGCTGCGCGCCGACAATCCGATGCACGCGCTCGCGCGCTTCGTCGCCGCGATCACGCGCGAGCCGATCGACGCGGGCAACGAGCACTTCCCGCCGACGACGTTCCAGATGGTCAACGTGCACTGCGACGCGGGCGCGCCGAACGTCGTGCCCGGGCGAGCTCAAGTGCCGATTCAACTTGCGCTACTCGAACGTCTGGACGCCCGAGGCGTTGTCCGACCGCATCGAGGCGCTGCTGCGCGACCTCAAGATCGACTACGAGATCCGGTGGCGCGTCGCGGGCTTGCCGTTCCTCACGAAAGGCGGGCCGCTCACGGCAGCCGTTCGCGCGGCGGTGCGCGAGGAGACGGGGCTCGATCCCGAGCTGTCGACGAGCGGCGGCACGTCGGACGGCCGATTCATCGCGCCATACGGCATCGACGTGATCGAGCTCGGGCCGCTGAACGCAACGATCCACTCGGTCAACGAGCTCGTCGCGATCGACGATCTCGACCGCTCGAGCGAATCTACTTCCGGATCGCCGAGCTGTTGCTCGTGAAATGACTAAGCTCAGCGTGGCCAGCCGCGGCGAGTTGACGGCGACGATCAGCGCGCCGAGCAACACGAACCAGATGCCGACCCAGAACGGCATGCTTAGCCCCAAGAACGACCAATTGACCGCGTGGCACTCGCCGGAGCCCGTGAACACCATCTTCAGCACGTCGAGGAACGGGAACGCCTGCCACATGTAATCGAGGCCGGGACCGCAGGCCGGGACCTGATCGGCCGGCAGATTCTGCACGTGCACGTGCCAGCTCGAGATGCCTAAGCCCGTCGCCGCGACGAGCGCCGCCGAGCACGGCATAGACCCGCGCCGCCGGCCCGCGCGGCGCGTGCAGCGCCGCGACCGCGAACACGACGCCGAGCGCGATCATCGCGACGCGCTGAAAGATGCAGAGCGGGCACGGGTCGAGATGCAGCGGGCCGTACTCGGTGTAGAGCGCGTAGGCCATGAGCGCCGGCGCACAGGACGAAGCCGACAGCGTTGAGCCAGCGGCGCTGCGCGCGCGTGGAGATCAGGACCTGGTCTCCTGCCGGCGAGTCGCCTGCTCGACTTCCGCCTCGATGTTCTTCAGACCCGTGTAGCGGACGTCCTTGCCGTGGACCATGAAGATCACGTACTCGCAGATGTTCTTCGCGTGGTCGCCGATGCGCTCGAGCGCGCGCGCCATCCAAGTCGATGTCCATGATCCGCGAGATCGTGCGCGGATCTTCCATCATGAACGTGATGCCCTGGCGATAGATCGACTCGTACTCCTCGTCGACCGCGTCGTCCGCCTTCACGACCTCGAGCGCGCGCCTTCGTGTCGAGGCGCGCGAACGCATTCAGCGAGTTGTGCACCATCGCCTTCACGTGGCGAGCCAGGTTGCGCAGCTCGCGATAGTTCGTCGACGGCCGCTCGAGGCTCGCGAGCCGCGCAGAGAGCACGCCGATCTTCTCGGCCTCGTCGCCGATCCGCTCGAGATCGGTGATCGTCTTCAGGACGGCGATCACGAGGCGCAAGTCGCTCGCGGTCGGCGCGCGCGTCGCGAGGATGCGGCTGCATTCCTCGTCGATGCTGACCTCCATGCGATTGACCTTGATGTCGTCCTCGGCGACTTGCAGCCCGAGCGCGCTGTCGCCGTCGGACAACGCCTTGATCGCGCGATCGAGCTGCTCTTCGACGAGCCCGCCCATCGCGAGCACCGAGCTGCGGACGTGCTCGAGATCCTCGTTGAAGCGCCGGGAGATGTGGTGGCCGAGATCTTCGACGTCCATGGTGGTCTGTCCTCAGTGCGGCGCGATTATACGGCTTCCGCGACGGCCGTGCGTGACACGAGCCGTCGCGAAGGAAACCTGCAAGTGAACGTGCTGCCGTGACCCTCGAGGCTGCGGATCTGCAGCGTGCCGTCGTGACGCTGCAACGCGTGCTTCACGATCGCCAAGCCGAGGCCCGTGCCGCCGCTGGCGCGCGATCGGCCCGGGTCGACGCGATAGAACCGCTCGGTGATCCGCGGGATCTGCTCCTCGGGAATGCCGATGCCGGTGTCGGCGACCTCGAACACGGCGCCGTCGTCGTCCGCGCGCCACGCGACCGTCACGGTGCCGCTCGGCGGCGTGAAACGGACGGCGTTGTTCACGAGATTGTAGAAAATCGAATGCAGCTCCGACTCGTTGCCGAGCAACGCACGCGTCCGACTCGAGCGCGAGCGTCACTGCCGGACGCTCGCCGCCGAGCGACTGAAACTCGCCCGCAATGAGCTCGAGCATGCGCGGCGACGTCGACGACCTCGTCGCCATCGCGTTCGGTCCGACGACTCGAGGCGCGAGAGCTCGATCAAGTCGCGCAGGATCCGCGTCATTCGCTCGGCCTGACGCTGCATCTCGCGCGATCGGCCCGCGCCACGTCGACGGCATCGCCTCGTCCTCGGCGAGCGCGTCGAGATAGCCGCTGATCACGGTGAGCGGCGAGCGCAGCTCGTGCGACGCGTTCGCGACGAAGTCGCGCCGCATGCGCTCGAGCTTGATCTCGCGCGTGATGTCGCGAATGATCGCGAGCCTCTGATCCTTGCCGTACGGCACGATCTGCGCGGTGAGCCATGCCGGACTCGTCGCTCGGCGACGGCACCGTCACCGGCTCGGACGTCGGCTTCGCGAGATACGCGACGAAATCCGGGTGGCGCACGAGATTGTCGAGCCGATTGCCGATGTCGGTCGTCGGGTTGAGACCGAGCAACCGCGTAGCGGCGGTGTTGAACCAAACGATCTCGTTCTCGGCATTGAGGATGATGCCCGCGTCGCTCAACGCGCCCGTGCTCTCGCGCACCTCGCGGAGCAGTCGGTGGTACTTCTTCTTGCGGCTGCGAGCCTTCGCGCGAATCTTCTCGACGCGCGCGAACATCTCCGCCCATAGCCCGTGCGTCTCGAAGACCGGCACGCGCCGATAGCCCTCGAGCACTCGATCGAGCAGATACACCCTGCGCAACAGCCGCGCGGCATAAAGAGCGAGCGCGCCGGCGAGCCACCAGCCCATTCCGCCGAACCACGCACCGAGGGATAGAGCCGCGACGACCCAGACGGTCAACCAAGCGAATTGCGATGCCCAGCGATTCGGCAGTGTCACGTCTGACCGGGTGAGAAACGGTACCCAGCGCCGCGAACGGTACGGATCAGTCTATCGTATCCATACGGCGTGAGCGCCTTGCGGAGCCGCCTAATGTGCACGTCGACCGTGCGCTCTTCGACGTAGACGTTGCCGCCCCAGACTCGGTCGAGCAACTGCGCGCGGCTGTAGACGCGGTCCGGGTGATGCATGAAGAACTCGAGCAGCCGATATTCGGTCGGGCCGAGCGGAATTTCCGCGCTCTCGACGCTCACTTGATGGCTCGCGCCGTCGAGCTTGAGCTGGCCGACGGTGACGACCTCGCCTTCGGCGACGACCGTGCGCCGCAGCGCCGCGCGGATTCGCGCGAGCAGCTCGCGTTGCGAGAACGGCTTCACGATGTAGTCGTCGGCGCCGCCGTCGAGCCCCGCGACGCGATCGTCCTCCTCGACGCGAGCCGTGAGCATGATCACCGGGATCTCGCGGGTGTGCGGATCGCGCTTGAGCTGGCGCGTGAGCTCGAGACCGCTCACGTCCGGCAGCATCCAATCCATGAGCACCAAGTCGGGCTGACCGTCGGCGATTGCGGCGCGCGCCTCGCGTCCGTCGCCGGCGGGCCGGACCTCGTAGCCGGCCCGGCCGAGGTTGAACGCGAGCATCTCGCGGATCGCGCGCTCGTCCTCGACGACCAGGATTTTCTTTTGCGCCATATTCATCTCGGGCCAATCATCAAGGCTGACCTGGGCAAACCATTACAGTCGACCATTGTTACAAAATAGTTAAGAGGGGCGGCAAGCCGCGCCGCGCCGCGCTCCTTCCCGGGGCCGCGCCCGGCCGTCAATCGGCGCGGCGCCAGGCAGTGTGCTCGCGAAGATAGACCGGTAATGCGTCTCGCGGCGACGCGGCACGGCCGGACGCGAGCGCCTCGGCGGCGGCCGGGAAGAGGTCTTCGGCCCCGGGCTCGAGCTCCGGCAGCTCGCGCTGCGACTTCGACAGCACCGCCGCGAGCGCTTCGCGCTGGGCCGCGAAGCCGCTGCCGACCGCCGCCCAGGCGGAGCCGCCCGGCGGAGACAGCTCGCTCGGCGCGCCGAGCCGCTCGGGACCCACCGCGCGCAGCATCCGGTCGCGGAGCTCGAACTCGCCCCAGTAGATCTCGCCCATGTGCGCGTCGACGCTCACGAGCGCGTGCTCCACTCCCTCGCTGCGCCACGCCCGCTGCGCGAGGCACAGCAGACTCGACACCGGCAGCAGCGGCACGCGTGCCGGCGCGGCGAGACCCTGAGCGACCGCCGCAGCGACCCTCAAGCCGGTGAAGGAGCCGGGTCCTCGGCCGAACGCGATTCCGTCGAGCCGCGCCACCTCGAGACCCGCGCCGGCGAGCAGCTCGTCCACCACCACGAGCAGACGCTCGGTCTGCTCGCGCGGCGTCGCAATCTCGCGCGAGTCGACGCGGCCGTCGACCGAAAGCGCAACCGAGCCGACGCGTCCCGAGGTTTCGATGCCGAGCAGCCTCACGACGACGCCGCCGCGGACATCGGCGCCGCGGGCTCGAGGCTCGTCGCGAACGCGAGCGCCGATCCGAAGTCATCGAGCACGGGCATCGGCGGCAGGCTGTCGAGAAACAATCGGCCGTAGCCGCGTGTGCGCAAGCGCGGATCGCCGAGCACGACGAGGCCGCGGTCGTCGAAGTCGCGAATCAACCGGCCGACGCCCTGCTTCAGCGCGAGCACCGCCTGCGGCAGCTGGAACTCCGTGAACGCATCGCCTCCTGATCGCCGGATCGCGTCGATGCGGGCCTGCACGAGCGGATCGCCGGGGCTCGCGAACGGCAGCTTGTCGATCACGACGAGCCGGAGCGCGGGGCCGCGCACATCGACGCCCTGCCAGAAACTGCTGGTGCCGAGCAGTATCGCGTTGCCGTCGCGGCGGAACTCGTTCAAGAGCTCGCTACGCGAGCCGCGCCCCTGAACGAGCACGCGCCCGGGCGTCGCGCAACGCGCAAGCCAAGCTTCGGCGCGGCTCAGCGCGCGGTAGCTCGTGAAGAGTAGGAACGCGCCGCCGCCGGCGGCCTCGATGAGCGGCCAGACGGCGCTCATGAGCTCGCCTACGTACGAGTCGTCCGACGGATCCGGCAGCGCCTCGGGCACGTAGAGCCGCGCGTTACGCTCGTAGTCGAACGGGCTCGGTAGCACGCGCGTAATCGACGCGTCGACGCCGATCCGGTGCAGGAAGTGACCGAAGTCGTCGCCGACCGCGAGCGTCGCCGACGCGAACACCCACGCGCCGCCCTGCGAGTCGATCCGCGCCGCGAGCGCGGTGCCGACGTCGAACGGCGTCCAATGCGCGGCGACGGCGCCGGTCGAGAAGTCGAACCAGCGTAGGCCGTCGTCGGGATCGGCCGCGGCGATGAACCGCACGCGCGCCGCCGCATCCGCGCAGCGCTGCGCGCAATTCGCGAGGCCCGCGCTCGCGTCGGCGAAGCCGTCGACGACTTCGCGCAGCGACTCGAGCGCGCGGCGTACCTCGGGCAGCTCGTCGCGCAAGGCGGCGGGCGCGGCGACCCACGGAGCTCGTCCCGGAGGCACGCCCGCCGCGGTGCGCCTCAGCTCGAGCAGCGCGCGGCCCAAATCGCCGGCCGCCGGCTCGACCTCGCCCGCGACGCCCGCGCTGCGCGCCTCGCTGAACAAATCCCGGAGCAGCGACTCGAGCTCCCGCGTGCTCGCGGACAAGCCGAAGAATTGCTGCGCGACGTCGGGCAGCTGGTGCGCCTCGTCGACGATCACCGCATCGGCGCCCGGCAACAGCTCGCCGAAGCCGCCGTCCTTCAAGGCGAGATCCGCGAGCAGCAGGTGATGGTTCACGATCACCACGTCCGCGCCTTGCGCGTCGCGGCGTGCCGCGGCCACGAAGCAGCGGTCGTAGAAATCGCAGCGCTGACCGAGACAATTGTCGACCGTGGAGGTGATCGTGCCGCGCAGCCCGTCGTCGGTTTCGAGGTCCTCGAGCTCGGTGAGGTCGCCGCGCTCGCTCGCGCGGCCCCAGGTCGCGATTGCGCGCAGCTCCGCCAGCGTCGCCGCGTCCCGCGTGCCCTCGTGCAGCGCCGTCTCGATTCGATGCCAGCACAAATAGTTGCCGCGGCCTTTGAGCAACGCGATGCGCACCGGCCTCCCGAGTAGCGCGCCGAGCAGCGGCAGGTCGCGAGCGAAGAGCTGGTCTTGCAGAGTTCGCGTGCCGGTCGAGATGATCGCGCGACGGCCGGACACGAGCACCGGTACGAGGTAGGCGAACGTCTTGCCGATCCCGGTGCCCGCTTCGATCGCCGCGTGCTTGCCGCTTGCGAGCGCGGCGGCGACCAGCGCCGCCATTTCTTGCTGAGCCTTGCGATAACTGAAGCCCGGGAGGCGAGCAGCGAGCGCCCCGTCGGGACTGAAGATGTCGGCGATATCGGCCATGGGATGCGCCGCTCACTATAGCCGGAAGCGCGCTCGCGGCGCGTCGATGAATCGGCGCCGAATGCGGGATTAGGCGCTCATGGGTCGGCATGAGCGGCCGCGGACGTCGCGGGCACGGCGCGCACGGTCGCTCGAAAGCGGACGAACGCTCGCGAACCCGCCGCGAGCGGGGCCTTGATGAGCCAGCGGACGTGCGTGTAGTCGCTTGCCGTCGCGACACGGCGGGCGCCCTCCGGCGTAACTATGCCGAGCTCGTTCGGCTGCCCGTACGTCGAGCCTCCGTCCGCCGAGTAGAGCACCTCGCTGCCCGGCCCCACCCCGGAGCCTTCGACGTAGCGCATGCTCGGCGGGATCGGCTGGGTGATCCGCACGCCGTCGAGCGCGTGCCGCGTGGTGTTGAGAAAAGTCACGGTGATCACGAGCTCGTCGCCGGGCGCGAGCTCGTCCGCCGGGACGAGCCTCGCGCGCGCGCCGGCCTTGTCGGCGCCGCCACCCGAGACGATCTTCTCCACGCGCATCCCGAGCTCGAGCCCGGCGCGCGCACGAGCGCTCGGCAGCTGCGCGCTTGCCACTGACGCCGCAGCGCACACCGCGACGACGAAGCAGACCCTGCGCGCGAGCGAGACGTGCAACCGGCGCGCGCGCGCCTCTCGCCGCGGTGCTCCTACACAATTGGGCGTGCCGGCGTCGCGCGAACCCGCTGCGTGGCGCACGGCGCCACGGCTCGGCTTGCCGAGCGCGGATCCGGCGTTCGATCCTATCCCCGGCCGCGCCACGGTATAATGCCGGGCTTCATCATCACGTAACTCACGAAAAATCCCAATGACGACGCGCCTTAAGAGCCTGAGCAACTGGGTTGCACAAGTGGCGGAGCTCACGAGTCCCGACCGGATCCACTGGTGCGAAGGCACCGAGCAAGAATACCGCAAGCTCGTCGAGGAGATGCTCGATAGCGGCTCGCTGCTCGAGCTCAACCAGCAACATTATCCGGGCTGCTACTTACACCGCTCCGATCCCGAGGACGTCGCGCGCGTCGAGCATCTGACGTACGTCTGCACGCACGATAGAGCGGACGCCGGCCCGAACAACAACTGGCTCGCGCCCGCCGAGGCGAAGGCGCAGATGACGGAATGCTTCGCGGGCTGCATGCGCGGCCGCACGATGTACGTGATTCCCTATTGCATGGGCCCGATCGACTCTCCTTATGCGCGCTGCGGCGTCGAGATCACCGACAGCCCGTACGTCGTCGCGAACATGTATTTGATGACGCGGATCGGCAAACCCGCGCTCAAACGCATCGAAAAGGACAAGACCTTCGTCAAAGGCCTGCATTCCACGGGCGAGCTCGACCCCGAGCGCCGCTACATCATGCATTTTCCCGAGGAGCTCACGATCATGAGCTACGGCTCGGGCTACGGCGGCAATGCGTTGCTCGGCAAGAAGTGTCACGCGCTCAGAATCGCGAGCTATCAGGCCCGCACCGAAGGCTGGCTCGCCGAGCACATGCTGATCGTCGGCGTGCAGAACCCGCAGGGCGAGACGCATTATCTCGCGTGTGCGTTCCCGTCGGCGTGCGGCAAGACCAATCTCGCAATGCTGATCCCGCCCGAAAGCCACAAGGGCTGGAAGGTCTGGACGCTCGGCGACGACATCGCGTGGATGCATCTCGACTCGTCCGGGCAGCTGCGCGCGATCAACCCCGAGGCGGGCTACTTCGGCGTCGTCCCGGGCACTAACCCGCACACGAACCGCAACGCATACGAGACGATCCAGAAGAACACGATCTTCACGAACGTCGCGGTCACGGCCGACAACGACCCGTGGTGGGAAGAGAAAGGCATCGGCAACCCGACCGTCGATTGGGTCGGCCGCGCGTACGATGGCACCAACGGCCCGGCGGCGCACCCGAACTCCCGCTTCACGGTGTCGGCGAAGCAGAACCCCGCGTATTCGAAGCTCGCCGAGGCGCCCGAGGGCGTGCCGATCTCGGCGGTCGTGTTCGGCGGCCGACGGCGCGAGCTCGCGCCGCTCGTGTATCAGGCCAAGGACTGGGCACACGGAGTGCTCGTCGGCGCGAGCGTCGCGTCGGAGACGACAGCCGCGGCCACCGGTAAGGTCGGCGTCGTGCGCCGCGATCCGATGGCGATGAAGCCGTTCTGCGGCTACAACTACGGCGACTATTGGGCGCACTGGCTCAGCTTCGCGAAGCGCTCCGCGAAGCTGCCGAAGATCTTTCACGTGAACTGGTTCCGGCGCGACTCGGCCGGCAAGTTCCTCTGGCCGGGGTTCGGCGAGAACCTCCGCGTGCTGCGCTGGATCATCGAGCGCTGCGAGAATCGCGTCGGCGCGGTCGAGACGCCGATCGGCTATCTGCCGAAACACGGCGACATCGACGTCAAGGGGCTCGACGTGTCGAAGGAAGATCTCGACCAGCTGCTCGCGGTCGACCCCGCGCAGTGGCGTGCCGAGATGGACAACATCGGCCAATACTTCGACGAGTTTGGCGACCGCGTGCCGAGCGAGCTGCGCGCCGAGCACAAGAAAGTCGTCGCGAGCCTCGCCTAGCCCGACTTATCGCGCGACGTTCGCCCGCGGAGGGCGCGTTAGGTGTCCGCCGAAATGGGGACATTCCGCATTTCGCTCGGAGTGGACTTGGGCAGCGGCAGGACGATCGGGCGAAATTCGGAATGTCCCCATTTCCGCGCGACGCGGCGGCTACTCTTCGACGACGTAGTGGACGGCGAGCGCGGTGCCCGGCTGCGCGACGCGACCGAGCCCGATCACGCCCTCGCCGGTGAGCTGCGTGCTATCGCGGCGCACGAAGATTTCCTCGCCCGCGTTCGTCTGCACGAAGGTGCCGTTCGTGCTCTCGTCGACGAGCGTGAACTTGTCCCGGCTCGCCTCGACGCGCGCGTGCACACGCGAGATCAGGTTGCCCTTCACGACGACGTCGTTCTCCTCGGCGCGCCCGAGGGTCGCGCTCTTGCGCCCCTCGCCCACCGTGACCTCGCGCCCCTGGTAGCGCAGGCTCAGCCGCTTCGGACGAACGCCCGACTTGCGCCCGAGCGCGACGGTCGGAAGCATGCTCGTCGCCTCTTCGGGCTGCCAGAGCACCTCGAACAGCACGACCTCGTCGGCCTTGCCGCGTACGGTCGCAATGTCGATCTGGCGCGCAACCGCCTGCCACTCGGGCGACAACCGCTCGACGGTCGCTAGTGTCGTGATGATCTGCTTCGCCTTGGCCTGGCTCGTCATCCGGTTCGCGGTGTGCACCGCCGAGCCGAAGATGTCGCGATGCTCCTGGACGACGGGGCCGTAGTGGCAACCGATTCGGATCGCGACGTGGCCGTTGCCGTGCGCGAGATCCGCGTCCGTCGTGATTCGCTCCTGCATCCGCCGCGCCGCGTTCATCGCTTCGTCCGCGGTCGGGAACGTCGACATGACCTCGTCGCCCATCGTCTTGATGACGGTGCCCCGATTCGCCTCGGTGGCCTCGCGCATGATGTCGAGGCAACGGCCAACCATCTGCCGTGCCTGGGCGTCGCCGAGCTGCTCATAGAGTTGCGTGCTGCCCACCACGTCGGCGAACAGGATCGCAACCTCGATGTCCTTACCCATGGCTTCCTTCTTGAGTGCGCCGGAGGGGAGCCGCGGGCGATTATACGCCATGGACGCCGGCGCGCCGTGTGACCGACGCCGCGTTGCGGCAGCGCAGAGACGGCGCGTTCTTCAACGGGCCGAACGACTAACGGTCACTTTTCGGCGACGAGGTAGGCGATCCACGCGAGATCCGGCTCGCCGGTTGCGTGCTCCTTGAACTCGCCGTTGCCGCCGCCGTCGCCGTCGTCTCCTTCCCAGTAGACGCGGACGGTCGCGAAGCCCGCCTCGAGCAGAAGCTCGCGCAGCTCGGGCAGCGTCCAGAGGCGCCAGTCGTACGTGAACGCCCGCTTGATCTTCGAGCCGTCCGGGAACTTGAAGTGGATGTGGCACACGATGCGGCTCGTGACGGGCTCGAACTCCGCCTGATCCCAGACGTAAGTGAAGCCGTCGAGCTTGGTCTTTTCCTTCTGCAGATCGGACGCCTCGGGGCCGCCGAACGCGTCGAGGAAGAACACGCCGTCCGCGTGCAGTGCGGAGTGCACGCGCTCGAAGTAGCCGCGCATCTCCTCGCGGCGCTTGAAGCAGAAGTACGAGAAGTTGAACGCGCCGACGATGTCGACCGGCTCGGTGACGACGCGCCGAACGTCGTCGTTGAGCAGCTTCACGCGCGCGCGCGCGGTCTCGGTAAGGCGCGCGACGCGGCGCCTTCGGCCCCAATCGAGCACCGACGCGTCGATGTCGACGCCGATCGCGTGCCGCCGCGCGCCCGTGCGCACCCACTCGCAGGCCAGGCTCGCGGTCCCGCAGAAATCCTCGCGCAGGCTCAGCGCCTCGCGATGCCGCAACGAACGAAACGTGTCCTGAAGGAACTCGACCTCGACATCGACGGCCTGCACCGACTTCTCATAGAGCTCGTGAATGTCGGCACGCTCGGCCATCGTCTGCGCGAGCTTTTTCTTCGGATTCGCCGCCACCGCCATTACCTCGATCGTTGAAGTTCGTTTTATTGGAGAGCCGTATCGAGCTTACACGATTCGCAAGCGAGATCGTGCGCGAGCGCCGGTGCGCCGGAGCAGGTGAGGAACGCTCAGCCGAACGCGTAAATAGGGCGCGGCGCCGCAGCGTGCGCGGACGCATCGCCGATCTCGACGGCGATGTCGCGGAGCCGCGAGAGCCCGAGCTCGCCGTCCGCGAGCTCCGAGAGCGCGCGCCGCCAGCGCCGGCCCCCTGGCGTCCCGGTCCGTAGGCCGAGCAGGTGGCGCGTCATCGACTTTAGCGGCGTACCGGACGCGAGCTCGCGCTCGATATATGAAATGTATCGCTCCAACACGCGCGACAAGGCCGGCATCGTCGCGCGGCCGCCATAAATCTCGCGATCGAGATTGGCGACGAGCCACGGCTGCTGGTAGGCCGCGCGCCCCAACATCACGCCGTCGACGTGCCCGAGCTGCGCGAGCGCGATGTCGCGGTCGACGAGCCCGCCGTTGATCACGATGCTCAAGCTCGCGAAGTCGCGCTTCAGGCGGTAAACGCGCGCGTAGTCGAGCGGCGGGATCTCGCGATTCTCTTTCGGGCTCAGGCCGCTGAGCCAGGCCTTGCGCGCGTGCACGATGAACGTGTCGCAGCCGGCCGCCGCAACGCGCGACACGAACGCGGTGAGGAACTCGTACGAGTCGTGCTCGTCGACGCCGAGCCTCGTCTTGACCGTCACCGGCACGTCGACGGCGGCGCGCATCGCGGCGACGCACGCGGCGACTCGCGCAGGGTCGAGCATCAACGCCGCTCCGAAGCACGCGGCCTGGACGCGATCGCTCGGGCAGCCGACGTTCAAGTTGATCTCGTCGTAGCCCGCTGCAGCGCCGAGCCTCGCGGCCGCCGCAAGCTCCTCGGGATCGGCGCCGCCGAGCTGGAGCGCGATCGGATGCTCCGCGGCGTCGAAGCGGAGCAGCCGGCGGGCGTCGCCGCGCAGCAGCGCACGGGCCGTGATCATCTCCGTATACAGCAGGGCATTCGGCGCGAGCAGGCGAGTCAGGAAGCGGAAATGCTTATCCGACCGATCCATCATCGGCGCAACGCAAAGGCGACAGCAGAGGCTCGGGTTCATGACCTCGAGGAGGGTCTCGCACGGCAGGAAGACCATCATAGCAGTCCGGCCGCGCGTGCTTGAGTGAGCTCAGGCGCGGACGCGGCGGGTCGAGCGAACCGGCAGCTCGCTCACCGGCTGCGGAACGGCGACGAAGAAGCCCTGCGCAAAAGCGACGCCGAGCTCGCCGAGCCGTTTCATCACGTCCCGGCTTTCGACGCGCTCGGCAATCGCTTGGATGTTGAAAGCGCGCGCCATCCGAGCAATCGCCTCGACGACGCACTCGTCGGCGGGATCGCGAATCACATTGCGCACGAAGTGGCCGTCGATTTTCACGTAGTCGACGGGCAGGTTCTTCAGGTACGTGAGTGACGAGAGGCCGGTGCCGAAGTCGTCAAGCGAGAAGCGGCAGCCGCGCGTCTTGAGAGCGCGCATGAACGCGACGACTTTCGCGAGGTTGGCGATCGCGGCGGTCTCGGTGATCTCGAAGCACAGCGCGGCGGGAGGGATCGCGGCGGCCGTCAGCTCGTCGAGGAGATCGTCGAGGAATCGCGCGTCGTTCAACGTCGTGCCGGACAGGTTGATCGATAGCATGTACGGATCGCCGCCCGCGTCGCCGCGGTAGGCAAGCGTCTGGAGCGCTTGGCTCACGACCCAGCGGTCGAGCATCGGCATCAGGTTGTAACGCTCGGCGGCCGGAATGAACGCGCTCGGCAGCACGATCTCGCCGCGCTCGTCTCTGAGGCGCAGCAGCAGCTCGTAGTGCGGCCACGCACGCAAGTTGGGATCGATCGGCACGATCGGCTGGAAGAAGAGCTCGAAGCGCTTCTCTTCCAATGCGTGGTTGATGCGCGCGACCCACTGCATCTCCTGGTGCCGCTCCGCCGCGTCGCGCTCCTCGTAGACGTGGATGCGGTTGCGGCCGAGATCCTTCGCGACGTAGCACGCGACGTCGGCCGCGCTCATGACGCTGCCGACGCTGTCGCTCGCGGCCTCGACCGCCACGATGCCGATGCTCACTCCGACCTGCATCGCGCTGTTGTGCCACATGAAGCGGAACGCGGCCGTCGCCGCGCGCACGTTCTCCGCGATCTCGCCGGCGTCCGCGAGCGAGCAGTCCACCAGCAGCACGGCGAACTCGTCGCCGCCGAGCCGCGCAAGCACACCGTTCTTCGGCACGCGGGCGCGCAGTAGCTCTGCGAGCTGACGCAGCAGGAGATCGCCCGCGGCGTGCCCGCAGGTGTCGTTGACGACCTTGAACTGATCGAGATCCATGTAGAGAACCGCGCTCGGCCGGGCGGGATCTTTCTGAACGGCCCGCAGGACTGCCGAAAGACGTTCCTCGAACTCGCGGCGGTTCATGAAGCCCGTCAGCGAGTCGTGGCTCGCGAAGTACGCGAGCTTGCGGTGCAGTTGCCGCTCGCGGCTCACGTCGTGGAACACCATGACGGCGCCGACCACGACGCCGTTACGGTCCTGAATCGGTGCGGCCGAGTCCTGGATGGCGACGGCGCTGCCGTCGCGGCTCGTGAGCACGACGTTGTCCGCGAGCTGCACGACGCGGCCCTCGGCGAGGCAGCGCAGCACCGGGTTTTCCACCTCGTCGCCGGTCGATTCGTCGGACAACCGGACGATCTCGCCGATCGGCAAGCCTTCGGCGTCGCGCCTCTCCCAGCCCGTGAGCTGCTCGGCGATCGGGTTCAAATATTCGATGTTGCCGACCTCGTCGGTCGTGACGACGGCGTCACCGATCGATTGCAGCGTGACCTGAGCCCGCTCCTTCTCGTTGAACAGAGCGCGCTCGGCGGCCTTTCGCTGAGTGATGTCGGTGACGGTGCCCTCGTAGTAGAGCTCTCTTCCGTGCGCGTCCCTGACGACTCGCGAGTTCTCGACCGCGACGATCTCGCGGCCGTCGCGCCGGCGGAGCCGGTATTCGAAATTGCGCACCCGCCCGTACGTCTTGAGCTCGGCGACCAACCGCTCGCGATCCTTCGGCTCGACGAACAGGTCCGCCACGCTCTGCCGGCCGAGCTCCTTCGCGTCGTCGTAACCGAGCATGCGGACCAGTGCCGGGTTCATCGACACGATCTCGCCGGCCGGCGTTACCTGGTAGACGCCGTCGACAACGTTGTCGAACAGCGCGCGGAAGCGCGCTTCGCTCTCGCGCAGCGCGCTCTCGTCGAGCTTGCGGCGGATCGCGATGCCGAGAAGCTGGGTGAGCCGCGTCGCGAGGTCGAGCTCCTCGGTCTTAGGTCCCCGCGCGTCGTCGAAATAGAGATCCAGCGTGCCATGAACGCGATCGCCCGACGTGACGATCGGCGTCGAGCAGCACGCGCGCAAGCCGTTCTGGAGCGGCACGTCGCGCAGCTCGATCCAGAGCGAGTCCTCCCCGATATCGCGCGCGATGGTTTGGCGGCCGAGCGACGCGGCGGCTCCTGGCCCCCCCGCCTTCATTCCGAGCGGCAGATCCGCGAGCATCGCGACGACCGGCGCGGCCAGCCCGGTCGATGCGGCGAGCCTGAGCCTTTCGTTCTCGAGACGCATCACCGCGGCGCCGACGGTCGGGTGCAACTGCTCGACCAAGCGGACCACGGCATTCAAGCGTGCGCTCGATCGGCGCATTGGCCGCGATCAGCTCCAGCACCCGGCGTTCGCCGTACGCGAGCGTGTCGGCCTGCCGGCGCGCGGCAATGTCGATGATGCTCGCGCGTATCAGGCGGCGCTTCGAAGACGGCAGACTGATGAACCGAACCTCGCACGGCACGTCGTTGCCCTCGGCGTCTCGATGTAGCCACTCGAACACGGGCCGGCCGCCGTTCAGCGCACGATCGACGTAACCGCGCGCGAGACCGAACGACGGCGAGCCGTCCGATTGCAGCTCGGGGCTGATCGCACGCGGGCCGACCTCGAGCAGCTTCTCGCGCGTGAGCTTGAAGAGCTTTACCGCGTTCTCGTTCGCGTCGACGAAGCGCTGCTGATCGACGTCGAGCACCACGATCGCCTCGGGCGCGTTCTCGACGAGCGCGCGGTAACGCGCCTCGCTATCGCGCAGTGCCTGCTCGTCCGCAAGCCGCTCGGTGATGTCCCGTACGCACATCACGAAGCAGTGATCGGAACGGCGCGTCGAGCGGCTCACGGTAACTTCGGCCTTGAACAGGCCGCCGTCGATTCGCCTCGCCTCGATCACCGTCGGCAGCACGTCGACGAACGTGTCTCCGACTCGATCTGCGAGAGAGTCGAGCGTCTGTCCGCGCGCCCCGAGGTCGGGAATCAGCCGCGCGATGTTGCGAGCGGTCAGCTCGGCCCCGGTCGCCGCGAATACCCGGTTGGCGGCGGCGTTCGCGCTAAGCACCGTGCCGGCCGCGTCGAGCGTGAGGATCGGATCCTTCACGTTCTCGAGAATCGCGTGCAGCGACGGCGCCTCGTCGCCCGCCTCCGAGTCCGGCTCGCCGGCTCCTTCATGGCTCAAAAGGCGCCGCAGGCTATCGCGCGGCGAGGGCTGCGCCAAAGCTTCCGCGATCCTGCTCTTGAGGCGATCCTTGGCCATCCTTGCTAGTTCGCCGTGGGTTGCGGTCAGCGAAGTCGGTCGATCACTATAGGAACCCGCCCGCAAGCGCCGCCGTGACTTAACTCTCGTATTCGAGCGGCCGGAGGGGTCTGGCGCCGCCCCCGTGGCGGCCGATGCTCGGGCAAAACGCGCAGAACGACCCGAAGCGATCGGCCATGCCCGGCACACGAGCGCGTGCGACCGGCCCGCAGAGGGCGGTAGCGGGAAAGCGGCATTGCCGCTGCAAATTGCGACCCGTTTCCGAGCAGCCTCGGGGGGATCTGCTAAGCTCTCACGTCTCTATTATGTCGCCCAGATAACCATATGAGCCGCAAGACAATTCTCGTTACCGGAGGAGCGGGCTATATCGGCTCGCACGTCGTCCGCCAACTCGGCGAGGCCGGTGAACGGGTTGTGGTGCTCGATGATTTGTCGACCGGATTTCGTCAGGCGGTGCTCTATGGCGACCTCGTGGTCGGCAATACCGGCGATTCGAAGGTGCTCGACGAGATCTTCGGCGCGCACGAGATCGATACCGTGATGCACTTTGCGGCGCACACGATCGTGCCCGAGTCCGTTGCCGACCCGCTCAAGTACTATCGAAACAATACCTGTGCGAGCCGAACGCTGCTCGAGCGTTCGTTGAAATCCGGCGTTCGTCATGTCGTGTTCTCGTCGACGGCGGCCGTCTATGGGATTCCGAGCAGCGGCGAAGCGTCGGAGGACAGCCCGCTCGCGCCGATCAACGCGTACGGCACCTCCAAGCTCATGACGGAATGGATGCTGCGCGACGTCGCCGCCGTGACGCCGCTGCGTTATGTGGCGCTGCGCTATTTCAACGTCGCCGGCTCGGACCCCATGGGACGCATCGGCCAGGCGACGGCGAAAGCCACGTTGCTCACGAAGGTCGCCTGCGAGGTCGTCGTCGGCAAGCGCGAGCACGTATCGATCTTCGGCACGGACTATCCGACGCGCGACGGCACCGGCATTCGCGATTACATACACGTCGAGGACCTGGCCGACGCCCATCTGAAGGCCCTCGCCTATCTGCGCCGCGGCGGCGAGTCCACGACGCTGAACTGCGGCTACGGGCGCGGCTACAGCGTGCGCGAGCTGCTGAACATGGTCGAGACCGTCGCGGGGCACCCGATCGCAAAGCGCGAAGCACCGCGACGAGCCGGGGATCCGCCCACGCTCGTGGCCCGCGCCTGCGCGCATCCGCTCGCTTCTCGGTTGGCAACCGCGCCACGACAGCCTCAAGGACATCGTCGAAACTTCGCTCGCGTGGGAACGTAAGCTCGCGGCCGGTCAATGGGGCGGCCAGCGGTGAGCCATATCCGATGAAGATCCGGCGACCGCGAACCCTGCTCGGCCTCGTCCTGCTGGCGCTCGCGTTCGTCACGCTGCCGCTCTTGATCGCGATCGGCAACGCGGTCATCAAGCTCGGCCAGCTCGCAACCGAGAGCGAGGCGGTGCTCGGCGACAGCGCGACCGCCACCCTGCAAAACGAGAAGCTGGTGTCGTTGCTCACGAGCATGGAGCGCAACGCGCGCCAGTATCTGCAGCTACAAGACGTCGTCGCCTCGGCGCCGGAGCTGCTGACCATCTACGACAGCGACCAGGCATCCTTCGAGGAGAGCCTCGCGGCGCTCACGTCGCTGCCGAAGGACCCCGACATCGCGGAGCAGCTCCGCCGGCTCACGTCGATTTCCAAGGAAGTGCATTGGGCGCTGCGCTCCGGGGCCAACGAGGGGCGTTCCGGCACCAACGACGCGGCGATCGACATGATCATCGAGCGGTTCCGTGTGATGAACGCGGCGGCTCGCGACGTCGGTCAGGGCATGCGCCGTCTGATCGACAGCCGGCTGAACGAGCTCGAGGCGAACACGCGCTCGGCCCAGCACGCGCTCGCGTGGCAATCCGCGGCTCTGATCCCCGGCACGCTCGTGCTCGTCGTGCTGTTCCTGCTGCTCGTCGGCCGGCCGATGCGCCAAGTCGACCGCGCGATTCGCGAGCTCGGCGAAGGGGACTTCAGCCGCCCGATCACGGTCAGCGGGCCGAACGACATCGAAACCTTGGGTCGCCAGCTCGAGTGGCTCAGACATCGGCTCAAGGAGTCGACGGACGAGAAGAACAAGTTCTTGCGCCACATGTCTCATGAGCTGAAGACGCCGCTCGCCAACATCCGCGAGGGCACCGAGCTCTTGCTCGACGGCTCCGTCGGCGAGCTCGATCACCAACAGCAAGAGGTCACGGGCATCCTTCGCGACAACGGCGTCAAGCTGCAGAAGCTCATCGAGAACCTGCTCACGTTCAGCGCTTGGCAGACGCAGACCGCGTCTCTCGAGCTCGCGGAGTTCGAGCTCAAGCCGATGGTGTTCGGCATCCTGAGCCAGCATCGGCTGCCGATCTCGAACAAGAAGATCAAGCTCAACCTCAAAATCGCCGCGATCAAGGTGCTCGCGGACGAAGGCAAGCTGAAGCTCGTGCTCGAGAACCTGCTGTCGAACGCGATCAAGTTCACCCCGAGCGACGGCACGATCCACATCTCCGCCGACATGCAGGACGCGGAGCTCGTGATCGACGTGGCCGACAACGGCCCCGGCGTGCATCCGGAGGACGACAACCGGATCTTCGAGGCGTTCTATCAGGGGCGACGCCCTCAAGGCGGCCCCGTCGGCGGGACGGGTATCGGCCTCTCGGTCGTGGCTGAGTGCATCCAAGCGCATGGCGGCTCGGTGACGCTCCTTCGCGGCTTGCACGCGGGCGCGCACTTTCAGGTCCGATTGCCGCTGCGGCGCGCGTCGGACAAACGTGTGTTGGCGGTCGTCAATGCTTAAGGTCCGCTTACACGCTGCTCGTCGCGGCACTGTGCGGCTGCAGCACGTCCGGCGGCATACTACCGAGCCACGGCGCTGGCGCGTCGAACGTGGCCGCCAAGCCCGCGGACGGCGCGCAGCACCACGCCGCCGAAGACAACATCGGCATCTATTTACAAACGCTGCACGACTTGGTCGAAGGGGATTCCGTCGCGCAGATCGACGCATTCAGGCGTGCGGCGGACGCGGCCAGCGCGGCGCCGACGACGACGAACCGGCTCAGGCTCGCGCTCGCACTCGCGACGCCGGGACATCCGTCGAGCAACCCGATGGAAGCGCAAAAGCAATTGAGCCAGTTGCTGGCCTCGGGCGATGCGCTGTTGCCGGAAGAGCGAACGCTCGCCCTCGTTCACTTGAAAGAAGTCGAGCAAAGGCTGATTCTCGACGCCGAGGCGCAGCGACTGCAGCGTGCCGCGCAAGCCGCTACGCTTCAGCGCAACGACGAGAACACGCAACGCCTGCAGGCAGCCCTTGAGGAGAACCGCCAATTGAAGGCGGCGCTCGACGAAGCGCGCGCGAGGCTGGACGCCATCATCAACACGGAACGATCGATACGAGAGCGCAACAATGGTTCAACTTCAAAGTGAGAAGGTAAGCCAAGAGCTGCCGCGTGGCCGGATTCTGCTCGTCGATGACGACCCCGGCCTGCTGCGCCTCCTGAGCATCCGCCTGCGCGCGGAGCGCTACGACGTCGAGGCGGTCGAGAGCGCCGCGGAAGCGCTCGCCGCGCTGTCGCGGTTCCGGCCCGACCTCGTGATCAGCGACCTGCGGATGGAGAGCATGGACGGCATCGCGCTGCTCAAGGAGATCCAGCGGCAACGGCCGGGCCTCTGCGTGCTGCTCCTCACGGCGCACGGCACGATACCCGATGCCGTCGAGGCGACGCAGAGCGGTGCATTCGGCTTCCTCACGAAGCCCGTCGACAAGCAGCAGTTGCTCGAGTACGTCGAGCGGGCGATGAAAGTGTCGGGCCTGCCGACGACGAGCGAAGACAAGTGGAGCGCGGAGATCATCACGCGCAGCGCCGCGGTCGAAGCATGCCTCCAGCAGGCTCGAATGGTCGCCGGCACCGACACGCGCGTGCTGATCACGGGCGAATCCGGCACGGGCAAGGAATTGCTCGCGCGCGCGATCCACAGAGCGAGCACGCGCAAGGATCAGCCGTTCGTCGCGATCAATTGCAGCGCGATGGCCGAGAACCTGCTCGAATCCGAGTTGTTCGGCCACGAGAAAGGCGCGTTCACCGGCGCACACCGCACGCACCGAGGTCTGTTCCAAGCCGCGCACGGCGGAACGTTGCTGCTCGACGAGATCGGCGACATGCCGATGCGGCTACAGGTGAAGCTGCTGCGCGTGCTGCAAGAAGAGCAGGTCAGGCCCGTCGGCAGCACCGACGCGGTCAAGGTGGACACGCGAGTGATCTCCGCGACGCACCAGGACCTCAAGGATCTGATGGTCAAGGGCGCCTTTCGCGAGGATCTCTACTATCGGCTGAACGTCGTGAACATCCAGCTGCCGCCGCTGCGCGACCGCCGCGAGGACATTCCACTGCTCGTCGAGCACTTCCTCGTGCAGATCTCCGCAGAAGCCGGCAACGAGCGAAAAGTGTACGCGCCCGAGGCTGTCGAGCTTCTCGTCGCAAGCCATTGGCCGGGCAACGTTCGACAGCTCTACAACGTCGTTCGCCAAAACGTGGCGTTGTCACCGACGCGCGTCATTTCGGCGGAGCAGGTCCGCAACGCGCTCGGCGAGCAGGCGAATGCGCTCCCCTCTTTCTCCGAGGCGCGCGACGAGTTCACGCGCAACTACTTGTCACAGCTCCTGCAAATCACGGGCGGCAACGTGAGCCAGGCGGCGCGGCTCGCGAAGCGGAATCGGACGGATTTCTACAAGCTG
This sequence comes from uncultured Gammaproteobacteria bacterium, assembly GCA_963699925.1. Lineage (GTDB taxonomy): Bacteria > Pseudomonadota > Gammaproteobacteria > Steroidobacterales > Rariloculaceae > FEN-1219. The sequence goes on along the minus strand of CAVOVT010000008.1, from coordinate 119,592 downwards.
CTCGGGCGGCATCAGCTCAATCCGGAGCAGTTCAAGGACAGCCGCTAGCTAGCGCTCGGTGGCGAAAAGAAAAGAGGGCCCGAGGGCCCCCTTTTCGCGATCGCTAGTAATCGAGCTAGATGAGTTGTTGGGCGAGCTTGCGACGGCGCTGCGAGAACGCAATCGCGAGCAGCCCCGCACCGAGCAGCGAGATCGTCGCGGGCTCGGGTGCCGAGGTCGCAGGCTCCTTGAGAAGCGAGACCGTGGCCGTGACATCGCCCGAGAACGAGTTTCCGCAGCTCAAGCCCAGGCAGAGGCCCGAGAACCCAGTGAAATCGACGTCGAATAGCCCGCCGTTCCCGAATGCGATCGGGCCCGGCTGCGTGAGCACACTCAAGACGCCGGTCGATCCGATACCGAACACCACCGCGAAGCCGCCGAGGATGCCGGTGGCGTCCGCGTCGGCTGGCCTATCGAAGTTCAGCACCGCGTTGACGTAACCCGCTACGGCGCCCACACCGGAGACGTCGACATGCAAGAAGTCGAACGTCTTCGAGCTCGGCGTGATCGTGGTGGGGTCGAGGTCAAGGCCGAAGTCGTATCCCGCGCTCGGGATATCCGAGGTGATGGTGACGACCGATCCGGTCGACAAGCCCGTCGCGGTGCCGCTCGCGCCTGAAACTGAGAAGTCAACCAGGGTTGCATTGGCTGCTTGAGCGCCAATGACCGACGCAACCCCAACTACCAACGATCCGATAATCTTTTTCACGGTCTGAATCTCCATGTTGTCGCCAACCATGTAGCATCAACCGTGCCAGGTGGGATAAAACTAGAATTTTCACAACAGTTACAAATTGGAGGCGCGCCGCATCGGGAGCGGTTTGTAAGTCAACCCGACACCCCACGGTCGCATTTAGTTTAATAGCTGCACTAATTAACACCGTCGCGGCTAGCGAGGGACAGCGTGCAGACGGGGCGAGAGAAACGGGCCCGCGGGGCCGAACAGACGCCTCGGTCAGGGGCTGTTCTTGGTGTCGGTGAGCGGCTCTGTCGCCGGCAACTCGGCGGCGTCGGCGCGAACGCCGTACTTCGACATCAAGTCGTAGAGCGTCGGCCGGGTGATGCCGAGCAGCTCCGCACTGCGCGAGATATTGCCGTTCGCGCGAGCCAACGCCTCGCGTATCGCTTGAGTCTCCGCGTTCTGACGAACGATGCGCAGGTTCAAGCTCGGCGGCGGCGTCGATCCGACCAAGCCGAGATCCGCGGCGGTGACGAACTTACCCTCCGCCATGATCACGGCCGCTTTGATCTTGTTCTCCATCTCGCGGACGTTGCCGGGCCAGTCGTAGCTCTCGATTGCGTCTCGACCGTCATCGGTGAATCCGCGAATGACTCTGCCCTGCTGCTTCGCAAACTTGGCGAGCAAGTGCTGAGCAAGAACCGTTCGACCGCCGCCGCGCTCGCGCAGGGGCGGGATCGAGATCGTGATCTCGCTGATGCGGTAATACAGGTCGTTGCGGAAGGCGCCCGACGCCATCGCGTCCTTGAGGTTCTTGTTGGTGGCGCAGACGACGCGCACGTCGACCGGTATCTCCTGGCGGCCGCCGACGCGCTCGAACGTGCGCTCCTGCAGGAAACGCAGCAGCTTGGCCTGCAGCGCCAACGGCATGTCGCCGATCTCGTCGAGGAACAGCGTGCCGCCGTCGGCGACCTCGATCTTGCCCGGCGTCTGCTTCACGGCGCCGGTGAAGGCGCCCTTCTCGAAGCCGAACAGCTCGGATTCGAGCAGGTTCTCCGGGATCGCCGCGCAGTTGATGGCGACGAACGGCTTGCCGGCGCGCGGTGCTCAGCGAGTGAATCGCGCGCGCGAACACTTCCTTGCCGGTGCCGCTCTCGCCCGACAGAAGCGTCGTCGCGTTGGTCGGCGCGACCTTCTCGATCATTCGGCACACCTTGAGCATCGCATCGCTCGCCGCGATCACGCCGTCGAGCGGCGACGTTCCGGTCGCCTCGAGCAGCCGCCGATTCTCGGCCTCGAGCGCGATGGATGTGATACGCGCGCTGGACGATCAGCTGCAGCGTGTCGACGTCGACGGGCTTTTGGTAGAAGTCGTAGGCGCCCATGCCGACGGCTCTGACGGCGTTGCTTTGATCGCCGTGTCCCGTGACGACGATGACCTTCGTGAAAGGCGCGAGGTTGAGAATTTCGCGCAAGCGTCGCGAACCCCTCGTTGACTCCCTCGTCGTCGGGAGGCAAACCCGAGATCCTGAAGGACGACCGAAGGCTCGTGGCGCCTGAGCTCGTTGATCGCGGAGGCGCGGTCCGTCGCGGCTATGACTTCATAGTCGTCGAAGCACCACGGAGCTGGCTTTGGATGCCGGGGTCGTCCTCGACGATCAGGAGTTTTCGGGTGTTGTCCGCCACGACCAGTCGATGCTGCCACAAGTCCGCGACGCAACGAGAAATGCGCCGCAGATCACGTTCCTCTATAGAACCCGGCGATGGAGTCGATCGACGTACTCGCGCTGCTCGCTCGTGAGCTCGGGGTAGATCGGCAGCGCGAGAACTTCGCTCGCCGCGCGATGCGCCTCCGGAAAGTCGCTCGCCTCGTGACCGAGATAGGCGAAACACTGCTGCTCGTGCAAGGGCAGCGGATAGTAGACCTCGGTACCGATGCCGCAGCGCTCGAGATGGGCCTTGAGCTCGTCTCGCCGCTGCGCCCGAATTACGTATTGGTTGAAGATGTGACGGACGCCGGCAGTGCGAAACGGCACGACCACTGTCTTGGCGAGATCAGCATTGGCGATCAGAGTGTCGTAGCGGACCGCGTTGCGCTGGCGCGCCGCGGTCCAATCGTCGAGATGTTTGAGCTTCACTCGCAGAACAGCGGCTTGGATCTCGTCCAAACGGAAGTTGCCGCCGACGACCGCGTGGTAATAGCGCCGCTCGCCGCCATGGACGCGCAGAGTGCGAACTCGCTCGGCGAGCGCGGCCTCCTGAACGACGCACATCCCTGCGTCGCCAAATGCGCCGAGGTTCTTGGTCGGAAAGAAGGACAAGCAACCGATGTCACCGACCCCACCCGCGCGCCGTCCGTCGGCCAGCGCCGCGCCTATCGCCTGGGCCGCGTCTTCGATCACCGCCAAACGGTACCGGCGGGCGATTTGGTTGAACGCGTCCATCGCGGCCATTTGCCCGTACAAGTGAACGGGCATGAGCGCCTTGACGACGCCGCCTGTGTCACGATTCACGAGCCGATCGCCGTCTTGGAGGCAGCGCTCGGCGAGCTTGCCGGCGACGGATTCGGGCGACAAATTGAACGTCTGCGGGTCGATGTCGCAAAAGAGCGGCGTCGCGCCGAGCCGCGCAATCACTCCCGCAGTAGCGAAGAAGGTGAAAGGCGTCGTGACGACTTCGTCGCCGGCGCCGATACCGAGCGCCATCAAGGCGACGAGCAGCGCATCGGTGCCCGACGACAGCCCGACGGCATGACGCGTCGCCGAATACTCCGCGATCTCGCGTTCGAGCGCTTCGACGTTCGTCCCCAAGACGAAGCGCTGTGAGTCGCAAACCTCACGGATCACGGCCTCGATGTCCGCCCGCAGCGGAGCGTACTGACCGCGAAGATCGAGCAGTGGAACCTTCATGAGATCCGCGGAGTAAAGATGGAGAGGGCGGCGCTGTCAGAACTCAGCGCCTTGGAAACCGCCGCCGACAGACGGACTACCCATGGCTTCTTCAGGCTCCGAGCCCGACAGCGCGCCCTCACGGTAAACGTTAGGTGGGTGGCCAGACGTTCTTTGCACAGCAGGATAACCGGACCAGGGCGCTTGCGCCAAGGCCGACTTTTATCTTTTTAAATCAAATCACTAAGAACGGGTTCGCAGCGACCACCTCGCCGCTGGCCCTGCCCGGACGCCGCCCGAAGGCGACGCCACGTCGGCCCGATTAGGGAAGTTCCCGCATCAAGTAATCGGCCGACAGGTCGACACTGGCGAAGCTACGCAACCAACCGAAAGAAGAGGTTATGTCACCCACACCGCAATCGTTAGGTTTCAGCTTCGTGGAGCAACTGGCGCAGGACTTGCGCGACCAGCGACTCGAGCTGCCCGCCTTTCCGGAGGCGGTACTGCGAATCCAGCGCGCGCTCCAGTCCCCGGACACGAGCACGGACGACGTCGTCCGCATCCTCGGCTCGGAGCCAGGGCTCGCCGCGCGCTTGCTGCGCATCGCCAATTCGGCCGAGTTTCGGCGCATGGACCAGGAGGTCACCGACTTGCGCAAGGCGGTGAGCCGGATGGGCTTCAATATGGTCCGCAGCGTCGCGGTGGCCTTCGCGATGCGCCAGCTGCGCCGCAAGGACACCTACTCGCCGGCCACGCAGGCGCAACTCGAGATGGCCTGGAACGAGAGCCTCGAAGTCGCGGCTGCGTGCTTCGTCATCGCGAAGCGCTTCACGCGTCTGAACCCCGATCAGGCTCTGCTCACGGGCCTGCTGCATGTGCTCGGACGTCTCTACATCATCATGCGCGCGAAGGACAACGGTGAGGTGAGCGATACCGTGCTGCGTGAGATCGTCGACGGTTGGCACGCGAACATCGGCAAGGCGATCCTCGAAAGCTGGGGGCTTCCCGCGGAGCTACAGCGTGCCGTCGGGGAGCAAGACCATTTCGATATCGACATCGAAGGCCCTGTCACGGTGACGGACGTGCTCATTTCGGCCAAGTTGCTGCGCAGGGGAGAACAAGGCGTCGATCGATATCCCGCTTTGAGACGCGTGGGCATCGCGGCCGCGGATCGCGCGATGAGCGTCATGGATGAGTTTGCCGAGGAGCTCGCGAGTGTGAGGAGCTCGTTCAACGACTAGTAAGCGAGCGACCCGACATTCCAGAGTTGGCGGGGGCGGCCGGCGCCGGGCGAACAGGCTCATGGTCCGCGTTCCGCGCGTCGGCGCGCAAGGAGAACAAGGACACCTCCCGCCGGCACGCACAGAAGCGGCAGCCATGTCGTCTCGAACACCGCTCCCCACGACTTGGCCGTGAACCCTGCAAGCAGACACAGCGCGACGACGATGACGTCCGGGCGCCGGCCGCGCGAAAGACCGAGGCAGCCGAGGCCAATCAGCATGCCGAGCGACACGAGGGGGCCGGCGATCATCGGCGGGCGAGGCTGACTCGGACAGGTTCGGAGGTCGGCGTCACGATCGCCTTCGGCCGCGCCCGGGGCGAGCGAGGCGTCGTGGAGCGGTCCTGCCGCTTGAACCTCGAGCGCGATTTCGGGTGCGGTGCGCGGCCGCGACTGGATCTCTGCCTCGTCGATCGAGCCGATGAATTCGAAGCCCGAGCTTCCGGCGCGCCGTCCCACCACCACGTGTTGATTGGACGGCCTCTGGCGAGCAGTTACGTCTCCCATCTGGCACCCATTGTCGAGGCGGCCATCGAGGTAGACATCCATTGTCCGCGCGTTTGCGTCGTAAACGCCTGCTACGTGGTACCAATGGCCGGCGACGAGGGGCGTCTTACCGTACCTCGCCATCAAGCGACCCGACTCGCTCGCGATCTTGAATCCAATCGTGCGAGGCCCCTGATCGATCGTGAGATCGAGCTGATAGCCGAGCTCGTTTTCGCTCAGGCTCGATATGATCGCCGCGTCGTCGGCCGGAAACGCACGTGCCCGAACCCAGGCGCTGAGCGTCAGGCTCCCTGTCAGACGCAGTGTCACGGGGTTGCCTAGATCAATCCATTGCCTGCCGTTCAGAGAGATCGCGGAGCCGACGACGCCGGCCGAGACCGTCGGCCCGTTCATCGCAGCGCCGCTGATGCGATTCTCCGACGTGTCGCTGACGACGCCGCCGTCGAGACGGTCGAACGGCAAATGCGCCTCGATTGTCCCCGCAGAGCCCGCGCCGTGCGTGCTCGTCGCGGTCCAAGGAGGCGCTTCTATCCATCCGCTGAGCTTGTGCAGCGCAGGTTTCGGCCGTGAAGCTCGCACCGAAGGCGACGTACGCGAGCGCCACGGATATCGCGGCCACGCCTCCGCGAGGCGTGACCGCGATTTCCTCCGGGGCAGCTCGCCCCAGCCTCGCGATCCAGAGCCCAAGACCGGCGCCCGCCAAGTTGGTGGCGATGTCGACGACGCCCGGGTCCCTCCCGACAGCGAACAGCTGCATCGTCTCGGCGAACGTCGAGAGCAGTCCGGCAACCAGCAGCGTGCGTAACACTCCCCGCTTCGCGAGAACCAAACCCAGCGGCACGTAACCGAGCACGTTCGCAACGACGTCCGTCGGAAAGAGCTCGAGACTCAGGACGTCGTGCAGGATCTGCTGACTCGGTAGGCGCAGCTCCACGGGCACGGCCGTGAATGCGAGTATCAACGCGCCGATGAGGACATCCGAGCGCGCCGTCTGCTCGGTCTGTGATGGAGTTCTAAGTAATCCTGTTGGCCCTCGGAGCTTGCCGGCTCGCTATGTTAAACCGGCCTACGGAATTGCCCTGTGATCTCCACACGCCGCGCGGTCCGTTGCCAAGCTGAAGAACTTTGAAAATGCGACCTGCTTCGACGTACGTCTCGCTGCACCACAATTTCCATATCGGGTGGCCAAAAATACGCCCGAATACTGCGTCAACGTGACCTGGGTATCGGACCACTTCTACGGCCCGTGCCAGACTCCACTACTCTTTTTCCGCGGGTCGAAATGCGGGAGACCGAGTGAGGATTGCGGTTTTTGGAATGGGATACGTCGGCGTCGTTTCGGCGGGGTGCCTCGCACGCGACGGCCACCACATCGTTGGCGTCGACCCCAATGAGGTGAAGACCCAGCTCGTCAATCAGGGCAAAAGCCCTATCGTAGAGCCGGGACTCGACGAGCTGATCACCGCCAACGTCGCCGCGGGCCGCCTGCGCGCCGTTGAAGACCCGAACAACGTTGCCGTTGCCTCCGCGGATCTGATGCTCGTGTGCGTAGGTACTCCGGGCCACGCAAACGGCCGCCTCGATTTATCGTACGTACGTCGCACTTGCGAGCAAATCGGCGCCGCACTCTCTCAACCGACGTATACAAAGTCGTCGTGATGCGTAGCACGATGCTGCCGGGCTCAATGGAGGGCGTCGTGCTTCCGGCACTCGAGGCAGCGTCGGGAAAGCGCGCAGGTCATGACTTCGGAGTGTGCATCAATCCGGAGTTCCTCCGCGAAGGCACCGCGATCTACGACTATGACCATCCGCCCAAGACGGTGATCGGCGCCACGAACGACCGCGCTGCAGGATGGGTGCGCAACATCTACAAGCACCTCGATGCACCAATTCTCGTCACCGACCTGCGCACCGCGGAGATGGTGAAGTACGCCGATAACTCGTGGCACGCATTGAAGGTGACCTTCGCGAACGAAATGGGCCGCTTGTGCAAGGCGATGAACGTCGACTCGCGCGCATTGATGAACCTGTTCTGCCAGGATCGGAAGCTCAATATTTCCACTGCCTACCTCAAGCCCGGATTCGCCTTCGGCGGCTCTTGCCTTCCGAAGGACGTCAGAGCAGTCACGTATCAAGGCCGCGAGCTTGACGTGAACACGCCCGTTCTGTCGGCGATCCTCGCCAGCAATCGAGTTCACATCGACCATGCGCTGGATATGGTCCTCGCCACGGGTTCACGTCGCGTTGGGCTGATGGGACTGAGCTTTAAAGAAGGCACGGACGACATGCGTGAAAGTCCGGTCGTTGCACTGGCAGAGCGGCTGATCGGGAAAGGAATCGAGCTCAAAATCTTCGATCGCAATGTCAAGCTCGCGAGCCTCTTCGGGGCAAACCGTAACTACATTCTCAACCATGTGCCGCACATCGGTCGGCTGCTCGTCGAGCGGCCGGAAGAGTTGTTCGAGCACGCTGACGTGATCGTGATAGCTACGGGGGAGAAGGACTTCGGCGACATCGCGACACGCCTCGGCGCAGGAAAGCAAATCATCGACCTCGTCGGCGTTCACAAACAGGGCGAGCAAGCTCTCGCGACCGAGACTCAGCGCTATGCCGGCATCGCCTGGTAGTCGACGTGTACTGATCATCGTCGAGAATCTTCCGTGCCCGTTCGACCGGCGCGTGTGGCAGGAAGCGCTTGCGCTCAAAGAGGCCGGTTACCAGGTCTGCATCATCTGTCCGAAAGGAAAAGGATCGTCGAACTCCTACGAGGAGCTCGAGGGGATCCACATCTATCGTCATTGGCTCCCGTTCGAGGCGAAGTCCGCACGCGGTTACGCACTCGAGTACTCGGTGTCGCTGCTCATGGAGCTCTGGCTCGCGGTGAGGATCGCACTCACGCGGGGGTTCGACGTGATCCAAGCGTGCAATCCGCCTGACACGATCTTCCTGATCGCCCGCTTCTTCAAGCTGTTCGGCAAGCGATTCATTTTCGATCATCACGACATCAACCCCGAGCTCTACGAAGCGAAATTCGGGCGGCGAGATTGTTGGTATCGGCTGCTCTGCCGTCTCGAACGCTGGACGTACTCCGCCGCCAACGTAAGCATTGCGACCAACGAGTCTTACAGGAACATCGCAATCGAGCGCGGCGGAATGCGACCGAGCCGCGTGTTCGTCGTGCGAAGCGGGCCGGACCTTCGTAGAGTGAAGTATCTTCCGGCCCGGCACGAGCTCAAGAAAGGCCGAAAGTATCTCGTCGGCTACGTCGGCGTGATCGGCGAGCAGGAGGGGCTCGACCTGCTGCTCGAGTCCGCGCACTTCATGCGCACGCAGCTTCGGCGGGACGACGTCCAATACGTGATCATCGGCAGCGGCACGGAAGTGCCCGCGCTGAAGGAGATGAGCCGACGGCTCGGCCTCGAGGACTGCGTGGACTTCACCGGGCGCGTATCGGATGACGATCTCTGGCAGATTCTCGGCACGGCGGATGTTTGCGTTAACCCCGACCGCGCAAACGCGATGAACGACAAGTCCACGATGAACAAGATCCTCGAGTACATGGCGCTCGGCAAACCGATCGTCCAGTACGATCTCACCGAAGGACGATTCTCAGCCGGTGACGCGTCGCTCTATGCACGACAAAACGACACTGAGGACTTCGCACACAAGCTGACCTCGCTGCTCGACAACGAGGCGCTGCGCCAACGCATGGGCCAGATCGGTCGGCGGCGCGTCGAAGGCGAGCTTGCGTGGCAGCATCAGGTACCGAAGTTGCTGGCGGCCTACGAGAGGGCTTTCACGCTCAAGACCCGCAGGCCGCTCCTGTCGCTGGACGACGATTCAACGGCCACCAACGAGATCATACGATAGCGGCTGCGGCTCAGCTCGCGGACGACTCCTCGGCATCGGCCTCGGAGCGGCCGCCGGTCGCGGGCGACGTCTTCGACCCCCGCCTGATGCTCCGAAGTTTCCGGTAGCCCCGCTCCGCCGCGTCGAACAGTAGGCTTCGGACTCCGCCGGGTGAACATTCCATCGGCGGAGGCGCGCAAATGTCGACCTGCGTCATACCGGCTTTGAACTCGTATACGCCCGGATTGTCGTCCGGGTTGATACCGCCCAGGTCGTAGTAGCGCAGCCCCATGTCCTTGAGCACCTCGGTCGCGCGAAAGTGCAAATAGTGCCCAGGCCTCGCGTCGCGCATCTCGGGATTCGTGGCGCCCAGCACGTAGACCGCCGTATCGCCCGTGCGCGCGAGCACGACGCCGCCGGCCAGCTTGTCGGCTTGGCGAGCCAACAGGATCAGATAGCGCGCTTCTTCAGGCAGCGCCTTATGAACCTCGCGATGGAAGCGCGGACCATGCTCGACCTCGAAGCCCTTCCAGTCGATGAAAGCCTCGAACAGATCGCAGAACTGATCGAACATCTCGACGCTGGTTCCGATCTGCAACTCGAAGCCCGACTTCAAGCTCTTGTTCAGCTGCCTCCGCCACCGCTTGCTGAAGCGAGCCGTGATCTCCTCGATGGTTGGCGAGAGATCGAGCAGCATCGTGCGGTAGACATTGGCCATTGGCGTCGGCTTGAATCCCGCGGCCAAATAACTCGTTTTCGCGAGCTCGACCTCTTCTTGCGGAGAGAGCGGCGGCGAGATACGCAATACCAAGCCGCGCTCGAGTACGTACTCGCGACGCAGCGCCTCAAGCACTCGCGCGAGTGTGCCGGCGTCGAGGGAAGCGGAGGTCCGCGTTAGAGGACCGCCGCCGATGTAAGCGATGCCTACGCCGACCAATGGCAGGCGCTTTATGCGTGCCGACGCGAGCCCGATGATCGTTCCGTCATCACTGATCTCTACGTGCTCCACGGCCGTGCGCTGTTGCACGCCGCACTGCAGGTTGAAGGCGTGACTGTGGCGATATCCCCAATCTGGGAAGCCCGTCTGGCCATATACCATCGCTCTGCCGTGATCGGCCGACCGAAAGGCCGAAGTTGTCACGTCGAACTCCCGATTGAGGACGCCGGCTCATTCACTCGCTGCCTCGGCAGTTGTAGCGACTAGCGGCAGCTCTTGAGCCAGATACGCGAAACGATCGGCCCCGCACCGCAGACCATGCCTCGGCGTCCAGCGCAGCAGCCGCTCAACGTCGTCGAGCGTGTCGTCGACACGCAGCGTGTTTCGACACTGCAGCCAGTTGTCGGAACGCGCGATGCCTCGATCGCTGGTGTATACGCGATCGAATCCCGCCACGCGTAATGCCCGCAGCGTGCGGCGATCATAGGCGCCAAACGGGCAAGAGGCGCTCGTCACTGCACCGCCAGCTACGTCCGCGATGCGCGCGCGTGCCTCGCCGATTTCCTCGGCAAGCGTTTGGTCGTCGCAATCGGGCCATCGCTCGATGAGCCATTCCGTGAGTCCCGATCGTCATGCCGGCTCGACCATCTCTCTGATCTGCGTACGTGAAAGGTATCCCGGCTCGTCGATCTTACCCGCTACGAGGAAAAATTCCGCGGTCCTTCCGTGTCGAACGAGCTCGGGAAGCGCAGAGTCGAAGTCCGACGCGTTGCCGTCGTCGAACGTGATGTCCACGTCGCACCATTCCGCTGATTCGACGAAGTATCTTCGCGAAAAAATCCGTCGGCAGCCAAAAAGGCGCCTCCGTCCGCTTCGACATGTGCGGGAGCGGATCCGAGACCATGGAAATTCAAGATCAAACGTTGGGGTCGGCGCATGGGACTGGGGGAACGCACTCCCTACCGTTCACAAATAGCATTGATCGTCGCTCGAGGCTGGACTGCTTCATGAAACACCGAAGCCGCCGACCGGCGGACCTTCCGGCAGCATCTCGAGGCGTCTGTCCTAGTGGTGGCGCCGACTCGCGTGGTGTTGTCGCGCCCCCACACCGCGGAATCGTCTTCCCGCGTAGACGATACGCCATCACGCGCGACGCTGTTACGGCCGCGTAGACGATCGAGGCGGGGATGAGCTGAGGGTTCCGAGCACTACTCTCTACCACGGAAGCGGCAGCTCGCGGTTTCCCGGCAGAGACTTGTAATCGGGGTGACCAAAGAATTCGAATTCCCGAGGCAGACGCGGACCCTGCGTCGAAGCAGCGCGCGCAGGGTTCTCGGTGCTTCGACGATCGTCGGGTGGGTCGCAACGATACGACGCTCGGCGCGGCTAGGCTGTCGCGAACGAAAGGATCGTCGGCGATCACATTGGGGAAGCGAGCGAACGTGCGCGACCCTGTCGGGAGACGGCGTAAACGCCAGCGCCGGCATAGCCGCTCTCACGAGCATCACAGCCTTCCGTAGGCAAAGTAAGCGCGCACGCTCAACGGAAGGCCCGCGAGCTGTAATTTCGACGGAGGCGCGGGCACGATGTTTCGGATCGCCCAAGGCCCGGATCAAGTCGTTGACGGTCTTCGGCCTTAAGGCACATCTGCGTCGACGTAGAGTCGGGCGAAGGCGACTGCAACGTCCTCGGCAGCGTTGAGGGCGGCGATCTTCGATGGCGTTCGATTTCGACGACTGTCGCACCGTGACGTCGAGCGATTTCGGCAGTGTCGTCCGTGCAACCGTTCCAGGCCACGATACCTGGACGTCCTCCCTCTACGCTGCCTGTAGGGCGCTCAAGAGCCGACGATCGACTGCCGCTTCGTTGTGAGCGGGGATCACGATGCTGGCTCGCGAGCTTCCACTCAGTACCCACAGCCTCGGCCGTCATTGCAATTAACGCATCCATTCCATCAAGCGGGCGGCTTTTCCCTTTCCTGAGCCATTTCTCTTGCTCCGTCTCGCTCACCAGAATCCTCGAGAAGCCCCTAATCAAACCCCCATGTGTCCTCAACTCCGACCCTGCGCGCGGCAAACACCACGGCCAGCACACAGATGAAATTCTGGTGCCGCCATCAAGCATCCAAATGCCGCTACCCATGAAGAACATCAAGAAGACATAGCTGGCGTCCCAATAGTGCACGGTCCACCCAGCCAGAAAATGAGTCGCCAGTCTGGTCCAGAACGCCGCTTCGATAGGCCGACAGTTTGTCGCGCCGAAACGCTTCTTGCGAAGCAGCCCAACGACGATCGACAACATTGTCAACAGCAAGAACACCGACGCGGGCGGGCAAAAAAGAACCGACCACAAAGCAACCAAAAGTCGTCCATGCTTGGGTTAACCATCCAGGATGCTGACGGGGCTGCGATCCGCTACAGCCCTGGGGCAAGCATCGGAATTTTCGTGACCGACTGAGCTTCGTATTGCCGATCAGAAACAGCGCCGATACAAATATGACCGCCCACTGTCGAACACAAAGAAGCTGGCAAGTATCGTCAGCAAAGATCCTTTTGCAGATGGGCTCTGCCGCGAACCCAAATGAAAAAGACAACACCAGCAGGATCTTCCAACGATTCTTCGTACCTCGTCAGCGAACCGTTCCACAAAAGGAGTAGTGCCTGAAAGAAAAGTGGGATTGGAGAGAGACCACGGAAAGGGATGTGATGGCTGAGAAGCTCCACCAACGAGCACCCTGAATAAACGGCAAACGCAAGGTTCGCCGTCACCGGGGACGAAATACGCCGCAGACAACGATACTGCAAATGCGCAGCACCCCAACTCGGTTGGATCATCGAAACCCATTTGCACGCGCGTCAGGCCACTACGGGACACCGCATGCCCGCTCCCCTCCACTGGCCAAACGGCCACGAACATGTCGCGCCAGAGGTTATGCCCCGTGAAGAACTCGATGAGGGCGAAGGGCAACAACACTAGTACGGTCCTGAAGAGTAGTCGGAACATGTTCCGAAAGTCATCGGCACCACGTATGTAGCACCTCGCCAAGAAATATGGGCCAACTGTTTCTACGATGCCGATGCCCCCGGGCTGTGGGGACGAACCAACGCCGTGGTTGGCGATGAGGCTGACCGTGCACAAGAACGAGAACATCAGAATCGCGATATCGGCAAACATTGCCGGCCCCGCCTTCCGAGACGCCCAAATCCGTAAGCACGGCAGGAACATCACGAGCAACACGACACGATAGAGAGACATTCGAAAGGAGCCGACGAAGATGGCCCACGGAACGAAGAGCGCCGGCAAAAACAGCAATATGGGCCACCTAACCGTCGAGACTGACGGCGAGTTCGGGTCGCCTGGTGGGGCGGCCACATCGCGTACGGCCGATTCAGCGCCGTTCACTTCGGGGCGTGCGATACGACGTCTTACCGCAGCTTCTGATGCACGCTCAAAGACACGCGTTGTTGCGGGCGACCGTTTAATTCTCATTGATTTTCGCAGGTACGGCTGTCTTCTACTCGCGAGCGTAACGATCAATGCTGTGTAGCACCGCGCTGATTTCTAAACAGTTCCCACCTGCTCGCTCGTGCTAAGTCGGCTCGTGTGTGTAGACATGATACGGATGCGTCAGCGCTGTGTTGATCTGCCGTTCCAACTTGAACAATCCCGAACCTATCACCGTATCGTGGCACGTTGGAAAGAAGTAAATCATTGTGAGCGGGCGCGGAAGTCGTTTGAGTGAGGCTCTAATGTTTTTCATCACACTAGCCATCACCACCTCGGGGAATGGATTGAACATATATATGTGGGTAAACCGATCAAAGTCGGCGAACTCAGTCGCGTCTGCAATGTAGACCCGAGCACGCGACGACAAACCCAGCTTCCGTAGATTGGCCTCGGCGATCGCGGCCATATCAGATGACAGCTCGACTCCAGCGACTTCCTCGAACGGAAACCGCGCCAACGTACACAGCGCAGATCCCTTTCCGGAACCTAGATCAACGATTCTGCTACCAGACTGAATCTCCATTTGCCGCAAAACGTCGATTGCCGGAAGACTCCTCCCGACGCGGCATGATGTTTAGCGCGATCTTCGGGGAGGCCCAGCTCTTCCACCGACACTGGACCCAAATCCAAGACGTTTTCGCCGAACCCATAGTGCGTAGGCGAAGTGATCGAAACGACCACGTAGAAGATATTGAGAGAGCTTCCGGGCGCGATCGATTCCCGTGCCTGGCCGGTGCGGACACTCCCAGTCATCGAAGCGAAACACCGAACCCGACGATCCTCACTCCCGGAAACGCGGCGCACGCCGCCGCCTCATCTGTCCGCTTCCGACCGAGACTCCGACAAGGCAAAGCCGTAGCAAAGATGCTTGAAGCAAATGCTTACGTTATGACATCGAGGGAGCGTATGCGTTGTCAGGGTTCACAAATGAGCGTCGGATCACCGAACGCGTCCAATAGGCGTCTAGCCGCGGCCGAATCTCGTAAGATTTGGGCGGCCTCGGGCTTGCCACCCGCCGAAGTCGGTGTGCGGAAATCAAACGGCCCCATTTCCGAGCGAGCAGTCGCCCCCGTCCCACCGCCCAAGTCCGACTCAACCGCTGCCCGTTAGAACGGACAGGAACGATGGCGGGTGACGACGACGAGGCCGGCCCATGGGGAGCACGTCGTACGGGTCAATCAACTTGCAAGTTGCTCGGTGCCGCCGGCGTCTTCTGTGCCGTGGTTTTCTGACCTGGAAGAGGTTGCCCGGTCTCTTGATAGACATTGCCAGTGACCTCAGCTTCATCTTCGCAGTCGGTCCACGGGGCCGAATTCACCAACCGTCGGGTAAAAGATAGTCGAGAAATGGTTGTTGATTATGTGTTGGCTGCCAGCCCCCCCTTGTACACAGTAGAGCGTGTACGCGCCACCGGCGAGAAGGTTATCTCTAATAACTGTGCCAAGCGTGGCGTTGGTAGGGCTGATGATGGCCGAGGTGCCATTGTTCGAGTAGATGCGGTTGTGTTGAATCGTGACAGCCGTCGCCGTATTCCACATTTGTATGCCGTCAGTGTGCGCCTCTGCGGACTGATACATATCGTGGATGTAGTTATCCTGTATCGTGAAGTTCCTGTCGACGTCGAAGCCATTCTCGCAACCATGAATGTTCGAGCGTACGATCGCTACGCCCTCCTCTCCGACGGCCGTGCCGTTGGTGTCATTGCAGTCGATCTCACTGTCTTCGATCGATAGCCATGTGCCCGTATATCCGTAGCTGTCAATAACAAACGGACCGGAG
This sequence comes from uncultured Gammaproteobacteria bacterium, assembly GCA_963699925.1. Classification (GTDB taxonomy): domain Bacteria; phylum Pseudomonadota; class Gammaproteobacteria; order Steroidobacterales; family Rariloculaceae; genus FEN-1219. The sequence continues at coordinate 104,128 of CAVOVT010000008.1, read as the reverse complement.
CAGGCGATTCTCGATTTGCGAATAATCACCCCAGGCGCACGAACGGAGACGCACCCACGAACGTCCTTGCTATCGATGACCGTGTTTGCCGTCGTGATCTCCATATCCCCGTTGACCACCGTCAGTGTTGCGCCGGTAGGAACTCCGGTGCATGACGCATCGGGGTAGCTGGGCCAGTGGGGCAGTTCGAAGTCCCTGATTGAGGCTTCAACGTTTTGACTGAAACTGCCGAATCCAGAAACGAACGCGAGGAGGACGGCCCCAACGGCAATCGCCAACCGAGCGGATTTCTGGAGTGTCATGATGGTCGTTCCTTGGCTTCGTTGCCGAGTCGATTCGATTAGAGCCTGTGGTCAAGCGACACTCATTCCCGTCCCTAAAATCCGAGAAAGCGTCAGCTGACCGTCCTTGGGATCATCAATGATGCTTCAATACATGGCAATCTGTCGCCAAAACCGCACACTGTCGCATGAGTTGCGCGAAAGTTCGGCGGGCTTCGAATGTGGATCGATTTCACAAAATCGCTAGAGTTCGGCATTCATGCGCAGGAGCCGATCGCAGCAGGACGATAGAGGCAACAGGCGACAACCACCTGTGATGAGTTCCAGCGCTTTAGGACGAAATTACGCTGCAGAATATTCCAATCTACAGGCCAAGAGTTTGCGAATGAGAGCGGGCCTCGTAACTGTTAGCTATCGCGGCGATCTGCCGCTGGCGAAGGAACTGTGCGCGAGCGTCGACCGATTCGTTGACGAGGCGATGGAGCACGTTCTGATCGTGCCTGCGTCCGACGTCGAACTGTTCGCTCCTCTTGCTACAGCGCGCCGTAGGATCGTCACCGTCGAGACCGTGCTTCCCGGTTCGTTTCGTCGCGTGATGCGCTCTTTTAAGTTGCAACTGGGACCCCTGTCGAGACGTTTTCGCGAGATGTGGCTCACGCCATCCGGCTTGATACGCGGCTGGATCATGCAACAGATCGTCAAGCTTTCCTCGGATGCCGCAACCAATGCCGACATCATTGTCTTCGCCGACAGCGACCTCGTCTTCGTCGCCCCCCTCACGATGGACCACCTGACCAAGGGGAATCGCGCGCGACTCTACTTGCGCCCCGGTGAAACGCGAGACAGCGCGAAGCATCGCGCATGGCATTCAGCTGCCGCCCGATTGTTGGGCCTGCCTTCGAACGACTATTTCGGCGCCAGACTACATCGGCAACCCCATTAGTTGGCGTCGCGACGTAACTCGGAGAAGTCTCAGGACGCGACTCGCCGAAGTGTCGGGGCGTCGCTGGCAAGATGCGCTCGCAAGAACACCCGCACTTTCGGAATTCATTCTTTACGGTGTGTTCGCAGATCATGTGCTGGGCGAGGCGTTAAGCGGACACTTTCACGACCAGCGCGACCTGACCCATGCATCGTGGCACTACGACGAGGGACAAAACGGCGGCTTTGATGCTTTTGTCCGGAGCCTTGGCACCGAGCAGGTGGCGGTTCTTATCCAATCAACAGAAAATTTGGACGTCGATGGCAGGCGCCGGATGATCGAGAGCATGATCGAGGCTCGGGGAAGACGCCCTACCACGGGAACCCCATCGGCTCACCGTGGCCGCTCGGATCCACCGGCACCGTGATTGCACGACGGGCGTACGGACGTCCGTTGTAGAGTCAACGGCTCGCGACAATCCCGGCGTTCGCGGCCTAATCGAGCTAGAAACTAGAGTCTTTCGCAGCTAATTATGCTGTTGCGGCGCAGGAATGGCCGTACCCGTGTCGTCCCACACGTTGCCCGAATTCTGGGTTAGAGCGGACGTGAGATTGAGCAAAATCGGACACTGGTAGAAGGAATGCCGGCCGAATCGATTGTTGATCACAAAAATACCGCTGTTCAACGAAGACATCGCAAAGTTGAAGGTACAGCCGCCTCCGTCAACCCTGTTGTTCTCAGCATGCGAATTGGGAGACGAGTCTTGCCACGCGGAGTTCGAGCGATCTGGCACCAACGGCTGTCCGGACGCGAGAACGTCGACCACATAGGTCATGTCGATTGTGTTATGCCGCAACGTCGTATCGGTTGGCCCGTTCCAAGACTGGACGCCGTCGTTGTGCGTCTCGCCGCCGCCTTGATTCGGATCCGAGGCAAACCAATCCATGCCGTGGATGTACGAATCCTCAATCAATACATTGCCAAAAGTCTTGATGCCGTCCACTCCGCCATGTACATGGGCTCGGTAGACATTGGTATTCATCAGCCACATCCCGTCGATAGTGGCAGATGGATTCGACGGGACGACTTCTATGTCTTCCAGTGTGACCGTCCCAGTGCTGTTGCTCGTGTCTATCAGCCCCGTATTGAAGCTGACAGCGCGTCCTCGGAAGATGCAATCCTTGAACGTGATATTGGCTCCCGTAACCTTCACGATCCCGTGAAAGTCCTTGCCAGTAATGGTTTGACCATTGAAAGACGATCCGTACGTCTGATCGCCGCTCACAACGGCTAACGCCACGCCGGGGGTCACGCCCGTACAGCCGTCGTCGGGGAATGCTGGAACAGGCCGCGCAGATACGGCCGCTGTCGCCGCCACCCTGCCCCGTCGACTAGCAGGTCGGTTGGCGGGTTCGGTATTTTTTGAGCGCTAGCGAACAGCGGCCCCGCGGATGCCGCAACGATTAGAAGCATTTCGTGGCGCGCGATTCATACGTTGAGGTCCCTTCTGCGTCCGTCGCCTTCAGAACGATGGCGATGATGGGGAATGCAGGACAATTCAGCAACCTGTCTTCAATCCCGGACAGTGCTTCCAGGTCCGTTCTGGGAAATCCACGTTGCGAGTCGCAAAGTGTGCGTGACTTCACTGATTATTGGTAAGGACCGACGAAATGGCCCGAACTCCCCACGCCGACGCAATAGCCAGCGATCGTGAACGCAGTCCTTTGCGTCGTCCCTCTTGTCTCGCAGAATGCACTTTTCTCTTACCAAGGACGACCTCGTGAGCTCGATGCCGAATATCGCTACGCACGATCCGCGGCCAGCTTCGCGCCAAGGTCCGCTTTTGCAGCGCCGAGCTCCGCCAGACGTTCGTGGACTTAGGGATGTCCCCGCTATGCCAGACGCAGATTGCTCCGGACAAGCTGAACGAGATGGAGCCCTTCTTCCCGTTACATGTCTATGTGTGCAGCAGCTGCTATCTGGTGCAGCTCGAAGAGTTCGTGAAGCCAGAGGTCATCTTCGGAGCCGGATCTCCGTACTATTCTTCCTACTCCGATAGTTGGGTAGCACACGCGAAGCGCTACGTAGACCACGTTCGTGACCAGTTCAAGATCGGCTCACGCTCCCTGGTGGTCGAGATTGCCAGCAACGACGGCTACCTCCTCCAACACTTAGTAAAGGCCGGTGTTCCGTGCCTTGGAATCGAGCCCGACGAACGGGGCACAGCAGAAGCCACTCGGGCGCGCGGCGTACGCACCATCACGCAGTTCTTCGGTGTCGCAACCGCGCTGTCCGTGCGCTCATCAGAGAAGGCCCCCGCAGATCTGATCTTGGGTAACAACGTTCTCGCGCACGTTCCGGACCTCAACGACTTCGTTGAAGGCGTGAGGGTGCTGCTTAGGCACGGATGGGATTCGCGACTTTCGAGTTTCCCCACCTCATGCAACTCGAAGAGCACAACCAGTTCGACACCATCTATCACGAGCATTTCTCGTACTTCTCCTTTCACGACGGTCGAGCGAGTATTCGAAGCGCATGGGATGAGACTATTCGACGTCAAGGAGCTAGACACTCACGGCGGCTCGATCCGCATATATGCGTGCCATGCTCAGTCCCAAAGCGCACGCCGAGCGGCCCGGCTGTCAAAGCGCTCGAGGATCGTGAGATCGCAAAGGGGTTTATCGCAGCCCTGAGCAACTACGTCGGCTTCGCAAAAAAAGGTCGAAGAGACGAAGCGCCGCCTGCTTGAGCTTCCTCATCAAGGCCAAGGACGAAAACAAGCAAGTCGTCGGATACGGAGCGCCGGGAAAAGGCAACACCCTGCTGAACTACTGCGCCAATTCGGTTGCGACCTCATCGACTACACCGTTGACCGAGAATCCCAACAAGAAGGGAACCTACACCCCCCGGCACCCGTATTCCAATCTACGATCCGTCCAGAATATTCGAAACCAAGCCGGACTACGTGCTGATACTGCCTTGGAATCTGACCAGGGGAGATCACTTCCACCATGGCGGGCGTAAAGCAGTGGGGGGGAAAAATTGTTGTGCCCATTCCGACGGTAGAAGTGCTAAACGCGTAGCTCGAAGCACGAACAAGGGGAATGACATGCGCGCCTGGAACATCGGGTCAAACGCGCCCGTAACACAGGTCTTGGCTGTCGGCGCCCACAGCGACGATATCGAGATCGGCGCCGGAGGGACACTGCGCTGGTTGCGCCGTCGGTTCCCTACTGCAAGCGTGAACTGGATCGTTCTGTGCGCGCAGGGCCAGGTCGCGACGAAGCCCGTCGAAGCGCGAGGTCGATCCTAGGTGAAAGCGCAAACCATCGTATCGACACGCATGACTTTCGCGACGGGTTCTTCCCGTATGAGGGAGCGCGCGTGAAAGACGCGTTCGAGGCGTTGAAGGCAGGTGTATACCCGGACTTGATCTTCACTCATCACGGCGCCGACTTGCACCAAGATCACCGGCTCGTTAGCGAACTTACCTGGAACACGTTTCGGGACCACGTCATCATGGAGTACGAGGTTCCAAAGTGGGAGTGGGGGGCTCGGCTCGCCGAACTTCTTTGTACACCTGCCGAAGAGCATCGTAGACGAGAAAGTCGATGGGCTCATCGAGCATTTCGGAACGCAGCGCAGCAAGACCTGGTTCTCGAAAGAAACGTTCCTTGGGCTCATGCGTCTTCGCGGAATTGAGTGCCGGTCGCCGTCCGGATACGCCGAAGCCTTCTACGTACGCAAGGCCGTGTGGCAGGAAACCGAAGGACAGACCTAAGCGAAGGTCGTTCGATATGTGGTCTCGCAGCCGCTGAGCGGACGCGCGCCCAAGTTGTCCAGCTGAGCGCAAGCCTTCGACTGGGTGTACGTCGAGGACGTGCGCGACGCTTTGGTCGCGATCGCGGGAAGGCACGACGCGATAACTCAGGGCACCGACAGCTACATTCGCAGCCCAGCGCGCTCCAGTCCGCTTCGCAACGTCGGTATGGCCGCGGACGTGTTGTGGATACTGTCCAGATAAAAGCTGACCCGGCCATTAGAAAGGTGGCACTGTCGATCACCGCAGATTATCGAGCGGGGGTCAATATACAGGGTGTTGGGTTTGCTGGTCACGAACAACTGCATTTGGTGCTTCCATAGCTTCGTAGCTGTCGGTGGACACGTCCCGCATCGTGCCCAGCTGCGCCGAGATCGCCGCGATATTCGTCATGGGGCCGATACGCGACACGATCGGATTCACGTTGGGTACCGTCACCTGCGGGCCAATCACAACGATCCTTTTCGCACGCGCTTCGAAGTGCGTCAGAGTTTCCTCGATGCCATTCCGCCATCCAGCGAAGGTAGCGACGCCGGCGAACGCAGGCGTCAAACCGCCGCTGCCTGCCCGCCAGTGCAAAGTGGAACGGTAGCCGAGCCAATCTTGCGACCAGATAACGAGGTCATATTGACCGTTCATTTGATACAGATGATCGCGCAACCGCACGCAGTCGCTATCGGGCGAGTGGTAGTTGACGAGGACCGCGGTCTTGGCGAGCACGCAGCCGCCGCGCGTGACGATGTCGACTTCGGCGCTGCGAATCCCGTCTAGTTGAAGTATCGCAGGGACATAGTTCTGCGCCATCGAGTCGCCGAAAATCAAAACTCGGCCGCGCCCCTGCCCCGGAAGGTGGAGAACGCCGTCGCCGTAGTCTCGCAGGAAGGGAAAAAGCGTTTGGTCGCGATACTCCAAAATTGACGGCACCAGCGCGAAACGGCCTGGCAAACCATTGGTCAACATGGCGACGCCACAGAACAGCCCGACGACCGCGACCAAACTCACCTGAATTGCCGGGAATCGCCACGGCGTCGGGTTTGCCGCAGGCCCGTACCGGAAGCGCTGCGCGACGAGCGTGTCGAGTGCCTGCCCCGCCGCAACGCTAACCGCGAACAAAACGAGCTTAGCCGCAGTGGAGAGAGGATTAACGGACAAGTAGAGCCAGAACACCAAGATTGGCCAGTGCACCAGATACGTCGAATACGAGATCCGACCGAACCACACCATCACCCCGGCTTCCAAGTCAAGAACGTCCCAGCGACGAACTAGCCGACCTTGCCAGATGACGAGCATGGCCCCTGTTGGATGGAGCTGCGGCTGCCCAATCCGGGGAATGCTGTCCTGCGTCGGGAACGGCAATGACGGGGATCCAGAGATGAGCAGCAATCCACATGCGCCCCTCGACTGCCTGACTGAGCGATCCTCTGCCCCGATCTCAACTCGGGCGAAACCACAGATGCAAGCTGCGCCCATCAGGAACTGAAAGCCGCGGAACGGAAGCAGAAAATAAGCCTGCTTCGGATTCTCGGCCTGATCCAGAATTGTGAGAGCAGCCAAGCCCGACGGGACTCCGACCCCGACCAACCGCAGGGATAGATCCAAGCTCGCGTTTCAGTCGGTAGAGCCAGAACAGAGCGTAGACGGGCCAAAAGAGATAGAACTGCTCCTCCACACTCAGCGACCACATGTGGAGGAAGGGCTTCGACCTGGGACGATGCTGTCGAAGTAACTCGCGGACTCAGCGAAATAGAAGTTGGAGGGGGAGATCGTGGCCAGAGCCCCCGACTTCGCTGCATCGGCCAAATGGTCGGGCGCGAACACAAACGTGGCAACACTAAGCATCACGACCACCGTAACCAGAGGGGCCGGTAATAGGCGTCGGATACGTCTGGCATAGAACTGATAGAACGAAAACGTTTCGTTGCGTAGATCTGCGAGGATCAGGGACGTGATCAAGAAACCGCTGATCACGAAGAAGAGACGTCGACGCCAATGAACCCACCCGAGAAGCTCGTGAATTGACAGTGGAACAGCAAGACCATGAGCACGGCGATCGCCCGAAGGCCATCGACATCGGGTCGATAGGCCAAGGAACGCGACATGGGGCGCTGTTGGGTCAACCAAACCTTCCCTAGCGACCAGTCGTCGAGCCGGCCATTGGCCCATCGTCGAGGGCTTCTCTGGTAAGAAGCTCGTCAAGGGCATAACGCTTGGTCCATCGCTGTCCACCGCAGCTCCATGACAAGGCGGCCCGCGAACGCGCGAACAGGGCCCTACGCACGGACCGTGGCTTTTCCGTGCCGAGTGCTAAGCCTGGCAATCGAACCAGTAGCCTCATGATCGCAACGGCACCGACTGCAACTCGGTACGTGGCGGCGCTGGCGAACCCTTGTTCAAGACGAAGTAGGTGTGTAACGCGTCACGCATCATGACAGCCGAGAAAGTGCTTCCTTGAACAGACGAACTGGCGCCTCCGTGGTGGACGATCTCGGCGGCCGGCACGTAATAGATGCGAAGCCCTTCGCGTCGCACTTTGGACGAAAGGTCCATATCCTCTGCGTACATGAAATACGCTGGCGTGAAGCCACCGACACGGCGAAGGACCGCAGTCCACATCAACATCGCGGTGCCCGCGATGGCCTCGACGGCCACGGTCTCGGGCGGAGCGAAGTCACCGGGCGGCGCCCAAAGGTTCAGCGGCGACAGCAAACGGCGCAGAAGGTCGGAGTCGAGCGCTTGGCATATTGGCCTGGGCAACGCGTGAACACTGGACTGAGGAGTAAAGTCCGTATTCAGTAGCTTCGGGCTGACGATGGCCGCGTCCGGACGACGCCTGGATCTCGCCGAGCAATGTCTGCAGGGCCCCTGAAGAACGAGTGTGTCTGGTTGAGCACCCAGACAGCGTCGCCCGTCACGCGGGCGAGACCCAGGTTGTTGGCGCGCCAAAGCCGACGTTGTGTCGGCTCTGCACGAACTCGACGTCCGGAAAATCGCTCGAGAGCATCTCCGCGCAGCCGTCGAACGAACCGCCATCGACAACGACGATCTGCGGGCTCAACTCCGCACAGGTGTCTCGGATAGAGACCAGACACTCGCGCAACAGATCCTTCGAATTCCAATTCACGATCAGGATCGAAACGGTCACGTCTGCAGCGCTCATAGGACTGGCTCTGGTTGACGCAACACAACCCTCGTAAGCTTCCGCAGTCGCCACGCGAACGTGCGGCCATGCAAAGCGAGAAACAGCCGGCAAACAGCGAGTCTCGCTCTCCACCGCTGCAGCGACGTGATGTCCGCTGTGCGGAGGAACCGAAACAGCTCGAGGCACTGCATTGTCGAGGGAATGTACGTTTGCAGACGGGGATGCTGAGATACCGTGCGAGCGCCCCGGACCGTTGCGGTCTCATGTGCCGAATGCCGAGCGTTTCCGGCACATGGGCCCAAGGACCTGCGATGGCAAGTTTCGCGGCGAAGACTTGGTCCTCGCAGACCGTATTTCGTCTGGCGATCGGAAGTACCGCGGCGCGCCGCATGAGGCCGTACAATGGATCAACCGGCAGGTGGCCGGTGCTTAGGAAGTAGAGGACGTTCTCGAACCGCTCGATCGGATCAACCGAGCTCATCTTCGGATCGGACCACTCCAGAGTGAATGTTGATCCGTCCGGCCGGACGTAGCTCAGCTGCGTCGTGACGAGTACGAGGCGAGGATCTGCAGCGAAGGCTTCGAGGCAGCAGGATATATGATTTGGCGCAAGCCAATCATCGTCGCCGACCCAACGAATGAACGCCCCTTTCGCCAGTCGCATCGCATGAACAAAGTTGTTCAGAAGGCCCACGTTGACGCCATGACGGTAATAGACAATGCGTCGATCGGCCCGACGCGAGATCTCGGCATATCTCCTCGGTTGATCCGTCCACGCGTTGTCGCAAATGACGAGCTCGAGGTGCTCGTGACCTGTCCCAAGACGGAGTTGACTACGCTAGCGAGAGTCGCGGCGCCGTTGCGGACGGGCAATAGCACCGAGACCAGCTCGGAGCTTATGTCTGCGGTCTTCATTTGAAATCTTTGGCCTTGAAGATGAGTCGTCACGCCGTGAAGATATGCAAGCACTCCACGGCTCGCGCGGCTCACGCATCTCTTGACGTTTTCCCGCGCTCGAGAGCGACACGCTCGAGCCAGATCTCACGCCAGAACGCAACGTAACCTCGCGGGCAGTGAGCGTGATACACCTTGGCAAACCACTCCTTCGAGGACAATGCACGGATTCTTCATCGAGAGCAGCTTGCCCGTCTTCTCGTCGATGCAGCGGTCCACGCGTCTCAACACTCGAGTCGTCGTGCCGCAGATCGAGCCATCTCCTCTTCGAATCCCATGCCGCGGTTCAGGCACTTCGAGTCCAGCGTCGCCGCTATCTCATCCTTCGACTTGACGCGAACGACCTCTCGACCTGCAGATCTGAGGTGACCCGTTGGTGTTCGTCCGGACGCGCGACCCTTGACGAAACCCCATTTCAGCCCTTCCCTTACCCAAAGCCAGCGTGGCAGGAGAGACGCCTGCCGAGAACCTGGTAGATATTGAACAGCCGGAACAACAAGCTCTTGGTCACCGCCAACACACTGGCGTTGCCCGACCTCAAGTCCACGAGGTACTGCTCCGTAATCCAGAAACGGATCTGTCCCCGGCGCCGCACGCAGAATCTCGGTCGCTTGACACGAGAAGCGTTGTTTCATCCGCGTAAGATTGTTTCTTCGTCGCCCGTTGGATTGGCGACGTGTCGACGCGCACCGCGCGAGCAGCGGGCTGAGAAGGGACGGGTTGCTCATGCTCCGACGGTCTCGCCGTAACCAACTCCTTCCAGTACAACGAGCACGCAGCTTGACAGCCGCCATGCGCTAAGCCGGTACAGCTTGCTCCGACGAGATGGACGGCATTGTTCATCCAATGCATGCGGCCATTGCCCGTGATGATCTCGCAGAGCTTGTGAGCGATTTCTGTGCACGGACATGCGCTTGCCACAAAACTCGAGCATCTCGGCGCATGAAAAAAGGAAGATTTCGAGCTCTCGGTCTCGCGGAGAGCCGCCAGGATCTCTCCAGCGCTCAACACCTCGACGAGGTCTCCGACGCGAAGCTCGGACGCTCTGCGTTCCGACTTAGATGTCACGCGCTGCAACTCTCAGCCTCCATTAACAGGAAAGAACTACGACACGACGAGAAGCATTGTCGTCCGCTTCTCGCTGCCGCAAATTGCGAAAGATATCCAGATAGAACGCACTTTGTTTCATTGCGAACAGCAGAACACAGACGTAGATGGACATGAAAACAGCTACGCCCAAAACTAGCGTCGAAAATGTAGCAAGGCTGTCTTTAGCGAAAGCCAACACGGCCCACGCGCATGGCGCCGCGACCGCTGCCGACACAACGGGTCGTCCGATCGCGAACAGCACGTCTTGCATGGGCACGCCCGTGCCATGGAAACACCACAGCATGTGGGGCACTATCCACAGCGAGATCGCCACCGAGAATCCGAGCGCTACACCGTTCGCGCCGTAAGGCAAACCCGCAACGCAGCCGATGATCACGATGGGGGCGATCACCAGAGCGATCTTCAGGCTGCGCCCCACCATCCCGAGCGCGACGAGCACCCAACCTGTCGGATTGATGATTGCAAAAGCGAACACTGTCGGGACCAAGAGCCGAATACGCGAGCCGCACCAGTCCACTTCGGCCCGAACATCACGAGAACGATTTGCTCCGCGAACAACGCGCACATCGTCGCGGTTGGAACTGTCACGGCCAATACCAGTGAAAAGCCCTTTTGGAAGTACGCCCCACAATCTCTTGCGGTCGTTCTGCAACCGTGAAAGCACTGATATCGCGACACCGCCTATCGTCGAATTGATTTGCTCGGTGGGCAGCGTGACGAGTTGATACGCTCGGCCATAGATTCCGACGACTTCCGCGCCCCAAAACCGTCCCAATAGCACCTTGTCGAGGTTGTAAGCGATGTGAACCACCAACGTGTTCAGCGTCACGATGCTGCCGAAGCGAAGCAAGGAACGCGTGCCGACGCTCAAGGCGGCCTTTCCGGGGATCCATCGGGCGTGGAACCAGAGCTGGATCGTGGTCACGAGGGGGAGCGTGGTGCTCCACGCAACGAGAGCCCAATAGCCGAAACCTCTCAGCGCCAAGACCATGCTGATGGCACTGCTCGCTGCAAGGGCAATGACGTCGATGACTGCGAGCGTCGTGAATCTGAGTTGTCGTTGAAGCAACGCGGAGTGTTGTACGCCGGCGGCGTTGAAAACGAAGCTAAGCCCAAGAACGTCCATGATCACGCGAAGTCTCGGCTCGCCATAGAACGACGCGACGATCGGGGCAACTGCCACGGAGACGAGAAGGAGGACGACTCCTACCACGATGTTGATCCAGAACAGGGTCGACGTCTCTTCTTCGCTGATTTCAGCGCGCTGAACGGCCGCGAGTGATAATCCAAATTCCCTGAAGAGTCAAGAAGCCCGTGATTGCCGTCACCATGCCCACCAAACCGAAATCGGCGGGCTCGAGGAGGCGCGCGAAAACGATCAGACATCCCGTTTTCAACAGCAGATTCGCCGCTTGAGCGCCGCCCTTCGCGACACCTCCACGTAGCGTACGACTCTTCAGGTCCTTCATTGTCCGCTCGAGCGACTCATCACTACCGCCAAACCCCTGCGGTCCTATCGCGCACTGGCAACAGTGCGCTCAGCGAATGAGGAATAGCCGCCTTGAAAACCGATGTAGCCGCGAAAGTCTAGCAGCCTGGCTCGAGGCGAAAGTTGCGCCAGGACACGCTTCGATCATCTTGCCGGCGAGCGATAAAGTCGCTCCGAGCCGAGCCGCGGCCTTTGGGACCCCCGGTACGCTCGGCGACGCGTGTTTCTGGGTCGATTCGATAGCACGGCTACCCCGGCGTTCCCCGCCAAACCGTGCGGTGATTCAACGTTCCTCTGACACCCGGATTATAGACTTGTCAACCTGCGCGCACGCTGCAGACGTCCGCGGGCTGCTGAATTTCAGACCACAATGCAACGGATAACACAATGCGAGTTTTCGTAACAGGCGTTAATGGCTACATCGGCGCTGTTCTGGCGCCGTACTTGTTGCAGCGAGACATCGAGGTTCGCGGTCTCGACACTGGCTATTACCGAGACGGCTGGCTATATAGCGACGACCGGCACCTTCCCTGCGACGCCGTTCACGTTGAACAAGGACCTGCGCAGCGTGACGGAAGACCGACATCGAGGGCTGCGACGCCGTGGTGCATCTCGCGGAACTCTCCAACGATCCGCTCGGACAGAACAATCCGGCCCTCACCCACAAGATCAATCACGAAGGCTCCGTGCGGCTGGCGCAGACTGCGCGCCGCCTCGGCATCGACCGATTCGTCTATACGTCCTCGTGTAGCGTCTATGGCGCGGGTACGGGGGATTTCCTCGACGAAACCACGAAGCCGAACCCGCAAACGGCATACGCCGAATGCAAGGCCCTCGTGGAGCGAGACGTCGGCGCGATGTCGGGCCGCGACTTCTGTCCCGTCTTCCTTCGCAACGCGACCGCTTACGGTCCCTCCCCTCGGATGCGCTTCGACATCGTGCTGAACGACCTCTGCGCTCTGGCCTGGACGACGCACAAGATCGCGATGGTGAGCGACGGCAGCCCCTGGCGGCCGCTCGTGCACGTGCTCGACATTTGTGAGGCGATTTATTGCGCACTTCGCGCTCCCGCCGATGCCGTACGCGGCAAGATCTTCAACGTCGGTCAGGATTCGGAGAACTATCGAGTTCGCGAAATCGCGCAGATAGTCGCGTCCGAGTTTCCCGGCTGCGAGGTGACCGCCGGTCCGCCGAGCAAAGACAACCGCAGCTATCGAGTGAGCTTCGCGCGCATTCATCGCGAACTGCCCGGCTTCAAATGCAACTACACGGCCCGCGACGGCGCGCGCCAGTTCCGAGAGCTCTTCGAGCGTATCCAATTCGGCCCGGACGACTATCAGTTCCGCGCGTTCACGCGTCTGAAACAGCTGAATTACCTGCAAGCAACGAAGCAGATCGACGCTGACTTCTTCTGGAGCTGACGTGCGCTTCGAGGAGACTCCGCTCCCCGGCGCTTTCGTCGTCGAGTTAGAACCAAATGTCGACTTCCGCGGCTACTTTGCCCGCACGTGGTGCACTCGCGAATTCGCGGACGCCGGTCTTCCAGCTGAATTCGTTCAAGCGAGTCTGTCGCACAACGTCAAGCGCGGCACTTTGCGCGGCATGCACATGCAGCTCCCTCCTTCGCGTGAAGGCAAACTCGTCCGGTGCACCCGCGGCCGTATCTTCGATGTCATCGTCGATCTACGACCGCAGTCGCGCGCCTACTTGCGCCATTTCGCAATCGAGCTAACGGCCGATGCGCAGCAGGCGCTCTACGTTCCCCCGACGATGCTGCACGGATTCCTGACGCTGGACGACGACACCGACGTGTTCTATCAGATGACCGATTTCTACGCGCCCGAGCTCGGTTTCGGCGCTCGCTGGAATGACCCCGCGTTCGGTATTCGTTGGCCGTTCGAGGACGATCTTGTGTGGCCGAGCGCGACGCCACATACCCAAGCTTCGATCGAAGAGGATACGAGCGACGCGTGACGCAAACGATGGAGGGCGGCCGGTGACGGCGCATGCTCGAAGAAACCGGCGGACCCGGGTTCCTCGCCGCACTCGGCTCGCTCGACGCCTGTCGGGAGCGCATGGAGGGCGCTTGGGCGCAGATGACGGATCTGTTTCCGATCTGCCGAAGCATCACGGGCGACGGTGTTCGGACAGACACTCGCCCGCGTTGCGGAGGACGTGCCGCTGGAGATCACGGAGGTACCTTCGGGCACGCCGGTATTCGACTGGGAGGTGCCTCGCGAGTGGAACGTTCGTGAAGCATGGATCGAGGACGAACGAGGCCACCGGATCGTCGACCTCCGCAACCACACGCTGCATCTGATGAGCTACAGCGTCCCCGTCGATGCCGTGATGACGCTGGACGAGCTGAAACCGCACCTGCATTCGATCCCGGAGCACCCCGATTGGATCCCGTATCGAACGAGCTACTACCGGGACGACTGGGGCTTCTGCTTGGCCCATCGCGCGCTGGAAGCAGTTGAGACCTGGCCGATACAGAGTACGTATCGACAGCCGTCTGGAAGCCGGGAACCTCACGTACGGCGAATGCATCATCGAAGGGACGTCGTCAGAAGAAGTGCTTCTGTTCACGCACGTCTGCCACCCGTCGTTGTGCAACGACAACCTCACCGGAATCGCACTGGCTGACGACGCTGGCGGCCGAAGCACGCCGTTCGACACGCCCCCACTTTACCTATCGATTTGTTTTCGCGCCCGGAACGATCGGCTCGATCACCTGGCTTGCGCGCAACGAGCAGCTCGTAGAGCGCGTTCACCACGGGCTCGTGCTCGGCCTGGCAGGCGATCGTGGACCGCTCACCTACAAGCGCAGTCGGCGCGGCGACACGGAAATCGATCGGATTGCGGCGCACGTTCTCGGCTCGATTGATGCCCGACGCGAGAGTGATCGACTTTTCGCCATATGGATACGACGAAAGACAGTTGTGCTCCCCAGGATTCGATTTGGCGGTGGGTCGGCTTACGCGTACTCCGAACAACGAGTACCCCGAATATCACTCGTCGGCGGACGACTTCGCCCTCGTTGACCGTGACGCACTCGCTCAATCGCTGCTCGCATGCGCTTCGATACTCCGAGTAGCGGATCGAAACGCGTGCTATACCAACCTGAATCCAAAGTGCGAGCCGCGCCTCGGCAAGCGCGGCCTGTATCGCGCCATGGGTGGCAAGCATCCGGGCGAATTCGAGCACGCATTGCTTTGGGTACTCAATCAATCGGACGGCAAGCACAGCTTGCTCGACATTGCCGAAAGATCCCAATTACCGTTCGAGCTCGTCGCGACTGCGGCGGACGCGCTCGTACGCGTGGACCTGCTGCGCCGCGAACAGTCGAGCGAGCGGAGGAGATGAGCTCATGAAAGTCGTATTGTTTTGCGGCGGTCTCGGTACGCGCCTAAGAGATCACTCGGACACGATTCCGAAGCCCCTCGTCAACATCGGCTACCGACCGATCGTTTGGCACTTGATGCGCTACTACGCGCATTTCGGGCATAAGGAGTTCGTCTTGTGCCTCGGCTATCGCGGCGACCTCGTGCGCGAGTACTTCCTGAGCTATCGAGAAGAGCTCACGAATGACTTCGTTCTGCACGCCGGCACGGGGAAGGTGGAGCTGCTATCCAGCGACGTGCGGACTGGCGCATTACCTTCGTCGATACGGGCCTGCACAGCAACATCGGCCAACGTCTCCTCCGCGCCCGTCGCTTCGTCGAAAAGGAGCCGATGTTCCTCGCGAATTACGCTGACGGACTCTCCGACATTCCCTTGGACACGCTGACCAACCTAGTGGAGCGCAACGACGCGATCGCCGGATTCGCCTCCGTGCGAAGCCCTCAAAGCTTCCACGTGGTGCGCGCGGACGCCGACGGGCTCGTGAACGAAATCAGCTCGATGAGCCAAGGTGACATGTGGATGAACGGCGGCTTCTTCGCGCTGCGGCCGGAGATTTTCGACCACATAAACGAGGGCGACGAGCTCGTGGAGAAGCCTTTCGCGCGTTTGATCGAGAAGCGCCGCCTCGTCACCTACCAGCACCATGGATTCTGGCAAGCCATGGACACGCTGAAAGACAAGATCAACTACGACCGCATGGAAGCGCAGGGTAAATGTCCTTGGATGGTGTGGTGCAAATAGGCCGTGCCGCCTGCAACGCCATCACTCGGCGTTCGGCGACGATGGCCTCGAGACTTACGGACGTCTCGGCCGCGTCATACCAGGGCCCCGCTGCAACCACAGCGAATCGCGACAACCATTCGCGCGCGCGGGCGCAATCCAGTGTCGCACGTCGCGGTGAGCACGAGCGCTTGAGCGTCGGAGCGGCCACGAAGCACACCGACGACCTGCAAGAGCTTGCCGATCAGAGGGACCGTCGCGTATCGACCGGCGACTCGCAGCTCGACCCAGACCACGCGACGCGCATCCTCGGAATCCGCGACTTCGAGCTCGTTGAATGGGAGCTCGGCACCGGACTTCAGCGCGACGGAAGTACGCCGCTCGCCGATGACGATGCTCGAGGCGCCTGCCGCCTGATTGTGGCTGAAGACGACCTCATGCTCCTGTCGCTGGCTCGCGTACTGAGCCGCATATGCGCCGACTCGCGCGACGCCGTCGGTATACCACGCTGCAGCCTGTGCATCCGCCCCGATGAATACCGGAGCTCGGGCGTCTTGCCACCTCCCAACGCGCGCCCAGCCGGCGACCTCGGGCGCCCGCAGAACGGCAGCTCGCGCATGCTCGCTATCCTCGCGCGCGTTGACACGATACGAGAGCCAAATCGCGATACCGAGTGAAAGCACAGATCGCATACGCGAGCGAGCTTCGCGCGGTTCCGGGCGCGGATGAGCGGCTCTGCGATCCGATCGCTTCTGCGCGGCGGAGCAGCAAATGACTGGAATATTCGATCCAGATAGAACAACGGCACCATGAGCAACGCGAACAGCATCCAGCCGCACAATGTATGGTTGTGTGCACGAATAGGGCGAGCTTTCCCTCGGGGTGTAAGCCAGCCGCTACGGTGAAGAAGACGCGGAACCAATTGCCCACGAGCGCCAGCACTACCGCGCAAGATGCGAAGAGCACCGTCGGAACCCAGCGCCTGCGGCTCAGTAGGCTGCTGAGTGTTGCTAGCGCGAGGGCGACGAGCACATAGCCGACGCCCGCGCATCCGCCCTTTATCTCGAACGTGCCGGTCGGCACGTGAATCAAGTTGCCCTCGATGTAGGCCGGCATCCCTGCGGCACGCGTCCAGCCCGACACGACATGGATCGTCAATCGACGCAGCGGGTCGACGAGTACGCTCCAAATCGGTACAGCGAAATAGAGATAGCCTATCGGCAGCGCAAAGCGGCGTGCTCTCTCGGCACCCGCGAATGCCCAGATCGAGCACACCCAGACTGCCGGAAGCGCCGTCAACGGAACCACGAGAGTAGTCGCGGCATACCCACCGATCACGACGGCGGAGCAGACCGACAGAGCTAAGGCGCCAATCCAGCTCGGCCCGACGAGCTGAAACGACCCACGCTGTATCTCCCTGCAGACAAGCATTGCGGTCAATAGCGCAACGACGTAGCCGTGCGTGTAGTCGGAATCTCTGAGCCAGAAAAAATTGAGCGAGACGAGAGGAGGAATGCTGAACCACAGCACCAAGACCGAACCGAGGACGGCGGCAAGCCCTGCCACTCGCGTCGGCACTGGCAGAGGCAGCCAAGTCCGTGCGCGTCGTGCAGTGCTACCGTCCGAAAGTTCGTTCACGAGCGAAATACCTCGACCGCGCGTGGGCGCGCGACGAATCTGACAATATTCGGGAGGGTCCAAGCGTACGCCTTCTTCCTGCGGCCGTGGTTGAAGCGCCGCACGGTTTAGTAGTCAAACTCTTTTGGGAAAGCCAGAATGCGCCGGCCGGTTGGGGCACCGGCCCGCTCCGTCCATTTGCAAACGGTGTCACAGCCAATTGGCATAACACTGGGGCACACTTGCGGTCGCGGAGACGTACCGGACACACGTCGCACCGAGAGGTCCACATGAAGAACACCAAATGTCTGCTCTAGCTGTGGACTACTCGCGTCTCCATGCGACGACGTCGGTCGACGTTGCGATCATTGGCGCCGGGCCCTATGGCCTCTCGGTGGCTGCGAGCCTGCGCGCCGCCGGCGTTTCTTGCCGTGCGTTCGGCCGCCCGATGCAAACTTGGCAAACAGCGATGCCGGCCGCAATGCAACTGAAGTCGGACGGCTTCGCCTCCAATCTCGACGTGCCCGCGCCGAGCAGCACGCTCGGCGACTACTGCCGGCAACGCTCCATTGCGTACGACGACGAGTCCATCCTCGTTCACTTGAAGACGTTCGTGGGTTACGGCCTCGACTTTCAGTCGCGCCACGTCCCCGATCTCGACCCGCAGAACGCGGTCTCCGTGACACGCGACGACGCCGGGTATCTCGTCGAGCTCGAGGACGGCACGCGCGTCAGGGCGCAGCGCATCGTGCTCGCGGTCGGCGTTACGCATTTCGCGTATGTGCCGGATGCGCTCCGCGGACTACCCGAAACGCGCGTGACGCACAGCAGCGCCCACACGGACTTCGCGAAATTCGCCGGCAAGCACGTAACCGTCGTCGGCGCCGGGTCCTCCGCGGTCGAGGTCGCCGCGATGCTCGATGGCGCGGGCGCAAAATCCAGGCTGCTCGTCCGCTCCGGAGAAGTGCGCTTCAACAGCGCGTCCACGGAACACAAGCGGAGCCTCTGGGAACGTATACGCCATCCGAGGTCCGGGCTCGGACCCGGGCTCACGTCCTGGCTGTGCTGCACGGTTCCACGACTGTATCGCTTGCTGCCGGCGTCCAGCCGCATGTCGATCCTGCGGAAGCATCTCGGGCCGAAGTCCCTATACCATTTCCGCGAGCGCATCGAGGGCCGGGTGCAGGTGCTGCTGAAGCACGAGCTCGAGCAATGCAAGCTCGTCGGCGACGCCCTCGAGATCCGTTGCCGAGACGAAACCGGCAAGTCGACGACCCTTCGAACCGATCACCTCATTGCCGCGACGGGCTATGCCGCGCGCATCGACCGCCTGCAGTTCCTCTCGCCGGATCTGCGCGCCGCGATAAAGACGCAAGACGGCTATCCCGTTCTGTCGTCCAATTTCGAATCCTCGGTGCCGGGCCTGTATTTCGTCGGGCTGGCTGCGGCCGGCACCTTCGGCCCGCTGATGCGTTTCGTTTATGGCGCCGGTTACGCCGCCAGGCGACTCGTTGCCCATCTCGGCTGAACCCGCCGAATCGGGGTATCCCGTCGGCGCACCGCAACTTCGTGCCGGCCGAGGGCGCCCCGTCTTTCTCTTTTCCGGAGGCGGCGCAGACGTTCAAGAATTGGCTCAGCTCGTCGTCGCGCTGCGCACGCAGCGGCCGCTCGTCGGGGTACCGTATTGGGAGGCCGAAGAGAGCGGCCGAGCGCCAGCGACCGTGGAATCAATGGCGGATGGCGCGCTCCGGCGTGTTCTACTTTCCCAACACGACGGTCGTTTTTCGCTGGTCGGATACTCGCTAGGCGCACTGGTGGCAGTGGAAGTCGCACGCAGACTCGTCGAGGTTGGAAAATCCGTTGCGCCGCCGATTTTGATCGATCCGCTCACCGACAAGGGAGCGTGGCCGCCGCTCGTCCTCGCGCGGTTCAGCATCCGCTACGCCTTCAATAGAGCGTTCGGCCGCCGGCCCCGAGCCGGATCCGCGCCCGACTACACGGAAGTGGAAAAGCGGTGCCGCGCCGCGAAAGCGAGGTATCGGCCAATGCGCTACGACGGCCCCGTCGCAGTCGTGCACGCGGCTCGCGAGCCGAATGTCGGCGGGCTCGCGCCGGCGATTTGGCGAAGAACCGCGCTCGAGGTCGACGATTTCCCCGTCCCCTCGAGCCACCTCGAGCTCGTGCGCTCCGAAGCGGCCGTCGCGGATCTCGCGAAGAAAGTGGATCGATATCTCGACGACGGCTCCGACGAGAAGCGGCGCGCGCTAGTCCTGACGGGGGTCTCGTGGCACGCGACGGCACGCCTTGCTCGCCAGCTGCAGCGCGTGGGCTTCGTCGTCGAAGCACTCGCGCCGCATGGCCACCCGCTGTCAAGACAAGAGGGCCTGGCCGGCTTCCACGTGCTGCCGGCGATCGGACCGCAGCGATCGATCGAAATCGCGATCGGGAGATCGCGGCCCGACCTGCTGATTCCGGGCGACGACTTCGTCACGGACCTTCTGCACCGACTGCATGCAACGACGCAGAGCCCGGTCGTGCGCGCGACGATAGAGCGATCGCTAGGAAGCCCCGAGTTCTTCGGACGCAAGTTCGACCGCCTTTGGATGAACGATCTTGCTGCGAGCGAGGGCGTCGCGGTACCTCGCACCGAAGCCGTCGCGAGCCCGACGGCCCTCGGAGAGCAAGTCGACCGGATCGGCCTACCGGCCTTCTTGAAAGTCGACGGCAGCTGGGGTGGGCTTGGAGTCGCGCGAGTCGGAGGGCTCGTAGACGCGCGCCGGGCATGGCGCCGCCTGTCGAGCCCGCGCCACGGGCTCCGCGCCGTGAAACGGGCGCTGCTCAATGGCGACGTTTCAGGCGTGGATCGCCTGCTGCGCGGTCGCCGCCCGGCGTTCAGCGTTCAGGAAGCCGTGGACGGCGAGCTCGTCGTCGTGTCGGCAGCCTGTTACCGAGGCGAGCTGCTCGGAATGATCAGCGCCCGCGTGCTCGCGCAGCAAACCGCTTTCGGCCCCGCGACGAAGATCCAGCTGGACGATCGTCTGCCCGTCAGAGACGCGGTGGCCAAAATCGTTCGCCGCCTCGGGCTCTCGGGCCTGTGCGGGTTCGATTTCATCCTGTCGCCTACGCAGACGGTTCCGGTCTTCATCGAGCTCAATCCTCGTGCCACGCAGACTTCGGACTTCATAGGCGAGACTGATGGCGACTTTCTCGCGAGGCTTCTCGACGCGTTTGGAGGACGGGGTACGCCGCGACGTAGAACCTTCTCGAACGGGGCGCTGGTGACGATGGCGAACGTGACGGACGACGCCGACGACCTGGCCTCCGAGTCCTCGGCCGAGGGCAATTGCGCGCGCTCTGAAAACGCAACCGGCTAGGCGAGTTTTAGGGTCGACTTCCGTAATCTCACATCAGAATTGCGAGTCATTTATCAGACTGCGCGATCTCGCCCCTCTATGCTTGCCGGAACAAGAAGCTAGCGTCGCGCGCCGCACGCACTGTGCGTCGAGCACAAACGGTAGCGACGGAAGGCGCGACAGCATCGTGATCGTCCTCGCCCACGTGGACACCCTGAACATCGGACTCTCGGACGCGAGAAGCCCGTCGGACGCGGCTGCTCTTTCGCGCGACGTATCGCCGCAATGACGAACTTGGCACGCAGCGCCGATGCAGACCGCGGCGTCGCCGCCGAACCGGTTCCGGGCGCCGACGTTACGCAAGCGACGCGCCGTTCCGAGACGGCCAAGAGCGATCGCGGCGGCGCTTTTTCCGCCGGATTCTTTGCCGGCATCGTCGTGTGGTGCGACCTTCTCGCAATTGCGCTATGCGGCATCGCGGCCCATCTGCTGCACGCGAAGCACGTGGATCACGCGTTCTCGCGTCACTTCATGGCGACGGCCCTGTTCTGCGTGCTCACGATTCTGGCGATGAAGTCCACTGGCCTATATCACTTCGCCGCAATCGTGAATCCCAAGCAACAGGCATTACGCATCGCCACGATATTGATCGCCGTCTTTCTGCTATTGGCCGCGGCGGCGCTCGCATTCGATGTCTCGGATCTATTTTCCCCGTTATCGGCGTTGTCATGGATCGCCATCACCGCCGTCGTCGTGGTGCTTTTCCGGGCGTTCGTCGCCCGCTTCATACGCACTCTCGCGCGTACGGGCAGGCTCGGACGCCGGATCTTGATCTACGGCGCAACGGAGCAAGCCCGAAAGCTGATCGCGCACATCGAGCGGCTCGAAGAGCCGTGGAACAACATCGTCGGCGTCTTCGACGACCGCGTGTCGAGGGCAGGCGCGAGCTTGGGCCGGTATCCCGTCATGGGCGGCCTTGACGATCTGATCGCTTGGGGGCGCGAGAACCGGCTGGACGAGGTCCTGGTCGCGCTGCCATGGTCCGCCGAGGCTCGCTTACTCCAGATCACCCGATTGCTCGGCGTGCTGCCCGCGAACATCCGGCTGTGTCCGGAGCTACTCAGCGACGAAATACTGCACGGTCGCGCGAGCCATCACTTCGGACTGCCGATGTGGAACGCGTTCGTGAAACCCCTCGCGGGCTGGGATGCAATCGGCAAGCGCGCATTCGACCTGTTGTTCTCAGGCTCGGTGTTGGTCTGCGCGACGCCGCTGCTCTTGCTACTCGCTCTCATCATCAAGCTCGAGAGTCGAGGTCCCGTCTTGTTCAAGCAAAAGCGCTATGGCTTCAACAACGAGGTTATCGACGTTTACAAGTTCCGGAGCATGAGACAGGAGGTCGCTGATCCGGATGCCCGCAACCTCACCGCGCGCAACGACCCGCGCGTGACGAGGATGGGCAAGTTCATGCGTCGTACGAGCCTCGACGAGCTACCTCAGCTGATCAACGTCATCCGAGGAGAAATGTCCGTCGTCGGCCCACGGCCCCACGCGCCGAGCACGACGGCCGGCGGTAGGATGTGCGAGGACGTTGTCGATCGCTATTCGCGGCGGCACCGTGTGAAGCCCGGGATCACCGGTTTGGCTCAGGTTAATGGATACCGCGGTACGATGCAGGACGAGGAGCACCTGCGCAAACGTATCGAGCTCGACCTCTATTACATCAACAACTGGTCGCCGTGGTTCGACTTGAAGATCCTCGCCGCAACCCTCGCGACGATCGTCGGCGGGCGCAACAGCTATTGAGCCCAGCCGATCGCGACGTATCGGGTCAACCGACCGGCCGGTTGGATTCCGTGAACCGAGACAAGCCGGGATGGGCGCAGAAGTCGTAGAATCGCGCGAACGTCGAGCAACCGCAAAGCGAGCGGAATCATGAAGATACTCGTCACGGGCGGTGCGGGATTCATCGGCTCCGCACTCGTACGGCACCTTATTCAGATCGATGGCCACGACGTGCTTAACGTCGACAAGCTGACCTACGCCGGCAACCTGGAGTCACTCGTGGGGGCCGAGCGCTCGCCACGGTACCGGTTCGCTCAAGCCGATATTTGCGACGTGCCCGCGATCACGAGTCTGCTCGACACGTTCCGTCCCGACGCGATAGCGCATCTGGCCGCCGAGAGTCACGTTGACCGCTCGATCGACGGACCCGACGCGTTTCTCAAAACCAATCTTCTGGGCACGGGCGCGCTGCTGCAGACCGCCCTAGCCTACTGGCAGCACCTCGAGGGCGAGGCGCGCAAGCGCTTCCGCTTTCTACACGTCTCGACGGACGAGGTCTACGGCGACCTGGGCGAATCCGAGGACTTGTTCTGCGAGACCACGCCCTACGCTCCGAGCTCGCCGTACGCGGCGACCAAAGCGGGCTCCGATCATCTCGTCCGAGCGTGGGGCAGAACGTTCGGCTTGCCCGTACTGATCACCAACTGCTCGAACAACTATGGCCCCTACCAGTTTCCCGAGAAGCTGATACCGCACATGATCCTGAATGCGCTGCACGGGCGTCCGCTTCCCGTGTATGGCGACGGCAGGCAGATACGGGATTGGTTGTTCGTGGACGATCACGCGCGCGCGCTGACGCTCGTGCTGACGAAGGGCAGCGTCGGCGAGACGTACAACATCGGCGGGCGCAATCAGCAGCGCAACATCGACGTCGTACGCAAGATTTGCGAGATCCTTCAGAACACCGTGCCCGAAGCGGCGCAAGGTCAACGCTTCGCGGATCTGATCAAGCACGTCAAGGACCGCCCAGGTCACGATGCTCGCTACGCGATCGATGCGGGTAAGATCGAGCGGGACCTCGGTTGGACGCCGCGCGAAACGTTCGACAGCGGCCTCGAAGCGACCGTCGCGTGGTACCTCGACAATGAGATCTGGTGGAAGCGCGTACTCGACGGCAGCTACCGGCTCGAGCGAATCGGCACGGCGGCGTAGAAAAATGAATCGACGCGGAATCGTGCTCGCCGGAGGCAGCGGGACGCGCTTGCACCCGGCGACGCTCGGGGTTTGCAAACAGCTGCTCCCGATCTACGACAAGCCGATGATCTACTACCCATTGGCGACCCTGATGCTCGCGGGCATCAGGGAGGTTCTGATCATCTCCACGCCGCAAGACACGCCGCGTTTCGAGCAAATCTTCGGCGACGGCGGTCAGTGGGGCATGAGCATCGAATATGCGGTGCAGCCGCGCCCGGAAGGACTCGCGCAAGCGTTCCTCGTCGGAGAGTCGTTCGTCGATGGGCATCCGAGCGCGCTCGTGCTCGGCGACAACCTCTTCTTCGGCAGCGGCTTCACGGGCCTTCTGAGCGAAGCCGCGGCCACGGCGGACGGCGCCACCGTGTTCGCCTATCGGGTCTCCAATCCGCAGGCGTTCGGCGTCGTCGCGTTCGACGAACACGGGCGCGCAATCTCGATCGAGGAAAAGCCGAAGGCGCCGAAAAGCAACTACGCCGTCACCGGGCTCTACTTTTACGACTCGAGCGTGGTGCCCTACGCGAAGAGCTTGAAGCCCTCCGCGCGGGGCGAGCTCGAGATCACCGACCTAAACGCCATCTATCTCGCGGAGGGCAGGCTGAACGTCCGGCGCATGGCGCGCGGGATGGCGTGGCTCGATACCGGCACCCACGACTCGCTTCTCGAGGCGGCGCACTTCATCCAAACGCTCGAGAAGCGCCAGGGTCTGAAGGTAGGCTGTCCCGAGGAAATCGCGTGGCGCATGGGTTGGATCGACGCAGCGCAGCTCACCCGTCTCGCCAAACCGCTCGCGAAGAGCGGTTACGGCAACTACCTGCTGGAGCTGCTCGAAGGCCAATGAAGGTCAGCCCCACTGACTTGCCGGGTGTGCTGCTCATCGAGCCGAAAGTCTTCGGAGACAACCGCGGCTTCTTTCTCGAGACGTTCCGCGTCGACCGCTACGCCGAGCTCGCGGATATCCGTGCCAACTTCGTTCAGGACAATCACTCGCGCTCGCGGCGCGGCGTCCTTCGCGGCATGCACCTCCAGAAGCGCCACCCGCAGGGCAAGCTGGTTCGCGTCGCACGCGGCGAAGTGTTCGACGTCGTCGCCGACATCGACCCCCGCTCGACGAGTTTTCGCAAATGGATCGGGGTCAACCTATCCGACGAGAATGGCCGGCAGATCTGGATTCCGCCAGGGTACGCGCACGGCTTTCTGACGCTATCCGAGATCGTGGACTTCGAATACAAGTGCACCGACTTCTACGACCCGGCGTCGGAGGGCGGCGTAATTTGGAACGACCCGGAGCTCGCGATAGCGTGGCCAATGACGAACCCGGCCGTGTCGGCGAAAGACGCGAAGCTCCCGACGCTCGCCGAGCTGAGACGCGGCTCGTGAAGGTTCTGGTCCTCGGCGAAAGCGGACAGCTCGCCTTCCACCTCAGGGAAGAGATTCCAAACGCGACGTTCTGGGGACGCGCGCAGCTGGACCTGGCGAGTCGTCCAGACATTGCGAACGCCATCGAGACGTTCGCACCGTCGCTCATCGTGAACGCGGCCGCCTACACGGCCGTGGACAAGGCCGAGACCGAGCGCGCAGCGGCGTGGCGAATGAACGCCCAAGTGCCCGCGATCGTCGCGGAAACGGCTAATGCGCTCGGCGTCCCGCTCGTGCACGTCTCCACGGACTACGTGTTCGACGGCCGCAAGACGGCCGAGTACGCAACGGCCGATCCGGTAGGTCCGATCGGAGTGTACGGAGCGACCAAGCTCGCGGGCGAGCTCGCCGTGCGAGCACTCTGCGCGACGACCTGGGTGCTGCGCACGAGCTGGATATTCAGCGAGCATGGACAAAACTTCGTCCGGACGATCGTGCGCTTGGCGTCGACACGCGACTCGCTGCGCGTCGTAGCCGATCAGCATGGGCGCCCCACCTACGCGAAGCATCTCGCCCGCGCGATCGCGCGGATCGCGGCAAGCGCCGGGACCGACGAGTCGGTCGCGTTCGGCTTGTACCATGCCACCGGCGGACCGATCGTGAGCTGGTATCGGTTCGCGGCCGAGATCGTCGAGCGCGCTCACGCGCTCGGCTTGGTGGCGAAGCGCACGGCGATCGCACCGATCACGACGGCCGAATATCCGACCGCCGCGCGGCGGCCGGCCAATTCGGCCCTGGCGCCGAGCCCCGAGGTAACCGAGCACATCGGAATGGATTTCGATTGGCGCGCCGGTCTCGAGCGCGTGCTCGAGAAACTCGCGACCGAGGCTCAGTCTGCGGGCGCGGTGTCGCCGTAGGCGTAGTTGCCGTAGCCTTCCGAGATCTCGCCCGCGCCCCAGCTCTGGTTCAGCACACAACCGATCGGCTTGGTGTGATCGAGCTTCTCGATCGCGGCCAGGACCGCCGATTGCGGAGTCTCGCTCGCTCGCACGACCACGACGATCTGGCCGACTTTGGACGCGAGCACGGCCGCTTCGCTGGTGAGGAGCAGCGGCGAGGAATCGAACACGATCATTCGGCACGGGTCTTGGGACGACAGCTTCGCGCAGAGATCGTCCATGCGCCGACTCGCGAGCAACTCGGATGCGTGCACGTCGTGACTGCCCGCGGGCAACAAAGATAAGCCCGGAACGTCGGTCGGCATGACGACCGCTTCGAAGCTTTGCGTCGAATCGCGCAGGAGATCGATCAAGCCTGGCTGCTTCTCGGCGGCGAAGAGCCGCGTGAGATGCGGTTTGCTGCAGTCGCCGTCGACCAACACGACGCTCCAATCACGCTCGCGCGCGATGCTGAGGCATAAATTCAGGCAGGTGAAGGTCTTGCCCTCACCCGACAACGCGGATGCGACGGCGACGAGATTGCCACGCGGGACCGGCAGCTCGAGGTTGGGCTCCGCATTGCGGAGCAGCGGACGCTTGATGACCCGGTATTGCTCCGCCAGGCGGCGCTCGTCCGAGTTGGGCGCGAGCAAGCCATTCGCCCGCAGCTGCGAAGAATCGAAGGCGATCCGTTGACCCGAATACGCGTATTCACGCGGCACCAAGGCCGCGAGACGCGTCGCCTGCGAAGTCTGCCGAGGGGCGAACCGCTGCGTGTGCGACTGTATCTTGCGGAGTGCGTCCTCGATTCGGCTCATTACGCACCACCGACCAACGAATGGATACCCGGACCGACGAGCTCATAGAGAGCAAGCCCGCCGATGATCAAAACCAGCGCTCCCAGGGCCGCCGTGAACGACGCGACGGCGAGCCATCGACGGGCGGCGGCTCGTGATCCGACGAGCACGCGGCTCACCGAGCCGAGCACGGGCATCCCGGTCACCTCGGACAAGCTGCGCGAGCTCGTGAATACCGGCCGCAGCTGGGCGAGCACATAGCTCAACGCGCCACCGGCTCCGAGCGCGGCGGCGAGCACTGCAGCAAGCAGAAGCAACCGCTTCGGCGCCACCGGCTTCAAGTCACTGTCGGGAGGATTGAGCACGCGGAATTCGACTTGGTCCGTGGTGGACGCTTGCTGGGAGAGCTGCTGGCGCTCGCGGCTCTGAATCAATGCCTGATACTGCTCGTTGATGACGCTGTAGTCGCGGTTCAACCGCGCGAGCTCGGCCTCCACTTCCGGCACTTCGTCGATCAGCGATTGGAGATCGTGGAGCTTCTGCTCGCGGTCGCGTGCGTCGACCTCGAGCGATGCGATTTCGACATCGACCTCGTTCAGCGCAATCTGCACCGCCTGGTACACGGGATTGGAGCCGAGATCGGACAACTGCTGATCGGTGTTCTGGATGCCGAGCGCCTTCAGCTGCTCCGTTCGCTGCGCCTCGAGGCGCGCGAGCGACTCCTTCATGGCGATCACCGAGGGGTGCTGATCCGTGTACTTGAGCAATAGGTTGTCGAGCTGCGTGCGCTGATCGCGGATCCGCGCGTCGATACTGTCCGGCCGCGGTTCCTTCGCGGTCGTGGCCGAATCAGCGACCGTCACCGGTGACTCGCTGGTCAATTGCTTCTGGAGCCTGTCTCGCTTCGACTGCGCGAGCCGTAGATCGCGGCGAGTCTTCTCGAGCGCATCCCGTTCCTTTTGCATGCGCTCGAAGTAGCCGCCCTCGGAACCGGGCAGCTTGCCCGAGTTGGCCCTCTGGAATTCCGCGAGCGCCTGCTCCGCCTTCTCCAAGCGCGCCTCGTGCTCCGCGATCCGCTCGTCGAGGAAGCGCGCCGCTTTGTCCGTTCCTTCGCGGTTCTCTCCGAGAGTATCCTCGATCAGCCGGTTCATCAGCGTGGTCACGACCGCGATAGCCGTCGCGCGATTCTCGTTCCGATAGCCGATCGTGAACACGCTATCGACTTGCCCGGCCTTGTTGTCGGCAGGCACCGCGTCGATGACGATCGCTTGCTTGAGCCTATCGAGCAGCTGCTCTCGTTTTGCGGGGCTAGCGGTCGCCAAGTCGAGCCCGTTCTCCTGGGCCACACGTTCCAAGTACTCCTTGCTGAGCAACGCCTGGCGCACATAGACGAGGTGCGTCTCGACGTCCTGCGGAACGATTCGATCCTTCAACAACGGACGCAGCACCGAGGTGCCGTCGACGTAGATACGCGCCGAGCCTTCGTATACGTTCGGCAACCAAGCGACGACCGCGAAGCCCACCAAGCCTACGATCCATGCCACGGCGACGGCATACCAACGAAAGCGCCAGCCGCTGCGCAACTCGGATCTAAGCTTCTGTAGTGTCTCGAACATGGCCTATTCGCTCAGAACACGGCTTCCGGAACTATCACGACGTCGCCGGGCTGCATGAGCATGTTCCGATCCACGCGGCCCTTGTTGAGAAGGTCGTCGAGCTTGACGTGAATCTCCTTGCTCTTGCCGTTGACCGTCCGCACAACGCGACTCCGGTTGCCGGCTGCGAATCGAGTCAGCCCGCCGACCTCGATCATGACGTCGAGCAGCGTCATCTTGTCGCGATACGGCACGGCACGCGGCTGCGCGGCTTGACCGAGCACGCGTATCTGGTTGCTGAACGTGCCGACGAACTTCTGCACGATCACATTGACTTGCGGCGAACGAACGTATTTGGCTAGGTTCTGCTCCATCTCGCGCGCGAGCTGAGTGGGTGTCTTGCCGACGGCTTGGATGTCCTCGATCAGCGGCGTCGAGATGCGGCCGTCCGGGCGCACGGGCACGGTAACCGACAAGTCGGGCTGTCCCCAGACGAACACCTGGAGGGAGTCCCCTGGCCCGATCAAATATTCGGCGGTGCCTGCGTCGCCTGGTGGCGCCTGAGCGAGCACGGGGCCGAAGCTCGCAACGGCGAACGACAGAATCGGTACCAAGAAGAGGATTGCGCGAACGTGTTTCATGCTGCAGTGAGTGGTCCTAGAGGGAATTGAGCAGCTGCTGGGCTTCGGCTCGTTGCTGAAATTCGCGTCCGCCTTGCAACAAGGCTAGTCAGCTCGGACCGAGCCTCGCCGGAATGGCCGCCGGCCGCCAGTGCCTTCGCGAGGTGGTAGCGAATCTCAAGCGCATCGGGCGCCAATTTAGCAGCCCGGGAAAGCGGCGCGATAGACTCGGATTCACGGTTTGAGCTGAGCAACAACCAGCCGTACGTGTCGAGCACCGCCGGATTGTCCCCGGCAAGCTTGTACGCGTGCTCGGCAAGCGTAAGCGCACCGGGGCGGCCGAGGTCGTGCATGAGCCATGCCGCATTGTTCAACGCCGGCACGTTGTCGGCGTCGAGCCGCAGAACGGCCTCGTAGGCGTCGAGCGCGCTGTCGTTGCGATGCGTGCCTTGCAGCAGGCCCGCGACGAGCAATTGGCCTTGAACCTGCTGCGGATTAGCGGCGCTCCAGCGCTCGGCCGCGCTCAGCGCCTCGTCCGCGCGACCCGCCAACCGAAGCGCGCCGACCCAGCGAACCAGCACACGCCATGTCGACTCGCGCTCGAACGCGGCCGCCAAGCTGTCCGCCGCCGTCGCGTAGCGGCGCGTTGCGATCAAGGCCTCGCCCTCGAGCAAGTAGCCGCCGCTCTGATCGGGGGACTCCGCCTTGAGCGCGGCGGCGATCGACAGGGATTGCTCGGCATTGCCGAGCTTGAGCTCCGTCTCGCCGAGCGCGAGGCGCAGCGGCAATGACTTCGGGGTGACGGCCAGCATTTTGGTCAGCGTGTCGCGCGCGTCATCGCCAGTGCCCGCCGCGAGCTGCGCCTGGGCGAGCGCGAGTGTCACGCCGAGACGGTTCGGCAGCTGTGAGTTAGCCTTCCGCAACAGTGTCACGGCCTCGGCGGCGCGACCCTCCGCAAGCGCGACTGCGCCGAGTGCAGCTAGGACGTCCGGGTTATCGGGCGCCGCCTTCTGCGCAGTGTCGAGCTGCAGCTTGGCGTCAGCGACTCTGCCTTGCTGCATTCTCAGCTGAGCGAGCGCAAGACGCGGCGCAACGGAGGCCGAGTGGTCGGCGGCGCGGGCGAGCAAATCCGCCGCTTCGTCCACCGCGCCGCCGCGGGCTCGCAGCACACCGAGAGTCATAAGCACCTGCGCGTCGTCCGGATGCTGCTGCGCAAGCTGCGACAGCAGACGCTCCGCGTCCTGAGGGCGGCCTTCCTGCACGAATGACGCAGCGAGCAGCAAGCGTGCCATCGTGCCGCTCGTCTCGAGCCCTGCCGCCTGCTCGAGCAGATCCCGCCCCCGGCGTGTATCGCCGCGCGATTGGTAATAGCTCGCCACGGCGGTGAGCGCGCGCGGATCGCGTGGATACTCCTTTAATATCGCCTGCGCAGCCTCAGCGCCGCCCGAAGGCTCATGCGAGCTCGCGAACAGCCGCAGAAGCTCGGCGTCGAGCGATTCTCCGTCGCCGCCGACGCCACCGCCGAGCAGCCGCAACGCATCCGCGCTTCGACCCGCAACGACGTAGGCGCGCGCGAGCTGCAGCTTGAGAAGCTCGTTGGCCGGATCGACAGAGGCCGCCTGCTCGAGATAGGCGAGCCCCTGCTCCGTGTCGCCAGCTTGCAAGCTCGCGAGCCCGTTCAGAAGCCCAATTTGCGGATCCTGCGCGGCGCTGCCTTCGATGGGCGCAAGGCCGAGAGCGCCGCCTCGGGGCGCTGTTGCTGGAGGCGCGTTTCGGCGAGCAGCTTGATTGCTGCGGGATCGCGAGGCGCCGCGGCGAGCACTGCGGTGAACTGCTGCTCCGCTTGAAACAGGTTGCCGCGCGCGAGCAGAACCGCCCCGAGCAGAGCGCGGAATTGGATGACGCTCGGCGATGAACTCACGAGCGGCTGCAGCAGCGTCGCGGCTTCGTCGAAACGGCCGCGCCGATAGGCGACCATCGCGTTCGAGTACGTTGTCATCGCCGCGTTCGGCGCGCGCTCGGAGAGACGTGCGGCAGCCTTCTCGGCTGCATCGAGGTCGTTGCGCGCGAGATCGACCTGGAGCAACGCGAGTAGCGTTACGATCTCGCGCAGATCCGCCGACTGCGCGTGAAAGAGGTCGGCCGCTCGCGAATAATCGGCTGCGGAGTCGGCCAGCCGCTCGGTCCGCGCATACAGCTCCGCGCGCGCCGCGAGCAGATTGGGATCGTCGGGGCTCGCACTGAGCGCGTGCTCGAGCACCGCCGCCGCCGTCGCGGTATCGTTGCGCAGTAACGCGATGCGTGCGCGCGCGAGCTGCGCGCGAGATCCGCCGTCGCCGAGGGCGGCGCCTGTGTCTAGCGCACGCCCCGCATCCGCGCTGCGGCCACCGCGCAACAACGCCTCGGCCCGTAGCGTCCAATAGAGCGGACTACGGTCGAGCGAGCCCGCCGCGGAGTCGAGCAACTGCAGCGCGGCTTCCCATTTGCCGAGCGCCGTGTCGGCCTCCGCCAAACCGGGCGCGATCGTGTCGAGGGCAACGCCGAGCGCGCGAGCGCGCTCGAGCTCGGTGGCCGCGGCCGCGTAGTCCCCGCGGACGAGCTGGAGATCGCCGCGGAGCTTGCGTGCCCGCGCGTTGTTAGGCTGGGCCTGCACGACGTTGTTGAGATGGATCTCGGCTGCGCCGTATTCGCGCGCCCCGAGATTCTGCGTCGCTGCCGCGAGCTCCTTCTCCGGATCGAGCCGCGCGCAGCCGAATGTGAGCGCGGCAACGCTCGCCACGAGCAGCGGCGCCGTGCCCAAGTGAAGAGAGAACCGACGGCGGGCCTGGATGACCATAAAGGGGCGCATTTTAGAGAGACCACCCGGCCGTGACACGGAACTGCTTTACATCTCGACAAGGATCCGCCGGAGAATCTCGAGGCCAACGTCGACTTCCTTTACAAAATCAGGCCGCCACCGGCAGGCGGACCGTAAACGTGGTGCCAATACCCACCTCGCTCGCCACGTCGAGCTCGCCGCCCGCGAGGCGGATGACGTCCCGCGCCTGATAGGCGCCTATACCCATACCCTCTGCGCCCTTGGTGCTGTCGAACGGCCGGAAGAGGCGATCGCGGATGAACGCGCCGTCCATGCCGCAGCCGTCATCGGCAACCGTGATCAGGAGCTCGCCGACCTGCGTGCTGAGGCCGATCCGGATATGGCCTTCGGCCGGAGTCGCGTCCTGGGCGTTACGGACGAGGTGGAAAAGCACGTTGGTGAGCTCGTTGTGATCCATCAGGACCCACGCCGCCTGTGCGTGCAGGTCGATCTCCGGAATGGGTTGCCGGTCGGCACAACGCGATCGCACCTCCATCAACGCCTTGGAAACGTCCACGCGCCCCTGCGGCCGCTTCGTACGCGACGCGGTCGCAAGCTGCTCGAGCACTCGCTTGATGCGGTCCGTGCCGCTGCGGATCGTCAT
Source organism: uncultured Gammaproteobacteria bacterium (assembly GCA_963699925.1). Lineage (GTDB taxonomy): Bacteria > Pseudomonadota > Gammaproteobacteria > Steroidobacterales > Rariloculaceae > FEN-1219. The sequence goes on along the minus strand of CAVOVT010000008.1, from coordinate 71,512 downwards.
CAATGCATCGTCGATGAACTCCGGGCGGTGGCGAAACCGCTGGGCATTCGCCAGCACGAGGTCCTGCTGCGCGACGATGTTCTTCAAATCATGCATGAGGAATGCGGATAGGCGATTCAGCGCCTCGAACTGACGCGTCTCGGTGAGCTTCTCTTGCGCAAGCGCTTGCGCGAGGACGGCCGCGACTTGCCGGCCCGCGGTCTTCAGGATGTCGTGATCCTCGAAGTTCAAAGATCGCAAGCCTGATGGCTTGCGCAGGATCACGAACCCCTGCAAGTAGCCTTGGCAGTCGAGCGGCACGACCACGGAATCGGCAGGCAAGACGCCATCGTCAGAATGCCCGAACGCGGTCTTGTATCGATCCGGCTCGCGCGCGTATTCCTCGCTATCGATTACCCAGCCAGTCTGGGAGAGAAACGCCACGAGCGGGTGCTCGCGGCCGTGAGAGGCCGCCGGTTGACTGCCCCCGAGCGACACGAGCAAGTCATATCTGTGGCTGTCACGCTCGAGCCAGAGATCGCCGCGCTGCGCGCCGATGATCCTCGCGAGCCCTTCGAGGCCGTTCGCCGCCGACTCTTGGAGGTCGCCCGTGCGCGACAGGCTCTGCGTCAGTCGTAACCATGCTTCGCGATAGTCGTATTTGTTCCGATAAAAGTGCTTGACCAGAAACGCGTTGAAGCGCCGCCGAATGGTCGCGGAAAACAGCACGGCGATGAGCACTCCCATGCCGGCGGCGAGGAAAGCCAAATCGAGCGGATAGCTCCACTCGCGGCCGCGCGCGTGGATCACGTATGCCACGACGCCCATCGCGACCAAATACCCGCCGACACCGAGCAGGCTCGCGGTGTAGAACATGACGTGCCGCGAGACATAGAGCTTTCGATCCGAGCCCGATTTGCGTGACGCGCCGGCGATCAGGAGCGGCGCCAAGGCCGCATTCGCGATCCCCCGCAAAACCCAGAACAGCGGCTCCGGCCGACCGAGCAATGTCGCATGCGCATAGACGACCAAATCGATGCCGAACGCCGCTCCCGCTGCGAGGTAGAGCGGGCTCAGTTGTCTGCGCGTCTCTTCCTGCGCGTTTCGATAGACCTGCTCGACCGTCAGAAAGCCGGTGAGAGCCATCAAGACGAACGCTAAATAGGTCGTCGAACCGACTCCGGGCAGCCACGTCCCCGGAGACGACGCCAGGATCGCGAGCAGACCCGCCGCAGCCGACGCACCGAGGAACCACTTGCGTCTCGACGCCGGCGCGAGCCAAGACAGCACGCACGCGGTCCACACAAAGAGGTGCAGTGCATCGAGGGCCGGGACCGTAAGAGTCGGCAGCGGCACACCGAGCGCCGCCACGGCGACGCCGCCGGCCCAGAGACACGACGCAACGGCGGCCATGAGAATCGCCGCGCGGTCGCGCAGCGGCCTCATCGCAGTGATCACGAACGCCGCGACGGCGTATGCGAGCGCCGCGACCCCGTAACCTACGACTTCCAGGGAGATGGTCATGGGGAGCGCGGTGTGACGAGCGGGCTCTCACGTTCGTGCGAGTGCCGACGAGGCTACTACAATTCTCCACCGAACCGGCAGGGACGCGTTCACACCGCAAGTAACGGCATTGGGTAGGCGCGACCCAACGGCCGCCGCCCTCGCCCGCCGAGACCCGCCGAGACGCGCGGCCCACGACCAAGGCGGGCGGCACCTAAACGCGCGTGTCCGAAACGCTCGTGCGCCACGCGCACGCGTTGGGTCACATCACGACTTTGGACGCGACGTTCGAGTACGGGCTCTCGGTGCCGCTCGAGTTGATCGAGGTGACGACGAAGTACCACGTCGCGGGCGTGAGCTGGTCGACCACATAGCTCGACAGGCCGGCGTTGTTGACCGTTACCGAGCTCGTGTAGCTGCCCTGGGTCGTGCCCCAGTAGACGCGATACCCGACCAAATCCGCGAGCGTCGAGCCGTCCGCGTTGGTGGTCGGCGGCTTCCACGACAACGTCGCAGAGCCCATGGCCGTCCCGACGACGGTGAGCGTGAAGGACGCGAGTGCCACGTTCGCTTGACCATCGGACACGCTGATGGTGACGACGGATTTCGCGCCGACATCGCCTTGACCCGGTGTACCGGTCAACGTGCCCGTAGACGCGCTGAACATCGCCCACGACGGTTTGCCCGCGATCGAAAACGTCAGCGCGTTGCCGTCGGCGTCGCTCGCCGTCGGCGTGAAGGAATAGGCCGTGCCTGCGACCACGCTCGTCGCGGGATTGCCGGCGATGGTCGGCGCTTTGTTGGTCGGCGTGCTCGGAGTGCTCGGCGTACTGGGCGTCGTCGGCGCGGTAGGTGTCGTCGGCGCGGTCTGCGCGTCGCCTGTAGCGCTATCGCCGCCACCGGTGCAACCTGCGAGAACCAGCGCGGCCCCGAGCAACAGCCAACAAGCGCATCGCGCTCGAATCGGATTGACAGCGTCGATCATCGGTCGTAACTCCCACCCGCGTACGTCCCACTGAAACTCGATCGTGCGTCTCTCCGTCGTTCGACGGATTGCGCGTCTGGACCGCATTGTCTGTACGCGAACCGTCAGTCGGCAACCTGTCGCGGTTCTAAGACGAAACGACGTTCGAAAAGTGTGACGTGCGTCTCTCGATTGCATTGCAAGGATCGCGGGCAGCTCGCCTTCGCACACCCTCGGCCTGCCATAACATTCGTAGCGGGGCGATGGGCCCCGAATCCGCCGACGGTGTATGGTCCGATCGCCCGTCACATGTCTCGTTCTCTTCGCTGCATCCGCATTGGCGCAAGGTCAAGAAATGCCGGCGCCGCCGGCCGTGCTTGCGCCGGATCAACCCGCGACTGCAACCGACCAGCCGACGGCAACGTTGCCCGCAGGCGGTGACCGGCAAAACCCGCCCGAGATCGTGGTATGGGCCGGCTACGGCAAGTCCGACAACATTGCGCGGACGGAGCTCGCGCAGATCGACGGCTCGTACGACGGCGTCGGGGCATTGCTCTCGCTCGCTCATAAGTCGACGCGACTCGACGCGAAGATCAATGGCGACGTCGAGTATCGCGTCTATTCGGACGATTCCCTCGATAATGAGACAGTCGGCACGATGGACGCATCGGCCAAGATCGGCATCGTGCCGAACCGGTTCGCTTGGCTGTTCGAGGAAAACTTCGGGCAAGGGCTCCGGGATGTTTTCGCTCCACTGGGCCCGGAAAACCGCGAGAGCATCAACGTCGCGTCGACCGGTCCGACGGTCGATCTGCCGCTCGGAGCGCGGACCGATCTCGAGATGCGCGGACTATACAGCTCACGACGCTACGAGCAATCGAGCGACATCGATACTTCGTCGATCGTCTACGAGCTCGCGGCGTTGCGCGACATCTCGTCCACCGCGAAGCTCGGGCTCGTCGCCAACACCAACGACATCGAGTACACGGAGATCGAATCGCCCTCCTATCGGATCGACGGATACAATCTCCGCTACGAAAAGACGCTCGCGACCGGCCACGTGCGGGCGGAGGCCGGCGGCAACGAGATCAGCTCCGGCGGTCGGAGCGACCGTGAGCCGCTGTTCCGCTTCGAGTGGGTGCGCTCCGTCACGGCGCGATCGGACTTGAACGTCGCGGCGAATCGCGAATTCACCGACTCGACCAGCCTGATCGGAACCGCGCCGCCAAGCTCGGGCTCCGGCGCACCCGCCGTCCTGGTTACGCCGAATCCGCTCGAGCACAAGCAGCTGAACGTGTCCTACACGGTGCGGATGCGACGATCGAATCTCTCGGCCGGCATCGGCGCGTTCGACGAGCGCTACGTGGGCAACACGGCGCTCGACAACGACGGGACAACGTTGCGGTTCGGGCTCAGCCATGACGTCTCGCCGCATTTCGATATCGGCGTCAATTACGATCTCACCAAACGCGACTTCTCGGACCCTGCCGCATTTGGCCCTACCGACCGAGATGCCACTGCGAGCGCCTGGATAAGCACCGCAATCGGCAGAAGATTTAGCCTGGCGTTGGCGCTGTCGCACTACGATCGGCGCGGAGCGCAGAACTTCGACGAGAATCGTTGTGAGATCCGATTCGGATATAGCCCGACGGAGAGTGCCGCCGCCGCGCTTCGATCGGTAGGCAGATAAGCCGCACAGCGCCGGTCTTCCACACTCAGATCGAATCGGGCGCGCTGGGCGCCTCTCTGCGGCTCGTTCTCGCGCGCGCCGCTTCATCGAAGAGCCGCCAACCCCGGCAGCAAGCAAAACGAAGAGCGCTCAGGCCGCCACGCGTTATGTAAGAGCGGCAGCCCACGCGTCATAACAACGTTCATTATGTGGCGCGCTCGGGTCGTGAATTGTGAACCATGCCCTTGCGAAGCAGCCGCGCGACCCGGGCCGTGGCGCTCTGTCGTAACTCGGCGACTTCGAACGTGTTGTTGTTTGCGGGCGGTAAGTCGTTGTGTGCGCTTGCGACTGCCACAAGGATTGACACGGAGAGAGCGCCGTCTCGGCGGACCGCTGTCTCCGCCAGGCGACTGCTTCGACGCAGCAGACAGTGATGAAAAGAAGAATGACCTCGCAACTGTCGGCAAACAGAAACGCTTCGATCTGTCTCCTATCGGCGTCGCTCGAGCTGCGAGCCGTGCCGCGCCTCTCTTTCTTCTCGTTGGCGCGAAATTTGAACTACCTCACACTGGCCTTTCACGGGATCAGCGGATGTCGATTCGTTTAGAGCACTGGGGCGTCATCGCGCTCGCGGCTTTCGTATGCGCCTGCACCGAAACTCCCGATGCGTCCACCGTGAGGACGGACAACACCGCACCGTTGATCGCCGGAACGCCGCCAACATCCGTGATGCAAGGCGCGGGATATTCGTTCACGCCGACGGCTTCGGACCAGGACGGCGACGCGTTGCTGTTCGGAATCGATGCGAAGCCGTCTTGGGCGTCGTTCGACACGGGGACGGGTCAGCTCACTGGCGCGCCGACGGCGGGCGATGTCGGAACGTATCGCGGCGTCGTGATATGGGTCACGGACGGTAAGAGCACGACGGCCCTGCCTGCATTCGACGTTACCGTCGAAGGCCAAAGCACTCTTGCGAATCGTGCACCAACGATCAGCGGCAACCCCGCGCTGACGGTTGCCGTCGGTGCCGTCTACACCTTCCGGCCGACCGCGAGCGACCCGGACGGCGACACGCTCAGCTTCACGATTCAGAACCGCCCCGCGTGGGCGGGGTTCGATCCGACGACGGGCAGTCTAGAAGGGTCGCCGCAGGCGGCGAATGTCGGCAAGTACGCAGACATCGTGATCAGCGTCAGCGATGGCGCTGCGGTCGTCGCGCTGCCGCCTTTCACGCTCGAGGTGACGGTACCGACGATCAATTCGCCGCCGACGATCTCCGGAACGCCGACGACATCGATCGAGGCGGGCACGACGTACTCGTTCGTGCCGACAGCCGCCGACCCAAATGATGACCCGCTCACGTTCGCGATTGCCGGCAAACCCTCATGGGCGAGCTTCGACACGCAAACGGGAGCGTTGACCGGAACTCCGCCGACGGGCAACACCACGTTCTCCGGCATCGTCATCAGCGTCAGCGACGGCACCGCTACTGCGGCTCTACCGTCGTTCGCGATCAATGTCACCGCTCCGACGGCCAATCAGCCGCCGACCATCAGCGGCACGCCCGCCACGAATGCAACGCAAAATTCGCCTTACGCTTTCCAACCCAATGCCACGGACGCCGACGGCGATCCCCTCACCTTCACGATCGCGAATCGCCCGACGTGGGCGACGTTCGACACGAGCACGGGCCGCTTGTCCGGCACGCCGGGCGCGACGAACATCCGCACATACAGCAATATCGTGATCAGTGTGAGCGACGGCAAAGCGTCGGCCGCGCTGCCCGCGTTCGCGATCACGGTTGCTTCGGCGAACACGCCGCCGACGATTTCAGGCACGCCGCCCACCACGGCGACGGTCGGCACACCGTACACGTTCACCCCGACGGCGAGCGACGTCGATGCCGGCACGACGCTGACCTTCAGCGTCGCCAACAAGCCGGCGTGGGCGAGCTTCAGCACCGCGACCGGACAGTTGCAGGGCACGCCCACCGCGAGCGGGACCTTCGCGAACGTGACGATCACCGTGAGCGACGGCCAGGACAACGCGCAGCTCCCGCCGTTCACGATTACCGTGAATGCGGCGGCGAATCGCGCGCCGGTCATCTCGGGCACGCCGGCGACGTCGGTGACCGTCGGCGCCGCCTATTTCTTCACGCCGACCGCGAGCGACGCCGACAACGACGCGCTGACGTTCTCGATCACGAACGAGCCATCGTGGGCCCAGTTCAACACGGCCACCGGCACTCTGACGGGCTCGCCGGGCGCCGCGAACGTCGGCACGGCTACGGGAATCGTGATCAGCGTGAGCGACGGCAAGGTCAGCGCGTCGCTCCCGGCGTTCGCGATCACCGTGACCGCCGCACTCAATCACGCGCCCGCGATCTCGGGCGCACCCTCCACGTCGGCGACGGTGGGCACGGTCTATTCATTCACCCCGATCGCGAGCGATGCCGACAACGACACGCTCACGTTCTCGATCGCGAACAAGCCGTCGTGGGCGGCCTTCAGCACAGTGACCGGCGCGCTGACCGGCACGCCGGCCGCTGCCAACGTCGGCACCGCCATCGGGATCGTGATCAGCGTGAGCGACGGCAAGGACACTACGCCGCTCGCGCCGTTCTCGATCACCGTGAGCGGCGCGGCGAATCACGCGCCCGTCATTTCGGGCACGCCTTCGACGTCGGTGACCGCCGGCACCGCCTATTCGTTCACGCCCGCGGCGAGCGACGCCGACAACGACGCTCTGACGTTCTCGATCTCGAAGAAGCCGTCGTGGGCGCAGTTCAATACGAGCACCGGCGCGTTGACGGGCACGCCCGCCGCGGCGAACGTCGGCACGACCACGGGAATCGTGATCAGCGTGAGCGACGGCAAGGCCAGCACCCCGCTCTCGGCGTTTTCGATCACGGTGAACGCGGCGCCGAACCACGCGCCGGTCATCTCCGGCTCGCCACCCACTTCGGTGACCGCGGGTACCGCGTATTCGTTCACGCCCACTGCGAGCGATGCCGACAACGACACGCTCACGTTCTCGATCGCGAACAAGCCCTCATGGGCGCAGTTCAACACGGCGAGCGGGGCGCTGACGGGTACGCCCGCCGCCGCCAACGTCGGCACGACTACGGGCATTGCGATCAGCGTGAGCGACGGCAAGGCGAGCGCCGCGCTCGCGGCATTCGCGATCACCGTGAACGCGGCGCCGAACCATGCGCCGGTGATATCCGGAACTCCGTCGACGTCCGTGATGCAGGATACGGCCTATTCGTTCAGGCCCTCGGCGAGCGACGCCGACAACGACACGCTCACGTTCTCGATCGCGAACAAGCCGTCGTGGGCGCAGTTCAACACCGCGAACGGCGCCCTGACGGGCACGCCGACCGCCACGAACGTCGGCACGACCACGGGAATCGTGATCAGCGTGAGCGACGGCAAGGTGAGCACGCCGCTCGCGGCGTTCAGCATCGCGGTGGTCGCAACCGCCACGGGCTCTGCGACGCTCACGTGGAACCCGCCGACGACGAATTCCGACGGGTCCGCGCTGACGGACCTGGCCGGCTACAAGATCTATTGGGGCACGACGCAGGGCAGCTATCCGAACTCCGTGACGATCAACAATCCCGGCCTCTCGAGCTACGTCGTCGGCAACCTCGTCGCCGGGACTTATTTCTTTGTGGTGGCAGCGCTGAACTCGGCGGGCGTGGAGAGCGTGTACTCCAACGCGGCCTCGAAGACGATTCAGTAGCCTCCTGAGCGAATGATCTCGAGCGCACGGTCAACCCTCGCGACCGCCCGGTCGCGTCCGACCAGCCATAGCGTCACGCCAATCCCAGGCGAGGACACGTCGCCGGTGAGCGCGACGCGCAGCGGCTGCGCGACTTTGCCGAGGCCGACGCCGGCGGCGGCGGCGACCCGGTCGACGACGCCCTGAGCCGCAGCCTCCGTCCAACTGTCGAGATCGACGAGCTCGGCCCGGACGGCATGCAACAGCGGCTCGGCGGACGCCTGCAGATGCTTCTGCACCGCCTTCGGCTCGTAAGGGACGTCGTCCGTCAGATAGACGCGCGCCTTGTCCGCCATTTCGCGCAGCGTCTTGGAGCGGTCGCGAAAAGCATTCGCGACGGCTTCGACGCGCTCGGCCGGCGCCTCGGCGACACCGACGGCCCTCAGGTGCGGCGCGAGCTCCGCGGCGAGCTGCGCAGCCGGAGTCTCCTTGATGTAGTGTTGGTTGAGCCAGTTCAGCTTCTCGAGATCGAAGCGCGCCGCAGAGCGCTGGACGTTGCCGAGGTCGAACAGGCGCGTGAGCTCGTCGCGGCTGAAGATCTCTTGGTCGCCGTGCGACCAGCCGAGCCGCGCGAGATAGTTCAGGACTGCGTCCGGCAGATAACCGAGCTCGCGGTACTCGAGCGCGCTGACCGCGCCGTGCCGCTTCGACAGCTTCGCGCCGTCGGGCCCCGCGATCATCGGAATGTGCGCGAAACGCGGAGGCTCGTTGCCGAGCGCCGTAAACAGATTGATCTGTTTCGGAGTGTTATTCAGATGGTCGTCGCCGCGGATCACGTGCGTGATCCGCATGTCGGCATCGTCGACGACGACGCCGAAGTTATACGTCGGCGTTCCGTCGGAACGCATGATGACCAAATCGTCGAGCTCCGCGTTCTCGAATACCACGCGACCGTGCACCAGGTCGTCGACGACGACCTGCCCCGCGCCGGGATTCCGGAAACGCACCACGGGTGTCACACCTGGCCGCGGCTCGACGCCTCCGCCGCAGCGACCATCGTATCGCGGCTTCTCGCCGCGAGTGGTCTGCTGTGCGCGCATCTCCGCGAGCTCCTCGGGCGTGCAGTAGCAGCGATACGCAGTGCCGGCTCGGAGCATGCCGTCCGCGACCTCGCGGTAGCGCTCGAGCCGGCGGCTCTGGAAGAACGGACCCTCGTCCGGCTCGAGGTCGAGCCAAGCGAACGCCTCGAGGATGATCTCGACGGCGGCCTCGGTGGAGCGCGCGCGGTCGGTATCTTCGATCCGGAGGATGTATTCGCCGCCGTAGCGGCGCGCGTACAGCCACGAGAATAGCGCGGTGCGTACGCCGCCGATGTGGAGCGAGCCCGTCGGGCTCGGTGCGAAACGCGTGCGTACGGACATAGCGGAGAACTCGACACGGAAAGGTGACGAATGTTACCGGAAAGTTTTTTCCGTCGTTATGTCGAATCCGTGTTGCCATCGCGGTTTGTTGTGGCACTCTCGGCCTCGACGACAAAGGCAAACCCGTCGAAAGGCGGGGACGCAAAGCTTCCGGTCTAACGATCCATGAGGTGGGTCCATGACAGCGGGGTTACCGAATCAGACGCCAATCGACCCGTGGCACGAAGCCGCGGCGTCCCGTCCGAAACGGTCAATCCCTCTCGTGCGTGAAGCTTCGCTTCGGCTCAGCCAGCCTTCCTTTGTCTGGACGTTGAGCGTTTGAAAAGGGCAAACCCGTCGAAAGGCGGGGACGCAAAGTCACCAGTCTAACGGCCTTCGGGCCTATGACAGTGGGACCGCCGGACGCAGTCGGTGCGCGATCGCGCATCACAGTGCCTGACGACCGTTGTCTTGGACAGTGTCACGAGCCCTTGCGGCGCTCGACCGGGGTAAACCTTGGGAGCAGCGCATGCACGGATTGAACTCGAACAGGGCTCTGGGCACCATCACGATTCTTCTTGTACTTGCACTGGCCGCGTGCACTGGGGGCGGCGGCAGCGACGGCGGAGCGGCCACGCCGACAAGCACCGGGAGTACGAGCTCGACGAATACGAGCGGGTCGACGAATTCGGGCGGCTCAACGACGGGCCCGATGCCTCTGTCGATCAACGGTGCGCCGAACCGACAGGCTGTCGCAAACCAACCCTACTGGTTTCGCCCCGTAACGAATGACCCAACTGGCTCAGCGTTGCAGTTCGGCATCGTCAATCAACCGGACTGGAGCACATTCAATCCGAACACGGGCGAGCTCACTGGAACGCCGGCGAGCACCGACCTCGGCATGTACCACGGCGTCACTGTCACGGTCACGGCGGGCACGCAGTTGCGCGCTCTCGCGTTCGACGTCGAGGTGGTCCAGGTTGGCACGAGCTCGCTCACGTTGACCTGGACGCCGCCAACCCAAAACGAAGACGGCACCCCCCTGACGAATCTCGCAGGCTATCGAATCCGCTTTGGCCTGCAGAGCGGCGTCTATACGAACGTGATCACTCTGAACAACCCTGGTCTCGCGGCCTACGTGCTGGGCGGTCTTGCAGCAGGCACGTATTACGTCGTCATCTCGGCCTACAACCAGAATGGTGTCGAGAGCTCCTATTCGAACGAGCTCCCGTCGCCTACCAGTTGAGGAAGACGTGCACCGCCGGGCGGTGGCTATGCGGACGGCGGCTCCGAGGCCGAGTGGATTTCAGGCAAGACCAGACGCGACTACTTGTCCATTCGGTGCATTTGATAGGCGCCCAAATAGTCGCCGGCACAGATTACCGCGGCGCCGAGCACGCCATATAGCATCAGCACGAACAGCGCACGCGCCTGCGAAGCGGGTCTTTTTTCTTGCTCACGCCGTTAAGCATAGCGCAGCTGTCGTTGCAGCGTGATGCACGGCTTCATGTAGGTGGCGTCCCCACGGGGATTCGAACCCCGGTTACCGCCGTGAAAGGGCGATGTCCTAGGCCTCTAGACGATGGGGACGGCGTGGATCAAAAGAGAACCGGTCGCGCGGCGAATCTGGTGGAGCCAGGCGGGATCGAACCGCCGACCTCTACAATGCCATTGTAGCGCTCTCCCAGCTGAGCTATGGCCCCATATTCGCGACCGGCAGTCTAGCAGCACGAACCGAGCGGTCAATCCACAGAGCGTTGTTGCGCGTCAGACGGGCGGGCGCCGCGGGCGAGCACGCGATGCAAGAACCGCCGCAGCGCCGGGCCTCGCGATCAGCCGACGCGTGCGCGCGCAAGCGGTGTCTCGGAGGCCATCGGCCTCAAAGCACGCAGCTCATCGGCCACGTCGGTCCGGTCTTGGCCGAGCACGTGCATCCGATACCAGACCTCGGAGTTCAGCAGCAACCACAAGCGGTTGCCGTGATCGCGAGCGCCGCTCAAGTGCTCGCCGAGCAACGCTTCCATCGGCTCGCGATTCAGCCAGCCGTCGGACACCAAGTGCGAAGAGCCTCGCAAGTACGCATCGAACAGCTGCCGATACTCGTCCCTGAGGAGATACGGCAGCGCCGAGGCAAAGCCTTGCTTCGGCATCGTCATTACCTTGCTCGGCAGATAGCGGCTCGCGAGCTTCTTTTGCAGATAGCGCAGCGAGCGGCCGCGAACCTTGAGGCTCGCCGGCAGACGTGCGACGAACTGCGCGAGCTCGTGATCCATGAACGGGCTGCGGGCCTCGAGACCATGCGCCATGGTCATTCGATCGGTGATCATCACGGGATGGTCGGGCAGCCGAGTGTCCAGATCGGCCGACAGCATTTTGTCGAGCTCGTCCTTTGCGTGAGCGGCATCGAATGCACGCGCTATCGGATTTTCGTGCCGCACGCCGTCGAGCCGCTCGAGCATGCGCGACGAGTACAGGCCGTGCCGGGCCGCGTCCTCGAAATAAAAGTAGTTCAAGCTGCGCGCGTATCTCGTGCCGCCGTCGACGAACGACAGTCGGTGCAGCCATTTGAGCTGGTGCGCGCGACTCTTGTACCAGCGGCCGTCCGGGAGCACCGACAGCAGCGGTCCGATGCCGTACCTTCGAAACCACTCCGGCACCTGCGCATAGCGCGTCGCGTATCGGTTGCCGTAATAGCGATCGTAGCCGCCGAACATCTCGTCGCCGCCGTCGCCGCCGATCACGACCTTCACGTGCTTCCTGACGTGAGCCGATATCGCGTAAGCGCAGACGGAGAGCGGGTCGGAAGGCTCGTCGAGATGCCAGACCAGATCCGCCAAGTTTTCCGTCAACGACGGCACTTCGACGAACTCGCGGTGGTTCGAGCCGATGGCTTGCGCCGTCGCGCGAGCGAACGGGGACTCGTCGTAGCCGGTCAGCGGTATGCCCATCGTGAAGGTCTGTAGAGGCTCCTTCACCACGTGCTTCTGCAACAACGCACAGATCAGGCCCGAATCCATCCCGCCGCTCAGGAGAGCGCCGACGGGCACGTCGCTGACCATGTGCAGGCGCAGCGTCTCGACGAGTCGCGACTCGAGCTCGTCGAGCGCGTCCGGCTCCGATAGCCCCTGCTTCGGCTCGTAGTCGAGCCGCCAGTAGCGCTCGACGTGCAGCTTGCCCGCGCGGAACGTTAGATAGTGCGCGGGCGGAAGCTTGCCGATCTTCTCGAACATGCTGAGCGGCGAGGCGATCAGCCGAAGCGACAGGTATTGATCGAGCGCTTCGGCGCAGACCTCGCGCAGATTAGGATCGAACGCGAGCAGGGCCTTGATCTCGGAAGCGAACAGCAGGCAGCCCTTCTCGCAATGATAGTAGAGCGGCTTTTGTCCTAGATGGTCCCTGGCCGCGAACAGCGTTTGCGTTCGCGGATCCCAGATCGCGAACGCGAACATGCCCCGGAGTCGGCGGAGACAGGCAACGCCCTCTCGGACATAGAGGCGAAGCAGAACCTCCGTGTCGCTCGTGGTCGCAAAAACGTCGCCTTGCGCCTCGAGGTCCTGCCGAAGATCCTTGTAGTTGTAGATCTCGCCGTTGAAGACCATTGCGCAGCCGGTTGCGGCGTCGATGATCGGCTGATGCCCGAGAGCGAGGTCGATGATCGACAAACGGCGATGGCCGAGTACGACTCCGGGCGCTTCATACACGCCCTCGTCGTCGGGACCCCGGTGCGCCAGGGCCCGCAGCATCTCTCGATGACGTTCTCGTACGCGGGGGATATCGCCGACCGCGCCAGTGATTCCGCACATTTGTTTTGAGCTAGTCGACGCGCGCCGCCACGGCCATGATCTTTTTCGACAGGTGCGTGACGTTCTTCCCGTACAGCTTGAACATCACTCGGCTCGCGAGCTCGAAGCCTTTGGTCACGGCGAGGCCCACGTAGTTGAGCGGGTTCTTCCAAAATACATAGAGCTTCAGATCCAGCACGCGGGATTCCCGGAACCCGCCGAGCGCGAGGATCTGCCCAAAGCTGTACTCGGTGAACGTATAGAAGTGATCGATGTTGTGCGAAAGGTTTTCCGATCCGACGAAGGGGTTGGCTCCGTTGAGACCGTAGGCCACCAGCAACCCTCCGCGTCGCAGACGAGCGTGGCAGAGCCGTAAGAACGCGATGGTCTCGTCCAGCGTGAGGTGATTGAGCTCCTGCTCCGGGATGATCACGTCATAGGCGTCCGACGCGTCCTGCAAGTACTCGAACGCTCGCGCCGCGACGCAATTCAGACTCCTCGCCCTCCCGTGCTCGACTTTCTTCGCATCCGAGTCGATACCGACGACGTTGGTGTAGCCCGCGTCCTTGAGCGTGTCGAGCAAGTAACCCGGGCCACAGCTGATGACGAGAATGGATGCGGCCTTGTTCGGCGGGAGATGCGGGAGATAGTTGCTCCGGTAGTACGCTTTGAATTTCTGATAGCCCGCGTCGACGTTCTCGGGCGCCTGCCAGTACGAGTCGAACGGCTCGAGCCTTGCCGCGAGATCTTCCGAGCGAATTCTCGTAGCGACGTTCTTCGCGGGCTGAACCTTGACGACCGTGTTCATGAGCTCTCCGACTCCTTGAGGGCCTATCGACGCGCGGGTTATCGCGTACGCGATTCTATCGCAAACGTCATTTCACGAGCGCCAGCGTACTCCGGAATCGGCAAGGATTCCGACAGTATGGCGGTACACGGCTCGATGCCGGCGGGCGCACCGACTGTTCCCGCGCGACGCCCGTCGCTCGTTGTTCGATCTTCGATCCGGCCGCAATTCATTACGTCAAGCTATTGCGCGGTCCGGATCCTGTCGCGCCCCACCGCAGCTTGCGTCGGAGCGGCCCCGGCGGCGTCGCCGAAAGCGAAACGACGCTCGACGCTCGCCACCTCGTCGGCGCGACGTCTCTCGTCCCAGCGAAGCTCCTGGGCCACGAGATCGGCCGCTTCGGCGAGCGCAACCTCGCCCGGGTGGCCGCCCGTCGCGAGATCGGTGCGGCGAAACACGACGTCGGAAAGCCGAGTCGCCATCTCGTCGCGCACGGCGTTGACGACCTCGGCCCGCAGAGTCGTCGATCCCGCGATGGGCCGGCTCAAGTCGGCGCGCTCGCGCGCCAACGCGAGAACCCGCCCGAACGTCGACCCATAATTGTGCGCGAGGGCGGTTGCGATTTCGTCCCCGAGCGAGCCTTGGGTCTCTCGCGTGATCTGCGCGACGAGCTGGTCGAAGCGCTCGAAATTGCCGCCGTCCAGAGGCGCACGGTCCGTCGTCGATCGACCGGCCTTGCCGAGCTTGCGGCACATGAGATCGATCGCGTTCGCCGCGTCGTGACGCGCCATCGTGTAGCGAATTCCGATCAGGCTCACGAGATTCGCAATCCCGTCGGTGGCCGCGTGGTCGACGAGGTGCGAGCGCTTGCCGTAGCGTAGGTTCTCCGCGCCCTGCTCGTTCTCGCCGAAAGGGACGAGCCCGGCATTCCACATCGTGACGTCGTCCGTCGTGAGGTCGAGACCCGGGAATGCGCCGTTCATCTCGGCGATGAACCGGTCGAGATCCTCGAGCGGGAAGTGGACGGTATCGGGAGGCGTCTTCCACACGACGTGCCAAACGCCACAAAGCGTGTAGCCGCGCCACGGCAGCAGGAACAGGTGTCTAGCAGAACGACTCAACAGTGCATCCGGGTCGCGAGTGGCCCCTTGGACTGCGACTCCGTAGCGGTGCGGGAACCGGCGACGGATCAGGAAGCACGCGTCGCGGGAAAAAGTGCCGCCGCGCGCGCCGTGGAGACCCACCGCCTCGTTTATCCACGGGACCCACGGGCCGGCGGCATTGAGGACGGCGCGCGCGCGAACCTCCACCGTCTCTTCCGTCGTCAGGTCGCGAACCTCGACCGCTTTCACCTCATTCGCCGAACGAACGAGGCTCGTCGCCTCGGCATAGTTGACGGCCACGGCCCCTGCATCGACCGCCGAGCGCACGAACGCGAGCGCCAATCGCGGCGGGTTGTACATCTGCCCGTCGCAGAACACCGCGCCACCCGTCAGCGCGTCCGCGCGAATACCCGGGAACAGCGCTTCGACCTCCTTGCGGCCCATGAAGCGGCTGACGGGAACCTTGCGCGCATCGTCGCGGACGCCGAGATTCCGGTCCGCGGTCAACAAATCGTAGAGCAACATGCCGGCGCCGAGGAAAGCCTTGCCCTCGCGCGCGCTCCCGTAGGTCGGAATCACGATCGGCAGAGGGCTCACGAGATGCGGCGCGATTCGAAGCCACGACGAGCGCTCATGGCACGACGATCTCAAGCGCCTCAAATCGGCGTGCTGCAAATAGCGGATGCCGCCGTGGATGACTTTGAACGAGTTCGCCGACGATCCGCTGCAGAAGTCGCTGCGCTCGACGAGCGCGACCGACAAGCCTCTGAGCGTCGCGTCCCAGGCCGCGCATGCGCCGAAGACCCCGCCGCCGACGACGACGAGGTCGAACTCCCGATCGGCCAACGAGCGAAAGTCTCGGATCATCGACTCACATCAACCCTTGCTCGCGGTACCAACGCGCGGTTTCGCGCGCGCCGCGTGCGAACGTCACCGCCGGCTTGAAACCAAGAACGTTTCCGAGCTTGGCGTCGGAGAACGCGAGGTTCTTGCGGAAAAAGTCGAGACGCCGGGTGTGCAGGGGCGGCTGAATGCCGAGGGGCCGCAGCGTCTTCTCGAGCACGACGCTTGCAAGCAGCATCGGGAGCATCGGCACGCGTAGCCGCGGCAGCGTCGTATCGAGCGCCGACGCGATTTCCCGGCACATCTGCTCCGTCGTGAGCCTTTCGGCCCCCGGAGCGACGAAAACGTCGCCGACCGCCGCGGTGCTCTCGCCGGCGAGCAACAAGACGCCCACGAGGTCATCGACATAGATCGGTTGATGGATGTTGTTGCAGCTCCCGATCAAGAAGAACTTGCGCGAGCTGATGCTCTTGAAGAGCTTCAGCAGCCGGCGGTCGCCCGGCCCGTAGGTCTCGGAGATGCGCACGACGGCCACCGGAATGCGCGAGCCGTGCTCGAGCACGAGCTGCTCGCCCGCGCGTTTCGTTACGCCGTAGATGTTGTCCGGATCGAGCGCGGTAGTCTCATCGATCACGGCGACTTTCGGCACGCCATAGACGCCGATCGTGCTGCCGTGGACGAAGCGGCGAACGCCGGCCGCGATGCTCGCCTCGAGCAACCGACGTGTGCCGTCGACGTTGATCGCCCAGAAATGCGAGTCGGGACGGTTCATCTCGTGCTGCGCCGCGGCGAGGTGGAAAACCACGTCCACCCCGTCGAGCTGCGCACCAAGCGCAGCGTCGCTGCCGAGATCGAGACTCGCGACCGTGACGCCGATCCGGCGGAGGTTCGAGTTGCGGCCGCGCTCGACGTCGTTGTTTTCTTGGCCGAGCGCGACGACGTCGAGCCCGCGCGTCTTACAAGCCTCCGCGAGCCGCGATCCTATGAAGCCCGTGGCTCCCGTGATCAGAACTTTCACTGCACTCCCTTTCAACGCCGCGCGCGGCCGCTACTCGCAGCCACGAGCCCGAGCTTGCGACCTTAGTCGGCTCAAATGGCCGTCGATCCGGGCGCGCGCGGCGCGCGCGCGTGCGCTTTCTGCGCGAGCACCCTCTCGAATAGCGCCTCGTATTGAGCGGCGCAGGCTCCGATGTAGAACTTCTTCACCGCCGCCTTGTTGTGCTCGCCGCACCGCGCACGATGAGCGATATCGAGATGCAACCGGCCGATCGCCGCGGCGAACGCGCTGCGGTCTCTGAGCGGCACGAGGCCGCCGGTCGCGCCGTCGCGCAAGAAGTCGCGTTGCCCTCCACGATCGTACGCGACGACCGGCAGGCCGCGATCCATCGCCTCGAGAAATACCAGTCCGAAGCCCTCGTGCTCGCTCGTCGAGACGAACGCGTCGGACGCCGCGAGCAGCCGCTGCTTCCTTTCCTCGTCCACGCGTCCTTCGAATCGAACTTGGTTGTCCAGACCGAGCGTTTTGGCGAGCGCCTGCCACTCCGCCCGCTTCGGACCGTCGCCGATCACCACGAGCAAGTCTTGCGCTTCTCGCCTGGCGGCGAGCACGTGCAGGAGGTCGTCGAGATTCTTGCGAGCGACGAGCCTGCCGACCGTCACCATCACGAAGCGGTTCTCGCCTAGGTCAAGCGCCGAGCGCGGTACCGGCTTCACGGCGGATGGCACGATGCCGAGCGGAATGATCTCGATGCTCCTTTCGGGGCGGTAGTAGCGCCGCGCGTTGTCCGCCGTATCCGTCGACTGCGCGACCACGGAGTCGGCCCGCTTGAGTAACTTGCTGACGAACCCGCGAACGACCGGCACCCGATGCGGAGACATGCGTTTGGATGGGTCGAAAATGTCGCCCCCATGAATGCTGAGCACGTGCGGGATTCCGAACCAACGCGCCACCATGTCGGCGCTCGGAGCCGACGGCACGGCGAAGTGCGAGTTGACAATGTCGAACTTGCCGTCGCGCGCGCGCCGCATTCCCCGCCACGCGCTGCTCGGCCAATAGCTCAGCATCGACGGCATCGTGGCCGTGCTGAGGCCGGTGCGCGCAATCACGCGCACGCGTTGGATCTCGAGCCGCCCGTGCGCCTCGTGGCGCGGCAGGCCGCTATAGGCCGACGTGAGGACGAGCACGTCGTGCCGCTGCGCGAGCTCGGCCATGATCTGCTCGAAGACCACGCCGCCGCCGCCGCCGAGAGGCGGATATTCGTAGTTGAACGCGAGGATCCTCATGGCCGAGAGCCGGAGATGTCGATAATGAGTTCTTCTTCTATTAGCCCGACGAGGAGCGGGGTACGTAGCTCGGCTTGCGCTGCTCCGGAGCCGCCGGCGCGGAGCTGTCGACCTCGACGATCTCGGCGACCTTGTACTCTCTGAGGTCCCGTGCGTGCGTGAATATGATCAGCTCGCCGAGCAAGCCGAGCGCGAAAATCTGCACGCCGACCACCAACATCAGCGATGTCAACAGCAGCGCCGGCCGATCGGACAGCGCCACATCGAACAAGAGCCGCTGCGCCAACAGCACCACGAGAAGTATGACGGCAAGCGCGACCAACGTGCTGCCGATCATCCCGAAGAATCGCAGCGGCTTCTTCGTGAACCTAACGAGGAAGAACACCGTGAATAGATCGAGCACACGATGCACGTAATCGCGAAGCCGGTATGTGCCGCGGAAGTCGTCCCGCGGAGACTGGCGAACCTCCACTTCGCGCACGCTGAAGCCCTGGTTGGACGCGAGCAGCGGCAGCAGCCGATGCTGATCCCCGTAGACGGTGACTTCTTCCAGCACGCGCCGGTCGAAAAGACGCACGCTGCAGCCGAGATCGTGGAAGACGCTGCCGGTCACGAATTGCAGAAATCTGTGGAATCCTTGCCGGCGCGCGCGCTCGAACCACCCTCCCCGCCGCGGCGAGCGGCAGGCGGCGACGAAATCCACGCTCTCGCCGGCCGCGATCACTTTGTGTATGTCCTCCGCTTCAATCTGAAAGTACGCGGGCAGCGTGAGTATCTTCGCGCCTCGGCAGTGCGCGAATCCCGCCATCAGCGCCGAAGCCTCCCCGAAGGCTCGGTTGAGCTGAACGATCTTGGCGGAGACCCCGTTGCGCACAAGCGTCGCGCGTTCGGGTTGCCTCGGACCGTCCATCACGTACACGATTTCGTACCGCGACCCGACATCGTCGAGCCCGCGGACGTAGCTCCGATTCAGCTCGTCTAGGTCATCGACGCGCTCGCCCACCGGTATGATCACCGAAAGCTCGACGTGCTCGTCTATTCGTTGATCCCGATTCATCATCATTCACCGAGTAGACGATTTTCGACGGACGCGGGTACGGCCACTTGCTCCAGGCGGTATTCGCCGGTCTTGTAAACGAGCTCGGCGACGATGCCGGTCATCACGAGAAAGACCGCGAGCGCGCCGAACAATACGCCGACGCCCGCGGTCGTCGTGTCGACGATGCGATCGGACGCGAATGCGTCGTAGAAGCTGACGCCGAGACAAACGCTGCTGATCAGCACCGAGAGAAGCGCAGGCGCGACGAACCACGCCAATGGCCGAGCCGAGAACCCGATGATCGTCTTCACGGCGAACAGATCGAGCAGCACTTTGTAAGTTCGAGACAAACCGTACTTCGATTTGCCGTATTGGCGCGCATGATGCCGCACCTTGATCTCGGCGAGCCGAGGACCCGCTAACGACGCCATCGCCGGGATAAAGCGGTGCATCTCTGAATAGAGCGGCACGCGTTTGATCACGCTCGCGCGAAACGCCTTCAGCGAGCAGCCGTTATCCTTGATCGGGACTCCCGTGACCTTCCCGATCAGCCAATTCGCGATGCGCGACGGAATCTTGCGCGTAATGAGCTTGTCCTTCCGCTCGTGCCGCCAACCCACCACGAGATCGTAGCCCTCGTTGATCTTCTCCAGGAAGATTGGAATGTCGCCGGGATCGTTTTGTAAGTCGCCGTCCATCGTCACCAGGACGTCGCCGCGCGCGTGCTCGATACCCGCCGCCATCGCCGGCGTCTGGCCGCAGTTCCGGCGCAAGCGGACGACCCGGACCTCGGGATGCTCGCCCAAGAGCCCCACCGCGCGTTTGAACGTCTCGTCTTTGCTGCCGTCGTCGACCAGCAGGACCTCGTAACTGAGGCCGCTGCTCCGCAACGCGTTGGCAATCGCCGCGCACAAACGTCCGACGTTATCTTGTTCGTTGTATACGGGGACGATGACCGACAAATCCACTGGTTCACCCTAACCCGGCCGACCGCGCCATTCTAGAGCGGCGAGCTGCCCCGCGCACAGGAACACTCGCTCGTTGTCGGCTGTCGGAAAATTCATTCCATAATCAGGCACAACCCGCCGGCGAATCTAGAGCGGCCCTGCGAATCCGTGATCGTCGTGTCGCATTCCGGTTCGGTGCGGCGACCGTAATAGCGAAACACAAGTATCGGACAATCGACCGGCGCAAAGAGCCGTGAATGGGCAGTGGCTCCATTACGGACGAACCGAGTCTCGATTACCATGCGAGCGCCCGCTCTCGCCCATACGGAAACCTCTGCACGTGAACTTCAGAACCCCGACGGCGCATCAACTGTTCTTCTCGGACTCCTCTCCCGAGGAGCGACAGCGCCTCGAGACACCGTTCTTCATGGCACTCCGCCTGCCCGCGAATGGAACCTACAAGACGACCTACCATCGAAGGTTCGACGATCTCAACGGGCTCGTGCTGAGTCACCTTCCGCCCAAACGACCGCTGCAGATCATGGATGTCGCCGTCTCCTCGGGCATCAGCACGGCGGAGTGGACCACGCAATTGCGCGAGGCCGGCGTTGCGCATCACATGGTCGCCGGCGATCTGGTCGTGCGCGCATTTCTTATCGAAGTCTCGAGGTTTTTCCGAGTGCTCGTCGATCGCGACGCGCGTCTCCTGCAGGTGGACGTCAACGGCAGCGGCATCTTCGTACCCGCTCTGGTGCACGTTCGCACTCATCCGGGGCGACTTTGGGCACTCTTTCGAGACCTTCCGATGCTCGTCGCCGGGTTCGCCATTGCTGCGGCCGCGGGATCGGCGATCCGCTCGAGCTCCAGTCGTCCGGGGAAAACGCTCGGCATGCAGTATCGGCCATTGGATCTCGTAAGCTCGGCATTGTCCTCGCTGCCCGACGTGCAGATTGTCGAGGACGATATCCTCGCTGGTACGCCCACCGAGACCGTCGACGTGCTTCGAGCCGCGAACATCTTGAACCAAACGTATTTCGATCAACGCACTCTCGAGAAGATGGTCAAGAATTTACGCCGAAGACTACGGCCCGGTGGCCTCATGATCGTCTGCCGCACGGACTACTACGGACGTTTCGACGACAGCCGTACGGACTACGGTGGCACGAACAACGCATCATTATTCCGACTCAATACGGACGGCAAGTTCGAAGTCCAAGCCCGCCTGAACGCGGGATCGGAGATCGAAAATCTCGTGCTGCGTACGCCTGCGTAACCCTTGGCCTAAGCCGCGTGCGGCCTCCCATGGGCGCGTCCCGCTTATGTCACAAACACGCCAACGGGTTCGGGAAACGCACTAGCCGTTCTGCTAGACTTTTTGATGATTTCGAGCCTGCAAGGACCTGGCACAACTGTGAATGTGAGAACCGCGATCATCCCTTTTCGCACACTGCTCTCCGCCGCACTTTTACTCTACGTCTCGGCGGCTTTTGCACAGAACAGCCGTCCTGCGCCGCCGCCCGGACAGAACAAGAGCGCTCCCGGGGCCGTGACAGCAACCCCTGGCTACCAGATTCAGCCGGGCGACGTCCTGCAGATCTCCGTGTGGCACGAAGAGGATCTCAAGCTCGAGGTGCTCGTGCGACCCGATGGCGGATTCTCGTTTCCGCTCGCGGGCGACATGACCGCGCTCGGCAAGACCGTGGAAGATCTGCGCAAGGAGATCGCGGAACGCCTCGTCCGCTTCATTCCGGATCTCGTGGTGACCGTCGCCGTGAAGGAAATCAACGGCAACAAGGTCTACGTTATCGGGCAGGTCAACAAGCCCGGCGTCTTCGTGATGAATCCGCGCGTGGACGTGCTACAAGCACTCAGTATCGCGGGCGGCACGACGCCGTTCGCAAAGCTCGACGAGATAATCGTGCTGCGTAGAAGCGGCGAGACCAACGAGGTCAAGCTGCCGTTCCGGTTCAACGACGTCGTCAAAGGCCGCGGGCTCGAGCAGAACGTGCTCCTCGTCAGCGGCGACGTCGTCGTCGTCCCCTAGATGCGTTCATACAAAATAATGCAAGCGAGACAGCGGCAATGAGCGGCGAACAAGACGTCACCGTCCGCGACTACGTCAGGGTTTTCAAACGCCACATCAAGGCGTTTTGCTTCACTGCGGCGCCATTGCTGACGGTCGGCGTCGCGATTACGTTCGGGCTACCGGCGATCTACGAATCCACGGGAACCATCCTCGTGGAGCAGCAGGACGTGCCCGAGTTCCTTGTCCGGTCCACCGTGACGAGCAATCCCGCCGAGCGCATCAGAATCATCACCGAGAGCGTGCTCAAGCCCGAAAATTTGGCCGACATGGTCAAGAGATACCAGCTCGCCCCGCCAGACGACGCAGTAGCCGTTCATGACGCGGCGGCCGAGATCCGTTCCAACGTGGTGATCTCGCCGCTCGAGACCGACGTGATCAAGAGCTTGACCGGCAGCAAGTTGCAGGGTGAGAACGCACCCGAGTCCGTGGCGTTCTCGATCAGCTACACGGACAAATCGCCGAAGCGGGCCTACGAAATCACCAAGGAGCTCGTCGAGCTGTATCAAACCGAGAACACCCAAGCGCGGAAAGCCATTGCGCGCGACACGAGCGAGTTCCTCGATCGCGAGGCCAGCCGCTTGCAGACCGACATCGCGCAAAAGGCGGACGAGGTGGCCGACTTCAAGACGAAGCACGCGAAGAGCCTGCCGGAGCTCGAGAAGACGAATCTCGACACCATGGACCGGACGGAGCGAGATCTTCAGGACGTCGAGCGCGAGATCCGTACTCTGCGCGAACAACAGTCGCTGCTGAGCTCCGAGCTCGCACAGCTTTCGCCTTACTCCATCGTCCTGGACACGAAGGGCGACCCGATCTTGGGCCCGCAAGACCGGCTCAAGACCCTACAGCGCCAGTTCGTGCAGCTCTCGGCGACCTACGGCCAGGACTGGCCCGACGTCAAGAAGGTCAAGCGCGAAATGGAGGCCCTGAGCAAGCAAACCGGACTGCCTGCCGTAGACCGCGCGAATCTCGAGATCGAGGTCGAGGCGCGACAGCAAGAGCTCGACGGGCTTCGCGAGCGTTATGGGCCCGATTATCCCGACGTGCAGCGCCTCGAGCGCACTGTCGAGGGGCTGCGCTTGGCGATCGCGAACACCCCTGTCTCACAGGGACCGAGAGTGCCGGTCGCGCCGCCGGACAACCCCGTGTACATCCAGAAGCAGGTGCAGCTCAAAGGCACGGAGATTTCTCTCAACGCCGCGATGCAGCACCGAACGGAGCTGCGCGCCAAGCAAGAAGACCTCGAAAAGCGCCTTTCGGTCACTCCCGAAGTCGAACGCGAGTTCAGCGCGCTGAGCCGCGACTACGAACAACTGACGGATGAGTTGAAAAAGACTCAAGCGAAGCAGCGGGACGCCAACGTCGCCGAGAATCTCGAGACCAACGCGATGGGCGAGCGTTTCACCGTGTTGAACGCGCCGAATTTGCCGTTCCGCCCGGTGCGGCCCAATCGGCCGGCCTATCTGCTGCTCGGGTTCGCGCTCGCTTTGGCGGCCGGCGTCGGGGCCGTGTTCCTCAGGCGGTTCTCGGATTCCACGGTCCGCAGCGCGAGGGAAATCAGGGAGTTGCTCGAAGTCCCGCCGCTCGCGGTGATCCCCTCGATCGTCAACGATGACGATGTGCGCTCGCTGCGTTTTCGCAAAATAGTCTACGCGGCGCTTGGCGTGCTATGGCTTGGCGTCACCGTGCTGGTCGCCCGATAACTTCGAGAACAGAAGGAACAGGAACCCGACATGGGTCATATCGATCGCGCACTCGACCGTGCGGCGCAACGGGCCAAGAAAGCACGACAGGAGCTTCCTGCTGCGACGGATGTGACGGAACCGTCGACCGAGAGCTTCGATGTCGGCGCTGTCCGCCGCGCCGAAGTCGATTCGGCCCAGCTCAGAAAGAACCGCCTCGTCACGGACGACAAGTCCCCGTCCGACCCCGCCTATCGGATGCTGCGCACTCGGCTGCTTCAGCGGATGCGGACGAACGGCTGGAACACGCTCGCGGTGACCGGAATGTCCCCGGGCGAGGGCAAGACGACGACGGCAATCAACTTGAGTCTCGCACTCGCCCGCGACGTCAATACGAGTGTCGTGCTGGTCGATCTCGACCTCCGCAAGCCGGCGATCCACCGATATTTCGGCCTCGAGCCGAGAGTCGATTTCCACGAATGCCTTTCGGGGCGCGTGCCGCTGACCGACGCGCTCGTTCGGCCAGACCTGGACGGTGCCGACCGCCTCGCGCTGCTCTTGAACTCGAACCCCTATTCGAACGCGACCGAAATGATCACCTCGCCGGAAATGCGGCGCCTGGTGGAGAATTTAAGAGCCGGCAAAGGACGGATCGTCGTGTTCGACACTCCGCCGTTGCTCATCACGGACGACGTGCTCGCGTTCTCGCCGTTCGTGAACGGCCTGCTGCTGGTCGCGTGCCAAGGCGTAACCAAGCGCGACGACTTGATCGCCGCCAAAGAGCTGCTGCAAGGCCTCAACCTCGTCGGCACGGTCCTGAATCGTTCGTCCGAAGAGGTCAGCCAGTACTACTACGGCTACGGCTACCGGAGCTGAGGCGCCTCCGCGATCGCGAGCAACTCCCGCTCCACCAGATCGGCGATCCGCGCGTAAGAGCGGTGCTCCGCCACGTAGCGCCGCCCGCGTTCGCCCATCTCGCGTGCTCGGTCCGGGGAGCTCAGCAGAGCCACGATCGCGCGCGCGAACTCGCCTTCGTCCCACGCAACGCAATAGCCGGCGCCGCTCTGCTCGATCACGAGCCGCTGCTCGGGATGATCGTTTGCCACGACGGCCTTGCCCATCGCCATGTATTCGACGAGCTTGGTCGGCGACGTCGAGTTCAGGATCGGCGTCGGATAGAACGGGGACACGCAAACGTCGGCGTCGCGCACGTACTCGAGCGCCACTGGCCGGGGTACCTGGCCGACCATGACCACGGCAGATTGCAGGCCGAGCCGGGCAGCCTCATCGACCAACAGCTGCTCGTCAGCTGCGTCGTTGCCGCGGCCGACGATGTAGAGCTTCGCGTCCGGTATCGACTGACGAACCTTGGCGAGCGCGCGAATCAAGAAGTCGAGCCTGCGGACCCTGGCGAGCGTGCCGAGGTAGAGAATGCAGCGGTCTCCGGGCGGAACGCGACTGCGCGTCCGGTCGCCCGCGGCATCGAAGGCCTCGAGATCGACGCCCATCGGCACCGGCGTCATCTTCGACGCGGGAACGCCTTCGGCGGCGACGTCGCGGCGCATTTGCTCGCTCTGCACGAACACATGGTCGGCCGCGCGCAGCAACAGCCGGTACAAGAGCACTTTGAAAGCCGTACCGCGCAGTCGATAAAGAATTCGGTACAGTCCCGTGAGATCGTCGGCGCGGTGCAGATAATCTTCTGGGAACGGATAAGAGAGCCAGTAGACGAAGCGTTTACCGAAAAGTCGTGCGGCGATGACGGCGAACACGCCCGAGACAAACTTGTCCTTCACTTCAATGATTTGGTAGTCGCCGTTCCTCAGCAGGGAGAACAGCTTCAGATCGTGCAGGATGCCGAGCACATGCTTGCGAATTCGCCTCGGGAGCGATTGGCCCAGATCGGTTGCACCCACCCACACGCAGCCACCGCCCCACGCTACTTTCGTGGCCTCGTCGCATTGCGCTTCGCTTTGCATGAGCCAGTCTATGCGATGACCGCGAGCAGAGAGCTCGCGCCCGAATAACACCGACACATCCACTCGAGACGGCGGATAACTGTCGGAAGAGACCACCAACATGTGCACGGGCTTGCCGGCGCGCGTGTGGGGTCCACCCGGTGATTCAGAGGAAGACACGGTAGTAATTCGAAGATCTCGATTGGTTCCGATCGCGGCGCCGATTCTAGCGAAATCGGGAACCGAAGAACTGCGAACCGTCACGCTGGAGAAACCGAAACTGCTCCTGTAGCGTAGCGCCAACCCTTCCTCGTCGGCCCAATTATGTCTTCCGCTCGCAGGCTGCTCTTGGTCAACGGCGTCGTTCTCGCCACGATCCTCGTTGGCATGGCGAACAACGTTTTGATCACGAAATTCTTCGGCCTTACGCGGCTGCTCGACTCGTACTACGCCGCGCTCGTCATTCCGGATCTTTGTGCGAGCCTGTTCCTCGACTTTCTCGGCCGCAATTTTCTCCCGGCCTACGCGGAAGTTAGGGCGAAGGACCCGGCCGGCGCGGCGCGCCTCGCATCGGCCGTGGTCACGATCGTGGGCCTCACTGCGGTCATCGTGATCTTGCTCTTGGTAGTGATCGCCAAACCGCTGCTGAGCGTCATGTTGGCCGGCTTTACGGCCGCCGAAATCGAACACACGGTGGTGTTTTTCTACATCGTCGCGCCGACGCTGGCGCTCATGGCCGTCAACACATTCAACGAGTACGTCTATCAGTACCGCGAGCAATTCACGCGCATGGCGGCGTACCGCGCCAGCGTGCCTGGAATGTCTGCTCGTCGCGATCGTCGTCGGCCATAACTCACTGGGCGAATACGCGTTGCCGCTCGGGTATCTCGCCGGTCATCTAGTCATGTTTGTGCTGCTCGTGTCCGGCGCCGGCTATCGCTACGGCCCGCGAGTCACGTTCGAGCACGGCTACCTGCGGCGCATCTTCTGGAACTCCGGCGTGCTCATCGGATCCGGCTTCATCGGCCGAACGCGCGCTTTCATTTCGCAGTACTTCTGCTCGTTGCTCGGCGCAGGCAGCACGTCCGCGCTAGCGCTTGCCGGCAAGATCTGCCTGCCCCTGCATCAGAGCTCCATGCTCGCGATGCGGATCATGGTCTTCAGCAAATCGGTCAAGCTCTTCGTGGATGACGACCAGGCGAGGCTCGGTGCTCTATACCGGCTAATGATCTCGATGGTGCTTCTCGTCTTGATGCCCGTCGCGGCCTGGGTGGTGCTCGAGGCGAGGCCCGTCGTGGAGCTCTTGTTCCTGCGCGGAAAGTTCACCGCCGACATGAGCGCAATCGTCGTCGCCGCAACCATCGGCACTCGCAGTCAGCATCCCGCTCTCGGGCGCAAACGAGACGCTCTCCAATGCGTTCTATGCGACGAATCGCAGCCACGTAATCGCCTCGGTGATGCCGGCAGGGACTCTCGCTTATCTGATCTCCGCCGTGCTGCTCACGCCGAGGATCGGGATCCTCGGCCTCGCCCTGAGCACGGCGGCCTCGGAGGTCGCGGTGCTCGTAATCCTGGTGTCGGCTCTGGCGATTCGGAACGCCAATTTCGAATGGGGCTACATCGCGACCCGACTGGTGAAGTACGGCATCACCGCCGTGGTTACGGTTTGGCTCGCCGTGAAGCTCACAAACGGTGCGCTCGACCAGCCGCTCGTCGGCATCGGCGGTCTCGCTCGTCGCCTCGGCGGCGTTTTACGTCGCGGCCCTGCTACTGCTTCGGGACGCCGAGATGAGGGAGCTGCTCGGAAGGCTGCAGCGGTGCACTGAGGCCGCAGGCCGCGGGTGGACAACCGCGGATAAGCGCCAGCCGAAGCCGAGCGCGCTCATGAGCGCTCGATTTGAATGACGAGAATTCCCCGATCCAACCAGACCGTTCTCGCATTCATGCCGGACAGCCGCGACAACAAGCGGCCGCCATCGTCGAACACGACCAGGAACGCCCGTCCCCGCTCCGGTATCGCGCCCTCGAGGGCCTCGATCGTGCCCAGCATCGGCTTGTTCGTCCAGCGCTCCGTCGTGCCGCGATGGCACGACCACTCGCCGAACGCCTCGTCTCGTTGATCTACAAAGAAATACGCGACGTTCGGGTAATAGTAGTCGAGCACGTGATAGCCGGTGATCACGACGTCTTGGTCTCGCGACGACATTCGCATCGAGCCAACCCACGAGCGCCGCTGCATCGCTGCGACCGACGTTGTCCGGTGACATATCGGCGCGCATGACCACACGCGGATCATGAGCGTGCAGCAAGAGATCGGCGTCGAAATCCTCCGTCAGCGCGAAGACGCCGAACGTCGACACGCCGGCGAGCGCGTTTGCAAAGCTCGCGCGGCGCACGCGCGTCGCAAAGAGGCCCCGCAAAGTCCCGACAGCCAGGACGAGCACCAGCGGATAGAGAAAGAAGGTATAGCGGGTCTCGATCCGTGGCGGATTGCTTATCGCGGCGCAGACCAACAAGCACGACACGAGCGCGAGCAAAGCGCCATTCGGCGGTCAACGGCTCGGTCCTCGATCTCAGCGTACCGCGAAGCGACGGCAGCGCAGAGCGCGGCCAAGCAGCACGAAACCGAGAATCGGCATGGACCTCGCCCAGGGCCAAACGGCAACGTCGACGAAGTTCGGGATCCGCGTGAACTGATAGGCGAATAGCGCGGCGCCGCGCAACAAGCTCCGCGTCTTCCACGCCGTGCCAGTCGAACGACACGGCAACGAACACGAGCCAAAACGAGCGTACATACGACTGATCGCGAGCTGGAATCCGCGCATTGAAGCGTCGAGCAGCTCGGCCCAGTCGACGAATCGAAACACGACGAGCAGGACCAGAACGGTCGCGGCTGCCGCGAGTTGGCCGCAAGCCGCCGCCGCAACGGCGAGCAGCATGCCGAGCGCGGCGAGCGGACGCGAGCGCAGAGCGAGCGCGCTTCGTAGCGCCAAGCCCACCGACAGCAGGGGCACGATCCCGATTAGAAGCCACAGGGGCTTTTCGAAAATCGTCGGCAAGTAGTTCGGAGCGAGGTCGAAAAGACCCGAGTACACGTGGAATGTCTCGCCGGTATAGTTCGTCGGGCAGTGCTCCGCTCATCACCCGCAAGTTCGCGACCGCGAGCCAGTACCCGAACCCGACGAGCACAACAAGGCCTACGACCTTAACGACAAACGCCATCGAGAACTTGATCGGTTCGCGGATAAGGAGCAAGGGAACGAGATTCGCGGCCGCGAGCAGCACTCCGCCTTCCCAGGTCAAGATGCCCGCGAAGCTCAGCAGCACCATCGGTACGAATGCGCTGGCGCTGCGGTCCACGGTGTAGCGGAGGAAATAGAGGGCGTACCACGCCGTGATCGCCTGAAACGGCATGTACATGCGCCCGAAGCGCGCGATCTCGATCTCCCAGAGCGAAACGAGCAGAACCGTGACCGCGATGAGTCCGACGGCCGGGTTGTATGCGCGCCGCCCTATCGCGAACACCGCCGGCAAAGCCAAAACGCTGCTCAGCGCGGCGATGAGGCGAGGCGCCAGCGCCCCCGAGACGCCGAGGAGCTGCAACCCCGCGGAGAAATACTGGAGCAGGAGCCCGCGTTGATACCAACCGCCACAGTCGAACGCGGGCCACCCGGTGCGCAAGACGTTGCGCACGGACTGAACGATGAAGTACTCGTCTACCTCGAGCGATGCCGCGGCGAGACTGTTGAACCGCGCCATCAGCCCGACCACCGCCGCAATGACTGCTATCGCGAGCCACGGGGCAACTCTCCACGTGGTCGGCGAAATGCCACTCGCGTTGCGCGCGTGCTCGCCGTTACGGGGATCTACACTCGACAACGTTAGCCTACGGAACGAGTCGCTCGAGGACTCATCTTATACTACGAGAAGTACGCAGCATCTGCTTGCCAATCGCTCCTATACGTGGCTGTTCAATGGCCTTCGCCGGAGTTAACAAAAGCGCAGCAGCCGAGTGGTCACCCAGCTTGGTCGCGTGGCAACATGATCGGTCTCGACCGTTCAGGAGCCCGGGTTGAACGCCCTTATCATCGTCCTGTTCTACTCGTTGTTTCTGGGCCGCTATTTCGTGGACGGCCTGAGGTTGCTGCCGGCTTCTGCCAAGCTCCTGCCGGAACTCCTTTCTGCGATCGCGCTTGTCATCGTCATTGGCCAACTGATCGGTGGTGCTCGCATCCGGCTCGATTGGCGCTATGGACTTTTTTTCGTGCTTCTGCTGTTCACGCTTTTTTTCGGCTTTATGGCGCAGTCTGTCGACGCGGGTCCGATCGTGTCTGGACTACGCTTTTACCTCAAGCCATTGCCGTTCTTCCTGCTGGCCGCCGTTTATCCTTTAACGGAGCGCCAGGAAAAAACGCTCTTCTACTCGCTTGTGCCGTTGGTTTGCATGGAAGCGCCCGTCGCGTTCTACCAAAAGTACGTAGCGTTCCGGGCTATGTGGCACACGGGCGACGTGATTACGGGCACCCTGATAGCGTCGGGTCCTTTGTCTTTGATCATGTTGTGCGCGATCACAGCCGTTGTGATTCTGTACCTAAGGTCGATGCTGGGTTTGATCCCTTTCGTAATCGGAGTCGGCTTCCTTCTCGCGCCCACTACGATTAACGAGACGAAGATCACCATCATCCTCTTGCCGCTCGTAACCTTACTTCCCGTGGTGTTCATGCCACGGGGCAAACGGCCTGTCCGCAAGCTCGTGCCCATCTTGGCCGTTGGCGCGGTATGCGCAGTCAGCTATCTGGCTGTCTATAGCTATTTCAGTCAGTTCGAACACGGCGAGAGCATCGAGTCTTTCATGGAGAGCGGCGCCTACGAGAAATATCTGTACAACAAGGGCGACCAGAATTCGTCCAGGGACCTCGCGCGATTGGACACCGTTATTTTCGCCGTTGACTTCCTGAAGCGCGATCCGCTCAGGCTTGCATTCGGCGTCGGGGCTGGCAACGCAACGCAGTCCCCTTTGAAGAACTTCGAAGGGAAATACGCGGATTACTACGGCCCGATGGGCATCGGACAAACGCAAGTAACCTATTTCATTTGGGAAATCGGGTTCTTTGGGCTTTTCGTCTACCTTCTCTTCTGCGCCGTGTCCTTTCGGGATGCCGTGTTCCTAGCGAGAGGAGAAGGGCCGTTCGCGGCGCTCGGACAATATTGGGCGACCGTCATTGTGGTCATGACGATTGGGCTCGCTTACTCCGCCATATTTACGAGCTACGAACTGTCGTATCTCTTCTGGTTCTTTTCTGGACTGGTCGGGAGCAAAGCCCACGTGCAGCGTAGGGCCGAGTCCGCAGCTGCTCAAGCGATACGACGACCCAGCGCGCAGAACGTCGGAGGCGCTCCGATGACAGCGGTGCGGTAGCCGAAGGACCCGCTCGAGGTCGCAAGGGCGGCCCAACCTGCCGCCCGGTCGTCAGACCGCACCCGTATCCAGCTAGTTCGTGTTGCAGCCCACGAAGTTCTTCGGGCAAGCGACAATCCCGACGGAATTGTCAGCATTGATTTGCGCGAGAACGTCGGGCCATCGCGGGCTATTGTCCGGCCAGATCATGAAGCTGTTCCGCATCGTGCCCTTCTGATAGCCGGCGAGCAGGCTCGTGTCTTCCTTCACGGTATCTTCGAGCCCGAGCCACTGCTGCTCTCCTACCCAAGCCACGACTCCGCGGTAATCGGTCCCTACGCATCCATTGCATTCCGCGCCTCGAAAGACCTCGTTGGCCTGAATCTGCCGCGTGATATTGGGCAAAGGAATCTCGGGGTCCGGCCCACCGACGACGCAATTTTTCAGCGACAGACAAAGGTCGATGAAATTCTTCATATCGGAGTCGGTGGACGTAAAGTTCATGAGCATGCGCCCCATCGTGTGCGGCCAAGCGTTTGCTACTTCTGTGTAGAACCGCCTCAATTGCGCGTACAGCTGTGCCAGCGCGGCCGACGGAAACGGCGGGACCGCCGACTCGCCGATCGACAGCATTTCGAAGTACGGATTGCCGTCATAGCGCGCCGCATAGGCCTTGCTCAGCGCGACCAGGCGATCCATCACAGCCGAGTCCCAAAGCCTCGCTATTGCCATTTCGCCATAGAAGTCATGGCCGTTTGTCGCAGTGACAATGCCGCCAAAGCCGAGCTCGCTGCCCGTGGCATCGAGAACACCGCAGCACGCGCCATAATTGCTGCTAAGGAGGTATGCCGGATATGAAGCGCTGAGGGAGGCGACGGTGGGAGTATAAGATGCCGTCCCAAAAATGCGCTCTTCGATATGAAGCATCACTCTCTTGTTACAGCTGCGCGCTTTCGCGACGATTGCATCGACCGCGTCAAATCCCGCGCTGTAATCACCCGCGGTGGCTCCCTCGAGCGCGCTCCACTTCAGGGCGACTTGGACACCGGCAATATTAGCATTCGAGCAAATCGCGCTGATGCCGTCGAGAACGTACGACGTTTGCCCTGGCCACGGGATGCCGGCCGTCCAAACATAGGTGCCTGGATGCCACTTCACCACCGCTCCCGAGGGGCTTGGGGAGGGCTGCGGGGTCGCAGCCGGCGGCGGCGTCGATGCCGGACTCGGACAAACATTGTTGACGCAGAGAGTGGGTGGTTTGGGGATCGGGCCACTGGCAAGTTGCTGCGCCCAACCCGTCGAGTAGACCAAGAATACGAGCAGCGAGGCCAGCACACTGATCTGCGCTTTCTTCAGCATTGGATATCTTCCTTGACGTATGCTCTTCGTGCGTGACGGATTGAAGCCAACGATCCGATTGCAATCCACAGTCTCATTGAGGTCGCCGTGAGGTCCGAGCGGCACGATGCAGAATTGTGTCGACGTGCGTCAACTGTCTCGTGATAGCGACAACGCGGCCAAGAAGCGAACACTGAAACTAGCGGGAATCTATCGAATCCGATCGATTTAGTCGTGACGCAGGTCTCACTTGAGAACGAAGAGTGAATACCGAGCAAAGATTCTTGCCGGATTCGAGCGGCAAGGTGCCGTGGTCAGCCGCAAAGGACTGCGGATGGCAGAGACAGTGATCAGAATCCGGGTGTTTTGATTGTGTGCGGCAGTCATTCACCGCCGTGGCCTGGGCGAGATAAATTGACCGAGCCGGCGCCTTATCGCGCATACAATGCCGTGCAGTGAATCCGCGGAGAAATCAAGCGTGCTCAAGACTCTCAAAAGGCTCGTACCGGAATCTATTCGCCAGTACAGAAACGAACGCCGGGAGAAAGCTGAATTCGCCAGGCAGGATTCTCTTACCTGCGACGCGACACCGTTGCGAAATGTTCGAGACGTCGATCTTGCGGCCGCCTTCGCGAACGCCGCGTTCGCAGAGGAGTGGTTACGAGTCGATCGAGAGATGTCCGAGCTCGGGATCACCGACGACGCTGCGGGCGTGAACCCGGGCGACCGCAGAGCGCTCTATTATTTGATCCGCCACCTGAGCCCGAAGACCGTCCTCGAGATCGGTACGAACGTTGGGGCCTCCACAGCGCATATCGTTGCCGCACTGCGCCAGCACCCGGGTGTCGGCTCGTTTCGCGTAGACACCGTGGATATCTACGACGTGAACGATCCAATAACGGGACCTTGGGCCACGACGCATTCGAAGCATTCGCCGGCCGAGCTGATGCGCGCCTTGGGGTGCGCCGCTGCGGTCACTTTTCATGCGCAGGACTCGCTAGATTACATGTCGGCGTGCACGCTGAAGTTCGATCTCATTTTCCTCGACGGCGACCATGCGGCGGCTCGCGTTTACCGCGAAGTGCCGGCGGCCCTGAAGCTGCTGAACCCGGGGGGCTATATCCTTCTGCACGACTACTTTCCCAATGCGCAACCGCTTTGGCAGGATGGGTCAGTCGAGCGAGGACCCTTCGAAGCCGTCCACAGGCTCCGGAACGAGGGCGCCTCGATCGAAGCGCTCCCACTCGGCGCGTTACCCTGGCCCACGAAGCAACGGTCCAATGTCACGAGCTTGGCGGTGCTGGGCAAGGCCTAGTTGAACCGCCACGTCAGCCGCGCGCTGAGTTATCCGCTCGAATGAGCAGTCCCGCGGCTCCTGATCTCGCTCGCAGGCCCACAAAGGTCTGCGTGCTGGTGCCGGACCACTGGACCGCGAAGAAGGGAGGTTCGGAATATCAGGCACGCGTGCTCGTCGATCGGCTGATTCAGGCCTACGACGTCCAAGTCACCTACCTCACGCTGGACTCCGATCCAAGCTTTCGTCCGGACGGATATCGCGTCTTGCGCTTCTCTTCAAGACGCGGTCTGCGCCGCTATGGCACGTTCTTCGACGCGTTACGCCTCTATCGCGCACTCGAGCGCGAAGCTCCCGATGTGATCTATCAGCAAGTAGGTTGCGCGCACACGGGTATCGCGGCGTACTACGCGAAACGACACGGCTGCCGAATGTTGTGGCGCGTTGCGGCCATTAGCGACGTCACGCGCCAGGTGCCGGACTGGATACGCCCGCACCACATCGTCGAGCGCATGTTTTTCGAGTACGGCATCCGCAACGCCGGCACGATCATCGTACAGACGAAAGATCAGAAATCACTGCTGTCATCGAACTACGGCCGAAACGACGCGATCGTCGTCCGCAACTTTCATCCGCTCCCCTCCTCGGCCGAGCGAAGCCAGGCTCGAACGAACGAGACGAAGCGGATCGTCTGCGTGGGCAATGTAAAGCCGGTGAAGAACCCCGAGGCATTCATTCGTCTCGCCCTTAGCTTCTCCGACGAACCCGACTTGGAGTTCGCCATGATCGGAGCAGCACAGGGTAAGCCGAGCTGGATGGACGGTATCACCGCGATGATGCGGTCTGCCTCCAATCTTCACTATCTCGGGGAGCAACCTCAGGAAAAGATCAACGAGCTGTTATGGGATGCGACCGCCGTCGTGAATACGAGTCATTCGGAGGGCTTCTCGAACGTGTTCATCCAGGCGTGGATGCGCGGCGTACCCGTCGTGAGCCTAAACTCCGACCCAGACGGGCTGCTCGAAGGAGAAGGCATTGGGTTTGCTTCAGGCTCCGAACAGCAGCTCCACGATGACATAGCCAAGCTGACTCGAGATCCACGACTCCGGGAAACGATGGGCGAGAATGCGCGCCGATTCGCAGAGGCGCACTTCTCCGAACGGAACGTCATCGAAATCGCTCGGCTCATGGGGCTCGAACGGGAAAGCCCTTGAGCGTGGGCCGCGACCATCCGGTCGCCTACTACGTTGAGGCATGAGCGACGTAGCGCGGTTAGCGACCGCTCTCGCTACGTGTGAGCGAAGGACTGACGAGCGCCAGAGAGTCGATAAGCGGTCGATGCCGCGACAGACGGGGCGGTTAGAGTCGTCGTCCGAATCCAGTCCGTGATCGCGTCATTGAGCAGACCCGCTGCATCGTCGTCCTGCGAGAACACGTGCGCTGCCGACGCGATAGACGCGAAGCGCAGGTTCCCGTGCGCCTCGAGCTCGCGAAGCTCTTTGCCGTATCTTCGGCTGAGATAGTGAAAGCTATCGTCGGAAGCCGTGCACGCGACCAGTACCTTCAATCCCCGATCGCAGAGCGCGCGAAGCGCATGGCCCAGCTTCTCGGGAAGCTCGATAGGCGGGCGTGGCGCTGCCCGACGCCTATTGCCCTCGGCCGACTTGCCAAGCCCGAGACAGCTAGCGATCAGCCGCGGCAGCCTTCGCAAGCCGGCTCGAGCGCGCGCATGACCGTCGGTGCGCAGGCGCTTCCATGCGGCGGCCTGTCTCAGCTTGCGCAGCGGCAGGGTCCGCAGCAGTTGGGCTTTCGCAATGTATGGATTCGTGAGTATCAGGCCGACGACGCGCGGATCGTGCACAGCCGCATGCAGGCAGAGGTTCGCGCAAGCACAGTTGCCCATGAGGATGAAGGACGTTACTCCGCGTTCGGCCCCGAGCTTGTCCATTGCGACGCCGCAGTAATCGACCCCGCTCGTGCGATAGATCTCGTTGCGTTGGGCGTCGTCGTAGAACTCTTTTCCGTTTATCCGCATCTGCAACGAGACGATGCCCTTCTTCGCCAGCGTGCGCGCGGTTTTCATCTCCGCAATCCCTAGACCCCAGAGGATCGCGCCGATTCGGGACTCACCGCTACGAGCCTCGCTGATCGTATACAGCAACTCGTTGTTCGGACCGAAGGGCTTGACCTTCGCTCCTTCAGGAGGGGGCACCGGCTTGGGTGACATGATGTCCCGATTCCCTTGGACGGCGCGGCTTCTTCGACCTGGCGCGCTTTCGAGCACACTGCGTAACGGCTTCGGCATTGTCAACGAAACGCATCGTTCGTTGCGTAGTCCGATGTCTATATCGCGAAGCCGCAAGGCGCCGCAGCAGCGAAAACAACGACCGTGTTACAACATAATCACGTCCGCCTTACATATGACGAAAGGTTCCGTTCAGGGAAGCGATTGAGGCGCTGCCCGAAGCGGAGTACCCTTGCTCGGGTCGGGTGCGCTGCGACTTTGTCGGAGCGCATAACAAAGGAAGGGAGAGCCGGACGCTCCCTGATCGGAAGGACCTCGTACCGGTAAGAACACCCGATGATTTTTTCGACTGCTTCGATGCCTACCCACCGTGGCGGTTGGCTGACGATGATCGGCATTCTGGTGCCGCCGACAGTCGCCGCGGCCGGCTTGTACCTCATTGCAGCCGTGTTCGGCGTCCAGACCGATGCGACCTACACCGTTCTCGCCGTGATCTCGTTCCTGATCTCGCTCGCGATCTATCGCGAGATGGCCGCGATCGGAACCACGTTCGCTCGGCGGCCGCGCGATTTCTTACAGCGCTCGATCGCGGCGTGGGCCATCGTCGTGAGTTGTCTGGCCGTCATCGGGTTCGCATTGCAGCACGGCGGCGAGTTTTCCCGGCGCGTGCTGCTCACGTGGGCCGTCGTCACTCCGATACTGGTTGCCGCTTGTCAGTACTGGGGCTACGTCATCTTCGTGCAGAACGTGGCTCGCGCGCGCAGCGCCGTGGTCGCCGGCGTCACCGACTTGAGCCGACGGCTGGCGCAGTCGATCGGCAACTCGCCGGCGTCTGGGATGAGGATCGCGGGTTGGTTCGACGACCGAGGCGCGGGCCGGACCGGGCCAGTCGCCGAGGGCCAGCTGCTCGGCCGTCTGTCCGACCTCCCGGACTACGTCAAAACGCACAAGATCGACGTCATCTACATCGCGCTGCCGATCCGGCACGAAGAGCGGACCAAGCGCTTATTGGACGAGCTCCACGACACGACGGCATCGATCTACTTCGTTCCCGATATATTCGTGTTCGACCTCATCCAGTCGCGCGTCGACGTCATCGACGGCATCCCGGTCCTTGCGCTGTGCGAGACGCCGTTCTATGGCATCAACGGACTCGTCAAGCGCACGAGCGACCTGTTGCTCGCCACGCTGATCCTGCTGCTCGCCTCGCCGATCATGTTGGCGATTGCGGCTGGCGTTGCGCTCACGACCCCTGGCTCGATCATCTTCAACCAGCGCCGCTACGGCCTCGACGGTCAGCAGATCGTCGTCTACAAGTTCCGCAGCATGTCGACATCCGACGATGCCGCCACGGTGAAACAAGCGCAGATGAACGATCCGCGGATCACGCCGTTTGGCCGTTTTATCCGCCGTTATTCGCTCGACGAGCTTCCGCAGCTCGTCAACGTGATCCAAGGCCGTATGAGCCTGGTCGGCCCGCGGCCGCACGCGGTCGCGCACAACGAGGAGTACCGCCGGCTGATCAAGGGCTACATGATCCGCCACAAAGTCGCGCCCGGCATCACGGGCCTCGCGCAAATCCGCGGCCACCGCGGCGAAACGAAGACCATCGAGCAGATGCGCGCGCGCGTCGAGTGCGATCTCGAGTACCTGCGGCGCTGGTCTCTCGCGCTCGACCTCAAGATCATCGGCGTGACGGTGCTGAGGATGTTCACCGACACCAAGGCCTACTGACCCCGCCCCGGCTGACCCGGCCTCGCCGCCCGCGGCGCCAGCCCGCGCCCTGGGCCGTAGTCATTTCGGGCTACGAGCTTACATAAACGCTCGGGTTCGAACCACCCGCTCGAATCTGGCAAATCCCGCACCCAACAAGGACGAAGAACAAAGGCGGGCTCAGGCGCGGCTCTCGCGCCATGGGCCCGGCAATCAAGCTCCGGATGGCGCCCATCAGAACAAGAACAACTCCTCACGCCGTCGTAGCCAACCGCCGCACTGACAATGGGGGTCCAGCTGATGCGGAAGCTGCGCAAAGCGGCCGGCGGACCGTACGCCCTGCACCACTCGCTTCTCGACGCTGCTCGCGGCATTGGGAGGCCTGCTGCTGAGCTCTGCGGCGTTCGCCGCCGACCCCGTCGCGGGCGACGATTCCTACTCGACGACCTTGGGCACGCCTCTCAATGTCGTCGCACCGGGCGTGCTCGGCAACGACACCGACGCGGACGGCGACCCCCTGACGGCGGCGCTTGTCGGCAGCCCATCGCACGGCAATCTCACCCTGAACTCGGACGGGTCGTTTGACTACACTCCGGACGCTCTCTTCGTCGGCACGGACACGTTCACCTACCAGGCCGACGACGGCACGGGCGGGACGGCGCAGGGCTCAGCAATGTCGCGACCGTCACGATCACGGTCTCGCTCGTCAACGACCCGCCGAGTCGCAGTCAACGATCGTTCACCGTCGAACCAGGACACAGCTCACGGTCAACGCAGCTTCAACGTCCTGCCAACGACACCGACCCCGACGCCGGCGACACGAGACATCACCGCCGTCGGCGCGAGGAACCATGGCGGGGCGGTCGCGATCGTCGGCGGCGGCGCGAACAACACGTTGAGCTATACGCCGGCGGCCGGGTTCGTCGGGACTGAAACCTTCACCTACACGATACGCGACACCGCGGGCCTGACCTCCTCGGCGACGGTCACGGTCACGGTCGCAGCGGTCAACCACGCGCCCAGCGCCGTCAACGATCGTTCACGGCCAACCAGGACACAGCTCAACGTAACAGCTTCGACGTGCTCGCCAACGACACCGACCCCGACGCCGGCGACACGAAGACCATCACCGCCGTCGGCGCGAGCGAACATGGCGGTGGCGGTCTCGATCGTCGGAACGGCCGAACAACACGTTCTGAGCTATACGCCGGCGGCCGGGTTACGGCGGGACCGAAACCTTCACCTACACATGCGCGATACCGCGGCTCCCTGACCAGCTCGGCACGGTCACGGTCACGGTCGCAGCGGTCAACCACGCCGCCCGAGCGCCGTCAACGATCGTTCACAGTCGAACGAGGACACACTCTGAACAACAGCTTCAACGTGTCTCGCGAACGACACCGACCCCGACGCCGGCGACACGCTCACGCGCCGTCGGCGCGCGAACATCGGCGGCACGGTTAATCGTCGGCGCGGAACGAACAACGGATCGCTGAGCTATACGCCGGCGAGCGGCTACGTCGGCCGAGTCCTTCACCTACACCATGCGCGACACCGCCGGCCTCACCAGCACACGGCCACGGTCACGGTCACGGTCGCAGCGGTCAACCACGCGCCGGTCGCGGTCAACGATCGTTCAGCGTCGAACAAGACACCGCTCAACGTCAACAGCTTCAACGGCTGCTCGCCAACGACACCGACCCCGACGCGGCGATACCAAGACATCACCGCGGTCGGCGCGACGAAACGGCGGCACAGTCTCGATCGTCGGCGCGGCGCGAACGACACGCTGAGCTATACGCCGGCGGCGGGTTACGTCGGCACCGAACCTTCACCTACCGATGCGCGATACCGCGGCTCGACC
Source organism: uncultured Gammaproteobacteria bacterium (assembly GCA_963699925.1). Taxonomy (GTDB): domain Bacteria; phylum Pseudomonadota; class Gammaproteobacteria; order Steroidobacterales; family Rariloculaceae; genus FEN-1219. The sequence goes on along the minus strand of CAVOVT010000008.1, from coordinate 31,912 downwards.
TCCTCAGCAACACGGTCACCGTGCTCACGGTGCAGCGTCAACCATGCGCCGGTCGCCGTCAACGATCGTTCAGCACGAACAACGAGCACGGCCTCAGCGTGAACGCTCAACGGCTGCTCGCGAACGACACCGACCCCGACACCGGCGACACAGCATCACCGCCGTCGCTCGACGCGAACATAGCGGCACGGTCTCGCTCGCGGCGCAGCGCGAACGGCTCGCTCAGCTACACGCCAGCGGCCGGCTACGGCGGACGCCGACTCCTTCACCTACACGCGAACGACACGCCGCTCACCAGCACGGCCACGGTCACGGTTTCAGTCTCGAACGTCAACGATCGCGCCGGTCGCCGTCGCCGACTCTTCAGCACGTCAACAAGGACACGCACTCGCGTAACGCCTCGAACGGCGTGCTCACGAACGACACCGACCCCGACGCCGGCGACACCAAACGATCACCGCCGTGCTCGGCGCGACGAATCGTGGCGCACGGTACGATCGTCGGGGCCGAACGCCAACAGCTCGTTCACGCTACACGCCGGCGGCGGGGTTCTTCGGCACCGATTCCTTCACCTATCACGTGAAGCGACGCCGCGCCTCACGCAGCAGCACGGTCACCGTCTCGGTGTCGCACGTCAATGACCATGCACCGGTCTCCGTCGCCGACTCTTACTCGCACGAACGAAGACACGCCGCTCGTCGTGCCGGCGAACGGCGTTCTCACGAACGACACCGATCCCGACGTCGGCGACACGCTTACTGCCGTGCTCGGAACGACCGTCGCGCACGGATCGCTCACGCTAAACGCGAACGGCTCGTTCACGTATACGCCGGCCGCCGACTACAACGGCACCGACTCGTTCACGTACCACGCGCAACGATTCCGGCAGCCTCGACAGCTCGACGGCAACACGGTCACCGTCACGATCACGATCACGCCGGTCAACGACCCGCCGAAGTTCGACCCGCGCACCCGCCGCCGACGACCGCCACGGACGACGCGACGTACGTTTACGGAATCGTCGCGAGCGACGTCGACGGCGACACGCTGGTGATCGCCGCGCCCACACTACCGTCCTGGCTGACGCTCACACCGGGGGGCACGAACGGCACCGCGACGCTGCAAGGCAAACCCGCGCAGGCTAATGTCGGGGTCAACCACGTATCTCTCTCGGTGACCGACCCGACGGGGCCGCCGGTCCTACAGAACTTCGACATCACGGTCACGCACATCAACGTCCCGCCGAAGGTCCAGGATCCGATCCCCGATCAGACCGCGACGGAAGCCGTGCCGTACACCCTCTCGCTCGCGCAGTTCGTCACGGATCCCGACAAGCCGGCCTCGAGCCTCACGTATGCCGTCACGAGCGGCCTACCCACGAGCTTGCTCATGAGCGCGGCGGGCGCCATCTCGGGCACGCCGGTCACGGCCGACGTCGGGCCGCACGTCGTCAAGTTCACCGTGAGCGACGGAATCGCGCCGCCGGTGCCGGGAAGCTTCAATCTGAACGTCCTGCGCGCGGGCCGCGCCGATCTCGCGATCACGCTCACGGCCACGCCGAACCCGGTCGTGCTCGGGGGAGCGGACACGTGGACTTTCTCGATCAAGAACAACGCGCCGACCGTCGACGTTCCGGGCATCACGCTACAGGCGACTTTCGCGGGCGAGGTGCCCTTCCAGTTCGACGCGCCGTCGGATCCGGGCTGCACGTTCAGCGTCGTCGGCAGCGAGACGCATCTGTCGTGCACGCTCGGGGCCGTCGCGGGCGGCATGACACGCACGTTGGCGCTGACCGGCCACGGCGGCTTCGCGGGCGACGTCTTCGCGAGCGCGAAGGTCGCGATAGCGGGTCCCGTCCCGATCGACGAGACACCGGCAAACGACACGACGACGACGGCGCTCAGCGTCGCGCAGCGCGTGAGCAGCGGGCCGGGGCAGACGATCTCGGGTCTGGACGCGCGCGCGATCGCGGCCGGGGACTTCAACGGCGATGGCTTCGTCGACCTCGCGGTCGCGACCGGGTCCGGCACCGGCGTGCTACTCAACATCGTCGATACGGCGAACGCGAACCGGCGGATTCTCTCGACCACGCCGATTGCGCTAGGCGGCAGCTCGCCGAGCCGCGCGATCGCGGTCGCGGATTTCGAACGGCGATCACAACTTCGACATCGTGACGGCGGGCAACGAAGGCTTCCCGAGCCGGGTGTACCTGAATTCCGGCGCCGCGGCGTTCACGGCCGCCGACATCGGCGACGTGAGCGACGACAGCTATGCCGTCGCGGTCGGGGACGTGAACGGCGACGGGCTGCCCGATATCGTGTTCGCGAACGACGGCCCGACGAGCGTGTACTTGAACAGGGCTCCGGCATCTTCGAGCTCGCGGCCAAGGTCGGCACCGCGAACAGCCGCGGCGTGGTGCTCGTCGACCTCTTCGGCGACGCGCTGCCGGAGCTCGTGCTCGCCAACGCGAACGGCGATGCCACCGTGTACCGCAACACGGCCGGCGTCGTTCTCGCTCGAGGTCACGCTGCCCACGGGGCCCACGACCTCGGTCACGACCGCCGACTTCAACGGCGATCAGCGCCCCGACCTCGTCTTCGGACGCGATACCTCCACGCTGCCGGCGGCGCCGAGCGCTGAGGTTTGGCTCAACACGTCGATGACGAGCGGCAGCTTCTTCCTCGTCCGACCAGCTCGGCGCGTCGCTCACCGCCGCCGTCGGCGCAGCCGACATCGACCTGAACGGCAGCACCGACATCCTCGTCGTCAACGAGACCGGCGCGCATCAGGTCTATGCGAACTCCGGCAGCTCGAGCGGGACGTTCAACCTGTTCCCGCAGCAGCTCGGGTTCGCCGGCGCGCTCTCCATCGCAACCGGCAAATTCAGCGTCGACGATCGCGTCGACGTCGCGCTGGCCGGCTCGAGCGGCATCGCGATCTTCTACAACGACGGCGCGGGCAACCTCGGCGGCGGCGACGTCACCCCGCCCACGATCACGCTGCGCGGCGATGCGAGCGTCACCCTGACGGTCGGGGACACGTACACGGACTCGGGCGCGACCGCGTCGGACGCCGTCGACGGCGATCTCACCGCCAAGATCGTCACCACCAACCCCGTGAACACCGCGCAGGTCGGCAGCTACACCGTTACCTACAACGTGATGGACTCCTCCGGCAACGCCGCAACCCCGGTGACCCGCACCGTGACCGTCAAAGCGGTCGGCGGCTCGACGGGCGGCGGTGGCGCGACCGGCCTCGAGTTCGTCCTTGGGCTCACATTGGCTATGATTGCGGCTCGGCTACAGAGGGGGGGGCGTTGGAGAGCACGAAAACCGTAACGACCAGTAGGCTCGCGGTCTGGGCGATCGTTGCCGCCGCGCCGTCGTTAGCCGCGCAAGCCACCGACTTGAGCTACACGTTTCTAGACTTCCAGTCGCTCGACAGCACCGTCGAGAAGACCGCAACGCAAACACCGGTGCCGGGTCAGACCGTGCAGATCCAGACGTCTGGCGGCCGCGGCATCGGCGCGGCCGGGTCCTACCTATTTGGCGAGCGCTTCTACTTCAGCGGCTACTACAAGAGCTCCGTGCTCGACTACTCCGGGGTCGTGACGAGCCCGATCGCGACGGACCATGCGACAGGTACGTTCGATCTCGTCACTTCGAACCTAGCGCTCGGTTACCTGCACAAGTTCGGCGACCGCCTCGACGTCACGGCGGACATCGACTTCGACTCGTCCTACTACGACTTCGGATCGATCGCCGGCGAGAACTTCGACCTCAAGGGCTCGGGCGCCGGCGCAAGCGTCGGGCTGCGCTGGAATCCGCGTAGGCCGTTCGAGCTATTCTTGACCGGCCACTATTCAGCCGTCGAGAAGGCCGACCTGAGTCAGCATCGATATGAGTCCGGAACATCGGTCACGGCGGGGTTTCGCTGGTATTTCTTCGAAAATCTCGGCGTCGGTATCGAACACCGAAGCGGCGACGTGGACGTTACGACGATCTCGATGCGATTCAACTTCGGCAATCTGCCGCTGTAGGGGACGGAATGAAGCTCAGGAACCGGCGGCGTGCCTCGACGCGCACCGCCTCAATCGCGCTATTGCTTGTGGGCGCGCTCGCTGCTCGGCTCGGGCACGCGGCGTGGGACTTCGTTCCGGACCTCGGCGTGAGCACTCGAACGGAGGACAACCCGTACTACTACCCCGGCGCCTTAGCCTCACTTCAGCACACCGCATCCAGTCTCGCGGCGAGCATGTCGGTGGAGATGGCCAATTTCAATCAGCGGAGCCTGCTGCTCTTCGAGCCGACCGTCAACATCTACCGATATACCGATAGTGCGAACGACGACCTCAACGGCGAAGACTGGCTCTTGAAGGGCAACGGCGACTATCAGTGGACGACGGTAACGGCAGGATTCTACGCGGACCTCCGGCGCCAACGCATAGCCACCGGAGAGTTCGGCACTCTCGACTTCAATCTCGACACGCAGAATCAGGACACCGGCGACACCGGGAGAACGGTTCTCATCGACCAGTACCGCAAGTTCTACTATGTCGCCCCCTACCTGGCCTTCATACTGTCGCCGCGCAACACGTTGCGAATCGACGTTGCCAGGTCCGACGTCAGCTATTCGGGCGGCGATTTGGCTTTTCGGACGGGATTCGCCAATACGCACTACTCCGCGACACTAGAGCGCAATACCGATCAGCAAACACAAATCTCGGCCGTGATGTCCGTCGACAACTACAACGCGGACGTCAATACGAACGACTTCCATACAGTCACGGTCGCAGGCCAGTTCTCGCACCCGATCAATCAGCTCTGGAGCTTTCTCATGACCGCGGGGGTGCTACGCAGCGACTACCAAGTCGTCAGCCTCTCCAGTCAAGTCACCGCTGGTGCAACGACCGATTACATCGCAAGCATCGGATTCAAGAAACGCGGTCAGAAGGGGGGCCTCAATGCGGATCTGGCGCGCGATGTCTATCCGAGCTCCAACGGCTACACGGTCGTAAGACGAGAAGCCCGGGTCTATGGTGACGCGGATTTCTCGCGGAGATTCGGCCTGGACTACGGCGTGCTGCTACAGGAGACCGAGACGCTTGGCGGTCTCAACACAACCGATAACCGCAACTATGTCGACCTGCAGTTGAACTTCCATTGGGCGATCAAGCCGGTTCTATACCTCTTCGCGGGCATCGAATATCAAACTCAAGAATTCACGGAAGACATCACGAATCGAGGCAAGACCAACGCGACCACCCTCGACATCGGGGTCCGCTACAAGGGACTCTCGAAGCGGAATCCGCCGCGGCGACCGTCGCCTTGACGACCGCCGCTAGCGGCTGCGCCGCCGGTCGGCGGCGTTGCGGCGCTCTTGCCGCTGCGACGGTACGACGACGGAGTCGCCGCGCCCGATCGCGTAATACGTGAATCCCATGCCGTGCAGGATTCGCGGGTCGTAGAGGTTACGCCCGTCGAAGATCACGGGCTCTTTGAGCTTGGCCTTGATGACGTCGAAGTTCGGGCTGCGGAACTCGCGCCATTCCGTCGACGATCGCGAGCGCGTCCGCGCCATTCAACGCCTCCTCCGCGCTCTCGCAGAGAATCAAGTCGGGACGATCGCCGTAGATCTTCCGGGTCTGCTCGCTCGGCGACCGGGTCGTAGGCTCGAACGACGCAGCCCGCGGCCCAGAGCGCCTCCATGAGCGTCCTGCTCGACGCCTCGCGCATGTCGTCGGTGTTCGGCTTGAACGCGAGCCCCCAGAGCGCGATCACCTTACCGCGCGAGCTCCGCGTCGAAATGCTTGGCGATACGCGCGAACAGAACTTGCTTCTGGCGCTCGTTGACGCTTCTCGACGGCCGTGCAACAGCTCGCTCTCGTAACCCATCTTCTGCGACGACGCGACGAGCGCCTGCACGTCCTTCGGGAAGCACGAGCCGCCGTAGCCGCAGCCCGGGTAGATGAACTCGTAGCCGATCCGAGGATCGGAGCCGATGCCCCTGCGGACGTCCTCGATGTCCGCGCCCGCCCGCTCCGCGACGTTCGCGAGCTCGTTCATGAAGCTGATCTTGGTCGCGAGCATCGCATTCGCCGCGTACTTGGTGAGCTCCGCCGAGCGGATGCTCATGACGATCACGCGCTCGTGGCTGCGGTTGAACGGCTCGTACAGCGCGCGCAGCAGCTCCGCGGTTCGCGGATTGTCCGTTCCGATGCACGATGCGGTCGGGCTTCATGAAGTCCTCGATCGCGGCGCCCTCCTTCAAGAACTCCGGATTCGAGACGACGTCGAAGTCGATTGCGCGGCCGCGCTTGGTCAAGGCGTCTTGCACCTCGGCGCGCACCAAATCGGCCGTGCCGACCGGGACCGTCGACTTGTCCACGATGATGCGATAATCGGACAAGTGCTCGCCGATCGAGCGTGCGACCGCGAGCACGTGCGACAAGTCGGCGGAGCCGTCCTCGTCGGGCGGCGTGCCGACCGCGATGAACTGGAAAAGGCCGTGCGCGACGCCCGCCGCGATGTCGGTCGTGAACTCGAGGCGCCCGGCTTCGCGGCCCTTGTCGACGAGTCCGGTCGAGGCCCGGCTCGTAGATCGGTATCTCGCCGGACTTGAGCCGCTCGATCTTGTTCGCGTCGATATCGACGCACAGAACGTGGTTGCCGGTCTCGGCCAAGCACGCCCCGGTGACGAGGCCCACGTAGCCCGAGCCGAAGATCGTTACCCGCATTTGGTTTCCGAACTAGATGAAATCCGCGGCGAAGCATACTACAGCACGCTTTCTAGGCTCGAAATCGCGGTCACGCGCGACGCCAGCGACGCGGGAAACTATGGCAGAATACGGTCGCCCCGCCGCCGGCGCAGACTGCGCCGAGGGCGGTTCGACACGAACGGGCGATTAGCTCAGCGGGAGAGCGCTCCCTTCACACGGGAGAGGTCGCAGGTTCAATCCCTGCATCGCCCACCACTTTCTTGCACCGTGCCGAGCACGCGCGACCGCGCCGCGTGCGCGTTCGCAGCTGCGAGATCGTCGCGCACGCAGGACTCGCGGCGCGGCGGCAATCCGAGCACGAGGCGCCAGACGACTTCGGCTTTATGTCGACTCGGTCGCTCCGAGCCGCCGCAGCCGCCGGCTACGATGACGTGTCCCTCAGGCGCCTCCCGATGAAGCAAACGCTCCGATATTGGCTCTACCGGCAGCTCGATCGCGCCAAGGTTGCGGCGTCCGAGTACCGAGGCGACGCGCTCTGGATCACGGGCAAGGAAAAGCACAGCGGGGAGCCCCTCTCGACGTTCTATTACGGAACCCGCCTCTGCTACGACTACCTCGTCGACTCTCTCTTCTCCGAGCATTCGATCGTGAAGCAGCGCGAGACCGTTTCGGTGCGCGTCGGCTCGCGGCTGCTGAAGACCGAGTCGGCGAGCGACATCGTCATCGGCGACCTCGCGTGGCCGTACCACCTCGGCAGCGCGCGAAGCGGCTTCCTCCGCGTGCCGCCGCAGATCTCTCATCGGATCGCCCTGCCGAGAGACTGGCCCACGGTCGAGCAGCGGCTCTCGGCGCGGAAGACCACACGCGACGAGCTGCGCAAGATCGAGAAGTTCGGCCTCACGTTTCGGATCACGCGGGACGCCGCGACGATCGACCGGTTCTACGACACGATGTACTTGCCGTATGCGCGGCGCCGCCATGCCGAGCTCGTCGACGTCGAGCCGCGCGACGTGATCTTGAAGACGGGCGCGAGAGGCGCGCTGATCGAGGTGCTTCATCGGCGGCGCAGCCGTCGGCGGGGGCATCCTGCATCGCATGGATCGCATGATGCGGTTCATGTGGCTCGGCATCGTCGACGGCCTCGACGCCGCGCTCCAAGGCGCCATCGGCGCCGCGCTCTATTGCTTCTCGATGAGGCACGCGATCGAGGTCGGGTGCACCGAGATCAATTTGATGTACTCGCCCGCGACATCTGAACAACGGCATCCATCGCTACAAGCGCAAGCTCGGCGCGCGCATCGGCAACGACTGGCCGTACGGGCAGCTGCTCATGAAGGTCACCGAATCTCAATCCGTCCGTCGTGAGCGTGTTCGCGAACACGCCGTTCGCGGCCGTGGGCGCACGCACGGCGCGCTGCACGCGAGGATCACGGTCGCGCGAGACGGCGTGTCGCCGGAGGACGTACGCAAGCTCGGCGCCTACTACGCGTGCGACGGGCTCGAGCGCATCAAGATCTTCTCGATGCGGCCGCTCAGCGAGCAGATTCTGACGAACGGACTACGCCGTGCTCGACGGCGGCCTGCCGCTCGAGCTGCACGATCTCACGAGCTCGGCGAATCCCGTCGCCGATTTCTGCCGCAGCTGAAACGCTAGGCGCGCTGTCCCGTTCCTCGACGTCCGTGAGCAGCTCGCGGAAGCGCTCGTCGAAGACGAGCTCGCGATACGGTCCATCCGCCATCGCGACGCCGTCCTGGATGATGACGATCCGCGACGCGCGGCGCGCGACCGACGCCTTGTGCGACACGAAGATGATCGTGCGGCGCGGCCGCAGCGCGAGCAGGCCGTCGATGACGCGGCGCTCCGTCACGGCGTCGAGCGCGTTGGTCACCTCGTCGAGAACGAGCACCGCAGGATCGCGAGTAGAGCGCGCGCGCGAGGCCGATCCGTTGCCGCTGGCCGCTGCTGAGCCGCAGCCCCTTGTCGCCGAGCATCGACTCATAGCCGTTCGGCAGCTCGCCGACGATGAAGTCGTGGATCTGGGCATGGCGGGCCGCTTCGTGCAGGCGCCCGCGGTCCATGTTCTGCGGCTGCACGCCGAACGCGATGTTGGATGCGACCGTATCGTCGATGAGGTTCACCGACTGCGGAACGAAGCCGATCGATCTGCGCCACGCATCGCCGTTCTCGGGAGTCAGCGGCTCGCCGTCGATCAGCACCTCGCCCGGCGTCGGGCGGCAGCAGCCCGAGCAGCACGTCGAGCGCCGTCGATTTGCCCGCGCCGGTGGGTCCCATGACGCAGACGAATTCGCCTGCCGGATCCGGACCGTCAAACCGTTCAAGGCCTTGCCACTTGCGCCGGGATAGGAAAAGGAGACGTTCTCGAGCTCGATGCCGCGCTCGAGCCCCTTGGGCTCGACCTTCCCTCGCGTGCCCGGCGCGCACAGGATCGAAATCCCTGCAGATGATCTCGAGCGCAGGCGCGTTGTAGCGGATCGTGTCTACGCCGTCGAGGATCACCTTGAGCGTGGGCACGAGCCGATAGGCGGCGAACGTATAGAGCGCGATGATGGCCAGCACGCTGCTCGACGTGCCGGCGCTCAAGAGGTAGTAGAGCGCAACGACGATGATCACGCCGAACGCGACGACCTCGATGAGCCGGCTCGGCACGAGCTCGAGCGTGCTGTGGCGGATCGCGTTTTGCGCGAACTCGCGGCGCGGTGCGGCGAGGCGCCGCACGAACTCGTTCTCGCGACCAGACGCCTTGATGTCTTTGGCGTTTTCGAGCGCCTCCTGGGCGCGCGCCGTGATGGCCGTATCGAGCACGACGAATTCCTCGCCGAGCTTGGTGATGCGTTTGCGAATCGTCAAGTGCAGCGCCAAGTAGCTCGTACCGAGCACGAGCAACGTGGCGGCCGTGACCTCGGGATCCACTATGAACAGCAGTCGCCACGATGAACGCCGCAGAGACGAGGTCGGAGAAGAGACCCACGCCGGCCATCAGGGTGCCGACGACGACGCGATCCACGTCGGTCACGATGATCTTTTGGAGCTCCGCGCGATTTCGTTGCAGGAACGTGAGGTACGGGTCATGGAGATACTTGGCGAGCAGCCGCACGCACAAGGACTGGGTCCGCATGAAGCAGAAGCGGAACCTGAACCACGCCTCGAAGGCCGAGAACGCATTGCTGACGATCAGCGCCCCGAGCGAGAGCAGGGCCAGCGCGACCTTGAAATGGTTGTGGCTTTCGAACTCGAACAGCGTGTAGGCACGGCTCAGATAACGATTCGTTTGGATCACGCTGTCGTCCATGAGCACGGCGATGAACGGCATGACGGACGCGACGCCCGCCACGTCGACGAGACCGACGACCGCGCCGTTCGCGAGAAGCAAATAGATTTGCAAGCGCTCGTGCTTGGCGAAAATCGAAAGCAGCATCCGCCAATGGCGAATCATGGCGCTGCGAGCTTGAGCCGGTGCCTGAGGCTCACGACGAGCGGCCGCAAGTACGGCTTGATGAAGAAGTAGAACGCGTCCATCACGAACGTGCGCACGCGCCGGCGAAGCACGAGCACATGGGAGCTATTGGTCGCCGTGTCCGTCCAGCGCATCTTGTTGCTGATGAAAGAGCCCATCATCTCGTACTTCGCGAACCGCCCCTCGTTCATGAGCCCCTCGATCTCCAAACCCTCGAGCAGCGTGCCGGGGGAGCAAGCGTCGAACTCGGCATCGTGCACGATTTGCACCGAGTAATATGTGTCGCCCTCCAAGAATGCGACGGTGGCCGCCACGGGCTTGCCGCCGCACCGGAGCACGAGGATGCGGCAGCGGCCGAGGGACGCCATGTGGCGGACCCAATCGCCGAAGAACTCCGAGTAGCTTTCGGACCGGCTGTGCTCGATACGCTTCTCGCGTTTCCAGCTGCGGCCATGCAGCTCGAGCACCGTCTGCAACGCTTCGAGCACGCCGCTTTCGGTGTCGTGTCTCTCGAGCATCAAGGCGCCACGCCGCTCGAGCTTGCGGCGGGCCGCCTTGAGGTTCTTCCGCAGTTTCGGCGAACGGCCGCGCAAGTACGCCCCCCACGACTGACGCAGGTCGAGGTAGGGCACCCAATGAGAGAACACCTGGCGACATACGCAGCCGTGCTCGAGGCCGTACTCTCTGAGCAGGGCCATCTCTCGGTCGTCCCATGGTTTCTCGTCGATGCGGACGACGTGCCAGTCCTCGCCCGAGCCCCAGATCGCGTCGAAGGCGCAGCGGTAGGCGGCTTCGTCGAAAGCTCCGAGCGCGAGCCTCGGCCGGTTCACGTCCATGATCATGCCGATCGGCTCGAGTAACCGCACGGGCAACCCGGGCAGTCGTCGCCACTGCGAGAGCTGCATCGGCAGCGCGAGACACGGCACGCCGCCGCGTTCGACGACGAAGATCCGCAGCGCGCGCGCCACCGGACAGGTGCCGCCACCAAAGCGTTGAGGAACGCATAGCTCTGCCACGGCGTGCGATCGGGCGACGCCTCGAGCAGGCGGTCCCAGACGCGCCGCAAATCGGCCCAGCCGCGCAGGTCTGTCACGACGCGGCACGTGAGCGGGGCGTCGTGCGCCGGCACGCGGACGGTGGCCGACGGCGCGCGATCGGGCTCGAAGTGCATCCAGAGCATCGACCGACCGAGCCGCGCGTCCTCGTACGCGTAGTTCGCGACGAAACGATAGCCGCTGCGCGCGAGCCACCGAGCCTGCGCGCGCCACTTCGCCGCGTACTCCGGCGTGCTGAACGCGTTCACCGGCAGGCAGCGCAACTCGTCGTCCGACGCTATGACCTCGGCCAAATTTGCCGGCCATCGATTTGAATGCGCGACGATGCGCGCGCTCGATCGCCCAATCGGCGATATAGATCGTGCGGCCGTCCGCGTCCAAGGCGTCCGGGATCGGCGCGTCGAAGAACTCGGCCATCTCGCGGCGACTACGCATCAGAAACGCGAGCACGAATCCGACGAGCACGGGTCGCGTTCCGCCGGCACTGCGGTGATAGAGCCCGAGGCTCAAGTTTCGTGCGCCGCACTCGGTCGTCTCGAGCTGAGCCGCGATCAGCTGCTCGCCCGCGCAATGCTCGGCGGCATGGATCCTTGCCTCGAGCTCGGCCGCCGCTTTCGCGTCGTCGGGCAAGAGCCAGCCAATGGAATATTCGTTGCGCTCCACTACGACGCTTCCAAGACGCGGACGAGCCCGCGGCCGCGAATCTCGACGAGCCGTTGGCGGTTGAGCCGCTCGAACAGCGCGCGCTGGCCGTTGGCGACCGCGATGCCGAGCTTCGACTGCGGATAGCGGACGGCGCAAAGCCGGGCGCCGAGCTTTCGCTTGTAACGCACTACGCCGTCGAGGAGGCTCGGCCGCGAATGCCCCGAGCACGACCGTGCGGACGCCGTCCGAGTGGGCTCGCCGGATGCAGGCCACGTCGAGCACGTCGCTCGCGCCTTCGGGCGGCGGGCTGCACGCACCGCCGAACCAGCGAAAACGCAGCTCGGCTCCGGATCGCTCCAGCAGCACGCCGGCCGTCCGGCGGCCCTGTTGGCACAGAAGCGCGAGCGTGCAGCCGCGGGCGCCGGCGACGAAGTCTCGCTCCGCGACGACGATCGCGCCGCGACCGAAGCGCGCGAGCACGTACGGCCGGTAAAGCTCTCGGTAGAACCGGAGCAGCGAATCCAGATCGGTCGTGAAGTCGAGCGTGTATCCGTGACGGCGCGCGAGCCGCGCCGCCTCGCGCTCGACCGGCCGCGGCAGCACCCAAGCGGCTTCGGCCGGCGGCAGCCTGAGCTCTTGGCGGACCCAGGCCGCGAAGCGGTACTGCGCGCGCCGCGGCGTGAGCATTCCCCAGAGCGCCGGGAGATCCGTGAGCACGACGGCGACTTCGGCACCGTCCGCGCCGCGCGCATCCACGGCGCTCGGCACGTGGCGATAGCTCGGCAGGGTATGTCGCGCACGCTCGCGACCCTCGTCCATGACGAGGCTTACGAGATAGTCGCAGATTGACGCCGCTGCCGACGTAGCGCGCGCGGACCTCGGTCCCGCTAGCGCCGAGCCGACCCGTGAACTCGGCGACGATCGGCGGCGCAGCGCCGGCGAGCAAGCCGAGATGCTTGGCTAGACCCGCCGCCACGTGACACGCGCGCCGCGGCCGCTAGACGACCAAACGGCGCTGGATCGCCGTGTCGGTCAGCGGCGCCGAGGCAAAGGCCGACGCGAACGCGTCCCTGTACGACGAGGCGATACGTGGCCAGCGAAATTGATCGGCGCGAGCCATGGCCTTTCTCCGGAGCTCCTCGCAGAGCCCGGGATCGCCCATCAGCTTGCGCAGTGCGGAGCGAATCACCTGGGCGTCGTTTTTGCGCACGACGATCCCCGCTTTGCCGACGACCTCTCCGCAGCCCTCCGCATCCGTCGTGATCACGGCGCACCCGGCGTCCATCGCCTCCAGCAAGACCATCGGAAAGTTTTCGCGAATCGACGGGAACACGAGGATTCTCGCCTCCTCGTAATAGCCGCGCAGCGTATGGGCGTCGACGAAGCCGACGAAGCGCACGGGGACGCGCAGCCGCTTGGCGAGCTCCTTGAGGCGCGGCAACTGCGGGCCGTCGCCCGCGATCACGTACTCCCAGTCCGGCGGCATTCCGGGAATCGCCTCGATGAATCGTTGCACGCCCTTGCGCGGGAAGAGCCTCGCGACCACGAGCACGAGATTGCGCTTCGACTTGCCGAGCGAGCCCGCGGGCGCATAGCCGTTCGGTATCACGCGGATCGGCAGGTCCACTTGGGCGCGGATCAGCCCCGCGAGAAACTCGGACGGCGACACGAGCAGCGACGCGTTCGCTACGATCTGTCTCCAGAACGGCTTCAACAATCGGTGCAGCAGCGCGAAGCGGTCGGGGTTGTAGCCGGGTATGTCGGAGCCGTGGGCCGTGACCACGTAGGGGACTTGGTAGCGGCGCGCGAGACGCCATGCGAGCACGCCCGAGGGCAAGACGAAGTGCGTATGCACGAGGTTGGGCCTGAACGTCTCGATGAGCCGACACCCCTCCCGCCACGCCGGCAGCAGCGTGGTCGAGAGCTCGAGCGCGGTCGTGTAGTGCGCATCGCGGCGCACGCATGCGCTGCGATGGACCATCACCTCTCCGATCCGCTCGTGGCTCGCGAAGCCCCGCATTCGCGACGTCAACACCTCGACGCGGTCGCCGGTCCTCGCGAGCTCCTCGTTCAGCGCGGCCGCGACTCTGCCGCCGCCGCCGCCGATCGGCGGATATTCATAGGTTAAAGACAGGATCCTCAAGCCGTTTCTCCCGCGAGACAGCGTACCGGCCGCGACTTCCGCCCGGTGCCGTCCGGCGCAGCCATAGGTTTTACCTCGAGCGGCACGGCCCCGTCGCAGACGTGGTTCACTGCCCGCCTCGCCCGCTCGAAAATCGGCGCCGCGTCGGCGGCAACGGTGCGAATGAAAACCTCGACCGACAGGTCCCTGTTCTGCACGACCTCGTACTGGTCGACGCCCTCGAGCACTTCCAGGCTCGTCGTGATCCGATACGGCGAGACGCGCCTGCCGCCCGGCAGGCGCAGGCAATCGATCTCGCGGCCGGCGATCCGCGCGATCGGCGCACCGGGCAGCGAGCGGTCGCGGCGCACGAGGTCGCCGGTCTCGTAGCGAACCAACGGCATCGCGCCGCCGGAGAGATCGGTGACGACGAGGCGCTCGAGCGCGTCGTCGGCCGCGCACGGAAGATACTCGAGCAACAGATTGTTCGCCGCCAGCCGGTACGGCCCCTCGGGTCCCTCGCGCCACGCCACGAGGCCGAGCTCGGTCATTCCGTAGAAGTCCGCGATCCTTGCGCCGAACGCACGGTCGAGCGTTCGGCGCTGTGCCGCAGTCAACTCCTCGGCCGTCGTCACGACGAGCCGGGGACGAGGATGCCCGCGATGGCCGCTCGTCAGCCGGTCGGCGAGCGCGAGCAGCGAGCTCAGCGGTCCGTAGAGGACTGCGGGACGCGTGCGCACGTACTGCGCGGCGAGCACGTCCTCGCCCTGCTTCAAGCTCGCGTAGCTCCAACCGAGCAACCGCGCAGCGAACGAAGTCGCGTGCCGAGACGCGACGAGCATCAGCCGCTCGCCGGGCCGGTAGCCCGCGCCGACGAGCGCGCGCAGGAAGCGCAGACGCCGGCGCCGCATCGCCGACCGATCGATCAAGACCTCGAAGGGTTGGCCGGAGGAACCGCTCGTCGCGTCGCAGACGAGGCCGGCTCGGCGCCGACGGTCATCGAGCCGCGCCTGCACGCCCGCCGCGAGCAAGTCGCTCTTGCGGACGACCGGCAGGCTCGCGAAATCGCGCGGTAGCTCGAGTCGTGCCGACATCGACTCCGGCCGCCGCCCAGTGCGAGCGATAGAACGGCACGTGGCGAGCCGAATCGTTGACGAGACGTTGAAGCGTGCGCATGGATCTCAGTGCAGTAGCGCTCGGGTGTGCTCGCGAACACGCTCCGCGAGCGTCGCGCACCGTGTCGCGCGAGCCGCGAGACGCCGCGAACGCCGCCTGAACGGGCGCGTCCAGCCAGCCCGGCCCGACGCTGCCGTTCGATACCAGCCCGAGGTCGAGTAGCTGGTCGCGTAAGCCGATCAGCCGGAACGCCCCTTCGAACTTGCCGTTGTAAGCGAGCCCGACGACGGGCACGCCCATGCTCGCCGCGAAGATCAGCGGGTGCATGCGTGCCGCGACCATGAGCGCGAGACGGCCCGACAACTGCTTTGTAGAGCGAAGGATCGTCGATCGTCGCGAGACCGACGTTGACGCCGTCGATACGAGCGGCCAAGGCTTGCGACGCTTCGAGGTCGCCTTCGTGCGCAAGCCGATAGCTCGGCATCAGCAGCACGCCGGCGCCGAGTCGACGCGCCAAGCGGCCGATCTCCGTCGCGAATCTTTGCGCGAAGCGCTCGCGCTCGGCCTGCCGGCCCGAATCCCGGACGCCGAGCCGGAAGCGGACTTTGCGCGGCACGAATCCGCCGCGCGCGTGAAACCAGCCGCGCACCGCGACGCCGATGAGCGGGCGGTCGGCCGACAAACCGAGCGAGCGGATGAAGTCGGCCGCCTCGCTGTCCGCGGCGGGCGCGAGCATGAACGCGGGATCCGGCACGACCTCGATGGGCCGGGCCGAGCAACGCTGAAGCCATTCGCGCGCGAACTCGTCGCGCACCGACACGCTATTCAGGAGCCCGCAGATCACGCGCGCCGATGCGCGGCTCTCGGCGTGATCGAGCGGCCCTACGCCGAGGCTCAGGCCCGCGATGTTGCGCTGAACCACGCGCAACGCGAGGAGTCGGGACGCCCAATACGGGACCTTGATTCGGCTGTCGTCGTCCTGGAGCAGCCCGCCGCCGCCGACGACGATCAGATCCTGCCGCCGTGCCGCGTCGAGCAATGCCGCGAAGCCGGCGGCGCCGGGCGTGATGACCCTCGCGAGACCGGGCAGCCCGCGCAGCCGGCGCCGTCCGGAAACGATCGTGATCTCGACTCGGGGCTGCGATGTCGCGAGGCACTCGCACGTCGCCGCGAGAATTCCTGCGTCCCCGAGATTGGCGTCGGCGTCGCCGCCGAGGAGGAGGACGTTTGTCATAAGGGCACGCGCGCCCACTGAATTCCGTTTCGCGCGCAGCATAGCGCCGCCGCGCCCCGGACCACGGTGCGGCGCCGTCAAAACCGTGAGCGGCGTCACACGCCGGCGCGATCTCCCGCGCGCCGACGAGCTCCCTCAGCGAAGCGCGGCTACTGAATCGTCTCTATCGCGACGTTGGAGTAGGCGCTTTCGATTCCGGACGAGTCGTAGGCCGTCGCGACGAGGTAGTACGTTCCGGACGGCAGCTCGTCGACCACGTAGGTCGCGATGCCCGGATTCGGAATCGACGCGAGGTTCGGGTAGTGACCGAGCGCCGTGCCCCAGTACAGCTTGTAGCCCGCGAGATTCGTCAGCGGGGAGCCGTCGTTACGTTGGGTCGGCGGAACCCAGCTCAGGACGATCGAGCCTGCGGCGGTGGCCTCCACGTCGATGTCGAACGATCGCAGGGCGACCATGTAGAGCCCGTCCGTGACGCTGATCGTGATGTTCGGATAGCTACCGACATCGGCCGCGCTCGGCGTGCCCTGAAGCGTGCCCGTGCCCGGGTCGAACGTCGCCCATGCCGGCTTGTTCACGATGACGAACGAGACCGCGTCGCCCGAAGGATCGGTTGCGGTCGGCACGAACGTGTAGGTTCGGCCGTAGACGATCGCACCGAGCGGCGTGCCCGCGATCGTGGGCGGAAGATCGAGCCCGTGCTGCGTGGGCGACGGCGTGCTCGCCGACCCTGTCGGCGCGCTGCTGGGGGCGCTCCCGCCGCCTCCCCCTCCGCACGCTGCGAGCGCGAATGCCGATACCGAAACCAGTAAACAGACCGAGCCAGCGCCTTTCGGCGTCGTCGTACATACTCTCACCATCTACCCCGCGGACTAGTTTTTTGTGGACCTTGCTGATTTCGCTTTCCGCCACGGGATCGATTGGGGTACGGCGCCCCTCCGGCGCCAGACAGCAGTCAAGCTCGCACTTCGGATTGAACCATCCATCACTGGCAACCCCGCTGTCGTGGGAAGAACCCCTTAGACCGGTGGCTTTGCGTCTTCGCCTTTCGGCGAATTTGCCTTTTTCAGTCGAGCGCGATTCTGCTCAGGCTTCTCTTCTCGCGCAAACTGTCGCCGATGAGCGACCTCAGTCGCGTCGCTCGCCGAATCTGTTGCGACGAAAAAATGTAGCGAGGCGATGTTCTCGGCGGCGACAATGAATCGAGGTGCTTCATCAGCGAAACGCATCGAGCGCTCAAGTTCGAGCGAGCGCCGTCGGCTGAAGCGCGGACTCAGCGCTCGGCAGCTCGAGGCGGCGCGGATTGCGCCGCGATCTCCCGGACTTCGGCGCGGCCGGCGACGCTTGAGCCGATCGACGATGGTCTTGATGCTCTGCGCCTCGCGCCGCGGCAACACCGCGACCGCGTCGGCGGTCTCGATCACGACGAATCCGTCGAGGCCGATCGCCGCGACGAGACGGCCCGTCGACAAGACGTAGCTGTTCTTGCAGCGCTCGAGCACGACGTCGCCGCGCGCGACGTTACCGTCCGCGTCCTTGTCGAGCACGTCGTAGAGCGCTGACCACGAGCCGACGTCGCTCCAACCGGCGTCGAGCGGCACGACCGCGGCCTTTGTGGTCTTCTCCATCACCGCGTAGTCGATCGAATCCGACGGGCAATCGAGAAACGCGCGGCCGAGCCTCGTGAAGTCGTCGTCGACCGTGGCCTCGTCGACCGCGCGCAAGCACGCGGCGTAAGATTGCATTCGAGTGCCGCTCGAGCTCTTCGAGATAAGTGCGCGGCGTGCAAACGAACATTCCGCTGTTCCAGAGATAGCGGCCGGACTCGACGTAGCGCTTCGCCGTCGGCGAGGTCCGGCTTCTCGACGAACTTGTCGACGAGCGGACCACCGCCCCTTGTCCGCGCCGCGCTCGATGTAGCCGTAGCCCGTCTCCGGCCGGTCGGGCACGACGCCGAGCGTCACGAGATAGCCGGCGCGAGCGGCTTCGACGGCCGCGTCGACCGAGGCGGCAAAAGCCGTCGTGTCGAGGATGACGTGGTCCGCGGGGGAAACGAGCAGAACGGGCTCGGCGGAGCCCTGAGCCGCTCGGCCTGTTTCGTAGCGTTCGCCGCGGGCTCGCGTCGCGAGCAACGCCGCGATCGCGAGCGCGGGCGCCGTGTTGCGGCCCTTCGGCTCGAGCACCGTCGTCTGCGGGCGCACGCCGATCTCGCGCAACTGCTCGGCGACGAGGAAGCGGTGGTCTTCGCTGCAGACGACGATCGGGGCGCGACCTCGCGCGCGAGGACTGCGCGAGCGCAGCACGGTCTCCTGAAGCAGAGTTCGCGCGCCGACGAGCGGCAACAGCTGCTTCGGGCGCAGCTCGCGAGACAGCGGCCAGAGGCGGGTGCCGGAGCCGCCGGAGAGGATGATGGGTGTGAGTGTTTGCATGGCGCGCGCTCGTTCGCGACCGGCAGCTTACCAGGCCGGATTCGAAGTCAACAAAGACGAGGGACGAAACAGCTGTGCTTCGAAAGCGCCGCGAACGCATATAAGAGCCCGTTTTGTCCTACAACCAGTAGCTTCTGCTCGCACTCGTACGCCTTAAGCAACGGCACCGACGATTGAATATCCTAGTCACCGGAGGCGCTGGCTCCATTCGATCCGCGCTCGTCCGCTACCTCGTCCGCAATACGTCCGCGCGCGTCATCAATGTAGACAGCCCTACATGCGCGGGCAACCTCGAATCGCTGGCGGACTTGCAGCATCAGACCGCTACATGTTCGAGAAGGCCGACATTTGCGACAGAA
The DNA here is from genome assembly GCA_963699925.1 of uncultured Gammaproteobacteria bacterium. Classification (GTDB taxonomy): domain Bacteria; phylum Pseudomonadota; class Gammaproteobacteria; order Steroidobacterales; family Rariloculaceae; genus FEN-1219. Next base: position 12,761 of record CAVOVT010000008.1, on the reverse strand, counting down.
AGCGGTTGCAGCACATCTTTCGCACGCAAGAGCCAGACGCGGTCATACACCTCGCGGCCAAGAGCCACGTCGATTGGTCGCGAATTCGCGCACGAGCTCATACAAGGAGCTTTCCGACGAGGAAGTCCCGGCACGCATTCCGGTGCTCGATCACGACTTCCGACTACCCCACCGCGGCACGGCGGCCGGCCAACTCGGCGTTGCGCCTAAGCCGTGAGCTCCGGCAACCACTTAGCCCAGCGGATTGGAGGCCCGCGTTGGACCGCGTTCTCGACCGACTACGCGGTTCGATGTCAGCCTGACACCTTCTAACACTGTGCGGCGAATCCGTCCGAGGCCACCAATAGACGGTCTTGACGCCCCGCGCAGCTTGCGTCGCTGGGTGGCAACAGCTGCTTCAGCTTTGCGGCAGTCTGTGATCGAGGTCGGCTGGTAGCGAGGTAGAATCCCTCGACTCGATCAAACCGCTCCGGACTTGATGCGATTTACGGCCCCTCGCAACGCCCCAATCAACGTCACGATGACCTTGGGATTGCGCAACATCTGATAGTACGCCGTTCCCGCAACGAACCAGCCGATCAGCATCACGCCGTCGGGAACGTCGAATCCGTCGCCTAGCACGCCGATCGCGACGCAGAAGGCAGCGAGCATTAGCATCCACGCCAACGTGGCTCGTCGCGACAATCCGCAGTCGATCAGAACGTGATGCAGGTGTCCGTGGTCGGGAGCGAACGGTGATTTTCCTTCGGCCGCGCGCCGGATAATCGTAGAGAACAAATCGAAAACGGGAACTGCCACGAACCACAAGCCCACCACGGGCGCGATCCGCGGCTCGATGCCCTGGGAAAGCCAGACACCGATCGAGGCGATCGCCAAGCCAAGAAACGTGCTACCGGCGTCACCCATGAACGTGCGAACGGGCTGCACGAATCGAAGGGGGAAATTGAAAATCAAGAACGCAAGCACGACCGCGATCAACAGAAGGATGAGACTGAAGACGTCGGTGTTGACGCCGACGATCGCCATCGCGAGAAGAGACAACAACGCAAGCCCGCCGGCGAGTCCGTCGATGCCGTCCGTCAGGTTGAACGCGTTGATCAGCGTCATGATGAAGAGCAGCGTGAAAGGGACGGACAGAATGCCTAGCGGCAGGTTGAAGAACAGAGGCGCACCGAGGTTCGTGATCGTAATTCCCGACGCAAACACTACGAGCATTGCGGCGCAGCTCTGCGCGATGAGGCGCACGTTGGGAGGCAAGTCGAAACGGTCGTCCACCGTCCCGACTATTACCAACAGATAGATTCCGAGGATCGATGGGTTCCAGAGTTCGGGATGATCGACTAGCGTCGTCCCAAACCCCAACGCGATGCTCATCGCGATTCCACCGATGAGGGGCACCGGCATTCCGTGTTTTTTTCGGCCGCCGGGCACGTCCACGAGTCCCACAGCACTAGCTATAGGACGTAGCACGAACATGAAAACTACGGTTACGACGAACGTAAGGAAGAAGGCGGCGGAGTAGTTCATTAATCTCAAGGTCGAGATAAGTAACGTCGACGAAAATGGAAACGCAGCAAATCTAAGTTATGTCAATCGCTAGGGAAACCGCAAGGTGTCGTCGAGATGACACTTCCGAGCCAAACAGACTAGCCAGGATCTAGCGTGAGATGCCAAGACGACACAGTGCAGCGCCCAAAATTCACGCTCGCTGCTGCGTGCGCACCGGGGGTGGCGGCGTTTGTGCCGCGCTTACCGCTCGCTGAATCAACGTTCACCACTAGCCTTCATTAGCAATATACCAGTTTCACCGTCTTCTCCCTCCGGTTTCGAAGCGCCCCGAAGGCGATAAGCCGCCCTCGTTTTCGGCCTTCCGTGCGTCGATCGCATACCGCCAGTCGCGACCGGGGCGGTCCGCGACGAAACGCACGAGATCGGTGACGCGGCCGCGAGAGACAGCAGTGAGTCATTCGTCTCAGCGCCAAGACAAGTGAGATGGCCATGGATATGGAGCAGATGGAATAGCCCAGGCATTGCCCGACGCACGCTTCAACCCCCCAGCGTCTGCTCTCTACGGGCCCGCTGCTTGCCAACGGACTCCTAGGGCTTCGCAAATGCGATCGGGGAGTTCCTTCAAAGGGAACTGATTGGCTCGCTCGCGGTGCTTTAAACCAGTGTCTATGAAATAGCCGACGCCGTTGTGCTCCCCATTCTTTATAGCGACAAACGCGACGTCATCCTTGAGCCCCTGAAACGGAACCCCGCCAACCGTGCATACGAAGTCGGAACCGATATCGCGCGACCATACGAGCATCGCGAACAGATCGCGCCCCCGATTGTCGACTTCGAACAGTCTGTTTCCGTCGACATCCTGCACGGATAACAGTATTTGCTCCGCACGCTCAGCGTCGCCGGCCGAAGAACATTCCACGACAAAGTCTCGAGACATCAGAGGAGCCACTCTGACAAACGGAACGCCAAGCTTACTTAGAAATCGCGCGTGTTCCTTTATCCTCCAGTAGAACGTCACGTCAGAGTGCGGATCTTGGTGTAACCCCGTCGCAATCATCAAGCGAGTCCTCGGATGACGCGACCGAATAGCACCGACAATTCGATCGTACATCGCATAGATCTCACCGACAGGATCCTCGTCTCGCATGACGTACCAATCCGGATTGCGTCTTGACCCGAGGTATGCCAAGGAATTGAACATGTAGTGGTGTTGGATGTGAGCAGCAGCATTCAAGAACAGAGACGAGAAATCCGGGGTTCCGGCACGCGTCGCCGAAAAGAACACGTCGGCGAGCAAAAGGTCGAGAACCATTGCTTTCGCCCACGGCTTGCGACGCACGACCGAGATCAACGCGCCGTACACCGGATAATTCGCAGACCTCGCATAGCGAAGAGCACCGGCGAGTAGCCACATAGCAGACGATAGCGACAAACGTGCTTGGGCGTTGTCGCTCACCGCCTGACTGATAGCCTTATACATTCGGCGCAAGAGGGAGCCAGCCGTCAGTTCGGTAGATGTCCAAGGATCGGGAACGAAGAAAGCGGCGTTGCGCGTCCGGTTCTTCGCGTTCATCGGGCTGATCGCGCCTACTCGCAGGCCTCGATCCTCTAGGATCTCCCAGATCTGAGCCAGGTCATGGGAAACGATGTCGCCCAAGCGAAAGACCTTATGGTCGTCGAATGCAAGACCCGTGTGCGCCGTGACCCACTGAATCCACGGCTCCAGGTGCTCGTATCGCTCTTCGGAAGTCGTCTCGCTAACACCGTGCTGACTAATCAGGCGCGCGAAGTTCGGCAAGAGACCGCGGTCCGCGTAGACACGAAGATGCTCGAAGTTCACTTCGTTCAGCTCAAGCAACACCACCGGAGACTTGCAGTTCATCTTGGTCGGGCACCGTCGAGGATCAGATCACCGGGTATAGAATATCGAACGGAGCGTCGCCGAACGATGGCGCGACGAGTGATCTTGAGATGTGCAGTGAAACGGGTCAAGCTACCGAAGAGATTGTGGACGACCTACAGATTCATCCGACCGCGATTGTCGACGCGGGCGCAAAGATCGGAAGTGGCTCGCGGGTCTGGCACTTCGTTCACGTATGCGCCGGCGCTACGATTGGACAGCACTGCTCACTGGGCCAGAATGTCTACGTCGGTAACGAGGTCGTCATCGGTCGGAATGTAAAAGTCCAGAACAACGTCTCCATCTACGATGCTGTGACGCTCGAGGACGACGTCTTCTGCGGACCGAGCATGGTCTTTACAAATGTCTCCAATCCCCGGTCTGAATTCGTTAGAAAGAGCGAGTATCGCAAAACACTCGTAAAGCGTGGGGCGACACTCGGAGCAAACTGCACAGTGGTCTGCGGTGTCACCATAGGCGAGTACGCTTTTGTTGGGGCGGGTTCAGTAGTCACCAGAGACACGCCTGCGTACGCTCTCGTTTTCGGCGTTCCTGCACGACAACGTGGGTGGATGTGCCGATGCGGCATTCGGCTCGCAACGTCTTCCGAAATCGTCACTTGCGGCGCCTGTGGCTCGCGATACCGCATCACGAACGACAAGTGCGAAACTATCGCCAAGCCGCCGGGCGGCGAATGAGCGTTGAGTCGTAGTTAGCGCACGGCCTCGTCAAGGCGAATTCAACAGGCGAGAGTAGACTTCCAAAGTCTCGGTCACGATCTTGTCTTCCCCGAATTCTGACTCAGCTTTGGCTCGCGCAGCTGCACCCATGCGCTCGCACCGCGCTCTGTCGTCGATCAGAGATTGGATGGCATCCGCCAGGGGCAGAACCGTGCGCGTTGGAACGAGAAGGCCAGTGATGCCGTCCACGACCACCTCTCGGCAGCCGGGGATGTTGGTGGCAACCATCGGTCGGCCGGTAGCTGCCGCCTCGAGGAGCGTCTTCGGCAGCCCTTCGTGATAGGACGGAGGCACACGATCGTGCTGTCGCGCATGAGCGCGACGACGTCGCGACAATGGCCAAGCCATTCAATGTCCGATCCACGTTGCCTAGCCGCGAGGTATTCCTTGGTGAGCGAAGCGGGATTCTGCAGATCGACCTCGCCCGCGAGCACAAACCGCGCTCGCACTCCGCGTGCGAGCAGTAGCTCTGCGGCATCGAGAAACTCTACGACGCCCTTGTCGGCCAGCATTCGTGCGACGAGCAACACGACGGGGATCCCGCTCGGCAACGGCTGGAAACCGAACATGCCCAGATCGACTCCAGAACCCCTGATCAGATCGATCCGGTCCCTCGTGATAACCCCCCTGCTAACGAGGCTGCGCAGATCTTCCTGGTTTTGCACAATCGCGCGCCTGAGGTTGCCGCCAAGGCAAAGACGCAGCCCCATCCACAAGAACGAACGAACGAACCGGGGGAACCAACCGGTGGCGCTGAATAGGTAGCCCATACCTGTGAACGAATTCACGGTTCGTCTTATTCCAGCTATACGCGCGGCGATCCCGCCGTATAGCACCGACTTGAGAGACACGTGATGAATCAAGGTCGGTCGAACCCGTCGATACAAGCGAACCAGCTCACTCATCACACGAATCTCAGCGACAGGATTCATACCCCCTCGACTTAACGACAATCTGTGAAAGTGGAAGGCGAGTGCTCGAATGCGCGATTCCTCCGCGGGGTCCTCGATGCCTGTCGCAACATGGACCTCGAACCCGCTAGCGCGCGCCTTTTGCGCGAGCGGTAGCCGATGAGAGAGGAAGAACCACCCGACGTTCGTGACTATAAGAAGCCTAGGCGTCGGACGCACGGATCGAATCCACCGCATGCGGCCCACTTTCGGGAGTCATCGCGGAGAGCACTCGCGACTGGTCGCGCCGCGAACGGAACGTCCTAGCTTTGCTACCGAGCACACTCGAGCCACGATTGAAACATCAACACATTCCAGATCGACGACGCCTGGCTTTCGCGGCCCGATAGATGCCGTTGCCATTTCCCGCGAACCACCGGAGCCCGCAGGTAGCCCTCTCGTCGCAGGCGCGCATCGTCCAACAGGCTTTCCGCCCAGTCTTGCAGCGGACCGCGCAGCCAGGCATCCAGCGGCACCGCAAATCCACTCTTAGGTCGGTCGAACAACTCCGTAGGTACGTATCGCTGGAGCACCTGCCTCAGTAACCACTTGCCCTTGCCGTGTCGGAGCTTCATCGACAAAGGAACGCGCCACGCGAACTCGACGACGCGGTGGTCGAGCAACGGCACGCGTGTCTCCAAGGAGACGCCCATTGCCGCGCGGTCGACTTTGACAAGGATGTCGTCGGGTAGATAGGTGACTGCGTCCAGGTACATCATGCGCGCCTCGAGCCCGGTTATACCGCCTCCGTACGAGTCTCGTTCGATCGTCGTCTGCGGCTCAACCGAGTCGAGAAGCACCTCTTCTGGATTCTGCCACTGTGAGATAAGACGCAAATAGATCTCGTGCGGGGCCTGGACGCCGACGATATCCGAAAGCTTACGAAGCTTGTTGCCTGCTTGTCCGTGCCGCCAGGAGTGCGGCAGTGCGGGCGCGGCAATACGAAAGAGTCCGTCCCAAGTGGCGGGAGACAAAGCGCTCAATGCTGACGAGAGCGCCGCGCGCAGCGGCCGTGGCACTGTCCGGAGCACCCGCCACACACGCGCCGCCCAAACGTAGCGATTGTAGCCCGCGAATAACTCGTCTCCACCGTCGCCGGAAAGGCTCACGGTCACTTCCGTTCGCGCGAGCTGGCTCACTAGAAAGGTGGGTATTTGGGACGAGTCCGCGAAAGGCTCGTCGTACAACTGGGGCAACTTCGGAACGATCTCCAGAGCTTCGGCGGCCCCGACATCGAGCTGAGTGTGATCCGTGCCGAGATGCCGGGCTACTGCCCTCGCGTCCACTGCCTCGTCGTACCCCGGCTCGCGGAACCCGATCGTGAACGTCTTGATACGCCTCGACGATTGCTCTTGCATGAGCGCGACGATCGTCGATGAATCGATGCCCCCCGAGAGAAAAGCACCCACCGGCACATCCGCCAGCATCTGGCCGGCGACAGCCTGTTTGAGTAGCTCCTGAAGCTCGTCGCAAGCCTCGCCTTCGCTACCCCTGAATGGCTCGCGTTGGCCGGTTTCGGCAACCAGACGAGCGGACCAATACACAGTCGGGCGTGCGTTCCTGCTGTCCGCTCGCAACGCCACGAACGTTCCAGGTGTCAGTTTTTGGATGTCGCGATAGATGGAATAAGGAGCTGGGACGTAGCCCAATCGCAAGAACAAAGCAACCGCGCCTCGATCGATCTCGGCGGCGAAGGCCGGATGCCTGCGAATGGCTTTGAGCTCCGAAGCAAATAACAACGTGTTGCCGTGCCATCCGAAGTACAGCGGCTTCTCGCCAAGCCGATCGCGAGCGAGAAACAGCGTCCGGTCGACTCGGTCCCAGACTGCGAACGCGAACATCCCAACCGTGCGAGGCAACGCTGCGGCCACGCCCCATCGATCGAAGCATGCGAGCAGCGTTTCCGTATCGGAGTGCCCTCGCCACGCAACGTCGCCGAGCTGTTCTCGCAACTCGAGGTGATTGTAAATCTCTCCATTGAACACCATGCGATAGCGTTCCGACGCGGAAGCCATGGGCTGGTGACCTGCTTCAGACAAGTCGAGAACCGATAGGCGCCGGTGGGCGAGATAAATGCCCGCTTCGGAATCGCACCAAAAACCCCGATCGTCGGGGCCGCGGTGTGCGATCGCATCCGCCATTGCGTTTGCAATCTGCTCATAGTCGCGTGGATTCCCGGTTTCACGGGCGGAGCACAGAAAGCCAGCTATCCCGCACATCCGGTGTCTAGCGTCTCAACCCGACTGCGCACCAATACGGCATACTCTCGCTGAATACTATGTCCCGAAGCCCCGCTGACTCCATCATCGAGGCGATCTGCGCGCGCGTGAAACGCTGTTCGAGGCGTGTTCCGAATCGGTCGAGCGCATCGGTTCTCATCGTGTAGAAACTGTGATGCCGATAGAACGCGAGCGGAAAAGACGAGACGTTCGCGCCCGCTTTTTCCAGCACTTTCGCCAACCTGGCGAGGGGCCAATACACCAGCGCGGCGACGAGTTGGCTCAACGCATACCGCAATCGGAACGGGCAGCGGACAGCACCCACCGGAGCGCTTCCGTCATCCAGTGCAACAGTCTGTACCACGCTGGGCGGTTGTCGAACGCGTAATAGAGGTAGACGAGCAGCGGCGCTCCGCGTTTCAGCTTGGCGGCAGCCGAGCGCAGACCGGCGGCCGTGTCCGGAACGTGATGCAGAACACCGAGGGAATAGCCGAAGTCCATCGATCCGTCTTCCAGAGGGATGTCGTCCACGGAAGCGAGGTGGAAACGCGCGGCAGGTTGATTCGCGAGATTTCGACGCGCTACGGCGAGCGCGTCGGCGCTAGGGTCGATGCAATGCAAAATTTTTGTTCGCGGCGCGACGCCGCGGGCCCAACGTCCGCTACCGCAGCCTAGATCGAATCCGACAGGATCACGCGGCAGTAGATGCCAAGGAAAGATGTGGAAGTACGCGGAGAGTGCCTCACCGAACTCTTCTTCGCCGAGCGCGGTCTGGTCGAACTTCGTCCATTCCTTCCCAAAACCTTCGACGACGGGCGCATCCAGATTTCGCTTCAAGAGGATCTCCCGCCGTTGTCCTGGGAAAGCCGCGCTTGGAGCAAAGGGTGCGGCTCGCAGCGGGCCCGGAGTCTAAGGAGCACCATTTTCATTGTCAACGCAGCCGCGCGGCCGGGAGCGCCGCGCGACAAGTGCAGTGGAACGTTTACCATGTGGACCACTACCAAATCGAGGGACTACGCCGATGCAGAGCTCTCGCAGTACCGACACCGACGACGACATATCGGTGTCGGATCTGTGGCTCATCTTGCGAAGAAGATGGGGAATCGTCATCGGACTTACCCTCGGTGCAGGCGCAATCGCAGCAGCCATTTCGTTACTGATGACGCCTCTCTACGAGGCGCAGACTGTGATCATGGAGGTCGATCACTCGGATCAAGGGGTGGCCGGTGGGGCGGGTCTACTGAGCCAATTCGGAGGACTCGCAGAGCTCGCTGGCCTGAACGTCGAGAGCTTGCGTCGCAACAAGAAGGACGGCAGGACGCTGATCGAATCGCGCACGTTCCTCGAGGAATTCCTCAGTCGCAAGGACCTCTTACCGGCCCTATATCCCACCGATTGGGACGCAAGTAAAAAGGCTTGGAAGCCTAGGCTAGATCATCCTCGCACTGTCTGGGAAGGGGCCGAAGCGTTCAAAAGACGCGTCTACAAGATCTCGGTCAATCCGGAAAACGGATTAATGACGCTCTCTATTCGCTGGACGGATCGTGACACGGCCGCAAGTTGGGCCAACGAGCTAGTCGCGCTCGCGAACGAAATCTCGCGCCAAAAAGACGTCGCGGAGGCAGAACACAGCATGGCGTACTTGAACAAACAGATCGATCAAACCAACGTGGTGGAGCTGCGACGCGTTCTTTACACGCTCGTCGAAAACGAGTTGCGAACGCTCTTGCTCGCCAATGCCCGGGACGACTATGGTCCGAGTCGTCGATCGTGCCGTCGCACCCGTTTATCGAGCGAGTCCGCGGCGAACACTTGATTAGGTGTTCGGTATCGTGGCCGGAGCCTTCGTTGGCGTCGCGATAGCGCTGACACGCGGCATCGCGCAGTTCCGTCGCGAGAAAGGTGAAGACAGCACACATGTCTGTGATCGGAGTCGTCGACTTCTGCGAATTGGAAACGTCCAATCCATCGTGAATATGATTGCGAGGGTGGGCGGAGAGTCGCGCGTATCCGAGTGCCGGGCGAGATCGCTGATCACGACAAGATCGTGCTACCCGGTGTCGGCGCTTTCGACGAAGGGGATCGCGGCTCTCCAGGAACGCGGCTTCGAGCCTGCGCTCCGTAGCGCCGTTGGGACGGCGCCCACCTGTTCGGAGTCTGTCTTGGCATGCACCTTCTGTTCGAGGAAAGCGAAGAAGGCTCACTGCCTGGTCTCGGCTTGATCCCCGGCGGTGTCAAGCGGCTCCGTGTAGAAAGTGAGGGACTAGAAGTGCCACACATGGGGTGGAACGTCGTACACCCCACGAGGGGCTTCGCGGCTTTTCGCAGAGAACGGAAGAAGAGAATTACGGTTCTACTTCGTTCATTCTTACTACGTAGACTGCGCCGACTCGGGCTACGTGACCGCAGTATCTCGCTACGGGATCGATTTCGCCTGCGCGGTCGAACGCGAGCGTGTCTTGGGCGTGCAGTTTCATCCGGAAAAAAGCCATCGCTTTGGAATGGACCTGTTCAAGAGATTCGTCGAAGTCTGACGTGCTGCGGACGCGCGTTATTCCTTGCTTGTTGCTCCGGCATGCCGGGCTAGTGAAGACGCTGCGCTTCGCGAATCCGAAATACGTGGGCGATCCCATCAACGCCGTTAGAATTTTCAACGACAAGGAAGCTGACGAGTTGATGGTGCTCGACATCGCCGCGACGAGAGAAAACACGGGACCGGCCTACGCGCTGATCGAGCAATTCGCCGGCGAATGCTTCATGCCTCTCTGCTATGGCGGCGGAATTCGCACGACAGCGGAGGCGCGACGCCTGATCTCGCTTGGCGTGGAAAAGGTCTGCGTGCAAACCGCCGCGCTGGACGATCTCTCTGTGGTCACCTCCATGGCCGACAGCCTCGGGAGCCAAGGCGTAGTGGTCTCCGTCGACGTCAAACGCGACTGGATCAGACGCCCTCAGCTCTATCGCTCCGCGGCGGGCACGACCGAGCGGCGTAACCGGATAGAATATGTGCGCGCCGTGGCGGACGCGGGCGCGGGCGAGATCGTGCTCAACGCCGTCGACCGTGACGGCACGATGCAGGGCATGGATTTGGCCATGATCGGTGAGGCGTGCGCCGCGGTTTCGGTGCCCGTCATCGCACTCGGAGGCGTTGGTAGTCTCGACGACATCAAAGCGGCAGCCGATGCCGGGGCAAGCGGTGTGGCTGCCGGCGCTTTCTTTGTATTCGTGGGCCGCGCCAGAGCCGTTCTGATGACCTATCCGTCCTACAAAGATCTCGAAGGAAACTTGATCACAGAACGATCGACAGTTACCAAGTCTGCACTCGCTGCGTCATGGACGCGAGCGCCACGGATATTTCCTTCGATGACCAAGGCGTCTGCAACTACTGCCGGGATTTCCTGTCGCGTTCGAATCGGCTGTTCCAGGAAGACGGCGCTGCAACGCGAGGAACAGCTCGACGCATTCGTCGCTCGAGTGAAGCATCAAGGTGCCGGCAACCGCTACGATTGTGTGATAGGCGTCTCGGGGGGCGTGGACAGCTCGTGGGCGCTCGTGCAGGCGGTGAAAGTGGGACTTCGACCACTCGCCGTGCACATGGATAACGGCTGGAATTCTGAGCTCGCGCAGAACGACATCGCGAACCTGGTGCGAGCGCTCGGCGTCGATCTGCATACGCACGTCATCGATTGGGAAGAGTACCGGGCCTTGATGCAAGCGTTCTTCGACGCCGATGTAATAGATGTCGAGCTACTCTATGACAACGCGATGCTCGCCGTTAACTATCGGTCGGCCGCGGCACACGGCGTAAAGTCGATTCTTGCGTAGCAATCACACCACCGAAGGGATGTACACGCCGCGCGGGTGGAACTGGTTCAAATACGATAAGCGGAACATCAGAGCCCTCGCGAAACGGTTCGGCGGGATCAAGATCCGCACTTTTCGTCCATCGGTACACTCGACTTCATTTGGTGCGAGTTCGTAAGACGCATCCGCTGGATCCCTTTTCTCGATTACTTCGACTACAACAAGTTCGAAGCGCTCAAACAGCTGCAGGAAGACTTCGACTACAAGCCGTACCCATTCAAGCATTACGAGTCGGTCTTCACTCGCTTCTATCAAGGGTACATTCTTCGAGAGAAGTTCGGCGTCGACAAAAGAAGGTTGCACCTCGCGACCCTGGTCGCCTCAGGGCAGATGGAGCGCGCAGAAGCGCTCAAAAGTATCGAAGGTATTCCGTATCCTTCCGAACGCGCGCTGGAAGACGACAAGCGGTACTTCCTGAAGAAGATGGGCTGGACACCGGACCAACTCGCCGGCTACCTCAAGCGCCCCGCGCAACCCCACCAGTTATACGGCTCCGAGCGCGGTCTGTGGGATCTGTTCGCGCGCGTGTATTTCTCCTTCGCCGGCAAAGCGCCGCACATAACGATGGCGACATTTCCGCACGCCCGCGGTGGTTCGCATTTCGTTCGCGCGACACACGTCGTCGGTACCAAGGCCTGATCGCGCTCACGTTCGAAGGCGCTGACGCCAACGCTGCGCCGCTCGCCATGTATCGCGATCCGACGAAGTCCGAAATCGATCCTACAAGCGCGCCTTCCCAGAGACCGACACGATATCGCGTCCGAATATCCGCGCTCGTACTGCTAGGCATCTTCTCACTGTTCGCTGCCGGAATCGCCGTTTTTCACGTTGTCTTGCGAACCGCTCACGAGAATGCGGCCATCCAATATTTCGCCTCGGATGCAGCGACGTACTTCGACCAGTACTACAGGTTCTACGCGGACAAGGACGTCGTCGTGAATCCGCTTCTCCTTCTGAACGGCACGCCGATCGTTCTCATGATGCTCTTACATGGGAATCTCACACTCATTCTCGCGGCGAATCTCGTGATCATGCTTGTGACCCTGAAGGTGGGCATGGGTTCTTTCGACTCTTTAGGAAGCAGACTCTCATTTCTGTTCGGTTCGCTGCTCTTTCCTTATTTCGTGCTTGGTTTTTTGAGCTTGAACAAAGAAGTCTATGCAATGTGCGCGGCCATCTTCTTCGCGCGCTATTGGTTGAAGGGGGGCGCGAAGTATTTGCTCATCGCGCTCGTGCTTGGCTTCGCCGCGCGTTACTACATGCTAGTCGCGATTGCGTTCCTCGCCATTGTTTTTCCTCGCGAGCGAACACCACGCTACGGGCTGGCGCTCGGAGTGCTCCTTGGCATTTCTGTGATCGCGCCGTTCGCCAAGAGTCGCATCCCGGGGTATTCGAGCACCCACGTCCTTGATGGTGCCGGTATCACGGGCTCGATATTTGGGCAAGCGATCGACCTATATGGGTACGCGCTGATCTATCCGGTCAAATATCTCGTCTTGCTGCCAACACGCTTGTACAGCGTCGTTATCGGACTCGGACGACAAACCGACCCGATGGAGGCAGTGGTAAGCCTACTTTG